>CAWGNM010000010.1:0-235914 GCA_963823935.1 uncultured Acidobacteriota bacterium
GTTCGACTCCCACACGCTTCCGCCATAGAGTGCCGAGTGTGAGGCCAGGAGACGCACATGCCACGAAGGAATTGCATTCGTCATTATCTGCTTGGGGCGATGTTGCCGGTGATTCTTCTATCGTTTTTAGCCGAGCGTGATTGGTCAAAGGGCCCGGCGCCGGCCCAGCAAAGCGCGGCGGGCGGAGTCAAGCGCGGCCAGTGGAGCATCAAGCCGTTCCACATCTTTGGTGACCTCTACTATGTCGGCCTGTCCGATAACACATCCTTTCTGTTCCACACGGCCCAAGGCGACATTCTGCTCGATCCACTCGCCGAAGGACCAGCCGATGAAGTCCGCCGCAACATTGAACAGCTGGGATTCAAGATGTCCGACGTCAAAATCATCCTTCAGTCTCACGCGCATACGGACCACATCGGCGGTTTGGCGAAGTTCAAGGAATGGACGGGGGCCAGGGTCCTGGTGATGGCGGAAGACGCTCCCGCTATCGAAGACGGGGGCAAGAGTTCCTACAACAACAAGCGAGGTGTCCAGAGCTGGACCCCGGTTCATCCCGATCAGCTTCTGCACGATGGAGAGAAGGTGAAACTGGGCGGGCTCACCCTGGTGGCGCACTTGACCCCGGCTCACACCAAAGGATGCACCACTTGGAGCGCGGAACTGGAAGAAGGCGCAAAAGAGTACAATGCCGTTTTCATCTGCAGCATGAGGATGAATACCGGGATCCCCTTACTGGGAAACGCGAAATATCCCAACATGCCCGAAGACTGGGAAAAAGGTTTCAAAACCCTCCGGAGCCTGAGGGCCGACATGTTTTTTGTTTCCCACTCCAATCAGTTTGACATGGATGGGCGACTGGAGCGTTGGCAGAAGGATCCCCAGACCAACCCGTTCATGGACCCCGCGGGATATAAGGCTTATATCGACCAGTACCAAAAAGAGTTTGAAGACCAGTTAGCTAAGGAAAAGGCTGGCGGGCCTGTCTACGCGGTACCGCCTCCGCCGCTTCCGCCCTGCCCCCAGGACGGCCGGAAGTGTTATGGTTTCGGTAATTAAGCCTCGTCTCAACTGCTTCCGGTCCATCGCACCCGGCCTTTTGTGACGAGTTCAGTGGGCTCTCGCGCGGCCCTTGACCAAAGGAATGTACAGACAGAGAAAGGCCGTAAAGCCCAAGCCAATCGCCAAGGCTGGTATCACAACGCTGGCGACGAGAGGCGGCGCTTCAGGACGATAGCGCAGAACGAATAGAGATTCATCCACATCAAAATACTGGTAAGCAGCCCGGGCGAATACTCTCGAAAATGTTCAGTCCACCAGAGATGCCAGAGTCCATTACAGGCGCGCTCGATCAACCAAGCGAGAGGAAGGATCAGCCACGCGCCGCCAAATAAGTCATAGAGGAGAACGCTGGCAATCATCACCAAAAAATAAGCAGCATTGAACCAGAAGAATTTTGTCCACGAATATTCTGGCCACCAATGCTGGCGAATCTTTCTACGAAGCTTCCCCCAATAGCGATTCGTCCAAGACGTGGATCACGTAAGCGGCAACCATGAACCAGAAGGAAAAAATCAGTGGCAAAGTCATGGCAAGGTTCCTTGCAACTGATTTTACCGCCATTGTGCCTTAGTACAGAGGCTTCCCAATCTGCCAAGGTCCCCGTCGATTGTGAAACTTTCCTATAACTCCAGCACCCGCCGTTAACTCTAAATTGTTATCGGTCTTCCACCCGGCCGTTTGAAGTTAAGTGGTGTCAACCGAATTACGGCCACCAAATCCAAAGGAGGAACAATCATGGAACCGAGAATCAATCCCAAAGCCGCTCCGGGTATTTTTGAGGCAATGCTTCACCTGTCGAATTACCTTAAGACCTGCGGACTCGAAGAATCTCTTATGAATCTTGTGCACCTGCGAGCTTCGCAGATGAACGGCTGCGCTTATTGCATCGATATGCACTGGAAAGACTTGAAAGCAGATGGAGAGCCGGATCAGAAGCTTTATGGACTGGATGCCTGGGAGGAATCTCCCTATTACTCGGACCGCGAGCGGGCGGCCCTGGCCTGGGCGGAGGCGGTCACTAATATCCAAGATGGCCACGTGCCAGATGAGGTATACGAAAAGGTTCGAAAGCTTTTCTCCGAGAAAGAATTGGCCGATCTGACCCTGGCGATCGCAACCATTAATAGTTGGAACCGTCTGAACATTGCCGCGAGAACTGTGCCAGGCACCTATCAGCCTGCCAAAGCGCGGCAGATGAAGAGAGGCGCTTGAACAAGTCACATTCCAACCGCATGTTGTACTATCTGTACGGATCGGACTGCTCGTGTGGGGGCAATGCCGCTGAAAAGCTGGACTTGTAGATCGGTTCTCAATTCGACCCCCACACGCTTCCGCCAGACTCTAGTTGAAATCTCCTATGCGCAAATACTTGATCTGGACGATTCCGCCGATCGCGCTGATTGTGGGCTTTGTCCCTCTGCCGATTTTGAGCGCTCAGACTGCTGTGGCGCCGAAGTCGGTTGATGACGTCAAGATCGACAAGTGGAATAGCGTGCCTCTTCCCGGAAGCGCGTACGCCGGATTGAAGGCCGCTCCAGCTCCACGCCGCGACCTCTCCGGGGTTTGGGATGCCACCGGCGACGCCACCGGTGGCGCGCCGCCAGGGATTCAGGCATCCGGCGCGAACGAGCGCCGTTCCGTGCTGCCCGGAAATAATGTTCCTCCCGGCGGGGAGCCCGACGAGAGTCATATCGCGAACCCTCTCCCTTACACCGCGCTCGGCGAGAAGACGCTCGAGGCTCACATGCCGACTGGAGTGAGTGTGCGCGCGGTTCCCGACGCGCTTGGAAACGATCCCGTCGATATCTGCGACCCGCCTGGGTTCCCCCGTTTGGATCTCGCTGAATTCAGGGCCATCGAAATCACGCAGACGGCAGACCAGATGATTATTTTGAATCAATATTATCGGACCTGGCGCACGATTTGGACCGACGGACGGGAGCTTCCCAAGAGTCCCGAGCCAAGATGGAACGGCTACTCGGTAGGCAAATGGGTGGACGACTACACGTTTGTGGTGCAGACGATCGGGATGAACGAAAAGACCTGGCTCGACAAAGCTGGCCGCCCGCATAGCAGCGACCTAAAGGTCGAGGAACGGTTTCGCCGCGTCGATCGTGACCACATGGAGCTCACCGTAAGCATCGACGATCCCAAGATGTATACGGCGCCATGGCTGGCGTTGAGCAAGTTTCCGCTGCGGTTGCAGCCGCGCGGCTTCGACATACGGGAGCTGTACTGCGCGCCTTCCGATCTCGAGCAATACAATAAGGAAGTCGGCGATCCCCTCGACGCCGGCCCCGATAAGTAACCTGATAAGTGGATTGAAGACCAACTCGAAACAGGTAAGTAGTCGGCTGCGACCTAGGACGCTCTGAGGTCAAACATCGCGAACGCTGTAATATGGAGGTCCAAGGCGATGGCCAAAAGAACTGGCGGAAGATGTACAGAGTTCCGAAGTCCGAGCATCAAACCTTTGCTCATATAGTGGACACTTAAATAATCGGGTCTTGCGAGCCGCGGCCCGGGACCGTTTCTCCTCGAGGTGACAAGTTGAAAGTGAATGCCGCCGCCGGAAAGCCAGCAGACCCCTCGATGCTGGTCAATATTCCCAAGCTGGTCACCGCCTACTATGAGTTACGGCCCGATCCGAGCCAGTCGAGCCAGCGCGTCGTCTTTGGGACCTCCGGTCATCGCGGGTCTGCCTTCGATTCGGCTTTCAACGAGTGGCACATACTCGCAATCACTCAGGCCATCTGCGATTACCGCAAAGCGCAGAAGATCGATGGGCCGCTCTTCCTGGGAATAGACACGCACGCCTTGTCCGAGCCTGCGTTCGCGAGCGCATTGGAGGTGCTTGCCGCCAACAATGTCGAGGTGTTGCTTTCCGAGGGAACTGCGTACACTCCCACGCCGGCCATTTCCCATGCAATTCTGTGCTACAACCGCACGAGGCAAACAGGTCTCGCCGACGGCATCGTAATCACGCCGTCCCACAATCCCCCGGACGATGGCGGCTTCAAGTACAATCCGCCGCACGGCGGGCCAGCCGATTCGCGCGTAACCTCCTGGATCCAATCGAAGGCCAACGAATTTCTCCGCGACAATCTCAATGGGGTCAAGCGAACCTTGTTCGAGCAAGCGCTGAAGGCCCCCACCACCCACCGATACGATTACCTTCACACCTACGTCGCCGATCTCGAAAACGTGATCGATTTGGCCGCCATTCGCGATTCCAAGATCGCTCTTGGCGTGGACCCGCTCGGAGGCGCCGGCATCGATTATTGGCCGTTGATTGCCGAGCGCCACGGGCTGAATCTGACGGTTGTGAACCGGTCGGTCGATCCAACGTTTCGATTCATGACCGTGGATTGGGACGGCAAAATTCGCATGGATCCTTCTTCCCCGTACGCCATGCAAAGGCTGATCGGACTGAAAGACAAATTCGACATTGCCTTTGCCAGCGATACCGATCACGACCGCCACGGCATCGTCACCAAGAGCACTGGCTTGCTTCCCCCCAACCACTATCTTTCGGTTTGCATCCACTATTTGTTTTCAAACCGGCCGGGATGGAAGCAGGACCTGGCCGTCGGGAAAACCGTGGTAAGCAGCAGCATGATCGATCGGGTTTGCGAACGGCTGAAACGCCGGCTGTACGAAGTTCCGGTCGGGTTCAAGTGGTTTGTCGAGGGCCTGCTTGCTGGACAACTGGGCTTCGCCGGCGAAGAGAGCGCCGGAGCTTCGTTTCTCAGGCGCGATGGCAGCGCATGGTCTACGGACAAAGACGGCATTATCCCCTGCCTGCTCTCGGCGGAAATCACCGCACGTACGGGAAAAGATCCCGGCCAGATCTACCGCGAACTCACTCGCGACCTGGGAGATCCGGTTTACGAGCGCATCGACGCTCCCGCCACGCCGGAACAAAAGGCTGCCCTTGGATCGCTGTCCCCGTCGAATGTCCAAATCGCTGAGCTTGCTGGCGAAAAGGTCCAGCAGATTCTCACCGCGGCTCCTGGAGATGGCAACCTGATTGGCGGAATCAAGGTGATCGCCAAAAATGGCTGGTTTGCCGCGCGGCCTTCCGGTACGGAAGAGATTTACAAGATCTATGCCGAAAGTTTCCTCGGCCAGGACCACCTGCGACGCATCGAAGAGGAAGCGCAGAAAATTGTCGCCGAGACGCTCGCGCGTAGCGCCCCGGCAGCCGCGAGCAGCTAAGCGGCGGGAGGAGTCGTCATGAGCAGCCCAGCGCACACCAATCGTCCTCCCGATGAGGCTATTTCGGAGGCGCTCGCCGATTTGGCCCTCGATCTCAGATGGTCTTTCAACCACGCGGCCGATCAGCTTTGGGAAAGGCTCGACGCCGAACTGTGGGATCTCACCCACAACCCATGGGTCGTCTTGCAAACCGTATCGCGGCAAAGATTGCACACCGTTACCTCCGACCCGGGCTTCCAGAAGCTGCTGGCTGATATCCAGAGTCAGAGAAAAATTGCCGAGCAGTCTGAGGGGTGGTTTCAAAAAGCTTATCCTCGTTCCGGCCTTTCGGCGGTCGCCTATTTCTCCATGGAATTCATGCTGAGTGAGGCGCTGCCAATTTATTCCGGCGGCCTTGGCAACGTGGCCGGGGATCAACTCAAGACAGCGAGCAACCTGGGCGTCCCCGTGATTGGCATAGGGCTCCTTTACCAGGAAGGCTATTTTCGGCAGGAAATCGATACGCAGGGTCGGCAGCAGGCTTTATATCCGTTCAACGATCCAGGCCAACTCCCCATCAGGCCTTTGCGAGACCCAAGCGGTGAATGGCTGCGCCTGACAATCGACTTTCCTGCCGGCAAGCTTTGGATCCGCACTTGGCAGGTTCAGGTTGGCAAAGCGACCTTGTATCTCCTGGACACCAACGATCCCGCGAATATCCCGTCGTACCGTTGCATCACCGCCGAACTCTACGGAGGTGGTCCGGAGTTGCGCTTGAGGCAAGAGTTGGTCCTTGGGATTGGTGGCTGGCGGCTCCTGATGGCCCTGGGCCTGCAGCCCGAGGTTTGCCACCTCAATGAAGGGCACGCCGCGTTCGCGGTGCTGGAACGAGCCCGCACGCACATGGCGAATAACAGGCAGCCGTTCGATTTAGCGCTCACCGCCACGCGTATCGGAAACCTTTTTACCACCCACACTCCCGTCGCGGCAGGCTTCGATCGTTTTGCTCCCGGACTCATCGAGTGGTACCTCAAACAGTATGCTGAGCAGGCGCTTTCGATATCGCTCCATGATTTTTTGGCGCTGGGAAGGCGCAACCCCGCCGATTCCTCCGAACCATTTAATATGGCCTATTTGGCTGTCCGCGGAAGTGGCGCGGTAAACGGTGTCAGTCGACTGCACGGCCAGGTCAGCCGGCGAATCTTCCAGCCCCTGTTTCCGAGATGGCCGGAAAGTGAAGTGCCGGTGACGCATGTGACCAACGGCGTCAACACGCCCACCTGGGATTCCGCCGAAGCGGACCGCCTTTGGGAAGCCACCTGCGGAAAAGATCGCTGGCGCGAAAGCACGGCCGGCCTGGAGATGTGTCTCCGCAAAGCCAGCGACTCCGATCTTTGGAAGCTTCGCGCGGATAGCCGCAGGTCTCTCGTTGAGTACGTCCGCAAACGCTACGCCCGCCAGTTGGCAGGCCAGGGGCTTTCCGATGGCGATCTCTCTCGTGCCGCCGAGGTGCTCGACACGGACACGTTGACCTTGGGCTTCGCTCGGCGCTTTGCCACCTACAAGCGCCCCAATCTTCTTTTGCGCGATACCCAGCGGCTTCTGCGGATCCTCACCAACCGGCAACGCCCCGTCCAGATCGTGCTCGCCGGTAAGGCTCATCCGCAGGATCTCGAGGGCCAGGAAATGATCCGCCAGTGGGTCGACTTTTCCCATCGTCCGGAGGTCTCGTCGCGCGTGGTCTTCCTCAGCGATTACGATCTGCTCATGGCCGAGCATCTGGTTCAAGGCGTCGATCTCTGGGTGAACACGCCACGACGGCCTTGGGAAGCCAGCGGCACCAGTGGCATGAAAGTGCTGGTGAATGGAGGGCTGAATCTTTCCGAGTTAGACGGCTGGTGGGCGGAGGCATACTCTCCGGCGGTCGGCTGGGCTATCGGTGACGGGCGTGAACACGATAGCGATCCGGCATGGGACGCCTCGGAAGCCGAGGCTCTTTACGCGCTGCTCGAACGGGAGGTTGTCCCGGAATTCTATTCGCGTGACGGCCAAGGCATCCCTCGCGGCTGGGTTGCTCGCATGCGCGAGAGCATGGCGAAGTTGACTCCGATTTTTTCCACCAACCGCGCCGTCCGCCAGTACACCGAGGAGCATTACTTGCCGGCTGCGCTGGCCTTTAAGGATCGCTCCTCGAACCAATCCGCCAGGGCGACGGATTTGCTCCATTGGCAGACGCAACTCGCCAAGCACTGGCCGGCCTTGCGCTTCGGATCCGCCACGGTGGAACAAAAAGATGGGCAGCACCTCTTTCAAGTCCAGGTTTTTCTGGACGATCTCGATCCCGGCGCCGTCAGTGTGGAGCTCTACGCGGAAGGGCAGAACGGTAACGCGCCCTCGCTGTCTACCATGAATCGCGGCCAGCTTCTCGTCGGTTCGACCAACGCTTTCCTGTACACCGCGCATATTCCAGCGGTTCGTTCCGCGGCGGACTACACGCCGCGACTGGTCCCCAGTCATGATGGCGCATCGATACCACTGGAGGCCCCTTTGATCTTATGGCACGACTCGCCGTCATGGCGATGACCGGATCTAACGATGACCGGATCAACAAGATCTAAAAGGCAGGGTGAAAAAATGAAAGCAACGCAACTGCTCCACAACTTGGGCCAGAGCATCTGGCTCGACAACATCACGCGCGACTCTTCTGGATAGCGGCACGCTCAAGCGCTACATCGATGAATTGTCGGTAACCGGGCTTACCTCGAATCCCACCATCTTCGACCACGCCATCAAGAACAGCGACTGCTTACGACGCGGCGATTCGCGAGAAGCTGAGCAAGGCAAATCCGGCGAGGCGCTCTTCTTCGAATTGGCGCTTGAAGATATTACCCGCGCCGCCGCGCTATTTCGGCCGAGTCCACGACCGAACCGACGGCGTGGACGGCTGGGTCTCTCTGGAGGTTTCGCCGTTGCTGGCGTACGACACAGCCAGCACCCTGGCCGCGGCCAAGGATCTGCACGCGCGCGCGGCGCAGCCGAACCTGTTCATCAAGATTCCCGGCACAAAGGAGGGTCTGCCGGCGATCGAAGAGGCGATCTTCGCCGGCGTCCCCATCAACGTCACGCTCTTGTTCTCCCGCGAGCAGTATCTGGCGGCTGCCGACGCGTTCCTGCGCGGCGTCGAGCGGCGCATCGATGCCGGGCTCAACCCCAGCGTCGGCTCGGTCGCCTCGCTGTTTATCAGCCGTTGGGATGTCGCCGTGCGGACAAGGTGCCGGACTCCCTGCGCGACCAGCTCGGCATCGCCATCGCCAAGCGCACTTACAAGGCGTACCGCGACTTGCTCGATTCGCCGCGCTGGCAGCGCGCTTCAACTGCCGGCGCGCGTCCCCAGCGGCTCCTTTGGGCCAGCACCGGCACCAAAGATCCCAAGGCGTCCGACGTCCTTTACGTCAAGGCCCTCGCCGCGCCGTTCACGGTGAACACCATGCCGGAAGCCACCTTGAAGGCTCTCGCCGATCACGGCGAAATCGGCGCGATCCTGCCGCCCGACGGCGGCGACTGCGAGGAAGTGCTGGCGCAAGTTCGCCAAGGCCGGCATCGATGTTGACGCGCTGGCCGCGCAGCTTCAGGACGAAGGCGCCAAGTCATTCGTCAAGTCCTGGAACGAACTGATGGCGGTGATCGCGGCCAAAGAGCGCCGCGCTCGAAGCGGGCGGCGGCGCAGTAAACAGAAATGGAAGAGGAGCACGAAAATGGCGACACGTTCGACGGCAGGCGCGAAACCTCAGGCGATCTGAACCGCTGACCGAAGCGCAAGGCATGGAAGGCGCTCCAGGCGCACTACGAGAAAGTTCGCGGACTTGCATCTCCGAGAGCTATTCGCGGAAGACCCCAAGCGCGGCGAGCGGATGACCGCCGAGGCCGCGGGCATCTTCCTCGACTACTCGAAGAATCGCATCACGCGACGAAACCCTCAAGCTGCTGCTCCAACTGGCCGAGGAATCGGGCCTGCGATCGCAAATCGACGCCATGTTTCGCGGCGACAAGATCAACATCACCGAGAATCGCGCGGTCCTGCACGTGGCCCTGCGCGCGCCCAAAGGACGCATCCATCGTGGTGGACGGCGAGAACGTCGTGCCCCAGGTCCACGCCGTCCTCGACAAGATGACGGAATTCTCGCAACCGCGTCCGCAGCGGCGAATGGAAGGGACACACCGGCAAGCGCATTCGCAACGTCATCAACATCGGCATCGGCGGCTCGGACCTCGGTCCGGTGATGGCTTACGAGGCGCTGAAGCATTACAGCGACCGCGACATGACCTTCCGCTTTGTTTCCAATGTCGATGGCACCGATTTCGCGGAAGCGGTCCGCGATCTCGACCCGGCCGAGACGCTCTTCATCATCTCTTCGAAAACCTTCACCACGCTGGAAACGATGACCAACGCCCATACGGCTCGCGCCTGGTCCATGGCGGCTCTGGGCGGCGACGAAAAGTCGGTCGCCAAGCACTTCGTCGCGGTCTCGACGAACGCGGCGGAAGTGGCCAAGTTCGGCATCGATACCGCCAACATGTTCGGCTTCTGGGATTGGGTGGGCGGCCGCTACTCCATGGATTCGGCCATCGGCCTTTCGACCATGCTGGCCATCGGCCCGGATAATTTCCGGGCCATGCTCGACGGCTTTCACCAGATGGACGAGCATTTCCGCACCGCGCCCGTTCGAGCGCAATCTGCCGGTGCTCATGGGCCTTCTCGGCATCTGGTACAACGACTTCTTCGGCGCCCAGACCGTTGCGGTGCTGCCCTACGAGCAGTACTTGAAGCGATTTCCGGCCTACCTGCAGCAGTTGACCATGGAGAGCAACGGCAAGCACGTCACGATCGACGGCACTGACGTCACCTATCCGACCGGCCCGATTTACTGGGGCGAGCCGGGAACCAACGGCCAGCACTCCTTCTATCAGCTGATTCACCAGGGAACCAGGCTCATCCCTTGCGACTTCATCGCCTTCGGGCAGCCGCTCAATCCGCTCGGCCGCCATCACGACATGCTCCTGGCGAATGTCTTCGCCCAGACCGAAGCGCTGGCCTTCGGAAAAACGCCCGAGCAAGTCAAAGCCGAGGGCACGCCGGACTGGCTCGTGCCCCACCGCGTCTTCGAGGGCAACCGTCCCTCGAACACAATCCTTGCCGACCGGCTCACGCCGGAGACTCTCGGCAAACTCGTCGCTCTTTACGAACATTCCGTGTTCACCCAGGGCGCTATCTGGCAGATCAACTCGTTCGACCAGTGGGGCGTGGAACTTGGCAAGGTGCTGGCCCAGCGCATCATCCCCGAGCTCGAAAGCGCGAAGGAGCCCTCGCTTGGCCACGACAGTTCCACGAACAACCTGATCCGCCGATACAGAAGCCAAAAGACGGTTTCGTGATTAGCCGAAAGAACAAAAATTACGCCGATGCCAGACGACGCTGGGGCCCCTTCCAATTCGCGAGCGCCCGATTCGAGTGCCAGTCAAGCTGCGAGTCAAGCTGCGAGTCAAGCTGCACTCTCACCCCCGGCTGAACCCTGGCGCCCGACATTCAACCCCTGGCTGATTGCCGTCGTCGTCGCCTTGGCGGCTTTCATGGAGGTGCTGGACACCAGCATCGCCAATGTCGCGCTGCCTTACGTGGCCGGCAGCCTGGGGGCCAGCAACGACCAGAGCACCTGGGTGCTCACCTCCTATCTCGTCTCCAACGCGATCGTATTGCCCATCAGTGGATGGTTTTCGAGCGTCCTTGGCCGCAAGCGTTTCTTCATGATTTGCCTCACCATTTTCACCCTGAGCTCTTTGCTCTGCGGCATCGCCCCCAGTCTCGCCGCAATTATTTTCTTTCGCGTCTTGCAGGGCGCGGGCGGTGGCGGGCTCCAACCCTTGGCTCAGTCGATCCTGGCCGACTCCTTTCCCCCTGAGAAGCGCGGCCTGGCCTTCGCCCTCTATGGAGTCACCACCATTGTCGCCCCTACGATTGGGCCCACTCTTGGCGGTTGGATCACCGATAACTACACTTGGCGCTGGATTTTTTTTATTAACCTGCCGGTAGGTCTCCTGACCTTATTTCTCGTCTATCGCCTGGTCGAAGATCCCCCCTGGGTCAAACGTCTCGGCGGCGCGGCAATCAAGATCGACTACATCGGCGTATCTTTTCTGGCCCTCGGCGTGGGCGCGCTTCAAATCATGCTGGATAAGGGCCAGGAGGACGATTGGTTCGGCTCCCATTTCATTCTCACCCTGGCCATCGTTGCCGGCGTCTGCCTGGTTTCACTGGTGATCTGGGAATGGTTTCACAAAGCCCCCATTATTGAAGTTCGCCTCTTCAAAAATGTGAACTTCCTGGGCGCCAACGCCATGATGTTTCTCCTGGGGGTCATGCTCTTCTCCAGCTTGGTCATGATGCCCCTCTTTCTGCAAACCTTGCTCGGATACACATCCGAAAATGCGGGGCTCGTGCTCTCCGGCGGCGGCCTCTTGCTGCTCGTCTTAATGCCGGTGGTCGGAGCGCTTTCCAGTAAAGTCCAGGCGCGCTACCTCGTTGCCTTTGGCTGGCTCACGCTCTCCGTCGCCATGCTTTACTCCACTCAGCGGCTCGATCTCCAAATGAGTTTTGGAGCGGCCAGCGTTTTGCGTGTGGCCCAGGTGTTCGGACTGGGCTTCCTGTTTGTTCCCATCAACCTGGTCAGCTATATCGGCATGCCCTTGGAAAAGAGCAGTAGCGTGGCCGGCTTGGTCAATTTCATGCGCAATATTGGAAGCAGCGTGGGAACCTCGATGGTGACCACCTTGATCGCCCGCCGCTCGCAGGTTCACCAAAATTACTTAATTGCCCATGCCGGTCCCGGGCAGCCGGTTTTTGCCCAGGCCCTTCCTGCTTTGGCCGCTCGCCTTACCGCTTCGGGATTCGATGCCGAGTTGGCTGCCAGGAAGGCCTATGGTCTGCTGTATCAGAGCTTGGTCGGTCAGGCCAGCACTCTGGCTTATATCGATACCTATGCGGTTCTGGCCACGATAGCGGCCATCATGTTCCTGCTTTCCTTCGCGCTGCGCAGGAATCAGCCGGGCGCTGGCCGCGTGGCCGTGGAGTAGGCGTCGTCCATCTGGCCGGCATTTTGGTTTTCGTCTTCGGGCAATCCAGGGATTGCAATCAGCCTCGAGGGAGAAGCCATGATTCGAGTGATTACCATTGAACGGGAATACGGCAGCGGCGCCGCCGACATCGCTAAAATCGTGGCGGAGCGCTTAGGCTGGAAGCTGTGGGACCAATTGCTCACCAACCAGATCGCCCGGCTGCTCGATTGCGATAGCCGGACGGTCGAGAAGCGCGAGGAGAAGCGCGACCCCGTCGTCTATAGGCTCTTCCGCGCATTCATGCGCGGCAGCTACGAGGGAAGTTTGAACGCTCCGCGATTAAAAATGGTGGACGCCGATTGCATCCGTGAGGTTACCGAGCGAGTGGTAAAAGAAGCGGCCGAGGAAGGCAACTGTGTGATTGTGGGACGCGGCGCCGCTTATTACCTGCAAGCTCGCACCGACGCGTTTCACGTCTTTATCTATGCTCCGTTTGAGAGAAAGGTTCGCCGCTTGCAAGCCGGTGGCACCAGCGAGAGCGAAGCCGCCCAGCTTGCGGAGACCGTGGATCGCGACCGTGCCGATTTCATCAAGCAGTATTTCGGCGTCGAATGGCCGGACCGTCACCGTTTCCATCTCATGATCAATTCCAGCTTGGGTGACGAGTGGGTGGTGCAGGCCATACTGAATGCCGCCGCCTCGTTTGATAACCCCCAACGCTCATCCGCATCTTCGTCCCACTAACGGGAGGCACAATGGTTCGTCACGGGAAGGTTTGCCGCGTCGCAAGCTCTTTGGCCGTCGCTCTGTTGTTTCTGCTCGGCGCTCCGCGGCAAAGCGCGGCGCAAATCGCCCAGCCCGCCGCCTCGCCTCCGACGGCGTCGCAGAATCCACTTCTCGGCAGCGTGCCCACAGGCCAGGTTTCTCCCACTCCTATGGCTCTATCCCTCAAGGACGCGCTCGGCCGGGCCCTCCAGTACAACCTCGGCGCGATCGAGGCCGATCAGGATACGCGCGCCGCGCACGCCGCCCGCCTGCGCAATTTGAACGCGTTGCTGCCCAATCTCTCCGCCCGCGTAACCAGCACCGTCGAGGAGATCAACCTGAGAACCGTCGGATTTTTCGTGAGCATTCCCGGTATCCGCATTCCCTCGATCGTCGGGCCGTTCGGGGTCGCCGATGCTCGTTTCATCTTTTCCCAGGAGCTCTTCAACTGGGCCGCCTTCAAGAGCCTCAGAGCTTCCAGCGAATCCGAAAAGGCCACCCAGTACGCCTACAAGAGCGACCGCGACCTGGTCGTTCTTACCACCGTCGATTCCTACCTTCTGGTCATTGCGGATGCGGCCTTGGTGGATTCGATTCGCGCCCAGGTTCTTACCGCTCAGACTCTTTTCCAAAAGACCTCGGACCAGCACACATCCGGCGTGGTCGCCAGCATCGATGTGCTTCGCTCCCAGGTGGAATTGCAAAACCAGCGGCAGCGCCTTATCGCCGCGGAGAATCAGTTGGCGATCGATAAACTCACTCTTGCCAGGGTCATCGGGCTTCCCAATGGGCAGGAGTTCCAGCTAATGGACTCGGTGCCCTACGCGCCCCTCGCTGAAATGACTCTCGACCAGGCCTTGCAGCAGGCCTACGCCAACCGGCCGGACTATCTCAGTGCCAAGGAACAGGTGCGTTCCGGCGAGCTTGCGCAACAGGCAGCAGCCGCGGAGAACTACCCGACGCTCTCCCTTTATACCGACTTCGGCGACGCCGGCAGTCCTAATTTTGCCACTTCACATGGCGTCTTCACTTTTCAAGCCAGCCTGATGGTCCCGATTTTTCAGGGCACGCGCGTGCGAGCGGATAAGCTGCAGACCAATAGCGCACTTCGGCAGCGCCAGGCCGAACTTGAGGACTTGCGTGGAAAGATTGACGATCAAGTGCGCACGGCATTCTTGAATTTGACCTCCTCATCCGAACTGGTCGCTGTGGCCAAGAGCAACATCGATCTGGCAAGCCAGACGCTGAAGCAGGCCCAGGACCGCTTCCTCTCCGGGGTTGCCGACAACCTCGAGGTTGTCCAGGCTCAGGAGTCGGTCGCCTCGGCCGAACAGTCTTACATCGCCAGTGTGTACTCCTATAATCTGGCCAAGGTTTCGCTGGCTCAAGCCGTCGGCATTGCCGAGCAGTCGTCGCTGCAATACTTGGGAGTAAATTGAAATGGCCAACACAGCACCCACAACCGTCGAGCACGCAGCACCATTGGGCACCGGGCCGACCACAGTAGGCACTGGACGCTATACGCCGCGGCGCAAAAAAATGCGCACGATCCTTTTGTTCCTGGTAATCGGCATCGTGCTGGCCGTCGCTGGCGTCCTGCTCTACCGCTACTTTGCTTCTTACGAATCCACGGACGATGCGGAGATCGACGGCTATATTTACCCGGTCAGTTCCCGCGTTCCCGGCTACGTCGTTCGCGTCACGGTAGACAATAACCAGTATGTCCCGGCCGGCACGGTGCTGGCGGAACTCGACCCCAAAGACTATGACGTGGCCGTCGCCAATGCCAAGGCCACCTTGGCCAATGTCCGATCCGCATCCGAGGCCGCGCGGATCAACGTGCCGCTCACCTCGGTAAATACCTCCAGCCAACTTTCGTCGGCCCAATCGGACGTGGAGAATGCGCAGTCCGGCTTGACCGCTGCGGAGCGGCAGTTTGACGCGGCCCAAGCCACGTTGCGGCAGGCGGAAGCGAACGACTTGAAGGCCCAGGACGACGTCACTCGCTACAAGCCGCTCGCGGAAAAGGACGAAATTCCGCAGCAGCAATATATTCAGGCGGTGGACAGCCAGAAGGCTACGGCCGCGGCCATCGAAGCCGCCCGCGCTTCGGCGGCGGCCGCGGAACAGGCCGTGACTGGCGCTCGTACTCGCGTGGCGCAAGCCCAGGCTCAACTGAACTACGCTGAGACGCGTCCCCAGCAAATCTCCTTGCAGCAATCTCGCGCTCAGGCTGCCGACGCGGAGGCGGAGCAAGCACAGGCTGCCCTGCAGCAAGCTCAGCTCAATCTGCAATACACCACCATCGTCGCGCCCGTAAGCGGAATCGTGGGTCAACGAACTGCGCAGCCGGGGCAAAATCTCGCGCCGGGCCAGCAGCTCATGACCATCGTTCCGCTCGACAGCGACAACATCTGGGTCACCGCTAATTTTAAAGAGACGCAGTTGACTTACATGCAGCCCGGCCAGCCCGTAAAGATTTCCGTGGATACCTACGGCCGGTCCTACGACGGACACGTCTTGAACATCGGAGGCGCCACCGGCTCTCGCTACAGCTTGCTGCCGCCCGAGAATGCCACCGGGAACTACGTCAAGGTGGTGCAGCGAATCCCGGTGAAAATCGTGTTCGAGAAAGGCCAGGACCCGCAGCATCTCTTGCGGGTCGGCATGTCCGTGGAACCCAAGGTGAAAGTAAAGTAGGTTTCCCCGGCCGCAGAACGAACCTGGTGCTGCTTCGCGATCTGAAATTCCGGTCCATCGGGTTATCATTCTCTGCTCATGCGATGGATCGTTCGCGGCGACATCGACGGCTTCTTCGGGCTGGCGCTCGACAATCTCGTCCAGCTTCTCCTGATCGAAACGCTCTGCCGATTCGTCCTCGGATTCCCGCCTGAGCTCATTTACGGCCGCGTGCTCCCCGGCGCCGCGGTCTCGATCCTCGTCGGCAACCTCTTCTACGCCTTCCAGGCCAAGAAGCTCGCCGAGCGCACGGGCCGCACCGACGTCTGCGCGCTGCCCTACGGCATCAATACCGTCTCGCTGATTGCGCCACGTGTTTCTGGTGATGCTGCCGGCCAAGGTGCTCGCAACCAGGGCCGGCGCGCTCGATCCGGCGCGCGTCGCCTGGCAGGCGGGCCTCCTCGCAACGCTCTGCTCCGGCATCATCGAACTCGCCCTGGCGTTCGTCGCCGAGCGCGTCCGCAAGGTCACGCCGCGCGCGGCGCTGCTCTCGACGCTCGCCGGCATCGCGCTGGGCTTCATCTCGCTCGGCTTTCTCTTCCGCACCTTCGCGCGTCCCATCGTCGGCCTGACCACGTTCGGCATCGTGATGCTCACCTATTTCGGCCGCGTGCGATTCAAGGGCCGAATTCCCGGCGGCATGGTGGCCGTCGGCCTCGGGACCTTGCTCTCGTGGATGATCGGCATCGCACCGGTCGGCGCGCGTCCGGCCGCGGCATCTTTGCATCTGCCGGTTCCGGTGATCGGCGATCTGATCGCCGCCATCGGCGGCGGACATCTGCTGCCGTACCTCTCCGTGATCATCGCGATGGGCCTCTTCAACGTCCTCGGCTCGCTGCAGAACATCGAGTCGGCCGAAGCGGCCGGCGATTCGTACGACACGCAGATCGTCGCTGATGGTCAACGGCGTGGGCAGCATCGTCGCGGCGCTCTTCGGCTCGGCGTTTCCGACGACGATCTACATCGGCCATCCCGGATGGAAGGCGCTGGGCGCGCGCGCCGGCTATTCCGTGCTGAACGGCGCGTTCATCACGATCATCTGCCTGACGGGAACGCTCGCGTGGATCGCCTGGGCGATTCCGATCGACGCCGGCATGGCCATCGTCCTGTGGATTGGCATCGTGATCAGCGCGCAGGCGTTTCAGGCCACGCCGCGCGAGCACGCGCCCGCGGTCGTCATCGGTCTGCTGCCGGGGATTGGCGCGTGGGGAGCGTTCATGGCCAAGAACGGCCTGCACGCCGCGGGACTTGGCGGCAACGCCGGGCCGTTCAGCGAGGCGCTCATCGCCGAATTCGCGAAGAGCGACATGTGGATCCACGGCGCCTTCTCGCTGGAGCAGGGCTTTCTGTTCACCTCGATGCTGCTGTCGGCGGCGACGGTCGGCGTGATCGAGCGAAGATGGGTGGCGGCGGCGGCGTGGTGCGCCGTGGCCGCGCTGCTCTCCGCGATGGGCCTGATGCACTCGTACCAGTGGACGCCGGATGACACCGTGCTGAGGCTGACGCCAGCGTGGCCTTTCGCCGCCGGATACGCGGTGATGGCGTTACTCTTCTTCAGCGCGCAATGGACCACCGAAAAAATAGGCGAGGAGGGATGAGCAGCGTGGCAACGCAAAGAAACGCTCGCGACAACTCGACCCTGATACCCGAATCTTACAAACCACGCAAAAGGTTCATGGAACTGGCCATCGCGGAGGCCAAGCGCGCCGCCGACCGAGGCGACTATCCGATCGGCGCGGTGATTACACGCCTCATGGGCAAGCGCGAGGTGTTCATCGCCGGCGCAGGAAATCGAGTAAAAACTTCGGGATCGAGCATCAAGCACGTGGAACTGGAAACGCTCAAGTACGTTTCCAGCGGCTATGGCCGCTACTTGCAGGAGTTCGTCCTTTACTCCACTCACGAACCGTGCGCGATGTGCGCCGGCGCCTGCGTGTGGTCTCGAATCGGCGCGGTGGTCTACGGCGTCTCTCAAGAAGACATTGCCGCTTACGGCCGGAAGCACGGCACGGAATACTACAAGTGGCGAGCGTGCCTGATCTCCTGCCAGTTCGTTTTTGAGAAGGGCAATCACCCCATTCCCGTCGTCGGCGGCTTCCTACGAAAGGAATGCCACAAACTTTTCAGTTACAGAAGTCCGATAGCGACCCAGGCTCCTCAATAAACTCAAGCTTCTTAACGCAGCAGATTTATCTAGCTCCCCTTATGGACGGCTCTCATCAGCTCCGCCATGGTGACCTTGCGGCCGTCGGGCGGGTAGTGGATGGGAATGATGGTCTCGACGTCCAGATTCAGCCGACTGATGTTGTCGAGAAGATTGGTGTTGTTGGGATTGATGACGGCGGGCGGCGGAGCATTGGCCTGAGCCGGCGGGTTGAATCCGTCCGCTTCGACCAGAATCTTCTCCTTGGGCAGATAGGCGACGAGCAGCCCGTAATTGTGGTTGCTGCCCTGCAAGCGGTAGAGATCGATCTCGTGATTGCCGTCGGTGAGCACTTTCTTATCTCCCATGGTTTCGATGGAGATCTTTTTCCTGGCTTCCGACTGGCGGTCCGGATTGAGCGTGTGCGGCAGGCTGAAAATCTTCTCGAAATAGCCCTTATTGCCCTGGTAGGTGATGATCGTCGCGCCTTCGGCGATGAAGGTCCGCAGGCCGCCGGAATGATCGAAATGGTTGTGCGTATTGACGACGTACTTGATGGGCTTATTGGGAATGTCTTTCTTCGCTTCGGCGATGATGGCGCCGGCGCGTTCATCGCTCTGCGGCCCCTCGATCATCACGATGTAGTCCTTGAAATCGACGGCCAGCGACGCATACGCGGGCAGGATGGCAAAGACGCCATCGGCGAGCTTCATGGACGTGGTCGGAGGCGTCGGCGGAACACCGGCGGGATTGCCCTTTATCTCGGCAGGCGCGTTGGGCTTTACATCCGTGACCGTGAGGTCGAGGGTGGGATAGCCGCCGCGCTTCAGCACGGTCTTAGTCGGGAACTGGACGCCGCCGAAATTCTGATAACCGCTGTAGTTGGCCTCGAGCAGCAGGTCGCCGAGCATCGGATCGTCAATCCAGGTCTCGACGCGATCGAGCATATTCTGCGCGTCGAAGTAGCCACTGAATTTCGCTTTATTGGGCGCGGTGAAAGTCACCACGGAATATTTCTTCCCGCCCATGGATTTGGACGAGACTGTGACGTCGCTCTTCATGGCTTCGTGCAAGAAACCGTAAGGAGTCATCCACAGGTCCACCTGCGTGGCCCACGGCGTATTGGCGCCAACGACTACGTTCTGGGTGGGACCGGGAGGCAGCCCGCCACCACGGCGATCGGGAGGGATCGCGTCCAGAACGCGATCGACACGCCATGCGGGAGTTTCGTAGTTGATGGTTCGGGTGTAGGACTTATCGGCGAACGGGGGCCAGGGTGAATCCGGGTTGTAGGCTTGGCCGTAAGCGAACTCCGTTCCCGTGCCGGAATACTGGATGGTCTTCAGATTGTCGGCGCCCATCGCTTTGGAGGCATTGCTGAGAACGGTCTTGGCGTCTTGCGGAGGCGCGGAGGGCGCGGCCCACGCCGCCACGGCCGCGAGCAGCACGAAGGCCACGGACTTCTTGAGTGAATTCATCATTTCAGGAGTGCTCCTCTTCGGAAGGATCCGCTAATCGGTTTCCCAAGGGTTGATCGGGCGGAAGTATATCGTTATTGCTGTCTCCCCCGATGACCCCGGATGGGAATGGCACGGAAAGTGCGCCGCAGCCCCCTCCCCCCCTTTTTTTATGCAAGAATATCATTCCAGGGCAGTTATATTTTTGTTTTCGACAAGGATATGATTCTAAAGGGTTTAATGTGACGCCGCTTTGGGGGAGCGAAATCGCAATATCCCTATTATTTTCTGCGAGTTTCGCGTGATTGGGAGAGTCCGAATCTGGACGACGATGGTTTCCAGTTGAACTTTCTTGTCAAGAATATCATTTTAAGGGACTTATCTTTTAATTCTCTAAACGTTATCATTCTAAATCGGTTATGGGCTAAACCAGTTGAGTGCGAACGCGGCGCACTCGACCCCCGTACTTTCAAAGTTCCCGCCAGCGATGCTCGCTTGATGAGCGGTACTGCCGCACAGCCATGAGTGGCTGTGCCACTAATTCAGCGGGACGCGAGGATGAGGCACACGCTTCGGTTCATCGAGGATTCCTCAAGGGGACACCGCCGGCGTCCGAAAACTCGACGACCTATTGGCGCGACCGTTGACGGAATCATCCCCTCCGCTGCGTCCGCAGACCCAAAACCCGGAACTCATCTCCGCCGCATTTATATCTATTATATCGCGCGAGTAAAGCGACACAGCGTGAGTGTAGCGATCGCCTTTGAAAAGACCTGAGACATCAGCGGAAACCGCCGCTCTCAGTCTTGTGGACCGGTGCCCGGCATATTAGCTCCACGGCCTTGCTTGAGTTTCGTGCATATTGTGTCGAGGAGGTCGGAGGAAAGTGATACGTAATCCGAGGCGACTGTCTGGAGGTTCGCTAAGTTCTCAGGCGTGACATCGTCCATGTCGCTTGATGCTTCCTGTAGATGTGGAACTTGCAGGCGATAATATGTGCATCCTGGCAAAGCATTCAGCTCATAATCGACGGCCTCGGACACGCTATCCATCAATACGGGCACGATCTGCCTTGCCCAACCGAGCAGGCCCCACTCCTTTGCAGATGCATAGGTAATCTGGTCTTGCCGATCACCTGTACCGACGGAAACCACCATGATTTGTTCTGCACCTGGATAGAGTGATCGGGCTTCGGCATAAGCTGCCATAGCGGGGTTGTTAACGAAGACTCCTCCGTCGATAAGGGCATAGTCTTCATTCCCTCTCACAAGATGCAACGGTGGGAAAAACGTTGGCGCGGCAGACGTTGCTCGGGCAATGTCTGTCAGGTTCCAGTTATAGTTCGGATCGGCGGCAATCTTGTGGCTTTTGAAGAAGAAGGGAAGCTGTCCTTGAAGGTCATAGCTGGATATGAGGAGCGGGGTCAGGGCCATATCGAACTGCGTATCTCCAAAAAATTCCGCCAGCACTGTTTCAAGAGTGTCGGGTGAATATTTTGGCAGAATTATTTCTTTTTCGGGTGTCACAAAGCTCTTCTTGAAAATCGAAGGCCCGTTTTGAACGTATAGATTGACCAATTCATCGGGCGAGTACGGCTGACCTTTGTTGCAGCCTGTACCGATCCCGAGCGCGATGATTCCGCCGGTTGACGTACCGGCGATAAGGTCAAATGCCTGCCATAAATCCTGAGAGAGGCGCTTCTGGAGTTCGGCTAGAACGATTGCAGGAATAATTCCGCGAATGCCCCCGCCGTCTATCGTGAGAACCTTAATGCTTTTCGCTTCTGTGTTTGCCATCTCAGTGGGACTCCGGCCGCCAAGCTTTGCCGCTTCCTGAAGGAGCATAAGCGAAATATGCTGAAAGGCGAAGGTCACCCCCTGAGCCTCACGGTGCCCTTACCTCGTTCCCAACGGCCTATCCCTTGGCAATGCAATTCGGTGCCCCGTTTTACGAAACAAGCGACCTGCGCAGGGTGACCCAGATCACAGCTTCCTCCAGGCGTTTGGCTAAAGATACGGTTGTAATAAGGAGGACGCGATGCCACCTCTCACTACGCCAGCAACAGCAGTTCTCTTCATGATGGCTTTTTTTATCGTGATGATGGGAGTTCCGCTCTTGATCCTGCGGGCGGCCCATCACCGGTCAGTGCACCTTGTGGGCTCGCACAGACCACACAAGTTGATTCTTCCGGAGTGAAACTTATCTAAGAGGACTCCATGGAGACCGCCGAGCGAAGCGCCACAAAAGCTTTTCCTGTCGATCAAGGGCTCCATCCAAAGTGCGCCAATCCGACGTGCCCAGTGGCTTTTGACTGGTTTGGAGGCGGAAGGTTCTTCCGTTTCAAAAGCGATTCCGCCGCTAATCACCACGGCGTGCATCATTATTGGCTCTGCGAGAATTGCGCTCGTGCCTTCACTCTCTCCACTCAGGGACAAGAGATAGTTCTTAAACCGATTGCCAGGGCGATGCCGGATACAGCGCCGTCCTTGGGGGCGGCTGTCAAATCAAGAAGGAAGATGAAATGATTGAGCCACTTAAAGGATTTTCCGGGAAGGTTGTGGCCTTCGCCTGCAAGGGACACGTCACCAAACGCGATTACGAAACTGTCTTGATTCCCGCTGTAAGAGAAGCACTCAAGCAACCGGGTAAACTCCGTCTTTATTATCAGATCGATCCGGACTTTTCCGGAATTGAGCCCGGCGCTGTATGGGACGATTTCAAGGTTGGGATGGAACATCTACTTCGCTGGGAGCGCATCGCAGTGGTTACTGACGTTGATTGGATTCGATATACGATCCGAGCCTTCAGCTTTGTGATTCCCGGCATGACTAAGATTTTTGCGGTGAATGAGGAGGCCAAAGCACGAGAGTGGATTCTAGAGGGTATGGCCCAGGCAGCGCATCCGTTCTTGTTGTGACGAGGAGAGCAGAAAGCGTACGATTGGCTTCCAGCCCAAATTCTGGTTTGAAGGCTCTGACATCTTGAAATCCGATGGAGGCAGACATGGCTGGTACGGGAAAAGCAAAGGTTAGGTCGGACAGCTTGGAAGCGGAAGAGGAGCTACGGGAAGAAGTGGAGTTGCGGGAAGAGGAGCGCCTCACCGAAGAGCAAATCGAACAACAGGACATAAATCAAGGCATGGATACGGGGACGCACTCCTCCGCACATCGTGGGGTCAATTGGAGTCCCGCGTACCGGATAAGACCGAAGGGTGAGCCAGCATCCCCAACGAAACGGCAGATTGAGGCCCGCGCTTACGAGCTTTATCTGCAACGCGGCTGCGAAAATGGCCATGACATTGAGGATTGGCTCAGCGCAGAAAAGGAATTGAATCAACGATAAGCGGCTCCGCGGCGTTTGCCATTGGGGGCGTTCGTACTTATCCATTTGCCCAGGATGCCGTTTCGAGTTCCTCAATCTTCTTCCGAAGCGAATTGCGCATCGCTGGCATTCCGCTCGTCGCGCTCTTGGTAGCGAGCGGATGGCCACCGCTGCAAGATAGTGCGGAGCCGATCGCAAATTTAAGATTTGAGATTTCAGAGAACGGCGAAAACCAAAACAGATCCTCCGGTTACGGCGTCGGCTAGACGCCACCGGAGTCCACAAAACGGACCTCACCGCCATTCGCAAAAAACGCGACTGGGTTCGGGATGACAGCGGGGTGCGATGGCACGGGAGGCGTTACGGGTTTCCAGTTGGTTTAGATGGCTGGTTGGAGGCTAGATCGTTTGGGGAGGGGAGTTGGGAATTGTTCCAGCTTCCGCCCAGGGCTTCGATTAATTGGACGGCGGCGACCATCTCCTGCATGCGAATGGTTTCGGCGGTCTGCTGGTTGCTGAGCAATGCGGTTTGAGCCGTGATGACGTTGAGGTAGGGGTCGATGCCTAGCCGATAGCGATCTGTCGCGACGGCGAGATTTTGTTCCGCGGCTTTCACGGCTGTGTCTTGCTGCTGGATTTCGATGGAGATGATGCGCAGAGAGGCCAGATTGTCTTCCACCTGCTGAAATGCGGTGAGCACGGTTTCGCGATAGTTGGCCACCTGCTGATCGTAAGCGGAACGGAATTGCTGGACCGTGGCGCGGCGCAGGCCAGCATCGAAGAGCGTTTCCGCCAGAGCGGGACCGACGGACCAGAAGCGGCTGGGCCAAGTGAACCAATTGGCGATCGTGGTGCCTTCGAGGCCTGCGGAAGCGCTGAGGGAGACGGTGGGATAGAAAGCCGCGGTGGCAACACCAATTTGGGCATTGGCCTGGGCCATGCTGCGTTCCGCGGCGGCAATATCGGGGCGGCGTTCTAGAAGCTGCGAGGGTACGCCATAGGGAATCTCCGGGGGGATGGCCCGGAGTTCGCCCACCGGTACGGAAAAGGTGGAGGCCGGCTGGCCCACCAAAAGAGCGATGGCGTGTTCGTATTGGGCGCGCAGAACGCCGACTGCCGTCGCTTGCGCCTGGGTGGCGTCGAGTTGCGTCATTGCCTGAGCGACGGACTCTTCCGAATCGATTCCCGTTTCGTAAAGGACTTGGGTCAAATCGAGGGACTGCTGGTAGGCGGCCACGGTGGAATCGAGCAGCTGCTTCAGGGAGTCTTCGTTGCGCAGTTCGTAGTAATTCATCGCGACCTGGGCCTGCTCGGTGAGCCGCACGTTTTCCAGATCGGCGGCGCTGGCTTGCGCCGCGTTGATATTGGCCCGCACCGTATTGCGGACGCGGCCCCAGAGGTCGGCCTGCCAGGTGAGGTCGAAGGGCAGATCGTAATTGGTAAAGGATCGGCCGGCGGTCGTGGTATTCCCCAGCGCTCCTCCAAATGCGTTGGCCGATTGCCGCGATTGGGTAATCGAGGGATTGGCGGTAACCGTGGGGTAATACTGCGCGCGGGCCTCGCGGATCAAGGCTCGCGCGGACATGAAGGCGGCGGTGGACGCGGCAACATTCTGGTTGGAGACGTTCACCTGTTCTTCGAGGGAATTCAATTCCGGATCGTTGAAAATCTCCCACCATTTTCCGTGGAGAGCGGCGTCGGCGGGCTGCGCCGTTTTCCAGCCCAGGGCCTGAGAGGTTTCGGGAGTGAGCTCTTTGTAAGTGGGCGGAGTGGCGACCGAAGGCCGAACGTATTTCGGGCCGACGGTGCATCCGCTCAACGACAGCAGAGCTAAAGCCGAGAGCAGAATCAAATTTTTCGACAATCGCTAGGAACGACGCTCGGAACATCGCTCCGGAAATCGCTTGGATATGGGTTCCATATTCTCCTCCGCCTGGAGGGCGGTGCGTCAATCTGCTGCTCCTGGAGCTTGCTCCGGTTCATGGTGCACGAAACGATGATGGCCGAACCGGAGGCGCAGGCGATCCATATAGAGATACACGACGGGCGTGGTGTAAAGCGTAAGCATCTGGCTCACGATGAGTCCGCCGATAATGGCGATGCCCAGCGGGCGGCGCAACTCCGAACCCATTCCCGTGCCGACCGCAAGGGGCACCGCTCCGAGCATCGCGGCCATGGTGGTCATAATGATGGGACGGAAGCGCAGAAGGCAGGCTTCGTAAATCGCGTCCCTGGGGTTCTTGCCTTCGTTTCGTTCCGCGGCCAGGGCGAAATCGATCATCAGGATGGCATTCTTTTTGACGATTCCAATCAGCAGGATAATGCCGATCAGCGCGATGACGCTGAGCTCGGTGCGAGTGATCATAAGGGCCAGAACCGCGCCGACGCCCGCCGAGGGCAGCGTGGACAAGATGGTGATGGGATGAATGTAGCTCTCGTACAGAATGCCGAGCACGATGTACACGGCCATCAAAGCCAAAACGATGAGCATCGGTTCGGTGGACAGAGACGACTGAAAGGCCTGGGCGGTCCCCGCAAACATGCCTTGTATCGACGAGGGCAAGGAGATGCTGCGTTCCATATCTCCGATGGCTTGCGCCGCATCGCCGAGGGCGATGCCAGAGGCGAGATTGAAGGAGATGGTTACGGAAGGGAATTGGCCCTGGTGGTTCACGGCCAGCGGCGCGGATTTTGCGCGATATTTTGCGAATGTGCTCAGGGGAACCTGGGCGCCGTTGGCGGCGGCGACATAGACGTCGTCCAAGCCCTGGCGGGCCTTGCCAGAATTGAGGCGCAACCTCCATCACCACGTGATATTGATTCAGCTGCGTGTACATGGTGGAGACTTGGCGCTGGCCAAAGGCGTCGTACAGCGTGTTGTCGATCAACTCCGGCGTGATTCCCAGGCGGGCGGCCGTGTCGCGGTCGATAATCGAGCCCCGCCTCCAAGCCGCTGTTTTGCTGATCGGTGCTGACGTCGGTGAGCTGAGGGAGCTGGCGCATTTTCTGGAGCAGCACGGGCCCCCATTGGTTTAGATCGTCCAGATTGTCGCTCTGGATGGTGTATTGGTACTCGCCCGCCCCGAGCCGGCCGCCGACGGTGATGTCTTGCACGGCTTGCAAGTACAGCGTTGCGCCTTGCACCTCGGCAAGCTGCGGACGGAGGCGGTCGATGAGCTGGGTGGCGTTGATCTTGCGCTCCTCGAGCGGCTTGAGAGACATGAAAACCCTTCCGGTGTTCACGGTGGTGCCCGCGCCACTGCCGCTGAAACCCAGCACGGCATCGACAGCGGGATCGGATTTAATGATGTTCACGAAGCGGGCGATGCGCTCCTTCATGGCTTGGAAGGAGCTGTCCTGGTCTCCGATGATGGTGCCGGAGATGCGGCCGGTGTCTTCCTCGGGGACAAAACCCTTGGGGACAATCTCGAGCAGATAGACGTTCAGGGCGATGGTAATCAGAAGAACGGCGAGGGTGATCGGCGCGTATTCCAGTACGACGGAGAGGGTGCGCCCATAAAGTTTTATGATGCGTTGGAAAAATCGCTCGCTGGCCTGATACATGCGGCCGTGGTCTTCTTCTCTCACGCGCTTTAGAAGGCGGGAACACATCATGGGCGTGGTGGTGAGAGAGACGGCCAGGGAAACAAGAATGGCCACGGATAAGGTGACAGAAAACTCGCGAAACAGACGGCCCACGATGCCGCCCATGAGCAAGAGAGGAATAAATACGGCCACCAAAGAGACGCTGATGGAGAGGACCGTGAAGCCGATCTCCTGGGCTCCTTGCAATGCGGCCTGCATCGGGCCCATGCCCTGCTCGATGTACCGCGATATGTTTTCGATCACCACGATGGCGTCGTCCACTACGAAACCGGTGGAGATGGTCAGGGCCATGAGAGATAAATTGTCCAAGCTGAAGCCGGCCAGGTACATCACGCCGAATGTGCCAATCAAGGAGACGGGCACGACCACGCTGGGGATGAAGGTGGCGCGCAGGCTGCGCAGGAAGGCAAACACCACCAGAACGACCAGGAAGATGGCGATCATCAGGGTGACCTCGACTTCGTGAACCGAGGCTCGGATGGTGACCGTCTGATCCAGCACCGTGGTGACGTCGATCCCGGCCGGCAGAGAGGCCTTGAGCTGAGGAATGGCACTTTGCACGCTATCGACCGTATCGATGATGTTTGCGCCAGGCTGGCGAAAGACGATGAGGAGAATGGCAGGCTTGCCGTTCATCAATCCGGTGGCGCGGATATCCTCGACGGAGTCGTCTACCTCGGCGATATCGCTCAGGACGACCGCGGCGCCATTGTGATAACCCACAATCAGCGGCTGGTAGTATTGGGCTTTGAGAAGCTGATCGTTGGCGGCGATGTCCTGGGTGGTAGCGTCGTTGGCGATCTGCCCTTTGGGGCTGTTGGCATTTTGCACGGCCAAAACGTTACGGAGCGTCTCGAGGCTTAGGCCGTAAGCATTGAGCTGGGTGGGATTGACTTCCACGCGCACGGCGGGCAAGGAACTTCCTCCGACGACGATCTGGCCGACACCGGGGATCTGAGAGAGCTTCTGCTGCATGATGGTGGAAGCGGCGTCGTAGAGCTGTCCTTGATCGTAGACATTGGAGGTCAAGGAGAGGATCAGGACGGGCGCGTCGGCCGGATTCACCTTGCGGTAGGTGGGATTGCCGGGCAGATTCGTAGGCAGATAGCCGCGAGCGGCATTGATGGCAGACTCAACGTCTCTGGCCGCGGCGTCGATATCCCGGTTCAGATCGAATTGCAAAACGATGCCGGTGGTGCCCAGATAGCTGGTCGAGGTCATCTGCGTGACGCCGGCAATGTGGCCGAACTGGCGTTCGAGCGGCGTGGCGACCGAGGAAGCCATGATTTCGGGACTGGCTCCCGGCAAGGCAGCGGCGACGGAGATGGTGGGGAAGTCGATCTCCGGCAGCCTGGCAATTGGCAACAGCGTAAAGGCGACCGCGCCAGCCAGCGCGATGGCCACGGTGAGCAGAGTGGTGGCGACGGGCCGGCGAATAAAAGGCGCGGAGAGATTCATGCCGGTTCGCTCGCGCCGCCGTGAGGGTGCGGATCGGCTTCAGTATCGACCGTTCCCAGATTGTGGCGCGAACCAGTAAGTTTCAGGGCCAGGCGGTCGAAGAAGACGTAGATCACCGGCGTGGTGTACAGGGTGAGCAATTGGCTGACGATCAAGCCGCCTACGATGGCGATGCCCAGCGGGCGGCGCAACTCCGAGCCCATTCCCGATCCGAGGGCCAATGGCAAGCCGCCGAGCAGAGCGGCCATGGTGGTCATCATGATGGGACGAAAGCGGAGGAGCGAGGCTTCGTAGATGGCATCGACGGAATTCTTGCCGTGCTTGCGCTCAGCCTCGAGAGCGAAATCGATCATCATGATGGCGTTCTTTTTCACGATGCCGATCAGCAGAATGATGCCGATCAGGGCGACGACGCCAAGCTCCTGATGAAAGATCATCAGGGCCAAAATCGCTCCGACTCCCGCGGAGGGTAATGTGGAAAGAATCGTGATGGGGTGGATGTAACTCTCGTAGAGAACGCCCAGGACGATATAAACCGTAACCACGGCGGCCAAAATGAGGAGCGGCTCATTTTTGAGCGAGGCTTGAAAGGCCTCGGCCGTGCCTTGGAAGGAGGCGACGACGCCGGGCGGCATGCCGATTTGCCGCTGGGCTTGGGCGATTGCGTCGGTGGCTTCGCCCAGCGATACGCCGGGAGCCAGGTTGAAGGAGATGGTCACCACCGGAAATTGGCCTTGATGATTCACCGCCAGCGGCCCGACTCCGGATTCAAAGTGAGCGAAGGTGCTCAGCGGCACTTCGCCGCCGGTGGGAATCGAAGTCGGTCCCGCGGCAGCGCCGGTTGCCGCGGTCTGTATGCCGGGACCTGGCGCCCCGCTGGTGCTCGAAGTCGAAGCGGCAGTCGCGGCGGCGCCAGTGCCCGTCGACGTGGAGGGCGCCGCGGCGACGCGAACATAAATGTCGTCCAATTTCGCCGGGTTTTTCTGGAAGTCCGGCTGCGTTTCCAGGACGACGTGATACTGATTGAGCTGAGTGAAAAGCGTCGTGATCTGCCGCTGGCCGAAGGCGTCATAAAGCGTGGCGTCTATCTGCTGCGGGGTAATTCCCAGCCGCGAAGCGGTTACGCGGTCGATCACCAGGGAAGTTCGCAAGCCGCCAAGAAGCTGATCGGTGGCCACGTCTTGCAGTTGGGGGAGAGAATCGAGCTTGGTCATCAGGCGGGAAGTCCATCGGCTTAGCTCGTCGGCGTCGGGATCCTCCAAGGTGTACTGAAACTGGGTGCGCGTGGTGCGATCGTTTACCGTCAAATCCTGCACCGACTGCATGTAGAGGCGTATGCCCTCCACTTTGTTCAGTTGGGGCTGCAAGCGGCTCATGACGTCCGCGGCGTTGATCTTGCGTTGCTCGAGCGGCTTGAGATTGATCATCATGCGGCCGCTGTTCAGAGTGGTATTGATCCCATCCACGCCGATGAACGAAGACAGGCTCTCGACTGCGGGATCCTTCAAGATCACGGCGGCGAGATCTTGCTGCCTCTGGGCCATCGCCGGGAAGGAGACGTCCTGCGGCCCTTCCGAGATGCCCTGGATCACGCCCGTGTCTTGCACGGGGAAAAAGCCCTTGGGCACGACGATGTACAGAAAGATGGTGAGGACCAGGGTAGCGGCGGCCACCAGCAAGGTGGAGTACTCGTGCTGTAAAACCCACTTCAGGGTTCTTCCGTAAAACGCGATCACTTCTTCGAACATGCGCTCGGAGGCGCGATAGAAGCGGCCCTTTTCGGACTCGGGCCTGTGGCGCAGCAGGCGGGCGCTCATCATCGGCGTGAGGGTGAGCGAAACGACGGCGGAAACAACGATGGTGACCGCCAGGGTGATGGCAAATTCGCGGAACAGCCGCCCGACGATGTCTCCCATGAACAGCAGCGGAATGAGCACGGCAATCAGGGAGATGGTCAGGGAGAGAATCGTGAATCCGATTTGCTCCGCGCCTTTCAGGGCGGCATCGAGGGGTTTCTCTCCGGCTTCGATGTAGCGGTCGATGTTTTCGATCATCACGATGGCGTCGTCCACGACGAAGCCGGTGGAGATGGTCAAAGCCATCAGGGTGAGATTGTTCAGGCTATAGCCAAGCAGATACATCGCGGCGAAGGTTCCCACCAGCGAGAGCGGCACGGCCACACTGGGAATCACGGTGGCGGCCACGCTGCGGAGAAACAAGAAAATGACCATGACGACAAGCCCGACGGTGAGCATCAACTCGAATTCGACGTCTTTCACCGAAGCGCGAATCGTGGTGGTGCGGTCGGTTAAAACCGACACTTGCACGGACGAGGGCAAGGTGCTGGTCAGGTGGGGCAGCAGCTCCTTGACGCGGTCAACCACTTCGATGATGTTCGCGCCGGGTTGCCGCTGGATATTCATAATCACCGCCGGAACCGAGTTCATCCAGGCGGCTTGCTTCACGTTTTCAGAGCTGTCAATGACGTGAGCCACATCCGAAAGCATCACCGGGGCGCCGTTACGATAGGCGACGATGACCGGGCGGTAATCCTTGCTGGTGAGAAGCTGATCGTTGGCGTCGATCTGATAAGACTGCAGCCGGCCCATCGAAGCTGCCCTTGGCCAAATCGACGGTGGTCTGCTGGATCGCGGAGCGCACATCTTCGAGGTTGATGTTGTAGGAGGAGAGCGCCGTGGGATTGGCCTGGATGCGAACGGCAGGTTTCTGGCCCCCGCTGATGCTCACCAAGCCTACGCCCGTCAACTGGGATATTTTCTGGGCCAGCCGCGTGTCCGCCAGATCTTCCACCTTGGTCAGCGGCAAGGCATTCGATGTGAGCCCCAGCGTCAGAATCGGAGCGTCGGCGGGATTGGTTTTGCTGTAGATGGGAGGCGTGGGCAGGTCCGCGGGAAGATACGTCTGGGCGGCGTTGATGGCGGCCTGCACTTCCTGCTCGGCCACATCGATATCCAGGCTGAGCGCAAACTCCAGGATGATCAGAGAGGAGCCATCCGAGCTCGTGGAGGTCATCTGGTTCAGCCCGGGCACTTCGCCGAATTGCCTCTCGAGAGGCGCGGTGACGGCCGAGGCCATGACGTCCGGACTGGCCCCGGGATAAAACGTTAAAACCTGAATGATGGGATAGTCGACTTCAGGGAGAGCGGAGACCGGCAGCTGCAGGAAGGCCACAATGCCCGCGAGCAGAATCGCGGCCATGAGAAGCGAGGTAGCTACCGGGCGAAGGATGAACTGGCGTGAGGGGCTCACGGGCCGCCACCCTGGGTGTTGCTCCTGGATACCGTGGTGTCCTGAGAGGCCGAGCTAACCTCTACCTTGATGCCGTCCTGGAGCTTGTCAAAATTGTCGGCCGCGACGACTTGTCCCGGGTTAATGCCGGTTACGGCCGCCTTGTCGCTTTGCGTTGTACCCACCATGATCGTTTGCATGGCGACAGTCTGGTCCGGCTTGATCACGTACACGTAAGCGCCCTGGGCATTGCGCTGAATCGCGGCAGTGGGGAGCAGAGTGGCTCCGTGCTGCGTATCCACCAGGAGGCTGGCATTCACGAACTGGTTGGGGAAGAGCGCGTCGTCCTGATTGGCGAACTGGGCGCGCAGTTTGATGGTGCCGGTGGTGGGGTCGATCTGATTATCCAGGGTCAGGAGATAGCCGGTGGCCAGCTTGGTCTGCTGGGCGCGGTCGAGAGCGATGACTTCCATCTGCCGCTTTTGGCGGAAATGGGCCTGAATTTCCGGAAGATAATCCTCCGAAACGCTGAAAATAACGGTGATGGGCTGGAGTTGGGTGATCACCAGCAAGGGCGTGGTGCCATTGGCCTGCACGATGTTTCCGGGATCGACCAAGCGGAGACCCACGCGGCCGTCAATGGGAGAAGTGAGGCGGCAGTAGACGAGGTTGAGCTTGGCGTTTTCCACCTGGCCCTGATCGTTCTCGACGGTGCCTTGGAATTGGTGAACCACCTGCTCTTGATCGTCGAGCTGTTGCTTGGCGATGGCGTTGCGCTGATAAGCGCTTTGGTAGCGGTCGAGATCGATTTGCGCTTCCTGGAGGGAGGCTTGATCGTGCGCGAGCTGCCCTTGAACCTGGGTGAGCGCCGCCTGGAAGGGCCGCGGATCGATTTCGAGCAGGAGGTCGCCTTTATGAACGAGTTGCCCCTCGCTGTAGGCGACGCTGTCGATGGCCCCGGTCACACGGCTGGTGACATTGACGGTATAGACCGGTGTGACGGTGCCTAGAGCGCTGACATAGACGTCGATATCGCCCTTGCTGGCCGTAGCGGTGTGGATGGTTACAGCGGCAGGAGGCGGCGCCGCGGCCTTCGCTTGAGCTGAAGTCTGGGCTGCCTTTCGCGTGATGGCGATGGCGATTCCACCCGCGATCAGCAAAACGATGGCGGCGGCAACCCATACCCAGCGCTTGGAATGCTTTTGGGCATGCGGCGGAGCGGGTGCCGGTTCCAGTTCCGGCCTTTCAGAGGTTGCGGAGATCCCACTCTTCTCGGGCATCGGCGGCCTCTCTCGCTGTGACTTGCTGGCGTTTGGCGGAGGACCGGGCCCCGCAAGTCAAGGGGCCGCTTGGTCCGATCCGCCAGAGTTCCTAAAAGGCGATTGCGCCTCGCGTGTGAATCACCAACTTTGCCTGCTGAAAATCGATTTGTTCAGAGGGCTAGCGCAGCTTCAAAGAAGCGATACCGATGGCAACGCCGACCTTTCCTTCTTCGCAAAGTTCACAATTGGGGTCCGATTGCGCCTGCACAGTTAGACCCATTTCCTTTGATGCAAGTTCCGTTTAGGCAGGGTGCTTAGCCAACCCGGGCCGTAGATATGGGGCCAAATTTCCGCAGCCGCCCCCCGGCACTGTCTTAGGGCGGAAATTGGAAGCGGCGAGGGAGCAGCGGGGGAATCGCCGCCAGCGTGTCGCGTAACGGACGAAGTGGCTGCGGTTACAATGTTGAGCACATTCTGACCCCTTGGTACCGGCAGTCTATCGTTATATGAGCCTCAGTCTGGCAGGCTACTGAAAGGCGGCTGGATGATTGCGGTGTCATGCGATCTTGCAGATCGCGGCGATAGGCCGGGGCTGCACAGAGGCGGGAGCCATCCCGCGCAAATCGTCGAGGGGGAAGAGTTCTATGGGCTTTCGGACTACGGCCAAGCTAGCTGCGTTCTTCTTGTTCGCATTGGCTGCCGTTGCGCGAGCACAGGCACCCACGCAGGGTTCGACTCAAACTGCTGCGCCGCCGGGCACTGAATCCAACTCTCTTCTCGCGGCGGCCACCGCGGGAGATGCACAGGCGCAATTTGCCCTGGGCGATTCTTACTTTCGGGCCCGCTACGTGACGCTCGATTACGCGCAGGCGCTTGGCCTGGTACCGGAAATCGGCTGCGCAGGGCTATGCTCCTGCCCAGAACCAGCTCGGCAGCATGTACGAAAACAACTTCGGGCTGGCACAGGATTACAAGCGCGCCGCAAGCTACTACCGTCTCGCAGCAAATCAGGGGTACGCGCTCGCGCAATACAACCTGGCGGGTCTGTTCGAAGCCGGCCACGGCGTGCATCGTGATTACAAGCAAGCCTTCACCTGGTACCGCAAAGCGGCCGACCAGAATCTCGCCGATGCGGAGGAGGAGATCGGGTACTTCTACCAGTCCGGACTTGGTGTGAAGCGCGATTACGCCCAGGCTCTCGCCTGGTACCGCCGCGCGGCCGACCACGGCAGTTCCAACGCCGAAAACCAGCTGGGCTTCATGGCCGAGCAAGGATGGGGCCAGCAGCAGAATTACGCGGAGGCTCTTTCCTGGTATTACAAAGCCGCGGAACATGGCAACGGCCAAGCCCAGGAGAATATCGGCTACGACTTTCAACATGGCACCGGCGTTTCTACCGATTACGCCAAGGCTATGTCGTGGTTCGACCAAGCCGCGGCCCAGGGCAACGGCGACGCCGAGAACCAGCTTGGGTGGATGTATCAATACGGGCAAGGGGTGCAAGCAGGACGATGCTTGGGCCTTGAGTTGGTACCAATTGTCCGCCGCCCGGGGCAATATCAACGGCGAAAGGAATCTCGAAGCATTTACCGCGGATCTTGAGGAAGATAAATATGGGACGTTGCAAAATGCCTCGGCGGCTGTCCACGATGCCGCTATCGATCAAGCTCAGCGCTGGGCGAACATCCAGGACCTTCAGCATCGCATCGACGAAGTGGAGACCGACGCCCTATACCAGGACGATCTCGTCAGCCAACTTGAAGGTATGGACAAAGGCAAAAAGGATGTATCAGCAAACTTTTTGGCGCGATGGGAGCGTGGGCGCCGTCAAGTACCATATCCAGGCTGCCAAAGACCGCGATGAAGCCGCAAGCCTCCGCGACCAGCTGGCTCAACTCGAGAATCAGGCCCCGCTTCCGCGGGGGCGCGCATTCCGTGACGCTCACTTCAGTCAAGTTCGCAGTTTTGTACTTTCCCGATAATGCGTCAAACCGCCTGACCAGGCTCGTGCCCGAGTGACGGGCTTGCTCGGAAGTTGAGATCGATGGACACCGCAGCGGGTTCTGCAGGGACGCAGGCATGCCGAGGGATAACGCGGTGGTCGTATAGATGTGGAAGTAACTCTTGTTCGCTTGTGGGGAGCTGCGCTATTCGGGTCAGGGTTTGGCCGAGCCGACGGCGGCGTCCCTGATGCGATCGTTGAAGTGGTCTTCTTCCGAAGGAACGCAGAGCTCCTCGAAAATCGCCGCCTTGGCGCGAACAAAGGTGATGGTCTCGCCGACCCAGGGCGCGGTGTACGTTTTCGGATCGGTGATGGTCATGTCCAGCGTGAGGGTGTCGGCATCAGGATGCTTCCAGCGTTCGACGAGAACCATCTGATCGCTATGGGGATTGCCAAGGTGATCGAGCCAGGTGCGTTCATCGTATCCGGTGGAGGTGATGACGAAAGTGTCTCCGTCCCATTTGCCGATCGAATATCCCATCCAAGCCGGATCGGGATCCTTGGGGAGATCGCGGCCGTCGGTCCAGACTTGCCGCCAAATCTCGTGGTACTGCATGTGGATCAGCATTCTGTCGGGAGTCTGGATGATCTCAAAAGGCCGCAGATTGGCCTCGTACAAGTCGCGCGGGTAACCCATGGGGTCACACGTGGAGACCGTATCATTGCCCAATCCGGGAGGAACAGAACGAGGGCCATAACTGGGCTTGGTGGCCTCGAATTTGGCTTTGCCCCAATCGGTGAGGGGCGGCGGATAGGTTTGAGATCTCATCTGATCGGGAATGCTCTTATCCTGGATCGGCAGCCACTTGTCGTTAAGGGCATGCCTTTCGAAATAGCCGGCCTTGGTCGGCGAGGACCAAACCCCGGAGAAGTCGCGCGGGTTGTAGGGCTTGGGCTTGGAAAGATCTTTCGGCAATTCCTGCGGCTTCCAGGTGCCCGGCGCGTATCCGGGCGTGCCATACGTTTGGGCAAAACTTACGGCTGAGAACGCCAGTATGGCGGCGATGACTGCAAGAGAATCATTCCATCGATTTCGCATTTGGAACTCCTGATTCAACCTTTGAAGGGCTCAGAAATTTGCTAAGGTCCAATCCTAATACCCGTTGCTCAAGCTTTCGATTACTGCGCCGGCTCGTCGGCAGGTTGGCGTCGTCGCCCCTGTGCCGTTCCGGCAGCGTGCGGCCATCGGCGGTGATGAACCGCTGAAAAGAGATTCGAGGCGCGCCGGACTTGGCAGGGTGGCCGAGAACCGTAATCTTGTCGCCTGGCTTCAGAATGTCTTTGTTCAAGCCGCCCAGGGAAAGCGTGTGCGGATTTCCAAGCTCGGCGCCCCAATGCTGCGACGTTACCCTTGTCGTCGGTCACATCGAAGAGAATGCCGCAATGGGGGTTGGCCCAGATCCATTCCGTGACGGTGCCTTTGAGAGTGACTGTTTTCTCGGTATCGTAGGCTACGCCGGTGCCGTGGTGTGCGAACGACGGGCCAGCGAAGAGCACGCCAGTTACTACCAGGGCCAGGCAGACCGCCAACTTCATACGATCTCCTCAGGAACAGTGGCGATTATATAACTGCCGACAGGTGAACGCCTAGGTTGCTAGTAACACATAACGAGTTCCGCGGTCAACTGCGTGGGCGCGGCGACGGCGTGCGAATCTAGCGTTTCGGAGAGACGAAGAGATAGATGCGGCTGGCGATGGGATCGCGCCCGTTGTACGCGGGGATGAACTTCCACCGAGTGGTCGCTTCTTTCAGCGAGGCGTCAAACAACGGATCATTGGACTGCGCCGATCGAACCTTGCCAGCCGAATCGATCGTCAAGTCCAAGAGGATTTCAGAGCCGGAGATGTTCGCCTCGGACTGGCCCGCGGGGGCCTGGCGATCGATCAGGATGGGCACAGGCGGCAGGATGGGCGGTTCGCTCCGTGGCCCGATGCGCCGGGTGAATCTCGTGTCCGGCTGCTCCACCGACTGGCTTCTGATGTCGTAAACTTTTGTCAAACCTACTCGGGACGGGCCCGGAGGCGAAACACCGTCCACTTGGGCGAGGATTCCCTTCGCTCGCGCGCTGAGAATTGCCGACGCGAATGCGGTTGAAGTCCTCCGCCGGCCACATCTCCTCCAATGAATTCCAGGCGATCTGTTCGCGGCCGCTATAAAGATAAGAAGAGACGATCCGCAAAACTCCGATTTTGGTGCGCTGCAGGTTTTCGCTTCTGCGCAAATCTTCCGCCGAGAAATGCGCGGTGGGGGGCAATCGGCCATTGCTGTTTTTAAACTCTCGGAGATCTTCGGAATTGAGCTGGGCGCGCAGCCCGGCAATCTCGTTATCGAAATAGGCCTGAAATTGAGGAGTTACGTCCAGCAATCGGCCTTGGACAAAGCGAAGGACGACGGCGGGCGCAAGCTCCTGCCCTCTCGACATCGGGGTCGTAAAACTCGTGCGCCGAAGCGGCGTCGTTGGTCCAAATTTCGATTCGGCCATCGAGTTCGGCATCGGCGGCGCTGAAGAAGCTTCCTCCGGTTATGGTTCGCAGCAATCTTCGGGGGCTTTTGGAGCGAATAGACGAGAAGCGTGCGGCAGCAGTCGGCATCGGCGCGCTTCACCTGGAAGGCCACAACCGGCGTTCCCAGGCGCAGATCGATGCCCAGCGCGTCGACGTCCACCTGAGCGGCTGCGTCGGTGACCACGAGGCTGCGCTTGTCCCACCCAATCGTGGCTTGGCACATTCGGGTGGCAAGCCCGTCCCTCCGCGCGGCTCCGACTTCGACCGTGACACCGGTTCGAAAGGTGATTCCGAAGCTACCGGTGCCGCGGCTGCAAACCACCGAATCGGTTTGAGCATGGCAAAGGGTTGCGGCGGCGCAAGAGAAGGCGAGGAAGGCTAGCTTCGCAATCAGGAGGGGCGAAACGGGTAAACGCGCCTTCGACATAGGGCGATGGTAACAGGCCCGACACTTCCTTGCACTTGGGTTGCTTGTGGCTGTGGCCGTTCTTTTATCCGCTTCGAACCGCGCGATTCAGGCTGGCTACTTGATGGTGAACGATCCGTCAGCGGCTTTGTCGCGATGCACTTTATGACAGCTTGCGCAGGAGTTCTGAGCGGTCTTCAAGGCGGCACCCGCTTCATCGAACTTATTTTGCGAGATCAGGACGTCGACTTGAGCCAGCCCGTAGCTGCCGTCGAGAGAGAATCTCGCTCCATCCGCGATGTTCCGCGATTGCCAATAGGCCATCACCATGGCCAGATTCTCCTGGAGTTTGCGCACGTCGGTGTGGGCCGCGGCGCCGTCCTTGGCAGTCAGGCGTTGATTCAGATCGGCCACAGTCGCGGCGTTGGACTTCATCCAGCCCTGATATTCAGCGTAGTCGTTGGCGGTTTGGGCCGCGAGTGCTGTTCCCAGCAAAAGCACGCATAAGAGCAAAGGCAAGGCGAGTCTCATTCGATCTCCTATCACCTATTTTTCAGACCGTTTTTCTTTATTTTTCGCTCACCAATCGTCCGTTTGGCGCTGCATGGTTGATGTTCTTGTTCAGCCAGTCGTCGATGAACTTGATGATGACGTCGCTGTTGCGGTCGAGAAACATTTCGTGCATGTTGCCGTGAATGCCCACGTCCTCGAGCCGGATGAAGTCGTCTTTCGCGCCGGCTTGATTGAGCCACTCCGGCATGCAGGCGTCGAAGACGCGGTGATAAGTTCCCTCGGCGGAGATGGAGAGGATGCGCAGACCCTCGTAGCTGACCAGTTTGTGCGCCGGTTCATCTTGGACGTAGCACCCGACTTCATCGGGGCGGGTAGACGGCTTCAAATGAACCTTTAATTCCGAAGGGCTGCTGATCGGCGGATCGAAGTGGAACGGCATCGAGGTGAGGCCCCAGGTGCTGCGGGCCTGATCGGTGTAGGCAACTTTGGCCGTGTCGACGGTGCGCATCGGCGGGCCGCCCGGCTCGATGGCTACCATTCCGGCGACGAGCTTGGGGCGCTTGTCCGTAGCGTCGAAGCCCATATCGCCGCCCTGCGAGTGGGTGATCAGAATGACCGGTTTGCCGATGGCGTCGAGCAAGGCTTCGCTGGCGGGAAGCACCAACTCCTCCTGGTTATTCACGAACTGCACCTGGCCACGGATGAAATTATCGAAGACGGGATCGCCGCGCATGCCCTTCATCGGCGAATCGCTGGGCCATTGCGTGTAGAGCTTCATGCGGGGGAAATTGCCGCCCGAAGGCACAGGAGCCGTCCAGATCTGTTCGAGATCGAGCGCTGTGCGGATGTTCAGGCGCCCATCGGGGCCAACGCCATCCGGGACGTAAGCGGAGCGTCCACGCGCCGGATAATCCACCATGTAAACGGTGTAGCCCTGGGCCATCAAATAGTAAGCCCAACCCGCGCGTCCGTCGGGCGTCTGCCGCCAAACCGCGCCGGTCTGCCCGTTCCCGTGGAAAAAAACGATGGGATAGGGATGCTTGGGCTGCTTGGGCACCCAAACTTCCGTGTACATGGCGTCGCCCATGATTTCTTTGCCCTTCGGCGCCCACGTATTGTCCGCCGGCGTAGTAGAAGGCCTGGCGCGCGATATTTTCGGTGGAGAATGTGGGAATCGACGAGGGCGGCATGGCCGTGCGCGGGATTTACTTTTTCCTCCGGAACGTTCTTGGCCATCCAGTCGGCGATGAATTTGGCGATTTCGTCGCTGTTTTTCTCCAGCATCATTTCGTGGCCATTGCCGTGGATGCCCACCGATTCGAGCGGCACGAACTGCGCGTGCACGCCGGCCTGGTTGAGCCATTTCGCGAGGCAAGGATCGTATTCGCGGTGATAGCCGCCTTCAGCCGAGAGATAAACGACGGGAATTTTCTCGAGATTGATCAGCTTGTGCGCGGGCTCGGTCTGCACGTAACAGGGCACCACGTCGCCGGGCGCGTCCGACTTGGCTTCCAGCACCGGCTTAAGCTCGGCGGGATCCTTGACCGGCGGATCGTAAGCGACCGGCTGCGCGGCCACTCCCCAGGATAGGCCGCCGCCGGTGTTGTACTGCAGGGTAGCCGTGTCCACGGAATGAATTGGCGGCGAGGCAGGCTCGATCGTGACGATGGCCTTCACCAAGTTCGGCCGCGAATCCGCCGTCAGCCATCCGGGCGTTCCGGCCTGGGAGTGAGTGAGCAAAATCACGGGGGAGCCGATGGCGTCCAGCAATGCGACGAGCGCCCGGTGCGTGAGCTCATCCTGGCTCACCGGCACGCCGCCGCCCAGAAACTGCACCTGGGTCTTGGCGAACGTATCGAAGACAGGGTCGCCCATCATGCCGGTGCCGGGGAATTGATTGTGCAGATGCGCGCGCGGGAAATTGCCCTTCTTCGCCGACGCCGTGAAGATCTCCTCCAGATTGGGCGCGGTGCGGATGGTCAGCTCGCCGTCGTGTCCCGGGACATAGGGCGAGCGGCCGCGCGCGGGCGAATCCACCATGTACTGCACATAGCCCAGCTTCGCGAAGTAGTAAGCCCAGCCGGGGCGGCCGTCGGGCGTCTGCTCCCAGTCGGTGGCCGTCTGTCCCGCGCCATGCACGTATACGATGGGATAGGGATGCTTGATCTGCTTAGGCACCCACACCACGACGTAAGCGTCGCCGCCCATCGTCTCCTTGCCCTTTTCGCCGACGTATTGGCCGCCGGCGTAATAGATTCCTTCTCGCGCGATATCTTCGGTGGAAAATGTCTTGATGGCACCCGTAGAGGAATCGCTCGAGGGTTTAGGCGCCTTCGCGGGCTTGGCGCCAGCCTGAGGCGCCACGAAGAAGAGCGAGGCCGCTAAGCACATCGCTAAGCACACGACGGCCACGAGGCTAAACGTTCGCGATTTCATAAGTCCTCCACGTAATCCTTCCGGGCATGTTCCATCTTTTTATTGCGGGGCGTCAAGGGTTGAGCCGGGGCCTCAAGGGCCGCGGCGGCGCGTATGGATTCCAGAGCCCGCTTCGCGGACAAGCGAGCGATTCAACGATGTTAGAAGCTTAGCTTCAAGCCAAACTGGATATGGCGCGGCCCTCCCGACCCGAGCACCGGGTTGCTCGAATCCGGGGTGGAACTGGCGAAGCCGAAGGATGACTTGGACGGATCGGTACCGAAATTCGCGAAATCCGTGTGGTTGAGGAGATTGAAGAATTCCACTCGGAATTGTGCGCTGTACCGTTCCCGGAACTTCCAGAGTTTGGATGCGGAAAAATCCACGTTCTTGTAGCTCGGTCCGAGGAAGAAACCATGACCCGCGTTTCCGAGGGTTCCGTAAGCGGGAGGAGTCAAAATGCCACCGTTCGATTTGTAACAACCACCGTTAAAAAGCGCGGCGACGGCAAGTTGAGCGTTTGTGCTGCCGGCGGCGTAGGGAGCCTGAGCCGCTGCCAAGCAGGCAGGATCGGCCAAGGCAGCACTTCCGGTCAATTTCGTAGGAGCAACGGCGTTGTGTGCGAAGGCATCGCGGGGCCCGACATAGTTCCAATACTGTTCAACGCCGCCGCCAAGCCCCTGATTAAGTATCTCGTTGGTTCCGAGCCAGTCGGTTTTTGTAAGGTCCTCCACGGTCAGGTACGAGCCCGTCTGAAGAACCAAGATGGCATTGACCGACCAGCCTTCCAGCATTTGTCCCGGCGCTTTTCTCCCGGGTACGTCGTAAGTGGGCGAGAACGAAAAACGATGCTTGAGTCCGTCGCTTCCGTAGTTCAGGTTCAGGTTGTTTATGTCAGATGGCTGAATAACACCGATCGTGTCTGGGCGGCCCTCCGGTCCGGCGAGGTTATGAGAATAGGTGTAGCCGGAAAGGAAAGAGATCCCGTGGTATCTCCGTGCTTGCAAGGTCATCTGAAGGGCGTTGTAGTTGGAGAAGGAAGTGGCCGTTCCCGTGTCTATCTGGCTCAGGTATGGGAACTTGCTGGCGTATGCCCCGGCTGCGAGCATAAGAGCAGTATTGGGTTTGCAGGAATACGTGGGAGCGGTGATGCAAGTGTTGGTGTTATTCCCGGGCACGGGTGCGGGCCACCCGGTGCCAATGGGCGGCTGGTTAAGGTCCTTCTGCTGCGATAGGTCATAGCCCCAGGTGCCTACGTAGGCCACGTCCAGCGTCAAGGTGTTGGTGATGGCCCGTTGGATATCCAGATTCCATTGAACGGATTTATTCGGGCCATAGTCGTGGGCCATCGCACCGGTCTGGCACGGGGTGAGCTTGGTGCACGTAAGCCCTGTATAGGTAACGCCACCAATTGTCTGAGCGTTGGTAGTGGGGAAAATTGTAACGCCTGCCGGCAGGTTCGCCGCAATGTTCCAACCGGGATTCAACTGGGCCGAGGTCAAGTTAACATTCGTGAAATTGTTTTGGTTAGCTACGGTACCGCTATTATTCACGTTAATGTCGGGGAAATTTGCACCCCAGGGACTCGCTGTGAATTGGCCTGCCATGAGTGGGCCGGCTGAAAACATGCCTACTCCGGTGCGGACCACGGTTTTCCCGTTGCCCTGGACATCCCAGGCCAACCCCAAGCGCGGCGAAACAACTCCCAAGCCGGTCTTGTAGAGAGACGTCAGCGGCTCACCGGGGCCAACTCGTTGAACTGCTGGAGTCGTGGCCGGGTTGACTGTGGGATCAAAGTTGCCCAGAAAGTTGGAGACGTCTCCCGTGGGCCTGTAGAGCTCGTAGCGCAAGCCAAGATTCAACGTGACCCTGGGTTTGAGACGCCAATCGTCCTGAAAGAATCCTGAGTACCAGTTAGCCCGGCCCTGCGTTCCAGCAAGACCCAAGAAAATCGACCCGTTGTTCGGCGTGCCCGTGAGGAAGCTTTGCAAGGTCGTGAAGTTAATCGTGCCGGTGGCATTGCTATAGTTGTTGTGGTTAAAAATGAATCGCACAAGCTCGAAGCCAAACTTGAAAGCGTGATTCCCGTGCAAATGGGAGACGCTTTCCACGAGATTGATTTCGCCCTGTACGCCTCCGGTACTCGTGCGAGCGTTAGAGCCCAAAACGCCTGAGAAACTGGTAAACGTGATCGAGGGCAGCCCCCCATACAGCGGGTAGGTTACCCCCGTGGGCATCCCGTAGCCGGAAGGCCAAGGATTCCCGGCAATCATGTTTCCGTCGCCATTGAGAGTTTGATTCTTCGTGAAGACGATGCCCCCGCGGAAATCATTGACCCACGTGGAACTTGGTGTCCAAGCCCAGTCTCCGGAGTACTGCTGGGCATTGTTAACGCCGAGCGTGAAATATTGAGGCAGCAGTTGGACAGCGGGAGCCTGATGGGAGGTGGATTTGGATATGTATACCAAACCGCTCACGTGGTGGTGGGGGCCGAGGACGTAGTCACCCTTCGCGAGTCCGTTGTTGAGCGGTTCATTACTGATGGTATTCGGGAAAAACGTGTCGGTCTGCTGGTTAACGAACGGGAAGATGTTCTCCACGGTTGCGGAAGCGGGCGAGACCACACAGGTCAAAGGATTCAAGCCGGCCAATTGCGCGCTGAGCGGATTGATAGCTACATGGTTGGCATTCATGTTGTTGCAGGTATCCACGAAGCTGTTGCCCACTCCTGCGCCCGCCACGGAGGTCGGCGCCGTGACCGTGCTTGTGTTACCGTTCTGATCGCGAATGCCTTCGAAGTTCACAAACCAGAAGAGTTTGTCTTTGAGGATTGGTCCGCCCGCCGTGGCGCCAAACTGCTCCAAAGTCGCCGGCGTCACCTGCCCGGTGAAATGGTTGGCCGAATCCGTGGCGGTGGTATCACGCCCGAAGGCATAAGCCGTGCCGTGAATGGCGTTGGTTCCCGACTTGATCCCTATGTTTACGAACGAGCCGTCCCTGAAACCATATTCCGCCTTGGGATTGGCCGTGGTACTGAATTCCTGGATGGCGTCGATGGGCACCAGGGAGGCTGTATCTCCTCCGCGGTAACTGGCATTCAAATTACTTGAGCCGGTACCGGTGGGCATTCCGAGAATCCCCTCCATCCGGAAGCTATTGGCGACCGTACGTAAGCCGTTGGTGCTCGAGCTGCCATTTGTGCCGCTTCCCACTGCCGTAACGGTTCCCGGACGCAGGTCCAGCAAGCGTTCGAAGTTACGGCCGTTCAAGGGCAGTTCGACGATGGACTGGTTGCTGACCGTTCCGCCTAAAGTCGCATCGGTCGTGTTGATCGCAGGGATCTCGCTGGTCACCGTGATGGTCTGAGTTTGCTCGCCAGGCTGGACCACCAAGTCCACCCGGATACTTTGACCCACCTCCAATAACACACCGCTGTGCTCCACCGTCCTAAAACCTTTAGCTTCGGCGCGCACCGTATACGTGCCGGGCGTCAAGTTAGTGGCCACATACTGTCCGGCACCGTCCGTTGTTAACGCTCGACTGACGCCTCTCGAGACGTCAATCACTGTTACGGTGGCGCCAGCGACGACGCCCCCGCTCTGATCGAACACGCCGCCCTCCAGAGTGCCCTGACTGGTTTGCGAAAATAGAGGCAGGCAAAGAAGGAATACGGCCAGAAACGCAGCGAACAACCGTGCCGCACTCTTTGCCCTATTGCACACGTGTCCACAAAGGTCAACTAAGTGAGAACTCATAGTTCCCCTCTCCGAATTGTTATTTCGAACTTGACCTGTTCGAGAACTTGGGGGCGTCTGTATCACCCTCGCTGCGGCAAGTCAAGGGATTTGTCGTCGAGAGCAACCGGCGACTTCCTTAGCCAAATTGCGCCTTTGTCGTTTCGATCGCGGAGGACGTTATGGGAGGGAACGTGCGGAATCCCAAAATCGGCGATTCGTCGGGGCGAAGGTGCGGGGCGCTGAGTCGCGGCGCTGTGCGGAATTAGAGGTGGCAGCGCGCCGTGAAGCGGCCAGCGCTGGGCTCGGCTTTAGGGACGAAACACCCTTCGCGGGCCGAATTCCGTCGACTCTCGGTGCACCTCGAGGTCCGTCAGGTGGCCGGTCACGTAAACTTCGATTGCATTACGGTCTTCGGGCTCGAGGTCGATGAACTCGAGGGCCACGCGCTCGTTTCCTTCTTTGCGAGTAACTCGCGCGCGTAAATTGAGCGAGGCGCGAACCTCCCCGATCTTGAAGGCCAGCGAAGCTTCCGAACCGATCGCCGCGTCAAGAGAAGGCTGCAACAGCATGCCGCTTTCGCTGATGTTCAAGCTGCGCAGTGCATGTGGCTGGTTGTCGCACGTGCAAATCACTTCGGTATGCAGCGGCAAGCGCGCCGCGGCCCTTTTGTGCTTCCAATCGGGAGAATCCATTGCCGCCAGCATGCGGCGCAGGCGATCCGCATGAACGGGTTTTGCGATCACCATATCCGCACCTTCGCCGAAAGCCTTCCGCAAACTGGGAATGTCGTCCGTCGAGCTTAGCATCACGATCGGCGTCCCATGGTTGGCCTGCGACTTTCGAATGCGGTGAGCCAGCTCCAGCCCGCCCGATTCTGGCAGGCTCAGGCCTACGAAGGCCACATCGAACGGCTGGGCCTCGCCCCGCTCGCCGGCCGTTTGATAATTCTCAAAGTGCAGGACGGTGTGGCCGAGGGGCGTAGCCAGCGCCCTCATAAGTTGCACGGTCCGCGGTTCTTCGTCCGCTACTATAATCTTGAGTGACATAACCTTGCCCTCGGCGCTTCAGTTCCATCGGGCCTAGCCCGACGGTGGTTTCCCTGGCTCAAGAATATGCCCTTTGGGGCTGCTTGGTGTGTGAACGATTTCTCGAGATGCTCAAAGCGTGAAGTACAGGGTTGATTACCAGAAAAGAACTGGTCGGAAGTACAGGGAGCGTTGGGATTTGGCCTCCAATGCCTTTAACTTCTAATGCTCTTATCTGGGGCTACCCGGCAGATTTGTGAAAACCCTGGCGACGGCAAATGTGGCCTTGTACCCAGGATGCGCTTTCCACTATATTCGTGGCAACCGCAAATGAACGCTGGGGATCGAGATAGATCCCGTTGATGAGGTGCCGCAATGTCTGTTCGTCCCTTCGACTCGTTTCTACTCGCCGGATTTGCGATCTTCTTGCTGGCTCTTTCGGGCAAGGCCGCGCCGACTTCGCCGATTCCCGCGGCGAAAGTGGACGCGCCCGTGGCCGGCGCTGCCGGAAAAGAGACGGCTGTTTTTGCCGGCGGCTGCTTTTGGGGCACTCAGGCCGTGTTTGAGCGCGTCAAAGGCGTGGTCCAGACCGCCGCCGGGTATTCCGGCGGCTCGGCCGATACCGCGACTTACCGGCAAGTGATCACGGAAACGACCGGGCATGCGGAATCGGTGGAAGTGGTTTACGATCCGGCCCGTATCACCTACGGCCAACTTCTGCGCATCTTCTTTTCCGTGGCTCACGATCCCACGCAGCTCAATCGGCAGGGGCCGGACGTGGGGACATCCTATCGGTCGGCGATTTTCTACGCGAATGAGGAACAGAAGCGCATCGCCAACGCGTACATCGCGCAGCTGAACGCAGCCAAGGTTTTCCCGGGGCCGATCGTTACGGAGGTCACGCCGCTGAAGGCCTTCTACCGCGCGGAAGATTATCACCAGGATTTTGCCTTGAAAAATCCCGGCAATGCCTACATTCAAATTTGCGACTTGCCGAAGATCGATGCCTTGAAGGCGCAGTTTCCCGAGCTGTTTGTGGACTACAAAGGCAGCCACTAAAGGGCGGCCGGGCTCTAACGACTTTCAGCCTAGTTTTTCAGCTTTACCAAAATTTCCATCTCATCCGAGGAAAGGAGTCAGAATATGGCGACTGCAGTATCGATTCCGTCCGTGGATTCCAACGTTTCCAAATTCGTAGCGCAAACGCGAAAGATGCTCATCAACGGCAAGTGGGTGGAGGCCGCTTCGGGCAAGACCTTCGCCACCTTCAACCCCGCGACCGGCGAGGTGTTGGCGAATGTGGCCGAAGGCGACCGCGAGGACATCAACCGCGCGGTGAGCGCCGCGCGGGCCGCCTTCGAAACCGGTCCATGGTCTCGCATATCGCCGGCGCAGCGCGGCAGATTGATCTGGAAACTCGGCGATCTGATCGAGGAGCGCCTGGAAGAGTTCGCGCAGCTCGAATCGCTCGATAACGGCAAGCCCCTGAAGGTCGCGCGCGTCGCCGACGTTCCGCTTGCGGCCGCGCATTTTCGCTACTATGCCGGATGGGCCACCAAGATCGAAGGCAACACCATCCCCATCACCGGCGCGGAGCCATTGAAATATCTGGCCTACACGCTGCGCGAACCCGTGGGCGTGGTCGGCCAGATCATTCCCTGGAATTTCCCGCTGCTGATGGCCGCCTGGAAGCTGGGCCCGGCGCTGGCGGCAGGGTGCACGGTGGTGCTCAAGCCCGCGGAGCAGACGCCGCTCTCGGCTTTGCTGCTCGGCGAACTCATTCAGGAAGCCGGCTTCCCGGATGGCGTGGTGAATATTGTCCCTGGATTCGGCGAAACCGCCGGCGCCGCGCTGGCCGCTCATCAGGACGTCGATAAGGTCGCGTTCACCGGCTCGACCGAGGTGGGCAAGCTGATCGTGCAAGCCGCTGCCGGCAATTTGAAGAAAGTCTCGCTCGAACTGGGAGGCAAGTCGCCCAACGTCATTCTGGACGACGCCGATATCGACGCAGCCATTCCGGGCGCCGCCAGCGCCATCTTCTTCAATCACGGCCAATGCTGCTGCGCGGGCTCGCGTTTGTACGTGGAGAAGAAAGTCTTCGACAAGGTCGTCGATGGCATCGCCCAGCAAGCCGGGAAGATCCGAGTCAAGCCGGGCTTCGATCCCGATAGCGAAATGGGTCCGCTCGTTTCCGAGGAGCAATTGAACCGCGTGTGCGGCTATCTCGAGTCCGGCATCAAGCAAGGGGCCAAACCCGTCGTGGGCGGCTCGCGCCTGGGCGACAAAGGATATTTCGTGAAGCCGACGGTCTTGGTGAACACCAGCAACGAGATGAAGGTGGAGCGCGAGGAGATCTTCGGTCCCGTCGTGGCCGCCATTCCGTTCAGCGACCCCGACGAGATTGTGCCTCGCGCCAATGATTCGATTTACGGTTTAGCGGCGGGCGTCTGGACTAAGGACATCAAGAAAGCTCACTCGATCGCCGCAAAACTCCGCGCCGGTACGGTGTGGATCAATTGCTATAACGTTTTCGACGCTGCTTTGCCCTTCGGCGGATACAAGCAGTCGGGCTGGGGCCGCGAAATGGGCCATGAGGTGCTGGAGCAGTACACGGAAGTGAAGTCGGTCTGCGCCGCGTTGTAGGGTTTGCCTATTGCAACGAGGGAGCCTGGTTCGACCAACCGGGCTCCCTAGATTTCAGCTCCGTCGGCTTAGGTCAGCGGGAGTTCGTCCACCGAGCTATTTCACTTCTCCCCAACGCCAGACCGGCCCGACCGAGACACGAACTCCGTTGCGTGGTTCCAAAAGATCCGAGAATAGATGCGTGTGTATGAAATCCGCCGACACTCGAACCGCCACGTGCTTGCTCAAGTTGTAATCGAGGCCGCCTCCGGCCCCGTAGAACACCACGGTGTTGGTGAGGTTCGGACTCAGCCCCGGAACGAGCGAGGCAAGAGGCGCTAGAGTCGCGGGAATCTGCAGCGACGCCGACTCATGCAGGGCGCCGAGGCCGGGGCGCGCGAACAAAGTCACCCATTTGAATTTACGAAGGTTGAACTGCGGCCCGGCGGCGAAAGTGTAGGTGGTGGCGCTAAAGGGGATCAGAGGATTCAGCCCGCCAAGGTAAGGAGCGAGAATTGGCGCGACCGTAGTGTTTGCCAGGCCGATCGAGCCATCTCCTTTGAACACGCTGAAGTCCGCGCCCAGGGCCAGCCAGCGCGTCAGGTTGGCTCCGAACGAAGTGTTGAATCCGGTCTGCTCCAGACTCACGCTGGGGGAACTCAGGTGAGAGTAGGCGGTAAAGAAATCCCACCGATTTACATATTCTTGCTGAGCGAGTGCGGGCAGGGAAGTCGATAGCGTCGCAAGAACAATCGATAGCAAAATCAAACGCGAACGAGCCCGCGCATAACCACGCCTAAAGCAGTAAGTTTTCAAATTTGGCCTCGATGTGTCGCTCGATCTTTGACGCAGTCAAAGATTACCGAGTTCACGGAATCAGGCAAGGGTACCTTTATGCTTGGACGCGACTTAGATACGAGCCGTTGGGCCAAGCGACGAACTCGCGCCGGCGCCTAAGCCTGGCTCGTCGATTGCGAGGAAATGGGGCGAGGAAGTGGAAGCGCCAGGGCGAGGGCTGAATCGGCTCAATCAGCAGTTCCCGCAGGCCGAGCGCTTCTCTGAGCGTTGCTCTGAACTAGATGGGACGATCGAATAAGCGCCGGGCCAGTATTCGTTCAGCGACGCAACCAATCCCCTGGCTTTGTTCAGGTCATGGAAAGTGGCCACCTGCACCCGTTGCCCATCTTCCAAGATGCGCACGATCTCGTAAGCTGTGTGAGTTCCTTCTATTGAAGTTTCCATGGCTAGACTTTGCTGCCGGAGCGGGTCGCAAGGCAGTGACGCCGCGCACCAGCCGCCGTGTCCTGGCGTATTCCTCCTTCCGCCTCAGGCCAAGCCGCCCTCGCGTTGGATTGCCTGGTTGCGACACACTCTGTTCCGCGCGCGTTGACACCTGCCCGCCTTGGGCTACCATGGCAGACCCCTTCCTAACACGCCTCTGAACGGACCGTTGTTCGTTACTGCTGCGCTCGTTTTGTAGCCGAAGGAGCTAACTCCATGGATCCCATCAAGCCGATGGACCGGCTGAGTCACAGAGATCTTCCAGATGGGGCGGGTCACAAGTTCCTGCGCCATTCCGAGAAGCATTATCGTTTGCTCTTCGAGAGCAATCCCCTGCCTGTATGGGTCTATGACGCCAAGACTCTCCAGTTTCTCGAAGTGAATCAATCCGCCGTCCGGAAGTATGGCTATTCGCGCGAGGAATTTCTGGCCATGACGCTTCGGGATATCCGAATCCAGGAGGACCATTCGACTTCCTCGGGAGCTCACACGACCCCTGGCGCGGACCAAGAAACGATTGCCGTACGAAAGCATCGCAAGCGGGACGGCACCCCGATCGACGCCGAAATCACTTCCGTCCCGCTCACTTTGAACGGCAGAGCAGCCCGCCTGGACGTGGCCACCGATATCACCGCGCGCAAGAGGGCCGAGGACAAATTCCGCGGCCTTTTGGAATCGGCTCCCGACGCCATGGTCATTGTGAACGCGGAAGGCGAGATCGTTCTAACCAACTCGCAAACCGAAAATCTGTTCGGCTATTCCCGGACGGAGCTTTTGGGAAAGAAGGTCGAGACCCTTCTTCCGGCGCGGTATCGGGGAAACCACGGGGGACACCGCGATCAGTTCTTCGGCAGCCCCAAGCTCCGACCCATGGGCGCGGGGCTGGCGCTTTATGCCGCCCGCAAAGACGGCACGGAATTTCCGGTAGAGATCAGCCTCAGCCCGCTGCAGACCGAGGAGGGCCTGCTGGTCTCCAGCGCCATTCGCGATATCACCGAACGCAAGCGGGCCGAGGAAGCCGTGCAACGTCAACGAGACGAATTGGCGAGAGCAAACGCGGAGTTGACCGCCGCGAATCGGGAACTCGAATCCTTCAGCTATTCCGTGTCGCACGATTTACGCGCCCCGCTGCGAAGCATCTCCGGCTTCAGCACCGCTCTACTGGAAGATTTCGGCGACAGCCTCAACGCGGAAGCCAGAGATTACCTGCGGCGCGTGCGGCTGGCCACGGAACGCATGGGAATTTTGATTGACGACCTTCTCAATCTATCCCGATTGGCCCGCACCAAAATGACCGTGGGGCCCGTGGACCTGAGTCACATGGCCAAACTGATCTCCCTCGAGCTTCAGAAGGCGCAGCCCGAGCGCCTGGCGGAGTTCCGCATTGAAGACGGGCTCGAAGCCTTGGCCGATCCCCATCTGATGCGCATCGCCTTCGAGAACCTTCTCGGCAATGCCTGGAAATTCACCTCCAAACGCGAGCGTGCCCTGATTGAACTAGGTAAAGCCGAGGGGAAAGGAACACCGGCTTATTTTGTCCGCGACAACGGCGCGGGCTTCGATCCCGCCTACAAGGATCATCTCTTCGGCGCCTTTCAGCGCCTTCATAACGCCAGCGACTTTCCCGGGACGGGAGTAGGACTGGCAACCGTGGAACGGATTATTCGCCGGCACGGCGGCCGCATATGGGCGGAAGGCGGCGTAGAGCAGGGCGCGACTTTCACCTTCACTCTCTCGGGAAAAATCGAGGATGGGGCTTCTGCGGAGAGCTAGGAAGTGGAGGTAAATCGAGAGGGCAGCGGCTTAGGAAACCTGTTCTCCTGCCGCTGCCCTTGGTGTCCGTGACCCGGCGCGATGAAAACCTCGTGGGCGCCCTCGGATCGCTTGCCGTCAAAACTAGACCGTCACAAACTCCTGGAGCGCTTCCCGGTTTTCGATCAGCAGAGTCGAGCCGCGCAGTTCCACCAGGTGGTGGCTCTTGAAATCACTCAGCGTCCGTGTGACCGTCTCCCGCGTGGTGCCGATGAATTCGGCAATCTCTTCGTGCGTGAGCGGCAATTTGACTCGCGTGCCTTCCTTCGTTTGCTGCCCGCTTACCGCAAAATCCAAGAGGAACTTCGCCAGTTTTTCCGGGGCCGAGGCGGACAGGCCCAAATTGCGCACTTGTTCGCAGGCCACGCTGTATTGCGCGCCCAGTTGGGTCGCAATGATCGGGTAGGCCTCGGGATGCTTGGCGATAAAGCGCAAGAAAGCGTCTCGTGGAATGAAGGCCACCTGGGCGGGCCGGAGCGTCTCCGCGGTGAGTTCGTGCGGAGTTCCCGCGAGCGCGGAGACCAGCCCCAGAACTTCGCCGGCCTTGGCGATCCGCAGGATCACCGTCTTGCCCTCGCTCGAACTGATCGAGAGCTTCACCTGACCCTCGCACAGAATGTACACGCCCCGCGTGGTCTGCCTTTCGATGAACAGCACCGCGCCTTCGGGATAGGCTGAAGAGAACTTGATGGCGTCAAGGTCCTTCACTGCGCCAGCCGACAGTTGGCAGAAGAAGCCATTGCTCCGCAGCTTGCAATTCTCGCAGTTGTCCGTCAGTTCAAAGCCGTAAGGACCTTTCATTTTGATTCTCCTCTCAGTTTGCTGTTTCCGTTCTTGGAACTGGCCCGTGCTTCTTCAGCGAAATATTCCGCCATCGGCGTATCGGTTTCGAACTGGGCCTGCGTTTGCCGGTACATCTCGGCCAGAATTCGCCTGCCTTCGCGATCGATATAGGAGACAGCGCAAAGATCGACGCAGAGCTTTCTTTCCCCGAGGGAAGGACCGAGCGATTGCCAGGTTCGATCCAGTTCAGCCACCCAAGGTCCTACGATCCTTCCCTCGAGTTTCAGCCTTACGGGGTTTGCTTCGTCGTCGATTGTGATTCTCAGCACGCCATACTATGTGGCAATCGCAGAACCAAAGTGATCGTGGACACGTCTGAACCGCTATCCGCCATGAAACAAGCCACTTATGAATAGCGGAGGCAAGATCTGGCCGAGCCATTTTGGGAGGAGACGAAATGATGGAGACGATTAGCCGTCTCTGAGACTGAGTTTAGTCTCATAATCATTAGGGAAGCTGAAACTTGCCGCGGTGACCGCAGTCACATACGCGCGAATTTCTTCCCGATACATTGAATAACGGGACGAAGAGTTTCGAAACGAAACTATTGGTGATCCGATGAGAACTGAAACATCAAATCGAGACGCGAACGAACCGGCTCTTGCCGCCAGGCAACGGAAAGTTATTTACTGGCACCGCGAGCTCCCTCCTCTCGGCGCCGAAACCATGGGTGAACATGTTCTGGAAGCCGACAGCTCACGAATCCCCGGCAATCTGGGTCATCGTGACGACCTGTGGAAAGGGTGCTATGCGGATTTGATGGCCCAGGCTGGCCAACGTTTAGCGCAGGAAGTTCTGCGCCTGGGCGGCGATTGGGCGCACGTTCTGAACGAATCGATTGGGAGCAAGCACGATGAGCGCACTGGCGAGAGCTGGTTGCATGGCCAGTTCAGCTATGTTTTGTACCGGAAGCCCGAAACAGGGAAGCCAGAACCGCGGCTACCGGCAATTCTCGCGGTGGTTCTGTTCCTTGCTTTCAGTACCATGGCCGCCAATGCGCAGACAAAAGAGACCCCTTCGCAGGCTCCGCAAAGCTTGATCTATTCGATCAAGGGCCCGGATCTGTACCGCGCATACTGTGCTTCGTGTCACGGTTTGACCGGCAGAGGCGACGGCCCCGCTGCGCCGGCCCTGAAAGCAAAGGTTCCCGATTTGACTCTATTGGCCAGGAACAATGGAGGCGTGTTCCCCTCCGCTCGAGTGCGCAAGATGATTTCCGGGGATGAAGTTTTACTCTCGCACGGTTCGCGCGAGATGCCCATTTGGGGACCCATTTTCCATCAAGTGGAGGAAGATCGGGATTTCGGCGCCGTTCGCCTCGAAAATCTATCGAAGTACCTGGAGTCGATTCAGTCGCTGGGGCCGCCCAATTCAACGTCTTCGCCCTCGGGCGCGGAGCTTTACCAGCAGAACTGCGCCGTCTGTCACGGAAGCGATTTGGAGGGCGGCACCCCTGCTCCTCTTCCTTACCGAACACCGCCCGAATTGACCAGGCTAAGCCGGCGTCTCAAGGGCGAATCGCTCGACGCTTACATCTCGGGCGTACTGCAAAACGGGGCGGTGATTCCAGCGCACGGCCCCGCCGAGATGCCCGTGTGGGGAACGGCTTTCCGATTGGGAGAACAGCTGGATCAGAGGCAAGTGAAAGAGCGCATTGCAAATTTGACCGCTTACATCATGTCGCGCCAGAAAAAGTAGGATGCGGCAGGGAAGCAGCCGAAAGATCCCTGCGCGGAAGGCTCATCACTGAGTCCGATTCGAATTCACTCTTCACCGCCAACCCAGCCTCCGCTGGCCGCCTCTTCGAAGCGCGTGAATTTGCCCAGGAAAACAAAGGGAATGCTGTCCACCGGGCCGTTTCTTTGCTTGGCGATGATCAGTTCGGTCTGCGGCGCGTTCTTCATCGGTGACCTCGCCTTTCTTCTTGAAAAGATTCGGGCGATGAATAAAGAGCACCACGTCCGCATCCTGCTCGATCGCGCCCGACTCGCGCAAGGTCGGCCAGCTGCGGGCTGCGTTCCTCGCGCTCGGGCGCGCGAGTCAGCTGGCTCAAGCACCAGCACGGGAACCTTGAGCTCCTTGGCCAGCGCTTTTAGTCCGCGCGTGATGCTGGAAACTTCTTCGTTTCGATTCGAAAAGCGGCCCGCGCGCCGCGATCAGCTGCAGGTAATCCACAATCACCAGCGAAAGTCCGCGATCGCGCTTGAGCCGCCGCGCCTTGGCGCCGATCTCCGTCACCGTCGCCGAACCCGAGTCGTCAATCCACAGCGGCGACACGGCCAATTGCGCCAGCGCCGTGGTCATCTCCTTCCAGTCCTCGCGCCGCAGATGGCCGGTGCGAAACGGTGCGCGTCCACGCGCGCCTGGGAAGCCAGCAGGCGCATCAGCAGCGATTCCTTGGACATTTCCAGGCTGAAGATGGCCACGGGCGCTTGCTGGTGCAGCGCCACGTTTTCGGCGATGTTCAGCGCCAGGGCCGTTTTTCCCACCGAAGGCCGCGCCGCCAGGATGATCAGCTCCGAAGGCTGCAAGCCCGAAGTCAGGCTGTCGAGCTGCGCGTAATCCGGTGGGCAGCCCGGTGATGCGCTTGCCCTCGGTGATGACGCGTTCCAGCCGCTCCATGTTGTCCTGGACCACGTCCTTCATGGAGCACGAGGCCCGTCCGGATGCGGTCTTCGGCGATCTGGAAGATGGAGGACTCGGCGCGGTCCAGCAACGCGTCGGCCTCTTCCTCCGCGTCCAAAGCCGTCTGCTGGATGACGTGCGTGGCGTGGATCAAGCTGCGCAGCAGCGACTTCTCTTTAATGATCCGGGCGTAATGTTCCAGATTCGAAACACGCGGCACGCCGTCGACCAGTTGCGCAAGATAAGCCGCTCCGCCCGCGGCCTCGAGCTCTCCTTTGCGGCGAAGCTGGTCGCTGAGCGTAACCAGGTCGATGGCCTGCTGCGCCTCGCCCAGCTCGAATCATGTAGTTGAAAATGCGCCGGTGCTGATCGGAAAAGAAGTCTTCCGGCTTGAGCTTTTCAATCGCCGTGTTCAGCGCGTGATTATCGAGCAGGATGGCGCCGAGCACGCTGCGCTCGGCTTCCAGGTTCTGCGGTAACGGTCGTTCGAGAGTTGCCTCGGCCATGAATTCTAGTTCGCCCTATCTTCGCCCACAAGTGGCTTCTGGCGCAAGCATTTCGAAATTCGCGCAGGCCTCGATGGGCCTGCGCGTGCTTTCACAAAAATTCGGCTTGCGCGAGCTGTGTTTGGGAGGATTGATTTTGCGGAGGCGCGGGGAAGACGTCAAGGAAATCAGGAGCGCCGTGGTGTGGAAAATTTTCGAATTGTGGAAAGATCGGCGCAGCGCTTCGCAACTGAGGAATTCGCGTGCAAAAGCTGTGCACGCCTGCGGAAAAGTGCCCGAAGTTTTACAGCGGCTGGAGAGGAGCGCCCGCTCAGCGGAGAAAATTCCGCGCCAGGTGGCGCGGAATTCTGACCGCTAATTCTTAACCTTCGCGGGAAACGGTGACCTTGAAATTCGCGGTGACGCCATGAACCAGCTTGGCGGTCACTTCGTATTGGCCCACGACTTTGATCGGCTCGGCCAATTCGATGCGCCTCTTGTCGACTTCAAACCCTTGCGTCGCCAGCGCTTCGGCGATATCGGCTGCGGTAACCGAGCCGAATAGCTGGTCGTTCTCGCCGGCTTTGCGCGAGAAACTGACGGTCACTTCCTTCAGCAACTCCGCTTGCTTCTGGGCCTGATCGCGTTCGGTGGCCGTGCGCTTGGCCAAGGTTGTGCGGATCTTCTCCAGGCGCTTCAGGTTCCCCGGCGAAGCCTCCAGGGCCAGTTTGCGCGGCAGCAAATAGTTTCGCGCGTAGCCCTCCTTCACCGCGACCACCTCGCCGCGGGTGCCCAGTTTTTCCACGTCTTCTTGCAGAATAATTTGCATCGCCTTCCCCTCGTAAATTCCGCGCTAGAGTTCGGTGGCAAACGGCAGCAGGGCGATGTTTCGCGCCCGCTTGACGGCCACGCCCAGCCAGCGCTGGTGTTTCGAGCATGTTCCGGTCATGCGCCGCGGCAGAATCTTGCCGCGCTCCTGCACGAACGGCTGCAGCATCTCGACTTTTTTATAGTCGATGAAATCCACTTTCTCCACGCAGAAGCGGCAGACCTTCTTCTTGCGGAAGTATTGCCGCTTGCCGCGCCGCGGTCCGCCCGGTCCTCCGCCGCCGGAGGTCCGGAGCGCCCTTCTCGTGGTGGTCCGCGATGGGTCGTGTGCTGGTTGTTGCTCGCTCATTTAGTTCGATCTCGACTTTCTCTCGAATTGAATTCTGTGGCCTAGCTGGCCGGAGGCTGTTCGGGCGCCGCCGCGGCGGCGCTGGTGCCGCCGGTGGCGCTGGCGGCGGAGCTGCCGGAGCCGCCGCCTGGGTTTGCGCGGCCGCCGCCGGGCGCGATGTTCGCGGTGCGCCACGAGCTTCTGCTGCCGCTTGATCTCTTCGTCCAGGCGCACGGTCATGTACTTGATCACGGCGTCGGAAACCTTCAGGCGGCGCTCGAGTTCCTTGATCAGATCCGCCCTGCGGTGCTGTGCAGCGCCATATAGACGTAGAGCCCTTCGCGCTGTTTGGCCACGCGGTAAGCCATCTTCCGCGTGCCCCACTTCTCCACTTTCTCCACCTTGCCCCCGTGCTCGGAAGCGGTCTGCTCGAGCGTCTCGACGATCTTGGCGACCTCTTCCTCCGGCGTCGTCGGCATGCAGATAAAAATCAGGTCGTACAAACGTTCTTCCATGGTTCCTCGTTTCGATGTCCGGCCTCGTTGCAGCGCCGTAACACGCTAAATATCGCTCTCCTCCGCGGTCTCGCCGGGCTGGGCGACGCGCCGATTAAACCGGTTCATCGCCTGCGCGGCGCCCGTGCGTCAGAATCAGCTCCACTGCCTCCGCGGCCTGCTCGGTCATATCCGCGGCGATCTCCAGTTCCGCCTTGCGCATCGGCCGAAGCACATAATCCGCCAGGTCGCGCACCGGATGCTCCGGCTGAACGCCCATGCGCACGCGCGGAAATTCGTTGCTGCCGATCGTGCCGATGATCGACTTCAGCCCGTTGTGGCCTCCGGCGCGTGCCCCGTTCCCGGATGCGCAGCATGCCCCAGGGCAGCGCCACGTCGTCATACAGCACGATCATATCTTCCGGGCGCGCACTCAAAGCGCTGCAGCAGATCCCGCACCGCCAGGCCGCTCAGATTCATCATCGTCTGCGGCTTGGCCAGGGCCACGTCCTGCCCCGCGAATTGCCCCAGGCCGACGAGCGACTTGGCTTCCGGCCGCTCCACGCGAATGCCGAGCCCGCTCGGCGATCGCGTCCACGCCCAGAAAGCCCAGGTTATGCGGCGTCCACGCGTACTCCAGGCCGGGATTTCCGAGGCCCACGATCAAGCGCATCTCAGGCGCATCTCACGTGCATCTCAGCCGCACCGGCGCGGCAGCCCGACTGCCATACCCGGGGTCCCCAGCACGCGCCGGCTTTGCGTGTGTTGGGGTGGGATTCTCCACGCCACGCGCGACGTCGCAGCCTCCGGCGCCCGCTTACTTCTTGGTCTTCTCTTCGGCTGCCGGCGCGGTCCCTGCTTCTTCGCCCTCTTCGGCTTCCTTCTTGCCCTTCTTGATGACCTCGGGCTCGGCCGGCGCGGCGGCTTCGGCTGCCACGGCTTCCGCCGGCTTCTCTTCTTCGGCGCGCAGGGCCACCACGTGCGCCGACCACGCGCAGCGGGTCGGTCACCAGCTTTATTTTCGCCGTGTCGATGGGCAAATCGCTCACGCGCAGCTGCTTGCCGATCATCAATTCGCTGATGTCCACGCGAATCTCGGTGGGGATGTCCGACGGCAAGCACTCGATCTCCACTTCGCGGGTGACCATCTCGAAGATGCCGCCTTGCAGCTTCACGCCTTGCGGCTCGCCAAACGTGTGGATCGGCACCTTCACGCGCATGCGCACGTCCATGGCCACGCGCAGCAGGTCCACGTGCAGAAGGGAACCGATCACCGGATCCACCTGCCAATCCTTCAGCATCGCCGGCTGCTCGCCGGTCGGCAGCTTCACCTTGAAAATCGTGTTGTGCCCGGACTGCGAGCGCAGAATCGCGGCCAGCTGCTTGGTGTTCACAGCCAGGGTGAGGGAACCGCCCTCCCCGCCGTACAGCACGGCGGGCACCTGGCCCGCGCGGCGCATGCGCCGCGCCGCATTTTTGCCGCGATCGTCGCGCGGCTTGGCTTCTACAGTAATCTGGTCCATGTTCTTCTCTCCGTTATCTTGTCGGCTATGCTTGGCGCCTTCGGGCGCCGCTCGAACGAAATCTAGATAAACAGTTCGCTGATCGATGTCTCTTCGTGAATCGAACGGATTCCCCGCGCCAGCAGCTCCGCGACGCTCAGCACTTTGATCTTGCCGATCTGGCGCGCCTCTTGCGAAAGCGGCAGCGAGTCCGTCACCACCACTTCCGAAATCGGCGAACGGCACAAGCGCTCCACCGCCGGGCCGGAAAGCACCGGATGGGTGCAGGCCGCGAAGACCTCCGTGGCGCCTTCTTTCAACAGAGCCTCGGCCGTTTTCACCAGCGTTCCCGCCGTATCGATGATGTCGTCGATCACCAGCGCCGGCCTTCCGCGCACATCGCCGATCAGGTGCATCACTTCGCTGACGTCCACGTCCACGCGGCGCTTATCCACGATGGCCAACGGCGCATCCAGCTTCTTGGCAAAGGCCCGCGCTCTTTCCACGCCGCCCGCGTCCGGCGAAACCACCGTCACATCCTGCAGCTTCCGTTGCTTGAAATACTCCACCAGCACCGGCGACGCATACAGGTGATCCACCGGCACGTTGAAATAGCCTTGTATCTGCGGCGCGTGCAGGTCCAGCGTCAGCGCCCGGCTGGCGCCCGCCGTTTCCAGCAGATCCGCCACCAGCTTCGCGGAAATCGGCACCCGCGGCTTATCCTTGCGATCCTGCCGCGCATACGCGTAGTAGGGCACCACCGCGGTCACCCGCCAGGCCGAAGCGCGCTTGAACGCGTCGATCATCAGCAGCAGTTCGAGCAGGTGACGATCGACCGGGTCGGCGCAGGTCTGCACCACGAAAACGTCCGCGCCCCGGACGTTCTCCAGAATCTGGAAATAGATCTCGCCGTCGCTGAAGCGGCCCAGCTTGGCGCCGCCGACGTCCACGCCGAGATAACCGCAAATGCGTTGCGCGAGCTGCGGGTACGCGCTTCCCGCGAAAATCTTGAATTTTTCGTCGATCAAGTCTGTCCCACCGAACTGCGAGTTTGCCGGGCGAAATCGCATGCTCCGGGAAGGGCTTTTTTTCGCGCGCGCTCAAACTCCGGCCGGTCCGCTCCCCGCAGAACCCCACAAAGCTCGGGCACACGCCCTGCGCGAAAGCGTATTGCAGAGGAAGACCTGGTCTTCCGGAAACAACCGGGCGGATCGGCGCGCCTGCGCTGGGTTTCGGAATATTCCAAACACCGCCGAACCGCTACCCGCCAGCGCCGCTTCCGCAGCTCCTCCCTGGAGCAAAGCCCGGCGAATACGAGCGAGCCGGGGGTGCCGCCGGAAAACCACCGCCTCGAAATCGTTCGAGAGGCGGCCTTCCCGCGGAGCTCCAGCACAGAGCGCAGAAACTCCATAGTCTAGAGTTCCGAGAATCCTTTGTCAATGTGCGATCCACCCAGCCATAGGCGTCTCGCGTGCTCACGGCGATCTCCCTCGGCGAGACCACCAGAAGAGTTTGCTGCTTGTGGTCGGGAAGCGGGTAGATCTCGTCGCCTCGATTCGTTCCCAGCGCTCGCCCGCCGAACAAAAAGAAAGGCACGTCCGCGCCTAAACTTGCGGCGATCTCCAGCAGCCGTTCCGTGGCGATTTTCCGCCCAGTGAGGCGCAGCAAGCCCGCCAGGGCCGCGGCTGCATCGCTCGATCCTCCGCCCAGCCCGCGGCCCACGGGAACGCGTTTCTCGAGCCTGATGCGGACGCCCGCCGATAATTTCAGGGCGCGACGAAGAGCGTCCGCAGCGCGCCAAACCAGGTTTTCGCGCGTCGCGGCGGCGGCCAGCGAAGAGTTACCCACAATCTCGAGTTCGATGCCTGGTTTCCGGGTGCGTTCCAGATACAGCGTGTCGTGCAGGCTGATGGATTGGAAGATGGTGCGCAACTCGTGATAGCCGTCGGCGCGGCGGGCCAGCACATCGAGGCGCAGATTGACCTTGGCAAAAGCCGGGACGCGAATGGATTGCATGCCGCGGATCAGCGGGTTTCAGAGGCGGGAGGCTTCTGTTGCGCCATGTGACGCTTCACCGCGGAGATCTTCTGCTCCAGTTCCGCCACCTTGTCTTCCTCAAACTCGGCCGGCAGCGCCCGATGCCATTCCGCCAGCGATTTTTCCCATTCCGCGGCGGCCTGATCGGCATGCCCGCTCTTTTCGAGGATATCGCCCAGGTGGCTGAGCATCGTGGGATCGTGAGGATCGTGTTCGACGGCTTTGCGGATATAACTTTCCGCCTCGGGCAATTTGTTTTGCTTGTAGAGAATCCAGCCCATGCTATCGAGATAAGCGGCGTTCGCGGGATCCTGGTCCAGGGCCCGCTTCAGCATATTCACGGCTTCATCGAGCCGCACGCCTCGCTCCGCCAGCATATAACCGAAATAGTTGAGCGTGGGCGCATTTTGAGGATTGATCCCCAGCACGCCTTTGAACGCTTGTTCGGCCTGGTCGTATTTCTTCTGCCGTTCGTACATGCCGCCCAGCAGAAATCCCAGCGTCTCTTTGTCGGAAGGGCTCTGCGCCAGCTTTTCCGCGGAGTGCACGGCTTTCTCGGCATCGCCGAAACGCCGGCTCTCGGTATACACCTGCGCCAGATTGGAATAGATCTCCAGATCGCTCGGCGAATTCTCCAGCAAAGGCTGCAAGGTCTGCGTCGCCAGCTCCGGCTGCTTGTTCTCGCCGTAAAGGATGGCCTGGGTGATCAGAAGCCCGCGGTCTTTGGGATGCTCGCTCAGCGCCTGGGTGGTCTCCGCAAAGGCGTGGGTGAGATCGTGGTCGGAGCGATAGGTCTCGATAATCAGCATGCGGCCGCGAAGGTCCTCTTCGGGGCCCAATCGCACCATCTCCTCGAAAGTATTGATGGCCGCGGGATCGTTTTGTTCGTCGCGATAGAGCTGCCCGAGCAACTGATAGAGAATGCCCAGGGAACGGCGGCGCGCCGGGGCGAACTCGGATTCGCCTTTCACTTGGGTTACGGCGTCGGAGAGTACCTGTATGGCGTCGTCGTAGTGCTCTTCGGCTTCGTATATGGCCGCTTCGTTATAGACCACCTCTAAATTTCCCGGAGCCAGCTTCTTGGCCACTAGCACTTGTTCCTGCGCCTTGTCGAACTGTTGCAAGCGGCGGTAAATCTCGGACATGCGCAAATGATCGCTCACGCTGTCGGGTTCCAGGTCGGCCAAGTGCTGGTATTCGGTGAGAGCATCCGGGTACCTGCCTTGATCGTAAAGCGATTGCGCCAGATGCCGCCGGGGATCGGTCTGATCCGGCTCCATGGCCACCGCCTGGCGATAGGCCGCCTCAGCCTTGCTGGTTTGCTGCACCTGCTCGTAGGCGTCGCCCAGGCGATCGTAGAGGTCCGCGCTCGGCGCCTGCTGCAGAAAGGATTCGAGCAAGGATATGGCCGCGTCCGACTCATTGTGGTCCAGCAGGAGAAGCGATAGTTGATCGACCGCTCCTTTGTTATCCGCATCCTTGGCCAGGATTCCGCGGAGCACCTGCTCGGCCTGATCGTCGTGATTGTTGAGGCGCAAAAGCCGCGCCAGCCAAAGCGCCGCTTCGTTGTCGGAAGAGTCCAGCTTAATGATCTCTTGCAACTGGGCGATGGCGGCCGTGATGGTTTGCTGTTGTTCGGTAGGATTGGTTAAATCGCCCAGCGAACGGATGTAGATACGCGCCAGCAAACGCCGCGCGGAAAGATCGTTGGGATTGCGGCGAATGAGCTCTTGGGCTTCGTTGATCGCATCCCCGGAGCGATGCGACAGAAAATAGATTTCCGCGAGGTCCTCTCCGATTTCGGGGCTGCTCGGATCGAGGGCGTAAGCCTTCTTGTAAAAGTCGATGGCTTTGGCGGCATCCTCGGCGTGACCCGCGTTTTCAAACTCCTGCTGGTACAGATGGCCCATGGTGACGTTGTAATAGGCGTCCGCGCGGGACGCCGCGGGAGCACCCGGAGCGGTAGATGCCGGCGGAGGATTTTGCCCACGAGCCTGAGCCCAAACGAGCGGGCTTGTGACGCCGAGGATCGTAAGCGCCACCGTCGCAATTCGCCGCATAGTCATTTTGACCTCGGAGAACCCGATTATCCCACGAGTCGGGGGATGCTCAAAGGGCCGGAACGCCAAGTCTTTCCACCCTTTTCTGCCGATCTGTCTGGCTTCTTTTAGTTGATGCGTTTCCGCAACGGAAGGTCTCCTGGGATCGGCCGTCTTTCGCTCCTGGCTAATGACGGAAATGCCTAACCCCCGTGAAAACCATGGACATCCCCAGCCGATCCGCCGCCGCTATGACGTCCGAATCGCGCACCGAGCCGCCCGGCTGGATCACCGTGGCAGCGCCCGCGCGCGCGGCTTCTTCCACTCCGTCGGGAAACGGGAAAAAAGCGTCCGACGCCACCGCGCTGCCGTTGAGCGATTGTTGCGCTTTCATCACCGCGATTTTCACCGAATCCACGCGGCTCATCTGTCCCGCGCCGATACCCAGGGTGCGGCCGCCGCGCGCAAATACAATGGCGTTGGATTTCACGTGCTTCGCCACTTTCCATCCAAAGAACAGGTCCCGCAGTTCATCCTGGCTCGGCTGCCGCTTGGTAACCACTTTGACTTCGGATTCGGAGATGGTTCGCGTGTCGGGATCTTGTACTAACACGCCTCCGGAAATGCGCTTGAGGTCCCAAGGAAGCGCTCGTTCCTTCGGACCTTGACTCCATCTCCATCAATCGGAGATTCTTTTTGCCGGCCAGCGTCTCGCGCGCCGCGGGATCATATCCGGGCGCGACGATACACTCCACGAATAGCTTGGCCACTTCCTCGGCCGTCTCGCGATCCATCTTTCGATTGAAAGCCATCACGCCGCCAAATGCCGAGACGGGATCGCAGGCCAGCGCCTGCCGGTAGGCTTCGGCGAGTGTCTTCTGTTCGGCCGTGCCGCAGGGATTGTTGTGCTTCACGATGGCGCACGCCGGTTCGGCAAATTCCTGTGCCATCGACCAAGCGGCGTCCAGGTCCACCAGATTATTGTAAGAAAGCTCCTTGCCTTGAAGTTGGCGCGCCCCGGCCAAACCCGATGCGGGCGCGCCGCTGGGAATATACACGGCCGATTTCTGATGCGGATTCTCGCCGTAACGCAGCGACGCGTGCCGCGAAAGTTCCAAATGCAGCTGCGCCGGGAACTCCGGACGCGCGGCTAAAATCACGGAATCGTCCGACGCTTGGAGCCGCTCCAGTTCCGTGGCAATCAAGCTATCGTAACGCGCGGTCATGGCAAAGGCCTTGCGAGCCAGCGATAGGCGGGTCTTCAAAGACCAATCGCGCCGTTCTCCAAATTCCGCCAGCAAGTTCGCATAGTCATGCGGATCGGTCACCACGGCCACGCTCTCGAAATTCTTCGCTGCCGAGCGCACCATGGCGGGTCCGCCGATATCGATGTTCTCGATCAGGTCTTCGGCGGAAATATCCTTTCGCGCAGCGGTGGCTTCAAAGGGATAAAGATTCACTACCACCAGATCAATCGCGGCGATCCCTTGCTTGCGCGTCTCGTCGCGGTCGTCGGGCCGATTGCGGCGAAACAGGATGCCGCCATGCACTTTCGGGTGCAAAGTCTTCACCCGGCCGCCGAGCATTTCCGGCCAGCCCGTCAATTCGGAGACTTCACGAACCTTGACGCCCGATTCGCGCAGCAACTTGGCCGTGCCGCCCGTCGAGACCACTTCCACGCCGGCCTGCGCCAACGCGCGCGCGAACTCCACGATTCCCGTTTTTTCGTAAACGCTGACAAGAGCCCGCTCGATAGCCACCGGCCGCACCCCGTGAATGAACTAAAATTAGCGCAGTCGAATTGTAACGCGCTGGGCGCGAAAGTCATCTCGTTCAGGCCCGCGACGAATTCCGCGAAAGGCGATTGACTCGGGTAGAGAGGCTCAGGATGCTTTGCGGGAATTGTGCAGCTTTGCCGGAAGGGTTAGCTTTTCACGCGGGCCTTAAGGCGCGCTTTTCCGCCTTCAACGCTGACCACGAACTCGACCTGCTGCCCGCGCTTGCGGATTTGCTCCGATTTCTCCGTGAGGAATTTCTCGAATTTCTCGCGGGAAAGCTTGTCGGTTGCTTCGCCTGAACTCTGCAAGGCCTCGCAAAAAGCGCGATACAGGTGGTCCACTTCGCTGGATTCCCCCGACGAGTCGGAGCAAATGACGGCTGCCGGAGCCGGGGATTCCGCCGGCTGGGTGCGTGCGCGCTCGGCCGCGATCGCCCGTGCCGCCGCGCCGAAATGGCGTTCCACGGAGCCTTCTTCGCGCCGCTGCATTCGCTTGTGAAAGATATCCCGATACTTGACGTAGGTTTGGGCCAGATTGCCGTAACGGAAACGCTGCGCGTAGTTCATTTCCGCGGAGCGGTCGCCATAGCGTTTGATGGTTTGCTCGATGCGCCATTCGATCTCCGCCGGAGGGCGCTTTCGTCCTCCGCCGAAGTATTGCTCATATTCGATCTTGAGCTGGCGAATGTCGCGCTCGAGCCGACCCATGTCGTCGTCGGTTTGATTCATAGGCATGGCGCAGTGATAAATTTAATGCTAGAGAACGGCGAAACCTGCGTCAATTGGCCGCTTGGCGGCTGCGCCCAATCAAGCACCGCATGGACCTCTCCGATATTGCCCTGCCGCGGTCCGTGTGCTGAAATGCATGAATCATGAGCTCCGTGGCGGATCCCGCTCGCGATTCACGCGCCGAACTGCTCCGCAAGATTCCTTCGGTGGATGAACTACTCGCTCTGCCCGCGCTTGGCGGCCTCGCGAATCGCGTGGGCCGCGAACTCGTGGTCGACGCGGCCAGAAGCGTGCTGGAGCGGCTGCGCGAAGAGATCCGGCTCGGGCCCTGCACGCAAGCTGTGGAGCGCAATGCCCTCGCCGAAGCGATCGCCGCAAATGTGGCCCTGCTGCTGACGCCGTCGTTGCGGCCGGTAATCAACGCGACCGGCGTGATTTTGCACACGAACTTGGGCCGCGCGCCGCTGGCCGAATCCGCCATCGAACACATCCGCAAGACCGCCGGTGCAATATACAAATCTCGAATACGACATCGCCGCCGGCGCGCGAGGGCGGCGCGACGTTCACACGGCCGCGCTGCTGGCGCGCCTCACCGGCGCGGAGGCAGCCTGCGTGGTCAACAACAATGCGGCCGCGGTCTTCCTGGCGCTGGCCGCCCTGGCGCGAGGCGGGGAAGTGATCGTCTCCCGCGGCGAATTGATCGAGATCGGAGAGTCCTTTCGCATCCCGGACATCATGGCCGAGAGCGGCGCTTTGCTGCGCGAAGTGGGCACGACGAACCGCACTTCCATAGCGGATTACGAAGGCGCCATCAACGAACGCACGCGGCTGCTGCTGCGCGTGCATCGCTCGAATTTCGCCATCGTGGGGTTCACCGATCGGCCCACGCTCGACGAACTGGCCGATCTCAGCCGGCGCACCCGCATTCCGTTGTACGAAGATCTGGGTTCGGGCTGCCTGACCGATCTCGGCGCGCAAGGCGTTGCGGAACCGGTGGTGAGCGCGAGCTTAAAAGCCGGAGTCGATCTGGTCTCGTTCAGCGGCGACAAACTCATGGGCGGTCCTCAAGCCGGCATTCTCGCAGGGCGGCGCGAAATCATCGGGCGAATCCGCAAACATCCGCTGTTCCGGGCGCTGCGCCTGGATAAGCTGGTGATCGCCGCACTGGAAGCGACCTTGCTCGCCTATTTGCGCAACGATCTTGATGAGCTGCCGGCGCTGCGCATGATTCGCGCCGGCGGTCGAGGAGATCGGCGCGCGCGCGCGGCGAATTGCCAAGAGCTGAAACCGCAGCTGCCTTCGACGCAAGCCGAGATCGAAATCACGGAAGGGCAATCCGTGATCGGCGGAGGATCGACTCCCGGAGAGTATCTGCCCACGCGCTTGCTGCGCATTACCAGCGCGAAATATTCGGCTGCGCAACTCGAAGCGCGGCTCCGAAGCGCTGTTCCCGGCCCAGGGCGAAATGCAAAATGAAAAGCGCGTTCCGGTGCTGGCGCGTATTTCCGAGGATCGCCTAGTGATCGATCTGCGAACTGTGTTTCCGTCGCAGGAGGCCGCGCTCTGATGCGAGGGCACTCACGGCGGCTCTGGCCTGAGTTTCAAAATCCCCGAAATCGTCAGCCGCAAGAACAGCAAGAGGGCAGCGCGATTATTGCGCGCGCGAGAGTTTGGCCTGGCTCATGATCTTTTCGATTTCGTCCACGGTTCGCGGCAGCCGCGCCGTAAGCAATTTGTAACCCGTGGGAGTGATCAGCACGTCGTCCTCGATGCGCACTCCGATTTTTTCTTCAGGAATATAGATCCCCGGCTCATCGGTAACGACCATGCCCGGTTCGAGCGGGCGGTTGGGATCGCCGGCATCGTGAACCTCGAGGCCGATATGGTGGCCGAGACCGTGAATGAAGTAGCGGCCCAGGCTGCGTCCTTGGCGATCGGCGCCATGGGTATTGATGTAGTCGTAGGCGATTTTGAAGAGGCTATTGGATGCCGCGGCCGAGCGTCATTCCCGGCTTCATGGCCGCCAGCACGGCATTTTGCGCGCCCAGAACGACTTCGTAAATTTCGCGCTGGCGGGGCGTGAAATGGCCGTTCGCGGGAATGGTGCGGGTAATGTCCGCGGTGTAGCCGGAATATTGGCCGCCGACATCCATCAGGACAACATCGCCGTCCGGATCAGGCCATCCAGCTCGTTGAAATGCAAAATCGTGGAGTGCAAGCCGGTGCCCACAATGGGCGCATAGGCTTCGGTCTCGCAGCCGCCGTTGGAATGAATTTCCACCATGCGGGCGGCCACCTGGTATTCGTACAAACCGGGCCGAACCATGCGCATGGCGGCAAGTTGCGCGTCCACGGAAAGATCGATCGCTTTTGTGAGCAGGGCGATTTCGCCGGGAGATTTGATCTGGCGCATGGCGCCGAGAGCGGGCGCGACATCTCGCTGATGCGAGCTCCGGCGCTGCCTGCATGATCCAGGAAGACGATTCGCGCGCGTGGGGATAGCCGGTGTCGTCCGAATGGGGGAGTAAAGTCCAAACTTCGTGATAGCTCTTGCGCCAAGTCGGCAAGGCGGCCCTTCAAATTGGGGAACGCTTCCACCGCGGCAAAGCCGGTCTTCTCTTGAATTCCCGGATCGGCCGGGCCCATGCGCGGCCCATCCCATTTCTCCTGTTCGGGATCGCGCGGCGGAAGAAATAGAATCTCCTTCGGTCCCTTCCAGGCTTTGTCGGCCGCGCCGGCAGGAACCAGCAAAAGCGCGGCGCCTTCTTCATTGTGCCCGGTGAGATAGTAGAAATTAGGTTCCTGCAAAAAGACGTAAGAGGGCGATGAGTCTTCCTTGCCCGTGAAGCCAAAGAGCACGACGGGCGCGTTGAGCTCCGCGACGAGGCGGGCGCGGCGCTCGGCGTAGACGCTGTTGGGCTCCCGTTCGCGGGCGACAGCGGGCGCGACGAGTGGAGCACTCATCGCCAAGAGCGCTATCACGGCACAAAGAAGCGCGCGAATTCTCGCGGCGAAGATGGGTGGACCGAGGCATTCTCTCGCTCACGACCTTTGGGGACCGCCAAATCTTAGAGAGATCCTTTAGCACAAGCACCGGGGACACGCGGCGCAATCGTTGCACTCGTTCAAGTTTTCGCGCGGGAGGACAATCCGATGCGGATCGTCGATGCTCCGGAAGCCAAGCGCTCGAGGGCTTCGCCGGTGAGACGAAAAGTGGTCCATTCCTCCATGGGCACGGCGCCGATATCCTGGTAAAACTCCATGGCTTGCTCGTTCCAATTCAATACCGACCATTCCAGGCGGCCACAACCGCGCTCGCGTCCGCGTTGCGCGAGGGTGATAAGCAAAGCCTTGCCCACTCCATGGCCGCGAAAGCGATGCTCGACGAAGAGGTCCTCGACATAGATGCCGGGTTTGCCCATGAAGCTGGAAAACGTAAAGGAAAAGACGGTAAAGCCGGCGGGCTCGTCTCCGACATAGGCGAGGAGCGCCTCGGCCACGGGGCGCGGGCCAAAAAGAGCGGCGCGCACGTCCGCTTCGGTGACGGTGGCTTCGCTGGAGATATCTCCGTACTCCGCTAGCTTGCGGATGAAGTCGACAACGACAGGCACGTCGGACTCCTTGGCAGGCCGAATTTGGAGGCCGATGTCAGAAGGCATGGTGGGATTCTCGCAAATGGATGTCGCCGCGGCAACCCCCGAGGCAGATGACCGACGGATCTACAGTCGATCGATTGCGAAAGGAAGTTCGATTCCGGCGTTAGGGTTTGGGGGCGAGGCCGAGGGAGGGGGCGACGGAGCGGGGGGCGGCGATGCAGGTGCCGATGTGGTCTTCGAGCGAGACGCCCAGTTCCTGAGCGCCGCGGACGAGGTCGTCGCGGCTGACGCCGCGGGCGAAGGCTTTGTCTTTCATCTTGCGCTTCACGGAGTCCGTCTCGACTTCGAAGATGGTCTTGCCGGGCTTGACCAGGGAACAGGCTGTGAGAAAGCCGGCCATCTCGTCACAGGCGAAAAGGGCGCGATCGAGCGGGGTTTCGCGCGTGACGCCGGTGTAATCGGCGTGGGCCAGGATGGCGTGGAGCATCTCCTCGGGATAGCCGCGCTCGCGCAGGATTTTTGTTCCGGCAGAGGGATGGCCTTCGCTGGGGTGGTGCTCCTGATTGGGCCAGCGCTCGTAATCAAAATCGTGCAGCAGGGCGGCCAGGCCCCAAAACTCTTCATCGGCCGCGGATTTGCGGGCGTAAGCGCGGACGCAAGCCTCGACGGCCAGGGCGTGTTTGCGCAGATTTTCGTTTTGGGTGAACTCGCAGAGGAGATTCCAGGCGTCGTCGCGGGTGGGCATCAAGGCAGATCCAAATGTGAAAGTTCCTTTCGGGGGAAAGAATACATGGGATGCGGTGAGGCTTGCCACTCCGTTGTGGGAGAAAAGCAGATCCCTCACCCCCATTCGCAAAAGGCGCGACTGGGTTCGGGATGACAACAGGGGGCGACATTCGCGCGATGCGGGATATCGGAATACAGCAGGCGGCGACGTTCGGCCGACGCGTTATTTTGAAGAGAGTTTGCGGCGATGCATTTTCTGGGCCATGAGAAAGACCAATCCGAGATCATCTTGTTCGAGGCGGCTGAACAGACGGCGGAACTTGGCAAGAATGCGGGCGTCCTGGCCCGAGCTGCCCCATAGGGTATCGTCGGCAGGCTCGCGCATCGGCAGATTCGGGATTTCGGGCGGCTCCTCGCTATCATAAAAGAGCTGGTACATCGGGACCTGAAGAGCGTGGGCGAACTTCTCCAGCGTCTCGACGCTGGGCACGGTGTGGCCGTTCTCGACACGAGAGATGTAGCAGCGAAGCAGACCCGTTTCACGCTCTACGTCAGCTTGGGAAAGCTTTTTCTGCGCTCTGATTTGCCTTAATCGTTCTCCAATAACCATTACAACCTCTATGTGGGAGATTGAACTTCCCGCGCTTTTTCAGCGGTTCTGGCCGCGAGCAGGCGGAACTGCTCCTGGTTGTCTTGCAGGGACTTCTTGGTTCGGGCGTGGACGGCAATCTCCTTATCGAGGGCCTGAACGGTGTTGGCAACCTTGGCTTGCAAAAGGCTTTGTACGCCGAGCAGTTGCTCTTCCATGCGCCTGCGTTCCACGACCATGGCGGCGACGACAAGTGTCGTGATGCCGATCACGCCAATGAAGGTATCCAGAACGGCCAAAGAGACCGTCAGGTTCTTGGAGACAAACGAGCCATGTCCGTGCAATGTGCCCCAAATCGCGCTTCCAAACAGGATCAGCGTGGTTCCGGCGGCCTCCAGAGGACAAAATCTAAACGCCGCCCAGAATAAGAATGGCACGCAAACCCAGACCCGCACAACCTGATGCTTGTTGAGCGAGACGGAAAGAGGACCGAATACGAGCAAACAGACGAAAAACAGTCCGAGGAGTAAGACGACCAATTCGCCGAGCTCCGGCAGGTCCAGCCGGTGGTGAGGAGCGCCGAACAACAATATAAAGAAGGGCGCCAGCACCAGGGCGCCGATGCCATGCGAGAGCCACCAGGAAAGCACTAAGAGCGCAGAGTTCGCCAAGCTGCCGTGCCCACCGAAGTAATTTACTGCGATGCCGATGGCGGCATTTATCGATGGCGCGCAAATGCAGGTGAAAAAGGCAAAGCGGAAGACGTCTTTGGCGGTATCAAAAGCCTTCACGCCGTGGGCAAAATGTGTTGACCAGGTAAGCGCCGGCGAGGCCTTCCAAGGTGGCTCCGACGGGGACGACGAAAGAGGCGCCTACGAAACCTAGGGAGGTGATGTGGCCAAGAAAAGATCCCAGTAACACCGCAGGCCACACGCGATAGCCGAAAACGATAAATGCAGCAATCACGCCGCCCGCGGGGAGCCAAATGGGCGTCGCAAAGGGCTGCACCAATGCCAACCTCAGCCCGATTCTGGTAGAAATGAAAAAGCCGAGAGTCAGAAGCGCGAACAACGCAGCGTCTTTTGGCGAGACTGAATCGATGAGCCGCTTAGCCAATGAGGATTCCTGACCGGTGCCCCTTCAACGCCTGAGGTAACAAGCTTGCCGGCGACTTTCAGCCGTGTGACTGGAGCACTTCGTCCGCGAAAGCCGAAATCGCGGCTGCCGCAGACTGCTCTTTGCCAGATTACGATAGTTATTCGGTGGTATTGCGGCGCTTTCTCCGAATGTATCGAATCGGCAAACAGGTATCAGTTGTGCATCAATTCCCCAGGGCCGCAAGACTTCTATTTTCGCGTGCGCTTCGCGCCGGGCAGGCGGGCGCCCTGGGCTACAAAGTTCAGCGCGGAGGCTCGCCCGGCCAGCGCGGAAAGACGACTGCAGAATTCGACGATGCGCGCTTCGGCCCAATAGCGCTCCCCGCCGCGGGAACGGGAAATGAAGGCGCAATGGCCGCCGAATTCCGGGGCGATGATTTCAATGCGAGGATTTCCGGCAATTTGCGGAGAGTGGAACGCTTCGAAGGGAACGACGGGATCGTCTTTGGAAGTGATGATGAGAGCGGGGACGGCAATGCGATCGATTACGCGCAGCGCGCTGGCGCGCTGGTAATACTCGGCGGCATTGGCATAGCCGCAGCAGGGCGCGGTGATGGCGTCGTCAAATTCGCGGACGGTGCGCACGCGGGCGAGTCCATTGAGCTGGAAGCGGCCGGGAAAGAGGCGGGCCTTGCGGCGCATGCGCGACTTCAAGGCGCGAACGAAATGCCGCTGGTAAAGGCGATTTTCGGGGCGGGCGATGGCGTCGACGCAAGCGGCGAGATCGAGGGTGGGGCAGACGGCGCAGACGCCGCCAAGCTGCGGCGGGGCGGCGTCGCCCAATTCGCCGGCCATCTTCAAGACGAGATTGCCGCCCATGGAGTAGCCGGCGAAGAAGATTTGCGGCAGCGCGTCTTGCTCGATGAGCTCGAAGAGAACGGCGCGGAAGTCGGCGCTCAGGCCGGAATTGTAGAGCGTGGGCGTGAGCCGTTCGGTGCCGCCGCAATTGCGCTGGTTGATGCGGAGCACGCTGAAGCCGGCGGCGAAGGCGGCGGCCGCCAAGCCGCGCATGTAGCCGGATTCGCTGGAGCCCTCGAGCCCGTGCACGGCGACCAAAGCGGGGGAGTGGCGCGGGTCGCGCTGCCAATGGCAGCGCGCCAGCAGGCGCGTTCCGGGTTCGACCTCGAAGAGGCGGTCGGAGGCGCGAGGCAGCGAAGGGGCGCGGCGGGGGAGCAATGCGCCCGCGAGCGTCATGAGGTGAGCATTGCGAAGCAAGCGATGGGGCTGAAACTGGTCCACGCAGGAGCCTTGGCGAGGCGCTTGGTACAGTAACACGAAGAGGAGGCTCAGACGGGCGGGGCGGGAACGGGACACGACCTTGAGGGTCCAGATTCGTGAGCCGCGGTGATCTTGACCAATGCCAGCGGCGCCCCCTACAATCGATTTTGCGGGCGATTTCGACGGGCGATTTTGATCATCCAACGGCAAATCGAAACGAGTTTTCCTCAGCCCAGTGGCTTGCCGCTGGGCTGCGAAGTTTTTGGCCTCTTTTCTGGGTTTTTGCGCCGAGGCCTTTTTCAAAAGACATAGGAGAGACATGGAAGGCGCTATTATAGAAGGCCTGACGTTTGACGACGTTCTGCTGCTGCCCGGGCAAATCCTCGATCCTGCCGGCCGAGGCCGACACGCGCACCTGCCTGACGCGCAAGAATCGCGCTGAATATTCCCATGGTCTCGGCGGCGATGGACACGGTCACCGAATCGCACCTGGCCATCGCCATGGCGCGGCAGGGCGGGCTGGGGTTCATCCACCGCAACATGACCATCGAGCGCCAGGCGGAAGAGGTGGACCGCGTAAAGCGCTCGGAAAGCGGCATGATCGTGGACCCGGTGACCATCTCGCCGGAGCACACGGTGCGGCACGCGCTGGACTTGATGAACAAATACCGCGTCTCCGGGCTGCCGGTGACGCGCGGCACGCGGCTGGTGGGCATTCTGACCAACCGCGACCTGCGCTTCGAGAAAAATCTCGAACAGCCGGTGAGCGCGGTGATGACCAAGGACAATCTGGTCACCGTGCCGGTGGGCACGACGCTCGAAGAGGCCGAGCGCCTGCTGCAGCAGCACCGCATCGAAAAGCTGCTGGTGGTGGATCAGCACTTCAACCTGAAGGGCCTGATCACCGTCAAGGACATCCAGAAAAAGCTGGAATATCCGCGGGCCACCAAGGACGAGCAGGGCCGGCTGCGCGTGGGCGCGGCGATCGGCGCCACGGGCGATTTCCTGGAGCGCGCCGTGGAACTGGCGCGCGCTGAACGTGGACGTGCTGGCGCTGGATACGGCGCACGGCCACTCCACGCGGGTGATGGAGGCGATCCGCGCGGTGAAGAAGCGCCTGCCGGAAATGCAACTGGTCGCCGGAAACGTGGCTACCTACGAAGGCGCGCGGGACCTGATCGCGCTGGGCATCGACGGGCTGAAAGTGGGCATCGGGCCGGGCTCGATCTGCACGACGCGCGTGGTGACCGGCGCGGGCGTGCCGCAGATCACCGCGATCCTGGAAGCGTCGCGCGCCGCGAAAGGCACGGGCGTGCCGATCATCGCCGACGGCGGCGTGAAATATTCCGGCGACATCACCAAGGCCATTGCCGCCGGGGCGTCCGTGGTGATGATCGGCGGACTCTTTGCCGGGACCGAAGAGTCGCCCGGCGAGACGATTCTGTATCAGGGGCGCACGTTCAAGTCTTACCGCGGCATGGGTTCGCTCGGCGCGATGGAAGCGGGCTCGGCCGACCGCTACGCGCAGGAAGACCGCGGACCGCGGCAAATCCGTGCCGGAAGGCGTCGAAGGCCGCGTGCCCTACAAGGGACCGCTGGGCGGCCTGGTGGATCAGCTCGTCGGCGGGCTGCGCAGCGGCATGGGATATTGCGGCGCGGCCAATCTGAAGGAACTGCAGGAGCACAGCCGCTTCGTGCGCATCACCTCGGCCGGCCTGCGCGAAAGCCACGTGCACGACGTCATCATCACGCGCGAAGCGCCCAACTATCAGGTCGAATAAGCCCCGGCATTCTCACGGTTTCGGGCATGGCTGCTGGTGCTGCTGTGGGCCGCAGTGATTTTCGGATTTTCCACCGACACATTTTCGAGCGATCACACGCAGACCGTGGTCGTCGACGATCCTGCAGGTGCTGCTGCCGCTGCGCCAGCGCCGCACGCTGCTCGACTGCTGCACGACTTCATTCGCAAGTGCGCGCATTTCGCGAATATTTCGTCTTTGGGCTGCTGCTGTTTCGCGCCATCGCGCATGCCGGAACAGGGCTGGGCATTGCGCTGGGCCTTGCTGGCCGTGCTGATCGCGGCGCTTTACGCCTCGTCGGACGAATTCACCAGTGTTCGTGCCCAGCCGGGAAGCTTCGATCTGGGACGCGCTGCTGGATACCGGCTCGGCGGCAGTCGCGCAGTGGGTGGCGTGGCTGGCGACACGGCACCAGAGTTCTCCAGGCGTCGAGGAAGTGAGCCCGCGCGTTCCGGGGTGAAAGCGATTTCAGGCAGGGAATCGCCGGCTGCAGAAAGGTTTTTCCGAGGAACGCGGCGGAAAGCGGAAATGAAAAAGGCCCGCGATCTGTGGAGAGCGGGCCTTTCAGTACGGAGATTGTCGATTTGGCTGGTTTCGGTTAGGCCTTGCGCCTGCTTTTCGGCAGGCTCCTTCGGTTTCGGCTTCTACTTCTTTCTTCTCTTTCTTTTCCTTCTTCTTCAGCTTGGAGCCGAGCAGTTCCAGGATGGCGAGCTGCGCGCCGTCGCCGATGCGGAAACCGGCATGGATGATGCGGGTGTAGCCGCCGGCACGATCGGCAAAGCGCGGGGCGATATCCTCGAAGAGTTTCTGGGTGGCTCCGGGCGTCATGCAGAAACGCCGCCGCCTGCCGCCGGGTGTGCAGCGAATCGCGCTTGCCGAGCGTGATGATTCGCTCGACCAGCGGCCGCGCGGCCTTGGCGCGCGTGACGGTGGTGGTGATGCGTTCCTTCTCGATGACGTTGGTGACCAGATTGCGCAGCGTCGCCCGGCGGTGCGCCGGGTTGCGGCCGAGTTTCGATCCTGAATTCAGGTGTCGCATGTCGGTCGGCTTTAAGCGACGGCGGATTACAGGCCCGGCGGTCTCCTCCGGAGTGGGCGGCGCGGTCTGGCTGGGCAGCGGCGGCCAGATGATGCGGCCGTGCTCGTCGAACTTCATGCCCAGGCCCAGGCCCATGCGGGTGAGGATTTCCTTGATCTCGTTCAGGGACTTGCGGCCGAAGTTCTTGGTCTTGAGCATTTCGTTTTCGGTCTTCTGCACCAGCTCGCGAATGGTCTGGATATTGGCGTTCTTGAGGCAGTTGTAGGAGCGCACGGAAAGCTCGAGCTCTTCCACGGAACGATCCAGGTGCTCGAGGCGCGGATCGTTGTAGGATTCGACGGCTTCCTCGGGCAGCTCGGTCTGCTCCTCGAAATTGATGAAGATGCTCATGTGGTCCTTGATGAGCTTGGCGGCGAGGCCGATGGCGTCCTGCGGCGTGATGGCGCCGTTGGTCCAGACTTCCAGCATCAGCTTATCGTAATCGGTCATCTGGCCGAGGCGGGCGGCTTCCACGGAGTAGTTCACCTTGCGCACCGGCGAGTGGACCGAGTCCACCGGGATGTAGCCGATGGGCAGATCCTCGTCGAAATTGCGGTCGGCGCCCACGTATCCGCGGCCGTTCTTGACGCGCATTTCGAGCTGCAGCTTGCCGCCTTCGCTGACGGTGGCGATGTAGACGTTCTTATCGAGGACGGCGAAATCGGCGTCCTCCTCGATCATGGCGGAGGTAACCACGCCGGGAGTCTCGGCATTGAGCGTGATGGTCTTGGGCTGATCGTTATTCAGCTTCAGGGGAACCTGCTTGAGGTTGAGGATGATGTCGGTGGCATCCTCGACCACGCCGGGAATGGAGCTGAACTCGTGCAGCACGCCTTCGATCTTGACGGCGGTGATCGCCGCGCCCTCGATGGAACTGAGCAGCGCGCGCCGCAGAGAATTGCCCACCGTGGTGCCCCAGCCGCGCTCAAAAGGCTGCGCCGAAAATTTTCCGTACTTGTCGGTCAGCGAATCGAGTTCCGCCGCCAGCCGCTTTGGTTTCTGAAAGCCCTTCCACATAGTTGTACTATCCTTCCTCCCGGCAAGCCGGGATACGAAATTTTGCGATTCGCCGCCGGATTACTTCGAGTAGAGCTCGACGATCAATTGCTCGTTGATCGGCGGCGTCTGCACATTTTCCCTCTTGGGCATGGCCACGACGCGCGCCTTGAAATTCTCGCGATCGATCTCCAGCCAGGGCACGGTGTTCTGGCTCTGCGCGACGTTGCGCGCCTCGAGCACCATGGTGTTCTGGTGCATCTTGGGCTTGAGCACAACCTCTTCGCCCACATGCACCAGGTACGAGGGGATATTGACCTTTCGCCCGTTCACGGTAACGTGCCCATGCAGCACGAATTGGCGCGCCTGGGCACGGGAACTGGCGAGGCCGATGCGCCGGACCACGTTATCCAGGCGCCGTTCGAGCATGACGATCAGATTTTCGCCCGTGGGTCCCTTGGCCTTCTCGGCCTTGTGAAAATAGCTGCGGAACTGGCGCTCGAGCAGCCCGTAGGTGCGCTTGACCTTCTGCTTTTCGCGCAATTGCAAGCCGTAGCCGACGGTCTTGGGCCGCCGCGACTGGCCGTGCTGTCCGGGAACGAAATTGCGCTTCTCGATGGCGCACTTTTCCGTGAAGCACCGCAGGCCCTTCAAGAAGAGCTTCTGGCCTTCCCTGCGGCACAGCCGGCAAACCGCTTCGCGGTGTCTTGCCACTTCGTTTCTCCTTTTGCTCTGAATCCGACGCCCGCCCGTTAGACGCGGCGGCGCTTCGGCGGACGGCAGCCGTTATGCGGAACCGGCGTGACGTCCTTGATATGCACGATGTGCAAGCCCGCGGAGGCCAGCGCGCGGACGGCCGATTCCCGTCCCGAGCCCGGCCCCTTCACGCGGACTTCGATGCTCTTCATGCCGTACTGATCGCGCGCCACGCCGGCGGCGGTCATGGAGGCCTGCTGCGCGGCGTAGGGCGTGCCCTTGCGGGAGCCCTTGAAGCCGATGGAGCCGGCCGAAGACCAGCAGACGGACGCGGCCATCGGGAGCGGTGATGGTGACGATGGTGTTGTTGAACGTGGCCTGAATACAGGCCAGGCCGTGCGGCACCATGCGGCGCTCGCGCTTCTTCTTGAACTCTTTCTTGCGCTGCGCGGCGGGTTTACCGGCTGCTGCCGGCGCGGCTGCTCCTTCTTGTGGTTCCTTCGCCAAAGTTCGTTCCTTTCCGATCGCTCCAATCCACGACAACGCAAGGTTAGCGGAGAATCCCTCTCTCCGCGTCGCTCGGATGACATCTTGCGGAGCCATGCGACTACTTTCTTCTTGGCGGCCACGGCGCCCTTGCGCGGACCCTTGCGGGTGCGGGCATTGGTGTGCGTGCGCTGGCCGTGGACCGGCAGGTTGCGCCGATGGCGCAATCCGCGATAGCACTGAATTTCAATCAGCCGGCGGATATTCATCTGGATCTCCTTGCGGAGATCGCCTTCCACGCGGCCTTCGGACTCGATGGCCTGCCGAATCTGGTTGACTTCTTCCTCGGTCAGGTCCTTGATCTTCTTGGTTTCATCGACCTTGGCCTTGGCGCAGATGCGAGCGAGCGCGCGGCTGCCCAATGCCGTAAATGGACGTCAGCCCGACCCACAGCCGCTTCTGGGCGGCAAATCGACGCCTGCGATACGTGCCATAAGAGATCTCCCGCTATCCCTGGCGCTGCTTGTGTTTCGGGTTGCGTGCAAATCACCCGAACCACGCCGCGCCGATGAATGACTTTGCACTTATCGCAAATCTTTTTAACTGAAGCTCGAACTTTCATAAGACTCCATTCCCTTCTTCACGAAACTCGGAAAATTCCCCAGGGCCGCCAAAAAGCGGCGCATCCTGGGCTACAAGGTGCTGCTATCGAGATCCCTCGCTCGCGATGCTCGCTCGGGATGACCATCCTGATCGGATGGTCACTTGTAGCGATAGACGATTCGGCCGCGCGTCAAATCGTAGGGCGAAAGCTCCACGGCCACCTTGTCGCCCGCCAGAATACGGATGAAATTTTTGCGCATCTTGCCCGAAATATGCGCCAGCACCTGATGCTTATTCTCCAGCTGCACGCGAAACATGGCGTTGGGCAGCGGCTCGATGACCGTGGCCATCACTTCGATGGCGTCTTCCTTGGAATTGCCGGAATCCGCCGTTTTTTTCTTTTCGGTCGAGGCGATTTTGCCATAAACTCCAACGCTACCAGGACGCTCCGGTACGGTCTCGCGAGGCCGGGTCAAAATCCAGGGACCATTCGAGGTCACCGCGACGGTGTGCTCGAAATGCGCGGAGTAGCTGCCGTCGGTGGTGACCGCGGTCCACTGGTCGTCGAGAACCTTCACTCCCGGGCCGCCGGCATTGACCATCGGCTCGATGGCGAAGACCATGCCCTCCTCGAGGCGCGGGCCGTGTCCGGGCTCGCCGTAATTGGGCACGTTGGGCTCTTCGTGCATCTTGGTGCCGATGCCGTGCCCGACGAACTCGCGCACCACAGAGAAGCCGTGCTGCTCCACCCACTGCTGCACGGCGGCGGAAATATCGCTCAGGCGATTGCCCAGGCCGGACCTTTTCGATGCGCCTGGTCCAGCGACTCCCGCGTCACCCGCAACAAGCTTCTGCGGCTTCGGGCTTGATCTTCCCCACCGGAACCGTCACGGCCGCGTCGCCATAATAGCCTTTGAACTCGACGCCGAAATCGAGCGAGATGATGTCTCCTTCCTTCAAGCGCCGCGAGGCCGACGGAATCCCGTGAACGACCTCCTGATTGACCGAGGCGCACAGCACGCAGGGATAGCCGCGGTAGCCCTTGAATGCCGGGCGAGCGCCATGCTTCGGCGGCGCCGCTCGGCCGCAAACTTCTCCAGGTCCAGCGTGGTAACGCCCGGCCGCACCGCCTGCCGCAAGGTCATTCAGCACATCCCAGACGACCAAGCCGGCGCGGTGCATCGTCTCCAGCTCGGCGGCTGATTTGCACACAATCATCTCGCTAGCGTTTCCGCGCTTACAGCAGACCTCGAGCACGTCTGTCCGTGACCGCTGCCGGAGCCGCCATGCCGTCCAGATCCACTGAGCACGCCTCGCCCGCGGTAATAGTCGACCAGCGGGCGCGTCTGGCGCTCGTAGGCCGCCAGCCGCTCGGCAATCACCTCTTCGCGATCGTCGGGGCGCTGCATCAGCTCGCCGCCATCATGGTCGCAGCGGCCGGCCACCTTGGGCGGGTGATCGTAGATATTATAAATCTCCCCGCCCACTCGCGCAGGTGCGCCGCCCGGTAAGCCGCCGCATCAACTGATTCTGGTCGACCACGAAATGGACGACCAGAGGCTCTCGCACCGTGCAGCGCTCGCAGGATCTCGTCCAGCCTCTGCGGCCTGCGGCAGCGTGCGCGGAAAGCCATCCAGGATGAACCCGTCGGCGCAATCCTGGCGCGAAATGCGCTCCTCGACCATGCTCAGAACCAGGTCGTCGGGCACCAATTCGCCGCGTTCCATGATGGCCTTGGCGCGCAATCCGAGCGGCGTGCCGCGGCCGACATGCTCGCGAAACATATCGCCGGTGGAAATATGCGGCACGCCCGTATTGCCTGGCGATCTGCTTGGCCTGCGTGCCCTTGCCCGCTCCCGGCGGCCCAAGAAAAATCACCGCGCGGCCCAGACCCTTGGCGGCCACTTGAGTCTCCGGGCCGCGGACCTCAGGCATATCGCCGGCTCCGCAGCTTGCCCTTCTTGACGAAGCCCTCGTAATTGCGCATGACCAGCTGGGCTTCGATCTGCTGCACCGTATCCATGGCCACGCCGACCACGATCAGCAGCGACGTGCCGCCGAAATAGAAAGAGATGTTCAACCCTTCGAGCACGAACCGCCACATATGGTTATCGAACCAGGCGCCCAGAGCTCCGGGCAAATGATGCAGGTGAATTCCCGCGATCATCCATTCCGGCGAGCAGGCAGACCGCGGCCAGATAGACGCCGCCGACAAAGGTCAGCCGGCGCAGGATGCGATTGATGTGCTCGGAGGTATTGCGGCCGGGACGTATGCCGGGGACGAAACCGCCGTACTTGCGCATATTGTCGGCGAGCTCGGTGGGGTTGAAAACGATGCCCACGTAGAAAAACGCAAACAGAATAATCAGCAAAACGTAGATCAGGGTGTAGAGCGGCTCGCCCCATGCCAAAGCCCTGGCCAGCCGGTCAAAAGACGGAAAGCGCTTCTGCACGACCAGATCGATGGTGCCAGGAAAGGTCAGCAGGGAACTGGCAAAAATCGGCGGAATCACGCCGCCGGCATTCACGCGCAGCGGCAGGTAGGTCATCTGCCCGCCCATGACGCGGCGGCCGACGACGCGCTTGGCGTATTGCACGGGGATGCGGCGCTGGCCGCCCTCGACGAAAACGATGAAGCCGATCACGGCCAGCATCAAGGCGACCAGGACGAGCAAGGCCAGGCCGGTGAAGGGCCCCCACTGCTGGGTGGTCGCTTTGGTCCACAGATCGTAGATGCCGCGAGGCAGGCCGACCACGATGCCGGCAAAGATGATCAGGGACATGCCGTTGCCCACGCCGCGCTCGCTGATCTGCTCGCCCAGCCACATGATGAAGGCCGAGCCGGTGGTGAGGGTCAGGATGGTCATCAAGGTGAAGCGCGATGCCCGGGTTATAAACCAGGGACTGGCCATTGGGGCCGGTCTGATGCTGCAAGGTGAAGGCAATCGAGAGCGACTGCAGGATGCTGAGCAGGATGGTGAGATAGCGCGTGTATTGCGTGATCTTGCGGCGGCCGAGTTCGCCTTCTTTCTGCAGGCGCTCGAGATAAGGCCAGGCCACGGTCATCAACTGCAGAATGATGGAGGCGGTGATGTAGGGCATGATGCCCAGGGCGAAGATGGTCAGCCGGCGGAAATTGCCGCCGCTGAACAGGTCGATGATGCCCAGCACCGATCCCTGATTCTGCTGGAAGAGCTGGGTGAGCACGTCGGTATTGATGCCCGGGGTGGGCAGGAAAGCGCCCAGGCGGTAGACAGCCAGCATTCCCAGCGTAAACAGGATCCGCTTGCGCAGATCCGGGATGCGAAACATGTTGGCAAAGGACTTCGAAAAATTGGTTCATGACAGCCGCTCGACTTTGCCTCCGGCGCGCGCGATCTTTTCTTCGGCGGATTTACTGAAGGCGTGCGCGCGCACCGTGAGCGCCGTATTCAATCTCCATCACCCAGAATCTTGACCGGACGGGTAGCGCTGCGGGCCAGGCCCCGTTCGCGCAAGGAGTCCGGCGTGACCACGTCGCCGGCGGCGAAAATGTTGAGCAGACTCGACGTTCAGGACGGCGAAATCCTTGCCGAAAAGGGTTGTGAAAGCCGCGCTTGGGGATGCGCCGGTGCAAGGGCATCTGGCCGCCCTCAAAGCCGGGGCGCGCGAAAATCCCTTGCGGGATTTCTGGCCCTTGTTGCCCGCTCCCGAGGTCTTGCCCAGCTTCGAGCCGATGCCGCGGCCAACGCGCACCTTGCGGTGGCGGGAGCCGCGCGGCGGCTGCAGATTGGACAGATTTACCGCCATGCTGGCCTCAATTCCTGGCTACGAAAATTTGCGCTCATTGCACGACGACGACCAGGTGGCGCACCTTGTCCACCATGCCGCGGACGGCAGGGGTATCTTCGCGCTCGACGACCTGCTGCAGGCGGCGCAAGCCCAGCCCGCGCACCGTCTGCGCGCATATCGCGGGTGCAGCCGATAAAGCTGACCACCCACTTGATCTTGAGCGTTGCCGTTTTGTTTTTGGCCATGAGCGCTTCTCCGATCAGCTACGCAACTCTTCCACGGTCTTGGAACGCAACTCGGCGACGCGGGCTTCGTCTTTGAGGCGCAAGAGCGCGTCAAAGGTGGCCTTGATGACGTTATGCGGATTGGAGGTGCCGATCGATTTCGTCAGCACGTTGGAGATGCCGGCCACTTCCATCACCGCGCGCACCGGGCCTCCGGCGATGATTCCGGTGCCTTCCGACGCCGGCTTGAGCAGCACCTGCCCCGAACCGTAGAAGCCGACAACCTGATGGGGAATGGAAGTGCCCTTCAGGTTCAGCCGGATCAGGTTTTTCTTGGCCTGCTCGATGGCCTTGCGAATGGCCATGGGAACTTCGCGGGCCTTGCCCATGCCGAATCCGGCGTGGCCGCGCTGATCGCCCACCACGACCAGCGCGGAGAAGCTCAGGTTCTTGCCGCCCTTGACGACCTTGGTGACGCGCTGGATGGAGACCACCTGGTCCTTCAAATTATTGGCGCTGACCTCGATGGGCCGGCGCACCGCCAGCGTTTCCCGCAGAATATGTTTGGACATGAGTTAGAACTTCAATCCCGCCTCTCGGGCCGCGTCGGCGAGAGCCTCGACGCGGCCGTGGTACATATAGCCGCCGCGATCGAACACGACCTGCTGGATTCCGGCCGCGAGAGCCCGCTCGGCGATCGTCTTGCCCACGATTTTGGCGGCGGCGACATTGCCGCCGCCCTTGATCTGCGGCGCGCGTCTGCTTATCGACCGAACTGGCCGAGGCCAGCGTGCGGCCGGTGAGATCGTCGATCACCTGCGCGTAGATGTGATCGAGCGAACGATAAACGCACAGCCGCGGACGCTCGGGCGTGCCCAGCGACGCGCTGGCGCACGCGGCGATGCATCTGCCGGCGATGCGCGTCGCGCGAAAGCTTGCGAACCGATTTCTTAGCCATTCTTTCTCTTTGTGCCTTTCTTCAAGCCTTTTGTTGCGGTCGATGCCGAACGCCGCGACCGCTGGTTTATGCGGCCGTCTTGGCGGCTCCAGCCTTGCCGGCCTTCTTCTTCAGGCGCTCGCCAGACAGGCGGATGCCCTTCTGCTTGTAAGGATCCGGCGGGCGCAAGGCGCGAATATCCGCGGCCACCTGGCCCACACGCCCACGGTCCGCGCCGCTCACGGTGAGACGGGTCTGCTTTTCCACCGTGATCTGAATGCCCTCGGGAATCGGGAACTCGACCGGATGCGAATAGCCCAGCGCGAAAACGACGTTTTTGCCCTTCACTTCGGCGCGATAGCCGACGCCGACGATGTCCAGGTCCTTCTTGAAGCCCTCGGTGACGCCGCGGACCGCGTTGGCCACCAGGGCGCGCGCCAATCCGTGCAGGGCGCGATGCTCTTCGGTGTCGCGGAGCGCGTGCAGCATGCCGTCCTTTTGCTCAAAGCGGATGCCCGCGCGGCACGGGAATCTTCAGCTTGCCCTTGGGGCCTTGCACTTCGACGGCCGCCGGCGCTGAGCTGAATCTTCACGCCAGCGGGCACCGGAATCGGTTTGCGTCCAATTCGCGACATCGTTTGTTCCTTGCCTCTTACCAGACTTCTTACCAAACTTCGCAGAGCACTTCGCCGCCGAGGCGCTCCTTGCGCGCCGCCCGGCCGGTCATCACGCCGCGCGGCGTGCTGAGGATGTTGATGCCCAGACCGCCCACGACTCCGCGAATCTCCTTGGAGCCGAGGTAGCGCCGGCTGCCCGGACGCGAAACGCGCTGCAGGTCGGTGATCACCGAGCGCTTGTCCGGCGTGTATTTCAGGAACACGCGCAGGGCCTTGCGCGTCTTGGATTCGTCCACGACTTTGTAGGTGGAGATGAAGCCCTCTTCCTTGAGCACGCGGGCGATTTCGATCTTGAGCTTCGAGGCGGGCAACTCCACGCGCGCGTGGCGGGCGCGCGCGGCGTTGCGGATGCGCGTGAGCATGTCGGCGATGGGATCGGTCTGCATGGTCTACCAGCTCGCCTTCACCACGCCGGGGATTTCGCCGCGCAGCGCGAAGCCGCGGAAACAGATGCGGCACATCTGGAACTTGCGCATAAAGCCGCGCGGCCGGCCGCAGATGCGGCAGCGGTTGCGCTGGCGAATCTTGAACTTCAGCTTCCGGCGCATCTTGGCAAATTGATGAAGTTCGGGCCATAGCTCTCCTTGGTTAGGCGCGCAGCGGCACGCCCATCAGTTTCAGCAGCTCGCGGCCTTCTTCGTCGTTGCGCGCCGTGGTGGTCAGGGTGATGTTCATGCCCTTGATCTTGTCCACGCGCGTGTAATCGATCTCCGGAAACACCAACTGGTCGCGCAGTCCCATGGTGTAATTGCCGCGGCCGTCAAAGGCATTCGGCGGCAGGCCCTTGAAGTCGCGCACGCGCGGCAGCACCACGTTGCACAGGCGGTCCAGGAACTCGTACATGCGGTCGCCGCGCAGGGTCACGCAGCAGCCGATGGGCATGCCCTTGCGAATCTTGAAATTGGCGATGGACTTCTTGGCCCGGGTGATCACCGGCGCGCTGGCCGGCAATCTGGCCCAGTTCGATGGCCGCCACGTCCAGCAGCTTGACGTTCTGGCTGGCCTCGCCCAGGCCGATGTTGACCACCACTTTGGCCACCTTGGGCACGGCCATGGGGTTCTTGTATCCGAAGCGCTTCATCAGCGCCGGAACCACTTCGCTGCGATATTTGTCGTGCAATCGGCTTCATTCGATCTCCGCCTATTTCTCCAGCGTCGTGCCGCAACGGCGGCAGACGCGCGCCTTGGTGCCGTCGGGCAGCGCCTTGTGCCCCACGCGCGTGTGCTTGTTGCAAGACGGGCAGAGCAGCAGGACGTTGGAAATCTGAATCGGGCCTTCCTTTTCCACGATGCCGCCCTTGACGTTCTTGGAAGGGTTGGCGCGCGTGTGCCGCTTGATGATGTTGGCGTGCTCGACGGTGACCGTGCGCTTGGCTGGGATCGACGCCCAGCACGCGGCCGGTCTTGCCCTGGTCGCGCCCGGTCATCACGCGCACCTGATCGCCCTTGCGGATGCTGGCGTTTGTCGCTGCTGGTTCCATGAATCTTCAGTCCTCAATCTCGCAATGGCCGCCGCTTACCAAACTTCCGGCGCCAGCGAGACGATCTTGGCGAATTTCTTTTCGCGCAACTCGCGCGCCACCGGACCGAACACGCGCGTGCCCACCGGCTCGTTGGCGTCGTTGATCAGCACCGCGGCATTATCGTCAAAGCGGATGTAGGTGCCGTCCCTGCGGCGGTGCTCCTTGCGGGTGCGCACCACGACGGCGCGCACAACCTTGCCCTTCTTGATGGGGCTCTCCGGCGTCGCTTCTTTCACCGAGGCGGTGATGATATCGCCCAGGCCCGCCCGGCTGCCAACATCGCCGCCCACGGGAAGAATGCACATCAGGCGGCGCGCCCCGGAATTATCGGCCACGGTCAGCCAGCTTCGCATCTGAATCATTGCCGCACTCTCTCCTTCCTCGATGGCTCGTGCTAGTCGACGCTGGTGCGGCGGGAGACCACTTCCGCCAGCCGCCAGCGCTTCAGTTTGGACATCGGCCGCGACTCCACGATGCGCACCGTATCGCCCGGCCGGGCCTCGCCCTGCTCGTCGTGGGCGTAAAATTTCTTGACACGCGCACATAGCGGTCGTACAGCCGGTGCTGGATCCGCCGCGTCACGCGCACCACGATGGTCTTCTGCATCTTGGCGCTGGTCACCACGCCGACCAGTTCCTTGCGGCGGCGCTGTTGTCGGACGCCTGGCTAGCGACTTCCGTTTCCATCAGCTTTTCCTCAATTCGCGCTCGCGCAACAGCGTTTTCACGCGCGCCAGATCGCTCCTGGCCAAGCGCAGGCGGCCCACCGCTTCGGCCTGGCCGGTGGTGAGCTGAAAGCGCAGGCGGAAGATCTGCTCGGCCAGCTCGCGTTCGCGGGCTTCCAGTTCCGGCGTGCCCAAGTCCCGCAATTTTTCGATACGCTTGCGGCATCACAGACTCCCCGCGCGGCTGACAAATTTGCGTGTGGATCGGCAGCTTGTGCGCCGCCAGCTCCATGGCCTGCGGTGGCCGTGGCCAGATCGACGCCAGCCATCTCAAACATGACCCGGCCCGGCTTGACCACCGCGACCCAGCGTTCCGGCGCGCCCTTGCCTTTGCCCATGCGCGTTTCCGCGGGCTTCTTGGTGAAGGGCTTGTCCGGGAAGATGCGGATCCACAGCTTGCCGCCGCGCTTGATGAAGCGCGTGATGGCCACGCGCGAGGCCTCGATCTGGCGGTCGGTGATCCAGGCCGGCTCGAGCGCCTTCAGGCCGTATTCGCCGAACGACAGTTCGCCTCCGCGCCAAGCCTTGCCGCGGCGGCGGCCGCGCTGCTGCTTGCGGTACTTCACTTTCTTCGGCATCAACATGGCGAATTTCCTTTAGACTCGGCTGCCGCGGCGGCGGCTGACCCGCGGCGTTCGGTGCCGCGCTCGGGCACGTTTTCGCCCTGGTAGATCCAGCACTTCACGCCAATCACGCCGTAGGTCGTATAGGCCTGCGCAAAACCAAAATCGATGTCCGCGCGCAGCGTCTGCAGCGGCAGGCGGCCTTGCAGGTACCATTCCTTGCGCGCGATTTCCGCGCCGTTCAGCCGGCCGGCGACGCGCACCTTGATGCCCTTGCAGCCGAAGCGCAGCGCGGAATCCACGGCCTTGCGCATGGCGCGGCGGAAGGCCACGCGCTTTTCGAGCTGCAGGGCGATCGATTCGGCCACCAGTTGCGCGTCGAGCTCCGGCCGGTGCACTTCCTGAATATCGATGTGCACTTCGCGCTTGGTGCGCTTCTGCACTTCGTTCTTGAGCTTGTCGATTTCCGCGCCCTTGCGGCCGATGATGATGCCCGGACGCGCGGTATAGAGCCGGATGACCAGCTTGTTGGCGGCGCGCTCGATATCGATGGCGCTGATGCCCGCCGAGCGCAGCCGCTCCTTCAGCTGGCGGCGCAGCACGACGTCTTCGTGCAACAGGTCGGCGTAGTCCTTCCCGGCAAACCAGCGCGAACGCCAGGGCTTGTTGTAGCCCAGCCGGAACCCATATGGATGTGTCTTCTGTCCCAAAGCGACTCCTCCTCGAATGCCTCTTACTCTTGTCTTCTTGGCGTTTGCGCGCCCGGCGCCTGCTTGCCTGCCGCCGAGCGCCTTGCGCGCCTTCTTTACCGCGCCGCGCACGCCCTTTTCGGATGCAGCCGCGGCCGCCGCCGCCGCGGTGCGCTCGCGCCGCGGCGCGATGGTGCTCGGCCACCGCCACGACGATATGCGCCGTGCGCTTCTGGTAACGAAACGCGCGGCCCATCGGCGCGGGCCGCAGGCGCTTCCAGCGCGAGCCTTCGTTCACGAAACAGCGCGAAACATACAGCTCATCCACATCCAGCGAAGCGCCGGCATCTTCGGCCTTGCGCTCGGCATTGGCGATGGCGCTGCGCAAAACTTTTTCGATATCCCGCGCGGCGCGCTTCTTGGTGTAGCGCAGAATCTGCAAGGCGTCCTCGGCGCGCTGGCCGCGGATCAGGTCCACCACCAGGCGGATCTTCTGCGGCGACATGCGCACATGCCGCAAGCCAGGGCTTGCGCCTCGATGGCCGGCGCCGACGGAAGTGTGACGTTTGAGGACATTTTCCTTTAGACCTTTTCTTTCCCTTACGACTTGGGGCCAGGGGCCGCAGGCGCGGAGCCGCCCGCCGGCGCGCCAGCGCCGCCGGGACCTCCCGGAGCGCCGGCCACGCCCGCCGCCCTCTCCAGAGCGGCTTTCACGGCATGGCCTTTGAAAGTGCGCGTGGGGGCAAACTCGCCCAGCTTGTGCCCGATCATCTGCTCGGTGATATACACCGGAATGAATTTCTTGCCGTTATGCACGGCAATGGTGTGTCCAATCATGTCCGGCACGATGGTGGAGCGGCGCGACCACGTCTTCACCACTTTTTTCTCGTTCCGCGCGTTGAGCGCCTCCACATTGATACGCAGAGGAGTGTCCACGAACGGGCCTTTTTTCAGCGAACGAGCCATGAGACTCCTTACTAACTTCCTGGTCTAAAAGCCCGGCCAAACGGCGGGCTTATTCATCCACACGGCGCAGCTTGATCCACTGCGCGCGCCGCAGCTTGCGAAAACCTCGTACCGGCCCCGAAACGCGGTGCGAATGGGTGCAGAAGGGACAGACAAACCGCGTGCCCTGCTGGCTGGGCTGCTGCTCGACCAATACCGCCCATCCCGGCTTGCAAAAGCGGTAAAGCACCGGTTCGAGCGGAACGGCATGCGATTTACCGGTCGTCTTCGGCACGGCCTTGGCAACTCGCGGCCGTGCAGCCGACTTGCGCGCGCTCGAGGCGCGCCGAGCCTGCGTTATGCTTCGCGATGCTCTCATCGTGGGCCTCTCCATCACCCGCCGCGCCGGGATCTTGTCAATTACGCCTTCTATTTTACTAGTTCGTACTCTATTTTACTAATCTGTACTTCCATTGCTTCAAACTATTGCAATATCAAGGCTTACGGCGTTGGGCGATCATGCGAGTCGGTGCGCCGGTTGTGCCGCGTCTTGGCGCCCAGGGTCGGGAAGCCCCAGGGCGTCTTGGGATGATTGCCCTTGACGCGGCCCTCACCGCCTCCGTGCGGGTGGTCCACCGGATTCATAGCCACACCGCGAACCGTGGGCCGCTTGCCATGCCAGCGCGTGCGGCCGGCCTTGCCGTAGGTGACGTTCTCGTGATCGAGATTGCCGACCTGGCCGACGGTGGCCATGCAATCGATCACGAACCGGCGCACTTCGCCCGAAGGCAGCTTCACCAGGGCGAGATCGCCTTCCTTGCTCAACAGTTGCGCCGATCCGCCGGCCGCGCGCACTACTTGCGCGCCCTTGCCCGGGGCAAGCTCCAGGTTATGCACCTGCGTTCCGGGCGGGATGAACCGCAGCGGCAGGGCATTGCCCGGCAGGATATCGGCGCCTTCGCCGGTCTGCACGGTCATGCCCACTTCCAGCCCGACGGGATGCAGGATGTAACGCTTCTCTCCATCGGCATAGTGCAAAAGCGCCAGGCGCGCCGAGCGATTGGGATCGTACTCGATGGCCGCCACGCGCGCGGGAATGCCTTTCTTCTCGCGCCGAAAATCGACGACGCGGTATTGCTTCTTATGTCCGCCGCCGCGATGCCAGATGGTCAGTTCGCCGTGCGAGTTCCGCCCGCCGGTGCGCTTCTTGGGCTCGAGCAGAGCCTTTTCCGGAGTCTCCTTGGTCACTTCGCTCTTATCCAGCATGGTGATGAACCGCCGGGACGCTGTATACGGATTAAAGCTTTTCAGTGCCATTTGGGCTACCTTCCCGCGGCGCGCCCAACCTCGAGCGACGCCCTTGCTTCTGATGTGCTACCGCCTGCGATACGAGATTCTCGTAGAGATTCTCGGCGTACTCGATCATCTTTTCCTTCTCGGCGAGCCTCACATAGGCCTTTTTCCAGTCCCGCCGATGGCCCTCCGAGCGCCCCCGCCGCCGAAACTTTCCGTGATAGATTGCCGTGCGCACGTGGTCGACCTTCACCTTGAAAATCTGCTGCACCGCCTCCTTGATCTGCGTCTTGGTGGCGTTCGAGGCCACTTCAAACACCACCGTGTGCTGGTTCTCTTTCACGCCCAAGCCCTTTTCCGTGATGATGGGGCGGCGAATAATTTTGTAAACGCTGATGTCCATGGTGTTTGTCCGGCGCCTTTATTCCTTTTTCTTAGCCTTGCCCTTGGGCTTGGATTTCGATTTGGCTTTCGGCGATTTCGGCGCGCTACCGGATTTTGACTTCGCGCCCGAGGCTGCGGCCTTCGATTGCCGAGGCTTAGGCGATTCCGCAGGCGCCTTCGCCGCGGCGAGCCGCTGCGGCAGCGCCTTCGCCCGCTGCGGCTTCCGTGGCGCCCCCCTGCGAACCGAGCGACCGGCCCAGATGCAGGGCGGCAGTCCTGCGACAGCAGCACGCGGCCGTGGCGCAGCACGTCATAGGCTTGCAGGGCCGAAGGGGCCACCACTTTCACCCCATCCAGATTGCGGCTGGCCAGCTCCAGATTGTGGTTGCCAGGCCCTTCCACGACCAGCATCGTGCGCGTATCGCCATCGAGCCTGGTCAGCGCGGCGCGAAAATCCTTGGTCTTGTGCGAACCGAGCGTCCAGCTATCCACAACGGTAAGCTGCTGACCGGACAACTTGGCCGAAAGCGCCGAGCGCAAGGCGCCCAAAACCATCTTCTTGGGAAGCCGGTATTCGTAGCTGCGCGGCTGAGGGCCGTGTACCGTGCCGCCCTTGCGCCAGATCGACGAGCGAATGGAACCAACACGCGCGCGGCCGGTGCCCTTCTGTCTCCAGAGCTTGCGGCCGGAGCCGGAAACCTCGCCGCGACCCTTGGTCTTGTGCGTGCCGGCACGTTCGCCAGCCAGATACCAGCGCACCGCTTCATGCAACAGATGCGGATTCACGCTGGCGGCAAACACCGCGTCAGCCAAGTCCACTTGGCCTACCGTCTCACCTTGCAAATTCCTGACGTCAACGACTGGCATGGAACGCGCGTGCTCCTTATGGCTTACTTTGCTTGCCGGGATTTGCGGATCAGCAGATAACAGCCCGTAGGACCAGGCACCGCTCCGCGCACCAGCAAGAGATTTTCTTCGTTATCGATCTTCACCACGCGCAGATTCTTGACCGTCTTGCGCTCGTGGCCCATATGCCCGGGGAAATGCTGCCCGGGCCAAACTCGGGAAGGGAAGGAACTGGCGCCAATGCCTCCCGGCGCGCGGTGAAACATCGAACCGTGGGTGGCATCGCCGCCCGCGAAATGCCAGCGCTTGACGCCGCCCTGAAATCCCTTGCCTTTGCTGACTCCGGTGACGTCCACGTATTCGCCGGGAGCAAAGCGGTCCACCAGCACGCGGTCGCCGACCTTGGAATCGTCCGCCGACTCATCCAAACGAATCTCGCGCAGCATGCGCATGGGCGCGACATTGGCCTTCTTGAAGTGGCCCGTCATGGGCTTGGAGATGCGCTGGGGCTTGACGAATTCGACGAAGCCCAGCTGCACGGCATCGTAACCGTCGGTTTGCTTGGTGCGGCGCTGGACCACCACGCAAGGGCCCGCCTGCACCACCGTGCAAGGCACCGCCGCGCCATCCTCGGCAAAGATCCGAGTCATGCCCAGCTTGATTCCGATAATTCCGTTCACAGCCATGCGAATTGTCCTTGCCTTCCCTTACTTACGATAGATCCCTCGCTCGCGATGCTCGTTCGGGATGACTGTCCTCGTCGACCGTTACTTGACCGCGTGCTCGCGGCCAAAAGCCTTGATCTCCACATCCACGCCCGGCGGCAGATCGAGCTTCATCAGCGCATCGACCGTATCCGGCGTGGGCTCGAGAATATCGATGAGCCGCTTATGGGTGCGCATCTCGAACTGCTCGCGCGACTTCTTGTCCACGTGCGGCGAGCGCAAAACCGTCCAGCGGTTGATGGTGGTGGGCAGAGGAATCGGCCCGGCCACATCCGCCCCGGTGCGCTTGGCTGTGTCCACAATCTCCCGCGTGGACTGGTCCAGAATGCGGTGGTCGTACGCTTTTAACCGAATTCGAATTCGCTCTCCGGCTGGCATAGGTTACTCGATGATCTCGGTGACCGCGCCGGCGCCGACGGTGTGCCCGCCTTCGCGGATGGCGAAGCGCAGCCCGCGCTCGAGCGCCACCGGCGTGATCAGCGAAATCTCCGCCGAGACGTTGTCTCCCGGCATGACCATCTCCACTCCCGCCGGCAGCTTCACGTCGCCGGTCACATCCGTGGTCCGAAAATAAAACTGCGGCCGGTATCCGGTGAAAAACGGCGTGTGCCGCCCGCCCTCTTCCTTGGTCAGCACATACGCTTCGGCCTTGAACTTGGTGTGCGGCGTGATCGATCCCGGCTTGGCGATCACCTGGCCCCGCTCCACTTCTTCTTTTTCCGTGCCTCGCAACAGCAAGCCCACGTTGTCTCCCGCGATCCCTTCGTCCAGCAGCTTGCGGAACATCTCCACGCCCGTCACCACCCGCTTGATCGTGGGACGGAATCCCACAATCTCCATCTCCTCGCCCACCTTCACCTTGCCCCGCTCGATTCGCCCGGTCACCACCGTGCCGCGTCCGGAGATCGAAAAAATATCCTCGATGGGCATGGCAAACGGCTTATCCACATCCCGCTGCGGCAAGGGCACGTTCTTATCCACCGCTGCCATCAACTCCAGGATCGTCTTCTCCCACTTCTCCTCGCCGTTCAGCGCGCCCAGCGCCGAGCCGCGAATCACCGGAACCGAATCGCCCGGGAACTGATAGGTCTTCAGCAACTCGCGCACTTCCAGCTCCACCAGCTCCAGAAGTTCGGGATCCTCTACCGCATCGCACTTGTTCAAAAACACCACGATGTACGGCACGCCCACTTGCCGCGCCAGCAAAATGTGTTCCCGGGTCTGCGGCATGGGCCCGTCGGTCGCCGCCACCACCAGGATGGCCCCATCCATCTGCGCCGCCCCGGTGATCATGTTCTTGATGTAATCGGCGTGCCCCGGGCAATCGATATGCGCGTAGTGCCGGTTGGCCGTCTCGTACTCCACGTGCGCCACGGCGATGGTGATGCCCCGCTCGCGCTCTTCGGGCGCGTTATCGATCGAATCAAACGCCCGGAACTGCACCTTGGGGTTGTGCTTCGACAGCACCTTGGTGATCGCCGCCGTCAAGGTGGTCTTGCCGTGGTCGATGTGACCGATCGTCCCTATATTCACGTGCGGCTTGCTGCGCTCGAACTTTTCCTTCGCCATCGGCTGTCTCGTTCCTCCGCTGCAATCAATACGTAAAACAAACTTATCGCGTTACCCGGCCCGTAGCCTTGGCGACGACCTCATCCGCGATGGACGCGGGCGCCTCGGCATAATGGGAGAAGTGCATGGTGAAGCTTCCGCGGCCCTGGGTGCGGCTGCGCAAATCGGTGGCATAACCAAACATTTCGGCCAGAGGCACTTCGCAGCGAATGATCTGCGCTCCGGCGCGCGACTCCATCCCCAGGGGATGCCCGCGGCGGGAGTTCAGGTCGCCAAAAACGTCGCCCATGTATTCTTCGGGGACCACCACCTCGACGCGCATGACCGGCTCGAGGAGAATGGGCTGGGCCTTGCTGCAAGCTTCCTTAAAAGCCATCGACCCGGCAATCTTAAAGGCCATTTCGGAACTATCCACGTCGTGGTAGCTGCCGTCGGTTAAGACTACGGCGATATCCACCATTTCATAGCCAGCGAGCACGCCATTTTCCATGGCCTCGCGAATACCGGCTTCAATGGGAGCGATAAACTCCCGGGGAATGCTCCCTCCAATGATCTTGTCGATGAAGAGCAGGCGATGCTCTTTATCGAAGCGGAATTTTCCGCCCGAGCCAGCCACTTGCTTGGCGAGAGCATCGAGTTCGTCGGTAGACATCTCGTGCATGTCTTCGTGGCCGGAGCTGGGCAGAGGATGAATTTCCACTTTGCAATGGCCGTACTGGCCGCGGCCGCCGGTCTGGCGGATGTATTTGCCTTCGCCTCCCGCGTGGCGGCGGATGGTTTCGCGGTAAGCCACCTGCGGACGGCCCACACTGGCCTGCACGCCAAATTCGCGCAGCATGCGGTCCACGATAATTTCCAGGTGCAATTCGCCCATGCCGGAGATGAGGGTTTGTCCCGTATCCGGATCGGTGTGCACGCGGAAAGTGGGATCCTCCTGGGAGAGCTTGGCCATAGCGTTGCCGAGCTTATCCTGGTCCGCCTTGGTTTTGGGCTCAATGGCCACGGAGATAACGGGCGCCGGAAATTCGATGGACTCGAGAACGATGGGCTTCTGCTCGTCGCACAGCGTGTCGCCGGTGGTCACACTCTTTAATCCAACGCAGGCGGCGATGTCACCCGCATAGATGGCTTCAATCTCCTCGCGCTTGTTGGCGTGCATGCGCAGAAGACGCCCAATGCGCTCGCGCGTACGCTTCGAAGAGTTGTAGACGTAGCTGCCGGATTTCAACACGCCCGAATAGACACGGATATAAGTCACATGGCCGACGAATGGATCGGACATGATTTTGAAAGCCAGGGCCGAGAAGGGCTGATCGTCCGCGGCGCGGCGCAGGAGAGGTTCGGTACCATCGAGAGAGGTGCCTTCCACCGGCGGAACGTCCAGCGGAGAAGGCAGATAGTCGACGACCGCATCGAGCAAAGGCTGAACGCCTTTGTTCTTGAACGCGGAACCGGCCACGACCGGGACCAGCTTCAGCGCAATGGTGGAACGGCGAATGGAAACGCGCAGCTCTTCCGGCGTCAATTCATGCTCGGCGAGATACTTGGCCAAAATCGCGTCATCATGCTCGGCAATGTACTCGACCACTTTTTCGCGATGTTCCTTATAGAACTCCGGGCTGATGGCCGAAGCCTTAACCGCGACGGCAACCTCGGGGCGCTCTTTCAAGAAAGCCTGGTCCCAAAGCTTCTCGATGGGCAGCACCTCGAATTTCGCGCCGAGGGTGTCTTCCAGCCAAATGATGGCTTTCTGCTCGATGAAATCGATGACTCCGACGAAGTTATCTTCCTTGCCGATGGGAAATTGCAGCGGGCAGGGATGAGCTCCGAGGCGCTGGCGCATGGAGCGGATACAGTGGTCGAAATCGGCGCCCACGCGGTCCATCTTGTTTACAAAAGCGATGCGCGGGACGCGATACTTATCGGCCTGGCGCCATACCGTTTCCGACTGCGGCTGCACACCGGCCACGGCGTCAAAAATGGCCACGCAGCCATCCAGCACGCGCAACGAGCGTTCCACTTCGACGGTAAAGTCCACGTGGCCCGGCGTATCGATGATGTTGATGAGGTAAGACTGGCCAAAACGTTTCCAGCTGGCCGTAGTGGCGGCGGAGGTGATGGTAATGCCGCGTTCGCGCTCCTGTTCCATCCAGTCCATCGTGGCGGTGCCTTCGTCGACTTCGCCGATCTTATACGTGACACCGGTATAGAAGAGGATGCGCTCGGTGGACGTGGTCTTACCGGCGTCGATATGCGCCATGATGCCGATGTTGCGCGTGTGCTCGAGTTGTGATGACCTTGTTTCCATAGTTCTACTAAACTCTTTCGTTTCTTTGGCTTTTACCAGCGGTAGTGGGCGAAGGCCTTGTTGGCCTCGGCCATGCGATGAACATCTTCTTTGCGCTTGATGGCGCCGCCGCGTCCGTTTGCGGCATCCAGGAGCTCGTCGGCAAGCTTATCGACCATGCGCTTGCCCGGCCGGGTGCGAGCGTGGAGCAAGAGCCAGCGAATGGCCAGGGATTGCCTGCGGAACTGACTGACCTCTACAGGAACCTGGTAGTTGGCGCCGCCCACGCGGCGCGACTTCACTTCGAGGACGGGCTTGACGTTTTCCACCGCTTTCTTGAACACCTTCAGCGGCTCGTCATTGGCCTTTTGCCCCATCTGTTCCATCGCCTGGTAGAAAATGCGCTGGGCGGTGGAGCGCTTGCCGTCCCACATCATGGAACTGATGAACTTTTGCACCAGATCGCTGCCGTAGACTGAATCCGGCATGACCGAGCGGCGCGAAATGAATCCCTTGCGTGGCATGAAGCCTCTCCGTTCCTATTTCTGCGCAGCCTTAGGCCGCTTGGCTCCATACTTGGAGCGCCCTTGCTTGCGATTGTCGACGCCGGCGGCATCGAGGGTGCCGCGAATGATGTGGTAGCGAACGCCCGGCAAATCCTTAACGCGTCCGCCGCGCACGAGCACAATGGAGTGCTCTTGCAAATTGTGGCCGATTCCCGGGATGTAGGTGGTGACTTCGACGCTATTGGTCAAGCGCGCGCGGGCCACCTTGCGCAGCGCGGAGTTGGGTTTCTTGGGAGTCTGCGTGTACACGCGGATGCACACGCCGCGCTTTTCAGGGCACCCCTGCAGCGCGGGCGATTTTGTTTTGGTGCGTACTTTCTCGCGTCCATTACGGACAAGTTGCGCAAACGTCGGCACGGCTCTCCCTCAATTCGAGCAAAAAACTTCGATTCTATTCCGGGTTGGCTTTCGCCGACACGCGGAGTCTGCGGGTTTATCAACAGAAGAGGGTCAGTAGCGACCCCGGCGGACCGACAAGATTCTCACGCACAAAATCCGCTGCGCCGATTTGCACGGCAGCGGGTCACGCGGAGATGCTCACTCGGCTTTGCGGGGCTGGCGCCCCATTCCGGCCGCTCTCCTAGCCCCGTTCCCTTAACCGCTCTTCCGGAGCAGGAGACCTACCCCTTCTACGACAGGGCAAAAATTCCCCTGACAAAGGGGGAAGTATAGGTAAAAAAGTCGAATGTGTCAAAATAAAAAACAGTCAATAAAAAAAGACTAGGAAAAAGACCAAGTTTGAGGGGTGCAGGCGGACGTTGATTATGGCAGTTCTTGATGTCGCGTGGTAGCTCAGTTTGAATTTTGATCTCTGTGTCACGATCGAGTTGCGGTCGCGATTGGGAAAATTAAACTGACCGACTGCCTCACGTCGAAGTGCGTTGACAAAATCCCGCTCATCCACTATTGTTCCCGTTTGTCCCTATAGGGCAGGGTGTTTATCGAGATGCGGACATACGTTCCAGAGGGCCGCGAAGCGGAAGCGCTGTCGCAAGGTCCCAAGTGGGTTGTTGTGGATGCCGCCGGACAGGTGTTGGGGCGCGTCGCCGCGACTGTGGCGCGCGTACTGATTGGGAAAGATAAACCGGAGTTCACTCCTTACCTGGATTGCGGCGACCACGTGGTCGTCATCAACGCGCAAAAGATTCGTCTCACGGGAAACAAGCTCGACCAAAAAGTGTACCGTTCCCACAGCGGTTATCCCGGCGGTCTCAAAGAAGTTCCCGCAAAGCGCATTCGTGGCGAGCGGGCCGACTGGATGCTGCGCGAGGCAGTTCTCGGGATGTTGCCGAAGAACCGGCTTCGTGCCAGCCGGGCCCGAAAACTGCGCGTCTACCTGGACGAAAAGGGTTTGGCGCGCCACGCAGGCCAGAAGCCGCAACCCCTAAGTCTGTAGATTCGCGAACACACCGGGCGACTTTCAAGAGAGCTGTCGTTATCTGAGTTTTGAGGAGGAGCGTTGGGTTCAACGCCACAACCAACCGAAGGCGCCGTAAAAACGCAGGCGTACGGCACGGGCCGGCGCAAGAACGCCATTGCACGCGTCTTCATTAAACCTGGCAGCGGCAAATTCGAAGTAAATCGGCGGCCGGTAGACGCTTATTTCAAGAACGTGACATGGTTGCTGCGCGCCATGGAACCTCTAAAGTTCACCAATACCGCCAATGAGCTGGACGTCTGGGCCACGGTAAACGGCGGGGGCGTTGGCGGGCAATCCGGCGCGGTGCGCATGGGGCTGTCGCGCGCGCTTTCGATTTTCAATCCAGACTTGCGTCATGGGCTGAGAAACAACGGTTTCCTGACGCGCGATTCGCGCATGCGCGAACGCAAGAAGTACGGTCAAAAGGGCGCTCGCAAGCGCTTCCAATTCAGCAAGCGGTAACCCTAAAGCTCCAGCCCGGCCTACCGGGCTGAATACATGGCCGGCGAGATGCCGGCAAGAGGATGCTCCGCTTTCCGCGCGGCAACGCCGCGGCAAAGCTGCAAGCATCTAAACAATCAAGGAGGTCCATTGGCAGTTGAAATAACCATGAAAGAGTTGCTGGAGGCCGGCGTTCATTTTGGCCACCAGACCCGCCGTTGGAACCCGAAGATGAAGGAGTTTATCTTCGGCGAACGCAATGGGATTCACATTATCGATCTGCAAAAGACGCTCAAAATGTTCCGCGAAGCGAGCCGCTTCGTGAGCGAACTCGCCAGCCAGGGACGCGTCATTCTCTTTGTAGGCACCAAGCGCCAGGCGCAGGAAGCCATTTCCGAGGAAGGGCGGCGCTGCGCCATGTTTTACGTCAACCACCGATGGCTGGGCGGAACTCTGACCAATTGGGCCACGCTGCAGAAATCCATCAAGCGGCTGAAGACGCTCAAGGCCATGATCGAGGATGGACGCATGGCGCAGCTGTCGAAAAAAGAAGCCGCCAGGCTGGAGCGCGAGTTGAAGCACCTGCAACAAAATTTGGAAGGCGTGGAGAATATGACCACGCCGCCGGACGCCATGTTCGTGGTGGACTCGCATACCGAGGCAATTGCGGTGCGTGAGGCGCGCCGTATGGGCGTGCCGGTGGTCGCTGTAGTAGACACGAATTCCGATCCCGACCAGGTGGATTGGGTAATCCCCGGCAATGACGACGCGCTGCGCGCGATTCGCCTTTTTACCACGAAGATTGCCGATGCCGTGGTGGAAGGCCGCACGGCCTTTGAGCAGACGCAGTTGGCGGGCGAAAAAGCGGGAGCTCCGGAAGGCGCGGAGGGGGAAAACGTGGAATACGTAGATACCAGCGCTTACGAAGCTTACGAGAAGCAGGAAGGCGACTTCGTGGAACCCTCGGAAGCAACCGATGCCGAACAGACCGCCGTCCAGGCCGAGGGCGAACCCGACTCCTAAACCATGCCCGGCGAAACTCCTGCCGGGTGCAGTGTATCGAACGATACTCCCATTCATTTTCTGAGGATTTGCCAAAATGGCGACAAAGTCCGATTTCAATGTGCCCGCGCAACTGGTGAAGGAGCTGCGCGAACGCACCGGCGCCGGTTTTAGCGATTGCCGCAATGCCCTGGTGGAAGCCAAGGGCGATGTGGAGCGGGCCATCGACGTCTTGCGGCGCAAGGGACAAGCCGCGGCGCAGAAGAAAGCACAGCGCGAGGCCAGCGAAGGGCTGATCGGCCATTACATTCACGCCGGCGGGAAAATCGGGGTCATCGTGGAAGTGAACTGCGAGTCCGATTTCGTGGCCCGCACCGAGGACTTCCAACGCCTCTGCCACGACGTGGCCATGCATATCGCGGCGATCGATCCGCGCTACGTGCGCAGGGAAGAAGTGACGCAGCAGATCCTCGATCATGAACGAGAGATCTATCAGGAGCAAGCGCGGGCCACGGGCAAGCCGGAACCGGTGATCGAGAAAATCGTGAACGGCAAGATGGAGAAGTTTTACGAGGAGAATTGCCTTTACGAGCAGCACTTCATCAAGGATGAGAGCGGCCATCTCACCGTGGGCGAGCTGATCAATCAGATGATTTCAAAGCTCGGCGAAAACATTTCCGTACGGCGCTTCGTGCGCCTCAAGGTGGGCGAAACAACTAACACGCCCTCCGCGACACCCGGGGCCGCGGCCATGGAGCCAGTGAGCTGACGTTTGCAGGCGGTTGGTGTTGCTTTTTGAGGACCCGTATCCATAGCAAGCCAGCGTGAAACTCTGCTAAAATGCCGATCGAAACACTGAGCGAAACTGCGGCTCAGACGCGGTTCAAAAACTTCCACACCAGATGACCACAGCGAGTCCACCGCTTACGGTTGCGCGTCCCGCTTATTCCAGGATCGTGTTGAAGCTATCCGGGGAGTCCCTTCAGGGGCCTCAGGGTTCCGGTATCGACGCGGAGACGGTGGCGCGGGTGGCCGCCGAGTTGAAGGAGATCAGCGACATCGGCGTGCAAGTGGCCATCATGGTTGGCGGTGGAAATATCTTCCGAGGCACCCGCCAGAAAGCGCTTTCGATCGACCGCGCCACGGCCGATTACATGGGCATGCTGGCAACGGTGATCAATGGGCTGGCACTTCAGGACGCCCTGGAAAAGCAAGGAGCGCATACGCGCCTGCTGAGCGCGATCGATATGCGCCAGGTGGCTGAACCTTTTATTCGCCGCCGGGCCACGCGGCACCTGGAGAAAGGCCGCATCGTCATTTTCGCCGCGGGCACCGGCAATCCCTATTTCTCCACCGATACGGCCGCGGCTTTGCGCGCCATGGAGATCAAGGCCGAAGTAATTATCAAAGCCACTCGAGTGGATGGAATTTACGACGCCGACCCCGAGAAAGTTAAGGGAGCGAACCGTTTTGAGCGCATCACCTATCTGGACGTGCTGCAGCGGGGGCTGGCGGTGATGGATTCGACGGCCATTTCGCTGTGCATGGACAATAAAATGCCGATCATCGTGTTTGATTTGAACGAGGTTGGAAACCTCAAGCGAGTCGTTCTCGGCGAGAAAGTGGGTTCGCTGGTTACGGCCAGTTAGGCGGGGGAAACGTGAACCGCGCCAGGAAGCTGATGGAAAGAGGACCGAAAGAATGAGCACCGTAGCCACAAGCAAGGATGCGCTGGCTCAAGCCAGGGCGCGGATGGAAAAGGCGGTGGAGGATTTTCGCCGCGAGCTGGCAGGGGTGCGCACCGGGCGCGCGAATGTAAGCCTGCTGGACCATGTGCGCGTGGATTATCACGGAACGCAGATGCCCATCAATCAGCTTGGCACGGTCACGGTTCCCGATGCGATGATGCTGGTGATTTCGCCCTGGGATCCCGGCGCCGTGGCGCTGATCGACAAAGCCATTCGTAGCTCCGATCTCGGCCTAAACCCCACGAACGATGGGAAGGTCGTTCGCTTACCGATTCCGGCGCTCACGGAAGACCGCCGCAAGGACTTGGTGAAACACATTCACAAAGTGCTCGAAAATCATCGCACTGCGATGCGTAACGTGCGCCGCGACATCAAGGAAGCCGTAGAGCATTTAGAAAAAGAAAAAAAAGTGAGCGAAGACGAACGCAAGCGGGCCATCGAAGAGCTGGACAAACTCACACACAGTGAAACCAGGAAAATCGAGGATCTCTCGGCCGCCAAAGAGAGGGAAATTCTCGAATTAAAGTAAGGGCTGTTTTGGGATCGACCTCGATCGTGCGGCAGCAGGCAAGCGCTATTTGGGTGCGTCGAGGCCAGCAGCAGGATCGGCAAACTCCTTGTTATATTCCTCGGTCTCAATCGGCGCGCATTCCATCTCGCGAATATCAAAATGAGGCGATTGCAGGCGCAACCGTAGTTTGACGGCCACCCAAGGCTTCGTATACATCTTGGGATCGTCAATTGTGATGGTCATATCCATGTGCTGCTGATCGGTACGGTGATATTGCTCGATCACGTGCAAGGCATCGCTGTGGGGACGGCCGGCGTTGTCCAGCCAAGTTCGATCGTCAAACCCATTGGATTCAGCGACGAAGGTGTAGTCGTCGATCCACTTGCCCACCGAATAGCCCCACCATCTCGATTCCGGCGCATCGGGAGAGCCCCAGGTGGGGCTCTCCGCATCCTTGGGCAGCTGTCGCCCATCGGTCCAGATCACACGCCACTTCTTGTTGAATTCGTAGAGGATCACCACGTTTTCCGGCGTCTGGATGACTCGGCTGGTCCTGAAATTGTGAAGGACAATGCGGGGAAATCCCTGCGGATTGCAGCCGGGCATGGGATCGTTTGTTAATGCGGAAGGAACTTGGGTGACGCCAAAAGTCGGTTTGTGGGCCATGAAGGTTTGGCGCCCGAGCGGCGTGAAAGGCAGTTCGTGTTCGGGCTTGCCGTCCGATGGCATTTGTCCGGCGCCGTTGGCGTGGATTCCCGCGCCAGGACCGCCGGCCGGTTCCCAGACCCCGGAAATATCATGCTTCGGAGCGGGTCCCGGCTTTTCTCCTTTTTGGTCGAAGTCGTAGACCGCTCCAGGCTGGCGCGCGACGTCCACGCCTCCTCGATCTTGTTCTCCCTGATCTTGCGCATGCGCTCGAAGAGAAAACGCCAGTGCCGCTACCAGGGCCATCGAAAGTGCGAGACGTTTCGTCATTGCTTTCTTTCGTTATCGAGCAACCATGGATCGAGCAGCGGCTGCCTCGTCGGTATTTGTCGCTATTTATCGGGGCCAGTTTTGGGCTGGCCAGCAGAGTTACCCGTCGCGTCCGGAGGTCTCCCCGTGGCATGCAAGGTCCTGCCGTCCGAGAACATGACCTGCAGGACGCGGCCAGCGGGCCGGCCATTTTTGACCGGCTCGACAACGACCGTAACTTCATCGCCAGGTTTGAAGGATTGCTTGGTCCAGCCGAGATTGGCCATGTCCGGTGGATTGCTCGTTTCGGCTACCCAATGTACGACTTCGCCTTGTTCGTTCTTGGCATCGAATTTCAGGAAGCAGTGAGGATTGGCCCAGAACCATTCCGTGACTGTTCCGGCCAAAGTGAGCTTTTTGCCTGTATCGAACGCCGACGAGCCGTGGTGTGCGAACAGCAACCCGGAAGATAGAAATCCCAGGCTCAAAAGTGAAATGAATTTGAAGGCGCGTTTCATGCCCAACCACCAGATTTGAGTTTTAAGGGCCGCTCTTTATCGGCAGATTGTCACAATCAGAGTAGGAAAAGTTCCGGGCGCACGCAACAGGTTTTCGCGAGCCAGCGGGTTTTCACGAAAGAAAGAACCGCTCGAACGCCGGCGCCAGGTTCGCCGCTACGAATGCAACGCAGGCCATAAGGGGCTGCGGATTGCGGGAATTATTTTGCTGGACTTGTAGGAACAACGTCGTGAAGCAGCGTGTTAAAATTCGCCTGTTCGGAGACTGCGCAAATCATCTCCCGAATATCGAAACTCGGTGAATTCATCCCCATACGGAAATTTTTCAGAGGATACCAGGGTTCCGTGTACATCTTCGGGTCCGTAATCTTGATGGTGAGCTCGAAGGTGAGGTCGTCCACGCGGTGGAACGTTTCCTCGACGACCAACTCGTCGCTATGTGGCCGGCCGGTGTTATCAATCCACGTTGTGTCGTTCAGCCCGTTGGTCTCAACCACGAGCGTAGTATCGTCCACCCACTTGCCAACCGAATATCCGAACCATCGTGGCTCGGATAGCTCGTCGAGCTTGGGCAGTGGTCGCCCGTCTGTCCAGATGTTGCGCCATGTCCTTGTGTTTTGATACAGCAGCAGCACTTGGTCTTTGGTTTGGACGATCTGCAACCCCCGCAGGTTGAAAAGTTCTATGCGTGGAAACCCAATCGGATCGCAGTTGTCAAAAGGATCATTGATCTGCGAAATGGGAGCAATGTTGACTCCGAAACCAGCCTTATGGGAAGCCATTGTTTGCTTGCCCAAAGGCGTGTAAGGCATCACGGCCTCATGCTTCGCATCGCTGGGCATATCCCTCGGGCCGCTGGCAAACACTCCATCTCGATATCTTGGGACCGGCTCCCAAATTCCAGACAGGTCATGGACGGGAGCGGGCCCCGGCTTCTTCCCCGCGGCCTCCAAAGACACCGCCGGCCGGTCCCAACCGTCGATATGTATATTCTGATTTTGCCCCGCGGCAGAGGCGGCCCCCTGTTGATTATTTCCCGCTCCTTGTTGTGCCGGCTGACCGCCTTGAGCGCGTGTAACAGGGGAAAATGCCAGCGCTGCAAGTAACACTGTTGGGGCCACAAAATGCTTTAGCATCTTCGCAATCCTTTCCATCGTTGGAGTAGAACCGGATCCGAATTGCCTCATCAGGCACTCGACTCTGCTCCGCCCGAACCATGGCTGCACGGCTGATCGGATTCACTCGTCGTCGCCAGCCATCGGTTGCCGCGCCGCCTAAACCGCGGCCTTGGCCTATCTTACTTCTGAATTCATCACGTAGCCGTTGGCAAGGATGATCTTGCTGATACGACCGACGGGCAAGTTCCCAGATGTCGCGGCCATTACAACCGTAACCATATCCCCGGGCTTGAAGGTCTTCGCGTTAAAGCCAAAGTTGATGAGCGTGGAGGGCGCCTGGTTCTCGCAAACCCAATGTGTGACGTTGCCCTTATCATCGGTCACATCGACTTTCAAAAAAGTATGGGGATTGGTCCAAAGCCATGCCGTTACGACTCCCTTTATGGTGACGCCCTTTCCGTCGTACGACGCATTTCCGTGATGCGCAAACACTGGCGCCGCGATTATCAGAACAGCAACAACAGCGACGAAAATAGTCACGAGCCTGTGTCTCATATCGTTTTGATCCTCCCTCTTGGGGTCTAGCGGTGGAACCCGCCAGTTCGTTGCCCGGATGGCGGCAGCATACACTCCGGTTCGCGGAGGGTCAACTCGGAGCGGGGAACACAACAGGAACGAGGAGATGGTGGGTGACCAGGGACTCGAACCCTGAACTCGCAGATTAAGAGTCTGCTACTCTACCAATTGAGTTAGTCACCCACGCCGAGTAGTGCGACAACCAGATTCAACTATTTTTGCATTAATCCGCCCCAACGCGCTACCCCACGGACAATTTTGGTCCTTCTCTTTGCGAGGAAGACCGGTCGTTGCGGGGGGCGCGGCAATGCCAGATTTCGGCTGGCAATCGTCGGAGCACCGACGTTAATAGGAATGCGGCCGACTAACTCGATCGTCAGCCGGGCCCCACCCCGCGGCAAAAACAGGGGTGGGGCGAGAGATGCTTAGCCGAAGCGGAGCCTATGCCCGGCGTGCATCAATCTCTCAGTGGACTGCTAATCGTGAACAGTTACAGAAGGAAGAAAGTGTCGTCTTTCTCAACGGCACTCAGATTCTCAAGCGGGAGAGCGGGAGGTAAGCTGTGGCTTTTCGACATTGGCGCGTTTGACGACTTCCATTCTCTCCTGAAGCGCGGGGAAATTCTTGGGAAGGCGCTCTGTTTCGTTTATCTGACTCGCTCTTATCATCATCATTTCCTCTCCAAAGGTTATCGAGGATGGCGTTTTCTAGACCGAGCATAGCAGCCTGGCAGGAGAGGACAATGCTCTTTTCCCGTATTTTGGGGTGAGGGATTCCCTGTAGACGCGAATGAGTACGAGATAAACCAAAGAGCTCGCAAGGTAAAGACTTGAGGCGAAGCTAATCGCGCAGTTGAGCGGCGATCTCGCGCGCGACGACGCGGGCACGGGCGATCTCCGAGGGATCAAGCGAGATCGCGGCAACGCGAGGATGGCCGCCGCCGCCGAAGCGTTCGGCAATGGAGGCAAGGTTTTTATCCGCCGAGCCAGGATTCCAAGGATTGGAGCCTATGGAGATCTTCGCGCGGGTGGGGGAAGCGCTAATGCCCACCGAATAGCGGCACTGCGGAAACAGAAGGTAGGGAATGAACTTATTGTAACCTTCCAGATCCAGGTCGCTTACGTCAAAGAAGACCACCGGACCGAGGGCCTCCGCACGCTCCTTCATGACTTCGATGGTCCGCCTGTGCCGTTCGAGCAAAGGACCGAGATGACGGGCGACAAGCGGCGACTTGACCACGTCAGCGATGGAGTGTTCCGCCAGGTAGGGAATCAATCGCGGCACCAGGCCCGATTCCGGAGCCGCTTCAATCACCAGCGCCAGTTGCGTAGCGGGCTCGGTGAGCGCCACGGCCGATTCCGGAGTCGGGAACTGAGCTCCGTCGATGATGTCGCCCCAGCGGATCAGTTCCGACAGAGGTTGAATATTGAATCCGAATTTCGAGCTGGTGATGTCGGCCAGCAGCTTGGTGCAGGATTTGTATTCGGGATCGTAAAACTTTTGGCCGGAGTGGTCGGCGCGGAAATGAGCGGCATCCGAGGCCGTCAAAAAGGCGCTCTGATGATGGTCGAACCACCAGGTAACGCGGGGTGAACTCGAGTACTTGAAATCGACGATGACGTTCTCATCCCCATCAAACGTCTCCTCCTCAAAAGGAGGGACCGCCCGGTGGGTCATCCCCGTGTAGCAAAAGACCGCCTGCGCGTTGACTCGTTCCCGGTAAAAGCGCGAGAAGATGGCCGCGGAGGCAGCACCGTCAAAGCAGCGGTCGTGAAAACAGAGACGAACCTTCGTCGGTTCGGGCAAAAGCTCCTCGCACGTGGAAAAAAAGCTGAAGAATTAGCGACAGCAAAGCCCCTTAAGATGGACGTGCGCCCTTCGATTGTCAAGAGAAAACCACCCCGGGAGAGCTCACACAATCTCTTGAGCCGCCGTCATCTTCGCAGCAGAAACGCCAATACCAGCGCCCCGGGCGCGCGTTTCGGCAAAGCAAGCGTCCTCAGGCGAAACGCACTTTCACGTCGGGGCGCCTCTCGAGATGGACGGAATCGATGAAGCGCACCTGGCGCTCTTCCAGATTCATGACCAGCGAATGGGTGCGGATGCCGTCGCCGAAGAAGCGCACGCCGCGGAGGAGGTTGCCGTCCGTTACTCCGGTACAGGCGAAGATAATTTGGCGGCCGGGGGCCAGGTCTTCGGTTTGGTAGATCCGCTTGGGATCGGAGATGCCCATCTTGGCGAGACGCTCCTGATGTTCCGGCTTCGAGACCACCAGCCGAGCTTGCATCTCGCCATTCAAGCAGCGAAGCGCGGCCGCGGTGATGACGCCTTCCGGGGCGCCTCCTGTGCCCATGACGGCATGAACGCCAGTGCCCAAGACAGCGGCGGAAATTCCGGCGGAGAGATCTCCATCGCCGATCAGGCGGATGCGGGCGCCCGTGGCGCGGATATCTTCGATGAGCTTCTGATGCCGAGGCCGGTCGAGGACAATGATCACGAGGTCCTCTTTGTCACGGTTTAGGCGGCGGGCAATGGCGCGAATGTTGTCCACGACGGGCGCATCCAGGTCGATGGCGCCCTTACAACTTGGGCCGACCACGATTTTTTCCATGTACAGATCGGGGGCGTGGAGCAGACCGCCCTTTTCGCTGGCCGCAAGAACCGTGATCGCGTTCGGGGCGCCGGTGGCGCAGAGGTTGGTGCCTTCCAGGGGATCGACGGCGATGTCTACCGCCGGATATTCGAAACCTTGATTGTGGGCGGCGGCGCCTACCTTTTCGCCGATGAATAGCATGGGCGCTTCATCACGCTCGCCTTCGCCGATCACGATCGTGCCGTCCATGGGAACGTTGTCCATCACTTGCCGCATGGCTTCGGTGGCGGCTTGATCGGCTTGATGGCGGTCGCCCGTGCCCATGGTGCGGGCCGAGGCAATGGCTGCCTGTTCGACGACGCGCAGCAGTTCGAGACTCAACTGAATTTGCATGAGAGCTCCCGTTTAGTTTGCGTAGACAAAGGGCTTAAATGATAAACAAGTTCAGCGCCGCGACAAAGAGATTCGCTGGAGCCGGCCGATCGTGAGTGTCTCTCCGGGTACTATGCCTTTATACAAAAGCGGAGATACCGGTGATGCGCTCGCCGATGATGAGGCGATGAATGTCATGCGTGCCCTCATAGGTGGACACGGACTCCAGGTTGTTCATATGGCGCATGACGCAATAGTCATCCACGATGCCACTGGCGCCGAGGATATCGCGAGCCTTGCGGGCGGTTTCGAGGGCCATCCAAACATTGTTCATCTTCAGCATGGAGACATGCTCCGGCGCAAGGCGATCCTGGTCCTTTAGCCGGCCCGCGTGCAGGGCCAGCAATTGCGCTTTACTGATTTCGGTAACCATCCAGACCAGCTTGTCCTGAACGAGCTGATGTGCGGCGATCGGCTTGTTTTCAAATTGCCGGCGCGTCTTGGCATAGTCGAGAGCGGTCTGGTAACAGGCCATCGCCGCGCCAATCGCGCCCCAGCCGATCCCGTAGCGAGCCTGGCTAAGGCAGGAGAGCGGCCCGCGCAAGCCTTCCACGCCGGGCAACATATTTTCCTCGGGAATCTCGCAATCGGTGAAGGAAAGGCCGGAAGTGATCGAGGCGCGCAGCGATAGCTTGTTATGTATATCCCAGGATTTGAATCCAGGCGCACCCTTTTCGACGAGAAAGCCACGAATGCGGCCGTCGTCGGCCTTGGCCCATACGAGGGCGACATCGGCAAGCGAGCCGTTGGTGATCCACATCTTCTCGCCGTTGAGGACGTAACTGTGTCCGCGGCGCACGGCGCGAGTGAGCATGCCAGCGGGATTGGAGCCGAACTGCGGCTCGGTCAATCCAAAGCAGCCGATGGCGCGAGCGCTGTGCAGCGCTGGGAGCCATTTCTGCTTCTGCTCGGGAGAGCCGAACGCGTAAATGGGATACATAACGAGCGCGCTTTGCACCGAGACGAAGCTGCGCAAACCCGAGTCGCCGCGCTCGAGTTCCTGCATAACCTGGCCATAGGCGACATTAGACATCCCGGCGCAATCGTAGCCGGCGAGATTCGCGCCAAAGAATCCCAGTTCGGCCATTGGCCCCACAAGTTGCGAGGGGAAAGTTCCCTCGCGATTGTGTTTTTCGATGATGGGGAGAACTTCGCGGTCCACGAACGCGCGCGTGGTCTGGCGAACGAGGCGCTCGTCGTCGTTTAGAAGCGAATCGATTTCCAGGAAATCGACGCCGGGAAAGCCAGGCATGTTATCTCCGCGGACTGACGAGCGATTCCCAAAGCGTGCGTAATACCGTAAGCAGGGCGGGCTAGCCCCATGCTGGTGCGGCGGCCTGTGCTTTGGCTAAATTTCCTTATCGGCCAAAAAGCCCAATATAGGCCGCTTTTCCGATGACGTGGCCATCCATCGCTTTTAGCAGGTCGGCGCGCGTCGACCCGGCGGGCAGGTCGAGCTTCGTATCGAGCGCGTAGACCTCAAAAGTGTAGTGATGAGGCACGGCGCCCGGAGGGGGGCACATCGGCTGATACCCGTTCACGCCGCGGACGTTTTTGCCCTGAGCGATTCCGTCCGGAGAGGCGTCCGGCTTTATGTCTGCCATCAGGGAAGTCGAATTCGCCGGGATATTCCAGAGGATCCAGTGCGTGACGTCGCCCGAAGACTTCATTGGGGCGCCTTCTGGATCGTGCATGATCAGGGCGAGACTCACGGTACCCTCCGGCGGGTTGCTCCACTCCAGTGCCGGCGAGGTGGCCTTGGGGTCCGCGCATGAAAACTCCGTGGGGACTTTGCCGCCATCGCTGAATGAGGGACTCATTACTTTGAACTTCGACGGAGGCGGTGCCGCGCCTCGCTGCGCCGAAGCGCTGCCAACGCCTACTAAAACCAAACCCGAAAGGACTGCGAGCGAGCATATTGAATTCATTCTGCGCATTGTTTTCTCCTTGATTCGTCTGTCGTTTTTAGCAGTAAATGGCGGGCGGCGCAATATGGTGTCTCCGATGTCTGCCAAACCCCTCGCCGAACCATGTTACCGCGACTCGCAATTTACGGTCACCCTTGGCGGGCATAACGGCGCGATGCCGGAAACGCCGAAAGGCGATTCGGAGGCGTGACGCATGAAATACCGTTCTTGCTCTGGCGGTAAGCATAGCCGGCTATTCCGTTTTAAACTGAGACGCATGACAGAAAGGACACCATGGAGACTGCAGCCGCAATTCTTACCAAATTAGCTTTCGAGCAAAATGATGAGTTGAAATCGCGAATACAAGCCTTTAGGGTCAACACGCCGCAGGGAGCTGAAGCAATCATCCTTCCGGTGTACCGAGAGATTCTGGCGGCGTTAGAGGGCGGCGCATCGGTCCGTAGTGGCCAGAACGCCAGCAGAGCTCTGTGAAAGCTGGCGAATATCGCCCAGTTTTCCGAAGCCATCATCGGCCCAGATAGGGGGAAATTCATGGCACGCCGGTTTACCGATGCCGATCGTGGCAGGATCGATCGCCGCCAGTTGCTCAAGGCGCTCGGACTGATCACAGCGGATGTGGTTTTGGCGGCGCCGGCGATGAAAGCCGCTAGCAAGTTTGGAGCGACGCTGGCGCAAGTCTCTATCACTGGCGGCAAGACCTTCCCTGTCACGACGGTGAACCACCTCGCCTTGAGTTCAAACAATTACGCGAGGAGCCGTGACTTTTATGTGGACTTATTTGGGATGCGCGTCGCGTGGGATGACGGCAGGGGATGCGCTCTCGAATTCGGCAGCCTCACGTCGCCCAACGGCATCTATATCAGGCCCGCGGCCCGCGGCGCCAGGCTAACGATTGGCCACATCGCCTTTGGCATTCCGAATTTTCTGTCCCAGAAGGCAGCCATGAAAGCCGAAATCGAGCGGCGCGGCCTGAAGGGTATCCGGCCGGACGGCGAAATGGGATGGAGTTGCTACGACCCGGCGGGCTTTATGCTGGATATCTGGGTGCCCGAGAAGGACAAAGCGATGTTTCCGGGAGCGGCTGGACCCTGCAAGATCGCGGCGTCACCAAGCTGCCTGGCGGGATGGCAAGCCGGCCAGAAAAACCTCAGCGCTTCCGCCAGGGCTAACGGGAAAGGTTTCAAGGCTGCCTCATACAGTTTTATTGTCTTGAATGTGCCGGACGTTTCCAAGGAACGCGATTTTTACAGAGATTTACTGGGAATGAAGGTGATTTACGACAACTCGGAAGCGCGGAACGGCGAATGCTTTTTGAGGTTTGGCCAAAATACGCTCCAACTGCGGCAAACGGCTGATCCGCACGCCAAGCCTTCCTGTAACCAATTTGGCTTAATCATCGAAAATTTCCAACCGGATACCGTGGAGGCTGAGCTGAGGCGCCGCGGCCTTGAACCTAAGCCGGATTCCAAGCTGTCATGGACCATTGCCGATCCGGACGGCTATCAGATCGACGTTTCCGCACCCGGATTTTCAGAGCATATTGCCAACGATTGCCGAGGCAACAAAGCTACATGCCCCGGAGGACCGACTGGCTAAAGCGTTGGCGGAATTCACTGACGAAGACGGAGATGTTTAATTTGCAGCGAAGCACGCTACGTTCCGCGAGCCTGATGGCTTTGGCCTTTGGCTTTGCTGTGTGCTTGTCGCGCATTCCCGCGCAAGCTCAAGAGCCCATCCGCGTCGACGTCAACCTGGTGATGCTGGACGCCACGGTAAAAACCAAGAGCGGGCAAATCATGACCGATTTGAAGAAAGACGACTTCGAGGTTCGCGAAGACGGCGTCGCCAAGAAAATTACCGTGTTCAGTCGGGACCAACTGCCTCTCAACGTCGCCTTGGTGTTGGATCTCAGCGACTCCATCGGCCCATTCCTCGGTCCACTACGCGAAGCCGCGACCACGACTCTTGCGGCCCTTAAGCCTGAAGACGAGGTGGCGCTGTTTACCTTTTCCACTGAAGCGCAATTGAGCGCGCCGCTAACGACAGACAAGAACAAAATTGCAGAACAGTTCCGCTCGTTCCATACGGGCGGAGCCACAAACATTAACGACGGCATCTTCGTGGCCGCCAAGTATCTGCTGGAGACGGCTCCAAAGGGCCGCCGGGTGATCATCCTCATAAGCGACGATGTCGGCACCGATGCCGGTGGAGAAGGCACGAAAGACATCATCACGGAGACGACCGCCGCGGATGCGGCCGTCTATAACCTGAAGGTGCCCGGGAACAACCCGCCCGCGCTGCGCTTCGCGGCGGGAATGATTCCGGGGTTGGTGGACATCAATAAAGTGACGGAACAAACAGGCGGGGAGATATTCGACGTCCAAAGCATGGCGTCTCTAGGCGCGGTCTTTCAGGCGCTGATCGAGCGAATCAAGACGCGCTATACCCTGGGATACTACACCTCGGCCAACGGCGCCGAGGGCAAACCGCACAAGCTGGACGTCCGTCTGGCGCGGTCATTTGGAACGAAAGGGCGCAACTACGCCATCCTGGCGAAGAGCGGCTATTTCATTCCCTGATTTCCGCGTTGTAGGGTCTCCAGCGCGGCGTGTAAGGAAGCGATCCAGGCTCACCGGCCAGCAACCTCACACAACTTCTCTACAACTGGATTCTAGAGAAGAGATAACTGCCGATTGAAAGCAGAATAAAGGAGGCGACACAAAGCACGGCCAAATCCGTCGATCACGTTAAAAACATAGGCGTGACCCAAAGCGCCGCGCAGGCCGTCAATGCCGTAGGTAAGCGGATTCAGGCGCAGCGCAAACGTCAAGATGCCCGGCAATCCCTTTATGCGGGAAGAGCGCGTCTGAAAAGAAAAAAAGCGGCATCACCAGGAAATTCATAACCAGCGGGAAGCCCTGCATGTCTTGCAGCACGGAGCCAATCGCGGTCCCAATGGACGTGAACAAGCAGCGAAATCAAAAACATGAAAACGATGGCCACGGGCAGCAGCAGCCAACTCTCAAATCGGAAGCCTAACGCCAGGCACACCAGAAAGACCACGGCGCCCTGAATCATGGCCACGATAGCGCCGCCCAGCACGCGGCCGAGCACGATCTCCAGCCGCGATACAGGCGCCACCAGCGTTTCCTTCAAGAAACCGAATTGCCGGTCCCAGATGATTTCTATGCCTGAAAAGACCGCGGTGAAGAGGATGCCCATGGCCACGATTCCGGGGGTCACGAAGATCGAAATAGTTGCCGGCGCCGGCCTTGGCAAAGGTGGCCCCGAATCCGAAGCCCAGCGCCAAGAGGAAAACGATCGGCTGGCCAAGCGATCCAACGATGCGCGCGGGCGAACGGGTGTAGCGCTTGAGCTGACGCACGCAAAGAATGTAAATGGCTCTCATCGCCTGCGCCCCCATACTCTCGCCATCCTTCGCATGCGATCGGCGGAAGAGCCTTCCTCCTCGCGGATGCCGTGTCCGGTTAAGGCGATGAATGCGTCCTCCAGCGAGGAAGACTCGGTTTGTTCCTTGAGCGCCGCAGGCGTCCCCTGGGCGACAATTTTGCCCTGATCGATCACCGCAACTTCCGCGGCCACGCGATCGGCCTCGTCCATGTAGTGGGTGGTAAAAAAGACGGTGACGTTCTGTTCCTTGCTCAGCTTCTGGATATGACTCCAGATGTGGTTGCGCGTCTGGGGGTCCAGGCCGATGGTGGGCTCGTCGAGAAAGAGAATGCGTGGTTGGTGGAGCAAGGCGCGGGCCACTTCGAGACGCCGCTTCATCCCGCCGGAATAGCGCTTAACGAAATCGTTTCTGCGGTCCCACAGTTCGACCAATTCGAGCAGGGTCTGCGAGCGTTTGGCGCGCTCGCGGCGGGGTATGCCGTAAAGACCGCCGTGCAGGTCCATATTCTCGGCGGCGGTCAACTCGTCGTCCAGGCTGGCGTCCTGGAAGACGATTCCAAACGAACGGCGCACCTGCTTCCGCTCGCGCACCGGATCATAGCCATTTACGCGAATCGTGCCGCTGGTGGGATTCAGCACCGTCGTCAGCATCTTTATCGTCGTCGTCTTACCCGCCCCATTCGGCCCCAGGAAACCAAAAATTTGGCCTTCGGGCACGGTGAAGGAGATATGGTTCACCGCACAGAAATCTCCATAGTTCTTGACGAGATCCTGCACTGTGATTATGTCGCTCATCAGTGGATTCCCGGGCCCAAGAGAAAGCGAGCGCGCCCCAGTCGCATTTGGCGGAGCAGCATACGCTTTAGGCTATCGGCAATGCAATTGGTTCGAGCAGGAGGTAGTGGGGCAGACCCCGCCCCCCCCACCACATTTTTCGTAAGTGCGCATTCTAAACGACTTTAAGTCTAATGATTTTGCAAGTGCGTATTCTAAAGGGCAAGGCATTTCTTGCTTTGAGTAACTTACAGGAAATACAGTGAGTTACAAAACGAAAGATGCTGAAACAAACGAAAGATGCTGTCTAGGACATTGCAAAATTATGACAAATGAAGCTGCGGCGCACACCAGAGCGATCATCAATCGCTTGTTGATTGTCAGCTCCGAGAAAGGAAGTCCGCTTATCGGGCTGTGGCCGGGGCGAAAAGCCAGTTGCACAAAGGCCGTTTCTCGGGACTTGGCAAAAACTAGCGGGAGCAGAAACGAAAAGACGGTCACTGCTGTCGCGGAACGAATTTATTACTGGTGACAATCAACTTGTGGTCTTTGACTGCAAACTCTATCTGCTCGTCGCCGCACATGCCTGTGGGGGTGTCCCCGTTCCATACTGTACAAACTAGATTGTGATGGGACAGCCTTTCAACATATCTCCTTCCGTAGACATCGGGCGAACTCAGTCCGAAACTCAGTCCGAAGCGCCCGAACCAGAGCCCTTTTCCCGAGTAACCAGCGGGCATAAACGCTTTCTCAAATTCGCCTATTGGGCTCAAATCCAAGAGAAGTGGTCCGTTCTTATCAAACGTCCAGTACGACTCGATCCAGTTGCGTGCCCCCCATCCGTCGGTCTTAGCGAGAACTTTCTCACCGGCGTCAATAAAGTATGCTGGGGCCACGTCCCCGCCCCCGCTTGTGCCAAACCACTGTTCCTGATGAATCTCGCAAAACTCGCCACGCCGACGCTCAACTACAACCATTGTCAGATATTCTGGCAACGCCCACCGTGGCTCCTCCCCTTCTGGCGAGCCCTCGTCCGGAGGAAGATGGTAAACAATGGTGTGCGCCACGTTATACACGGCGAGTCCAGAGATTTCGCCGACCCGCTTTGTATCGACATCGTCCATGAAGTCCTGGTCTTTAACTCTCCACAAGTCCTTGGCGTAGTCGAAAGCCTTCGGGTTTCCAGTGAACTTTTCAAGCGGCCCACACACGGGCTGATCGATATAAAAATCGCCGCTGTCTGCGTACCAGTGCAAAGCCCATCTTGGATGAGTAGCCGTCTGCGCTTTCGCCAAAGAGCAAAACAGCATAAGAATCAACAAGGAGTTTCCGAGGAGCCCGACCGTACGTAATGCAGAGTTTGTCGTCATCGATTCTGCTGATCGTACCCCCAAGTCCTGCGAAGTCACCTTCCCGGATTATGGCCCAGCAGCAAAAGCCAGTTAGCGATAACGCCGTTTATCAAGACTTGGCTCGTCTGGGCTCACGGCTGCGGTAAAATGCCCCAATCCCACAGGGGAAAAGGCCACAAGAGCCAATCTGATGCCTACCGATTACCAGCCGGAATGGCTTCGAAAAACACCGTGGTGGGTGTGGTTGCTCATTGTGCTCTTTCCGATTCCGTGGGGGCCGTGGTGGTTAACGATCATCTCCCTCTCGTTGTTCTGTCTCTTGGTGTGGCTACTCGAACCTAAAATCCAAAAACCTATGACTCAGGGCGAAATCTTAGATAGCGTCCTCCTTCCGCTTGCCGATGAATTCGAAGCTGGTAATGAGCGCGGGAGGGCTATTGATTCCGCTTCAAACGAACCCGAGGTGCTCCGGAAGTGCCTCGGAATGTTGATCGCTGAAGGTTCAGTAATTGAACTCATGTTCGCATCCCAGAAGACAGGAATGTATCAACTAACGAATGCAGGCTATAGGAAATACAAGCCGCGAATTGACGCGCTCCGTGCTGTTCATGTAACGCATGGATATTAGAAAAACTCTCGTTTCAGTGATGTTTGGCTTCGCCTTTGCGGGCATAACGTCTTGGACTTTTCGGAACTTCGTGGTGCCCGATTGGGCCGCTCCGTTTCGTTTCGTCCTCGACTTGTTTCTGGTGCCGGGGCTTGTGGTTAGTATCGCAGCCGCTGGGAACTTCCACACTTATGAGGCGGGACCGGCAGTAATGGGTAACTTCATCTTCTATTCGGTTGTGACGTACATCTGTGCCGTCCTTTGGCAGAAGCGCAGCCGGAGAAAGCTCAAGTCTTGATAAGTCACCTTCTCGGCAACTGGGACCTGCAAATGCCCAGTGTCCGAGAAGGCCGTTTCTCAGGCGTTGCCGAAGTTCGTAATTACGTTGGCAATCGGGCAAGCCCGCTTTGATCTCCGTCTGCCAGCAGTCGCAAATAGCGTAAAATTTGTAAGAGAGCAGCTCTCGTGGATGCGAAGGCACAAGCCACATACGCTGTCCTAGTGCTGGTGCCAAGTCTACCCCTAGCATTCAGCTGGCTACACTTTTTCCGCAACGTAGGCCCGAAGAAACGTGGTCTGTTAACGGTCAAACTGCCCCTATTTGTTACAACTGGAAGCTGCCTACTCTTCTTCCTAAAACTAATGCACGACGACAGAATTTCTCGGGATATCTATGACCGAGCACCTCAATTGCTCCTGTTGCAGGTTGCCATACCAGCTGCGATGCTTGTTTTGGCCTTGCGAGGAGGGCAACCGCTGCGATGGAAGTTGGCAGTATCAGCAGCAGCCGTCGCCGCTGTTTGGTTTCTTTTTGCTTTCATTACGTTCGCGGCGCTGGCCGGTCGTTGGGTAGTTTGATGTTTCTTTTCCCTTAGCCAGGTCCTGCGAAGTCATGCCGGTTGCAATTGGATTTCAATGTAGGAGGTCGTGAAGGGAGCCGAATGGTTTCCCACAAATACGTCTTTTAACCGCTTCGTCTTAACCCCTACGAATGGCTTCGATGGTATATTCACACTTCCCGCATCAACATTCGCGAGCCGTTTCGCCCAATGGGCGCTATGTTCCTTGTTGGTGTAAGGCTAACGCTGACACAGAACCAAATCGGACACGTTTACATGGAAAACTCACAACTAAAAACGCGGTCTGCAAGCTTTTCAGTTGCGATCGACATATCGACCGATACGATTGGGGCGACAACAAAAGGAGAAGCGCGATCAACCACATTGGATACCTCACGTCAAAGAGAACTGATTCCGTAGTCTACATCGCTTCACTCAAGTCTTGATAAGTCACCTTCTCGTCATGTGGCTTTTCAGCCCCGCTCTGGGCTGGCCACATAGCGATAACGCCGTTTATCAGGAGTTGGTATTAAAATTAGCGCGTACGTGGTGCCGAGGACTGGATAGTGATAATCGACTCGGATAACCCCCTAAGAGCACCGCTAGAACGAAGTCAATCGGCTCGGGAAGATATTTTAAGGCAGACAACAATTTTTCTTAACTCAACAGGTAAAATGCCACCGCTACGTTGGTCATACTGCCACAACAGGAAAATCGCTTTTTTCTACTTACCGCTCAGCATGTAGCAAGGATACTTGAGGAAAATGGAGAGAAATGGTCGTACTCGAACCCGACAGCGAATCGTAGCGTGCCTAATCCATCCGCCCATAAGAACTGACCTCGGGACGGAGGGACTGTATTCGCAAGATTTGACCTTATTCGAGCTTCACGCCGACGACGCCGCTGAAATGGTTCGATTGGGGTTGAGTTTCTATGATTTGAGGACTTCGCAATATTCGTCGGATGAAGAGTATGGGCCCGATTATTTCATTATCGGAGCACCAAAGTCTGAAGAGGTCCTTGCCAATCGCGAGTTGAGCTTCGAAATACGGTGTGCGAGCGTAAATATCTTAGAAGAACCAAAAGTAAACGATGTAACGAGGTTCGTAGAGGTCGAAGCGGCTCAAACGGACTATAGCGGGATGAGCGGAGGAAGATTATGGGAGATTTCATATCCCGCCTCCGGTGGTCATAGGGTTTTTCTCGTCGGGGTCGTTGTTCGGGAGCCCCAATACTCGCAATCGACCGAGGATACTTGCTCGACCGTTGGCTTACCTACGATTCGATGTAGCTCGCGAGAATCAATTAGAGAGTTGGTTGAAAAGGTTGTTTCCTATGTTGGTAACCGGCACTGGCGCGATGTGGCGGTATTATTCCTGAAAAGTCGGCTTACTGAAAACGTGCCACCGTGCCTAGTGTTTAGACTGGAGAAGGGTCTGTGATCCTCGATTACTTAACTGCTCGGATGAACTTGGGATTCACGTAAATAAAGCGGATTATTCCACCGCGGACCATGAATTCAAGTTAGCCTTCTTCCAGCATGGTCATATTCGTTCAGTACATCGGTTTTCCCGACCACTTCATTTATCGCTTGCTGATCTTCTATGGGCAGATCGTCCAACAATCTTGGCGGCACCGCGAAAAGAACTCCCGATTCACACGGTTTTACAGATTCGTATTATTTCCGTCAGCCACAAATACAGTATAGACGCCAGCAATAAGTAACGGTTCGCCAACTCCTGTGAAGTCACCTTCTCGGCAACTGGCCCAGTCGCTCTCTAACCAACGCCGGAGTGCAATCAATCGCTTATTGATTGCGGTTAAAGCCCGACCACTTTGTTCCAGTCAGCGATGTAGAGATAGATGCGCTGAAATTCACTTGGCAGTAGCATGCGGTTGTGTGCGATGAAATTCCTAACTTTTTCTAGCTCGTCCATTCTCTGCTTCAGCCAGTGCTGGGAGGGAATGATGTCTTCAAAGTGTGACCATTTCCCAATGATAATTGTGGAAAGCTGTCCGAAGTCCGCGAATCCCAGCAGGTCCGATTTTTCGCCTTCGAGCCACGAATCCTGAGCGGCGGCCTGCTGGCGACTCTCGGCAAAATCCCTAATTCCCTTCGGCAGTTTCTCAATCCAGTCCACGCCTTCTTTTTCATCCAGCGTTTCCCGGATTAAACCCCTGACAGCATTTTCAAAACAATGTAGGACGGCGTAAAGCCGGGCCATCTCCAAGGAGTTGTTACGGGTTGTCACGTTGAATGGTGACAGTGCCTCTGACAGGAGACGTTCCTCAGCTTGGCTCGTATCAGCACCGACCTGTATGCCCGCCGTTTGAAATGTTGCGGCCTCTGCTTCAAACATAAGCCCTCGAAAGAGGTAGTCACGAAGGTCCGAAGATGACTTAGTCAAGTAGGTGCTCCTTTAGAGACTTGAAAATCGAATTGAACACTTCGATGTCCTTCGTGGCAGGCAGATGAATCTGGATGTTGTAATGAAGGCTCGGGCGGGTATGCGTAGATGGTGGTGGGGTCACTTGTGGTTCAGCCTTAACTGGTGAAGCTACTGGCTCAGCAGGCGGCTTCTCCTCTTTTTTTATTTCAACCGGGCTGGGCGCAAGGTCAGCCAGTTCGAGTAAAGAATAGAATGTATTCGCCATGAGTTTGGCAACTTGTGCCGACGTGTTGTTTGCGCTCTTGAATTTACCTTCGATTAGCGGTTTGTCCGCATCTGTTGGGTTAGCTTTTATAGTGAATAAATCCGCGTACGCTTCTCGGAGCGCCTCTCCCATGACCCGCCTCGACCGGGCCTCGTTTCTGTAGTCGTGATATCGGCTCGTGGGAGTCCCGTCTTCCGAAAGGAATCCCAACGATTTGAGCAATGGAATGACAGCGCGGTAGTTTGATGACGAAAATCCTAAGTCCTTTAAGTATTGAGCCGTGAACTTCTCCGGGGCTTGCCCATCGGCGATGCGGGCGAACACCTCGCCGAGTTGGCCGTATACGTTTACGTAAGATTTTGGTAGCGCCATCGCCACTCCTGTGTCCGAATAAAGGACGGCTGCAAAGTGCGGCAATTTAAGCATATGACAACAGCAAGCTGCAACCGGCTCAGTTGCTTGCGGAGAGTCTCTATTATCAGGTCACTCTTAGCGTTCAGCATTGCCCCGCGTGGACAAAGCGAGCAGATCGACAAATACGAAGAAAATGGCTACGCTCTTTATGAACCAAGAGGAGGGGTTCAAAGTTGAGCAAACTTTTGCCCCAGCCCTCCCGAGGCCGATTGTTGCCCAAGAAATTGGCGCTGTAGGCGCAGCGGGGCTTAAAAAGCTGCGGGTAGTCGAAAGGCTGCTCCTCGGTTACCTCTACTTCTCATGTGCCGCCGATAATTTATTATCAAGTCCGGCAGAACGTCATCCGCCAGATGATCCATGAAGTTCACCATCGTAAACAATCGCTTCCGGCAGGCCGGACAACCGGGATAGACAACGCCCTTGCCACCCTGCGCGACAGACGGTGGTGAGTCCACGAAGGTGTCGAAGGTGTGACGACGAATCTCGGCCTGCAAGGCGCGGAGAAGATCGGATTTTCTCATGGCAACACGTCCGGCCTTAATCACTTCAGTGTCCAAAAATACGAAATTGGTTTCAAATCTCGTTCCTGCGGTTGCCACTTTTTACGCACAACCACGCGCCCATTCCCCAGTTTGATTGGATTTGTGCGGACTAGCCTTATTGAATGCACCAAGACAAGAATCGAGTTATTAGGCCATTCCTTGGCGTGCTCTACCTCAGCATATGTCACGTTGACGGATGCGGGGTTGTTCTGAAGGCCCTTCACTTCAACGTAATGGCGTTGTCCCTGCTTTTGGCACCTGTAGTCGTAACATTCATATGAAGATGTATCCTCGAAACCTTCATATCCTTGGGTCTCAAGTTCCTTTTGAGCCTTTTTCATTGCGTATTTCTCAATCGCTCGTCGAATCTTCGGATCAGATTGGAAGCCGGCGGCGCGTTCCTGAGCGATATCTGGATCATCATTGGAGCCAACAGATGCAGTCCTATGAGCGAACATTCGCGCCATGAGTCTGATCAGTGCGTTGGCCTTTGCTTCGGGCTTAATCTGCTGCCGAGTTTGATTCGGAGTAGGAACGCCGATCTTTTTAATCGCTGCTGCCGGTAGCGCGGCTTCTAAGTGCTCGGTCCAATTCTTCCATTTAATGCCGGTCAGTCGATGACGGTTAAGGCTTTCGGGAAAAACATCTTCGGCACTTTCTTTTTCGACTAACACAACTCTGGGCTTGTCGACGATACCCCAGCCAAGAGCGCCGAAACCGGGCGCAAACACAACGATTCGGTCTCGCTTGATATACTTGCTAAGCAGTACCTCGCCCCGGTCACCCGGCTCATTCTCCCAACTGGCTGGAACTTCACCTTTATCGAGTAAGAAACGCCACCAGTCGTTCTTTTCGGCGATGTCAAGGCCGATAGTTGCTTCTCTGAGCCTGCTAGTTTCCGGGTTCCCTTTTCTTCGAAAACCGAGATGGTGCCAAAAGACTGCGGGCTTACGGACAGACTGGATCGATCTCTTCATGTGCCTTGCCTTTGTTCGTGGCTTACAGGGCGCGAATCATTCTCCTTACAATTTCGGAGGGATGAAAGCTAAATCAGGTAGGGATCGCTCCGGTTCGAAGCCTTCGGCTGCCTGAGCACTTCATCTTCGAGTTGTTCTTGCGCCTATTTTACCATCTCAATTCGGTTCGCGAGCGTGGAGGTGTGGAAAAACCGTACTCACCCCGCCCCTATTTCAACGCCAAAATCTCCCGCACCCTCGCCCGCGCCGTAATCTCCCTTGGGCTTCTCGCTGGCTGTTCAAGCCATTTGTGAAACTGACGAAATTCCACGGTGTGCTCGACCGGTGTGTCTCTCGCCAACACGCGAATCGTGAAGTTCTGGCCGATCTCTTCAACCCAAGAGCATTGTTGGATTGCCCGCAGGCCGAGAGCGACGGCTTCGTAGAGGCTTTCGGCAGACACTTCAGCCGTGTGCTCGATTCCTTCGGTATCGTGAATGGTGACGCGGCATGAACGGACTGTCATAGGCGGAGGGTAGCATATTCGCCTTGTATTCGCCACGCCTGTTGGCATTAAAATGGAAACCATGCCGAAAGCCATTTTCGTATCGTGTGGGCAATTCACTGACGCCGAAAAGCGACTGGGCAAGCAAATCGCGGAAACTAAAATCCTGACATCAAGTTCCCCCGAAGGAACGCATATTCAGAGTCGAAAGAACTTCATCGGCGGTCACAACCCTATTTTTATTGTCTGCTATGAGCAGGATGACGCGAAGGAATGCGTTGATGGCGGACGCAGCCACAGCGATAGGGTCCATTTCTGATTTGAACTCTGATAGTCCGAAGGTGTTCGCGTGAACTTCTAGCGAATCGAAGCGATAAATAATGTCATACAGTTTGCTGAGACCTGATTCCTGCGCCATCTGCTCAATGGTTTTCTTGGTGGTGACATGGGTGTTCAACTCCGGCAGAAACTCCGCTGTCACATCCTTCCCTGTAGAAATCTGCCTTAGTCTCGCTCGCCCCTTTTTCAGGTTTAGCCGCATCAATTTTACCATTTCGGAAACTGCCGCCTTGTGGTACTCGGCCAGATTCTCCTCTGATAACGAGGCCCAGTACAAAGTGAAAAGGTCTTCGCACAATACGCGAGCGAGAACGACGAGAGGCATGGGAAGGTCTGAGATTCGGAAGCAAGCCTCTCCGATTTGGACGGCCCGCTCCATGAAGTAACAGAGCGCCTTGTCCCGTTGCTGCTTTGAAGCGGAAAACGATGACGTTTTCAGACGAGCCTTCAGCGCATCAACATTCTGTCTGATTTTGAAGTGGTACTCGTCTCTGCTCAGAACAACACGGGGCGGCATGGCTCAATCAGCACCATCATTGTATAGGTGCTGCCTTTGCCGTGGTAAGTGTCTCTCTGTTCGTTCCGATGACACGGATTTCTTTTCCGTAGATGCCCGCGAATTTCATGGCTTTGCCGAAGAGGATGTATTCATCATCCTGGTAGTCCGCCGCGAACGAGTCCTGATGGATGATGACCACGTCTGTGCTGTCACGACAGGAGCGGGCGAAATCAGGCAGCAAGCTCTCAATCTCCGCCACCAGCACGGTTTGTCTTTCCATGAGCGATTTATAGCCTGATTCCGCCATCGCTATCCTCATTCGGTCAATGATTGGCTTATACTTTTCTAGCTGCCGGTTTGCGTCCGTTACCGGCTTTCTTCCTGCGCTCCGCCCATCTTTTCTTCATTAGCTCCGACAGCCGCTTACGACCGGCTGCGCTCAAGCGGCTCTTACGTGAGCGACCGGCAGCAGCGGCTTTGGCTGCGGCTGGCCGGTGTGTTCCTACGCTAGCTCGATGGTTTCCAGCCGCTTCATCGAGTGCTGCGATGGCGCGGTCAATCCGATCTCGTTCCTTTTTCAATTCTGAGATGATGGGCTGAAGGTTCATTAACGACGGTCCCCTTTTGATTTTGATGAGGATGAAACCCAATACACTGCTAGCGTAGCACGCCTCGCGCTTAGTTCAGTGAGGACCAGGACCACATGCCAGGCATGTCTCGGGAGGTTTTTAAGCGGCTGACTGTTCCTGCTCCATGCAGTCGCGGCAGAGAGGCGTCCACGGTAGCGCTTCCAGGCGCGCCTTCGAAATCCGGGACCCACACGCTTCACATACGCCGAATCGATCTTGAATTATGCGTCTGAGCGCAGCGTCGATTGCACGCAACAGATCAATGTCACTTTGACGTAGCCGAATGTGCAGGTCTGCTTCGGCATCGGCATTTGCCTGATCAGCGAAATCTCCCAAATCGTCAGCTCGGAATGCTGGTGAGACAGCCGATTCGTGCCGGATCGACAATTCGTGCCGTTTGGCAAGCAGCAAATGCTTGTATCGTTGCAGGTCGGCAGCGTTCACGAGGTACCTCCGGCTGGTAAAACCTTAAAAAAGTGGGAGGCAGTCTACGCTCAGGCTCGAATTGTGTCAACGAAGCGCAGTTTATCGGCAAAGCGCCTTCGATCTGCGGCCACTGTGCTGCCTTTGTGATTTTCACGGGTGAGTTGACGCTGCGTCAATTAGATTGGCCGGACTGGTGCTTGCTGACTTGTGCGAAGAAAAAGAATCTCGCAATGACGCGGGCAGTTATACTGGCACGCATACGAGCGGCGAGACAATGATTCGAGAGTCATATTCTATCGTCCCTCGACACAATGCGGTACCACTCGGTTGATATTCGGCTTGACACTCAAACCTTCCCCGTAGTAAAAACCTCGGTCATTCCAGTCGGCTTTGCGCTGACGGTCATCTTGCTTGCTGAGGGCAACCGATGAGCCGTTCACGTTCCCTGCTCGGCACCACCTTTTTCTGTAAACACTGCCAGAGAGAAACGCGCTTTGTGCCAATCCACTATGCGCTTGCGCTCACCGGTAAGAGTAGGCCCACGCTCTACTATTGGATGAAGCACTCGTGGATACATTGGCTCGAAGAACCGAGTGGACGGCGGCTCATTTGTGAACAGGCGTTGATCCTCAAAGATCGTCCATCGGAAGCCGAGTTACCTGCGCACCCTCATGTTTTGAATATCCGGCCACGAACGCTGCCTCTCTAAGCGCGTTTTCAGCACGCCGTCACCTTCAAGCTAAAAAACAGTCTCAAAGTGTCTCATTGTGTCTAATTCTGTCTAATCCGGTAAGTTGACACATCTCCAACGCGGGAATAGCCTCCGCGTCCGCCGAACTTAACCCTCTCGCTCAGGTCGCTCGTGGAACACAAAGAACTGCGCCAGCTGCTCGACGCGATGACCCACGCTGCGAAGCTCTCCTTCCACAAGGCCGCCAACCTTCTGCCCTTCGCTATGACCCTGAATGACCAGGGCAAAATCCAGCAACTTGCCCTCGCCGAACGCGATGGCCGCCTGGCCGACGCGACGGCCCGCGCTATCGAAACCGGTTTGAAGCTGATCGCTCAGCAAACGACATGCAAAGCCGTGGGCTTCTGTCCCGACATCCGGTTACTCAACAGCAGCCACGCGATAGGTCACGCCGAGATCGTGTTTCTTCTTGAGCACCGCGACGGCTGCGCCTACCGCCTAGCGTTCCCCGATTTCCTGGAGCCGAAGAACCGGAGCGAGCAGCGGACAGCGCCGCGATTCTTTACACGCACGAATTCGTTTTCGGCCAGCACGAGATGGTGAAGCTTCAAGGAGGGTGTATGCGCATTCTCGCGTCGCTGCCATTGTTATTTCTGGCCTCAGTGTCAGCCTTAGCCCAAACCTCACCCACGACCGCAAGTGATCCCCAAGCAGTGGCTGTCGTTCAGGCTGCCGTTACTGCAATTGGAGGAGCGACGGCGATTGGCGCATTACAAAGCTGGACTTTCGAAGCGCAAGCATCAGGCCGCGTCGCCAACGGGACGATTAGCGAAGGGCTCGCACTGAGCTTGCCGCAGAACTCCACGCAGCCGACCGGGACAGCGGCCAAGGCACCGCCGCCGTGGGCACAACCTCGTTCCCTGTTCGTTCCCGCGCTGATTAGCGCCGTCCTGGTAAATGAATCTCAAGACGCAACCTTTTTGATCCGGCAAGGAACAGCTTCCACATCAGTTCCGAACTCGACAGCCGTTCTCTTTAACCGGGTGACGAAAACGGGGCGAAGTATAACGGCACAACGATGGTACTTCGACAACACGAGCGGCTTGCCAAACAGGATGGACTTTATCTTGCCGCCTAGGATCGGCCCTATAGAGGGCTTTGCGGGTACGGTGATTCTGTCTAATTACAAGACTGTTGGAGGCATTCAATATCCATTCCAGATCGTGACATTCCTTCAGCGCGAGCACGCGAGCGAAACTATTAGTTTGCAGTCTGTGACGCCGAGCACGACGCTGCCGTCCGCGAATAATGCCCCGTCAGGAGGTGCCCAGTGAGCGTCAAGCTGAGAATCTATTTTTACTTGCTTGCCGCAATCGTCCTGGGTGTCTTTACCAGGCCAGCCGTGGGCCAAGATCAACCGAATGTGTCGGATTATATCGATCCGGCCCAGGCTTACCACACTGACAACTTCGATTACATGGACGTGCTCAATGGCCGGGTGGCTCTGGACATCCCGCTCGTAGTAGATCACTCGCAACGGGGCAACTTGAATTTTACCTACAGCCTGCGCTACGCGAGCACAACGACCTGGTATGCGGCATGGTACGGGTCTTATTACCGATGGTTTCCTGTAAATGGCACCCTTAATGGCGTTTCTTTTTCGATGGACGGCCGGCTTAGCTTCGGCGCCGATTCGGCTGATCTTCCTTGTGGCAATAACACATGCACGTATTGGGCAGACTATGCTCACGATGACAATGGTTCCAAACACTATCTAGGCACAACTTCGGGCAATCAGAATAATGGCTTTACATTTGTTGCGGAGTCGGCGGACGGCTCTGGGATCCAAGCGGCATCGAATTCGGATGGCACAGTTACCCTCATTAACCGCCAGGGAGTCCGCTTCGTACACAATTGCACTTCCCAAGACCAAATCACCGACCCGAACGGGAATTTCCTTACTTTTACTTGGAACAGCAGTTACTGTCTTACATCAAACACAACATATATGACGGACACAGTGGGACGGACGTGGGTCTACTACCAGGGAGGCGGAAACACAAACGATTGTCCAGCGGGAAGGGCAGTAGTGAGTGCAGACCTTTGGCAAGTGCCAGGGACGAATGGAACGACAAGGAATTTCACGCTTTGTTACGCAAGTTTTCAGATTTCGACAAACTTTGGAGCGCCAGACACATATGAATACAGTGGCACAGCGCAGCTGATGACCGCCGTGATCCTCCCGGATGGAACAAGTTGGCAGTTTAACTATGATAATTACGGCGATCTCGTATGGGTGCAGCTTCCGACGGGCGGCACAGTGACTTACACTTGGTCGACCGCGGTTACTGGGTACCGCAGCATCACGCAACGGACGCGATCAGACGGCAGCACTTGGAATTACACCCCCCTCGCGACCCAAGACGAATATAAGGTCACCGATCCGGGCGGAAACGACACTGTTTATAATTCCGCTAGTTCTGATTTGTCTTGCGACGAACGGCTCAGCTCCATTCAATACTACCAAGGCTCTGCAGGCGGAACCTTGCTGAAGACGGTTATTCCCGGCTATCAGGTGCTCGACAATCCTTATCCGAATGACATCGGCGGCTGCACGGTTACGTACCTGCCCACGAGTTCGCAAACGCAATGGCCAAACAGCGGCCCCTCAGTTCAGGTAACACAAAGCTATGACTTCGGCTTCAGCTTTACCGACGACAACGACGGTTCGCAGCACAGTGGTAATTACGGGAATAAAACGTGGACCACAAATTACAACTACACGTCGGGCGGAGGCGGAGTACTGTCGAGGATCGTGAATAGCCCTTACGCATCTTGGAATTCTGCCTACTTGACGGCCAACCTCCTCGATATACCCGCTTACCAAGAAATCTTCGATGCCAACTATAACGCGTGCAGTTCCACGAGCTACGGATATGATGATCCCGCCCACATACAACACTATGACGCTACCCAGCATACGTCATGGCCGACGGCAGGGGTCGCAGGTAACGTCACTTCGGTCGCAAGGTGGCTTAGCAATGCGCCGTGTTCAGGTGGAACCGGAACAAATCCTCCCTCCTACCAGACCGTTTACAATACGGGATTGGTGCAGCAGGTTGTCGATGCACGAGGGAACACAGCTGCGACAAACACTTACGACACGTATTTTGCAGGTGCCTATCCGACTAAAACATGTAATGCCCTGAATCAATGCACGAATTATTGGTACGACGGGTCAACAGGGCTTCCCATTTTCAAAGGAGATCCCAATGGTAATTCGTCAGGGTGGGCCTGGGACGATATGCTGCGGCCTACTCTGATCAACTATGCTGACCTGGGCCAAACAACGATTACTTACGTCAGCCCTAACGAGGTACAGGTAAGCAAAGCGATTGCTTCGGGTCAAAGCCCGTTGAGCATGACCTACTTATTTGACGGTCTAGGCCGCTTAACGCAAACTCAACTTACGTCGGACCCTGACGGAACGGACTACACCGACACGGCCTACGATGCGGTTGGGCGCGTAGCGTCCGTTTCCAATCCGCACAGGAACGGCAGCAGCGATACGGATGGCGGCACGCAATACCACTACGACGCGCTGAACCGGGTTACTTCGATAACCAAGCAAGACGGCAGTGTTGAAACTATCTCCAACAACGCGAATTGCACTAGCGTTATTGACGAGGCAGGCAAAGCGCGTGAATCGTGCGTCGATGGCCTCGGCCGGACCACCATAGTTTGGGAGGACCCAGCCGATTTGGACTACGTAACCACCTACAACTATGACACCAATAGCAATTTGATTTCGGTAACCGAAAACGGCTCTCGCCAGCGCACGTTCACTTATGATTCGCTTTCGCGCCTCTTGAGTGCGACGAATCCAGAGTCGGGCACAACCAACTATACGTATGACAATAATGGCAACGTGACCAGCCGGACTGACGCTCGGGGAATTGTGACGAACTATAACCCGAGCGGCAGCCCGATAGACCCTTTGAATCGCGTGACCGAGATTACATATTCCGATGGTACGCCCACCGTACATTTCGCTTACGATCAGACATCACAATGGAGCCTTACTCTGACCAATCCGATTGGGCGGCTAACTGAAGAATATACAGACGGGACACTCTGGGCCGGGTCCGTTTTTGGATACGATCCAATGGGCCGAGTGACCTTGAATAATCAATGTACGCCTGCGGTTTGCGGTTCGTCTAATTTCTCTGTGAGCTACGGATACGATCTTTTGGGCGATATGATTGGGGCGGTTAATGGTGCTGGGGTCGGTATTACGTATAATTATGATTCGGCCGCACGCCCAATATCGGTCACGAGCAATTTGGTGGATTCACAGCACCCTGCGACGCTCGCGCAGGTGGCTGCAGGCGTGGGGTATTATCCCACCGGGCAGTTGAGAGCGATGACGCTGGGCAACGGGCTGACGGAATCCAGTTGGTTTGATCCACGTGGAGGGTTGGAGCGCCGAAATTTGAACTCGACCGGCGCGATTGTTTCCGGCTGGGAAGCGGACCCAAGCGGGACTATTGAAGATCAGGGATATGCCTTCGGCACCTGGGGTTCAACAAACAATGGCGACATTACTGCGTGGTATAGTTACCGGCAGAATTTCTATCGTACGTACACTTACGATTCCGTGAACCGGTTGAGCGCGATGTCGTCATCGAACGATCCTTCAGCATGCACGGGGATACAGTGGGTTTACGATGCGTGGGGCAATCGCAGGGATCAGAACAACACTGGCGGGAATTGCGGCCAGTTCCACAACACCTTCTCACAGAATAATAATCGGATGGACGGATATTCCTACGACGCGAACGGAAATATGCTGAATGACAGCACGCGCAGCTACACTTATGATGCAGAGAATAGGATCACCTCTGTGAGCCAAGGAGGTACTCAGATAGCCTTGTACTTGTATGATGCGGAAGGGCGGCGGGTAAGCAAAGTGGCCGGAAGCACGACGACGGATTACGTCTACGATCTTTCACGACGGATAGTGGCCGAATACCCATTTGGCGGAAATGCCCCGAGCTACGTCTATTTCAACGGGCAATTACTGGCCGAATATGCGAACGGCACCACATATTTCGCGCATACGGATCATCTGGGGTCGCCCCGATTGCTGACAGGAATGGATCAATCCGTCGCCGAGTGTGATGACTACATGCCTTTTGGTGAACGGCTCTCGTATTCCGGCTGCAATGGGGGAATAACCACTCACAAGTTCACCGGCCAAGAACGCGACAGCGAAACCGGCAACGACAACTTCAAGGCGCGGTATTATGGCAGCGGTATGGGAAGGTTTCTTAGCCCTGACCCATCGAACCTCAGCGTCGATTTTTGGCTGCCGCAAACATGGAATCGTTACTCATATGCGCTGAACAATCCGCTCAGCGTGGTAGACCGAAACGGGCTATGGCCTTGGTACATTCACAACGAAATCATCGAGTCTGCCTTCCCTGGTCTAAGCCCTCAGCAAATGCAGACCCTGGAAGATGTAAGCCAAAATATGGACAACAATCCCGGTCAACAAGATCCTTCTTTAGCGTTCGAGCATAGTATGAGTAACGGATTGACCGGTCAGACGCCCGAGGAAGCCGAGGCGCAGTCTGAGGACTTCATTGCGAAGAATGAGGCCCAAGCTGCGTTGTTGGAGGCAGAGTGGCTTAAGGAAGGACATACGGGAATATCTCCGCTTGCCCTCAACGCTTTTGGAAACGCGCTGCACACAATCACTGATGGTTTTTCGCCAGCCCACCGAGGCTATCAGCCATGGTTCGGCACGTGGTGGCGGTCTATCAAGCATTTTTATAATGAGTCGAGTCCCTTTGATCCCGCGATTGCCAACGCTGTACAGGCTTCTCAACAAGCATTCCAGAACACGTTCGGAGCCTTCGGGGACGAATTTGACTTTTTGCAACTTTTGCAGCAGCAGCAACAACAACAGCAAGTTACCTCTCAGATTTGTTCTTATAATGAGAACGATAATATCGTATGTCCCCAATGAGAGGCTGAGGGAGGACGCACAATGGCAGAAGGCGTTGGAACGGCGAGCAGAAAGCGGCTTTACGCGCTAGTTGCGGGCTGTTTCTTTGCACTTCTCTCTATCTGGATGCTCAAATTCACGGCATTGGCGGCGAGTTGGCTAGGTCAGTCGCTTGCCCCATTGGGAACGCTACTGTTTTCATTCGTGATTCCCGGTCTTGTTGTAGGGTATGTGATCAGTGGCAACATCCACGTGGCGCAGACCTGGATCGTAGCGTTGGCGAATTTCGGTTTCTACTATGGGGTTGCATACCTCGCACAAGGACTCTGGTTGAGATTACGGCCAAAACCACTACTTCGCCTTAACGGTACCGCGAAGCCCGGAGCCAAGGAATCCCCATGAAAATATGGTCACGGTCAATTCTTATTTTTTATGGCCTTTGAAGTGGCTTCAATTTTAGGCGTAGGTCGGGGGTCTAATTTCCGATGGCAGAGAAAAATCCCCGCCCAAAAACCTTTTCCTGCGGGTAGCAGACGCTTTGTTTGGTGAATCAACCGAAATCCACGCCCTGCGAGCGATTCGCACAGCCATGAGGGACTGATCAATGAAAAGTGGGATTTCAGATTCTCTATAGAGGAAAACTCGCTTGGGCCTACGGTTTGTCCAGTTTCGCTCGGCAACTGGAGAACCACGGACAAATTCCCGCCTGGAGCAATGAGGGACATGGCGTTCTCCAGGCAACAACCGTCTCCCGCATGCTCGAAAACTAAGGCCGCGTGGACGAGTTGAACGGGTTCCAATTCCACATGTTGTTCAGACAGATCGACGCAGTGGAGTTCAAGACCAAGGAGATGCGAGTAGCGCTGCCTGACGGCTTGGAGGTACAGCGGGTTAAGATCCAGCCCAACGACGCGAGCAGTGATGTTGCTGTCGATATGGTCGAGTCCGTTCCCGCCAGCGATTCCAAGGATTGCGATTGACGACGGACGGCAACGTCCTATCGCCTCGGCGAATAGATCGGAAAGAGCGCCTAATTGCTGGACTTCTACCGAGTTCATGTGCTGTTCGTATTCGGTGAGAGGCACAGACAGCCAAGGGTTCGACATGCCTCGATGCTACCTCGCGAGGGCGGCAAATTACAGGCTCCCATGCCGTGTTCGGGTGCAGGCATCGTAAAAACTTCCGCACCCTGAGCCTGACCACGTTTTCAGAGGAGCATCCAGACGAAATAAAGCACACCCACACCAATCTCAATCGCGAATGCGGCAAAGGCACACCCACATCGCAGCAGCGCAAAGCCTGAGATGGTCAAGGGAATGATCCCAACCGCCGATGCGACAGCCTTCTGGCGACGGGATAAACTGAGTCCAGCCATGTTGCCTCCTCGTTTGGCGACTTGGTTAGGCTGCGGCGGGTGTTAGTCGCACTCGCCGTGGCCGCTTACTGAACCTTATTGCTTGTCTGTTTCTTCGCTCGCTTCCCCGTCCGGGATTGCTTCTCGGGGGAGAACTTCGTCGTCGATTGGACGCGGACGACGGCGGTCGTTAGAATATTTTTCGGATGGGGAAGGTGCGCGCTCCTGCGCACGCCCCGTTAAGTGGCCGGAGGCTATTCTGGTAGTCTCCGGCTGCGCTTTTCCGCCGTCCTGCGGGGGGGAACCTCCATGGCGTCCTTCAGAAAGCTGGTAACGGCGGCGGAGCCAAAGCCATCAAGTGCAAACTCTCGAAGCTCTCCTTCATGATTAAGTCCTGGTCGTCCTTGAACCCGAAGACGAGGTTAATGAGTTCACTCTCGCCTTGAAACTTGTGCGCCAAATGGGCTTGCGTGCTCCAGATTAAACGCTTACTGCGCTGGTGAATGCCGCAGAAGTAGTAAAGCGTCCGACCCCGTTTATGCGCCAAGATCACCGCTGATTGGGGTTCGGGCGCGTCCAGGTCGATATCCACCACTTCGGGTTCGGGCACGGGTTCAGCATGAACCAATTCCTCCGCTGCTTCCGTGTCGCTTACGTCAAAACGGATTGCTTCGTCTTGATCCAGCGTCTTCAAGAACGCGTGGACATCGGCTGCATTTGCGGCATGGGCTTGGTGCTTATCGACCGCGCAAGTTACCGACATCACCTCCAGACCGGGATTCCGACGAAGGTGATCGCGAATGAAAGAGTCAGCAAGATTTTCAATGTTAGGCATCGAAGCTCCTGTCGAATGTCGCCGTTCTGGCGGCGTTACTTTGTCAAGCGGCACGGCTATTCACACATTTGTCCGGACTCCGTATCCAAATAGCCGACGAATTCGAACTTCCATACCTCAACTCAGGTGCAGGGTAGGAGACTGGAACTGCGTTCTCGTACTCCACAAAGAACAACTTCCCAAAATCAGGCGCGTGTAAGTCCAGGTTCTGGAACACCACAACCTTGTGACCCCTCAACGCCGCAACCACAGCAGGATCGACGCGAAGGTGACTGATAACGGTTCTGGCCATGATCTCTCCTAGTGAATTACGACTCCGTTCAGCAACACTGCGAAGCCCTTCACCGCATCTACTGCGCCCAGTAGCACGGGCACGCCTATGGCTGCGACCACAAGCACTATCCCGGTAACCACGATGAGTTCCAGAAGCGACGCGCCCTTGTCTGGCTGGATGTTTGTGCCGTAAACGAAATGCTGAGCTTCCAGCTCGCGGAGTTTTTTGCGGCGAAACTCATGAGCTTCCTCAGACGTTGTCAAAGTCCGACCAGCCGCCTGAGACAGCTCCAATAATTCTTGAGCCGACATCTCTGGAAATTCAGGGAGGGGATTTGCTGGACGTGCTTTCCGTGGCTGCATGGGCGTTTCCTCCATGTTGTGTTCGCGGTTTCTGGACCGCGTGTTGCGTTATTTAGTTGGTGGACCCGTTACTGCATTCTGTCGAACCAGTCCGGCTCGAATAAGAGCGACGCTCGCGGGCAGCTGGGCTGATGTTGGGTATACGTGATAGCGCAGCACCCAGCGCACGGCATGAAGTCCCTATGTTTATTTTCAAATTGCAGTACCTTGGCAAAATCTTCCGCATCGATACGAATTCCGGTGGCGCGGAGAAAAAGCAGATCATGAGTTGTCAAGCTTAATGAATCGGCCATATTTCAATAAACTCCATGCCGGGTTTCGGCTTTAGGTCATCAAATCCGCCAACGATGTTCTCCGCTGGCTCTTCACTGACAACGGAAATGGTGACTCCTTCCGGCCAGTTAAATTCCAAAGGTTGCTTCCCGGCGTAAACCGTCGCCCGGACATTGCCCTTCAGAATTTTCAGGTAGTGTGCGCGCATCAGTTGCTCCCGGCCAAGTCTCGCAGCCGCTGCTCTAACGGATATTCTTCCCGCATGTCCTTCACGTATCGGCGGCTCCTCGTAAGAATCTCCGGGCGGCATTCCGGGCAGAAGCGCTGCTCACGCTCTTTACCGGACAACACGCAGTCTATGTACAGGTGCGCGGCTTGCCTATGGCAGTTCGGGCAGATTTTCATTCGGAAACCCCCATCTCTTTCAGTAAACGCTTGTCGTACTTTGTAAATTCGTATGCTGGTGTGGTGCGCTTTTCCGCCATGTATTGATCGATCCCTTTCTGCACGACATCCTCTTCGAATCGAAACACGACGTGAGCCATCCAGCCGCAGACATCACAAAGTGGCTGCGCCGGATTGCGTTTTACTATGCCGCATGTCACGCACTGACCGGCAGTTCTCGGTGGATTATTGCCGAGCCTAATGATCATTCCTGCTCCTCGAAAACATGGCCGTGCTCTACATCCACAAAACCTATAAACGTCCAGCCCCAGTGTGACGGAGGCGATGCGCCGTCAATTTCGAAGTCGAGCTTGCCGAATCCTGCGCTGTGAAGGTCAAGGTCCTGATAGCAACGCCATGCGCCGGGACGTTCGCGCATACGCTGTAAGTCCGCAGCTTCGATACGAAGATGATCAATTAGGATTCGGTTCATTCATTTCCTCTTTTGAAGGATTAGGGCCGCTGCCATTAAGCAGCCTTCGTGGATTGATCCTGTACCGCACTTTCTTCCCCATGGATGCCATTCCGATAGCGTGAACAACATGCGGGTGAACTGGCCGACGTTTCGTTGCCTGCGCCAGTCGGCGCGTGGCCGAGCGTGCGACTTGCGGGTAATCGGCGCAGAGCAATTGGACAGCTTCGATGAACGGAATCATTTTTCTCCCCGGCCAATTCGTGTAACTAAGTATTGCTTGCGCCGGTCAGTTTCGGAGACAACGCGGAACTGCTCAACGCCACGATGGGGATTTTTGCAGGGTAAAACCTGTAGCGGACGCTTCATAGTCGGCTCCTCGACTGTCTGCTCGCCGAAGTTCTGGCTCCGGCGCTCGCAATTTACTCCCAGCCAACAGCAAAACCTATGGTACTAACCCTACTTCGGGGCGTCATAGTCTTACCAGCGTTGGAAAATGTCCGGCATGTCCGCCTCTTCCTCCGGCCCGAGTTCTGCCGGTGGAGCACCGAGAAAATTCAGCTCAATGTAACTCCGCCGTGTCCATTGTTCAGGACTGACGTTCGCGACCATCCAATCGCAAATGGGGTCGTTCGCTTCCAGCATTTGTTCCCTTGTTGGCATTGGGCCTCCTCAGTCACCGCTTCTCGAATGGAAACCGCATTTGTAGCGGCACGGCTGGCCGAGGCTTGAAAAGCTTGGCCGCTGCCGTCAAACCACGTACATATTCCAAGATGGCGGCCCGGTTGCGAAGAACATCCGCCTGCGATTTCGGTTCGATCAATTTCATGGATTATCGCTCCTAGTTCAGTCGCCGCTTCGGAAATGCTTTCTCCAGAATGTGGCGCACCTGTCGCTTCTCTCCGGGCGACATCCTCTTGATCGCTGCCGCGACGCACTTCGCCAATTGCTCCATGGTTACAAATTTATTCATTGTTTCTACGCAACATGCGATGTTTTGCTGCTCTTCGATCTTCGTTCTCACGAACCCATTGCTGGTGAGCTTCTATGAACCACGGTGTCTGAAGTGATTCGAAAATAGAGTCACACGCATCGCACCGGAGTTTCTCGACCCGGACAAGCGGCTTCGAAAGCGTAATGCCACATTGAATGCAGCGGCTCGGGTTCGTCACCGCCTCGAATAGATCATCAAGCGTGCCTACCAACCGTCCATTTTCATTTCGAAGCATCAGCCCTCCTCAGCCTTGAACCAGCGATTCGAATTCGGTTGCGATGATCCGGGCGATAACTTCCGGCTTTCGACGACCCCGTAGTTCAAGAATCTTCGTGGTGGCGTTAGCAGCGCACTGCACGATAATTTCTCGGCGACGTTCCCGAGCGTGGAGGACGACTTCGGTCAGGCTAGTTTGTTTTGACATCACGCCCCCTCCACCGTGACCGGCCCCGGCTTGTCGAACTTGACGCCGAGAATAAAATCGGCGGCGCGCTGCGCTGAGGATGCGGCGCTGATGATTAATTTCGAGTCGCCCTTCAGAACCTCGATCCATGTTTTGAGGTACGCGGCGGAGTTACCGACGACGCGGGGGGAAATTCCGGCGACTGCGCCTAACATTGCCGCGCCCAACTCTGCAACCAATTCCTCCTTCGAATAACTCTCAGAGCCGAACGTGTTGAGCTGCTCGATTCCCTCGCGACCGACGCGGGAAGCGTGGCCGGTCGAATGCGTCAATTCGTGGAACAGCGTGCTGAAGTACGCTTCCTGCGAATCGAACGCTGTTCGCGATGGCATTCCGACTTGGTCAGTTGATGGTCGATACCACGCACGGTGGTCCTGGACGATCTGCGGACGCTGCGGCATTTCGGCGACGATTGCGTCGCACTTTCCGATATCCGGCGTACGCGCTGCTTGGCCGCCGAGTCCCAAAGTTGTCGCCAGCGTCGTCTGCTCGACATTGAAAACTTGGTAGTAGCGCAGGAGAAAATGCCGTTTCGTCTCCAGCTCGTTCGTCGCTGCGTTCAGTTTCTTGAAAGAGCCTACGCGCCAGAACGTCACCAGCGTGCGACGCTGGCCAGGCAGAATCGTGCCGCCCAGGTCCATTACCTGTTTGGCCGACAGCCAGTACTTCGAACCATAGCCCTGCGTCGCCAGGAGGAAAACGTTGATGCCGCGATACGCTTTACCGCTGACCAGGTTGACTGGCAGTTCCGTCTTCCATGGCTTCTGCCAAGGGATGACGCCGGATTCGAGTTGCTGGACGATTTTCTCGGTGACGATTTCGTATATGTTCATGACGGCTTCCTCGTCAGAATTTGTTGGCGCGTTCTGGCGCGCCGTCTTGCTAGCGGCCTCCTTGAATGTTCGCGTGAATGCGCGGCTTCGGTTGCAAACTACCAGTCGAAACCATGCAGAGAAAGCTTCCGGTCGCGGGGTCCGCGACATAGCACTGGCCCATGGTGTTGGCAGGCGGAGCTGACGGAAGATTGATAACGCGGACAAGCCGTCCGGGCTGAAGTGTGTTATTGCTTGTGGGATGGAAGCGGTCCCAGCCGTTTGGCTGGTACTCATAAATTGCATTAACTCGTACTTGCATCGTGGCATCCTCACTTTGCTCATTCCGTTCTGGCGGAATGTTGGCCGCCGTGTTCTGGCACGGCAGCCGGTGCTGCTAACAATCAAATTGTCTCATAAGCGGCTTATGGTGTCAACACTCATTTTGGCTTGTATCCGCATCCGTAACAGCGCCCGGTTGCCTTGCTGAATCGATGGGAGCGGTTCTTATACTTCGGGCACGGCGGATACTTGCGCTTGGCTGCGGATGCGAGCTTAACGTTTGCACGTCCGGCTGCACGTTTGGCCGCACTACTAGACTTGCCGCCACGACGGCCTATCTTTCGGAGATATGCGGTGATGATATCGTCCATCATTCCGACATTAGGGAAAGCGGCTTATGGTGTCAAGCTTCTCGGATCACCGCAGCATAGCATTTTTGATCGGTATGATATCGTGGACGCGCAGGACTTGGCCGAGGCGGCCCGTAAGCTGGAATGATTGGAGGCCAGATGCTTGCACGCCAAATGATGACTCTGGTTGTCCCCTTGACGATTATTGTTCTGGCCGTTCCGCTGATTTTCCAAAAGGTTCCACCGAACGGCCTGTACGGTTTCCGCACGGCATTGACGACATCATCCGACCAGATTTGGTATTACGCGAATAAGGTCTTGGGGATAGCATTGCTGCTGGCGGGCGTTCTTTGGCTGGTTTTGAGTCGTGTCCTGCCCGGCATCATTCACAATGGCCGGGCGGCGCTGAGGTTGACAGCATGGGTTGGCTCGGCTTCTATCATTGCGGGATGTGTAATTTCATATGTGCTCACGTACGCACGATTCAGAAACACTTCAGGCCAACGGCCCGATGGGCACAAATTGGGCACGTAGGCTGTGGCTCCAACTTATCAAATAGTCTTCGATTGCCTCGGCTTCGCTTGCGCCAAAGCTGCGCCGACGTGGTGAAGTAGCCGTCCTGGTCGCAGTCCGCGTCAAACGTGTTCGCATCAATGGCTGACCAGCCGATGTACTCAGGTTCGGTGCTCAGCTCGATGATTGTTCGCGTGCTCAGAAGCCCAACTTGACGGTTCTCGCCCTCCTGTTTTGCGTTCGGCCAAAGCAAAGCGCGGCCCTGGGCAGACGGGCCATTCGCGGGCCGGGGCGAGTGGGTGTTAATATGCCGGGCATGAAGTTCAAATGGACGCGGCTTAGAGTGTTCGTCTGGACGTTGATTCCCTTGGCCATTGCGTTAGAGGAAGTGCATCGCTTTGTCCATGTGCCGCATTATAGTGTGCTGTCGTTTCTTCTCGTCGCGTTGCTGGGGTATCTCGTCATTCATCCCGTCAACAAAAGCATGGTCGAATGGGTCAAGGAATTTACTGAGCGCTATCGCGCCTCCCATCCGCCTGCCCGGCAATAATCCGGGATGCGGCGGAGTCGCCGGGCGACGGAGAGCGCGGCAACCTTCTTTACCGTTCCGGTAGAATCCCTCCCAATGGAGGTAGGCGTGAATCCAAAGAGCTTCATGCTTAGTGTTTGCCTCACAATTGCCTCCGTTGCGGTCATATATTTTCACGTTCAAATCGAGAAAAAATGGAATCAGGACAAGCTGGACCGTCTTTATCGGAACGCACGAGAGGCTTATAACCGCGCTGCTGGGCTGAAGGACGCGGAGGCTCCTACATTTGGTCCGAACTACGACGCGGCCACCGCCGCTGTCGGTACGTATGAAGAATTTGAAGATCACAATGTCTTGGATTTGACGGACATGAGGAATGCTAATTCGCGTGCGGTGAATCTCAAGGTTTGTTTAACCTTGTTGCAGAGCTACCGCTCTTCTAATTCGCAGCAGGTGAAGGTACGTTTTAACCAAGATATTGCGCATTGTCTTAAGGATGGGAGTAGCGGGCGGTTGCCCAAGATAAACTGAGCGATCACGTGCTTGTGTGGTGAGCAATTCGAACAGGAAAATGGTGCCTTCGTTGTGAATCAGGACATCGACTGCGGGTGTGGATGCAGGTGCAGGTGCAGGTGTGCTTGTCATCGCTTTCGGCTCCTCGATTCAGCGTTTGCAGCGTGTTCTGGCACGCTGTCTTACCGTCCTATTTGTCCTCCTCAGGCGAAGTAATCGTCTAACCCATCCGCTTGTTCGTTCGCGCTCGTCTTCTTTTCCTCGGCGACTTCCAATCGCAACCCGCGAGCGACCAGGTTGCGCAGGTAATCGGATACGCTCACGCCTTTCGCTCTGCTTCGGGCGACCACAAAGTCGTACTGCGCTTGCGTGGCGCTCATGCACAGCGTGTGTCGTTTGCTTTGGTCGCTGGCCATTCAGTGAGCTTAGCAGACTTGGCTGTGCATGTCAACAGCTAAGTACAATGTATATATACGTCTATAGATAATTACGTAAACGGCGAGAACCGGGCGAGCGGATGCGCGCTCATTCTGCTGGCCTTAATGCGCGCTTGCATCAGGCCGCAAGCGTGCGATTGACCCACAAATAATCTATGTTAACTGGAATAATGGGTACAAAGGTGACGCTTTTCGGTCGAGGACGGGCAATCCGCGCTCTCAGAGTTGCCTATAAGCACTTACAAACTAGCGCCGTGGCTCCGAGCGAGCTTGTTAAAGACCGCATTTGCATAGATTTATAGGCAATTGGCTTTGAATGGTAGATTCTCCTCAAATCAACTGGATATTGATTGCAGGAAAAATGCACTGTTTCGGAGGGTAAACCCTCCTGCAAGCCAACGCCGCAGACGGTCGGCGGATCGCATCGGCTAATCCGGCATCAGGCCAAATCGCGAATGGAGCGCTGGTCGGTTGCTGGCGAGTTGGACGACGATAAGCAGCTGGAAATAAAGGTGTTATGGTAGGTAGCCTTTTGGCTTTAGCCCCCGGTGCACCGCCCCAAGGCCGTCCTATGGCACGGGTGGTCGCCAAGCGAAAGAGAACTAACACCCTATTTTTACATACATTTACGGTCCTCCCGACCGGCAAAAACAGGCCGGGTATCCAGCCAGCCCACCCTCGTCTACAGCGTACTCCGTGGGGATCGCGATACGGGGCGATTTGCCGGGCCAGGGATTCGACTGGGTTGATCCACGCGGCTTGGACGCCAGCGTTACCACGGAAGCGTTGACAGGGCGTTGACGCCATCCCGGACGATCCGGCTCCGCGTCTGAACTGAGCCGGGAATCGGCCCGATTCGCCGTCGCCGGATCGCGACATGATTCGCAGCGCCACCTATCGATTCCCGAGACACCGTGCCGGGTAGTCCGATGATCGCGGTGCCGATGTTGGTAGCACCGCTCATTGGCAGCATCGTTCATTGGTAACACCGCTCAGCGGTGATGCCAACGTTGGTAACACCGCCAATTTAACGGTGTATGCAATGTGGTGGGTGTGGGAGCGGCATCAGCGGAAATTTCAAATTTTTCGAATTTTTTGGCCTGTATTTATATAGTGTCGTCTCCCACACTCGACACTTTGCATACATCGCTGGATTTATCACATTCTGAAAGAGTTGAACGGTGTTGCCAAATTCAGAATTTTGAACTGGAAAATCTTCCGAAAATTTAGCGGCCCGAAAGTCGGACTCACACAAAACTGACCTTTTTCAAAATATTGGCAGCACCGTTCATTGGTACTGACCGTTCATTGGTAACACCGTCAATCCGTTTCCCGGCTCAGGCTCGCCTCGCCCGGCTGCTCCGAAAAGGCATGCACCAACTGCGGCCTCTTTCAGGAGAGCTGGAACCGATCCGAAATTCGCGCCTTAACTGCGGCATCTCTCAGAGGAATAGAGCCGGTCGGTCGAAACTCATGACCTAACTGCGGCCTCTTTCAGGAAGGGTAGCCGGTTCAGCCCGGCCCGAGCGAAAGCTTGACGTAACTCCTGCATCTTTTTAGAAGACCTGGGAGCCGCTCGAAAGTCGTGCCTTAACTCCTGCATCTTTCAGGAGGGGCAAGGCCCCGGTCGCCCGGCAGCGCGAAAGCCTGTGGGGTAACTCCTGCATCTCTTGAGGGGTAGGGCGGGTCCAGCCCGGCCTGGTGTTACGCGTTACGAAAGTCGTGACCCATACGGTGCCTCCTATAGGAGGGGTAGAGGAATGGTGTCGGCATACGACGCCGGACCCTCCAGCCCAGCCTGGCCAGAGCGCCTCACAAAAATCTTTCACTGTGGCCTGGTGAGAGCAAAATCGGAACTAAGTATTGTAGGCTCAGGGCGATGCAACAAAATCGCCACAAAATTAGAAATTTCGAGCCTTTTAGTTTCAGTGGGTTACACGAAAAGCCGTGGGGTAACTGCGGCCTCTTATGAAGGGGTAGGACCCCCGAAGGATTCCGGCGCGTTACGAAAGTCGAGTCCGAAAAATATCCTTTCGTCCAGCCCGAAAATTCTGCTTGCGATGGCGCAACAGACTGACCGCTCAGTACTTCCAGCGCTCGCACGAGTTTTTTGCAGAAAACGGGCGTTGAACACAAACGAGTTACAGGATAACCCGTGGGGTAACTCCTGCATTTATTGAGGGGAAGAGCAGCCCCAGCGAATTGAGTGCTCAAACCGTGCCCCTTATGAAGGGGTAGAGCAGCGATAGCCAGCCCGGTCGGGTGTTACGCGTTACGAAAAAGCCCGTGAGGTAACAGCGGCCTCTTTCAGGAGGGGTAGAGCAATGGTGTCCCCGGACGCCAGCTCCTCTGACCCCGCGAGTTCTCGGCGCACGCGCCAAGTGGGTTCTAACGAGTTCCCGGTTCCGCGAGAACCGGCGCAAGTTTCTTTGTTCACCGTCCGCCAATCCGGTGAGCATCGTCTCGGTAGTTAAGCGGGGCCGGACACCAACCCGGCCTCGCAACCAACTCCGTAACGAAGCAGATTGGCATGCAGTAAAGAGACGAACACCCGCAGATTGGCGTCTACGGAACGTTCCCTTAAACACATCTCAATTGAACCAGTCTGTGCGTCTCTTTTGTTATATCCCGACGTGTTGCAGCACCACTTCGAACAGGAGGTTTCATGGCAACTGGATGGGCCTTTTTCGATGCGCGAAGCATCATTCAGCGCACATTGATTGAGCTGCGCCTGAGCATTGGTGATCTGGCGAGATTGCAGACTGATGCACCACTGGGCCGTGCGACCCTTGAACGCGTTCTGCGCGGTGAACGTTTGCTCCAAAATGACGAAGCACAACTTCTGGAAACATTGTGCAGCGAGCTGCGCGCTTTGCATGCGGAAGCGCAGTTCCCAATCAACTACCGCGACGCCCAGCGCGTGCGCGAGATTTTGCTAGCCCGGCGCATGTTCAGTGATACGGGCATGACAGCCGGTGTTCGTGCGCTGGGTTGCAACGGCGGGCAAGTCGAGTTTGAGTAAAAACAATCCGTAGTCCCAATAAAAAATATCCCGGTGTAGCACAACAAATAGGAGGGAAAAATCTAATCATGTTTTGACGCATGAAACGAACAAGGTGATTGGCGATGTTTGATCCGTTGTGGGACGAGCCTGAGCACAATCAAGCGAACACGAACGAGGAGTTTTGGGAGACTCCCCGGTTCAAGTTTTGGCAATCAAGATATTTCTGGTGGACCCGCATCTTTGGCACGAAAGGATGCCATGACGCGGCCATCCATTTGGCTAACGCCGAGCTGGTTGTTTGGAGCTTTCTTGACCGGCGTCCAGACAGCCAGACATGCAATTTCTTCTGGCGTCTGTTTGGCTATACGAAGTGGGATTTCAAATTAAACGATCACTTAATCGAGGTGTCATATGTCAGAAGTTAAAGAAGGACTGCTGCTGTGGTGGAGCCGTAATTCTCATTGCGGCGTCATCGGTGAGACCGCAACTCAACAAAGATTTTTTGTTCATCAATCACGCATCGTGTTTGGTCCGGCTATTCCAGCTGTCGACAGCCGCGTGACGTTTGAAGTGGACTCGCATCCGCCCGCGCCGGGCAAGTTGCCAACCGCGATAAATGTCCGGGTCCTGCCAGCCCAATCGGCAGGTGCATCAGCACTACAGGCTGAGAAAGTCGAGCCGAAGGCGGCGCTCTAATGGCCACGATGCTCGACATGAACGGTCTCGTTGCGCAGGCATACGAGCGAACGAAATCTGGGTGTTCAGAAGACGATGTGGCGGGCTTTTTGCAGGAGCACGGAATTGAGCCGTCCGCAGCGTACGGTATCGCCGACGCGCAGGCAAAGCTCGTCCAGCAGGAAAAATTCACTCTGGCAGCCGCGCCGATAGGTGAGCCGGTCGTCACACCCGCGCCGGTTGCTACACCCCAGCCAGCTTCGGCTGTACCAAGCGCACATCCGGCAGTCGAATTCATTGGTACGCTGTTTAACCCGGACGACCGTCTGTGTGTCGTTTTGATCGATCCGATCTGCAAGCAAATCATCTCGGACTTCCGTTCCGCCGAGCAGGTCTGCCAGCCGGAGTATCTGCAACGTCTTGGGGTTCAGAACCAGCAGCGCAACGTCTACGTCGGAATGAACCCGATTCTGGCTGGGCACAAGAACCGCACGAAACCGGATATAGCCGGGATACGCACGGTCTATCTCGATCTCGATTCGGACGCCCAAGCAAAACTCAAAGCGATTAACGAAAGCGGTCTGGTGCCGGAGCCGACATTCGTGCTGCGTTCATCCGACAACAAGTATCAGGTGATTTGGCGCTTGGCCGGAGTTTCGCAATTAGAACAAGAATCGTTGCTGGCGGCACTCATCAGCCAGTTCGGCGGCGATCCGGCCTGCAAAGATTGCACGCGAGTGTTTCGCTTGCCCGGCTTTGCGAACCTCAAATACGCCAACCGCCCCATAGTCGCAATCGTTCAGCGACATTCCGGCATTTACCGGCGCGACGATTTTAACTTGTCGTCGGTAGCGCACGAGGAACGGAAACTGCCGGTGACGGCGAGTAGCGACGGGCCGCGTGTCCCTCGGGGCAGCCACGATTCCGAATTAATCCGTATCGCGGGAAAATTGCGGGCTGACGGCCTTGAGTACGACGAGATTCTCCCCATCTTAATTCGCAACGTCGAGCAAAGATTCGACGATGTGGGTTCAGACTGGATCGATATGTGCGAGAAGAAGGCCGCATCTGCTTGCCGGTATCCGAAAGGAGATGGCTCGATTCCGCTCGCTGCTGCTATGCAAGATCGAATTCAGTCGAAGGTTGAGCAGCAAAAACAGCAACCGATCCCATATGAGACCGGGCAGCCGATCCCACCGGGTTATACGGTTCAAGCCAGCGGAAGTGGGGCCGACCGCGTCGAGTACCTGGTTAAGATCGACGACGAGCCGGAACCTGATATCGACGATTCGGAGGTTATAGACCGCCCGGAGTTTCCTCGTTTTGTCATGGAGGGAACTTCGCTGTACGAGAACCTGGTCAAACCCGCCATAGCAGCAAGCGACAAGCACCCCGAGCTGATTTTCATGCCCGCCGTGCTGATGTTCCTGAATTATATTTCCGGTCGCGTACACATCAAAGGTCACACGAGGAACCCCAATTTGTTCCTGGGAATCATCAGCCCGTATGGTCAATTTTTCAAATCGTCCAGCTGCAAAGCAGCCCAGGGCTTCTTCAAACTGATGGGTTGCGCCACAGATTCATCAGAGCGTACGGCCTCGGGCAAGACCGTTATTATTGCCCCAGGCAGTACGGAAGGTCTCGGCACCAGCATGAAAAAGATCAGCGGCGATCATGCCGTCCTGTACTACGACGAACTATCCAAGTTAGTCGATAAGGCGGGCATCGAGCACAGCAGTTTTTGCAGCGACTTGCTGACGTTCTACGACTCTGGGTTGTTTGAGAACGTCATCAAGAAAGAGTCGTTCAGTTTTCCAGCCGACACCTATTGTTTTTCCTGGTTGTTTTGCACCACGGATCGGAAGTTCCTGCCGTTGTGGGCGAAGCTGCCAAACGCGGACAGCGGATTGAACGACCGGATGTTCTTTATGCTATCTCCTCAGCAGCCGAAACCGACGCACGTGCTGGGGCCGCAACCGACGTTCATCGACGGAGCTTTACGGACCAAACAGCTGATCGATAAGGCGTTCAATCACAACAACGGCAATTACGAATACGAAGACTGGAACGACCTTCAGTCGAGGGCTGCTGGCCTTAACCCTCGGGCGATGGAGATGCTCCAAGATTTAGCGCTGTATTTCGCCATCGACCTGAATCTCGATGTTATTGACATCGACGCCGCTGAACGCGCCCTGGCACTGGTCAAATACCGCAACGATGTTATGGCTTTTCTGTCACCGGATGAAGGCGAGAATACACAAGCCAGATTGCAGATGGCGATGGTTCGCGAATTGCGATTGCATCACGGCAAGATCTCGTATCGTGAACTGAAAAACATTCTTCACGCCGCTCGTAAAGGAACGGATGTGTGGGATCGGGCAATCAATGGCCTAATCCATGACAAACGTGTATTGCTCCGCGAGGCCCGGTGCGGAAAAGCGGGCGAGCAGCGACTCGCCATGGTGTATCTGCTGAAGCAGCAGGACTAGTTATGCCAGACCAAACCGTTCCGTCACATCACCGGCTGATCCGGCTTCGCGCCAGCCACAGCATTACGGCAGCCGAGCTGGAAGAAGTTAGGCGGCTCGACCGGGAGTCGCAGCGCCGTCATCGCGAAAAGATCAAGGAGCAACAATGGAACCGAACGAAATTGAGCAGTCCGTGCCCATCGTGTATATAGAAGGCGAACGTGTCGACCCGCCACGTCTTGGCCGCCCGCCAAGAATTCAACAGCCGTCGCCGTCGTTTCACGATCAGATGCGCAAGCGTATGGGCACTGACTTAACCGACGAATTGTTTGAAGCGCTCTGGTCGGCCTATCAGCAGTTCCGCCAATTGGGTGGTGATTTCTTCATTTTCCGTTGCTCGGGTAAGCATGAGCAAGCTTGTACCGGCATCAGCGAAATAGCCGCGTGTTTTTGGCCGCCTGAATGTCTTGAGTACACTGCTAAACAGTTAAATCTGGAAGCGAGTTTCGGGTCTCACCCAGCGTATACCACTAAGCGCAAGCTCGCATTTTGGAACACCGAAGCGGGCAAAGTGGAACGAAAAAAAGAATTTGCCGCCGCCGTTGAATGGCTGCGTGAGCACGACTGTGGTGACCACGAACAATGGCTGACGCGAATGCACTTACTGCATTTTGTTGGGCTGGCCGGAATCGTAGGAGTTCCGAAAGTCTTCGATGCAGAAACTGAAGCAGATTTGGAAGCCGCGCTAGCTGCAAAGTAAATCCCACAAAGATTTCAAAGATATCGCCACTACCGGCGCAGCGCCCGAGGGTTGGTAGCTCGCGGGCATTGCGCGGCGATGCTCTGATCGGCAACAGAACCCTAATAAACCAAGGGTAATGTTGCCGGTCGGAGCAAAAGAATTCTGCCCGTACTCGGGCGGGATCGAGCTGGTCTGCCGACCGGCTCGGACAACCCATAGGCGACGCCACCTAGCGTCGCCACAATTTCGATAAATCCGCTGCCACTGCGGAAACAGTGGCGGTTGGAAGGCTGTGGACGAGAGAACGGCATCGCCGGTGGGTCTTCCACAAAATGTAATCCCCATCATGTTGTTTTCCCGCCCTCAATTTCCCCGGCTCTCGAAGTCGGGTAAAAGGGCGCGCTTTTCCACCGGATGCTCCTCCGGTCTTTCGCGGCCCTAAAAACTTCTAAGTAAAGAAGGTTCATCATGGATATGCATCATGCCCCGCAATACGAAACAAACGTTGAGTGGGGGCCTCAAGTAAAGCAAAAGCATCAGCGCGGCAGGCGTAACGCCGCGACCCGGCAAGCCCGAGCTGAACGTCAAGCACGCCTGGCACGCACAGCGCCGGTCACAGTAACAGCGCCGGTCCCAGCCGCGCCCAAAGCCACGGCCCCAGCCACAGTAGCCGAGACAGCAGCCCCGACGGCTGACGAACTGCCGCCCGGCTGGCACGCCTATATCTTCGGGCAATCGCATGCGCCGAGGGAAACGTTCAACCCGGCGCGAACGGCCAACGTTGTTAGGGACGACGGAAACTTCGTAGTAATCGAAGCAAGGAGTCAAAAATGAAAGTGGGAGAAAAATGCTGGACGCCGGACTCGACGCAGTTCGGCCAAGGCGTAATCACCGAAATTCAGGACGGCGATGTGAAAGTTGCCCACTTCGATATCCACGGGCGCAAAAGCGAAAAATGGTTTTCCGGCAGCGTTGTGCAGGCCGTGCCGACAAAAGATCAACTCGAAGTGCAAGCCAGCAATACGTTTCGAGCCAGGCATCTGAACGACTTCAATCCTTGTGCCGCGAACGTGCAACTCATAACAAATTGGGTTCGGACGCATTGCGCGGCCTGGACTGCAGAAAGTTTAGAGCAAGCATACGTGGCCCTTCGAGGCCAGTTGGCTCCGATGCCCGCGCCAGCGACTCCGGCTCCGGCAGCTGTAACCCCGGCAACTCCGGCGACTCCGGCAGTCACACCACTCACACCGGCATTCCAGTTGACGAAGCAGCAGGTTCGCGACGCCAGTAAGGATCAGATGAAGGAGTGGATGGCCGACAAGCCTGCCGGTGCGCTGGCCGCGCTGGAAGCACTGGGGATTCGAACCAAGCTCCCGCCCCGTTGGCGGCAGTGAAGGAGACGACAAATGGAAATATCGATCACAGCGCGGGTGTTCAAACGGCAGATCGCGGCTATGAGCGGGGCGCAGATGAGGGAAGCAATGCAAAATCCTGAATTCGTCGAGCAGTGTCGGGCGTGCGGTATTCCAGTTTTGAAAGGCAGTTGGGAACAGATCAGATCGGCAGTACCAAATAAATAGGAGCAGTCAAATGAGCGTAGCCAGTTTAGAAAGCTTTCTTCGTAGCGAAAGCACCGAAGAATTAATTGCGAGGTGTGTGAAATCGTCCGTGAACCCGGATTCGATAGAGTTTCATCGAGCCGACAATTTCGCGGCGGCCCGGTCACTTGACGAGACTGAACGCCTGCTGGGAATTCGGACGCAGTTCTTTGTCGGGTTCTTTACCGAAAGGTATCGCGAATGGCGCATTCTCGCGATCATCCCGTTCGTGATTCAGCACATGGTTTCGGTCGACGAGGCTGAGCTGACCGACGACAAAGTGCTCCTGAGCATTCAAGATTTGCGCCGGACGGGAACGCTTCGTGTCGAACCTCGATCCGCAGCCCAAGTCGCCGGGGATCAGGCGGAAGCCGACCGGCTCGCGATTCTTCGCGACTTGGAAGAGCGCAAGCAGTTGATTGACAAAATCGTCTCTTCCCGGCATAAAAACGACCGAACGACTCGACTGTCAGATGTTGATTTCGAAAATTCGAATGAGACATATCGAAAGGAACTTGCAACCCATGCCACTGAGGTGTCTCCGTCAGCGCGTCAGTAACATCGAGCTGAGGCGGCAAGCAGCCGGAATGTGCCATGACGATCTTTGTGCGCAGGCACGCCGAGAAGGCGGCGACGTTCAGCGCATGCAGTACGGCGGAAGTCCGCAGGCGACAACGTTTAAGCGACGGAGTCCCAATTTCGCACTTGATCCGTCGTTCACAAAAGAGCGGCTCATAAAGATGCCAGCAAGAGAGTACCGGGAGCTTTGCTTCTATCCGAACGGCCAGCCGCGCTACATCGGCAACACGAGCGTGACGGTCAGTGACGCGGTAACAGACCGCATTAATTCATTGTCGTAAAAGGAAAATCCAATGAACAGTTTAAGTGAGCAGCAGCAAGAGTACTCGGCTCGACCTGACGTACGCACGATGCCTTTGAGCCAGGCGGAATTGAAAGAGGCGCAGGAGTTTGATGCCGACTGGCGAGGCTGGAAGAGATTCCCGGCGCGCCTCCATCGATCTCCGCCCAACCGAGAATTGCTAATCAAAGTTTTTTATGTTGGGTAATTACATCGTCTGCCGTGATGGTTTTATGACGGCCATACAAACACTTCGCGGCCTATTTTAGCGAGGACCCCGGCCCGGTGGAAGAGTCAAAAGCGTATAACCCGGACAACGATTACCTGCGGACCCACGGTCTGCAACACGTGGCTCAACGTCACGCTGTGACGGTGAGAACGAGAAGCAGGCCGAATCGGCATCCGAACGGATGCACAAGCTGGCGAAAGAGGGCGCGAGAAAGTTGCGATTTTCAGTCGAAGCATGTTCAGCATTGAGAAGGTTCGTAGTGAATTCAAGCATGCCCGGCCTTATCTCGTGGTCAGCTACACACCGCGAGCGCATCCGGCAATACGAAGCATTGCGGCCCGAATTCCCGGAGTTCGTCAAGTACATCGACAGGCGATTGAGAAAGAAAAAGCCGCATAAGGTGCGCCATGGACTTCAACAGTTTTCCGCAATCTATGATGCCGCTGACGGCCTCCAAACCACCCCGCCTGGCGACACAAAAAAACAGGCCCTTTGGTGTTAACCACCGAACAAGCGTGGGATCAGCTTCGCGAGTTCGTTAGCAATTACTGGCCGAGTGACGCTGATTTTTAACGATGCGAACTTGACCATAATCATTGCGGACGGCTTGTGGCAGAGTTCATTGCTGAGTTGTTAGTCGCCTGATCCAGTCCGCATACGCCCAAGGTGATAATTTGCAAAAACACGTTGCGCCTCAGCTCGCTCCTCCGTTGCCAGCCAAACCTGCGCCTGTTGAAAAAACTCGCGATTCGCTGGGCGATGGCGCAACGAGCACCGAAAAACCGATCACCCACCGTTATGGACGCGCCGACTGAGCCGAAGTCGACCGCACTTGAGCGTGGCCGCGACTACTGTATGGCACGTTTTAATGACAAAAATCAGCTTGACGATTTCCGCGCTCAAGCTATTGCAGAAACAAGTTTGTGAATGGACTTCGTAATAAAGCGGAAGTCGACCGGCGATTCAACGAGTTGAAGGCCGAGCTGGACAAGACAATCAATACTCCGAAGACGAAAGAATGACTCGCTGCAACGTGGATTCGTCGAAAAACATAGACGCACGCGAGACGTTGTTGAAACAACCTATCAGCAAGTCATGAGAAGAGTCATGCTGCCATCGACGGCGGCAAAGGGGAAGTAATCATGCGAAGAGCGATTTTGGTCAGACGCCGACACCGGCCCATTCCACTACGGAAGGCCCGGTTTACGGTGAGGACAAGGCAATATCCGGCAGTCGGTCTGGCCTTGCAGGGGAGCAAGCCAAGAAAGCGGGCGAGCAAATCAGAAAGCTGGGCCGTCAACGATCACGTGAGCGCCAGAGCGGTGGGCACAGGGACCTGGCGAACAAAACGCCGCAAATGTTGGGAAGAAACATACGCCACGTCCGGGGACAAGGAAAAACCTGTCAAGCACGATGCCGGTGCGCGCCCTGTGGCGAAGTAAAGGAGTCTCATGTCGAACAGAACTGTTCCGTCCGCTGGCTCGACTGCGCACGGCAAGAAGAAGTCACGTTCGCCAACCCCGCGTGGCCGGGCACTATCACGCCGGCAACGAAGAAATCGCGCAAGTTCCAACTGCACGAAAGAAGACCGGCGCCTCCCTGTTCAAATCCGACCGCAGGGCCAGTTCCCAATAGTAAGAAAGTGGCAACGCAGGGTTTCGCGGACACTAAACGGGCCCGCGGCCATGCGTACGAATACTCCGAAGTGGTCGACTGCGCATCACGAGAAGAACCGACTCGGTTAAACAGATGGTACGAAGTGGGATGACGTCGCAAATGGCTAATCCGCGAACTTGCCGGTCAAGGACCAATGAAAATCTCGAAGCCTCGAAAACGCCGACGCGGCCCGAAGGTTAATGCGCCACAAACGCGCCTGCGCCTATGCAACCCGTTCCGCTGGACAAATTGCGGCACGGCGTGGACTTATTCAATCCGAATGCTCGGTAGCACCCAATACCCAGCAGCAATACCCAGCAGTCCAGCAGTACAAGTTTCGAAACTTTATCTGCCCGAAAGGGCATCGGAGAACACCATGGCTACAGATATGTTGGAAGTTAAGGAGCAGGACAGGACCTGCAGCGCAGATGAAAGAGACAAAAGGCCACGTGGATCCATCTGGCCTTGGAAGTTACCTTTTGCGCGAGCAGATTCGTACGACCGTGTCGAGTCGCAGGGGCGTCGAGGGGCCGAGGAGCAACTGGAAGTCGTAGGTTCAGCTGGAAAAGACGCGGTAATTAAAATCATCCAGGCTGACGGCAAAATTCAGGTCGTCGACATGGATGGTCGAATCAAGGCCGAGATTATTGCCGTTCCTGGGCCGACTGGAGCAACTGGAGCAGATTCAGCGATTCCAGGGCCGATAGGTCCACAAGGTAAGCCCGGAGTCAGCCCGAGCCTTTCGGAAATCGTTGCAGCGGTTGTGAAAGCGATTTCAAGTCGCTTGAGTTAATGCATATCGGCCCGCTGGGCTGAACTGGCGGGCCATTTCTTCCGAATTTTTGCCTCGTGCCGGGCTGGAGCGCTACGCTGGCACTGCCGATAGTCTCGGTTTCGGAACGCAGCCAGTCGTCGGTTTTTCATGCTTACAAATCTCATGAAAGTCCGGGCGCAAACCGCACAGCCGGGCCATGGCCCACAATTTCAGTCGCAGGCGACTGGTTGTGGCGGCCCGGCTTTGCTCTCTTTAAGTGTGGACCGGCACGGGAGGAGAGCTTGGGAGCTGTTGAACACAAGCGGCGACTTGTAATAGGGTTCTCTTTGCTGGGGTTGGCAATTACGGCCTCAATTTATGCAGTTATGTCATTCGTGCCTCACTCGGAAACTCCGAGTCGAGCAGAGACTTTCTTAGGTGTTCTTTCGGTCGTTCTTTGTCCCCCTGGTCTCCTGACCGTTCCGCTTTTTGATATCGAACCATATACGTCTCAGGGTGCCGTCTTGTGGTTGATAGTTGGGCTAATGAACGCCGCGCTTTACGCAGCGATTGGAGCGCTGATTTTCCGGTTTCGCCGCAAATCAGAGTAACTCCAGTTGTGCCGGAACGGGGAACCGGGTTCCTCTTTCTGTTCAGATATTCGCGTCTGGGAATTTCCTTCGAGCAGCTTTTAACGATATCCACGTTGTTGTATAAACCCGCCGATGTTTCCCCTGCGTTGTGCGCCGCTTAATGCCGTCGCGTTCTTTTTCAAATTCCCGAATGATGGTATCCCGATGCATGCCGATTTTCTGCGCCAGCCATGACGCCTTGACATAATCGCCGTGCTTCGATGCTCTGGGTCGTCCGTTCTTCAGAACAAATCGGCGTATGAAATCGTCTCCCTCCGCGACTAACTTAACCCCAGCACGTTTCCGCAGTTTTTGAAGTTCCGCTTTTGTGTCGCTCATTTGCGGCCCTCCGCAATGTTTACCACGCCTGCTTTTCCATTTTCCCCGTGCTGTTTTTTCATCGCCGCAACCTGAGCGTCAACGATTGTCTGCTGTCCTTCCTCGTGAGCTTTTTCGAGTTTATCGATCATGGGTGCGTAGTGTTTCAACATGACCACCACCGAATCGCCCATCGCATCAGCGATGCTTTTTAGTGAAGGCAAGCCGGTGCGCGTGTTGAGTTCTAACTGCCCGACCGCGAATGTATCTCGGAGCATATGGAAATGCGGCTCGCGTTGACGGATATCCGTGGTGACTGAGTTGATTCCTGCGTCGAAAAATAGCTGTTTAGCTTCGCGGCTCCAGTAGCCTTTGTCACTGTCGAGGACTACTGAGATATCGCGGAAAGGTTGGTTCGGGTCGCCATTGACTGGAACGACTGTCTGAATCCGCGTTGCCACGTCCTCGGGCAGGTTTGGTTTTGCGGTCTTCCCGGACTTGGCTCGCTTGTATCGGAGATTCCGGCCAGTTAAGTCTGATTTCCTGAAGCAGACGGCATCTTCCAAAGCCATCGCACCCCAGCGCCCTAACTCGATGAGCGTACGCAGGCGCTCGTTATCCGCCAGTTGCTTTTCTGCCTCCAGCCCCTTCACTTGTTTGCGAATTGCTTCGGCGCGTTCGTCGAGCTTATCGAGGATCGCTTGATATTGTTCATCAGTGAACGCAGCGGTGCGGCTTCCATCTTGAACCGATGGCCGGGTTCGGCCATTAAGGGGATTCGACTCGATCCACTTCATATCTTTGCAATATCCGAAAAATGTTTTTAGACGCGTGAACGCGTTCGCTGCGGTCAAGTCAGCCCAGCTCGTCCACGTTCCCCGAAAATCGTCCATGCGATCATTCGTCAGTTCCGAAATCAGTGTGGGCCGAGGGTTCTGTTTTTCGAGCCACTTGAGCAGGTTGCCTTTGCGCTTCACTTCGAATGCCGGATTCACGTCGCCGAGCAGCGTGCGGTATGCCTCCATCGTATTTTCGGCGGTGGGTCCGCTACGACGAGTGGATCGACGGGAAGGGTTATTCAATTTGAAGACGAGGAACTTCGCGATGGCTTTCTCGATTGTGGCCGTCCGCAGCTCTTTCTCCGTTTGGAGCGCCTTGACCTTAGCTTCCGCTTCGGCAGCCCGGACCTTATCGGGATCGTGCCGGTCGCGGTATGCCTGCGCGATCCGCTCAGCTTCGTGGCGGTCACTGGTTTTGGTTTTGATGGTGAACTGGACCACGCCACGGAGCGCTTTGTCGGGGTCGTAAACGCTGATGTGCTTCCTGCAGTTGCAACTGTTTTCGCTGCGCCCTGCGGCTTTCTTGGGGCAATCGGCGCGGTGACGGCTGATAACGGTGTAAGTGGGTGCGGGCATTTCTAGGACCATGTGAAGCTCCTCTCACATTGGGCCGGGCGCAGTTTCTGGACTACACCCGGCCTGATTTAGCTTATGGCAGAAATATGGCAAATCCGAACGAGAGATGGGGCCGAGTTGCTAAGTCGTTACGGATTAAGCCGTTGCAAATCACGAGGACAGCATAGCAGTGATTATTCTAAAGGAGTTAGTACTGCCAATTCTGTAAGTACACATTCTAATGGACTTAGGTAGATCCACGTCGCGATTGGTAGGGTTGAGGGCGGGCTTCCTGCAATCCTGCCAGGAGTGATCAAAAAGCGTTGGGTCAGGGCTGCGCAAGTTGACGAAAGAGACGCAAGCATCCCAGCACGCCGGATGTCGACACTTAGCTGCGCGGCAAGAATTGACACGGTAGATGGAAGCTCGCGGGCTAGCCGCCCTGACGGGCGGTTTCGTTTCGCGAGCTGAACATCTATTTTACCGCGAGGGTCAAACTACTGCGGGACTTTTGCCTCCTTTCGCCAATCTTCAAATACGGGTAAACCGTTTAGGGTTTCCAAAGGAGTGTTGCGGGCTGCCCTGCTCCAGCTTCCCTGACCTCAGTCACAAAATCTCGAATGTCCGGAACGCTGTAGTCAACCGCGAGTTCGACAATCGGATCTCGACTGCGCCTTTTAGCCGCGTATGGATAATCCGCAATCCTTCGAAATGTCTCCTGACCGCGCTTGTGGGGAAAGGGTATCGTGCAGCCGCTGTTGATGGCGGAAAGCATGACCCTGTGTTCATGCCGCTCGACCAAGCTCCTTGTATGGATAACCAATACGTGGTGGCGTTTGTTGCGGTAAGCTCGCGCGTTCATAAGCCGATCGAGACGCTCTTCAGTAAGCCAAAAGAAGACCCTTGAGTTAAGTTCGCGGTACCAATCGGCTGGCTCTAGGCCAGAACCAGCCAGTGCTTTGCGGACAGACGGGTCGGACATGGGTTTTTGGTCTCGAATCACGGCCTGCCCGTGGACTGGATGGCAAATCGGGATGCTATCTGGCCTGTGGCAAGCTTCGATTCGAAAGCGCTCATCACCACTCTTTTCAAAGAGATCAAGTAGGGCACTCGTGCTTAGCAGGCCGTGTTGCCGTATGCTTGGCCAGCTTCCGAGTTGGGCCATGTGGTATAAGAGCGGAAATCTTTCCGAAAGCTCGTCAATTGCGATTCCATTCACCATGCGCGTCGATCGATAATGCTTCTAGCGTCGAACCTCGTGGTAATCAGGGATACTGGGGCGGATGCGACCCGTTCGATTTCTTCAACGAATCGTAGTGTCGGCTCCGTCAGTTGTTCAAAGCGTCTCGCGTTTCTATTGTCTATGGTGATGTAGTCTGCAAATGTAAGCGCGATGTCGGTCGGTCCGTTCAAGGATGCTGCTTTGCGCAAGAGGCTCCAGTCGAACTCGGCTACGCGCCGCTTCTTGTCGGTCGTTGTGGTTCGTTCCGCCGCAAGCAGTTCATTGAGTGCAATCCCTGAGCGCTCGGATATCACTTGCCAGCTAAGTTCGTTTTGCATGAAGCCGGAGTTTCCCTCGACTCGAATCGGGTAGGTCCTCACCGCCATAATGGTTTTTCGCACGCGGCTTGGTGCTATTCCAGCTTCCGCTAGGCACCCGCTGCTTGATGTCTCGCGAGATGTGACAAACGGATAAACGCCATGGTGTATGCTAAGACCCGTCCCCTGCGTGCCTTCTAAGAAAACGCGCTTTGCCTTTGAAAATGCGCCCTCCAGAACTTCAAGAGAGGGCTTGATATACCGTGTGAGCTCCGGGATGTTCTGAGCGAGCTGTGTCTGAGGGTGGGCTGCCGTTCTCAATATCTTCCGAGAGGTGGCAGCACCCACCCCCTGCGCCGTGCTTCCAATCTCCGGCTCGAGAGTCCTTTTCTCGAAGGCGCGATCCTCAGCGCAGATGATCATTGCTTGGGGATCGATTGAGAGCCGGTCAGGCGTTATCTCACACTCCGCAATCTCCTTTTGAAGCTGAGGAACCCAAATAACTGCGCCTGGGCCAATGATAAGGCCCGCTTCAGAGCACCGACTGCCCGATGGAAGTTGATGGAATTTGTACGGCTTTGGAACTTCAAATACGGTGTGGCCTGCGTTCGGGCCGCCCACCCGTATTAGATAGTCGTACTCGGGTGCCAAATATGCCGCAACGTGGCCTTTCCCTTCGCTGCCATATTGCCCTCCGATTAACACATCAACAAGTCGCTCGACGCTTCTTCCGTAGAGGCCGAGTTGTGTCGCCGCCCGGATCAACACATCAGAAGCGGAATTCTGTTTCGTGTCTATGACGATGTCAGCGATGTCAGCCAGTTTTTCGATGGCGCTTTCGGTTGGGTCGGCGCGCACCTGATCATAGGAGGGAAGCTCTTTGACGTTTGGGATGCGACTGCTGTAGCGCTCTGAAAGTACGTTGGTCGGGGCCGTAAGATGGATGTGGACAACGCGGGCGCCGAACGCGACACGGATAGCTTCCGCTTGCTGTCCGATACGGATGGAATCTACAAGGATTGAGCAATTGTCCGGCAGGCGGTTGACTTCGCGAGCTAGGGCGTTCGCGACCCATTGTCCGTTCGTCTCTAGGTCAAGCTGCTCGCCCGCTCTTTGGAGTGCACCTCGTTCGTTTGGAACCTGAACGAGCGACTCGATGAGCTTTCGCGTTTTTATGACTTTGAATTCGTAGCGTTCAACGAGGGCATTTCCCAGCTGCGTCTTGCCCGATGCGATTGGGCCTGAAAGCAAGATGATTCGTTTGGCCATTTTTCGGGTTGTCGAGCTATTCCCTCAGAATTCAAGCTGACTTTGAGCTTTAGATTTCTCTTTGGCATCGGGCAAGTCATAGACGAAAACGGGCACCCTCTCGGAAAGCAACACGCCACTAATCAGTTCATGCACTAGAAACCAGGAACCTCCGGCTTGCCCGCAACCGACTCGAGGCATATGGACCGATGCTAGCCGCTCCGCGGCGATTTGATGTAGATTCCGAAGGCAACTCTCAAGGGCGAAATAGCGCAGCCTAAGCTTGGGCGCAGGGCCGTAGCCCTTTTGGCAGATCATTGTGGCAACCGCTGTGTGAGTGTCCACGTCTGCCACGTGCAGATTTCCGAGCGAGAGGCGTGCTGGGTCTTCGTCGATCCACTTGCGGAAGGCGTCCTGGGCAGCGGGCCACTTGGCTTTTACGGCCTGTGCGAATCCGCTCCCCCCCCAGTTTGCCGTAGCGTCGTTGACCACGTGTGCGATTATTGTTTTTCCCCTTGCGGCGGGACGCGTGGCGTCACCCTTCAAAAAGGTGATCCTCGGCCCGAATTCGGGTTGTGATTCTGGAGTGAGTAATCCAGCGATGCGCGGAAAACTTGATCCTGGGTAAGGAGGGATTCCGACACATTCTGTGCGCAGTGTTTCCGTTCCAATCTTTTCGGACCCTTTGGCAGTAAAGCCTATCGCCGAGCATTGGCCGATCACATGGGAGGTCGGAAGAATTCCGTGCTTCGAAATCGGCGGTTTCCAATCGCAAGATGGAATGACATACTCGACGAAATAATGGCCCTGATCCGGGCCCTCCTCGATCCTGGAAGCAGAGAAAGCTGCGCAGGGAGCATCCGTAGCGTGAACCGCACGCAGAAGCACAGCCTCAGTGGAAACGTCGTATTCCTTGCGTAGTGTCAAAATTCGATCGATGTTAAGGTCCTCTTGCTTGACCTCTCCTAGGGACCCAATCGGCATTAGGAACTCGGCTGCCGCGATATTGCAAAGCATCTCCAGTTGCCAGTCGTCTCCCTTCATTTCCTGGTGCGCGACTCGATTGCGAATCTGGTCGGAGCAATCGGGAAAGAGTGTGTGTGCAATTTCGTGGGCAATCGAGTACCGCATTCGACCAGGTGGGCGGCTGGGATTGTACTCGATGCACATTCCGTCTCCCTCTGGAATTATGCGAGCGTCGCGGATGTCGGCTCTGGGAACTGTGCGAAGTTGCAGAATGTCGCTTAGGGAGAGGGGATCGAAGGGAGGGCCAGACCAGCCCTTGTCCATTGCCGCCAAGACCACTTCTCGCGCTCGTTGGGTTATAGCTGTTACAGGATCATCTTTGCCTGCAAGTTTTTTGACCGATGGATTGGTCCATCTCTCAACTTGTCGATTCATGGGCTCCCCTCCAACCAGCGGCCAGCTCTTAATGATCGAGTGGCCCAACCGAATTGAGGACGTCGCGATATTAAACTAAGCTGCCCTCCCGGGGTGATCAATTGCGCCGTCTGTGTTCGCCGTGTATTCGCCTAGTGTACCACGGCGGGTTCTAAGCCTCGAACGGGCCGTGGGGATGTCTCTGCGATTCGGGACCCGAAAGAAGTCGATCCGCTCAACAAAAAAACACTCGGCGCCGTAACGCCAACGCTGACGAATGCCGCAGGGAGGGCTCCGTGGCTGCAAACTGCCTGCCGCGCTGAAGGCCGCGGTGCTACGTTTAAACCTCAAGCCTGGGCCCCGTAAAGTGAAAAGCAGATCCCTCAGCCTTCAGGCTTCGGGATGACAGCGGAGGGGGACGCGCTGGAGAAGCCTCAAGGCCGGACCATAGGCCGCGCGATCTGCTAACTCCTTGACCCGAGGAAGCCGTTGCCATAGCATCCGGCAAGAAAGTCTGGGAGGTTGAGATGCGTCCATGGATCGTTTGGCTTCGCGGATTAACCCTCTTCGTCGCGGGAATTGTCGTGGGGACATTGATGATGCAGCGGACGGCTGCCCAGGAAAACAGCGACGCGGGACTTCGGCTAAACCACGTGGGAATTGCCGTTAGCGATTTTCAGGAGTCGCTGAATTTCTATACCAAAGTCATGGGATTTCGGGTGGCCTACGCCATGCCCAGCCCCGACGGCAAGCCCACGACAACTTTTCTTCAGATCAATCGCGACACATTCATCGAAATGGCGCCGGCCAGCGCGAACCTTCCCGCGGGGCTCACCCATATCGGGCTTCTCGCTGACGACGCCACTGCCGCCATCGCGCGACTGCGTGAAGGCGGCGCGACGCTGCCCGACGCTCGTTCCGGCGGCGCAACCGGGTCGAAACTCTCAAACCTCAAGGATCCCAATGGAATCCGATTAGAGATTGTCGAGCAGCCTTCCGGCTCGATGATGAGAAAAGCGATCGAATCCTGGAAGTAGGTTTTTCCGGTGCCGACCCCGCAAATCCGCACCCTTGAAAACGAAGCGGTGCGGCACCCGCGCGAACTGCAGATCCCTCGGGACTTTGTTAACGCGCGAAAGCTCCTGATGACTTTGCGAACGCCGCGAAGGTCATCCTGTGGGTAGACGTTCGCGGCGGAGACGTTTCGCGCGAAGAGCAGGCCCTCGTGATGACAGCGAAGGTTTACGGTTGGCGCTGGCGCTGAGGATGAATTTGGCTTAGGAGCGATGCTAAAAAAGCGCCGACCCCGCAGCCGTGCGGAGTCGGCGCCTTGCAATTCGGATGTCGGACTTAGCTCAGAAGTACTGCCCAGCAATACTGAATCCAGCTTGACCCGCAGCCAAAGCGTGCCGTCGGTCTTTCTTCTGCGCAATGGATCTACGCAATGCGTCTACGCAATGAATCTGCGGAATGACTTTGCGCGTGCGAGCCGGCTTCTTGCGAACACTTCTTGCGAACGAGCGCCTAACGACGGCCCATCACCGCCGATTGCGGTCGTCGTGCCAGCGGCAACATCGGCTTCGGCGTAACCGGAGGCATGGTGCGCATCTGACCACTTGTGGAAACGTGATCGCTGATGGCCTGCAGCCTCTTCAGGATTCCCTGCCACTGCTCCCAATCGAGCTGGCGCAGGAATGGCCGGAGTCCCTGAATGAAGGGATCCTCGAGCAGCGCCTCGCCATTCGATTCCGGGATGAAGAAGCGGTTCAGACCTACGCTGAGCGCTTCCGAGATCTTCTCCAGGGTCCCCAGGCTCGGCGTCATCTGTCCGCTCTCGATGCGGGAGAGATAGGAACGCGAGACTCGTGACCTGGCCTGAAGCTGGCTCTGCGTCATCCCGCGGGATTCCCGCAGCTGGCGAATTCGGTGACCGATATTCTCCACGGTCTCCCGGTTCGGCCATTTCTCGAATAGTTGACGGTCGTCGCCCGGAAGCTCCTGCGTCACCGGCGGCGGAATCAGAAACTCCACCTTCGGCGGCAGCAGGCGCACGCAACGTCGGCAATTACCCGAACTGGTGCGGTATTGAACCAGCCCGCAACTCTTGCAGCGGATTACTTCGCGATCCATATCTACTTCCTTAGCGTGGCCATTATTGTTGTTGTCCGACACCGGCGGCTCCTCATTGCGCGATTCCGGCAATCGGATTGGAGGACGATCGTACGTCTTCAGGGGGAAGGCAGAAGCTGGCGCGTCAGGGATATTGCGGGTGTGGCGTACCGGTTGTCAAGTACTTTCTGTACGGTTGCATCAGGAAAATACCCGTAATGCGTTGGAGTGCTACGGTTTTCTCCCGATGTTCGCCAACAGGCCCGCAGGTCTCCAGGGCGGCAGCCGTTTTGCGCTCCGGCCGGGAGGTAATGCAATCGTATCTAGAGGATAGAAACAGCAAGGTGTTAGGGTGCCGGCGTATAAGTTACCGCGACCGGCTGCTGGAGAATGAAAGTGAGCTTGGTTTCGGAGGCGATATGCACCTGGGGGCTCTTGGTGGCCTCCTCAGTGGCGGCGCCTCCAGCGCCTCCTACGCCTGCGCCAATTGCCGCACCCTTGCCATGACCCAGAATTCCGCCGATAACCGCACCGATCGCAGCGCCTCCGCCAACCGTTTCGGCGGTGCGGGTAGTCCGCGACTTGCCGACATCGTGATAATCGTCGCTGGAAAGGCTGTAAGACGCGCCTTGGACGTCGAGGCGCGCAAGCTGGAGGGTCAGCTCGCTGCGGCCGGTCATATGGCCGGCCGAGCTCGAGTTGACGAGCTTCACGTAAACGTCCGTGCCGCTGGGCACGATGGTCTCGCCATTGACGACGATCGGCGAAGCAAGGGAAGCGTGGAATATATCGCCCGCATGATTCGTTGCGGAGTCAACGCTGTCAATCATTTGGATATGCACAGGCGTTCCACTGGGGATGCTGACCTGCCGGACGACCGGCTGCCTCGGAGGAGCGGGAGGTGGGGACAGAAGGCTGCGGCCGCTGCCGGAGCTGAGGTCGAAGCTGGCTGTGATTCAGCCGGTTGCTGTTGCGCAAGGTTCTGGCCGCTCGCGCTCGAATCGTAGGGGGAGTTGTCCGCCGAACCGGCCAGCGGTCGCCGAACGAGCAATTGCTCTTCAGGCTTGCGTTCGCGCTCAGCCTTTGAAACTGGCGCGGAAGTGGCGGCAGATTCACTGTTTTTGGCGGTTCGCGCCGACGTGGCACCGGGTTTTGCGGCAAGGACATTTGATCCTCGACGTTGACCACGCCCGGCGTTTGCTTGGCGATCTTAAAGGCTTCGTAGCGTGCGTTCTCGTCGGGAACTTCGCCGGTCAAGGTAACGGCGCCATTCTTGACGACCACGCTGACGTTGGCGGATTTTGTCTGGGGGTCGGAAAACATACTGGCCTTGATGTCGTTAGAAATGGAGTCGTCTGTATGAGCTTTCGAGCAGCCCAAAAGCGATCCCACAAGGCCCACCGCCACCACCGCGAGTAAAACGCTGCGCATTTTTCTCCGCCTCTCGAGTTCCTCAGGAGCCTAAATTCGCGGGCAAACGTCTTGCGTGCAACAAAAGGTAGCACAGATTCCACACGCAACCACACACGCCAGCCTCATCTGTTTTCTGGATTCGATGCCGAAGGGCAGGAAAACGCTGCGCCGGGTTAAATGCGCGGGAAGACAAAGCGTCAGTGCAAAACCGGGCTCAGCTAACCGCTTACGTCCGGCCAGTTTTTGCGCGGGAGCGAAATGGCGAGTCATTCGATGCGATCGGCGACCAGGACGCGGCCGCGCGCGTGCACTTGAATGGCGATAGGAGGGCGAATTCCACCACCTCGTACGATTTCTCCGCGAACCCAGGAACCATCCGGCAAAGTAGCCATTTTCAAAGGGTCGTAGAGCGTGCCGTCACAATCGCTGACCAGCATGGGGTGCGCGACTGCATAGGCATAGCGCCGCGACAGCGCAGCCACATCGGTTACGTATTGCAATTCGCATTGGGAAAACGGCGTGTTCATCGAAAATGCCCAGAACAGTTCGTGGCCCCCGAAGAGGGGATGTGAATCACCATTGCCGGGACGCTTTCGTGCGTCTTGGGATCGACGAAAACGAACTTTTTGTACGCCCATGGCTTGGCAAGTTCGTCGAGCGTGCCGATCGCGTCGGAGTCAGCATTCACGCTTTTATCGATGGGGGGCGGGGTTTGGATTGTTGGTTCGGGGGCGGCCTGGGCCGGAACCGCTGCCTCTGGTTTCCCATGATGCTGGTGCCAAAACCAAACCGACAATACAGCGGCGCAAACGGCTAAGGCGAGGGCTGCGCCTATCAGTGGCTTGGGGTCGAACCGAGGAGCTTTGGGCGCATCACCGACGCCGGGAATGTGCGGCATCGCGGGCGCGAGTTTCCGCTGCGCGGGAGCAGGCGCAGGCGTCGCTTGTTGCGCTGGAGGGGGCGTCATGGCGATTGCGGCTTTGAGTCCGCGGTGTTGTTCGTGCGCCGTCGCAGGCATTCGTGAAGATTCGCCAGGCAGAGCAGCAACTCGAGTAAACGCGTACGTTCCTCGGAAGAAGTTGCTCCATCCCCGGAAAGCAATGTCACCGCAAGGTCTCCTTGCTGGCTGAGCCAATTGACCGTACGCGTATCGGGCGCCTCTCCCTGCTGGCAGCGTTCCTGAACGGCGGAAACGCGCGTAAAGATCTCATCCAAGTGGTGCGTGAGGCACACACCCTGGCGGTTGAGCGCAGTGGGGATGGGTCCCGAACAAGCACCGATGCGGCACACGCGAATTTGTGTCACGACAGCCACACGTACCCCTCATCAGCGGAATGGCAGTTTTGGAGAGAGCACGCCCGTAGCCAGTTCAGCCGGTACGGATTTGTATGAAAAATATCGAGTTGAGGCGCGGCTGAGTGCCGGAACAGCACTCCGGGACAAAGAGACGGATAGAAACTATCCGTTCTGGGAATAGCAAGGCTGAATATCGAACGCAGCGACCTTGGGATATTTATATCCGCTGGCGCGGATCAGGCTGCGGTCCCGCAACACTTCTTGTATTTCTTGCCGCTGCCACAGGGACAGGGATCATTGCGGCCGATCTTGGCGCCGGCTCGCACGGGCTTGGGAGCTTCGGCTTGTGCGGGACCGGTTTGATACTGCAACTGTTGTTGCTGGCGACGCTGCCGCCGTTCGATCTCGCGCGCTTCGTCTTCGGGCTTGGCAGGCTGGATCAGGAACAGATAGCGAATGGTCTCGCTATCGATGCGGTCCATCATCTCCTCGAAAAGAATGAAGGCTTCCTTCTTGAACTCGACCAGGGGATCCTTCTGCCCGTAGCCGCGGAGCCCGATTCCTTCCTTGAGGTGATCGAGGCTGAGCAGGTGGTCCTTCCACTGAGTATCGACAATGTCAAGAATGATGCGGCGCTCGAGCCAGCGCATCATGGCAGGGCCAAAAAGGGCTTCTTTTTCTTCGTAACGCTTACGCACTTTTTCGACCAGAGCGTCACCTAACTGGTCGTGATTCAGCGCCAGGGGATCGAGGTCCACTGCCTTCAGGTCCAGGCCAAATTGTCCCAGAGCTTCTCCGGAAAATTGTGGGAGGTTCCATTTCTGCGGGTGCTCTTCTCGCGGACAGAACTTATTGACCAAGTCACGAGCGAGGTCTTCGGCCATCCCGAGGGCGTACTCTTTTTGGTCTTTCCCTTCGAGAGCCGACCGGCGGATGGAGTAAATGGTTTCGCGCTGCTTATTCATTACATCGTCATATTCGAGCAGGTGCTTGCGGGCCTCGAAGTTCTGCGCTTCGACAGCCTTTTGAGCGTTTTCGATGCGGCGCGAAATGAGCTTCGACTCGATGGGAACGCCTTCCGTCATGCCCAGGCGGTACATCAGCGCCTTGACGCGTTCTCCGCCAAAGACGCGGAGCAGGTCGTCCTCCAAGGAGAGAAAGAAGCGCGAAGAGCCGGGATCGCCCTGCCTGCCGGCGCGCCCGCGAAGCTGGTTATCGATGCGGCGGGACTCGTGGCGCTCCGTGCCGAGGATATGTAAGCCGCCCAGAGCGATGACTTCTTCACGCTCGGTGCGGCACTGCTCGACGAATTGGTTATAGATGGGCAGCCACTGCTCGCGAGGAACCTGGAAAATTTTGCCCTCGATCTGGAAAAGAACCATGGTTGCGGCAGGGGTTCCCGCGCCGTCCCCGATCACCGCGGAAGCGGCGGCATAGGGCATGGCCAAGCGATTCTTGAGGCAATAATCGCGGGTCATCGCTTCGGGATTGCCGCCGAGCAGGATATCGGTTCCGCGGCCGGCCATATTGGTGGAGACGGTCACAGCCCCCTTGCGGCCCGCCTGCGCGATGATGTGGGCTTCGCGCTCGTGCTGCTTGGCGTTGAGCACCTGGTGCTGGATGCCGGCCTTCTTGAGCAACTCTGAAAGATGCTCGGATTTTTCGATGGAGATCGTGCCGACCAGCACCGGTTGTCCGCTCTCATGCAGTTGGCGGATTCCGTTGGCCTGTGAGCCATCTTCCAGAATCATGCCGTTGACGACAGCTTCGTATTTTTCGCCGCCTGTGCGGTAAACGACGTCCGAATATTCGTGGCGCCGCAGGGGACGGTTGGTGGGAATAGCGACGACGTCCAGATTATAAATTTTGCCGAATTCGGCGGCTTCGGTCTCGGCCGTGCCGGTCATGCCCGAGAGCTTCTTGTACATGCGGAAATAGTTTTGAAACGTGACGGTTGCCAGCGTTTGGTTTTCCCGCTCGATCTTTACGGCTTCCTTGGCTTCCACCGCTTGGTGCAAGCCATCCGACCAGCGGCGGCCGGGCATTTCGCGGCCGGTGAACTCATCGACGATGATGACTTCACCATTCTTGACCACATAATCGACATCGCGTTTGTACAGCGTATGGGCGCGGAGGCCCTGGTAGACGTGGTGAATCGTCTCCATATGGCCGGGATCGTATAGATTGCCGAGGCCCAGCAAGCGCTCCACCTTGGTAACCCCGTCTTCGGTGAGCGTGGCCGTGCGGTGCTTTTCGTCGATGGTGTAGTCGATCTCCTGGATGAGTTTGGGAACGATCTTGTCGATGCGGTAGTACTTGTCGGTCGATTCCTCGGCGGGACCGGAAATGATCAAGGGCGTGCGGGCTTCGTCGATCAGGATGGAGTCGACTTCATCAACGATGGCGAAATGATGGCCGCGCTGCACGCAATCGCCCAGGTCATATTTCATGTTGTCGCGCAGATAATCGAAGCCAAACTCGTTGTTGGTGCCGTAGGTGATATCGGCGCCGTAGGCGGCGCGGCGCTGCGCGTCATCGAGATCGTGAACGATCACGCCGACCGTGAGCCCCAGGGCGCGATAAAGCGGGCCCATCCATTCGGCGTCGCGGCGGGCGAGATAATCGTTTACGGTGACGATGTGGACGCCGCCGCCGGCGAGCGAGTTCAGGTAAGCGGGGAGCGTGGCGACGAGCGTTTTTCCTTCGCCGGTTTTCATCTCGGCGATCTTGCCCTCGTGCAGCACCAGACCGCCGATCAACTGCACGTCGAAATGGCGCATGGCCAGCGTGCGGCGGCCGACCTCGCGCGCCAGGGCAAACGCCGGTGCGATTGCGGGCTCGAGCGCATCGGCCAAGCGCTGCTTATACTCAGGTTCGGAAGGTTCGGCGCCCACCAATCGTTCGGACACCTGAGTTTTGAGCTGGGCGGATTTTTCGGTGATTTCGGAATCGCTTAGGCGTTCGTAGTCGCTGGCCAGGTCATTTATAGCGGCAATATGCGGGGCCAGCTTCTTGATGTCGCGCTCATGTTTGGTGCCGATGAACCGGGAAACAACCCGGTCGACCATATCTTCGATTCGCATGTCGTTCCTGGTTGGATGCTCCGATAGGGAATGGCGCTTCAGCGGGCGCCGCTACCCCCAAATGCGCGTGCAGCCAGATAGCTTCTGGCCTTCCTCAAGAGAAGTGTTTTTCCGCTGACTAAAGCCTAAGCCAAAAATGATTATAACTTCTGGGTTTATTCGGCGCAAAGGAAGCCGAAGATTGCGTTCGAAGCATCTGTTGGCTCCCATCCGCTTAGAAGAGGCTAAGAAGCGCCACAAGCGCAGGCTTGCTCTCTCACCACCAGCCGCCTATCATCGCTTCATGCCTCCTACCCCACCAACAGCGCAACAAAGAACGATGGGACCGCCCGACAAGATGCCCATTCCTGGCGTAAAGACTTTGATCGCCGTTGCCAGCGGAAAAGGCGGCGTCGGGAAGACGACGGTCGCTGTAAATTTGGCCATCGCGCTGGCTCGTATGGGCGCGGCGGTGGGGCTGATGGACGCCGACGTCTATGGCCCCAATGTGCCCTTGATGCTGGGAACCGAGGAGCAACCGCGGGCTCTCAGCGAGCGGCAGATACTGCCTGTCGAGGCCTACGGGTTGAAGATGATTTCCATGGGCCTGCTGACGCCGGCCGATAAGCCGATGATCTGGCGCGGGCCGATGCTTCACAGCGTAGTGCAGCAATTCTTGCGCAGCGTACAGTGGGGCGAACTGGATCACCTGATTGTGGATCTGCCGCCGGGTACCGGAGACGTGCAGCTCAGCCTGATCCAAAATGTTCCGGTCACCGGCGCGGTGGTCGTTACGACGCCATCGGCGGTGGCTTTGGCGGATGTGCGAAAAGCGATTGAGATGTTCCGCCAGGTGAACGTGGAGGTGCTCGGAATCGTCGAGAACATGAGCTACTTCGCTTGTCCCCATTGCCATAACCGCGTGGACGTCTTCGGACATGGAGAAGGCCGCCGAATCGCGGAGGCCTATGGCGTGCCGCTGCTTGGCGAAATCGAAATTGATCCCGACATTCGCGCCGGGGGCGATATGGGCAAGCCCGTTGCCGCGCAAGGCGAAGAGGAGCCCAAGGCCCGAAGCTTGTATGCCATGGCTCGGGCGGTCGCCGCACGGGTGAAGGAAGTAAACGCGGCGGGCGCGGGTCCTCGCGTGGAAATCATCTAGCGAGCCGATATAAATTTTCCTGTTCGAACTGAACTATTGCCCACTGGACTTGTATCCTTCCATCCATCAGCCGCGTCTTGAATTTTAAAGTGATGGAAACAGGCAATATTGCGAACTAGTCGGAGCAGTGAGTCCGATCCCCGCGCGGAGAGATTTGACGTAGAGAGAAAGCCTGGGCGTTGACGGAATCCGGTTCGGATGCTATAAATTTTCTCCTTGTTCGCGTGTGTCCAGGTTGACCGGGCGGACTTCTGCCCCGCCTATCGTGTGCGGTAACTTTGCCGACAAGGATTCGGTGGACGGTCTGCGGCTTTCATGGAAATTCTGAGACAGCTGGGCGATCTTTTTCTCGCAGCGATACCCACGGCCATTATTGTCTTTTTGTTCTATCTCTTCCTGCGCTGGTCCTTTTTCGGACCCATTGAGCGGGTCGTTCGGGAGCGCGGAAAGCGCATGGAAGGCGCCCGGCGCGAGGCTGAAGAGCTGCGGCGGAACGCCAACGAAAAGAGCCGCGCGTATCAGGAAGCATTGCGCAAGGCCCGCGGAGAGATTTTTCGCCAGCAGGAAGCGTTGCGGCGGGAGGCATTGGATGAACGCGGCGCCGCGCTCCAGCAAGCTCGCCAGAACGCCAATGAAGAGATACAGAGCGCCAAGCGGCGCATCCAGGCGGAAATCGAAACCGCCCGCGCGGAACTGGAAACCAGCAGCACTCGATTGGCCGAGGAGATCGCTCGCGTCATTCTGGAGCCCCAACGGCAAATGCGTCCCCGCCCGGCAGGCGAGGTTCGATGAAGGCTTTTTCCGGCAGGTTATCCCTCAGTCGTTTCGGTGGGCTGATGATTACGGCGGCGCTTTTCGTTGCCTTCTCCCTTCCTGCGCTGGCTCAAGAAGGTTCTCCTGACTCGGCCAGCATGACCTTGGACACGGTTTTTCGGTGGCTGAATTTCCTCCTGGTCTTCGGCGGCATCGCCTACGTCGTCGTAAAATTTGGGGCGCCGTACTTTCGAGCCCGTGCTGAGGAGACCGCCAAGTCCATAGATGAAGCAAGCCAAAGCCGTGCAGCCGCGGAGCGAGAGTTCCAACAGGCCGTCCATACGTTGGCCACGATCGAGAGCGCAATCGAAGAAGAGCGGCGCACCGCAGTGCGTGAATCTGCCGCGGATCGCGAACGCATCAAGGCGCTCACCCTCACCGAGATCGAAAAAATCAACCTGGCCGCGCGTGCTGAGATTGCCGCCGCCGAGCGCGCCGGAGCGCAGGAACTTCGCGCCATAGCTGCAAGACTGGCCACGGAGCGAGCGGCGGCCTTAATTCGGGAACAGATGAACGATGCGGCGGAAGAGGCGCTCTTCGATGCCTTCGTGGGCGAACTCGAAAGAGCCGGCACATGAGAACGATCGCGCAACACTACGCCGATGCGCTCGCTGAGGTTGCCGTTGCGCAAGAGAACCCCGACAAGGTAAGGCGAGAATTCAGCGATTTTCTTGCCCTCCTCGAGGAGTCGGAGCAACTGGCCATTCTGCTCGCCAGTCCGGCGGTCTCTCGCGCCAATAAACATGCCATAGCGCAGGCGCTCGTAGAACGCATGAAGGCCGGCCGCACGGTGCGCAATTTCTTGTTCGTGGTGATTGATCAACGCCGCGTCGTTCTGCTGCCGGAGATCTATCGGGCCTTCGAGGCGCAACTCGACGAGTGGGAAGGCATTGCTCGCGCCAACGTCACTTCCGCGCATCCGTTGGACGAAGACGAAAAGAAACAGCTTGGGAAGGTGCTGGAGCGGCTGAGCGGAAGGCGCGTGGAAACGGAATACCGCCTCGATCCCGCACTCATTGCCGGCGCAGTAGTGCGCGTCGGTTCAACCATCTACGACGGATCGGTGCGCACGCAGCTCGAGCGGCTGCGAATGCGTCTCGAGTCCCAATAGGCAGTCAGGAGCAAAGCAGCAATGGCATCCATTAGAGCGGACGAAATAACAAAGATTCTTCGTGCACAGATTGCCAATTACGATCAATCCGTAGCCGTTGATGAGGTGGGCACGGTCATCTCCGTCGGCGACGGAATCGCGCGTATCTACGGCCTCGAAAAGGTTATGGCCGGCGAGATGTTGGAGTTCCCGCATGACGTCTTCGGCATCGCCCTCAACTTGGAAGAAGACCAGGTGGGCGCGGTTCTGCTTGGCGAATACACCCTCATTGAAGAGGGCGATACGGTCAAGCGCTCTCGTTCGATCATGTCCGCGCCCGTGGGAGATGCGCTGGTCGGCCGCGTGGTCAATCCTCTGGGAGTGCCTCTCGACGGGAAGGGCCCGATCGTCACCGAATTTCGCAACCACATCGAACGCATTGCTCCCGGCGTCATCGATCGCCAGCCGGTTCGCGAGCCATTGCAAACCGGCATCAAGGCGATCGACTCCATGATCCCGATCGGCCGCGGGCAGCGGGAGCTCATCATCGGCGATCGGCAAACCGGCAAGACCGCCATCATTCTGGATACCATCATCAACCAAAAGGGCGGCGATATGATCTGCATCTACTGCGCGATCGGGCAAAAGCGCTCGACCATCGCGCAAGTAGTGAAGATCCTGACCGACGCCGGGGCGATGGATTACACGATCGTCGTGGCCGCTTCAGCGACCGAGCCTGCCACCCTGCAATACATCGCGCCTTACGCGGCCTGCGCCATGGGTGAATTCTTCCGGGACTCCAGCCGCCATGCCGTCTGCTTCTATGACGATCTCTCCAAGCACGCACAGGCCTACCGCGAGATTTCGCTGCTTCTGCGGCGCCCGCCGGGACGGGAAGCTTTCCCGGGGGACGTTTTCTACTTGCATTCGCGCCTGCTGGAGAGAGCCGCCAAGCTGAACGACAAGAAAGGCGGCGGCTCGCTTACGGCGCTGCCGGTGATTGAAACCCAGGCCGGCGACGTTTCCGCTTACATTCCCACAAACGTCATCTCCATTACCGACGGCCAGATCTATCTGGAGGCCGACCTCTTCAATAGCGGCATTCGGCCGGCCATCAACGTGGGACTCTCGGTAAGCCGTGTAGGCGGCAACGCGCAGATCAAGGCTATGCGGCAGGTAGCCGGGACCTTGCGCCTGGACTTGGCCCAATATCGCGAACTGGCCGCATTCGCGCAATTTGGCTCGGAGCTGGATAAAGCTACACAGGCGCAGCTCGCGCGCGGCCAGCGCCTTACCCTGCTGCTCAAGCAAGACCAGTTTTCGCCATTGCCCGTCGAAAAGCAGGTGCTGGTAATCTTTGCGGGCACCAATGGCTACCTGGACGACATTGACGTTCTCGAAGTGGAGCGCTTCCAGCGCGACCTGCTCGCGTTTGCCGACACTCATGCAGGCGCGTTGCTCAACCAGATCGCCACGAAGAAAGCCATCGATGACGAGATTCGCGAAAGGCTGAAGAAGATTCTTTCTGAATTCAAGGAGCGATTCGCGGCGGGAGCAGCCGCCGCACGTTAGCGGCAATTCACCGGCAGAACGTTTCCAATGGCAACCCAGCTCGATATCAAGCGCCGCATTCGCTCCGTGAAGAATACGCAGCAGATTACGCGAGCGATGAAGTTTGTGGCCGCCGCCCGTCTTCGGCGGGCCCAGGAGAGGGCCGTTGCGGCGCGCCCTTTCGCGCGCGCCATCACCCGCCTGGTTCACTCCGTAGCCGCCCGCGCGCCGGAAAGCACCCATCCGCTGCTGCAGCGCCGTCCGGAAAAGCGCATTCTGCTGCTGGCCGTCAGCGGCGAACGCGGGCTTTGCGGCGCATTCAATGCCAACGTAATTCGCCGCACGCTGGAATTCGCGCGCGAGCATGCGCAACAAAACCCTTCGCTGATCGTCCTGGGCCGTAAAATTCGTGATGCCATGCGCAAACAACGCTGGAAGATTGTGGGCGAACATGTGGACGTCACGATGCGTCCGGATCTATCCAGAGCGGGTGAGATCGCGAGAGAAGTTATCTCGCTCTACGAAAGCGGAGGAGTGGATGCGGTTTATATCGTGTTTAACGAATTCAAATCCGTGCTGGCGCAAAATTTGAAGCTGGAACGGCTCCTGCCGGTCGAGCGGGATTCCCCCAGTGCGGGCGACAAGACCGAGCCGAAGGCTGACGCCGGGATCGATTATCTCTACGAGCAGCCGCCGGCCGACATTTTGGGCCGTCTGCTGCCTCGTTACGTGCAAGTGCAGCTTTTCCGAGCCTTGGCTGAATCTGCCGCCGCGGAACACGCCGCGCGCATGACGGCCATGGATTCGGCGACCAACAATGCCGGCGAGCTGATCGATCAGCTCACGCTATATATGAACAAAGTCCGCCAAGCCGCGATTACCAAGGAGATCATCGAGGTTGTCAGCGGCGCGGCGTCGGCCGGGTAGGTTCCGGCAAGAAGGATTTCGCAAGGAGCGAACATTATGTCTGTCGACTCTGAGCAGTGGCAAAAATATCGGCCGCGTCGTGCAAGTGATCGGCCCTGTAGTGGACGTGGAGTTTCAGGAACACCACCTCCCTGAAATCTATAACGCCGTGCGCATTACCAGCGAGGGTTTCGATGTCCCGGAGCCCATCGATGTAGTGGCTGAGGTGCAGCAGCATCTCGGCGAGGGACGGGTTCGCACCGTGGCCATGAAGCCCACCGAAGGAATCGTGCGCGGGATGAAGGCCTTCGATTCCGAGGGACCTATTACCGTCCCCGTGGGCCGCGCAACTCTTGGGCGCGTGCTCAACGTGCTCGGCGAGCCGGTTGATAATCTCGGCCCGGTCCATGCCAAGATGCGCTATCCCATCCACCGTGCGGCGCCCTCGCTCGAAGACCAATCCACGCAACTCGAGATGTTCGAGACCGGCATCAAAGTCGTGGATTTGATGGAGCCGTACCTCAAGGGAGGGAAGATCGGGCTCTTCGGAGGCGCCGGCGTAGGAAAGACGGTGCTCATTCAGGAACTCATCCACAACGTGGCCATGAAGCACGGAGGCGTCTCCGTTTTTGCCGGCGTGGGCGAGCGCACCCGTGAAGGCAACGACCTGTGGCTTGAAATGCAGGAATCCAAGGTTGTTGTCGCCGGCGACTCCGAGAAGTCGCGTGCAGCCCTGATCTATGGCCAAATGACGGAGCCGCCCGGAGCGCGCCTGCGCGTGGGCCTCACCGGGTTGACTGTGGCGGAATACTTCCGCGACGAAGAAGGCCTGGACGTGTTGCTCTTCATCGACAATATCTTCCGCTTCGTGCAGGCGGGATCGGAAGTGTCGGCCCTGCTGGGGCGCATGCCTTCCGCGGTGGGTTATCAGCCCAACCTGAATACCGAAATCGGCGAATTGCAGGAGCGCATCACCTCCACCAAGAAAGGCTCGATCACCTCCGTGCAAGCCATCTATGTGCCGGCCGATGACTATACCGATCCCGCACCGGCGGCCACGTTCGCGCATCTCGATGCGACCACCAACTTGAGCCGCCAGATCGTGGAGCGGGGAATTTATCCCGCCGTCGATCCGCTGGCCAGCTTCTCGCGCATTCTCGATCCGCGCATCGTCGGGCAGGAACATTACGACGTCGCTCGTTCGGTGAAGGGCGTGCTGCAGCGCTACAAGGACCTGCAGGACATTATCGCCATCCTAGGCATCGAAGAGCTTTCCGACGAAGACAAGCTCACGGTGGCGCGCGCCCGCAAGATCGAAAAGTTCTTTTCGCAACCGATGTTCGTTGCGGCGCAATTCACCGGCCTCGAAGGCAAGTATGTGAAAATCGAGGACAGCATTCGGGGATTCAAGGAGATCGTCGAAGGCAAGCACGACGAGGTTTCCGAGCAAGCCTTTTACATGGTGGGCACGATCGAAGAAGCTCTGCAAAAGGCGGAGAAGATGGCGGCGACCGCTTAACGCGGCCGGCCGAATCCGATTCCATCGTGGCTGACGCTCTCACTCTCGAAGTGGTTACGCCGGAACGCGAAGTCGTTCGCGAATCCGTGACGGAAGTTCAGGTGCCCGGACTCTCTGGTTACCTCGGAATCCTTCCGGGCCACACGCCCTTGCTTACCGAATTGGGGATCGGCCCGCTCACTTACAAGAAAGGTTCCACAACCAACTACGTTGCCATTATCGGCGGTCTTGCCGAAATTCTGCCCGAGCGCGTCACCGTTTTGGCGGAAGCGGCGGAACGGTCCGAAGATATTGACGCCGCACGCGCCCGTGCCGACCTTGCCGAAGCCGAAAAGAGACTCGCCTCCGGGAGCGCCGATCCCAAGACGGATTGGGATGCCGTGTTGAAGTCCGTGGCTAGCGCTCGAGCCCGCCTCGAGGCCGCGGCGCATGGCGAGAGAACCGCTACAAGGGAGATTTAGGGCCAAGGTGGAATCCATTCGCCTCTACACGACGCGCTGGTGCGCCGATTGTTGGCGGGCCAAGCAATTCTTGAAAGAGCGCGGCGTTTCGTACGACGAAGTCGACGTGGACGAGGACGTCGAAGCCGAGGAACTCATTCTTCGCGTAAATGAGGGCCGGCGGAAAATTCCCACGATCGAGGTCGAGGGTCGTTATTTTGCTTGCAGTCCTTTCGATCCCGAACAGCTAGCCGAAGAGCTCAAAATTCCGCTAAATCCTTAGCTCGAAACGGATTTCAGCCAGGCGCCTCGTGCCATCACTCCCGCCACTTCGAAGTGATCGTCCAGCAGAAGCAGATCGGCGTCGGCGCCTGCTTGCAACGATCCTTTCCGATGCTCGAGGCCGAGAAGACGAGCCGGATTGGAAGTCAGCATCGGCAGAACGTCGTGCAGCGGAATGCCGAGCCCGAGCAGATGACGCAACGCTCGGTCGAGTGTAAGGGTACTGCCGGCCAGCTTTCCCTCGCTCGTGCGCGCGATACCCTCAGCGACGCGCACCTCCGATGTGCCCAGCTTATATTTGCCGTCAGGCATGCCTGTGGCGGCAATTCCGTCGCTCACGAGGATCACTTCTCGCGGGCCTTTCGTCGCCAACAGAACGCGAATCGCCGCATCGTCCACGTGTACGCCGTCTGCGATCAATTCAGCCGTGACATTGGGGGAAGTGAGGACTGCGCCCACTACGCCGGTTTCGCGATGGGTGAACGGGCGCATGGCGTTAAAGACGTGGGTCGCGTGCCTCGCTCCGCCCGCTATTGCCGCCATAGCCTCGGCGTAGCTCGCGTCGGTGTGTCCGAGCGAAACGACCACTCCTGCTTTGCGAGCCTCGGCAATCAGGTCGGCCGCTCCGGGCAGTTCCGGAGCCAACGTCAGAATGCGCATGCAGCCTTTTGCTGCCTCGAGGTAACGCTGAAAGATCGCAACCGAAGGCGCGGCAATCCATTCGGCCGGATGTGCGCCCCGCCGAGCGGCGTTAATGAAGGGCCCCTCCAGGTGAACGCCTAGAATTTCGGCCGAAGCGGGCCCCGCCGCGGATTGGTTCTTTCGCTGCTCCATCCAACCGGCAACGGCCTCAAGGGCTGTGCACGTGGCTTCCTCGCTGGCGCTAACGGTTGTTACGACGAGCGCAGTCGTGCCTCTGGTTACAACGCTTGCGGTGATGGCCGCGAAGGCCTCATCGCTTCCTTCCATCACGTCATGCCCGGCGGCGCCATGAATATGGACATCGATAAAGCCGGGCACAATGGTGAGGTCGCGTTTGTGAATACGGTTCGCGGAAGCCGGGACCGAAATCTCGTCTTGGCGGCCTATGGCAACGATCTTCTGCCCGTCCACCAATACAACAGGATTGGCAATTTCATCATGCGGCGTAAGCGCGCGGCTTGCAAAAATGGCTTCCAGACTCATGACCAAGTGATCGTACTGGAATTGGTGCGCGGCGCGCCAGCAACGAGGCATTTGAGGGCGCGGATCGGATTTGGGGATCGGCGAAAAGGGTGTAGAAGCACTGACGGCGAATCGTGGAAGCATCACGCCCAGGCGTCAAACCGTGCCCCAAAAAAGAAAAGGAGGGCCCCACCCGGCCCTCCTCTTCTTTTTTAGTTCGAGCCAAGCTGCGCGCTTGGCTCCCCGCCAAAGGCTCAATTATCTATTCTGACTGCGGAGGCTTGCGTGGGCTGCGCCTTGGGGACGCTCATATATCCCACCACTTTGTCCTTCCCGATTTGGTTGACGACGAGTTCGAGAGGCACTCGGGTTCCCCGAGTGTAGAAGTAGATCGGCTCATCGATGGCGCGATTCTTCTTCTCGAGCCGCATGTCGTCCACGTAGAGCGCAACCGTGAATTGATTCTTCTTTATGTTCGTGCCGCGCAGCTCAACCATGAGGTCGCCGACTTTGGACCGATTGCCCTTGCCGCTGAGCGTGAACTCGAAATAGTCGCGCTCGCCTATCCGGCGGAGTTGGTCGATCTCATCGTGGTTGCGGGCGATCAAAGTCCCAAATTCGCTGCGGGTCATGCTCAGGTTGTTTTTCGCAGCTTCCAGATCCGTCCTCACGCCCGTGACGTCGCCGCCCAGAGACTTCAGGTCGTCGGCACTGGCTTTGCCGGCCAGCGCCGATTGAACGCTGGTCAGCTTCTGGGCGTAATCATTGCCAAGCTGGCTGTTCTGCCGGCGTTCCGTAATGATCTCGCCCTGGGTCATCTTCAGCTTGTCCGTCACAGCCAGCAGTTCATTTTGGAGATGGGTATTGACGTCCTCGGCTTGTACCAAGCGTTGATCCAGAGCCTCCAGGTTCCGTCCCAACTCCTTGCTCTGACTATTTTGGCTGGCGAGAGCCTGCTCTGTTTTCCTCGCCTGCGTGGTGGCATTCCAGCCGACGGCCAAACCTAAGATCGAAACGGCCGCTAGGACCCCTACGGCCATCCACACCCAACGAGGCGTCCCGCCTACGACGGATTCTTCCGCGTGCCGTTCCTCTCGACCGCTGTATTCGGATGTGTCGCTCATCGAGGCTCTCCTTGTCTTCAGCGCAAGATGATGCACGTCCCCGGCCAAAACGTATCTTATTGAATATGTGGGGATTAGTGTATTTCGGTCAGCTCAGGACATCTGATCCTGCCGTCAATACCCTGTAATATTTACGCGCTGATCCCGGAGTGAGTCAGAGTCTTGCGCGCGAGATAAATGATTTTCACAGCTCAAACGAGGATGCGCTGAGGATTGTAAGCGACGGAAAAATAGGCTCTTATGCTACTTTTGGTATTTCCGGATGTCCATCGAAGTATGCTTCGAGTGTCTGCTGCGCGGCCTCGAGTACCAAGTGACAATTCTGACAGTGCCCAATGTGGCGCTTCACAACCTCAGCCACACTTGGCGAAAGCCTGCCCTCTAAGTATTCACAAATCAAGCGGACGGTCTCTCTGCAGGTCATCGTGCTTCCCCCTGAAAACCTTGCCCCCACTGAAATGCTGTGCACGCGGTGCTCCAATTGAGCGGAGGTCTGGCACTCCGCCGTCGGCCTCTCAAAATCAACTATTTACGAATGAGTGACCGGGGAATGAGGGTCTGACCGACTCGATTGAAGTGGGAACTTTTTTCCCGACTCGTTCATTCCGGCACGGTCAGATACCATGTTGGCGCACGAAACTGGCGATGGCGCTTAGCGAGTGATGGTCATCCGCCGCAGCGCCTCGATGCGGTCGGGAAGAGGCGGGTGCGTGCCGAACAGGCCCTTGAAGACCTGTCCTGGGCTTAGAGGCGTAACGATGTACAGGGATGAAGTGGCCGGCGTGACATTGGTCATGGGTATCCGCTCATTATAGGCCCCCAACTTCTCAAGGGCGCTGATCAGCCCGTAAGGGTGGCCGACCAGGCGGGCCCCTGCTGCGTCGGCAGCATACTCTCGCTGCCTTGAAATGCCCAGTTGCACGAGTAGCGCGGCAAGCGGCGCTACGATCAACATTAAGAGAGCTTCCAGCCCGCCACCGCGCCGGTCGCGGTCGCCGCCGAACCCTCCGAACAAGAGGGCCCAACGGCCCATAGATGCGATCCAGGTGATTGCTCCGGCCAGCGTAGCGGCGATCGAGGTGGTTAGGATGTCGTAATTACGAACGTGAGATAGCTCATGAGCGATGACGCCTTCGAGTTCGTCGTCGTTCATCAGCTCCAGGAGGCCTTCCGTCGCCGCCACGGAGGCGTGTGACGGGTTTCGCCCGGTAGCGAAGGCATTTGGCGCCGCCTGCGGAATTACATAGAGCTTAGGCATCGGCAGGTTGCCCTTAGAAGCCAGCCGTTCCATCACCTGATACAGCCGTGGCGCCTGCTCGCGCGTTACGGGGCGCGCTCCGCTGGAGGCCAAGGCGATCTTGTCCGAGAAAAAATAGGCTATCCCGTTCATAAATATGGCGATGACCAGCCCGAAGGTCATGCCTTGCCGTCCAGCGATAGCTTCTCCTCCGAACAGCAGGATTAGCGTAAGCGCCGTCAGTAGAAGTCCAGTTTTAAGTGCCCTCATGAGCTATACCTCTGCAATTCCGCGGATCCGCCCGCAAAATCAGTCTAGATGCGCAAAAACCTTGCGTCAATCAGCCTTCCACTTAGCCCTTGCGCGACGCGGTCCGCGCCGCTGCGGCTGCTGGTTCTTTCCCCCTCGACTTATCGGCCGGTACTCGCTCGAATTTCATCTTTCCTCCCGACGCGTCGATCCGAATCACGTCTCCCGGGAGAACCTTGCCCTCCAGGATCTCCTTAGCCAGCGGATCCTGCACCAGCCGTTGCACCGTGCGCCGCAAGGGCCGCGCGCCATATGCCGGGTCGTAGCCTTCGGCGAGTACTAAGTCGCGTGCAGCGGCCGTTAGTTCGATACGAACCTGGCGCTCGGCAAGCAACTTCGACACGGATGCGAGCTGCAAGTCCACGATCTTCTCCAGTTGCTCCCGCCCCAGAGGGTTAAAGAGCACAATATCGTCGATCCGATTCAGGAACTCGGGACGAAACGTCGCGCGCAAAGCTTCGGTGGCCTCTTTGCGAGCACGCTCGGGATCCTTGTCCGCAAGCTCGAACAGCGCCGCAGAACCCACGTTGCTGGTCATTACCAGCACCGTGTTGCGGAAGTCGACCTTGCGTCCCTTCCCATCGGTTAGACGGCCGTCTTCCAGAATCTGCAGAAGAACATTGAAAACGTCCGGATGGGCCTTCTCGATCTCGTCAAATAACACTACGGAATAAGGCCGCCGGCGCACTTGTTCGGTCAGCTGACCCCCTTCCTCGTAGCCCACATAACCCGGAGGCGCGCCGATCATGCGCGAGACCGAGTGCTTCTCCATGTATTCCGACATGTCCAGCCGGATCATGGCGCGCTCGTCGTCGAATAGGAATTCCGCCAACGCCCGGGCCAGTTCCGTTTTTCCGACGCCTGTTGGGCCGAGGAAGATGAACGAACCAATCGGTCGATTGGGGTCGGAGAGCCCGGCGCGGTTGCGGCGTATGGCGTTCGAAACCCGCTCCAGAGCGTCTTCCTGTCCGACTACGCGCTGGCGCAACCGATCTTCCATGGTGACCAGCTTCCTGGCCTCGCCTTCGAGCAGCCGGCCGACGGGGATGCCGGTCCATTTGCTGACCAGCGCGGCGATATCCTCCTCGTCCACCTCTTCTTTGAGCATGCGGCCGCTTTTCTGCAACTCTTCCAGCCGCTTCTGCGCCTCCTGCTGTGCGCGTTCGGCCTGAGCCAGCTTGCTGTAGCGAATCTCCGCGACTTTCGCCAAGTCGCCTGCCCGCTCGTAGCGTTGCTCCTCCGCTTTCAGCGCGTCGATCTGCTCTTTCTGTTTGCCGATTCCCGCGATGGCATCTTTCTCCACCTGCCAGCGCGCCTTGCGGGCGTTCGATTGCTCGCGCAGTTCGGCGAGCTGTTGATCGAGCTGCCCGAGTCGCTCGCGCGAATGCGCGTCGTTTTCCTTGAGCAGCGACTGGCGCTCGATCTCCAGTTGCATAATGCGCCGCTCGATCTCATCGATCTCCACGGGCAGGGAATCGAGCTGCATGCGCAAAGCCGCCGCCGATTCATCTATCAAATCAATGGCTTTATCGGGCAAAAATCGGTCCGTGATGTAACGGTTTGAAAGCGTGGCCGCGGCGATAATGGCAGCGTCTTTAATTCGGACGCCGTGGTGCAGCTCATAGCGGTCTTTCAGGCCTCGCAGAATGGCAATCGTATCTTCAACGGACGGCTCGGCGATCAGTACCGGCTGGAAGCGCCGTTCCAGCGCCGGATCCTTCTCGATGTGCTTGCGGTATTCGTTTATGGTGGTGGCGCCAATGGCGCGAAGCTCGCCCCGGGCCAGCGCCGGCTTGAGCATGTTCGAAGCGTCCATCGAGCCTTCCGCGGCGCCTGCACCCACTAGCGTGTGCAGTTCGTCGATAAACAAAATGACTTGGCCTTCCGCTTCTGTGATCTCTTTGAGGACGGCCTTCAGCCGGTCCTCGAATTCGCCTCGATATTTTGTGCCTGCCACGAGCGCGGCAAGGTCAAGCGCCACGATGCGTTTGGGCTTGAGTACTTCGGGCACGTCGCCAGCCACGATTCTCTGCGCCAGACCCTCCACCACGGCCGTTTTACCGACGCCCGGCTCTCCAATTAACACCGGATTGTTCTTGGTACGCCGCGCCAGGATCTGCATCACGCGGCGAATCTCCACATCGCGTCCGATCACGGGATCGAGCTTGCCCCGGCGCGCCAGCTCCGTCAGATCGCGCGCGTACTGCTCGAGCGCCCGAAATGTCGATTCGGGCGTTTGCGACGTTACCCGATGGCTTCCGCGCACCGTCGCGAGCGCTTGCAGAATGGCATCGCGCGAAGCTCCATGGCGCGCCAGCAGCTGTCCCGCCGCGTCTTTAGTCCTTGCCGCGATGGCCAGCAGGATATGTTCGGCTGAAACGTATTCGTCCTTGAATTTTTCCGCTTCCTCGAACGCCGCTTCGAGAACTTCGTTTGTCTCCTTGCTCAGATATTGTTGCGAAACGCCGCTCACTTTGGGCAGACGTTCGATTTGCGCCGCAATCTCCCCCTCCAGAGTCTCCGGGCGCACGCCGAGGCGGTTCAAAAGTGGAGGCACAATTCCATCCGGCTGGGCCACCAGAGCAGCCAGCAGGTGCAGCGGCTCCAGTTGCTGTTGACCCGCTTTTCCGGCAATGTCCTGCGCCTCTTGCAGAGCCTCTTGGGCTTTTACTGTTAGTTTGTCGTATCGCAGCATGTTTGTTCCTTCTCGAACTTCGCCGTCGGTTCATCTTAGACCGAAAGGGGGCCGGGTGGGCCGGGCCTTTTCGAGTAACATCCCTTTGGTCATTTCTTCCATTTCCCGAGACACTGCTTATTGTCACAGGGAGCATATAATATGAGTGTGTACATGTCAAGTATAAAACAGGCGATATCCGTACAGTGTTAATCTGCCGCTATTTCAGCACGTTAGATGGAATTCATGCTATCATTGGCTCGTGGAGATTTCAGAATTCGACTACGCCCTCCCCGCTGATCGCATCGCGCAGACGCCTACCGATGATCGCTCTAGTTCCCGCATGCTTCTGCTTGATCGAGCTTCTGGCCGGACTGAGGACGCCTATTTCAAGGAGTTGCCCTCGCGGCTTAAGGGCAACGAGTTGATGGTCGTAAACAATGTTCGAGTGATCCCAGCGAGGCTCTTCGGGCACCGGGCCGGGGTCCTTGCCGAAGCGCCGGGAAAGCATGGCCCGAAGGGACACCTCTCCTCGCGCATCGAGGTGCTGCTTACTCGCCGTATAGACTCCGATGTGTGGGAGGCTCTGGTCCGCCCTGGAAGAAAGGTCGGAATTGGAGAGAAGCTATTTTTCGAGGGGGCGGTGCTCGAAGCCGACGTTATCTGGCGCGGAGACTACGGGCTTCGGCAGCTCCGATTCCGCGCCGAGAACGGGGCCGAGGTATCTGAAGCCATCAACCAAGCCGGTCATATGCCTTTGCCGCCATATATCCGCAGGTCGGACAAAGGCTTGGATCGAGAGCGCTATCAGACGGTATTTGCAAAACATCCGGCCGCAGTCGCGGCACCAACGGCCGGCCTTCATTTCACGCCCGCGATTCTCTCTGAATTGCGTCAGAAGGGAATCGAGATCGCTGAGATCACGCTCGAAGTTGGTCTCGGCACCTTTCAGCCCATTCGCTCGGAGACTTTGGACGATCACGTTATGCATTCCGAGGCCTACGAGATTTCGCCGGGCGCAGCGACGGCGATAGCATCCGCACGCTACCAGAACAGGCCGATTTTGGCTGTGGGCACCACGGTGGTTCGCGCGCTCGAGGATGCCGCTCAGAAATCGACGGCGGCTGGCCGCGCTCCCGAGGCGATTGCCGCCGGGCGTACTTTCGCGGATATTTTTATTCGTCCCGGGCATCGCTTCCTGGTAATCGATCAGCTTCTGACGAATTTCCACCTGCCTCGCTCCACTTTACTCGCGCTGGTTTGCGCGTTTGCGGGTCGCGAAACTGTGTTATCTGCCTACCGCCATGCTGTCGGCTCCGGCTACCGCTTTTACAGTTACGGCGATTGCATGCTCATCCGCTAAGCCCCCCAACGGCACGGTACATCGTCGCTGTTTGGCCAGTCTGTTCCGGAAAAACGCTGCAACGGCCATAAGGGTGCCGGATTGGTATCTGGCAGTACGGAAGTACTATTACGCAAGTTTTAAAGCCACCGCAGAATTAGCGCCAAGGCAAAAGCCTTAGGTCAAGACGGAGCGCCCGTGGGCGCTGTAAAGGACCCTATAATGCCAAGCACTGCGAAGGACTCCCTCTTCGAAGCCACCACGGCTGAAGGCACGGCCAAGAGCGAAATACAAGGCTCCCAGCCCAGCGATGCCATCGGTGCCGAAGTGCCTGTGACGATTCACGCCTCGCGATATTCAGCGGCGTCAAAGGGTGCGGGCAAACTTCCGCCAGTGCATGAAGAGACGCGCACCGTGATTATTTTCCCGCAGGGCGCTGTGGTGCGCTTGTCGGCGATGGTAACCCCCGGCGAATTGGTCGTAGTCACGAATAACCGGACGGGGGCGGACGTAATTTGCCGCGTCACGAGCGTGAAAACGCAGCCCGGAATTCAGAACTACGTGAACCTGGAATTTACACAGCGGGCCCTGGGTTTTTGGGAGGAACCGCGGCCAGCCGAGCGCCCCCTTGCGAAAGAAAAAGCCCCCCTGGGCGTCGTTTCGTCAGCCCCGCTACCGCAGGCGCCCACGCCGATAACCGCAGTTCTCAAAGTGAGTATGCCGGCGGTACAGCCGGAATCCACCGCAAGGGCTTCGGAGGCGTCCATTGAAGCGAAGCCAGCTTCCACTCAGCCCCTAAAGGTGACTTCGTTGGCGGATGCGCCCGCCGGAAGATCGCGAGACGCCGTCCAGCAAATCCCCATCGCTGCGCCCTCGATTTCAGAGATTCCGTCCACGCCGGCCATATCCGCCAACCAGCCGCGCATCGTCCCGTCTCGTGTCCCACGATTGGAATCGTTCGACTCGGGGGGCCTCCAAGAAGCCAAGGACCGGGAAAATAAGGGCTCGAACAAGAGGATCGTTTTGATCCTGACAGCAGCAGTCGTGCTGCTGGCTATTGGCGCCGTCGGCGGCGCCCTCTTTCTGCGTTGGAACCGGGCTCTTGCGACCACACAGCAGGCTTCAACCGCGTCGGTCTCAAACGCAACGTCCGAGCCGGTTGCGACGATGTCTACGCCGGGTCCAGCAACGGCAGAGGCTGTGCCCGCTGCCAACCCCTCCGCCAAGTCCAGTTCGGTCGCACCCGCCTTGAGTATTTCGACTCTACCTGGCAACACTGGGCCGGGAACTTCGAGTGTGCCTCAACCTACGCCCGCCCGCCTAAGCATTGAGACGCCCAAGGTCGAAGTGCGTTCCGAACCTCAACCGCAGCCGAAAGTCGAGGTGCGCTCCGAACCCGAACCGCAACCCGCCATGCGCGCGAATATAAACGTGGGCAGGATCTCGGCGCCAAACATGAAAACGGCCGCGAAAATCAGTGCCGTGGAACCTCCGCCAGTACTAACGTCTGACCCCGCCGCACTACCCAGGGGAATCAACGTTGCGAGCACCTTCGGCGCCAGCAGTGCCATTGCCTCTCCTGGGGCGCCGCCGGCAGCCATCAAAGGAGGACAACTCGTGCAGCCGAAGCTCATCTCTTCCGTCGCCTCGGCATATCCTGCCGGCGCCAAAGCCGCCCATGTGGAAGGCGATGTTCTTATTGACGCGCTCATCGATAACACGGGAAAGGTTGCGGCCACAAAGGTCATCAACGGCTCTCCGCTTCTGCAGCAAGCGGCCGTCGATTCGCTCCGCTTTTGGAAATACGAGCCCGCGCGGCTGAATGGAGAGGCGATTCCCATTCACATCAAGGTCGACGTCAATTTCCGATTGCAGTAGTTGCCTCCTCACAAGCTCGCGCTTGCAGTTGGCGTCGCAAAAGCTTTAGGCCTCCTCTATAATCGATACTCTTCCGCTGCGTTTTCGGCGGTCTTCCCATGCGCTTGCTGGTGTTCAGCGACGTGCACGCGAACGCGACCGCGCTCGAAGCGGCGCTCGTAGCTTGCGCCGGGCAGTGGGAGAAGGCGGTATGCCTCGGGGACGTCGTGGGCTACGGACCCGACCCGAACGAAGTTGTGAAGCGCGTGCGTTCACTGGTGAGCGCGGTTGTTCGCGGCAATCATGACAAAGCCGTCGGGGGCGCTGCGGATCTCGAGGATTTCAATCCGGCCGCTCGGGCTGCCATTCAATGGACTCGCGCACAGCTTCTTCCCGAGAATCTGGAGTACTTGCGGAACCTGCCTGGCGGGCCCCTAGAGGCTGAAGGGGTCGCACTGGTGCACGGCGCAGTAGAAGACGAGGACGAGTATGTTTTTACTCCCGATCGAGCGCTGGACGGTATACTCGCTTCGCCTCGGACGGTCACTTTCTTTGGCCACACCCACATTCAGGGTGGCTTTTCGTTTGACGGAGAAAGCATCCAGTCTATCGATCCGGAGCCGGATCCAAAGATGAATCGAAGCGTAATTCGCTTGCAGGCAGGAACACGTTACTTGTTGAATCCGGGGTCCATTGGGCAGCCACGTGATGGCGATTCGCGAGCTGCTTTTGCCATCTTCGACCCCCGCCACCGGGAAGTCGAATTCTGGCGGACGCCTTACGACATTTCCTCCGTGCAGGAGCGCATGGAGCGGGCCGGCGCTCCGGAAACGCTGATTTTGCGGCTGGCCTTCGGACGATGAGCCATACTCCCAAGCCCTTGATGGACGACGAAAAGAGCAGAGCGCCGATGGTTTTACTCGTCGGCATAGCCGCGGCATTGGTGCTGCTCGGCGTGATCTATCTGGTGGGCCGGCTTACGCCGGCGCCCGCCAAAGTGGTCGAGCAGCCCTTACCTATGGGGCCTGCGGAACAGGCTTACGCGCAGAATATTCAATTCTTAGAACCCAAGGTCGCTCGTGCGGCGAACTTCCTCAATCAAGAGGTGACATTCGTATTCGGAACGGTTTTGAACAATGGCCCTCGGGCGATTCGGCAGATCGAGATTTCGCTCGAGTTCCATGACGTCTTCAACCAGGTGGTTTTACGAGATACGCAGCGTTTGTTCAGCCCGACAGCCGTGCCCTTCGGTCCCAATGATCGTCACGATTTTCAAATTGGCTATGAAACGCTTCCCGCGCAGTGGAACCAGGCCTACCCGACCATTCGCATAACTGGTTTGCAGCTTCAGTAAGCGCGTTAGGCGCTGTCATTTCGCCTACTGCGTGTCTTTTTTGGCCTATACTCGGCCACCATGGAATTGAGGGAGGCGGTGAACGAGGCGCTTCAGCGCTTAATCGCAAGCGGCCGCGTAAAGGTTCAGGAAAACGGGTCTTGGGTAGCGTCGCTTGAAAACTTCCAGTACGAATTGCGCGAGAAGGCCGGAGCGGTCGTGCTGCATTTGTGGTCTCCGGAAAGTACGCTCGTCCGGCGCGTGGTCGGCATCGATAGCGATACAGTGGGAGCTCTGGCGCTCAAAGTTACGCGCTTCGGCCGCACGCGGCCAGCGCGCCTTGAATTTCTATCCTGCGAGCGCGAGCCGGATCGAGGACAGATTCGGCGAGAGCAATTTCGTTCCCGTTTCCGGGAAATGCTCGCCCAGCAATATCCGGACGAGAGGGTCTCCTCTTTAACCTCGGCAGCCGACCTCGAACATTCTCTTTCCGGTAATTACGTTCGCGGCGTAACCTTCGCCGGAAATCATGGCGCGGCCATAATGGCCGCAGCGCCAGGCGAAACCCCCGCCACCTACGACGCTCTTCTTACGTTTGGTCTGCTTTGGCTTGACCATGTCCGGCATCGACAATCACGGAAACCTGTAGGCGTTCTTCGCCTGTTTTTTCCCGAAGAGACGGGCAGCGTTATAGCGCACCGCTTGAAAGCGGTTTCGTCTTCCACACATGTGGAAATCTATGCCTATGACGACCGATCGGGACGAGTACGCAATGTCGACCCGAAAGACAGCGGCAATCTCAAAACTTGGCTCGTGTCGCGCCGGGACGTCGAAGCCCTGATGAGCCAGGCGAGACCGGCAATTGAGCCCATTTGCCGGCTGAATCCCACCGCTATTACCGCGCAGCCGATCTCCGGCACATCTGAAGTTGCTCTGCGATTCCGCGGTCTGCTCTTTGCCCGCTGGGCGCAGGGAACCGTATTCTTCGGCATCGGTTCCGAGCAGCCACTCTCTTTGTCTAACCACCAGGAACTCGATCGCCTCATTCGGGAACTCCACTCGTACCGATCCCCCACCTCCGGTTCGCCGCGGCATCGTTTATATCGGGCGCAGCCCGAACGCTGGCTGCAGTCTCTGGTGGTCGCAGACGCCGTGCGCATCGATCCCCGCATCGATCCCCGCTTTATTTATGCTCAAATCCCCGTCTCCTCCTCCGCGGACCGCGGCATTATCGACCTCTTGTGCATTACGCTGGACGGCCGGCTCGCGATTATGGAGCTCAAGGCCTCCGAAGATGTACAGTTGGTTATGCAGGCCGTCGATTACTGGTTGCGGGTTCGCCATCATCAGGAGCAAGAGGATTTCGCCCGCTACGGCTATTTCCCAGGGCTGAACATCAGCTCTCGACCGCCTTTGCTTTTCTTGATAGCCCCCGCGCTCCAATTTCATCCGGCCGCCGATGTCTTGGCTCGCTATCTGATCCCGAATATCGAAATCTGTCGGGTGGGGCTGAATGAAGGGTGGCGTCGCGGCCTGCGCGTGGTTCTTCGGCAGAGTCTACCGTAAAAAAAATGGAAGCAGCCTTGGCTTTCGCCGTAGCTGCTTCCCGGGGTGTGTCCTAGAAGTGGTCTTAAAAGTTTAGATGCCGACTAACTTGAGGGCGTTGCACGTTTCACAAACGCCCGATTCTCTGACTCGCGCTTTGTAACCTTCAGTAAAAAAGGTACTTTCGCCACTTCTCGTCTCGATGCCCAATCAAGCGCATAAGCTGCCGAGAGGTGTAGAGCGTAAACGGGCGCGGGCGGCGAGCCAGCTTAATACCCGCTTCCTCCGGCGTGCGGTCGCCCTTGCGATTATTACACTGGTAGCAGCAGGCCACGAGATTGTCCCATGAGGAGCGTCCGCCCCGCGAACGCGGAACTACGTGGTCCAAGGTCAGCTCCGAAGCCGGGAAAATCGCGCCGCAGAATTGGCACGTGTTGCGGTCCCGCAGCAGAATATTCTTCCGCGAAAGGGCGCGCGTTTGTTGCGGAATGTGCCGATAGGCAAGCAAACGGATCACCGACGGCACCTTCATGGCCCGCGAAGTGGAATGCACCTCGTGGTGGTTCAACTCCTCGGCCTGGGCCACTCCTTTCAGCAACAGCACCATGGCCCTGCGGACCGCCGTCACGTTGATGGGTTCAAACGTTGCGTTCAGGACCAGCACTGGTTCCTGCATGATCGCTGGCTTGCGGTTGGCGTGTGGCGGAACAGAACGGGGAGGATGGCTTTCGCGATTCGCTACCGGCAGGACAGGCTTGTCCTGCCTACTTACACCTTCATCTGATGAGCCCGAGTTCATCCGTCTGGCCCCCTGCGCGGCGACTCTACGCCGGAATCTCCCAGCGCGGGATTGCGCGAGCCACCGTCAGAGCTACCACTTTAGATGCTCCGGCCTTTCGCAAGACTCTGGAACACGCATCGAGCGTTGCTCCGGTGGTTAGTACATCATCTACCAGTAAAACGCGAAGCTTGTCAACTCGCATGCCGTTACGCATCGTATACGCGCCGCGAACGCTCCGCCAGCGCTCCCTTAAACTGAGCCGCAGTTTATCCGGGCGCGGTCTACTGCGTACCAGCAGATAAGACCGGCAAGGAAGCCCCAAGGATTGCGCCAGCGGCTTGGCGATGAGCTCAGCATGATTGTAACCGCGCTCGCGCAACCGCGCCACATGCGGGGGTAGCCTTTTGGGTTCGTTCCGTAGAAAGCCCCTCGTTCCGGCGAGACCACGTCTAGCCTGGAAGGCACCGTGGGTTTGTTTTGTAGGGCTGCCTATTGCCAGGCGCGAACTTAACATTGACAGGGCGCCATGGCGGTTTTGCTTATCTCTTCTCCTCTTCACGGTCAGGGCGATCTTACCAGTGCCATTCTCGCTAGCTTCTACATTCGTCGGTTTGTCATTCGAGATCGATTGTTCTTTGCGTTCAGCTTGTAGATGCTCCAATTGTTCCATTGCTTGGAAAAGTTGCCTGTTGATGGTCGCTTGATAACGGAGAATGCGGTCAACACCCTGAAACGAAAAAGCATTTTGCGACCAAGTTCCTGTTGTTCGAAGGACAACAGACGACGAAATCGCATGGTTTCGGTGGTGATTTTCTCGACTAGGAGTTCTTCTATGAAACCCACGGGTTGAATAGGCACAATTAGATCCACCGTACACATCTCGCGGTGACTCTCAAACGTCCTCCGCAGCGCCGCCGCGAACCACGCAGCAATGGCGTTACCTGCTGGTACTTCAAGAGCATAATCGCTCCCGTCATGTTTTCAGAGGTCCAGCAACTGCTGCCACGAGAAATGGGCTAACTGAGCAATCTGGTCTGAGAGCATCTTGGGCTGATGGAGTAGCAGCACAGTCACGCTCTGGTAGGGCAAACAGTCAAGTGAACTGCGGTCTTGAAAAAGGGCCGTGCGGAGCCAGAATTATCGTGGCCTAGAATAGCGCCATGTTAGAGGGAGGCGTTTGGGCCGAATCGAGGTCGTACAGCGCCGCAGCCTAGACAGCAGAGGAGGCGAATGAAAATGCGGTACCGTTTCTGGAGTTACTCTTAATCGGATCCGGGGTGTCGGCAATGCCCAACGCCTTTACAGTCGCAATAAGGCACGCGTCAGGCTCTGCCGTCGGATCGCGCGATAAGCATCCGGAAAAGGGGATCCCCTTCAATTGATTGAATGGGACGAAGGAAAATTCAAAGAAGCCATGGATTCAAATGGCGGCTCCTACACGCGAAGGTGTCCACGGCGGTAACTGAAATGCATTCGGAACGGTAACGCCTCTGGTTCGTAGCCGGTTTTTGCTGGCCATCAAGGGCGGCATTCCGCTGCCAGCGGAATTCGTACTCGAGGCAGACGAGCTTTTCGTCCACGGGAAGGTTCTGAAGTTGCAACGGGAAGAGGACGAGAAACCAATCAGGAGAAAACTATGACGGCAGCGAACGCAGTAGAGCAACAGTACGTGACGATCGAGCAGTACAAGAAACTGGCCAGCTTCGTGAATAAACTCGTGGCGAGCTTCAACGAGCTTTCTGCGCAGGTCGAGAAGTTGGAGGCCAGTCAGGCCAAGAAGCAGGCCGGCAAATGACCCACGCAGCGATCAGGAAGGAAGCGAATCTTAGCGCCACCTTGGCTCTCGCCTTGCCTGGCGTGCCACCAGCGATCCGCGGCTGGCCAGGAAGATCGAGCGATGCGTTGTGCATCTGGGCGGTCCACTGACCACTAGGGAACTTCGAATCATCACTCAAAGGAGAAAAGGAAAATGACAAGGGAAGAGGTAGCACACAACAACCCGCAGGTGATTGTCCTGGACGGGTTCGGCGACAACGTGACCATGTTTGACAGCGCCATCCTTGGCCTGAGCACAGACGGCCGGGTCGTGTAAAGCGTCGATCGCATCCTCCGCGTCCTGCGCAAGGACATGAGCGAAGAGGCAGCCAACGATTGGCTGTCGTTCAACATCCTGGGCATGCTTATCGACCTCGACAACGATCCAGTGTATCTGCAGGAGCAGCTATGAGCGACCTAAATGTTTGCCGGCAGTGCGACGCGACGGACGGCCAGCTAGTGGCTTGCAGCTGCTGCGAAAAGATGGTGCTGCACGAGGAGCTTTGCCACCACGACTACGAGGGCGTGTTCTGCCAGGAGTGCGACGAATACATCGACGAGGAAAACGAGGAAGAGGAGCCAGCGTCCGACGAGGACGAAGCCTGGCTGAAGGAAGTCGAGGAGGCGAACAATCGGAGCATAAGCGCTCGTCGATGTTCGTATACGCGCCATAGCTTCGGGCGAAATCGAAATCGTAAAGACCTCGGCGGCAAATATGGCATAGCGGCATTTGTTGACACGAATCGGCGTTTTTGCCGGAATTAACCCTCGACCTCAACGGCTACGGACGAAGCGAAGCTGGGCCGGCTGGTTGTCGTCGGCGCGCGGGAACCCCGCAACGGCAGCAGCAGTCGCTCCTCAGACCGCAAGGAGATGAGGCAGGTGCGGCAGAAGAGCCTGTACCAAAACCCTCGGATTCCGTCGCCTTAGCTGGCATTGAAAATACACGGCTTACTGATATGCAAACTAGTCTAGAACCCCGTACCGAAATCTACAGATTTCGGATCACTCCGAGGATGAGTTGCACGGAAACGTATACAAGTTCCTCGCCGCGAGCGGGCTGGGGTATGGGACCGTCCGCGAAAGGCTCAAGGGGGAGTGAGCGGAAAGACATCCTCAAAATCGCCTGAAAAAGGCCGCTCGAGCGGTATTTAGAGCGACACTTAGGAATGAACCCCGTCTGCAGGTGACGACATGTGATGGATTTTTTGAGGCTACCTGTCCCATTGGGCTAGGAGGCGAGCCACCATACTTCGCCGAGGGGAACCGGCCTGTAGCCGTCGAATCGAAATGAAACGAATGGATGCAACTGAAATTAGCGATTTTTTCTCTGTTTCGCAGTATTCAATTGAAAGCCAGGACATTCACCCTGGTTCGGTCCCCCTCGACCTGACCGGAGTTTGGTCAGGAAGAGTGTGAGTACGTCGTACAAACGGAGAGCGGAATAAATTGGACGTCAGATGTTGCGGGTTAACCCCGCGAGGAGAAGAATATGGAATCGCAATTTGGGATGTCTCCCGAAGTAGCTGAAATGCACCAAGCTATTCAAACAGGTCAACATCCTCTTTGGAAACTAGCTGTTGAGGTTCTACTCGAAGGCAAGACTCCGAAAATGGGCATCCAAATCCGAGAAGTGGGGCTCATCGTTTCCATCCACACCGTCGGTTGGCAGGATGTTGTAGTTCCAATATCCACTGAAAAACCTTACGAGCGAATTGCGAGCTACCTGCGGGAAACTCGAGGTTTGCCGAAGGCATTCACCCTGAGCGAAGATGGTGATATTAATCTGATAGACCCCAGCGACGGAAACAGGAAGCGACTATGCTTCCTATCGGGTTGGTGTTCGTGGGGCAAACTCCCTCAGGACAGTGGGCTGACGAACTCGCGTGCGTGTCAGGACGCCTACTTGCGGAGGTGGCTGGCGAGAATCCTGAAACCACTTTGAGGGTGCTAGAACAACTTGGTTTTCAGTGGGCAAAGGGAGCGTATTCGGAATCTTACGTCGAATTAGAAAGGTTGAAACCGCTCGCGATGCGAGCGCCTCCCGCACTCCTTGCATACACGCGCGAACGCCTCGCAAGCTACCCTCGCGAGCGCAAGGTTATATGAAAACAGGGCTGGGACGCAAAGTCCCAGCCCCGGGAGCCATTAAAACCTTGTTGGAATAGGCTACAGAAGGCCTTGCTCGTGCTTTTCCTGGCAGGTTGTGCAATGGCTGGCCCAAGGCACAGCTTCCAGCCGTTTTTGCTGCAGTTCGGTCTCGCAATTCATGCAGGTCCCAAAAGTATTGTTGCGGATGCGGGTGAGCGCTTCGTCGATTTGCTGCAAGGTGGTTCGATCCGTATTGTTCTGTCCGAACAGGAACTCTTTGGTATACGAATTCGCAGCCTTATCCGCCAGGTCTACCGTCGGATCGTCATCGGCCGAGCGGCCTTCCTCTTCGGTGCGCGCAATGCTCCGCACCAACTCCTCGCGCTTACTCTGCAGCTTCTTCTTATAGTATTCGAGACGCTTCTTATCCATGCTTGCAGCCCCACGGTGGGCTTTATCGGCAGTATTCAAAACGGTCATTGTACGTACCGCCTTTCCTAGTGTCAAGGAAGCCCCTCGCGGGCTTCGCCGGCTCCGTTACTAAGATTCGAAAGAACCCATTTGGATTCCCCTATCGGTAATTAATTTGCGAACGCTACAGTTCTACGCTTATCTCCGCTTATGCTCCTCGGCAGGCCGCTTTGCTAGCCCCCACCGAAAGTTGCGACCCTGGGTACGCGTTGCTAAAATCGGATTTTCGCGTCTTCGCGGGGTGTCACTCGCGGGTGCTCGCCCGGTTCGAGCAGGCAATTCCGGTGCGATCCTCCTCTCCCCGTCCGGATCCGCGTTCGGCGAAAATGGCCTCCGGAGCAAGTACTCTCGCGGCGGCGAAGTGTCGGAGGTTACCTTGGCTGCATACGATTTAGCAATCATCGGCAGCGGACCGGGCGGCTATGTTACTGCCATTCGCGCATCCCAATGGGGATTAAAGACGCTGGTCATCGAGAAGGACGGTTTTCTGGGCGGCACGTGCCTTCACGTCGGATGCATCCCAACCAAGGTCCTGCTTTACCACGCCGAACTCTACGAAGCCTTCCAGCACGCCAGCGAATTCGGCATTGAGGTTTCCGATGTCAAGGTCAATTGGCCCGCGATGCTGGCCCGCAAGGAGCGCATCGTCAATAAACACGCCAAAGGCATCGAGTTCCTTTTTCGGAAGAATAAAGTGGAATCCATGAAAGGCTGGGGGCGCTGGGCGGCGCCGCATCATGTCCAGGTGGAGAACGCCGGCAATATCACCGACGTCGAAGCCAAACACATCATGTTTGCCACGGGCTCCGAAGCGCGTTCCATTCCCGGCGTCGCATTCGACGGCCAGGTGATTGTTGGCAACCGCGATATCTTGAAGCTGCCGCAAATTCCCGGGCGCCTCGTCGTGGTGGGCGCGGGCGCCGTTGGAGTTGAGTTCGCCTCCATTTTTCGCTCCTTCGGTGCGGAAGTGACGATTCTTGAGATGCTGCCGCGCGTGGCGCCTCTCGAGGACGAGGAAATTTCCGCGGAGTTGGAGAAGGCCTTTCGCAAGCGCGGGATTCGTATCTTCACGGAAGCGACAGTGGAATCCGTAAAGAGGGACGGGGCCGGAGCGGCCGTCGCGTTTAAAGATAAATCGGGCGCCTCGCAAAATCTTGCCGCCGATGTCGTCCTCATCGCTGTGGGGCGATCTCCGCTCACGCAAAACGTCGGTCTGGAGAAGACGCACGCGAAACTCGAGCGCGGCTTTGTGCATGTGGGACGTTATATGGAGACTGCCGAGCCGCAGGTGTATGCCATCGGGGATATCGTGGCCGGAATGCCCCAACTGGCGCACGCCGCGTCCATGGAAGGCATTATCGCCGTCGGGCGGATCGCCGGTATCCAGGTGCCCACGCTCGAAAGGAGCCGCATCCCCAACGCGACCTACTGCGAGCCGCAAATCGGGTCCATCGGCCTCACCGAGAAGCAGGCTCGCGATGCGGGATATGACGTAAAGACCGGAAAATTCCCCTTCCTGGCCAATAGCAAAGCTTCCATAATCAATCATCACGAAGGCTTCATCAAAGTAGTGGCGGACAACAAGACGTCTGAGATTTTGGGCGTGCATATCATCGGGCCACTGGCGACGGAGATTTTGTCCGAGTCCGTGACGGCGTCTGCAGCTCGAAGCCACGATTGACGATATGCTCTTCACGGTGCATGCCCATCCCACGTTGTGGGAGGCCATGGGAGACGCCTTTGCTTCTGTGCGAGGCTTGGCCATAAATATCTAAGCGCTTGCCTCGCGAATGCCTCAGGTTAGGGCTGCCGCTGCCGTGGTAGAAGAGGTTCGTAAGGAACTCCCGCCATGAAGAACTGCAAGAGGATTGACCTGGGGCTCATCGGCTACGAAGAAGCCGCCGCCCTGCAGCAGCGGCTGGTTGCCGCGCGCAAGCTTGCCGCCGTACCCGACCTTTTGCTCTTTTGCGAACATCCTCACGTCATTACCCTCGGCCGCAATGGCAAGCGCGAAAACCTGCGCGTTTCCGAAGGTCTCCTCAGCCGTCAAGGCGTCGAATTTCATCACACCAATCGCGGCGGCGATATCACCTATCACGGCCCCGGCCAGATTGTCGGATACCCTATTTTGGACTTGAACGGAATTCGCCGCGACGTGGTCTGGTACGTGCGGCAGCTCGAGCAGTGCATGATCCAGGCAACCTCCTCGTTCGGGATCGAAGCGTTCCGTATTCCGGGATGCACGGGCGTGTGGGTTCGGGGCGGCGATCATTTCCCTAAAGAAAAGCTCGCTTCCATCGGCGTGCACATCAGCCGCTGGGTCACGTCTCACGGATTTGCCTACAATGTCTCCACGGATCTGCGCTTTTTCGATCTCATCACGCCTTGCGGCATCGCCGATTGCCGCGTCACTTCGCTCGAGAAGTTGCTCGGCCATTCCGTTTCGCGCGCAGAGGCAATGGCGCGTTTGAGCGACGGATTTAGCGAAGCTTTTGGTTTGGAGTTGACTTCGGCAACATCCGGCGATCTCGACGATTGGCTGCGGGAATCGATATCGGTAGGCACGGCGTGAAGGAGAACGCATGAAGTCGGACGGCAACGCGGCCCGATCTGACCAGGGAACGGTCGCTCGAGCTCTACTACTACATGCGGCTCAACCGCTCGCTCGAGGAACTGCTGGTACGCCTATTCCGGCAAAATAAAGTCGTCGGCGGCCTGTATGGAAGCCTGGGGCAGGAAGCCACGTCCGTAGGCACGGCCTATGCCTTGGCCGAGGGAGATTGGATCGCGCCTATGATCCGCAACGTGGGCGCACTTCTGGTCCGCGGCTACAAGCCGCGCGACATTCTCACCCAATACATGGCGCGGGTTACCTCGCCCACCCAGGGCAAGGATGGCACAAGCCACTTCGGCGATCTGAAGGGCCGGCATGTCGTTTCTCCGATCTCCATGTTGGGCGATCTGATCCCGGTGATGACCGGGGTGGCCATGGGCGGCCGCTACTTGGGCCAGAAAATCGTGTCCATGACCTGGATCGGCGACGGCGGCACGTCCACGGGTGCGTTTCACGAAGGCATGAACCTGGCCGCCGTGCAGCGCGCGCCATTCGTCCTTATTGTCGAGAATAATCAATGGGCTTACTCCACTCCTGTCAGCCGGCAAGCTCCCTTGCGCGACTTTGCCGACCGAGCCCGTGCGTACGGGATCGCCAGCTACATAGTGGATGGCAATGACGTCGTGGCCGTCTGGCGCACGGCGCGCGAAGCGGTCGAAAAAGCGCGCCGGGGCGAAGGCCCCGTGCTGATCGAATCCAAAACCATGCGCATGACCGGGCATGCGCAGCACGACGCCGCTGAGTACGTCCCGCGCGAAATGCTGGAGTATTGGAAAGCGCGCGATCCCCTAAGCCGCTATGAGAAATATCTTAGCCAGCATGAGCTCTGGAACGAAAAGGATAAAACCGAGATACACGAGCGTATCGAAAGCGAGTTGGCCGTCGATCTCGAGTTCGCCGAGAATTCTCCCTTTCCGCCACCGGAACTCGCCGAAGAAGGGGTGTATTGTCAGGGCTGCCATACCGTGGAAGCGGAATGGCATCGCGCTAAAGAAGAACTGATGCCGCCGAAGTCCAGCGTGAAGCCGGAATGGACCATCCCCAGTTATGACGCCATGCAGGCTGCGGGCGCTGGTCCCCATGATCGTGCTAACGATCAGTCCGAGCAGCGGGATTCGGTCATCGAGCCAAAACCTGAGCAGCTGGCGCAAAAGGATGGCAAAAACAAAATGCCGGCCCGTGCTCCCCGCAGGACGCGGAGATAGCCATGGCCCAGCTAACCTATCTCGATGCCATTCGGCAGGCCCTGCTCGAAGAAATGGACCGCGACCCGGCTGTCTTGTTGATCGGCGAAGATATTGGCGTTTACGGCGGCGCGTTCAAGGCCACTGCCGGCCTTCTCGAGCGCTTCGGCTGGGAGCGCGTGATCGATACTCCCATCAGCGAGACCGCCATTGTGGGCGCCGCGGTGGGTATGAGCTATCTTGGCCTGCGCCCCGTAGCGGAGATGCAGTTCATCGACTTCATTGCCTGCGCCTTCAACCAGATCACCAACTTCGCGGCCAAATCCCACTATCGCTGGGGCGCTCCTGTGCCCATCGTCATTCGAGGACCTGCCGGCGGCGGCGTGCACGGCAGCGCATTCCATTCCGCGAATCCGGAGATGTACTTTGTCCATACGCCTGGCCTGAAGGTGGTCTATCCCGCTACGCCTTACGATGCCAAGGGGCTGCTCAAATCGGCGATACGCGATAACAATCCCGTGCTTTTCTTTGAACACAAATTTCTCTATCGGCGCATCAAGGAAGAAGTGCCGGAAGGGGATTACACCGTACCCATCGGCCAAGCCATCGTGCGGCGGCCGGGGCGTGACTTGACTATCGTCACCTACGCTGCCATGGTGCACGCTTCGCTCGACGCAGCCGCGCAACTGGCGCAAGAAGGCATAGAAGCCGAAGTCGTCGATCTTCGCACGCTGCTGCCGCTCGATCGCGAGACCATCATCGAATCCGTCAGGCGCACGAGCAAGCTGCTCGTAGTGCACGAAGATACGCGTACCGGCGGCATCGCCGGCGAGATTGCCGCGGTGGTCACCGACTCGGCTTTCGAGGACTTGGACGGGCCCGTTCGGAGGGTGACCTCGCTCGATACGCCCGTGCCGTTTTCGCCGCCGCTCGAGGAGCATTTTCTGCCAAACGCGGAGCGCATCGCGGCAGCCGCGCGCGATCTGGCCCGCTATTGAACTTATCGAACCGTCGAGTGCATGCTTTAGATGGGTCCGGCTGCCCTCCCGCGGTTTATGGCGCAGCGAGTTCCACACGCGAGGTATAGGAGAGAGCCATGGCCGTCGAAGTCATCATGCCCCAGATGGGGGAAAGCATCTTCGAAGGCACCATCACGAAATGGCTGAAAAAGCCTGGAGATTCGATAGAACGCGATGAGCCGCTTTTTGAAATCTCCACCGACAAGGTCGATGCCGAAATCCCATCACCCGCCGCCGGCGTCCTCAGGGAGATTCGCGTCGAAGAGGGCAAAACGGTTCCCATCCAGACCGTGGTAGCCGTCATCGATTCCGCAGGATCTCAGTCCGCAGCGAAGCCCGTGGCCGCTCGCCCGGCTGAAGCGCCAGCCATACCAGCCGCATCGGCCAAGGCGCAGGCTCCCCCCGCGCAGGCCCCATCATCACCTCGGCAACAGCCCGAAGTGCGCGCTGACCGGCGAGCCGCCCCGCCTCCGCAACAAAAGCCGATGCCGGATATTACGGCGCCTCAAGAAGCTCTGGCCTCCGAGGAAGAAGAGGAAGAGAGCGTTTCCCCGGACGGCAAACGCATTCGCAGCTCTCCACTGGTGCGCCGCCTCGCCCGTGAAAACCAGATCGATCTAGCTACCATTCAAGGCAGCGGCGTCGGAGGACGCATCAGCAAGAAAGACGTGCTCGCGGCTATTTCCGCCGCCGAGCGGCCTGCCACGCCCGCCCTCCAAGCTGAGCCTCGGCCTTCCGCCCCGCCGTCAATTCCCGCACCCTCGCCCTCTCCGCTGCTGGAGACGGCGGTGCCACGCGAGCGCATCTATTTCGGCCACTACGAAGTTCGGCCGATGAGTGTGATGCGCCAGCGCATTGCCGAGCATATGGTTCTTTCCAAACGGGTTTCGCCCCACGTCTACTCCATCGATGAGGCGGACATGACTCGCATCGCGCACGTGCGTGAGCAGGCTCGCGCCGAATTCGAGCGAAGGCACCAGATGAAGCTCACCTTCATGCCGTTTTTCGTGCGCGCCTGCGTGGACGCTCTTCGTGATTTCCCGATGGTGAACGCTTCCGTGGACGGCATCAACGTCGTCGTGCACGGCGAGATCAATATCGGTATTGCGGTGGCGCTCGATTGGGGCTTGATCGTTCCCGTGCTCAAGAATGCCGAGGAGAAGAATTTCCTCGGCTTGCAGCGGGGAATCAATGATTTGGCTGAGCGGGCCCGCGCGAAAAAATTGAAGCCCGAGGAGGTTCAGGAGAGCACTTTCTCCATCACCAATCCGGGTACCTTCGGCGGGTTGATGGGTCTGCCGGTGATCAATCAGCCCAACGTTGCCATTCTAGGTATCGGGGCGATCCAGAAGCGCCCAGTCGTCATTGATGATGCCATCGCCATCCGTTCCATGGTGTATCTCACCTTGAGTTACGATCACCGGGTGGTGGATGGCGCCATGGCGCATCAGTTCATGCGCCGCATCAAGGAGCGCTTGGAAAGCTGGAATGAAGAGGTAGTCTGAGAACCTCGGGCAAGTCGTTCGGATTATGGCTCGGTCGTGGCCCGCGCAAACAACCCGTTGTTATCCACGCTGTGTTGGTTGGTCAAAAACGCGCCACGATAATCGTGATGTCGTCCATCTGCTCGACGGGCCCGGTCCACTGATCGACTGCCTCGAGCACATTTTTCAGCACGACCCGGGCTGTCTCCTGCCGCAACCGTAAAACCACGTCGAGCAGGCGCTGCTCGCCGAGTTCGCGGCCGTCCGGATCTTCCGCTTCGGTCAGGCCATCGCTGTAAGCAATCAGCAAGCTTCCGGGCGGCACTTCGATAACTTGCGACTCATAGCGGCGATCGTCGAAAAGGCCGAGCACCGTGCCGCCCACGCTCAGCCGCTGCACTTTTTCGCCGGTGATGCAAAGCGGCGCGGGATGGCCGGCATTGGTGTACTCCAACTGGCGCGTTTGCGCATCGTAGACGCCATAAAAGAACGTCGCATAGCGGTCCGCCGACGTGCTGCGAAACAGGTGCTGGTTCAGGCGCGCGACAATTTCCGCGGTACTGCCGGGACCTCGACCGTTGAATAGCGCCTGGCTGCGCAGCGCTGCCTGCAGGCTGGCCATAATCAGCGCGGCCGAGATACCTTTGCCGCTGATATCCGCTAGGGCCAAACCCAGGCGTCCCGGGCCCAGCGGCAGGAAATCGTAATAATCCCCGCTCACGACGCGCGCCGGGCGGCAGACCGCCTCGATCTCCACACCCTGCACAGCGGGTTTCTCCGTTGGGAAAAGCTGCGCTTGCACTTCGCGGGCAATGGCCAGCTCGTGTTCCAGCCGTTGGAGCTGGCGCTGCTCGTCAATCAGAGTAGCCACGGATGCGGTCATGGAGTTGAAGGAGCTTGCCAGAGCGCCGAGCTGATCGCGCCGCCGGATTTCTATGCGATGGCTGAAATCGCCGGATTCGACGTAGCGAGTGGCCTGATAAAGGTCGTCTACGGCGCGCGTCATCGAACGCGTCAGGGAGATGCTGCCGGCGAAGGCGGCAAATTCGATAACCAGAAAAATCGCCCCGGCCACGAGCAACGCCGTCACGGCTATGCCGCCCCATTCGCCGACCAGCGCGAGCAGCAGCCCATTGATCTGCGAAGCCCACGCCGTGTATCGCACGATCACCGGCACGGCCGCTCGCGGATTCGAGACATCGGCCAGATTCACGGCATCGAGCCGCACGAAGCCGGTCACTCTGAAGTCGAACCAGTGCCGCCGAGGAGGCAGCGCGCGGCCTGCAGCCTGCACCTGCCGCACAGGAACGAGGATGCTGCCGCGGCTTCGATAAAAGAATGCGGGTGGGGGCGCCTGCTGTGCTGCGCGTGCGATAACGACTTCCACGGGGCCAAGCTGCGGCCCGAGCGTGGCCACGAATTCCGGCGTTACCGGCACCTCGGCCGACAGGACGATCTCCTGGCCGTTCAGCAAGCGCCGCGCGGTCACGGCGCGCAGTTTCAGCGTGCCGTGATCCTCCACCAATCCTTCGAAGCGCGGCCGCCGCCCCCCGCTCCCTCGCGCGAGCAATTCCTGGCCGGCGCCCAATTCAATCTTCAACCCGGGGAAGCTTTCCTGGGCTGCGGCGAAAAACGCCTCGCGACGGGGAGGCGGCGCCGTAACCGGACCGACCGGTGCTCCCGCGCCGCTCGCGGCGCTCTCCAGAGCATAGGCCGTGATGAGCGTGTCGGCCGTGGACTCGACCTGATCGATGCGTTTTTCCAGGTCCGCATACAGAAGATAAGCCCCGAAATGCCAATAGAGGAGGTAAAGCGAAAGCGCGCCCATGGCCAGCAGCAGCACCAGAGGAACGACGGCCAGGAAAACATACAAGTCGATCAATTGGTTGCGCATGCTCCAGAGCCACTGAGCGCGCGTCCAAAGCAGCCCGCGAACGACCAGATAACCCGCCGCGAGCGATGACGACTAAGCGCAAGATCGCGATGCCCGGAACGCGCCTCTCAGGCCAGCCCGAAAAGCGCCAGCAGGGCATAGATCAGCACGGCCGCTAAGGCCAGCCGATCCGCAAGATTGAGGCGGCGCCAGAGGTCGCGCCCGAACTCGCTGACGTGTGACAAAATTGAATGCACGGTGCTTGGAAATTCTTGCTGTGCCGGTGGCATCGGAGGCGCCATTTAGCGAAATCGCGAGCGCAGTTTACTCCTCAGGAGTCCTGAGTCAATCGAGCTTCGAATTTCGCGGATCGAACTTCTCATCGGCCAGCTTCTGTGATATTACTCGTTCCAGCCTTCGAGTTTCTTCACTCGTGCTGTCGGAGGCACGGGTAGACAACATAGCTCAAGCGTTCTGACAATTCGTCGGGGGAGTGGTGCATGCGTGCTAATCGTGTGCTTCAGGCGCTTTTTATTGTACTGGCGCCGCTAGCCGTCTTCTTTCTTTATGTTCGCGCTACGCGTTCTAGCGATTTTATCGTTTATTACCGCGCATCGCGCGTATTGGTCGAAGGCCATGGTCATTTGTATGGCCCGCTGAGCGGTATCGGCTGGCCCCAATATTTCCGCTATACGCCCCTGTTTTTGCTCGTTTTCTTGCCTTTTGCATTGCTGCCCTATAAAGCAGCCGTCGCGGTCTGGGCTGTTGTGCTCAGAGTGCGCGGCCTTATATCTTGTGATTCGCGCGCTTGGGCGCCGTCTGGGTCTTGCCAGGACCGGCTACTGGTGGCTCCTTCTCATGCTCTTGTGCGGCGGGTTTGTAGTGCAGGAACTCAGCCTGGGGAATGCGCAGTTCTTGATCTTTGCTATGGTCGCGGCAAGCCTGCTCTGGCTCGATGAGCACCGCCGCGCGGCGGTCTTTCTCCTCGCCCTGGCCGCCAGTTTGAAGGTATGGCCGCTGTTCTTTGTGCCCTATCTGGCGGCTCGCCGGCGCACACCTATGGTCCTGCGAACCCTCGGTCTGATCGGCGGATTGACGCTCTTGCCGGCGGCATACTTTGGATGGAGCGGCAATCTCCATCTCCTTCGAGAGTGGGCTGCGCAGGAGTGGGCCACGGGCAGCCTGCAGGTTGGCATGTGGTTTCCCCACCAGTCCCTCAGCGGCATTCTGGAAAGGTATCTGACGCGTATGGATTACTCCGGCTGGACGGATCGAAATTACGTCCAGCTTCATCTCCTGAATCTCAATCCCGTTTACATTCCCTGGATTTGGGCCGTCCTCGTGGGGACCGTTTACCTCGGGCCTTCTGTGGATGGCGCGCCAGACCATGGAAGACGCTGGCAATCCGACGCAAGTCCTCGTCATGGATAGCCTCGCGTTTTGCGCACTTCCGGTGCTCGAACCCTTTGCCCATCGCATTGCTTTTGTCGTATTGCTCTGGCCGGCGATGGTTGCGGCGGCTCTCCTCGCGCGCAAGGGAATTCCATCTGCATGGTCGAAGGCGTTTATCTACGCGGCCGCAACGATCGAAGCGATCGAAGTGTTGACGCCCGGCGCAAGGATGCAGCGGCTTTACCAGATCCTTGGCGTGGATTTCTGGGCTACCTGCATATTGGCTGCCGGTCTGCTGAAGGCATGGTTCGAATGGCGCAACGCGTTCGGGTCCGAGGTAATATGTGTGGAAGTTGCCTTGGATAATCGCCATGAACTCGTGCCGAAGCACGGAGTTTTTGTCGCTCACGTCGCACGGGCGAGTTCAAGCAGCGAGGAATGACGCTGAGAGATGACGGGTAAGCTGTATGCAGGCACGTCTGGCTGGGCCTACCCGCAGTGGAAGCCCGATTTTTATCCCGCCAAGCTCGCCGCCGCAAAATTCCTTGGCTATTACGGCAGCCGCTTGAATTCGGTCGAACTGAACTACACATTTCGCCGCTTCCCCACGGGCAAATTGCTCTCAGGATGGATTGCCGCCACACCCGCGGATTTCAAATTCGCGGTGAAAGCCAACCAGGCCATCACTCATATCAAGCGGTTGAAGGACGCTGAAGACGTGACTTCCCGCTTCCTCGCCTCGCTCAGCGATTTGCGCGAAGCCGGCAAGCTGGGACCGGTGCTCTTTCAGTTGCCGCCGTTCTTGCGCTGCGATTTGCCGCGGCTCAAGGATTTTCTCGCTCAACTTCCGCGCGATACCCGCGCGGCGTTTGAATTCCGCCACGACTCCTGGTTCACCGATGAAGTCTTCGCCCTTCTGCGCGAGGCCAACGCCGCTCTCTGCGAGGCGGAGAGCGAAAAATTAGAGACTCCGCATGTCCGTACCGCCGACTTCACTTATTTTCGGCTGCGCAAGCAGAGCTATTCCGCGGAAGAACGCTCCGAGCTGGCCAAAAGGGCTCATGAACTTGCGCGATCGGGCGACGTCTTCACCTATTTCAAGCACGAAGACACGCCGGAAGGCGCTCTCTACGCCGAAGATCTCTTGTCCGTAGCCAAACCCAATTAACACGGTGCCCGCGAGGCCGTTGAGCCGGACGTGGCCAGGAATCACTTTCTTTTTCTTGGCTCTTTATTCCAGGCGCGTGGCTTCGCGCTCTCTTCGCCGGCGCGCTACAATTAGCAAATGGCCGCGAACGCCTCCGAAAAACTCTTCTTTCGTTCAGGGCTCGAACGGCGCGCCCGATGGACCGCCCAGTCGGGCACTCGACTGGGCGCATCCTATTGTCCGCGAGTGGTTCCTGGAGCGCTTCGCCTCGCCTACCGAGCCGCAGGAACTGGGCTGGCCCCACATCCTCGCCCGCCGCACCACGGTAATTTCAGCGCCCACCGGCTCGGGCAAGACCCTGGCCGCCTTTCTCGCTTGCATCGACCGGCTGGTTCGTAAAGCTCTTGCTGGAGAACTGCAAGACGCCACCGAAGTGCTTTACGTCTCGCCGCTTAAGGCCCTGGGCAACGATATCCAGAAGAATCTCGAGGTCCCGCTCGGCGAAATTCTTCAGAGAGCCGCCCAGCGCGGGCTGCTGATGCCCGAAATCCGCGTTGGCGTTCGCACTGGCGATACGCTGATGCACGAGCGCCGCAAGATGCTGGTGCGGCCGCCGCATATTCTGGTGACCACGCCCGAATCGCTCTACATTTTGCTTACGGCCGAAAAGAGCCGGGCAATCCTGCGTAATATCGAAACGGTGATCGTGGACGAAATCCACGCTGTCGCCGACGATAAGCGTGGCGCGCATTTGGCCCTTTCACTCGAACGGCTCGAAGCTTTGCTCCCGCGCCCGCCGGTACGCATCGGACTTTCCGCCACGCAGAAGCCGATCGATTCGATCGCGCAATTCCTCGCCGGGAACAACCGGCCTGCGCCCGTGATCGTTGATACCGGCCACGGCCGCCGCATGGATATCGCCATCGAAGTGCCTCCCAGCGAACTCGGCCCGGTGGCCTCCAACGAAATGTGGGGCGAGATTTACGACCGCATCGCGGCCCTCGTACTGCAGCACCGTTCCACGCTGGTGTTTGTCAATACGCGGCGGCTTTCCGAGCGCGTGGCCCATCATCTGGCCGAGCGGCTTGGCAAAGAAACCGTGGCGGCGCACCACGGCAGCCTCTCGCGCAAGCTCCGCCTCGCAGCGGAACGCAAGCTGAAAGCTGGCGAAGTGCGCGTGCTCGTGGCTACCGCGTCGCTCGAGTTGGGCATCGATATCGGCTTTGTGGATTTGGTCTGCCAGATCGGTTCGCCCCGTGCGATTTCCGTAGCCCTACAGCGGATCGGCCGCTCCGGCCATTGGCGCGGCGCGATTCCCAAGGGTCGCATCTTCGCCACTACCCTCGACGAGTTAGTGGAATGTGCTGCCCTGGTCCGCTGCGTGCGCTCGGGCGATCTCGATCAATTGGAAATTCCCGCCAATCCGCTCGACGTTTTGGCTCAGCAGATCGTGGCCGCTTGCGCCGCGGAGGAATGGCGCGAGGACGAGCTCTACGAACTGGTTCGCCACGCGTATCCCTACCGCGATCTGCCCCGCGTAGATTTCGATGCCATCCTGGAGATGCTTTCCGAAGGTATCGCTGCCCGCCGCGGCCGTTATAGCGCTTATCTTTTTCGCGACCGCGTCAATCATCGCCTCAAGGGGCGCCGGGGAAGCCGGCTCGCCGCCATCACCAGCGGCGGAGCGATTCCCGAAAATTCGCTCTACACCGTTGTGGCTACCCCGGACGATACGCCCGGTCGGCACCGTGGACGAGGACTTCGCTGTGGAGAGCATGGCCGGCGACATCATGCTGCTGGGCAACTCGTCTTGGCGCATTCGGCGCGTGCAGTTGGGCCGCGTGCTGGTCGAAGACGCTCAGGGCGCGGCGCCCAGCGTCCCGTTTTGGCGCGGCGAAGCGCCGGCGCGCACGGCTGAGCTCTCGGCCCAAGTCTCCTGGCTGCGCGGGGAGATCGCCTCGCGAACGGGCGCACAAAACGGCTCTGCAAATGAGAAGAGTGCTGAGGCAGGGTCTGCGGCCGCCCGGGAATGGCTCAAGCAGGAATGCGGTCTTGACGATGGCGGCGCCGACCAAATCATCAAGTACATCGCCACCGGAATCTCGGTGCTCGGCGCGGTGCCCTCGCAGGAATTGATTATTGCCGAGCGCTTTTTTGACGAAGGCGGCGGCATGCAACTTGTGATCCATGCGCCCTTCGGCGCTCGGATCAATAAAGCCTGGGGTCTGGCGCTCAGGAAAAAGTTCTGCCGCTCGTTCAATTTCGAGCTGCAAGCCGCGGCGACGGACAACGGCTTGAACATTTCGCTCAGCGAACAGCATAGTTTTCCACTCGCTGACGTTTTCCGTTATCTGCTTCCGGCTGCTGTGCAGCAGATTTTGGAGCAGGCCGTGCTGGCCGCGCCGCTTTTTGGCGTGCGCTGGCGCTGGGCCGCGGGGCGTGCCCTGGCTCTCTTGCGCTTTCAGGGCGGAAAGAAGGTCGCTCCGCAGATTCAGCGCATGCGCGCCGAGGATTTGCTCGGCGCGGTCTTTCCGCAAGCGCTCGCCTGTCAGGAGAATATCGTCGGCGATATCGCCATTCCCGATCATCCCCTCGTGCGCGAAACGATGAAGGACGTGCTCACCGAAGCCCTCGACGCGGATGGCTTGAAACGCGTCCTGTCGGGCTTGGTGGAGGGCCGGATCAAATGCCTGGCTGTGGATACGCCGGTGCCTTCCGCCTTCTCGCACGAGATACTGAACGCCAATCCCTATGCTTATCTCGACGACGCGCCCCTCGAGGAGCGCAGAGCGCGCGCCGTCGATATGCGCCGTGCTCTCCCCGAGGCGCTGGCCTCGGAGTTGGGGCGTCTCGATCCCGCTGCCATCGATGAGGTAAGGCGCGACGCCTGGCCGGACGTGCGCGATGCCGATGAATTGCACGACGCGCTCCTCACTTTTGTGGCTTTGCCGGAGGTAGCGCCGCCGGACGCCTCTCCTTTGTCTGCACTGCGTCGAACGGTTGGCCGAATCGCTTCCTCGATGGCAACCGCATTTCGATGAACTAATTCGGCAGAATCGTGCCACCCGCGCCACGCAAGACGGCCGCACATATTGGGTATGCGCGGAGACAGCGCCCGTATTCCGGCAGGATTTTTGGCGCCGCTTCCTTTGCCGAATCTCTGCCCGATATCGGCGCTGGGGTGCCGTCGAACGATGATGCCGTAGCGGCGATGGTCACGGGTTGGATGTCCCACGCCGGCCCGGCCACCGCCCCGGAATTGTGTGAACTCCTCCGCGTTCCTCCCTCGGAAATAGACAAGGCCCTGTTGCGGCTGGAAGCGAGCGGTTCGATTCTCAGGGGAAATTTCACTGGCGCCTCTGCACAGGTGATCGAGTGGTGCGATCGTCGCTTGCTCGCCCGCATTCACCGGCTGACCGTGGGCGAATTGCGAAAGCAGGTGCAGCCCGTTACTCCGGCGCAATTCATGCGCTGGCTTCTGCGCTGGCAGCACGCCGCGCCCGGCACGCAACTCATCGGCGAACGTGGTCTGCTGGAGACCTTGCGCCAGTTGCAGGGCTTCGAGGCGCCCGCGAACTCTTGGGAACGGCAGATTCTGCGGCAGCGGGTCGGCGATTATTCACCGCAGGTTCTCGACCAGCTTTGCCTTACGGGCGCCGCGGGTTGGGCACGTTTGTCGCCGCATCCCGCGACCCTGGAAGCGGTCACTTCTGGCGGACGCCGAGTGATTCCCACCAGCGTCGCCCCTATCGCCTTTTTCGTCCGCGATGACGCCGATTGGATGGCTGCCCGCCGTCACGATAATGCTGGGCACCAGGGTCTTGGCCTAAGTGCTGCGGCGCGCGAGGTACACGCATTTTTGCGCGAACGTGGAGCTTCGTTTTTCCCCGACATTGTGCGCGGCACGCGGCGGCTCAAGGCCGAAGTCGAAACCGGTCTCTGGGAACTGGTCACGGCCGGTCTGATTACCGCGGATGGTTTTGATAATCTGCGCGCGCTGATCGATCCCAAACGGCGCGCCGGACACGGTTCTGGACGCGCCGCCCGCCCGCGTCACAGCAGTGGGCGGTGGTCTTTGCTCTATACCGACCCCCCCGCCACTCAGGCTGCCGACCGGGACTGCGCCCTCGAAGCCATTTGCAACGTGCTCTTGCGCCGCTATGGCGTGGTCTTTCGCGAGGTGCTGGCCCGCGAGAGTATTCTGCCGCCGTGGCGCGAACTCCTGGGCATGCTGCGCCGCCTGGAGGGGCGCGGCGAAGTCCGCGGCGGCCGATTCGTCAGCGATTTTCTGGGCGAGCAATTCGCGTTGCCAATCGCCGTGGAGTCGCTCCGGGCCATGCGCCGCGAACCTACGGTAGGCGAGAGAGTGACCATTGCGGCCGCGGATCCGCTCAATCTGGCCGGGATTATCGTGCCAGGCGACCGCGTCGCCGCCAATTCCGGCACGTTTGTCACCTTCCGTGACGGCGCGGTGGCGGAGGATCCGCTTCCGATAACGGAACTCTCCGCGGCGCTCTAGCACGCTGGTCCTGGCGGTGTCCTTCCCACGTTGATGCACCGATTCACTCAAACCTGCAACGCCGTCGCCGCAACCGCTAAGAAGACAGAAAAAATCCGGCTGGTCAGCCGCCTCTTCCAAACGCTTCCCGTCGAAGATGCCGTGCGCGCCGCGATTTTTCTCACCGGTCGCCCTTTCCCCCGATGGGACGAACGCGTCCTTGGCATTGGCGGCATGCTGCTCGCTCGCTTGGTTGGCGAAATGTCCGGGAAGAGCGGTGAAGCGATGAGCGGCGCTTATCGCCAGCACGGTGATCTCGGAGACATGGCCGAAGAGCTTTTGGCCGGGCGCAGTGCGCCGGGCGTGTCGCTGGCTGAAGTCGCGGAATGTTTTAACGAATTGGCTGCCCTTCGCGGTCAGAGCGGAAAAAGCGAATTGGTCCGCAAGCTCCTTGTGCGGGCCCAGCCGGCGGAAGTGAAGTACATCGTCAAGATCATGACCGGCGATCTGAGAATTGGTTTACGGGAGAGCTTGGTCGAAGAGGCCGTCGCCAGGGCTTACGAACGCCCCATCGCCGCCGTGCGGCGCGCCAATATGCTGCTTGGCGACATTGGAGAGACGTTGCAATGCGCGTTTCGCAATGAACTCGAGACGGTCCGTTTCCGCCTGTTTCATCCCATCGACTTCATGCTCGCGACTCCGGCGGAAAATGCCGCCGAGATTTTCAAGAACGCGTCCCGAAGCCATGGTGGTCGAAGAAAAGTATGACGGCATTCGCGCCCAGGCCCACAAGAGCGGCAGCCGCCTGAAGATTTTTTCGAGGACCTTGGACGAAGCAGTCGAATTTCCGGAACTGAGCGCACCGCTGGCTGCCCTTCCCGGCGAGTACATTGTCGACGGCGAAGTCCTGGCCTGGCACGGCGACCAACCTCTGCCTTTCACTCAGCTTCAAAAGCGGCTGGGCCGCAAGAGTCCCGATCTCTCGCTGCTCCGCGAGATTCCGGTCAAGTTCGTGCTCTTCGATCTGCTTTACCACAATGGCGAACTGCTCTTGGACCTGCCCCTGGTGGAAAGACGCCGGCGGCTGAAACAGATTCTCAGTTCTACCCAGGCAAAAGAGCTTCGACTGGCGCCGGAAAGAGTATGTGAGACGCGCGAGGCGCTTGAAGACGCCTTTCGCGCCGCCTTATCCGCCGGACACGAAGGAATCGTGGCCAAAGTGCCCGATTCGCTGTATACGCCGGGACGCCGCGGCAGGTTTTGGTTCAAGCTCAAGGAGCCATTCGCCACGCTCGACGTGGTCGTCACGGCGGTCGAGTATGGCCATGGCAAACGGCACGGCGTTCTCTCGGACTACACGTTTGCAGTGCGCGACGGCGATCGCCTGCTCAACATCGGCAAGGCTTATTCGGGCCTCACCGACGCCGAGATCCGCGAATTCACTGACTATTTCCTCGCGCATACTCTCAAGGACCAGGGTTTTCGGCGCATCGTCGAGCCCAAAGTCGTGCTGGAAGTAGCCTTCAACAACATACAGCGCTCCAGCCGGCATGAGAGCGGCTTCGCTCTTCGCTTTCCCCGAATCCTGCGTCTGCGTCCGGATAAGACGCCCGAGCAGATCGATACTCTCGACGGGGTGGCTCAACTCTACGCCAAGCAAGTCACCCTGCCGCGTTCACCGGGCGCCGCACATGAACGCGATCCCGGCACGGAATCATGAAGCAAAGGCCCTGCTCGCGAGGACATGTTGTTAACCAATCGGTGTCGTCCCTTTAGCTTTAATACACTAAACCTTGTATTGCCCGAATCCCCGGGATTAAACTCCCCCTCGTGCGCAACGCGATTAAGGGTGGGGTACGTTCCGAGTGAATCCGAGCTCTCGGATCAAGGTTCTGCTTCTCGTCGGTAATCATCTTCTTTGCAAGTCATTAGTCCGCATCATCCAACAAAAACCAGATATCCTCGTCATCCGGCAATCCGTGGATTTGTCGGATATAGCGATCCTGATTGCCAAGTTGGCAAGCGACGTGGTCCTGCTGGATTCGGTTGGCGCGAATGCCTTGAATCGTCAGTGTGTTGGCCGGATGAAGGATTTGAATCCCAACACGCAGATACTCATGATTGGCATGGATGCCGACGAGAGCGCATTCCTGCGAGCAGTTCGGGCTGGCGTGAGCGGGTATTTGTTACACGAAGCCTCGGCGACAGACGTAGTTACGGCAATTCGCGCTGTGGCGCGGCGTGAGGCTGTCTGTCCTCCGCAATTTTGTAAGGCCCTATTCGAAGTTGTCGCGGGCGTGAGAGGATTCGCTCCCGGCATCCGTAGAGCGGCACCGAGGCTCACGCGCCGCCAGCAGGAACTCCTCCCGATGGTTGCGCGCGGGCTTACCAATAAAGAGATCGCTTCGCACTTGAACTTGTCCGAACAAACCATTAAAAACCATATACATAGAATGCTCCGCAGAATGGGCGCAAATGACCGTTCAGAAGCGGTTGAAATCGCCCTCGCTGATAGTCTCCCCACCTAGAAGCACGTCGCCCCGGCACCAGACTTATAATCTATATTCCCTCACTTTGGTATTTGATGAGCTAATTCTGTAGGTATTGAGCTGGGTAATCTGACTTTTGCCGAAGATGCAAGATTCATGGCCTTCGCAGGACATGGGGGAATCGTGATTAGTGATCAGGTGGCGCTCGTTGTCGTAACTGGGGCAGGGGGATTCATCGGCGGAAATCTTGTGGCGAAATTGCGCAGTCAAGAACACAAGAGGATCCGCGCCGTAGACGTCAAGCCCTTCGAAGAGTGGTACCGGCGGTTTAATGACGTCGAATCCATCTGCCTAGATCTGAATCTGAAGGAAAACTGCGAGATAGCGGCGGAGGGCGCGAGCGACGTTTATAACCTCGCCGCAAATATGGGCGGAATGGGTTTCATCGAGCACAATAAGGCGCTCTGCATGCTGTCGGTGCTGATCAACACGCACATGTTGCAGGCGGCCGTGAAGCACGGGGTGAAGAGATATTTCTACTCATCGTCCGCATGCGTTTACAACAAAGACAGGCAGAAGACCTTCGAAGCGCCTTCGCTCAAAGAAGAGGAAGCATATCCGGCATTGGCTGAGGACGGGTATGGCTGGGAAAAGTTGTTCTCCGAACGCATGTGTCGGCACTTCCGAGAAGATTTCGGATTGTGCACGCGCGTCGCTCGCTTGCACAACGTCTACGGGCCCTGGGGGACGTGGTATGGCGGCCGTGAAAAGGCTCCGGCTGCGATCTGCAGAAAAGTGATTGAAGCGAAAGTTTCCGGCAAGGACGAAATCGAGATCTGGGGTTCTGGCCAGCAAACCCGCAGCTTCATGTTCATCGATGACTGCCTCAAAGGAATCGATTTGATTATGCAGTCCGAGATCGTTGAGCCAGTCAACTTGGGGTCAAGCGAATCCGTCACGATCAATCAATTGGTTGACCTTGCTGAGGAAATTGCCGGGGTCAAGCTTAGGCGCAAATATGACCTAACTGCGCCGAAGGGTGTCAACGGCCGAAACAGTGACAATACTCTGATAAAGAAGCATCTCAATTGGGAGCCCCATACCTCCTTGCGGTTTGGTCTTGAAAAAACCTATCGTTGGATTTACGAGCAGTATTTGGCTCGCGAGAAGGGTGAGGCAGGCAGGTTCTCGCGAAAAAGCCTATGACCCCCACTGAGTCAGTGTGCTCCGGGGTTTGGGAACAGATGAGAGAAGTTGCGTGGCTGCAATTAGTTAACCGCGACTTGCCCGACTGGCTCTTGCAACCAGTCGTAACGGATTTGTGCCACTTAGATGGGCTAGCATGGCAGGGTTATGTCACAAAGGCGGCACAAATTCGAGCAAGAGCAAGGTTGCGGCACCGAAATTGACGACCACGTCTCCGATAAGGCCGTTCTATAAAAGGGGATGTTAAGGAAAACACTTCGCCTCCAACTGGAAGCGATCTCGTCATCCAGCCCCGTGTTGCGATGAGACGCTTTGAGTTCCGTTGTTCCCAGGCTCATCATCGTGTCGGAGCGACGCCGTTGGCTCCTGACGCAAACAAGCAGCGTGGTTGTGCAGTGTCAACCATGGTTCTATCTGAGACTCTTCGCCTATCGCTTTTTCTGGTTGTCCGAGGGGGCATAGGGTTTCTCGAAAGACTTGGCGCTCCAAGCGCTATGCCAGCCTAACGGCCTTCAAGATACTCACCCTCGAACCAGAGCGTCTGGACAACCAACCGGCCATCGCCCGAGATGAATCTGGGGATGGACTCTCCACAGACGCTCAAGCTCCTTGCTGTTTCAGATGTTCGGCGTCGAAACGGACTCCTTTCTTCCAAACGACCAAAGTGATTGCCGCGATCTTGCGTGCCAGGGTGAGTCGTGCCAGTGGCGGTTTCATTCCTTTGGCCACTAAAGCGGCGTAGAACTCCTGAAACGGCCCCGGCACGACAGCAGCTCGGATCGCCGCACCCTTGAAGATATTTTTCAGATCGTGATTGTGATTTGTGTTGAGCCCGCGAATGGCCAAGAGCCTTTTGGAATGCTGGAGTTGCCCCTCGACAAAACGGTATTCCCCGCTGGCGGAGGTCTTCAAAGCCAAACCGCTGTAGGCCCAAAGTTGCCGTTTGGTGCGAAAGCGATGTGGCGTTTGCATCAGAGCGATCAGCAGAGCCGCTCGGATGGGGCCGATCGAAGGAACCTGGCGCAGCCACTTCATGGCGCTGTGCTTGCCACTCTCGGCCAACAGATCCTGCCGCACTTGCTGGCGCAAAAAAGCCAACGCATCCAACTGCTGATAGTAGAGTACCGCTCGGCGACGCACGCCGGCCTCCGTGATCTTGCCCAGCCACTCCGACCGATAGCGTGGTGCGTAGACTTGCTGGCCAGCACAGGGAATCGCCCAACTTCGATAAAGAGCCTTCAGGCGATTCATCACCCGCGTGAGATCTTGAGTGACGGCCAGATAGCTACGTGCCAGCTCCCTCAAAGTTCGTAAGCCGTTCTCTCCATGGTAAACCGCTGAGAGAAGCCCGGTCCGCAGAAGGTCGGCTAGTTTTCGGGCATCGATCCGATCGTTCTTGTTGCCCGCTCTCAGCAGAAAGTTCTTGCGCGGGTCACACACCAGCACTTTCGTGACGTGTGGTTTGAGCAGGTCGTGCAGCCACGCCGCGCACGTCCCTTCTTCGAAGGCCACGTACAAGCTTCCGCGAAGTCCGTGAACAAACTGCAGGATGGTTGCCGCTTTCGTTTCCAGGATGGACTCCATAGCCAGCTTACCGGTGGAATCCAGAACTGCCGCTGAGATCGTTGCTTGGTGAACGTCGAGCCCAATATACTTGGCGTCATTCACGAGGGTGCTCCTTCCTGTAGGCGTTGATGCGAACGATCAAAACCTACTCTAAGGGGCGCCCTTTTATAATGCGTTTTTCAGGCCCGACCCGGTGATATGCCCAAAACCGCGCTGTCCCGTTATGACAGTACGAGCCGCCCATTTCACTGACGTACAGTCAGCTCGATGCTCACCGGGCGGAGCATCTCGCTCAGCGGAGCCACTATTTGAAGAGTTTCAGATCAATCGACCGCCCCATTGCCAGATACCCGAAGGGATTTGGATGGACGCTGTCGCCGCAGTTGTAGGGCGCGCTGATCACCTCACGGTTGGTCGGGTCCGCCACAACCCTGTCAAAATCGATCACCGCATCGAACCCCGCGCGGTGGCGGATCCAATCGTTCAACGCATTCCGCGCCGCCGTCATGGCGGGTTCCCACCGGTTCGTTCAGATTCACGCTTTGTGACGTTGCTGGCCAAGACGGGCTTACGCAATTTACAAGCTCAAAGCCTGCCGGCGGCTCTCAACAAGCCCTAAGGTTTAGACTCCCAGTGATTATTTTGGCGGCGGAAAACTGCCCTAATCGCCTCATGATCTACAACCAATAAACGCCTCGATCCTGATGGGGTTTTCGGCGCTCTAGGTCCGGCGAGGGAAGACGATTTTTATAGGACAGTGAAATCTCTGGATGTGGCTACTCTAGCTCTTTAGCGCGCCCTGCACGCGCGCGGCGGTGAAGGGTACCGAGCGCAGTCGCACGCCTGTAGCGTCAAATATCGCATTAGCCAGCGATGCGGCAACCGGAGCAGTGGCAGCCTCCCCGGCGCCAAACGGTGGCAGCGTGGGCCGATCAATCAGCGCCACTTCAATGGGCGGCACTTCGGGGAACCTGAGGATTGGATAGCTCGTCCAATCTACGCTGGTCACTTGCGAGCGGTTGAACTTCACCTCCTCGTGCAGCGCACGGCTGAGCGTTTGCACGATGGAGCCCTCGATTTGGTTGCGCAGCCCGTCCGGATTAATGATGAGGCCGCAATCGTGCGCGCAGGTAACCCGTCGCACCGAGACCTTTCCGCTCTCTGGCTCAACGGCCACTTCCGTCGCCGTCGCGACGTAGTTTTCCGCTTGCTTATAGCGCATGTAAGCGAAACCGCGCCCCACTAGCAAACCGCCTTGCGCCGGCCGCGGCATTGGAGAGGGCCGGCTCTGCCAGCCGATCATCTGCGCCGCGCGCTTAATGACGTCGATAGCTCGTGGGTCGCTCAATTCGCGCAGACGGTATTCCACCGCGTCCACGCCTATCTCGGCGGCCATCTCGTCCACTAAGCTCTCCACAGCGAAGACATTAGCGATTTTCCCCGGGGCGCGCAGATTCGAGGGCCGCAGTGGCGTCTGCTTCAGCCAGTGCGCCACCACCCTCGCGTTTCCCGCGGCGTAGGGCGGATCGCCATTCTGAGAGATTGCCCCGGAGCTCTGACCGTGCGCTTGAGCGATCCCTGCGGCGTCCACACCAAGCAATGGACGATTGCCCGGCACCGTTACCGGAATCCACATCTGTGTCTCCCAGGCCACGATCCGTCCCTGGGCGTCGAGCCCGCCCCGCAAGTCGAGCAATTGCGGCGGTCCCTTGGGGTCCCAGCCATGCTCGTCCTCGCGCATCCACTGCACGCGCACAGGTTGTTTCACCTCGCGAGATAGCAGAAACGCGTCCGCGGCAGCATCGTCGTTCCCATTTCCGCCGTAGGAGCCCGATCCATCGAGGAAAATGACCCGCAGCTTTTCTTCGGGCATGCCAAACACCTTTGAAAGCTGCGAACGCTGCCCATAAGTCCCTTGAGACGCAGTCCACACCGCGGCCCCGTCCGCGCGCACGTCGGCAACGGCGCAGGATGGCCCAAGCGAAGCGTGACTCTGGCAAGGCCAGGAGTAGGTAGCGGAGAATTGCTTAGCCGCTGACGAAAACGCAGCCGCCGGATCGCCGCCCTTGCTGATGACCGTTTCGTCGTGATCGATTGTGCTCTCCCGGACGTAACGTTCGAGGCCGTCACTTCCCGGCAGACCCTCCCACTCCGTCCAGGTCGCTTTCAATTCACGCGACGCGCGTACCGCAGCCCACTCGTCTGGCGCAACCACCCCCAAGAAATTGTCGATACGCACGATGCGCACATCCGGGATACCGCGGATCGAAGACTCATCGACGGAGACCAGCTTCGCACCGACTGCCGGCGGACGGATCACGCGGCCGTGCAGCATGTTCGGCACAGTGTGGTCTTGCACGTACTCCCGCCTTCCCGTGCACTTGGCCGGAACGTCAGGCCGCGGCAGCGGCTTGCCCACGATGGTGTAAGTTGTCGGATCTTTCAGCGGTGCCTTTGCGTCGACCGTGAGATTTAGGCGCTTGCCACCAATCAACTTGCCAATGCTAACGCCGGAACCACCTGCGGCCGGACGTACCACTCCGCCTGCGATCGTGAGTTCCCTCGCCGGGAGCTTCAGTTGCGCGGCCCCGAGGTCGAGGACGGCCTGCCGCGCCGTGGCGGCGGCCTGCCGCACGTCCACACCGCCTCGGGGAACTCCCGAACTGCCGCCCGTCCCACCGTGATCGGGCACGAGCGCCGTATCGCCTTCCACGATCGAGACGCTCTCGACCGGGATACCCAGTTCTTCCGCAGCCATCTGGCTCATGGCTATGCGCAGTCCGGTGCCGACATCTACCTTGCTGGTGTAAATAGTGACCGAGCTATCAGGATGAAACGCGAGGAAGCTATCCACCTGGTGCGGATCAAGCAGCTTGCCTAGGTCGGCCGTAGGAGCGGCCTGTGCAAGAATAAATTTGGGGACGGAAGCACTAAGGCTGAAGCTCACTACCAACGCCCCGCCGGTCACGAGGAAATCACGCCGCGAAACAGAAGGAGAAGGTTTGGCCACGTCTGCCTCCTTACGCCTTTGCCGCGCGCACCACGGCGGCGAGAATGCGGGTGTGTGTGCCGCAGCGGCATAGGTTACCGCCGAGAGCCTGTTTCGCTTGTTCGAAGGTAGGGTTAGGCGTCTGATGCAGCAGCGCGGTCGTCGCCATGATCATGCCGTTGGTACAGTAACCACACTGCGCCGCTTGCTCTGCGATAAACGCCGCCTGCACGCGGTCTGGCTTCTCCGTGGTCCCGAGCCCTTCGAGGGTGGTCACGGCGCGGCCGACAACCTGCTGCACGGGCGTAACGCAAGAACGCACCGGTTTGCCATCGAGCAGAACTGTGCAGGCGCCGCACTGGCCCAGACCACAGCCGAACTTTGCCCCGTGGAGACCAAGCGAATTTCGCAAAATATAGAGGAGCGGCTGACCGGGGTCCCAGGAATTGACCGATACTGCCCGCCCGTTAACTCGAAACTCGTATTTGGGCATCGCGGGTCTCCTCTAGCCGACAAAAGAGAGTGGCCAGATTAATGTGGTTTTCAGATTTGCACTCTGGCTACCTGGCTCCCAAAATCATACCTCAATGTGGCCGCAGCCTTTCCACGCAACGAGTTTTCGGTTCAACAGAACAGGTCGCGAGGCAATTTTGTCTGCAATCCATGCGAGGTTGAACTGACTCGTTACCAAGGCTTCTGAGTTCATCTTAATGGTTTATTTGGCCTTTTCAGCGCCACCGGAGGGTCCGGTTTGGTCACCAAAATACTTATTCCAGCGTTCCTGGTCCGAGGGCGAACACTCCATTTCCTGGATTTCGAGGTGGGGTGATTGCAATCGCAAAGACAATTTGTCTAGCGCAATCCAGGGCTTGGTGTACATCTTTGGGTCGGTAATTTTGATGGAGAGCTCGAGGTGATTGGCGTCCACTCGATGATAGGTTTCTTCCACTTGCATGGCGTCGCTCTGCGGAAGACCCGCGTTATCCAGCCAGGTCCTGTCGTCATAGAATCCATTCGTCTCGACCACAAACGTGTAGTCATCCCCCCACCTGCCCACCGAATATCCCCACCAACGAGGTTCGGCCGGGAGCGCGTCAGCGCTGTTGGGCCACGCCGGATTTTCGGGATCTTTCGGAAGCTCGCGACCGTCGGTCCAGATTTGGCGATAGCGATGCTGGAATTTGTACAAGATCACCACATGGTTGGGCGTCTGCAAAATTTCGCTGGTCCTGAAATTGTGGAGATTTATGCGCGGGAAGCCGCCAGGATCACACTTGAGAATAGGATCATTGGTTAACGCATCGGGGACCATGCGATACCCTTCGACAGGGATGTGAGCCAGGAGCGTTTTTCGTCCCAAGTCCGTGTACGGCGGCTCGGTATCGGGTTTTACGCAATCGGGGGTCGCGTAACCCGTATCGGTTACGGGCGCGTGGGGGTCGACTGAGTACCTGTGGGTCTTGGGATCCCGCTTGCACGATTCCATCGCTGCAGCGCCCTTGCCTTGAATGCCGCCCTGCGAACCGCTGGCAGGCTCCCAGACTCCCGAAATGTCGCGCTTGGGAGCTGGTGCCGGAGTCTCACCCTTTCGATCGACGTCGTAGACGGCGCCCGGCAGGCGAGTTTGCGCATGCGCGAATCGCGAACCAATCAGGGCCGCAAGGGCGGCGATTATCGGAACTGCTAGACGCTTTGGCATTGAGGAAGTTTCCTCCCCGATTTCCACCGTCTGGGTGCGAGACGGGCTCAAATAACGCACAAGACGGATAGGGCCTGATTCGCATTCGGGCCTACGACAATCGTCACTGAGAATCGCTGGAGGAGCCCCCGCCGCCGTTCCCGGTGCCCAGCTTCTTGCCATTAGGTAGGACGACACTCAGCAAACGGCCGAGGGGTTTTCCATTCCTGACGGGTTCCAAGGTCACGGTAACTTCATCCCCCGCCTTGAAGGTTTGCTTGGTATAGCCGAGCGGGATGATGTTGGGTCCGCTTTGAGTCTCGACGACCCACTCGACGGTCTGGCCATTGTCATCCTTGACGTCGAACCTCAGGAAACAGTGGGGATTGGCCCAGAACCATTCCACGACGGTGCCCTTCAGCGTGAGTTTCTTCGAGGTATCGAAGGAAGCGGTGCCGTGATGAGCAAACAGCGGAACGGATAGGATCAGAAGGCCCGCCGTGAAAACAATAACCGGCACAAGCTTCTGTTTCATTGGATTGCTCATGCCATACTCCCTCTCCGTTCGTCTGAACCTTGCCCTTGCCACACACCCGCTATCGTCATCACAAGTTGCCACAGCGAAAGGGGGCTCCGCTTCTTGCTGGATCACAGAATAGGCAGATTCCTCTTGCCAAAATCGGGCGCGCGAACTCACAGTTCTCAATCGGGATTCCATTGTGACCGCCCGGATGGCCCTCTTATACACCCAGCACTTTGCGGAGTGAACCAAATTGTTTTTCCCTGAGGTGGAACGATGAATTACTTGAGGTGATCGCAAAGGCGCTGGTGGATAATCCCGAGCAGATTCGGGTCCGCGTGGTCAACATTGGAGAGGGACCCTCAGGCAAGGAGGGATAATGAAACACCTTCGGCTGTTGTTAATCGCCGTGTCCGCGATGACAGCTTTTTCTGCGACAGCGCGGGCACAGGAAACGCATTACCCCATAACGATCATCCCGCCGGGAAAAGGCCCTTACACGTTCGCGGAGGGCTACCAGACGCCTTGGGACAAGATCGAAATCATGGTGACGGAGAAGATCTCGCCGAATCTTTTCGTTCTGCATGGTTCGCAAGGCCTTGATCCCGCGCATCCCGATGCCTCGGGCGGCAGGGTCATGGCACTTTTCGGGCCAGACGGCGTTCTGCTGGTGGATACGGAGAACAAACAGGTAGCCGAGAAGACCCTGAAAGCGATCCGATCATTCACCGACGCGCCCCTCAAGGTACTGGTCAACTCGCATATTCATTCCGACCATACGGGAGCCAACGCATTCTTTGCCAAGCAAGGAGCGCTCGTCTTCTCGCAGGAGAATCTGCGCAATGAGATGCTGCGTCCGCCGCTGCTCGCCAACGGCCAGCCGGCTCCGGCACCGGATACGGTCGGCGTACCAGCGGTGACCTACAGCTATAACGCCTCTGCACCGGGAACGCCGGCAGTGACTCTAAACATGAACGGCGAGACCGTGGACTTTATTCCGATGATGCCGTCCCACACTGCCGGCGACACCGTCGTGCGTTTTCGCAAAGCCAACGCTATCTATATCGAGGATTTCTACCGCAACTTCGGCTATCCATTCGCCGATCAGTCCAACGGCGGGTCGATTAAGGGCATGCTCGAGGCGATCGACCTCATTGAGAAACTCGCCGGCGCCAATACGACGCTTATTCCCGGGCACGGCACGTTGGTGAAGAAGGACGATCTTCTGGCCTATCGCGCCATGCTGGTAGATGTCCTCGCCCAGGTGACGAGGCTCCACGACGAGCAAGGTATGTCGCTTCAGGGCGTCCTGGCGGCAAATCTGACGGCGCCGTATGACAAGGTCACGCTAGGCGACACGCAACAGAGCAAGGATCGCTTTATCACAGAAGTTTATGACGAGGTGAGGGACTTTCCGCCCGTAGTCGACGGTAAGCGGACTATGCCGAGACATCCCTAGAGAACGCTGCTTTGCGATCACCCAGAATGGCAAGTCCAGCTCTGCTCACTCGCTTCTGGGGGGCTGTGGCTCTGATCGTTGGCTCGTCATGAGCGAGCCTCTCACGGTCGCACAGGCAGAGCCTTTGCCAAGTCGCGCCTCGCGCTGCAGGGGATAATCCCACCGACGAGCGTTTGGGTCTAGACTACCCCAAACAATCCTGGTAAACAGGAGCCTTCCATGAAAATGATGCTCGGGTTTTCCATCGCTGTTGTGACTGTCGGGATGTGCTTTCTTATCTTTTGCGGACAGACGCGGAATAATGCAGTTGCCGCTCAAGGACGCAAGCCGGTGATGATATACCGATTCTACACGGGCAAAGATGTGCTGTCGCACGTGGAGAAGATTGAAGTGAAGAATTTCGACCGAAATAACATCGCCGACCTAATGGAGACGACAACGGGAGCTACGCTTCGCAGGTCAAAGCCCGATGCAGCCGACGCGGATTTCGGAGCGTTCCATCCAGGACCGCGACGGCAATATATTTTCGACCTTGCCGGCCATGAGGAGGTGGAATTTTCCGGAGGGGAGAGAATCACTCTAAATCCCGGTGACATAGGGCTCATTGAAGACCTCGCGCCGACCAAAGGCCACCGGAACCGCAATCTCGGACCTGAGGACCGTTTGGTGTTGTGGGTGCCGATCGCTGATCAAACCGTGGTGCGGGATTCGATTTTGAAATAATCGTGACCTGTACCTGCGCGCTGCGGCCCAGTTCGGCGAATGCCTGCGACGCTGAGGCTAATCGCCGCTCGCTTGCGCTAACTATGCGACCAGCTCCCCGCTGCCTAGCGTCTGCCTACTTGCTATTACCTGCAGAACTGCCAGTAAATCCTCCGGGTTGTCTCCAGTTTCCGCTGGCGCGGTACACAGTTTGCCGGGGGATTTACGAAACGTTCTCATTTCTGATCCGGCGGCGCGGGCAAAATGGGAGGGAACAGGTAGACCGGCCAACTCCCGAAAAATTATCGTCAACTGCCTTTTCGCGTTGGGTCACATTCGGAATCGTGAATTTGCCAGATGCGTAAGGAAGGTCCTCGGGTGTATAAGACTGCCAAAGCCGGCCAAGAATTGAAATTCCAGTGACAGGTGCGGGAGGTTTGCATGAATAAAGACAGGAACGCAGGGGCATTTGCGCTATGGGTTGGTCTGGGTGTGTTGGTCTTGTGTGTTGCTTTGGGGGCGCAAACGCCAGCCGCGCCAAAGTATAGGTTCGATCCGGAATGGCCAAAACCCATGCCCAACAAATGGAAGATAGGCGGCGTCACGGGTTTGGCCGTCGATAAGGACGATAACGTGTGGGTGCTCGATCGTCCCAACGACCTGAGAGATATGGAGCTGAAGGCAGAACTGGACCCTCCCACTGCTGCCTGCTGCACTCGCCCTCCGGCTATGATCCACATCGATAAAAACGGCAACGTCATTGGCTCCTTCGACCCACCGCAAGGGCATGGCATGGCGGTGGACAAACAGGGGTTCGTCTACATCGGCAACGCCGTTAAGGGACTGAACACCGTCCGTAAGTATGATCCAAAGACTGGCAAGCTTCTCGCCGAAGTCCCGCGCGCACCAGAGGCACAGGGCGGAGGTGGCGATGACGCTGACCAAGCGCCCCACATTCCGGGCCGAGGCGGCCCCGGTCCGGTAGGAACATATCCGACGGGTCGCGGGGGCGGCGGCCGCGGTGGCGCTAATGCGGCGGCTCAGGCCGCTGCTGCAGCCGCCTTCATAGCCAAGTATCCGCCGACCACACCGATGATCGTTGGCCAGATCGAAGAGGTTCGCATCGACGACGCAGCCCACGAGCTCTACTGCTCCGACAGCTATCTGGGCGGGCGAGCGATGGTGTTTGACCTGGACACCTTCCAGTTCAAGCGCGGCTGGGGCGCCTACGGACACAAATTGTCTGAGATATCCACCGATCCCAAGGACCGCGACTATACCCCGGGCGGCCCCACTCCCAAGGAGTTCAAAGGACACCTCACCCTGAACATTTCCAACGACGGGCTGGTCTATGCTGCTGACCGGGCCGCGAATCGCATCATCGTCACCAAGAAGGACGGCACGTACGTAAAGGAGATCAAGGTCGCCGAACATACCGGCGGCGGTTCCGCCGGAGGCGTGATGTTCTCGCCCGACAAGGAACAACGCATTCTGTATATCTCCGATATCAATAACAACACAGTCTGGTTCCTAAACCGCGCGGATGGCACAGTCCTAGGCAACCTGGGAAGCATGGGCCAAAACGGCGGCCAGTTCTTCGGACTCCATATGGAGGCTACGGACTCGAAGGGCAACCTCTACACCGGCGAGGTTTTTAATGGCGAGCGGGTGCAGAGATTCCTTCTGGTCAGGTAAGAACTCAGCCAAGCGATGTTCGCAGGCCTGTTCGCTAGATCCTGTTAACGATTTCCTCGATAGTCGGACTCGTTCACTGCAGATCAGGCGGCGCTAGGGCTTGCTGTCATGTTTGTCAGCGAACCGTCCATGTGCAGCCGGCCTTGCCGCGGCCGTGCTGACGTTTGCGGACGTGATTTTCCGGTTGTATTCTCCGTATCTCTACTCTTCCACTGAACAACTAGGAATTTCACGTTCGCATCCGTCCGCAGGGCCGCGGTACCGACTCGGGATGCGACAAAGGGTGGTCGCTGCGACATTATTAGGCCTGTTGGGAAGGGGAACTAGAACTCTTACTACGCCGGTCCCGAAGGAATGGAGCCAAGAGCCTATTGGAACCTGCCGCTTAAGCATGCGAAGCTTGCTCCAGCGCGGGTCGATCGCAATGCCGATTTGTGAGTCATTCTGAGCGTGGCGCCCTTTCTTTCGCGCGGTGTGGTTTGTTCCCTTGCTTGCGCAGTGGTGTTTTTGATTCTCCCCTCGCTCACGCTGCATGGGCAGGATGATCCGCCGCTCTCAGAGCCTGCTTCGGATGCTCTCGCGCCCCTGGAAACCAATGCTTCATCGCCTGCTCAGCGCGACGTCTCCTTGCGTCTCCTGCCCAATAACTTGCTGCACGATCAGGAAAACATATGGCTTTTTCCCGGCCGACTTGCGAGAGGACTGCACTGGTCGCCTACGATTGCCGTCGTCGCCGCCACCGCCGGGCTGCTAACCGCCGACCCCAATGTCGAGCCCTATTTCGATCACACTACAGCGTTCCACGGCTTTGATCGGGCGTTCGACAGTAAGTTAACCGGCGAGGAAACGATCGCTATCCCCACGGCGCTCTATCTCGTCGGCCTCGGCAACCGAGATTCCTACATGCAGAAGACCGCACTGTTCGCCGGCGAAGCTGTACTCGACTCCGAGGCGGTCCGCATAGTCATCAACAGTGTGACCGCCAGGTGGCGCCCCTCCGACGTAGCCCGTCAAGCAATCTATGGTGGAACTTTCTTCCACGACAGCGTTCACGTTGGCAGTAGCTTCCCCTCCGGACATACGATCGCCGCTGTTTCCATCGCTACCGTCGTCGCGCGCCGCTACCGCAACCATCGTTGGGTCCCTTGGGTCGCCTACGGTTTGGCGGGGACGATTGGTTTTTCGCGGATTAGTCTGCGGGCTCACTTCCCATCCGACGTCTTCGTCGGTGGTGTTTTAGGCTACGCCATCGCCCGCTACGACGTCCTTCGGGATTACTAGACCTCTGCCTTTGAAAGATCCGCATCGATTCAGCCAGCGGATGCTGTCGCTGCTGTGGCTTTCCGCAAGGTTGGCGTCGGGGTGGCAGTTGAGTCTAAGGACGAGCATTCAGTCCTTAGGGTCATATGTCACATAAAGGCAGCCGCCGGTTTTACCACGGTGAGGGGCGGCCTCGGGGCACCCTGTTGCGCATGGCGTCGACGAGCGCACTCGTTACGCCTCTTGCGACCCAGGCTCACGGCTTGACGGAAACTCTTACTTGAGCGTTTGTCCAGCAGCACTGGTATCCGTGGCCGCCGTTCCCTGACCAATCGTTGGCGACGACGAGCAATACATACTCTCCCGGCTCAGCGAAGGTGGCCGTCGTTTTCGCAACACCGCTCACGCCAGCCGACGTAACCTGGCCGCCGTTTGCCAGTTCGACGGTGGGCTTGGGGTTGGCGAATGTCACCGTCCCGGGTCCGCGAAACTTACTCCACGTCACGGTCACCGGCGGAGTTTTCGGTTGTTGCGCTCCTGGGCTCCCAACAAAGCCGAAGAGAGGCATCTTAGCGTCGTCAGAAACTGACACGTTGAGCATGAGTGGATTCGACAAAGTCGTCGAAAGCTCGGTGCTGACAGGGCGCGGACCTTGTACCGAGGCGCCTCCTGTAAGCTTGATAATGGGCGGCGCGTTTCCGGTGGCATCATCGTGAAGGGGAGAAACCTCCCACAGGGGATTGAGACTTGCCGGGATGACCGTCGTCTGCCCATTGTTGGTCAAGGTCCAACTGAGTTTGTTCGTTCCAAAATCCGCCGGCACAGTCACGGTAAAGACGCCCCACTGGCGGCCACGCAGGAAGTGAGTCGGCTGACCTTGGTCGGGGCCACCGGGCTCAATCCGGTTATTCGGCCCTAGCAGGATCTCCACGTCTTCTTTCAGATTGCGATTGTAATAGCCGAATAAAAGGCTGAAGGTACCATCCTGATTGCGGAACCACCCTTCAAAGGCGCCCGTGACGCTCTGTCCCGTATCGTGCAGAGGCTCCAACGGCAAGTTCTGCGCTTGCACGAGTGCAGCGCTCCCCAACGCGATTCCCAAACAAAGAGCCAGAGCTTTCAAACTCGGTTGCATGGCCGGCCTGAACGATCTGCCCGCTAAGGCGCCGGGATAGCGGAGGACGCGACTTGCTTTGCCTTGTTCGCGACATAGGACTGATAGTCGTCCTCCGTAATGTAGGTCACATTAACCCAGGCGTGCGACATTTCGTCCACTGTGCGCTCGCCCCATCCCACCCACTGGTTCGGATCGGGATTATTCGGGTTGGCGGCCGTATTGTCGTGCCAGGCGGTGACGTGTAGCACGGTGCCCGCAGGCAAAACCGGGGCTGCATCGTCCGCATAGATGTAATTGATCATCCAGTTGAACGTGAAGCGGTTGACGTAACTGAGCATCTCCCTGCGGCCGTCCGGTAGGATTGCTTCCATAGACATCGCCTTGCCGCGCAGGTGCATGTGCGGCTGGAAGTTCTCCAGTATGGCAGGCTGCTTCAGCACGTGGAAATTTTCGGTCTCTGTGACGGTGTTCGGGGGGATATCCAGAAGAAGCTGTCCATTCAACTTGTTGTTTGCCGTATAAGCCATCAAGTAAGTGCGATATTTCGGCGTTTGGCCCTTCGGATAGAGATAGATCGCCAACTGGGCATGGTCGGTAATTTGCTCGCCAACCGCGTGAAGATGAAGTTCCCACCAAATGCGTGAACCGGGGAGGAGCAATTTACCCGTGTTCGGACGATAGATATCGTAGTTCTTGCCGATCGCCCATTCCATCAACATTCCTGGGCCGTCGCCGTCGGCATCGTCGCCGTTGAAGAGGGCCTTTCGTAAATCCGGTTCATCCTGCTGAAGCCGCGCGAGCACGTGATGCATGATCCTGCGGCCTGCCGGGGTTGACGGCCGAATCTCCACCGCCCGCACCCACCGCGGTTCGGTCACCGGCACATCGGAAACCGGCTTCCACCACACATCCTGTCCGTGGGCGGGCATGGTGTAGGGCGCTGAGTCAATCACGATATCCGGCTGTCCGAATTGCTTCGCGAGTTGCCAATCATTGTCATTCGGCCACTCTTTCGGAGGCGGCATGTCTTTGGGGTCGCCGAGCGGTGCACCTGCGTTCACCCAGCGCATGATCGTGTCGATTTGTTCGTCGGTCAAGGAAGGATCATTCTGGTAATGCTGGATGCCAACCGTTCTGTCGAGTTGCCATGGAGGCATGCTTCGCGTCTCTACCTGCCGCTCGATCGCCTTCGCCCAAGGACGCACCTCTTCGAATGTAACCAAAGACATCGGGGCCATCGCCCCGCTCCTATGGCAAACCTGACAATGCTCTTGAATGATTGGAGCGACATCTTTGGCAAACGTAACGGGTCGGCTTGCAGTGCCGTCAGCCTCTGCCTGAGCTCGCGCGATGGCGGGAATCGCCAGCACTGCTATCAACAACGCAAGAATGGCTCCAACGAGGCCAAAGTATTTGGGCTTCAGGATGGCCTTCATCTCAGCACCCCCGCGGCGAAGCTTTCGAAATCTACGGCGGCGATTTCCTCAGGAAAGGACTTGCCGACAGTTCAGCACCAACCCCTGTCCATGTCAAGTGGTTTGACTGCGTCCGCTGAGCGTGTATTGATCGCGGAAGGCGGCAAAGTTCAAGCGCCGCTTTCCGGTACCGGGTAGTCAAAAACGAGTTTTCGGGACTTGGCCTCGCGCCAGTAAATGCACCCTACTTTAGGGACGGGGCTACCTTGCTGGGATGCGAGCGTTAAGACTAAAATCCGGTTCCTGTGGGACAATTCAGCCCGATCCACTGGCTCATCGTCCTCGCAATCATCGTCGTTCTGTTTGGCGGCGGACGACTCAGTGAGGAATTTGCTGATCTGATCGGCAGCCTGCGAATTCCGGGAAATCTTCAAGGGACCTGGTCCCAGACCTCCCGGCCCCCAACCCCCGCCTCATCCAGTGCCGGTGACAGGTGAAGTGGAAATTCGAGGTGCCACGGACCCCGATAAGCCTCTCAACTGGTCAATGGGTTTGCGTCCAAGACCGCAGGAGCCGCAAAACCATGGTCCGGAAACCCGGGATTTTCGGAACGTGGCTTTTTCCGGCCACAGCCCTTCAGTCTCTAATTGTGGCGCCCCCGTACCCTGAGATTCAATCTTCGATGGGAATGTGCCGCCTCCCTCCAAATTCCCTTGTTTGCAGCCGAAAGTGGGAACAGAATACGCACAATTCCGATTGCCTCACTGCGATGCGGAGAACCCGCATAGGAGGACCGCAATGCTGAGACCTTCTCGCCTGGCTCTGGGGTTCCTGCTTTGTATCGGCCTGATTTGCGTCGCTCCGCGTTTCCTCGAAATGAACGCGCGCGCACAATCGGGCACAAAGAATGGCGAGTGGCGCAACTATGGAGGCGACTTGGCCAGCACGCGCTACGCGCCCCTCGATCAGATCAACGCGGAGAATTTCGGCAAGTTGGAATTCGCGTGGCGCTTCAAGACGGATTCGCTCGGTCCTCGGCCGGAATTCAAGTTCGAGTCGACTCCCCTGATGGTTCACGGCGTGTTGTACTCCACCGCCGGTTCGCGCCGCTCAGTCGTGGCGCTGGATGCCGCCACCGGCGAGCTTCTCTGGGTCCACCGGGAGGATGAAGGTATGCGCGGCACCTACGCGCCCCGGCAGCTTTCCGGGCACGGCGTGGCCTATTGGACCGACGGCAAGGACGAGCGCATCCTTTACGTCACGCCGGGCTACCGGCTGATCGCGCTCAACGCCAAGACCGGCGCACCCATTCCTGGCTTCGGCAATAACGGCGTGGTTGACCTAAAGCAAGACGACGATCAGGAGATCGACCTGGTCACCGGCGAGGTGGGTCTGCATTCGACGCCCGTGGTCGCCAAGAATGTCGTCATCGTCGGCGCGGCACACTTAACCGGAAGTGATCCCAAGAGCCGGAAAAATGTCAGGGGTTACGTTCGCGGGTTCGACGTGCGCACCGGCAAGCGGCTTTGGATTTTTCACACCATCCCGCGCCCCGGTGAGTATGGAGCCGACACGTGGGAGAAGGACTCGCTGTCTTACACCGGCAATACGGGCGTTTGGGCGCAAATCTCCATTGACGAAGAGTTAGGGCTTGTCTATCTGCCCGTGGAGTTGCCCACGGGCGATTACTACGGCGGTGATCGCCCTGGCAAGGGGCTCTTCGGTGAGAGTCTCGTCGCCGTCGATCTGCAAACCGGGAAGCGCAAGTGGCACTACCAACTGGTCCATCACGGTATGTGGGATATGGATATCCCCTGCGCGCCGATCCTCGCCGACATGACCATCGACGGGCACACTGTGAAGGCCGTCGCGCAGCCCACCAAGCAAGGCTTCCTTTACGTCTTCAATCGCGAATCCGGCGCGCCTATCTGGCCCATCGAGGAGCGTCCCGTGCCCAAAGGCGACGTGCCCGGCGAGTGGTACTCCCCCACGCAGCCATTTCCCACCAAGCCGCCGGCTTTCGACAATCAGGGCGTCGCCATCGACAATTTGATCGACTTCACGCCGGAACTGCGCGCCGAAGCCGTTAAGCTCGTCTCGAAATATCGCATCGGCCCTATCTTCACTCCGCCCTCAGTGAGCAAGGCGAACGCAACGCTCGCCACGATTACCTCGCCGGGTTCCACCGGCGGGGCTAACTGGCCCGGCGGCTCCTACGATCCCGAGACGCACAAGCTATATGTTTACTCGCAGACGGCCATCGCGCTGCTCGGATTGGTTCCCACGCCAGGGCCTCAGTTTTCAGACATGGAATATGTTCAGGGCACGGACGGCAAAGAGCCTCGGCTGAGCACGCCGATGGGTGCGCCGCCCGCTCCGGCCCCTCCTGGGGCGGCAGCCCGTGGCGGAGACGAGGGCGGACCTGGCCTGACCGTGAACGGCTTGCCGTTGTTGAAGCCTCCCTACGGGCGCATTACGGCCTACGATATGGACAAAGGCGAAATTGCCTGGCAGGTGGCGCATGGCGAAACGCCGGACAACATCCGAAATAATCCCGCGCTCAAAGGTCTTTCCGTTCCCCGCACCGGCCAGCCCGGGATCATAGGCGTGCTCACCACAAAATCGCTGGTGATCGCCGGCGAGCCCATGTTTACAACCACCGCATCCGGCGCTCGCGGCGCAATGCTGCGCGCCTACGATAAAACGACCGGCAGGGAAGTGGGCGCCGTGTATATGCCCGCGCCGCAGAGCGGTTCGCCGATGACCTATATGTTGAATGGGCAGCAGTACATCATCGTCGCGATTAGCGGCCAGAGCTTCCCCGGCGAACTCGTGGCCTTCCGGCTTCCCGCGGTCAGCTACTCCAAGCGTGAGTAACTCAACGGCTACCTCAACGGGCCAGTATCCCTAGCCTGTGTCGCTTGGCAACTCGAAGACGGAAGGAGAACGCAAATGCCTAAGACATGGTTTGTGACGGGGGCTGCAAGGGGTATTGGAGCAGAGATTGTAAAGGCTGCGCTCGGCGCAGGAGATCGGGTTGTAGCGACTGGCCGTACCCCTCGTAATCTTGAGCAAGCCTTTAGATCGGAATCAGATCGGCTTCTCGTGCTGCCGCTCGATGTCACCAAGGAAGATCAGATAAAGGCTGTGGTGGACGCAGCGGTCACGAAATTCATCTCCATCGACGTGCTCGTGAATAATGCAGGGTACGGACAACTCGGAGTCTTTGAGGAGACCTCGCCGGAACAGATTCGCACCCAATTCGAAACGAATGTATTTGGGTTGATGGTGGTGACGCGGGCCGTGATCCCGATCATGCGCAGGCAGCGCCGGGGTCGCGTCTTCAACATCTCCTCCGTTGCCGGGCTCAGGGGCGTATTCGGGGCCTCAGCCTATAACGCCAGCAAGTTTGCGGTCGAAGGCTTCTCTCAAGCCATTGCCCAGGAACTCTCTCCGTTTGGAGTGTATGTGACCGCGATCTCACCGGGCTTCATCCGTACCGATTTCCTCGATCAGAGTTCAATCAAGTATTCCGAGGGCCAGTCCATCAGCGACTACGCCAAGCCGGTCGCTGACTTCCGCAACTTCATGGCCAATCGTAGCCATCAGCAGGCGGGTGATCCGGCGAAGCTGGCGGCTGCGATCGTGCACTTATCGCAGGTCGAGAATCCGCCTGTATCTTTCGTCGCGGGCTCGGACGCTGTGGAGGTGGCTACGAATGTCATCAAGGCACGGCAGGAGCAGATTGATCAGTGGCGGGAGCTTTCGGTCAGCACCGATGGGAATTGGGCTTCAGCAACCGCTCACTATTGTATGCTGCATAAATAATGCAATAGTTTAGCGCAAAAAAGAGGGCAATTCGGATTGCACGATGCAGCCGCGCAGTTTGGCCGGGGACTGCCGGATGCCGTTGATGGAGCGAATGATGTCTTCCATCAACTCATCGGCATGGTCCGGACAACTGTTGGCGAGTTCCCGTTTGGCCAGCGACCAGACTCCTTCGTCGGGATTGAGGTCCGGGGCGTAGGCGGGGAAATGCTCAATGTGCAGGCGGGGATGTCGCTGGAGCAGGTTCTGGAGCGGCTTCCCCTGGTGCGTGGAGGAATTATCCAGCAGAACGATGACCGGTCCCCGGAGATGCCGCAACAACTCACGCAGGAACCTGCAGACCTCCTCCTGCCCAATGTTGTCAAGAAAGAGGAGATAGTAGAGGCTCAAGTGATGCCGCCGAGGGCTCACCGAAATTCCGGAAATGACGGAGACCTTGTCGCGCCGTCCCTGGCGATGGCGATACACGGGAGTTTGGCCTTGCGGAGCCCAGGTTCTGACCACGTTGGGGATCAAGAGGAAGCCCGATTCATCGGCAAAGACGATGTGGGCACCCATCCGCGTAGCGTTTTTTTTATCCGCAGCCAGTTTTTTTGTTTCCAGCGCCCGATGGCTTTTTCATTCTGTTCCAGCGCCCGCCGTTCTGGCTTTTGAGGACTCCATTGCAGGCGGTGCATCAACCGGCCGACATGGTCGCGGTGATAGTGGACACCGAACTCCCGCCGGATCAGTTCCGCAATGCGGGCCGTGGTCCACAGGTTGGTTCGGTAGCCGTGCGCGAGCGGTCCTTGCAGAAGCACCTTCTCCAAACGCTTTCGTTCAGTGGATCCCAGTTTGAGCGGCCGTCCCGGAGAGAAGCGCACCCGCAAAGCCCTGGTGCCGCCTCGTCGCCGGGTATCCCGCCAGCGCATCACCGAACTGGCATGGCATCGGACGCGTCGTCCCACTTCGTTGAGAGAATGACCGGCATCCAGCAACGCTAAAGCTCGCTTGCGCCGGTCTTCCAGTAGGTCCGCGCTCCCCTTCAGCCTGGGCATGGGTGTTCTCCTCCCCACTGCCCATTATTGCATTATTTATGCAGATCTCAATAATTAGCGAAGCAGTGGTCGAACCTCGAAAACGCCGAGACGGACAGGCCGGGGATTATCGAACCAGGAAACCGTGAATTCCGAGAGCGTAGGCGAATTGCTAGAGGAAGGAAACGCCTTGGAAGCCGAGGCGGTGCAGGGCGTCGAAGATGCTCTTGACGCAGATCAGGGTGAGGTTCGGAAAATTATTTCGATCTCGGCATACCTGGGCTCGCTGCCGCCTCGCTGACAACGCGGGTCGAACGTGGGTCGAAGCGCCGCGCGTGAAGCGTGAAGGAGGGGGACGGCATGTGGCCTGCACACCAAATTCGCTATGCACTCGGGTTCGCGATCCTTGCGGCCATCGCCATGCTGCCGGGAGGGCCGTCGGCTGGAGCGGCGGACAGCGCCGACCCCAATGCCGCGCCCAATCCTTATCACGTCGATGAAGGCTGGGCCAAGCTGCCCCGGGGACGCAAATGGGGCGCGGCCATTGGCGTCGACATCGATCGCGACGGAAAGAGCGTATGGGTCTTCGACCGCTGCGGCACGCCCGACGATTGCTCCGGCTCGAATCTGGCGCCCCTTATGAAGTTCGACGCTTCCGGCAACCTCGTGACCAGCTTCGGTGCCGGCACCTTCAATTATCCTCACGGAATCTTCGTGGATCGCGAAGATAACGTCTGGGTCTGCGACGGCAGAATCAAGAACGGCAGGGGCGAGACCGTCATGAAATTCAGCCCGCAGGGCAAGCTCCTCATGACGCTGGGAAAGCCCGGCGTAGCGGGCGATGGGCCCGACACCTTCAATGGCCCGTCCGACGTTTTGGTCGCGCCCAATGGCGATATCTTCGTCGCCGATGGACATGGTGGCGACACTAACGCCCGGATCGTGAAGCTAACCAAGGACGGCAAATTCATCAAGGCTTGGGGCCACAAGGGCTCAGGCCCGGGCGAATTCGATACGCCGCACGGCTTGGCCATGGACGCCGCCGGCCGCCTCTTCGTCGCCGATCGTGGCAACAGTCGCATGCAGATCTTCGATCAGAATGGCAAATTCCTCGCGGAGTGGCGGCAATTCGGCCGGCCCAGCGGCGTCTTCATCAGCAAGAAAGATGTGATTTACGTCTCAGACTCAACCTCGACCGACAAAACTAATCCCGGCTTCAAAGAAGGCATCCGCATCGGAAACGTGAAGGACGGAAAGGTCCGGGAATTTATCCCTTGGCCGGAAGGCAATACCATCGAGGCCGTCGCGGCAGACGATAGCGGCAATGTCTATGCCGGCTTTACTAACACCATGAATTTCCGCCGCTTCGTGAAATAGCAGCGAACTACAGATCGTCCACAGATGCAAGGATCATCCGACACTAGCCGAAAATGCAACATTACGTTGCCATCCGCCCCTCAATGTGAACTGCATAACCCCTGACAAACGAGGTGCCCTGCGATTCCCGTCATTTCGTTAGAATGAATTTCTGAACCCTTTTGCCCGTTTCCACCTCGCCCGTGTACAGATTCCCGCTTGAATCAGCGACAACTTCGTGGACATGATGGAACTGCCCTGCGTTCCGACCCGCATGACCGGTGCTGCCCAAGGTGGCACCGTCACTTCGACGGAGGGTCCATATCACATTGTTCTCGCCGTCGGCTACGAGCAGGTAGCCCTGATTTCGATCGCGCGAAAATGCCAGGTCATAGGCAGAGCCGTTGCCAAGAGTCTGCTTTCGCAGGAAAAACTCCTTCAAGAACTTGCCTTCCTTTGTAAAAACCTGAATTCTGTCATTGACGCGATCACAGACGTAGACAAGTCCATCGTTTGATAGATGGACGCAATGAACTGGTGTCCTGAACTGTTTGCCAGGGGCGGCGCCGGGATCATAGGCTCCCGGATCCGCATCAGACGGCGCATTCCCGTATGCGCCCCACATCCGCTTGAATTTTCCACTGTCGGAATCGAATACAATCACCCGCCGATTCCCGTATCCGTCGGCGATATACAATTCGCGGGCCTTCTCATCTACCTCGATACCGGCCGGCCGACCCAGGAGTGTCGTGTCCAAGCTATTTATTTCTGCCTTGGATGAATGGCCAATCTGCATGACGAATTTTCCATCATTGGTGAATTTGGGGGCCTGCCGGTCCGTGGTGCCATTTCCGGTGATCCATATATTTCCGATCGCGTCGACGAAGATGCTGTGCTCCGAAGTCGGCCAGTCTAGGCCGACCCGGATCGTCTTCACCGACAGAACTGGAGCATTATCATAGGATTTTGCGGATCTCACCGGCGTCCCTGCTGCTGACGGAAAAGAGTAAATAGGCTTCAGCCATAGGCATTTAGAAAGGAGTATCCAGATCATGAACAGGGGCTTTGGTATCGTGAGTGGCGCAGCCTTACTGGCTGCATTGTGCATGGTTCCAACGCGCGTGGCTGCCCAGCAGGGACAAGAGGCGAAAGCGGCAGGTAGGTCGGACGCGCAGAAGATTAAGGCGTTGCCGCCCGGCGGCCCCACGCCCCGCATGGCGGACGGACATCCGGACCTTTCGGGAGTTTGGTTTCCCGGACCTACGGGAGATGGTAATTTGAACGATGTGGGTCTCGATGGAAATAGCGGCCTAGTCAGGCGAGAATTTGATCCCAAAAAGACGCCTGAGGAGAAACCTCCTTTCCAGCCCTGGGCAGCCGCCAAACTCAAGCAGATGTATCCGACCGATGCAGACGTGCAGCTCCACCGGCCATCGGTGAATTGCCAACCGCGAGGGACGCCGGCTTTCTGGACGATTAACGGATATCCGATTCAGCTGGACACCAAGCCCGGGATGTTCATTCAACTCGCAGAATTGAATAACAACTTTCAAGTTATCCCGATCGATGGGCGTCCGCACGCCAAAGATCCCGATCCGACGTATGGCGGCGACGCGGTGGGGCACTGGGAAGGAGATACGCTAGTCATCGACGTCATCGCCATCGATGAGGCGACGTGGAACGACCGCGACGGATGGTTTCACAGTGATCAGGAACACGTGATCGAACGCATCAGCCGGCCATCGCTGAACTATCTTATCTATCAGGTGACCATCGAGGATCCTAAGGTGCTGACACATCCCTGGACCTCGGCGCCGCATACTTGGACGCTCGGCCACGAGCCCTTAGGGGAATACTACTGCACGCACAACGAAGAGCTTTACCAATTTAGTACACTGAAAAAAGCCGGCGTTCAGTAACGCGGACTCGGCTTTTGTCAAGCGCTTAGGTACGCAAATCTAAAGACCGGACCTTTGAGATCGAATTCCTCGAACCCGGCGTCCAGGCTCTCGCCTTCACGCTTGGTTAGCCGCTTGGAAATGATCCAGAACCGCGCCTCTGAGAAAAGGTACCGAAGGTTCCAACAGCACCGGTCGGAACTTGAAGAGCCCAAGGCAGGTTGATCGTGGACCGAGAGCTTCTGCCATTTCGGCAGGCGTTCCATTCCCCGCAATGCCAGATAAGGTGAATTTGACGAGTCATGGCCTACCACGGTTAACCTTCCTTTCCGGTTACACCTACAGCCATGCGCTCGGCGACGGCGCGAGCGGCGGCACCAACTCCGGGACGGTTCTCCCCACAGATAAAAATAACCTGTTTCTAAACTACGGAAGCATCAGTACCGATCTCCGGCATCGCTTCACGTTTTCGCCGACCTACGCGATCCCAGGGATGAAGTCGCCCGCGCAGATGCTGGAAGGCTGGTCGCTCAGCGGTATTCTCGTTCTGCAGAGTGGATCGCCTTGGACCCCCGTCGACAGTACCTCAAATGACTGGCTGGGAACCGGCGAGAACGCTTCCCTTGGGAACGCCACCGGCGTCACCCAGTATTGGAATTACAGCGGTCCCCGCTCCGCGTTCGACAACACTGGGCCTAATCCGATTCCCTGTTACAACGGCATCAGCGGCAAGGAGGCGGGCTGCACTTCCCTTGCTGCCACGCCTGCCACGATACAGCAAGATCTACACGACGGAAGGAGCGCCGTCGTAAAGACTCAGGAGTTAAAGCCAGACATCGCCATCTTGGACATCGGCATGCCCTCACTGAACGGCCTTGATGCGACGAAACAGATCGTGAAGGTCAATCCTCATACCAAGGTGTGCATATGTCACGCCCCTAACGATCTAGCCAATGATTGCTCTCAGCACTGCTTTAGGGCTCAGATCCCGTGAGAGATTGGGTTCGGTTTCCGAATGCGGCAAGCTCTCGTGAGCGCGTGGCAGCGTGCATAACTAGGCGCGGGCCTCGTTGAAACTAGCGTTCCTTGATTCCCATGGTCCACTGAAATAGGACGCATTTACTGTTCTACACGCCGATCCACTTCCAATCCACATGGTATGAGAAAGATAACTAAGATTGACCCCGCTGGTAGGGCAGTTCGAGTCCTGGCACTTCTGTGCCCAATTAAAGTCCGCCGTTCAATGTTTCGTTCTGCGCTCTCTCGCTGATCTTTTTCCCTTCCTCTCGGGCCACGACCTCAAGAGTCGAAGTGCTGAGCCTTTGTGAATCGCGATATGATCGGTCTTGTCGCTCTTGATGAAATACTGCGGTTCTTTCTTCGTGGCGTGGTGTACGTAGCCCTTAAACCGAACGTCGGAGACAACTTTTTTGATGATGACGCCGCGAACTCGTCCTGCTTCCGAGTTCCATTCGACGTGATCGCCACGTTTGAACGTCTTGGACATCTTTCAGTCGCTACCGGACAGAAGATGTATCCCGCCAAGCAATGGTCAGAAGAAAAGCGCTGTCAACGAGGCCTTCAACATCATGAGGAATATCGTGTTCTAGCGTTAGCATCTGCCCAGTCGCAAGCTCTACCGATCGCTCGGCCGTGGTGAACCGGATTCGTCCATCGAGAGTGTGAACGGAGATTCGCCCCTCGGTTCGATGTTTCTCTAAGTGCCCGCCAGCTTTCATAACTATCAGCACGACACGGAAATCGGAATACTTCGCGAGCGTCTTTGCTGTATGTCCAGACTGCCAGCGCCCTTCGGATCGTAGCTGCTCGATCTCGCGATTAAGGTCCAGCGTCAAGAGCGGCGCGGTTAAAGTTCCCACCTCGTGTTCTCGTCCTGTTTGTGGCTTGCTCTCTGCCGTCATGATTTCGCCTCCCCTGCGGGTGATTGTATCAGCCGTTGAGCCATTCAATTGTAGCCAGGGAGTCCGGTTCCACTAAACATAATCAGTTTGTAGGTAAATCAGTTGGTGCTTACGCGGTATGCTCGCGAGATGAAACGAACAACATTGGCATCGGTTGCAACTTTCAGGTCAATCTCATACGCATGATCCTCACCTGGCGACCCGGGATCGTTATACATTCCATCGACCCAGCCACCCGGAGGCATCTCAACCCAACTGACCTTGCTTCCGACACTCGGTGGAGCCGAAGTAGATGTGAGCTCCTTGGGCCACGAAAGCAACACCCATTCAGACCCCGCCGCGGTTCGGTAGACCAGACGGCCTATAGGCCGATTTGTGCCCGGATATACTGGATAGAAGAGGGATTGGTTTCCTCGATTCGTGAGTCGGAAGCGAATGACGTAGGTTGTCCCTTCGGTTGGAGCAGCTCCAGTCGGCTCTGGCTTACGGCCTACGGACAGATCTAAGCCGACGTTCGAGAGCGCGTTGGGCTGGCTCCCGTCCGCCTGCGGTTGCTTTGCAAATTGATTGGCGAGAAAGAGAAGAAGCCCAACCACCAGATAGAAAATGCCGAACCTCAAATTCCGCGTGCGCTCCTGCTGCTTTTCGAGATCACGATCCACCGCATCCTTCCGTCCCGTACCATTGCCGGACGTGAGATGCGCGCCAAACTTGTCATTCCTCATCGAGTGACTCCGACGAACGTTGCACCCAATACCCAACTTCGAGCGCGACCAATGAAATCGGCCCGTTAGGTCCACGCGTCAGCGCGTGGCAGTGATTGGTAGTTTCCCAGGCTGCCCGTAAACCTTTCCAACAGCGTTAAGATCAGCTCCGGTGCGGATGGCCTGCTGCACTAGTTCAGCCTCAGACGAACGCTGAATTACGACCGCGTTTGGGAACAAACCTCCGAAGACGACGAACAAAACACCGGCAGCAAGAATCCAGCGCTCGCGTGGCAACGCATCCGCCATGACGGTAAACCCGGTTCGACGCTTGCCCAAGAAAAGGCGCGTGAACAAACGAAAGAAACTGACGGCGTTCATCGCGGTGGCAATAGGCAGCAGCAATCCGATGAGACGGTGCGATGTGAGCGCTCCGTGAATCAAAAGGTCTTGAGAACAAAAACCTAGGGTACCCGGCAGACCAACTAAGGCGAGCCCGAATATTACAAACGATACGGCGAGGCGGGGCGCGTGCTCGGCCAAACCCAGGTGCTTACTCGCAGTTAGGTTCTCGCCGAAACGGACTTCGAGCAATCGCAGGATTCCGAAAAGAGCGACAGTGCAGATCGCCACCACGAACCAATGCACGATCGCGCCGGCAATTCCTTCAGCAGTTCGACTTTCCAGCCCGCTCAAGATACAGGCCGACTGGCTGAGCGCCAGATAGGCGAGCAGGCGGCGGGGAGAATTCTCCGCAAGCGCGCGGATCGCGACATAAAGCGCCGTCAAAATGGCGAGATAGGAAAGTACGGGAAACAAACTGTCAATGAGCGGAAACAACGGCACGATCAATTTGGCAACCAGCAGTGCTCCGAAATGCCCGTTAAGCAGAAGCGCCGTCGGAAGTGCGGGACCGGTCTCAGCCGCGTCTGCAACCCAAGAGTGTGCGGGGCAAATTCCCTTGCGAAAGACCACAGCTATCAGGAGGAGCGCGAACGCTGCCACTCCACCCGGGCTTTGACCCTTCAGTTTATCGATGGAAATGACGCCTGTGCTGGAAGCAATCAGTCCGACGGCCAGCGCAAGGGCGAAACTTGATAACAGAAGACCAGCCAGCGGACGCCATGCGCGGGCACGGAACCACCCCGCCCACAAGAAAGGAACGATGGACAAAATCCATGCTGCAAGCAGCACGAGTAAATTTCCAGTCGAGTACGCCAAGAGCGTCGAACCGAGTAGGAACAGGATTCCACTGATCGTCCCTGTTGTGCAATCACGGCGCGGAAGCAGCAAAGTCGCACCGAAAGTGAGACAGGAAAATAGCAGCATCAATGCTTGGTACAAGGACTCGCCGTTCGGCGCGTCCGCTAGAAGCACCGCGCTTCCAATGATCGACGCAAATGCTGCTACACAACCGACGATGCGCGCGTGTCGGCGATAACCCGTTAGAAGGACAGCCGCGAACCACGGCACGCCAATGGAGACGCTAGTGAGAAACGGCTCATGGGAAACCCATCCTGGCACGGACACTAGTCGTTCCCCTGTTTCGCCGGACCGTGCAAGGAAATCGGCACCGCATTGTCGGACCGGATCGTAGTCCAACGCATTCCGACACGATCGTGTTTTGCAAGATAGGAGGAGACCTGTAGCAGGGGATCAATCACCCAACGGTCCAGTATTGTATCGAGATGGCCGCGATCGAAAGCCCAGCGATAGAGCCATAACTGGATTCGCTTGGGGAGCAGTTCCTCGATTTGCTTGCCAGTCGGCGAGATCTCGCCTCCAATCGCCGAGTGCATTTGGTGGTAATCGTGAAGCATCGATGGCGTGCGCAGAAACTGCATCGTACGAACGGTAGCGTTTCCCAAAATATGTGCCACCGCGAGCCATTTCAATCCGAGTCCAATCTCAGTAAACACCACGCCGACTTGCGTCAAAGTGGCATAGGCAAGCGAAGTCTTGGCATCCGCGCTGGCACGTCCAACGATGGTGCCGTGGATTGCCGTAGCCAGACCAATCAGTATCACCAGAGCGGAAGCCAGGATCGACCTTGCAAGCAGTGGTTGCGCTCGCAGCAGAAGGTACGCACCCGCATGGATGGAAATCGCTCCGTAGAAAATTGCGCTCGATGGCGTCGGCCCTTCCATAGCCCGCGGCAGCCATCCCGAAAAAGGAATCTGCGCGGCCTTTCCGGCCGCGGCCAACAGCAGAGGAGACACACGATCAC
>CAWGNM010000011.1:0-120728 GCA_963823935.1 uncultured Acidobacteriota bacterium
GAAATTAGGGTAGGGGGAGGGGGCCCCACAATCTGGCTCACCCAGTGCGGCCAGGCGAACTCTGCCCGCAGCGCCGCGAACCGCGAATCACTTCGCGGTTCAGCCAGAGCCGCGCACTCCAGCCCCGCGTGCATCTGGCCGGAACTGCCTCACTCCGGCCTGCGTCCTACACTCGGCGGGCGACGCGATTCCATTGTCCCCCGAAAGAGCGTGGTGCTAGAATGCCCCGCCATCGAAAGAGACTAAAGTCCTGGGGCCGTCCTGAGGTAAACATCTGGAGGCGCGCACGTTCGAGGAGAGTTTGAGATGAAGAGTCGACCCATGCTTTCGCTTCTGGCGCTTGTCGCACTCGTGGCCTTCTCGCCGCGTGTGTCGGCGCAGGGCACAACCCCTGCCAGCGCAGCCTCCTCGGCATCCGTGCCCGATCTTTCCGGAGTCTGGTCGGGCGTCTTGAGCAATAACTTGGCTGCGAAAGGAACGCAACCGCCGCTCTCCGCGTGGGGCCTGGCTCAGATGAAGATCAATAAGCCCGCTCACGGCGACGGTTCCACAACGGTTTCTACCGACCCGGTCGATAAATGTTTTCCGCCCGGCATTCCGCGCCTTTACTATCATCCCTTCCCGATGGAGATTTTGCAGGTTCCCGGCCGGGTCATGATGGTTTTTGAATACGACCATTTTGTGCGTTATATCTATACCGACGGCAGGCAGCACCCCGCCGACCTGAGCCCCACGTGGATGGGAGATGCCATTGGCCACTGGGAGGGCGACACGCTGGTTGTGGATACGATTGGTTTCAATGAAAAGACGTGGTTGGATCGCTCCGGCCTCCCGCATTCGGACGCCCTGCATTTGACCGAGCGTCATCCACCGCGCCGATCACAATACGCTCGTCGACGACATGACCATCGACGATCCCAAGGCTTACACTCAGCCCTGGACCGCCAAGCGCTCATTCGCGCTCAAGCCCAAATGGAATATCATGGAGTTTGTCTGCCTGGATCAGCAGTTGAATTTCGACGATTACCAAAAGAAGACGCTCGGCTCGAGCAAATAGAGCACGGCGCTTCCGATGATTGATTAGTGCGGCAAGGAGAATAGCCGAAATGAATGTCGGATCGAAACGAGCACTTCATTACGTTCTGGGAATAGCACTCGCGTTTTTCATCTGTATTCCGCTGGCGCAGGGCCAGGCCGCGCCCGCGACGGGGCCGAAGCCCCAGATGGCGGAAGACGTTTTCAAGAACGTCCAATTGCTCAAAGGCATTCCCGTCAAGGAATTCATGGACACCATGGGTTTCTTTTCCGCGTCCACCGGCTTGAACTGCATCGATTGCCATTCTCCGGACGCCGCCGACAGCTTGGCCGCCTATGCCATCGACACGCCGCTGAAGCAGACCGCGCGCAAGATGATCATCATGGTGAACATGCTCGATAAGAGCAATTTCGGCGGACAGCGCAAGGTGACTTGCTACACCTGCCATCGCGCCACGGACCATCCCGAAGCCATTCCCAGCCTCGTGGATCAGTACAGCGTCGAACCCGACGATCCGGACAGAGTTGAAGTCATAGGCAAAGGCGGGGCGCCGCCGCCGAACCAGCTCTCGGCCGATAAAATAATCGACAAATACATCCAGGCCATCGGCGGAGCGGCGCAGGTCGCCAAGCTCACCAGTTTTGTCGGCAAGGGGACTTACGAGGGGTTCGACACCTATTCGGAAAAGGTTCCCTTTGAAATTTTTGCCAAGGCCCCCGACCAGCTCACCACCGTCATCCATACGCAGCACGGAGACAGCGTCGCCACTTACGACGGCACTCACGGCTGGACGGCTGCCTCGGACAAATTGATGCGCGTCCTTCCGCTCGCCGGCGGAGACCTCGCGGGCGCCAAGATGGACGGGTCTCTCTCTTTTCCCGTGCAGATCAAGCAAGAGTTCAAGTGGCGCACCGGTTTCCCTTCCGTCTCCATCGACGACAAGCCGGTCGAAGTGATTCAGGACGCCGCGGGCGGCGACACCGGCGCCAAATTATATTTCGACAAACAGTCGGGGATTCTCTTGCGGCAGGTGCGCTATAGCGACACGGCCGTGGGCGTCATTCCCGCGCAGGTCGATTACTCGGACTATCGCGTGGTCGCGGGAGTCAAGATTCCGTTCCACGTGGTCTGGACCTGGACCGATGGCCGCTCGATCATTCAATTGAGCGATGTGCAGCCGAATGTCCAGATCCCCGCGGCGAAGTTCGCCACACCCGCTACGCCAGTAGCGAAGGCCGAAGCGAAGTAGAGCGCCGAAACTAAATAAAGCGAAGAGCCGCAAGTTTTCCGCGGCTCTTCGCTCGCCGGAAAAATTCCGATCGTTGGGCGCAGGCTTGCGCTACATCCCCGTCCGCCCTGTCCACCTGTCCCGCAAAAAGATTACTTTTTCGCTGAATTTCCGATAGCGAAAAGCTATTCACTTTCCGGAAAGGTTATGCTTTTCTGCAAGGGAGTTTAGTCGCAGTTGAAGCCGTGGAGTGCACCTTTGAGGCCTGCATGAGCTACGAACCGGAAACGCCGTTTGACAATATTGAGAGCGCTCTCGAGTACGTGACTCATCTCCTCGAGGCAACAGAGGAAGCGCACAAGCAGATCGAGACGGAGATCGAGCGCACCGGCGACCTCGAACTGGCGCGCCGCAAGCAGGCCCTGCAACTGGTGAGCTATAAATTGGCCCAACTCGAGTCGCACATCGGCGCGAGCCGCCATATTCTGAAGGATTTGAGGACCCTGCGCCGTTTGCTGCTGGAAGAACGCGGAGCCCCGAAGACCTCCTCAACCCGATAAAGCGCGAGCGATTACGAGTTCCTGAACGCGCCCAGCATCGGCCACGTTCCCACGTGCGTAATCACGATCCTTCCGTCCACGACCTTCACCGAGCGCCGGACCGTGCAACAGGCCCTGATGCCGTTCAGCCCGCTGCGTATCTTGCGGGCCTCCTCGTTCGGATCGCCGTCGCACTCGAGAATGATGCTCTCTCCGTCTTTAAGTTTCACCACCCGCTCGCTAAGGCTGCCCCACTTCGACGTGGTTTTCACCGCGACGCATCCGCAAGGACGGTTGCCGGAGTTTCGGGCTAACATTCATCGAAAAGGCGCCGCGCTCGATCCTGTCGACGGCGTCCGACCCGCACGCCCCGCACCGGCCGTGATTGTCCAACTCAATTTCCGCGAGACAACTGACACACCACCACTGTTTTTCCATCGCTCCCCCGAGTTGCTCCGTACTTTGACATATGCGTTCGAGGAGAAGCAATGGCGCGGCCAGCAGTTTGTGAAAAGCGGAGTTTTCTGGCGACGTGTGCCCTCTTGGTGATGAGCAGGCTTGCCGAAAACGCTGGACTTACCTCGCGCCCGCGTGCGAGGTCCTATGCGCTAATGCCAAGTTCGCGCAGGCGCGGGTCCGGATCCGGCAAATCGTTCCGATCGCGTCCATTTTTTACCTGGGCGGCCGCGGAATGCCGAGCGCGCTATTTCTCCACTACAATTACAATGTCGTTGCGATGCGGGTGTGAGAGAGCTGCAAGGGAACCCGCGAGGTGATGCCGCTTAATGTTTGGACTCTTCCGGCTGAGCTATCTTTTTTATCCCTGGGGAATGATCTTGCAGGTGGTGGCAATGGTGCATTTCTTCCGGCGCAGGCCGCAAGGATTCTGGCTGTGGGTCATCTTTCTGGGGGGATTCCTGGGCGCGTTGGTATACCTCGTGGCGGAGATGCTGCCGGACGCCGGCTTGTTGCGCAACGCCTATCGGGGATATGGCCGCAAGTCGCGCATATCGGTGGTGGAAACGGCGATTCTCGACAATCCTTCCGCTGCGAATTTCGAGGAACTCGGCGAGCTCTATTGGGACGAAAAGCAGTATGCAAAAGCAAAGGAAGCATTCGACCGCGCCATTGCCACCCGGAGCGATTCACCCCATTGCTTTTACCGGCGAGGGCTTTGCCTGATGGCGCTGGGGCAGCCGGCGGCGGCTTTGCCGGATTTCGAGCGGGTCGTCAGCGGCGATGCGAAGTACGACTCTTATCGCGCCAAGTTGATGCTGGCGGAGGCTTACGCGGCGACCGGACGCGAGCAGGAAGCGGCGCCGCTTTTCGCCGAGGTGGTGCAGCATTCCAACACTCCCGAGACGCTCTATACCTACGCGGCGTTCTTGAAATCTCAAAACCGAACCGACGAAGCTCGCGAATGGCTGCGGCAGCTCTTGCAGAAAGAACGCACGTTGCCGCGCCACTGGCAGCGGATTGAGCGGCCCTGGTTCCGAAAAGGGCAGGGTCTGCTCAAGGAGCTATCGGCGTCTTAAGGCAGGGCGAATCTTAAGGCAGGACATGGGGGCCCGAAGCCACGCTCTTTATTGGCTCAGCGGAATTCCTCCCATTTTATCGGGAGTTTGGGGGCATGCCCAGGCTCTGGCGGAATTCCGTCAACCGCTGATCCCCGCGCAAAAGAGCCAGTTCCGGGTAGTTCAGATATGCCCCAACTCGCGGGTCGTGGATCGCGGCCATCTGGTCGAGCGCTTTGAAGGTGCGATCTTTGTCGCCCAGACCTGCATAGACGAAAACATGAACCCAGGGCCACTCCGGATAGCGTGCTGCGACTTTTTCCGCGTCGCCATTGCGTCCGGCCTTGGCATAGGCGTAGCCCAAAAAACCCGGTGAACCTGTCCCAGCCTGTTCCTGTTTCTCGAAGATTGCTGTGGCTTCATTCAATCTGCCCTTCTCCATAAGAGCACGCGCCAGGAGCATTTCGACGCCACTATCATTCGGATGGGCCATAAGGATGCGGCGGCAGTTGCCGAGCACCTCATCGTAGCGGCCGGCACTGAAAAGCACGCGATCCAGGGAATCAAGGAGTTGCTCTGACAACGGATCCAATTCGGTGGCTTTGCGCAATTCCCGAATTGCTTCGTCCAGCCTCCCGAGTGGATAGAGCACGGACATTGCGAAGTTCTGACGCGATTCCGGGAGGCTCGGGTTTAGCTCAATAGAACGGCGGAAGGCCCTTTCGGAATCTTGCCAGTTGTGGTCGCGCGAATAGACCAGCCCCATGCTGGCGTAAGCCTCCGCGAGTAACGGATCAAGCTGCAGCGTCTTTTCGGCCGCCGCGCGCATCTTCGCGTAGGCTTCATCGGGTGGGAAAGAACGCGGGGTGACCGACAACCGGCCGTAAGCAGTCGCAAGCCCGGCATAGGCGGGGGCGAACGCTGGGTCGTCGGCAATCACTTGCTCGAATGTGCCAATACCCACCAGCAGTGGTCCCAACCTTCGGGTAGACCTTGATTTCGGGTCAGCGCTTGAGCTTTCAGGTAGAGGTCGTACGCCTCCAGGTTCGTGTTATAGCGGCGCTGGCCCTGTCCAAATTTCAAACGCAACTGGTTTACGATGGAACGAGAGATTTCGTCCTGAATCGCAAAGACATCCTTCAATTCGCGATCGAAGTGGCCGGACCAGAGCGGAAGGTCATCGGAAACGCGAACCAGTTGGGCGTTGATACGGAGCTTATCGCCTGAGCGCAAGACAGAACCCTCCAGCACAAGCGCCACTCCAAGCTGAGCCCCTACCTCGTGTATGTTGCGAGGCTTGTCTTTGAAGAAGAAAGAGGAAGTTCGCGATTTCACTTGCAATCCATCAATGACGGAGAGATCGCTGATGATTTCGTCCGTCAGGCCATCGCTGAAATATTCGCCATTGGGTTCCGAGCTCAGGTTTTTGAAGGGAAGCACGGCAATCTATACGAGCTCGGATTCCGCCGAAGCAGCCAGAATGCACCGGTGGCTAAAATCGCGAGTACGCCCACTGCAAGTGCCGTTTTGCGCCAAGTCAGAAAGGAGGGTTTTGGAACGGTCGACCGAGTAGGACCATCTAGAGCTTTAACGATGTGACCTTGCGCTTCTTCTCCGCCCCGCAAGGGTTCTCCTCGTGTGGCTGGAAGAGCTGATTCTGCCACCTGCAGCCTACCTGCGTGGGGACATCTCGCCTTGCGCTTGCGCGCCCTGTGCCTCCACGGTTTCAACCGGAACGATCAGGCGATATCCCCGCCGGGGTAGAGTCTCTACGTATCGAGGAGCTTCCGCTTTGTCATTGAGGGCCTCGCGCAGCCTCTTGATTGCATTGTTCAAGCCCACATCAAAGTCGACAAACGTGTCCGCCGGCCAGAGCTTTTGGCGAAATTCTTCGCGAGAAATCATTTCTCCAGGCCGTTGGGCCAACAGGGCTAGAACCTGGAAGGGTTGGTCTTGCAGCTTAACTTTCAGACCGTGCTTGCGAAGCTCGGATGTGTGGAGATCAGCCTCGAACGGGCCGAAGCGTATCCAACGCGTTTGGGCGGGAGGTACCTGCATCAGAGCGAAACCCGGGGAAGATTACCACTATTTACAGATCCAACAAACACTCCTGCTCGGCAGTTAGCTCTTCAAGTCATTCTTTTTCAGCTACTTATATCGACATAATCATTCTATGCGCGCGCTATCCGCGCTTCTATTGACCGCTGGCCCCTATCGCACGACACTCGGGGGCCACAGAAGGTGGCTGTGAACGAAAAGCATCGGTTGTTGGTTGCGCTGGCTTTTATCGCAGGCATGGCTGTTGGCTGCAAAAACTACGCATCAGTACCCTACGCGACGGGAGCCCCATCTGGCGTCCAAACGGTTCTGCAGGCTCGAGTGGCTCGGCGGCTCGAACGGCACTGCGCAACCGAACCTCACCCCCATCGGAAACATGACCGCAGCGAGAGTTGGGCATACGGCCACGTTGCTGCCGGACGGTAGGGTATTAGTGGCCGGTGGTGACGCTACTGGGCGCAGCGCGGAACTCTTCGATCCCTCGACGCGCTCGTTCACTCCTACCGGCAGTATGACCACCTCCCGCGGTCCGCACACGGCAATCCTGTTGACGAGCGGAAAAGTCTTGATCGTGGGCGGGGCTCCAGACCTTAGCGCAGAGCTTTACGATCCGGCGACCGGAACCTTTACCGCTACCGGCAAGATGATTGCCGAAGGCGGGATTCCCGCTACTCTGCTCCAGGATGGCAGGGTATTGGTCACGGGGGTCAACGCCGAAATCTATGATCCGGCCACCGGTAGCTTCGCTCTCACCGTTGCCTATTCGGACCCGAACCCGTATGGAGCACAGCCACATTGCTTGCGGACGGCAGGGTCCTGCTCACCGGCTGTGCAATGGCATGCTCCGTTGGAGCGACCGAACTCTATGACCCCAAAACAAACACGTTCAGTCCCACCGGTCCTCCGATGGCATGGAATGACGTGAATACGGCAACGTTGCTCACGAACGGCACAGTCTTGATTGTAGGTAATGCTCAGAGCAATGGTTCGCCCTCCGACGCAGAAATGTATGAGCCGGCGGCCGGGATATTCAGCTCGATCGGGAAAACCAACGCGCCCCATACGTTTGCCCCAGCCGTGGGCCTTGGCAGCGGGTCTGCGCTTGTTCTCGGTGGTCAGTTGCCCGACGGCTCAGGTAGTCAAGCCGTCGACCTTTACAATAGTGGACCCAACAGTTTCGCATCCGACGCCAACATGAAAGTAGGACGATATTCGCATACGGCAACCTTGCTCCCCGATGGCACTGTCCTCATTCTGGGTGGCTACACCAGCACACTGTCTCCGACGTCAAGCGCCGAAATCTTTGAGTCGACCGGCGTTGGCTTCTGGGATTATTGATTAGCGGTCACTTCAATTTGCTTTCGGCACTCGATCTAAAAGGCAGCGAATGAGGTTGCTTATCGCGAGCCGGCGAGCGGGGTCAGGATTTCGCCCAGGAAATCGGATTGGCTCTCATTGCGCACCAGATGCGGATACCGAAAGCCGCCGTGATAGTCCACCGCGTAGGTCTGAACATCCGTTCCGTTGGCGGCGATCAGTTGAATGGGTGCGGCGCCGGCCTCAGCGTCTTTGATCGCGGCGTTGATGCTTTCGGGGGAAAATTGGCGGCCGCCGACGGCGATAATTTTCATTCCCGGTCCGAGTCCCGCTTTATACGCCGGCCCATCGTAAATCACGTCCGCGATGGTTCCGTCCTGCGAAAGCCTTAGCCCCAGCGAGAGACTCAGATCGATTGATTTTGCGACGGCTTCGCGGTCCGCCTGAAGCTCGTTGGGCTGGTCGTTGTAGACCAGCTTCCAACCGCTGTTGTTGAGCGATTCGTCCATGGTATTCGGCGCGAGGGAATCGAGGCGGGTGCGCAGGAACGCGGACCAATCGTTGGGCGCAACTTCATTGAGCGCCGCGACCACATCCTCAAAACCGTACGGTTTGAGATCGGGTTGCCCGCTCGCGCCGCCATAAAACAATCGGCAGAAATCGTTGATCGACTTGCGATCTTGTGTGAGACGGCGAATTGTGGCGTCAACATCCAGCCAAAGGTAGACGCCCTCCGGGTAGAAATCCGTTCCGCGGCGCCAATTCTGCCAGTCCCCGCCCGCGTTGTAGAGAAAGACGGCGGCGTCGGCGGTGTCCTGCAGGGGACGCCATTGCCGGCCGGGTTCCGCATCGAGCAGGGCAGCGACGCGGGCGATCTCCTCATGCTCCTGCTCGGCGGTGCGCAGGCCGCTGCGGCCCGCCAGGAGTTCCTCGAGATATTCGGTCAAGCCCTCGTAGACCCAAAGCAGGTCGTCCTTCATGGGCTGATGGTAATCGGGCGAAAGCAAACCCGCCGGGACGGCGGTACTTGCCATTCCAGGAGTGAACGTATTCGTGGGGAAGCAGGATGGCCATGGCGACGCGCGTGGCGGGATCGGTCAATGTTCGCTCGTAGATGCGGTCGTCGCTCGATTCATGGTGCTCCAGGCCGAAATGCGCGACGTTTTCGCTGAGCGTCAGGAGAAAGTGATAATCGCGATAATGATGCGAACCGAAGAGCGCGTTGGCCTCGGCGATGAGCTTTCGATAGTGAGCCTCGGTTTCGGGAGTCATCTCCAGTGCGGCCGGGCTATCGGCGGCGATATCGATCTCATGGCCCGGAGTCTGGCCGGGAGTGAGATCGACCACGCGAAAGTAGCGTCCCGAAATCACGGGTGAATCGATCAGCGTTTCGAGAGAGACGGGCGAGAATTCGATGGTGTCGCCGGTTTGCTTCGCGCCGGGCAGCGCCGTGCCGAATTTCCATCCCGCGGGAAGGCGGAGGCTGGGAAGGAAGGTGAGGCCGGCGGCGTTTTGCCCTTTGGGATAGAGCACCAGCTGATTCCAGCTCACCACATTGAGAAAAGCCGTGGCCGAGGCTCCCGCGGAGTAGCCGGAAGCCGAGGCGGAAAGAAGAAAATCGAAATCGATATCGAGCGACTTGGCGCCCTGCGGGATATCGAGATGCAGCCCGAACATGTCGATCAGGTCGCGACGCCAGGGAATCATCTTCCCATTGGCCATCAATTTCAGGCCGGCCATATCGATGATCGGGCCGCTGGGCTCGTGTTCGCCGGGAATCCACTCCGGGTACGAAAGAACCAGCGGGCCGGGCTGCACCGGCATTTGCAGATGGGTATGCAGGATTTTCTGCGGCGCGCGAGTCTCGTCCACTTCCACGCGGATGGGCCCGGCCGCCGATTGCGCCCGGAGCTGCACGCCGGCAAGCAAGGTGAGTAGCGAGGCAAATGTCACCGTCAGTGGGCTGCGAAACGTTCGCGTCATGACTACCTCTTCGTCCTGTGAGCTGAAGTAAGTTTACGGAAACAGGGCCGCGGGAAAGCAGGCTCCGAGAACACCTGCCGGCATCGCATCACCTTCGGGTGGGGCTGCCGGCGTGAAAGTGGCTGCTTGGACTGGACGATCACGGCGCTCTTCTACGTAGCTTGCTACATGGCACGCGCGGGTTGCTGCGGCCCCCTGCGATCCCACCTGCAATGCGAGGACGCGTGGGCGCAGGACGCAGCTCCGGTTTTCACAGCGGATTTCGGAAAGCAACGCGCCGCGATCCTGAGGGCTAGGGCCGCGCCACAGCTTCCTGTCTTACTCTACGGTTTGGTGCCAAAACCATAACCAGAGGGGCCGGCCTGTCTGTCGCGATACTCGAGCGCGTCGGACGCGAGACAGAGCTCCTCTTGCACGTTCTGATCCTTCTTCCAGTAATAAGCCGTCTTCATCAACTGGAACGGCTTCGTGAAGTACTGCGGGTCATCCACGGTTACGGTCGCTTCCAGGTGGTACTGGTCGGTTCGCGTCCAGCGCTCCTGGAGTTTCGCGGCGCTGGTATGCGGAAGGCCGGCCTCGTCGAGCCAGCTTCTCGGATCGAGTCCTGCCGTATCGATTACGAAGACGTTGTCGCCCTCCCAATGACCCACCGAATATCCGTAAAACCTGGAATCGGGCGCTCCCGGGCCATCCACCTTCGCGGGGTTTTGCCTGCCGTCCATCCAGACTTCCCGCCACACGCGCTGCTGCTCAAACAACATGACCATGCGATTGGACTGGGGCACGAACTCGATTCCTCCGCGGCTGCTGAGCCAATGGTTCAGCAGGTCGCGCGGAAACCCAAGGGGATCGCAAATCGCGTAAGGATCGTTGTTGGGAGTTACCTCGGTGGCGTTGTCTGAAGCGCGCTTGATGGGCTTATTCAGCTTGAACGCCGCCTCGCCCGCCGGCGTCATGGCCGGGTAAGGACCCATCACCACGCTGAGAGGTCCGACCCAGGTGCCCGTGAAATCGTGCACCGGGGCGGGCCCGACGGGATCGGGCATCGCGGGAACCCCGGAAGCAACAAAACCGGGCGGTAGACCCCGGCCTCCGCCTCGTCCACCCCGTCCACCCCGTCCACCCTGAGCCTGAGCTCGGGCCATCGTCGAGCAGAGCGCCAGCACAGCCAACGATGCAATGATTAACTTAGCAGCCCTTAACTTAGCAGCCATTGAAGCAGAAGGATTGCGCATTCGAATGCTCCCTCGTTCCTCTCCATCGCAAAGTCCGTGAACCGACTCGTTTCTCCGGCGACACCGGCTGCAGCCATGACTCCGGTTTGCTTCTAGTATTGGCTGCCGCCGTCTCCGCCACGGCCATTGCCGCCGCTGGTGGGCGGCACAGCATTACCCTGGGTATCGCCCAACACGGTGCCATCGGCGAGCACAACCTTGGTCAAACGCCCCGCGGGCGCGCCCGTTTTGGCGGTATGTACATAGATGGTGACCACGTCCCCCGGCTTGAGCGAAAATTTATTCCAGCCCGTAAGCCGCAGCGCCTCGGGACTTCCGCTTTCGGCCGACCAATTGACGACCTTGCCTTTGTCATCCTTGGCGTCGAATTCAACCAGGCAATGAGGATTGGCCCAGGCGAACTTCGTTACCGTTACGTTTTTGAATTCCGTTACCTTGTCCGAGAACGCAGCATTTCCATGATGCGCGGACATCGGCAGGCAAACCATCGCCATTCCTGCAATCAGTAAACAACCTCTTAGCCACGTTTTCATCTATGGGTCCTTTCACGGCCTCGCATCAGTCCGATAGGCCTTTCCCTCGGCCGACAATTCCCAATTTTACTAAAGAATCCTATGCCTGTCCTAAGCTGGGCGCAACTAGGGGAGCGTCAGGCCCGTCATTGATCGTCACCGGCGTCGATGTGTCCGCGATCGCTCGAAATCGCTCTCGCAAGGGCGCCGGGATACAATATTTCTGGCCTTATGGCCAATCCTGAAGTGGAAATGGTTAGGGAGGCAAAAATGAAGAGATTTTCGCCGCTTGCCTTTGCATTCGCTCTCTTGATCGCGTTCTGCGGCCCGTTGTTTGCGCAGTCGAAGCAGGAGTTACCCATACCCGGCGGTCCCGTTGCCACGGACATTCCCGGAGCGAAAGAGCGGCCAGACCCAAAGATCGTTTATAAAGTGGTCTTCGACATCGCCAAAGCCGCTCCAAAAGCCGATGAAGTGAATCCCGGCCTGACGGGCGTGGTTCGTTACCTGAATACGCTCGCCGCCAATGGCGTGCCTGCGAATCACAGAAAAATTGCCGTCGTTTTCCATCAGGACGGAACCGATATCGTCATGAACAACGACGCCTTCAAGGCGCGTTACGATGGCCACGACAATCCCAATATCGCCCTGATTCACGAAATGAAAAATGCGGGAGTCGATTTCCGCGTTTGCGGCCAGGCGGTCTTGGCGCACAAAATCGATCCCAAGACCATCAATCCCGATATTGAGCTCGACCTGTGGGCCTTGACCACCCTTATCAACTTGCAGACACGCGGCTATATTCATATCGGCGGCAATTAGAACGAGGAACGCTGCGAAGCGAATTCACGTTGGCTTCGATGCCGCGCTCCTGCGGCAGGCGCCCGCGCGTACATAACCCGTATCAACCTCGGTGTCCCCGCGCCGCGCGCCGCCGGCCATGACGCCGCCCGACAACGGGGCGCCAAAAGCAAAGTGTGGACGACGCCTCCTGTCAGAAGCCAAGCCCAGGGAAGTCTCGTTCTCGGCATGTGGGAACCAACTTCCCAGGAGACCGTTAATCGGGAGTTGAGAACTCGCGCCGCGGTTTACCTTTCCGATGCCCAACTGAATGCCAAATCCCGCCGGGCGCAATTCCACGCGAAAATGGCTTGTGACCAAGCCATCCAAGCTGAGTGTCGTGGCCATGACCGTCTTTGGGCTTCCCTTCCTGGGCATGGGCCTCTTCGCCGCTTACACCTTCCTGAATGCGCCGAATCAGCCGTTGTCGGGCCGGATCGGAGCCGCCGTTTTTGCTTCCGTATTCGCCTTGATCGGCGGCGGCCTGATTTTCGGGTCGTGGTACGGCTATTGGCTGCAAAAAGAGAAAGCCCGGCGGGAGTCGGCGAATCCTGCGTCCCCCTGGCTTTGGCGCCAGGATTGGGCCGCCAGTCGCGTCGAAGGCAAAAACAAATCGAGCGTCATCGGCTGGTGGGTGGCCGCGGTCCTGGCGAACATGTTTTCGTTGCCCGTATCCCTGGGGGGCATCTCCAAGGTTCTCTCAACGCAGGACCCCAAGTACATTTTTCCGTCCGCATTCGGGCTACTGGGCCTCCTGGTGCTTTTCGGGGCCATTCGCGCAACCATCCGTCTTGAGCGCTTTGGTAAAACCTATTTCGAGATGGCCTCGTTGCCTTTTTCGCCGGGAGGCCGCCTGGCCGGCGCCATTCATATTCACCTCGATACAGATGTCCGTCACGGAGTCGACCTGAAGTTATGGTGCGCCCGCATCGTGGTGACCGGCTCCGGCAAGGACCGCTCAACGCACAAGATGCCGCTCTGGGAAGAGTCGAAAAATATTCCCGCAACGTCGCTTGTCCACGGGCCGCTGGACACCATCATCCCGGTGGAATTTACCATTCCATCGGATGCTCTCCAGACCGACGATGACAATCCCAACGACAAAATCCAATGGTCGCTCAACGTGAAGGCGGATGTCCCCGGAGTGAACTACTCCGACGAGTTCGAGCTGCCCGTTTTTCGCCAAGCGCAATCGGCGGAGGCTCCAGCTCCCGCCCCTGTCGGGCAAGCGAATTGCGTCATTTGAAATGCCCAGCGGCAGCCAAACCGCGACGCCCCCCGAGTCGAGTGTCGAAACGGGCGCCGAAGTTCCCGAGCCAGAGCTGCACCGCGTGGCCGTTACCGACTCCCCCGAGGGCCTGGAGTTCTACTTCCGCGCGGGACGCAACCGCTTCCGGGCTGTGCTCGTTGTGGTTCTCGCCGCGGGTTGCGGGGCGCTTCTCTATGCCATGATTCACGTGCCGCAGCGCCCGCCCATCTTTGCGTTGTTTATCGTCGGCCTGCTGACTTTCGTCTTGACCCTGGCTTCCATCCGTGCCGCCCTCACTTCCACTCGCATCGTGGTGGGAAACGGCGTCATCTCCTGGCGCCGCGCCGTTTTGGGAATCGGCCGTACCCGCCAAATGCAGATCGCGGAGGTGGCCTCGATCCTGGCCGTCACCAGCATTCAGCAGGCGAGTTCCACGGGCAGCACGCTTTATTCGCTGCGCCTGCAAACCAACACCGGCAAGAACCACACCCTGGTCGACGAAATCCAGAGCCGCCAGGAAGCGCGGTGGATCGTTTCCGAGATCGAAAAGCGCGCCGGCTTGCGACTGAATACTCAAGTCCGGGTTAGCGAGGCGTTTTATGGTCCGCCGCCGCAGCCGGGCGCCGCTTCGCCGAAGGACGCTGCGTTTTCAAGAAAAGCGTCCGTACGCATCGAGCGGTGAGACATACGGAGCGGTGATATAGGAGTTGAGCTTGTTCGCAGACCGCGGCTTAAATCCGACTCTCCTTCTCTGAGAAAACCTTTTCCCGGGCCAGTCGTTTGCGGTGTGGCGCAGGCACAATTACGTTGTTTTTCGAGAGTGCCTGTGGCTAGAATCCGGAACCACAAACCATTACGTCAATTTGCCCCGAAGGTGCCATCGTCATGCAAAAACCTCGCCTGGTCTCCGATCGCCGTGATTTCCTGAAGCTTGCGGCCACCAGTGCCGCGGCTCTTGTTTCGGGGAGTCCGGCCGCCGCGCAAGACGAAGGCCCGGAAGCCAATGTCCCGGCAGCTTCGGCGAGCGAGGCCGGGCCTCTCAGCCCCGTGCGGGCGGGTTCCGACTTCATGCTGGACGTGATCAAGTCGCTCGGCTTCGAATATGTGGCCGCCAATCCCGGGTCCAGCTACCGCAGCCTGCACGAATCCACCATCAACTATGGCGGAAACCGCAATCCGGAGCTTTTGACCTGCCTGCACGAAGAGGCTTCCGTCGCCATAGGCCACGGTTACGCCAAGATCGAAGGCAGGCCCATGGCTGCCTACATGTACGGCACGGTGGGGCTGCAGCACGCGGCCATGGCCATCTACAGCGCCTACTGCGACCGCGTGCCGGTGGTCATCTTTGTGGGTAACGACGCGGACATGACCAACCGCAGCGCCCGCACGGACCTGAATCACAGCGCGCAGGATGTGGCCCACCTGGTCCGCGATTTCACCAAATGGGACGACGCGCCCCTCTCCCTGAACGGCTTCGCTGAGTCCGCGGTGCGGGCTTATAAGATCGCCATGACGCCTCCCGCCGGACCGGTGGTGCTGGCCGTGGATAAGTACCTGCAAGAGCGGCCGATTCCCGAGGGGATGAAGCTGCGCATCCCGAAACTCGCTCCCACCACGCCGCCTCAGGGCGACTCCGAGGCGGTGGCCGAAACCGCGAAGCTGCTGGTGAACGCCGAATTTCCCGTGATCCTGGCCGAGCGCGCAGCTCGCACGGAAGCGGGCTTGAAGTACATGGTTGAGCTGGCCGAACTCCTGCAAGCGGCCGTTGTGGACAGTATCCAGCGAATGAATTTCCCGACGCGCCATCCGCTGAATCAAGACGCGCGGGTGGTGGCCGATGCCGACGTGATTCTGGCTTTGGAGTATCCGCTGCTCTGGGGCGCTGTAAATGGGGGCGATCCAGATAGCCCCGCGCCCGGACGTTCGCCGGGACGATCGAGGCTGAAGCCGGGCGCGAAGATCGTCACCATCAGCTCGCTCGACCTCTTCAGCCGCAGCAACTACCAGGATTTAGGCCGTTACCAGGAGGCCGACCTCTCCATCGGCGCCGATGCCGAGGAGACGCTTCCCGAGTTGATCGAGCAGGTCAAGCGCCTGATCACCTCAGACCGTAAAACCGCTTTCGCGGCGCGCGGGGCCAAGCTCGCCGCCGCACATCAGCGGACGCAAGAACAAAATCGCGTGCGGGCAGCTTATGGGTGGGACGAGAGCCCGCTCAGCACCGCGCGCATCGCCGCCGAAGTATGGGCGCAGATCAAAGACAAAGACTGGTCCCTGGTGTCGCAGAGTAACAGCATGAGCAACTGGGCGCTGAGGCTTTGGAATTTCGATAAGTACTACCGGCACGTGGGGCAGTCCGGATCGGTGGGCATCGGCTATAACGCTCCCGCGTCGGTGGGCGCGGCGCTCGCCAACCGCAAGCATGGCCGGCTTTCCGTCAATCTCCAGAACGATGGCGACCTGATGTACCAGCCCGGAGTGCTGTGGACCGCCGCGCACCACGGCATTCCCATGCTCACCGTGATGCACAACAACCGGGCCTACAACACCGAAGTGATGGAGGTGGAGCACATCGCCGGCCTGCACCATCGCGACGTCGGCCGGTGCCTCATCGGCACGGCCATCGACGATCCGGCCATCGACTTCGCCAAAGTCGCGCAAGGCCTGGGATGGTACGCGGAAGGCCCCATCACCGATCCGACGGAGTTGGGTCCAGCCATCCGCCGCGCTCTCGCCGCCGTCGAACGGGGCCAGCCGGCGCTGCTCGATACCGTCACGCAGCCTGTGTGAGGAGATGAAGTGAAGCTTTCTTGTAAATCGTCTTGTATATGGGGCTTTTCGATACCGCTGGTCGTTCTTGGTCTCGTTGGGCTCGGTCTCGTTGCGCTATCGAGTCTGGATATTGCGGCGGTTTTCGCGCAAAACCAGAAGCCTGCCGCGCAGGCCGGCGCGGCTCCCGCGGGAAATGTTGAGAACGGCAAAAAAGCCTTCATTCAGCATGGTTGCTTTTCGTGCCACGGATTCTCGGCTGAAGGCGGACCCGGCGCCCGCTTAGCCCAGAACCCCATCCCCTTCCAGGCTTTTGTGCAGTATGTCCGGCGGCCCAGACGCAGCATGCCTCCGTACGGCACCCAGGTATCGGATCAAGAACTGGCGGACATCTATGCCTTTATCAAATCGATTCCGCCCTCTCCCGATGCCAAGAGTATTCCGCTGCTGGCGAACCCTTGAGTCCAAGGTGCTCGCAAACGCGGAGCGAAGTGCATCCTTTTTGCGATTTGAAACGGGACGGAGATCCGAGACGGCGCTAAGCGCGAGCCTTGACCTTCTGCTTAATGAGGTGATTACATTCCGCGATCTGATCGTCGATCAGTTTGATTTCGATTGCCAAATGGGTCTCGTCTGGATTGCTCGACAACCGCTGGAACAGAGGCTCTCGCTCCGCTTTCAATTCTTCGAGTTTTTTTTCTAACATGGTCCCTCCGAGTGGCCGGCAAAACAATGAACACAACGACGGTAGCAAGCTTCTATCAGAGCGCGCTGCCAAAGCCGAACAGCGGTTTCCAAGCTGCTGATACCTTCTAGGCCGCAACGGGGACGCGTGCGATCTAACTTATATTATTGCCGGTGGCGTTCTAAAGTCAGTGACCTGCGTCACGCCTGTTTTCCAGGGGTGGGAGATTCCGTTTCGGCGGCTTGGCCAGAAAGCATGGTTGGATTGAGGCAATCCGGCAGCAATCGGGGCGCATCTACCTGATGAGCAGCCAAATTCTCGGTGCGCGCCACCCAGCTACAATGAGAGTATTACTGCGTCCAACAAGCCCGGACATTCCATTGCCGGATGGCATTCTTTCCGAAGTGAGCTTGTGATGCGATTGGAGGAGAGATGGCAGTCAAGCTGAACAGCGCGGCATTCGAGCACGCTAAGAAACTGGTGGAGGAAGAGTACTTTGTGTGGGATGAGAGAGACGCGTGGAGCGACGATCAGCCGTCCGCTCAGGAGGAGAACGAGTTCATCGAAAAACATGGATTTCGCGAATATGCCAAGTGGAATCTGGGTATCGACGAAGAGCAGCCCGAAGACACCAAGAAGAGGTACGAATTTCCCTACGGCGATTTCTTCGACGTTCATCGCTGCGGAGTGCTTGCCGTGGAGAGCAGGGCGGGCCAATACAAGCATCAGGATATCGAAGTCGCGGCAGCTCGCCTGCGTGAAATGATCGACGAGAAGAAGCCGACGACCGCCCCAGACAAGTCGGCGGCCCGCTAGGCGGCGCTGGCGATACAGCCGCAAGATCCCACTCCTACAGTTCCTCTTTTTGATTAGATAACGGCGTCGGCTCCCCCCGGCCGAGTAAAGTTGGTAGCGGCAACTGACCAAGACTCGGAAGGAAAGGAGCCGAGCATGCTGATTATAGGATGCGATTTCCATTCGCGGTTCCAGCAAATTGCGATGCTGGATCCACAGACCGGCGAAATGATTGAGCGTCGGTTAGAACACGAGAACGGTGAGGCTCGGAAGTTTTACGCCGGGCTTGCGATTCCGGCGCGAGTAGGAATGGAGGCCACCGGATACGCGCAGTGGTTCGAACGGATGCTCGCCGAGCAAGGGCATCAGTTGTGGGTAGGAGATGCGGCGGAGATCCGTGCGGCGATGGTGCGGAAGCAGAAGACGGACTCGCGTGATGCTTGCCATATTCTGGACCTGCTGCTCAGAGACAAGTTTCCGCGGATCTGGATTCCGTCCACGGAGGAGCGGGACGTGCGACAACTGCTGCGGCACCGATATAAATTGGTCTGCATGCGAACTTCCTTGAAGAACCAATTGCATGCCATGGCCATGGGCCAGGGCATCTGCCGAAAAAAGAAGCTGTGGACGGCCGTGGGGCGCAAGGAACTAGAGGGTCTGTCCCTGGGTCCCTGGGCCAGTCGTCGCAGACAGCAACTTTTAGAGATGCTGGACCAGTTCGAGCCTGTAATCGATGAATTGGATCGAGCGGTGATCCAGGAAGCAGAGAAGCGTCCCGCGGCCGTGCGCTTGATGACACAGCCAGGAGTGGGGCCGGTGACGGCACTGGCGTTCGTACTGACGATTGGGCCCGTCAGCCGTTTCCAGAGAAGCAAGCAGGTGGTGAGTTACCTGGGTTTGAATCCTACTGAAGAGAGCAGTGGCGGCAGGCAACGCTTGGGTTCGATCAGCAAGCAAGGCAACTCCATGCTGCGATTTTTGCTGGTCGAAGCAGCCCAGACGGCCTCGATCTACGATCCGGAATTGCGGCGGGACTATCAGCGATTGAAGTTCCGCCGCGGTAGTGGGGTGGCGAAGGTAGCCATCGCACGAAAGTTGGCGGTGCGGCTGTATGGGAAGCTGCGGGAAGCAGCGCAGCCCGTGCCGCCGGCTCCCATGCAGGGCAGCCCGGCAGTTTCCGTGGTAGGCGAAAGCCTATCGTGTTTTTGATTGAGCGCCCTGCCTCCTCTGGAAAGAGACGGAGGAGTTCGAACAGGTGAATCATGGTCCGTGGTTGAGGATCGCATAGATGGTTGGTGGGAAGCTGACTTCCCCCGCAGGATTCAAAGAGAGGAGTCTTGGTCAGACGCCGCAAAGGAATCCCGGGCAAGGACGAAGCTTCGCTTCGTCCAGACGCCATGGTAGCGAGCCGTCCGCAGCGTCAAGGGTCTGGCGATGAACGGTCCGACAAAAACGGTCGGACCGCCCTTGACGCCGCTCCCGGCTCGCAAAAGTAAGGGTGTGCTTGAAAAAGTTCTTGACGACGCCGACGCCGTTATAGACGGAAACTGGCCCGCGAGCGATCGCATGCCGCGCCTTGCGTTTAGGCGCGCGCCCCGAGTACGATATTCATTCCGCCGCAAGCCTCGAGCAGCTTCCCGTATGAATCGAGCGGCGAAAGTCAGCAGCACGATGAGCTTTCGCCGTTTAGCAAAATTGCGGGATTTCTCCGGCAGAGTGCGGCCTGAATGGCATATCGAAAGGGAACGGCAGCGAGGATGAAATCGATCGTAGTGGTGGGCGCGCAATGGGGAGATGAAGGCAAGGGCAAAGTCGTCGATTACATGGCGGCTTCCTTCGATTACATCGCGCGCTGCGCCGGCGGCCACAATGCCGGCCACACCGTCATTTTCAACGGCAGCCGTTTTGTCCTGCAACTGATTCCCTGCGGCATCCTGCGCCCCGGCAAGCATGCGATCATTGGGGCGGGCGTGGTGGTCGATCCCGCGGCTCTGGTGGCCGAGCTCGATAGCCTGGGCGGCGCGGGCATCGACGTGCGCGGGAGGCTGCACCTGAGCTCTCGCGCGCACCTGATCTTTCCCTTATCACCGGCAGATGGAAAAGGCGGCCGAAGCGGCGCGAGGCGCGGCCAAAATCGGCACCACTTCACGCGGCATCGGTCCCGCTTACGAGGACAAGATGTCGCGCAGCGGGCTGCGCGTTTGCGACTTGATGGAGCCGGCGCGCTTCCGCGAAAAGCTCAAGCGCGTGGTGCAGGAAAAAGACGCCATGTGCCGGGCGGCGTTCGGTGCGCCGCTGGAAGTCGAGGGTCTTGCTGAGAAGTACCTGGAATATGCGGAGCGGCTTCGGCCGCTGGTGGTGGACGCCTCCGCGCTTGTGAATCGCGTGCTCGACGAAGGGCGTTCGGTGCTTTTCGAGGGCGCGCAGGGAACCATGCTGGACATCGACTACGGCACCTATCCCTTCGTGACCTCCTCCAATGCCACAGCCGGCGGCGCCTGCACCGGCCTGGGCGTGGCGCCCACGCGAATTTCGGGCGTCGCGGGCGTGACCAAGGCTTACACCACGCGCGTGGGCAGCGGGCCATTTCCTACGGAAATGCCCGATCTGGAGGCGCGCGAAGTGCGCGACCGCGGGAAAGAGTACGGCGCCGTCACGGGGCGCCCGCGCCGCTGCGGGTGGCTCGATCTGCCCATCCTGCGCTATGCCATGATGGTGAACGGAATCACTACGTTCGTGGTGACCAAACTCGACGTCTTCGATACCCAGCGCGAAATCCAGGTGTGCGTGGGCTACTGCTACAAAGGGACGCCGATCCAGGAGATGCCCGCCGCGGCCGAGGATTTCGAGCATATTCACCCCGAATACCGCACCCTGCCGGGCTGGCAAGCCTCCACCGAAGGCATTCGCGAGGCCAAGGATCTGCCTCGCAATGCAGCTCGACTACCTGAAGTTCATCTCCGACCAACTGGAGGTCGAAATCGGGATGATTTCGACCGGCCCGGAACGCGACGCCACCATCGTCGCTTCCGGAACGCAATTCGCCTCCTGGCTCTGAGCGGCGAAATGCTTTCCTTCCAGGAAGCGCGCAAGAAAATCATCGCCACCGTCCGCGCGCTGCGCCCTCCTCTAGTCACGGAAACAATCGAGCTTACGCGCGCCTGCGGGCGCGTGCTGGCCGAGGCGGTGAAGGCGGATCGCGACTATCCGCCCTTCGATCGCTCCATTCGCGACGGCTTCGCCGTGCGCGCCGATGACGCTCGTCCGGGCGCGACGCTGCGCTGCATTGGCGAAATTCGCGCCGGCAGCGGTTTCGACGGCGCCGTGGGCGCCGGCGAATGCGTGCAGATCATGACCGGCGCGGCCGTGCCGGCCGGCGCGGACGCCGTGGTGATGATCGAGCACGTTTCCGTCGATGGCGACCGGGTGATGTTCAGCCGCGCCACCACGCGCGGCCAAAGCATCGTTCCTCGCGGCAACGAAGCGCGCGCGGGACAGCAACTGCTCGCGCCCGGCATGCGCCTGGGCTACGCCGAAATGGGCTTGGCCGGCCAGGTAGGCAAGCACCGCATCGAGGTTTATCGCCGCCCGCGAGCGGCGATTCTCTCCACCGGCGATGAAGTTGTGGATATCTCCGCCACTCCCGGCCCCTTGCAGGTGCGCAATGGCAATAGCGTCGCGCTGGGAACCTTGGCGGGGCTCGCAGGCGCGGAGAGCGAACCCATCGGCAACGCGCCCGACGAAAAAAAGGAGCTTCGCCGGTACCTGGAACGCGGCCTGGAAGCCGATGTGCTGATCATTTCGGGCGGCGTATCCATGGGGAAGTACGATCTGGTGGAGATGGTGCTCGGCGAACTGGGCACGGAGTTCGTGTTCGATTCGGTGGCCATACGGCCGGGCCGGCCCGCAGTTTTTGGGGTGTGCCGCGGCAAGCCGGTATTCGGATTGCCGGGCAATCCCGTATCCACGATGGTCACCTTCGAGCTGTTTGTGACGCCCGCGGTCGGATATTCTCGGCGGCGCGGAGCCGCGTCCGCTGCCGATCTTTCGCGCCCGGCTGACGCACGCGGTTCACGAACGCGGCGAGCTCACCCATTTTCTGCCCGCGCGCGTGGAAACCTCGCGCGGCGAGCCGGAAGTTACGGTGTTGCCGTGGCAGGGTTCGGGGGACGTGGTAGCGATGGCGCAATCGAATGCTTTCCTGATCGTTTCGCCGGAGAAGGTGGACTGGGAGGCTGGTGAAATGGCGCTGGTTCTGCCGCGCCGCGGGCTTCTATGAAAAAGCTCAGCCATTTTGGCAAAGGCGCCAAGGTGGCCATGGTCGACGTCAGCGCCAAGGCCACCACCGTGCGGCAGGCTTCCGCGCGCGGATTCGTGCGCATCGGCCGAGCCGCGTTGGGCGCGGTGCGCCGCCGCAAGACGCCCAAGGGCGATCCTCTGGAGATCGCCCGCATCGCTGGAATTGCCGCCGCCAAGCGCACTTCCGAGTGGATACCTCTTTGTCATCCCCTGTCCCTCACGCACATTGATGTGACCGCGACGCTATGCCAGAATGGCGTGGAAATCACCTCGCGCGTCGCCGCCACGGCGCAAACCGGCGTGGAGATGGAAGCGCTGGTCGCCGTAGCAGCCGCGGCGCTCACCGTCTACGACATGTGCAAGGCTCTCGATAAGTCGATCGAGATCACGGATATCTACCTGGTCGAAAAGACCGGCGGAAAGAGCGGCGACTATCGCCGCAAGCCGGCAGCAGCCAAATGAATCCCGCAGCCAAAACCGTAAGCGTCTTGATCGTGGACGATAATCCGCTGATCCGCGAGCTGATGGCCCAGGCCCTCGATCCGCTGTGCCGCGTGATTATCGCCGCCGACGGCGCCGACGCGCTGCTGAAAGCCGTGGACGCGCCGCCCGATCTGATCATCACCGATTTCAAAATGCCGGGCCTCGACGGGCGCCAGCTTTACGAAAAATTGCGCCATCGCGAAGCCACCCGCAACACGCCCTTTATTTTCGTGGCCAGCCAGGGAGACATCGAGGAAAAATTGCGGCCCCTGGTGGCCGCCGAAGACTTTCTGCCCAAGCCATTTTTCGTTCCGGACCTGGTGCGCGTGGCCAAGAAATTCGTGGACCGCCTGCACCTGGAAAAGCTGCAGCAGCGCGCCGCGCGGCCGGGCGTGATCCAGGGGCGCCTGGAGGAGATGGGCGTGGTGGAGCTGATGCAGTCTCTCGAAATGGGGCAGAAGTCTTGCCGCTTGAGCCTGCACCACGGCACGCAGAGTTGCGAATTATATTTCGCCGCCGGCCAATGCAAGGACGCGCGCCTGGGCAAACTCGAAGGCGATCCGGCCGTTTTTGAAGCCATCGGCTGGAGCGATGGCGAATTCGAGATCGATTTCGCCGCCGCTTCCGACCGCACCAACACCACCCGCTCCACCACCGGCCTGTTGATGGAAGCCATGCGCCTGATGGACGAAGCCAGCAACAGCGTGGAAAGCTAAGCGCCAATGCGCGTGGCGGTGGTTACGGTGAGCGATTCGGTGGCGCGCGGCGAACGGCAGGATGGTTCGGGACCGGCGGTATCCGAGCGCTGCCGCGCACTGGGTTGGCAAGTTCTCTCCTACGAAGCTCTCTCCGACGATCGCGACGCGCTCGAGAAACGCCTCGCATCTCTCGCCGATCTGGATTCCATTGACGTCGTGCTGACCACGGGCGGCACCGGGATTGGGCCGCGCGACACCACTCCAGAGGCCACCGCGGCGGTCTGCCAGAAGCTTCTGCCCGGGCTGGGCGAGCTCATGCGGGAAAAGGGAAGCCAGAAAAATCCTCGCGCGGTGCTTTCGCGCGCGGTCGCCGGCGTTTGCAAAAACGCGCTGATCGTCAACCTGCCGGGAAGCCCGCGCGGCGCGGTGGAATCGCTCGACGCGGTGGCCGAGCTTCTGCCTCACGCCGTGGAAGTTCTTCGCGGCGCTTCTCACGGCTAGCCGTCACCAGACGAACGGAATGAGCGCTTTCACCTGGTGGCGATATTCCGCATAGCTGGCGCCGAACTGCTCGGTCATGAACCGTTCCTCCAAATTCATCTTGTGCACCAGTATGAGAAAGACTAAACTCGCGCCCATCAGCGCGCGGACCTCTCCGATCGCCAGCGCTGTTCCCAGTATCGCCAGCAAAATTCCGGAATAGATGGGGTGCCGCACCAGCGCGTACGGACCTCGGCGCACCAGTGTGTGTCCCTTCTTGATGGTGACGGTTCCACTCCAATTGCCGCCGAGGAACAGGCGCGCGGCGATCGCCAGACTGAGCCCGGCAATCGTCAGGGCCACGCCGAGCCATACGAGACTCTGGGTGTTGGGCACGAAGCGCCACGCCAGCGGGCCGAACCGCAATCGATCTCGAAAAAGAAGCAGCGCTGCCATCCAGGCCTCGCCGATATCGAGCCATCGCGACTCGGCAGGCTGGCGCCGCGCCGTTGGCTTGGTGGCGAAGGCGCCGATGAGCCACACAATCACGGTTACGATCCAGGCTGTGCCGATAAAGGTTTGTGGATTGGCATGCATGGATTAAATCTGCCGAAAGAACGTCACTACTCAAAACTGGGATTGCCGTGCATGGCGAAGTCTTCATCATAACTGTTTGCCCGGCACTCGCAACGAGAGGCTTCAGCGCCTCGCGTTGGCGAAATTGGTTTGGATCATTGTCTGGTTCAGGCTCTGAAGGGATTTTGGTTCGGTTGTGAAACAGATACGGTGCCGGGTGAGCGGTGAAAAGTTCGCAGAAAAGATTTAATCCGCCAAATTTCAATAGGATCGTCCTCGACGGGCAATTGCGGTGCCACACAGTACAGTTCGGGGTCAGGTGAATGCCCTAGTCTAGTGCAACGAGTATCAAGTATTTTCTGTACGTGCGGTTACGCGCCGCCGCGAAGCCTTTTCCACATACTTTTCAACATATTTGTTGAAAACTCTCCGCGTCGCGGCCAGAAATCTTTGGAAAAGAATTTCCCGTCGCTGATTTTTTTGTACTTAAACGGCACATCGAGCCACGCCGACTGTTTTTGACCGCGCAGCGAGCACGGTGTTAGAGTGAGTTTCCACCGAACGACGAACTTACGAGACGCTCAGGCGCACACGGACCCATGGTAGCCACACTTGACCGCTGATCGAAGCGCAACGCAAATCCAGCCTCCAAGATTCATCTTCCTGCATTTGCTGTGGCGGAATCTCGGCGTGCATCCTTTGCGCTCGGCCTTCAGCGCCGCGGCCATCGGCCTGCAAGTGTTTTTGATTCTTCTGATTGTCGGGCTGACCTCGGGGGTCTTGAGCGATTGGCGCACGCGCGCCGAAGGGGTGGGCGCGGATATCATCGTGCAGCCGCCGAACTCCTCGATATTTTTCTCTTTTTCGAGCGCGGTGATCCCGCAATCGCAAGTGGCGCGAATCGAAAAACTTCCGGGCGTCGACGAGGTCGCTCCGGTATTCGTAATCGTGGATACGGCGACGCTCGGCGTCATTTATGGAATCGATTACGACCGGTTTAACGGGCTGAGCTCGGGATTCACTTTTCTCTCCGGCGGAACGTTCAGCGGTCCCGACGACGCGATCGCCGACGATCTGGCGGCCAAGGCTCGGAAGCTCAAAGTGGGCAGCACGGTTTCCCTGATGAACCGGAACTTTCGCGTGTGCGGGATCGTGGTTCACGGCAAAGGCGCCCGCTTCTTTGTGCCCATACAGAAGGCCCAGGAGATCGCCGGCGCCGAACAGCGCGTCTCCTTGATCTACGTGCGCAGCACCGGGGACACCGGGGCGGTATTGGCCGAACTGAACAAGCTTCTTCCGGGCTATCGCATTCGTTCCATGGCAGAATATATGTCGCTGATGACCTCTTCGAATCTGCCGGAGCTCAGGCCCTTTCTGCGCTCCTTCATCGGCCTGGGAATTGTGATTAGCTTTCTGGTGGTGTTGCTGACGATGTACACGATGGTGCTCGAGCGGCGCCGGGAGATCGGCATCTTGAAGGCCATTGGGTCATCGCGGCTGGAGATTTGCTGGCTGATTCTGGCGGAGGCTCTCATGCTGGTCGGATTGGGCGTAATCGTCGGGCTATCCGGCACTTACGCCACCACCGCCCTCCTGCATCGCACCTCGCCGACTTTGCAGATCGCTATTCCCCCCGACTGGATTCTGCGATCCATCCTGGTTGCCGTCGTCGGCGCGCTCGCCGGTGCCGCCTATCCGGCACTTCGAGCGGCTCAAAACGATCCCGTCGATAGCCTCGCTTATGAATAATTCCGCGAGACCTCGCGGAAGAAGACTCCGGAGAAAACGAACCGATGGATCTCGATAAAGAGAGGTTTTACCGCGCCCGAATCCTGCAACGGAGGAAGCTGACCGACGATCTGTGGTCCATTCGCGTCGAGCGCGATTCGGACTTCCGCTTCGTGGCCGGCCAATACGCCACGCTGGGAGTTCTGGCGCCGCACAAGCATATCGAGCGGCCGTACTCGATTGTTTCCTCGCCGTATGAATCGGATCTGGAATTTTTCCTGGAACTGGTGCCGCGCGGCGAATTGACTCCGGCGCTGCATGCGTTGCAGGTGGGCGATGAGATCACCATCCGCAAAGCGGCCAAAGGCCGTTTCACATTGGCACCGGACGCCGCGACGCATCAAAATCATCTGCTGCTCTGCACGGTTACCGGAGTGGCTCCGTTCGTCAGCTATATCCGCACGCTCGCGGACGAGAGCCGGCAAAGCGAATCTCCCGACGGCCGCAGGCTCTTCCTTCTGGAAGGCGCCAGCCACTCCTCGGAGTTTGGATATGTCGACGAGCTCAAGCGCATCGCCTCCGAAGTTCCCTGGCTGAAATACGTTCCCACCGTCAGCCGTCCTTGGGTGGATCCGGGCTGGAGCGGGGAAGTGGGCCGCGTCGACGACCTCATTCGCGAATACGCGCAGGTTTGGGGTCTGAGGCCCGAGACCACTTCGGTTTATGCCTGCGGCCATCCGAAGATGATCGAGAATGCCACCGGAATCCTCTCGCGCGCCGGCTGGCACAAGGACAGCGTAAAATCCGAGGTCTACTTTGTCCCCAAAGAGCACGTCGCGGTAACCACGTAACGTTCCTATTCGCGGTTGGGGTTCTTAACGATGTTTCTCAAGGGGTATGTCAGTACTCGAAACATAATTCCGAAGATGAGTGCTGTTTTCTTGACATCGTTTTGGTGCCTCGTATAATTACTTTTCTCTCTCGTTCGAAGGTTTCACGCATGTTCCTCGATGTCAAAGAATTGGCGGCGCGTAAGCTGCGTGTTCACCAGCACTACGCACCCGGCGCGGTGGATTATCACACCCGCGATTTCCACCAGATGGAGCCGCTGGAAGTTCGGGCTACCGCCGAACTGGTGGATGGCCAGATCCGCATCTCCGGCGAGCTGCACACCCGGCTGGAGATGGTCTGCGCCCGCTGCCTCGAGCCGGTGGCCGAAGAGGTCAGCCGCGATCTTCGACTCTGTTTTACCGGCCGATGCAGTCGATCACCCGAGAGGAAGAGATCCGCCTGAAGCTGGACGACACCGAGATCGCTTTCTTCGAGGGCGACGGCCTCTTCCTGACCGACGTGCTGGCCGAGCAGGTTTTGCTGGCGATCCCCATGAAGGTCATCTGCCGCAGCGATTGCCGGGGCCTGTGTCCGCATTGCGGCGCCAACCTGAATAGCGACGAGTGCCGCTGCGAAAGTCACGCTGGGTGACCCGCGCATGGCGCCGTTGGCTCGTCTCAAGCAGGACTGGTTCAAAAAGCAATAGCAATAACAAAAAAAACACCATAGAATCCCCGCGCAAGACTGCGGGATCGAATCGAGGAGTATGCATGCCCAATCCAAAACGGCGTCATTCCAAGAGACGCACCAGCAACGCGGCGCGCGCACGATCATTTGCCCGCGCCGGCCTTCACCGAATGTCCCGCATTGCCACGAAATGAAGCAGCCCCACCGCGCCTGCCCGCACTGCGGGTATTACAAGGGGCGCGAAGTGATGGACACTTCCGCTTGAACGGCGGGCGCTTGAATGGCAGGCGGCACGAGCGCAGCTTGACTGGTCGCGCTGATCTCGCGATACTGAACCGGCGGCAGAGGCGGCTCGCAGATGATCACCATCGCTGTGGACGCCATGGGAGGCGACCACGCCCCGCGGCCCGAGGTCGAAGGTTCGGTACTGGCGGCCCGCGAATTGGGGGTGCGCGTTCTGCTGGTGGGCCAGCCCGCGGAAATCAAGCGCGAGCTGGCCCGGCACGCGGTGCAAGGGCCTGTCGATCGAAGTGGTTCCGGCGAGCGAAGTGATCGCCATGAGCGATTCGCCGACGCAGGCTTTTCGCAAGAAGAAAGACAGCTCCGCGCACGTGGCCGCGCGCCTGGTGCAGCACGGGCCAGGCGGACGCGCTGGTGAGCGCGGGCAACACCGGCGCGGTGATGACCGTGGCGCGGTTTGTGCTCGGCACGCTGCCTTCGGTGCAGCGGCCCGCGCTGGCGGCGCCGTTTCCGACCAGCCGCGGCGGCGTGGCGGTGCTGCTGGACGTGGGCGCGAACGTGGATTCGAAGGTGGCGCACCTGGTGCAGTTCGCGGTGATGGGCGAGATCTACTACCGGGTGATTTTCGGAACGCGGCGGCCCAAGGTGGCTTTGCTCTCGATCGGCGAAGAAGAGATGCAAGGGCAACGAACTCACCCGGGAAGCGTACAACCGGCTGAAGGACCTGCCGCTGAATTTCGTCGGCAACGTCGAGGGGCGCGAGGTCTTTTCCGGCAGCGTGGACGTGATCGTCTGCGACGGCTTCATCGGCAACGTGGCCTTGAAGATCAGCGAGGGCGTGGCCCAGCATATCGCCGCGGTTGCTGAAGAAGGCGCTGCAAGAGCACCATGGCTTCGCAGGTGGGCTACGTGCTCTCGCGCAGCGCCTACCAGGAGTTTCGCAAGAGCATCGATTACTCCGAATATGGCGGGGCGCCGCTGCTGGGCGTGCGCGGGCATCGCCGTCATCGGCCACGGCGGGTCCAACGCCAACGCCATCAAGAATGCCGTGCGCGTGGCCGCCGAATTGGCGCAGCGCTCGAGTCAACGAGAAGATCGAGCAGGAGCTTTCCGCCCTGCCGGTTGCCGTCGGGGCATAGATCCGCCAGTCTCGAAGGAGTCGCGAAATCCAACATGGGCGGAGTCGCATTTCTGTTTCCCGGGACAAGGATCGCAGTATCGCCGGCATGGGCCGGGAGCTGGCGGACTCATTTCCCGCTGCTCGCGCGGTGTTTGACGAAGCCGACCGCGCGCTCGGTTTTCCGCTCTCCGAGCTGTGCTTTTCGGGCTCCGAGGAGGCAGCTGAAGCTCACGGAAAATACGCAGCCGGCGATTCTCACGGTTTCGGTCGCGGCCTACGGCGTGCTGGAAGAAAAAGGCATGCGGCCGGATTTCGTGGCCGGGCACAGCCTGGGCGAGTATTCGGCGCTGGTGGCGGCCGGCGCGCTGGCGTTTGCCGACGCCGTGCGCCTGGTGCGGCAGCGCGGGAAGTACATGCAGGAGGCGGTGCCTGCCGGCGAGGGCGCCATGGCCGCGATCCTGGGGCTGCGCGCCCGGGCAGGTGGCGGAGATCTGCCGCAAAGCGGCCGACGGCCAGGTGGTCGCGCCCGGCGAATCTGAATTCGCCCGAGCAGACGGTCATTTCCGGCCACGCCGCGGCGGTGAAGCGCGCGGTCGAGCAGGCCTCGGCCGGCGGCGCCAAGCGCGCCGTGATGCTGCCGGTTTCGGCGCCGTTCCACAGCGAGCTGATGCGGCCGGCGCAGGAGCGCCTGGAGAAGGATCTGCGCGCCACGCCGTTTGCGCCGCTGCGCATTCCGCTGGTCACCAACGTGGACGCCGGCATCATCACCAGCGGCGAGCGAGGCGCGCGAAGCGCTGGTGCGGCAGGTGACGCTTGCCGGTGCGCTGGGAAGAGTCCATGCGCGAACTGATCGAGGAGGGCACGACGACGTTTGTCGAAGTCGGCCCGGGCCGCGTGCTGAGCGGGCTGCTGCGGCAGATCGAGCGCTCGGTGCACTGCTTCAACGTCGAAGATCCGAAGTCGCTGCAGACGCGCCCTCGAACGACTGGCGCAGGCCCAGGGGAGAAGCGGCCGAGGCATCCTGAAGTGCGGCTGCCGATTCCGGATCATGTTCAGCCTGAAAGACCGAGTGGCGCTGGTGACCGGCGCCTCGCAGGGAATCGGCCGCGCCACCGCGCTGGCGCTGGCTGCGGCCGGGGCGCGCGTGGTCGCTGGCGGCGCGCAACGCGGAAAAGCTTGCAAGCGTGGCGCAGGAGATCGCCGCCGCGGGCGGCGAGGCGCTGGCCGTGCAGATGGACGTCGCCGACGCCGAGCAGGTCAAGGCCGGCTTTCGCGCAGGCACTCGAGCGCTTCGGCCGGCTGGACATTCTGGTGAACAACGCGGCCATCACGCGCGACGGCCTGGCCGTGCGCATGAAGGCGGAGGATTGGGACGCCGTGCTGCGCACGAACCTCACCGGCGCGCACTTGTGCATCCAGCAGGCGCTGGCGCGTGATGCTGCGGCAGCGCTCCGGCCGCATCATCAACGTGACCTCGGTGGTGGCGGAAACCGGCAATGCCGGGCAGGCGAATTACGTCGCCGCCAAGGCCGGCTTGATCGGCCTGACGCGAGCCATCGCCATGGAAGTGGCTTCGCGGAACATCACCGTGAACGCCGTCGCGCCGGGCTTCATCGTTTCGCCGATGACCGACCCGCTGCCGCAGAAGGTGAAGGACGAGCTGCTGGCGCGCATCCCGCTGGGGCGCATGGGCCAGGACGCGGAGGTCGCCGCGGCCATCGTTTTTCTGGCCAGCGACGAAGCCGGCTACATCACCGGGCACGTGCTGGACGTCAATGGCGGCATGCGCATGAGTTGAGACTGTCGATCGCGCGGCGGTTGACCTGATTCGACGCGGTGAATAGAATGGGCGGGTTGCTGCAGGACGCTAAAATGACGGACTGCGCGAAGCGCGACCAGCGGCACTACAGCGGAGGCAAACAGAATGGCGAGTGTGGAAGAACGCGTAAAGCAGATTATCGTGGAACAGTTGGGCGTGGACGAGGCGGAAGTGACGCCCACTGCCTCGTTCGTGGACGATCTGGGCGCCGATTCGCTCGACACCGTCGAGCTGGTCATGGCTTTCGAGGAGGCTTTTGGCATCGAAATCCCCGACGAAGACGCCGAGAAAATCGCCACGGTCAAGGACGCCATCTCGTACATCGACAAGCACGCCCAGGCCAAGAAGTAGTCTCCGCTCGCCTGAATCCATTCAGGGAGAGATGCGTACGTTGAGCCGCCGGGTCGTGGTAACGGGTGTCGGCCTGGTCTGCGCTCTGGGCATCGGCACCGAACAGGTCTGGCAGAAGCTGCTGGCCGGCAGAGCGGCGTCGGCCCCATCACGCAGTTTGACGCCACCGCGTTCGATTGCCGCATCGCCGCCGAAGTCCGCGATTTCGATCCCGCTGAACTGGATCCCCAAGAAAGAACTGAAGAAGATGGGCCGCTTCATCCAGCTCGCCATGGCCGCCGCGGATTTCGCCATGCGCATGGCGGCGCTGGAGATCACGCCGGACATCGCCGACTCCGACCGGCGTCTACATCGCCTCGGGCATCGGCGGATTCGACGTCATCGAGCGCGAGCACATGCAAGCTGCTCGAGGGCGGCCCGGGCCGCATCTCGCCGTTTTTCATTCCCGCGGCCATCATCAATCTGGCGTCGGGCAGATTTCGATCCGCTACGGCGCGCGCGGCCCCAATTCGGCCACGGCCACGGCCTGCTCGGCTTCGGCGCACGCCGTCGGCGATTCCTTCCGCCTGATCGAGCGCGGCGACGCCGAAGTGATGATCTGCGGCGGCACGGAAGCCGCCATCACGCCGATGGGCATCGGCGGATTCGCGGCCATGAAGGCGCTCTCCACGCGCAACGACGAGCCCGCAGCGCGCCAGCCGCCCGTTCGACGCGGAGCGCGACGGCTTCGTGGTCGGCGAAGGCGCGGGCATGCTGGTCCTGGAATCGCTCGAGCACGCCCAGCGGCGCAACGCGCGCGATTCTCGCCGAAGTGGTGGGCTACGGCATGTCCGGCGACGCCTACCACATCACCCAGCCGGCCGAGGATGGCGACGGCGCGTTCCGCGTGATGCGCGCGGCGCTGCGCGACGCCGGAGTCGAGCCGCAGCAGGTCGGCTACATCAACGCGCACGGCACCTCGACGCCGCTCGGCGACGCCATCGAGACGCATGGCGCTCAAGCGCGTCTTCGGCGAGCACGCCAAGAAGGTGGCCGTCAGCTCGACCAAGTCCATGACCGGCCATCTGCTGGGCGGCGCCGGCGGCTCGAGGCCGGCATCAGCGTGCTGGCGCTGCGCGACCAGATGCTGCCGCCGACGATCAATTACGAGCATCCCGATCCGGCGTGCGACCTCGACTACGTGCCGAACCAGCGCGCGCAAGGCCGAAGTCGAGTACGCCCTGTCGAACTCGTTCGGCTTCGGCGGCACCAATGCCGCGCTGGTCTTCAAGCGCTGGCACGATGGACCGAGCTGCAGCTCGATGGCCGCACACTTCCGCCGCGCATTCAGCTCGGAGATCGAAACGATGAAGATCGCCGTCTGCATCAAGCAGGTTCCCGCCAAGGATGCGCCGCTGCGCATCGCCGAAGGCGGCGCGTGGATCCGCGAGACCGACATCGGCTTCGAGATGAACGAGCCGGACAGCTTCGCGCTCGAAGAAGCGCTGCGCCTGAAGGAAAAGCACGGCGGCGAAGTGGTGGCGGTCTCCATGGGCCCGGAGCGCGCCAAGCAGGTCATCAAGGAAGCGCTGGCCAAGGGCGCCGACCGCGGCATCCACGTCGCCGACGACAAATTTTTCCTGCTCGATCCGCTGGGCTCGGCGAAATCGCTGGCCGCGGCGCTGCAGAAGGAAAAATTCGACCTGATCCTCACCGGCCTGCAGAGCGACGATCAGGGCTTCGGCCAGACCGGCGTGCTGCTGGCGGAACTGCTCGGCCTGCCGCACGCCACCATCATCATGCAGATCGAAGTGCAGGACGGCCGCATGCGGCTCAAGCGCGAGCTCGAAGCGGGCTGGTTCCAGTGGGTCGAGCTGCCGCTGCCGGCCGTGCTCACCATTCAGTCCGGCATCAACAAGGTGCGCTACGCCTCGCTGAAGGGCATCATGGCGGCGAAGAAGAAAGAGATCGTCACCGATCCCGCGCGAATCGCTGGGCGTGGCGCACGAGCCCACCGAGCGCATCGAGCGCATCTACGTGCCGCAGAAGACCAAGAAGACCGAGTTCATCACCGGCACGCCGCAAGGAAGCCGCGGCCAAGCTGCTCGAGAAATTGCGCCACGAAGCGCGCGTGCTATAGGCGTCGCGATGAAAATGAATATCCTGGTCATCACCGAGCAGCGCGACGGCAAGTGGAATCCGGCCAGCTTCGAGACGCTCGCCGCCGCGCAGCAGATCGCCGCGCAGACGCAGCCGGAAGCCGCGTCGCTGCGGCGGTCATCGGCAAGGGCGTGCGCGCGCTGGCCGACGAATTGGCGGCCAACCAGCTCGCGGAAGTGCTGCTGGTCGAGCACGATCTGCTCGAGCGCTACACGCCCGACGGCTTCACCATCGCGCTTGCGCCAGGCAATCGCGCAGGCCAAGCCCGATCTGGTTCTGCTTGCCGCACACCTATCAGGTGCGCGACTTCGCGCCCAAGCTGGCCGCGTCGCTCGGCAAAGGCATGATCGGCGATTGCATCGGCTATCGCTACGAGAAACGGCCGCGCTGGTGTTCGTGCGGCAGATGTTCCAGGGCAAGACCGCCGCCGACGTGACGTTTGCGGGCGCGCCGCCGTGGTTTGCGTCGTTGCAGGCCGGCGCGTTTCGCGGCGATCAGGTCGCGCGCGGCGCCGCAGCCGCGCCGGTCACGGCGGTCGCCGTCGAACTTGAAGCCGGAGCAGATTCGCACCAAGCCGCTGGAACTTTTCCGCGAAGCCAAGCAGGCCGTGGACCTGACGCAGGCGCCCATCCTCGTCGCCGTCGGCCGCGGCATCAAGGCGCCGGAAAATATTCCCATGGCGGAAAAACTGGCCAAGCTGCTGGGCGGCGAGCTGGCCGCCTCGCGTCCGATCTGCGATGAGGGCTGGCTGCCCATGGACCGCCAGATCGGCAGCTCCGGGCCAGACGGTCGCGCCGAAGCTGTATCTCGCGCTGGGCATCAGCGGCGCCATCCAGCACGTCGTGGGCATGAAAGGCTCGCGCACCATCGTGGCCATCAACAAGGACGCCAACGCGCCGATCTTCGAGGTCGCCGACTACGGCATCGTCGGCGACATCTTCGAGCTGATCCCCGCCCTCACCGAAGTGCTCGAAAAGAAGATAGCATTCCGCGGCCGCTCGCAACGCTTTCTTGCTAGAATCGGACCGTGAGCCCCGAACGCGAGCGGCTGGACGCGGACGTGCTGATCGTCGGCGCCGGGCCCGCCGGACTTGCTTGCGCGCTGCATCTGGCTCGATTGATCCGCCAGCACAACGAATCGGGCGCCAAACCCGAGCTTTCCGCCGAAGACATCTACGTTCTCGAAAAGGCCCGCGAAATCGGCGCGCACCAGCTTTCCGGCGCGGTGCTGGATCCCCGCGCGCTTGGCGGAACTGGTTCCGGACTTCGCCACGCAGCGCCCCGCTCGATACGCCCGTCACAGACGACGCGGCCTACTTTCTCACCGCGAGCCGCGCCTGGAAGCTCCCGATCACGCCTCCGCCCTTGCGCAATCACGGCAACTACGTCATTTCGCTCAATAAGCTGGTGAAGTGGCTGGGCGGGCTTGGTCGAGCAGGCCGGCGTCAACGTCTTCACGCAATTCGCCGGCGCCGAACTGATCTACGAGGGCGACGCAGTCGCCGGCGTCATCACCGAAGACAAAGGCCGCGACAAAGACGGCAAGCCCAAAGACAATTTCACGCCGGGCTACGAACTGCGCGCCAAGGTCACCGTGCTCGCGGAAGGGCCGCGCGGCTCGCTGACCAAGGAGCTCGTCGCGCGAGAAAAATCTCGACGGCCTGAATCCGCAGGTTTACAGCATCGGCGTCAAGGAGCTGTGGGAAGTTCCGCCGGGCCGCATCAGCCCGGGCTGGGTGGCCCACACGCTGGGCTGGCCGCTCGATTCCAGCATGTACGGCGGCGGCTGGATCTACGGCCTGCGCGAGAACCGCGTCTCGCTCGGCTTGGTCACCGGCCTCGAATACCACAATCCGCGATTCGATCCGCACGAAGCCTTCCAGCAATTCAAGACGCATCCCTTCGTGCGCCGCATTCTGGAAGGCGGCAAGCTGGTGCGCTACGGCGCGAAGACCGTGCCCGTCGGCGGCTGGTATTCCATGCCGCGGACGTATTTGGACGGCTGCCTGATCATCGGCGATTCCGCGAGCCTGCTGAATTCCCAGCGGCTGAAGGGCATTCACATGGCCATCAAGAGCGGGATGCTTGCCGCCGAGACGATTCTGGACGCCCTGCGCGCGGGCGATACTTCCGCCGCCAAGCTATCCGCGTTTCGCCGCAAAGTGGACGAGAGCTGGATCGCGAGCGAACTGCGCGCCGTGCGCAATTTCCATCAATCGTTTCAGCACGGCCTGTGGATCGGTCTCGCGCAAGCCGCAGTGCAATTTGTCACCGGCGGCCGCGGCTTGATCGATCCCATGCGCATGCCGGCCGGTTACACGGAGTATCACAAGCTCGACGGCGCCGGGTCCGGCGCCCCCGCGTTTTCAGGGCGACGGCGTGCTCACCTTCGACCGCCTGACCGACGTCTATCATTCCGGCACTCGCCACGAAGAGGATCAGCCCTGCCATCTGCACGTCCTCGATCCCAGCATCTGCGTCGGCCGCTGCGTGGCCGAATACGGCAATCCCTGCCAATATTTTTGTCCCGCGGCGGTCTACGAAATGGTGGAAGACAAAGGCGGGCGGCGGCTGAAGATCAACGTCTCGAATTGCGTTCACTGCAAGACCTGCGACATCGCCGACCCGTACCAGATCATCGACTGGGTGCCGCCCGAGGGCGGCGGCGGGCCCAACTACGAAGGCATGTAGCGCGGTAAATCCCTGCCGCCGCCGCATTCACGGAAGCATCCCGAAAACCGAAAGCTCGTTTTGCGTTCCCACGAACACCATCCCGTTGGCCACCGTGGGCACTGCAAACTTCACCGCCAGCCCGGCCGCGCCGCTCCCGCTCGCGGGACTGGCGAACAGTTCGCTGCCTAAATTCGTGGCGTCGTAAGCGTGCAAAATCGCGGGCGAGGATGTGCCCGCCGCGCCGGCATATCCGCTATTGTCGAGCGCCCAGACGATGCCATTCGAGGTTCCGATCGACGAGATCGCCGGCGAAACGCCATAGGTGTTGAAGACCTCGGGCGATTGCGAGCTTGGCCCTGGGCATGACGGCGAGCTAAAGCTGCCGTTCACCACGGGAAATGCCGCCAGCGTGCCGCCCGCGGCGGCCACGTAAATGGTGGGTGTGCCGTTGCTATTCCAATACGCAGGCGTGCCCGTAAGCGAAGCCGACGCGCCGAAACAAATCGTCCCCAGCGCGCCGTCTTTCGTTAAATTATTTCGATCCAGCAAATAGAGGCTGCCCGCCTGGCTTCCGGCGATGGCCAGATTCGGATGCGCCGCGCTGCCTGCCGCGGCCGGCAAAAGCAGCACGCCATCGGTACCGAGAAGCTGTATGCCCGGGGCCGGCGGCGTGAAGCGATCCGCCACCGTTAAGCCCGAGCTCGCGTTCAGGCGCAGCAGGCTTTCGGCAGTGTCGGTGCCGCCCGTTCCGGCGTCAAACGTGCCATCCGACGTGGCGACAAAAATATTTCCGTTGCCGTCGTACGAGGGCGCGGCGCCGCTCTCCCCGATTCCGCCGCGGGAGCCATTGGGCGTGCTATTGAAAACAGCCGCGGGAGCCTAGAGTCAGGTTCGCGGCATTGTAGGCCAATAGCCAGCCATGAACCGGGTCGGTGTCCTCGTAAGAATCGAAGGCCGCATAAACATTTCCCGCCCGCCAGCAGCAGCGCCGAGCGTTGATTTTCGTGCAGCGGGTCGAAAGAAACCTGGCCGGATTGCGTGCCGTCTCCGCTGCCGCTTACTTTCGCTTGGATCACCACCGGCGCGCCGAATTTCTCCGCGCCCGTGGTCAGATCGAGCGCGTGCACCCTCTGCACGTAGGCGCCGTTTTCCTCCGTCTTGGCCACCACATAGAGCGTGGCCGTCGCCGGGTCGATCACAGGCGTCCCGGTGATCCCGATCTCCGGCACAATGTCCTGCTGCTGGCCGAGATCGGAGGCCGGCACCGAGGTTACGCCCGCGGCCGGATCGATAAAGCTCGCCTGCCACAGCACTTCGCACGAGTCCGCGTCCGCGTCGAACGCATACACGCTGTCGTTTTCGGTAGCGACATAGACCACATCGAAAGTTCCCTGATTGGGAATCGCCACACTGGAGACATACAGCGGCTGGGCATAGATCTGTCCGTCAACAGGGCAGCCGTACAATTTCCCAAATTGCCCGCCACTCACGTTCGATACCGTAAGAGTAGACTTCCTGCGTGTTCTGCCCCGTCAGGCTGTCGTCATTTCTCCAGGAATACACGCCGGTAAAGGAGCCCGGCGCGACGATGGTCACGCCCGCCGCCGCCATTACGGGAGGGTTCGTTTGCAGCACGGCGGTGACGGTTACGTTTGCGTCGCTGGGAACATTTCCCGGCGCGGTATAGCTTCCCGAAGGAGTGATGGTCCCGATGGCCTCATTCCCGTCGTCGGGGGGAGCGCTCACTTGCCAGACCACGCCCGCGCTGGAGTTCTGCACCGTGGCGGCAAATTGCAGCACTTGGTTCGTCGCCAAATTTGCCGTGCTGGGAGAGATGCTTATGCTCACCGAAGGAGCGACGATCGTTACGCTCGTGCTTCCCGATATCGCCGAATTGGTTGCCAGCAGCGCCGTGATCGTCGCCACGGAAGGATTGGGAATGCGGCTGGGCGCGGTATAGAAACCCGATGAGCTCACCGTCCCGAAGGTGGAGTTTCCGCCATCGACGTTGTTCACCTCCCAGATCACGGCCTGCGGCCCGTTTTGAACGGCGGCACTGAACTGCAGGGATGTTCCCTCAGCGACATTCGCGTTTGTTGGAGTAATGCTGATCTGTGCGGAGGATGGCGGGCTGACTGTGACCGTGGCGGAGCCATTGGTCGCGCCATCCGCTTGCAGAACGGCGGAGACCGTAAACGTCGCGGTAGCCGCCACGCTCGCGGGAGCCAGATAGGACGCCGTGGCCGCGCCCGCGGGCGCGATGGTGCCGACGGCGGAGTTGCCGCCGGGGATCCCATTCACCTGCCAAGTGACCGCCGGATTCGATGTATTTTCCACGGTCACAACGAACTGGACGTTTCCTCCCACCGAAAGTTGGGCTGAGGAGGGAGAGATCGTGACGCTGGCGACTGGTGGGGGATCCGCAAGAGCGGCGCTTGTTGTGGTTTTTCCGCCGCAGGCCACTTGCTGTGTGATGGCGATCAGCGCCAGCCATCTCGCCATGGCGCGGACCCGCGCCCGCGGGAAACGCCTGCGTACCAGGGGATAGGCAGGTGTCCTAGCTGGGGCCCGGACGGACTTCCTGGCTGCCGCCATACGAACCTCGTAACGACCCGGTTCGTAATTCGCCGATTAATAGCCCTCTAAGAGGTGGCGGGAAACTACCACCTGCAGCGAAGTGTTGTCAACTAGCGAAGCGTGTGAACGAGAGCCCATTAATGAACTTGCTGCGGCGCCTTTCGGGTTGATTGCCCTGCGCCGTTACTTCTTGCCAGCCTGCCGCTTTCGCTTCTTCGGTTGCCGTTTCTTAGGCCGGGACTTCTTTTGCCCTGCCTGGCGCTTGGCTCTTTTGCGCTCCGCGCGCAGAACGAAGTGGTAGCGCAGCGGCTCGAGAGAGATAGCCTCGAACCCTGACTTGCCGAGACGCGCGAGCGCTTCCTCCGCAGTATGGGTGTGGTCCTTTGGCGGCCCGATGGGGCGATCGACGGCGCTATTCCAATCGACGATCAAAAGCCATCCTTGCGGCTTGAGCAAGCGCGACATCCCGCGCAGCGTCGCGTCTCCCACTTCATGCAAGACGTTCATGGCCAAAATTCGATCCGCGGCGCCTTCCAGGGAATCGATTTCGTCCACGAGCATGGGCTGTACGTTGGTCAACTGTTGCGCCGCCGGCTTGGCTTTCAGCAGCTCGAGCATCTCCGGCTGCTCGTCGAGGGCGATTACCTTCAGGTCCGGACGGCGCTGAGCCAGTTCAATCGAAAATCTTCCCGTGCCCGCGCCGAAATCGACCACCAGCCCGCCTTGCGGCGGATCGAGATGCGCGAAGATGCGCTCCGGCGGCAGATAATCGAATCGGTCTGGGCTATCGAGGAGCGCCGCGCGGGCCGGATTGAAGACTTCAGGTTGTTTCGCGCCGTGCCTGGAGTCGCGATGCCGTCGTTTGTGCGAGGGTTTTTTCATGGCGGTTGCCTAGTGTACGCCAGAAAGTAATTCGTGCACTCAGGTAGCGTTGGCCCTTTCGTCCGCGCTCCCGGGAGTTGCGTGCTCGGGCTTTGCGTCGGCGGCATGGGAGTCTGTAGACTTCCTGTTTGCGGGTTTGCCGCAGTCGCTGGAATTGCGTGCGGCTATGGAGAGTGTAACGGAGGCGTTCGGTGAGTGAGAAATGCTGAACATCAAGAAGATTCTGCTGCCAGTCGATTTCGAGCGCCCCGGTTTGAGTGTGGTTCACCAGGCGGCAACGCTCGCTCGCCGGTTTCATTCCGAAGTGATTTTGCTCCACGCGGTGACGCCGCTCAGCTATTCCGCCGGCGATCTGCCAGGAGCCTACGTGCCGGCGAGCCGGGACGATTTGCTCGCCGAACTCATTCGCCAGGCCGAGAGACAGCTGGAGCGGTGCCTGAAGCCGGAGCTGGAAGGGTTGAAGGTGGAGCGCCTGCTGCGGAAAGGCGATCCATCTCTCGAAATTGTGAAGGCCGCTCGCGAACAGGCGGCGGACCTCATCGTGATGCCCACCCATGGTTACGGGCCTTTCCGGCGTTTTCTGCTCGGTTCGGTCACGGCCAAGGTTTTGCAAGATAGAGACTGCCCGGGATGGAAGGGGCGCAATCAGAAGAAAAGGCCCCCGGCGCGTTCGAGATTCGCAAAATTATTTGCGCCATCGATTTGAGCGAGCACAGCCGGAACACCATGTCCTGGGCGGCCCAAATGGCCGGGGAATTTGGCGCCCAACTCATACTCGCCCACATCGTCGCCGAGCCGGACGTCTATAGCTCCGTCGAGCCCCACGACAAAGCGGAATGGCAGAAAGCGCTCGTTTCCTCCGCGGCCAAACGAATCGCTGAAATTCAGCGGGAAGTGGGTCTCAGCGCGCCGGTCTTCATCGGCAGCGGCGACATACCGGATGCGCTCAGCCGGACAGCGCTGGAGCAAAAAGCGGACTTGCTGGTGATCGGCCGCAATCCCTCCGCCGGACACCTTCGCGGCACGGGCTACGGACTTATTCGCGAATCGCGCCTGCCGGTGCTGAGCGTGTGAATCATGGACACTCTGTGGCTCGGGCTGGCCCCGAACCGTGCAGGGATCCTGCGGCTCTCTGGCGTTCAGCGGTTGCCGAAATTTTCCGGGTCGAAGTCGGGGCCGGGCTGTGCGCCGCCCGCGTCCGAGGTTAGGACAACGCTCTGGCCGGTGAGTTCAAAGCGCTTGCGGCAGCGGATATTGCGGCAGGCGACCATCTCGTCGACGCGCACCATATAGGAGCGCGCGTTGGCGAAGCGCCGGCGGTCCTCCTCGCCCGCGCCGCGCGGCAGCTCCTTCTTCTTGGTGCGCACCATCCAGCGAATGGGATAGGAACCTTCCTGGCGGCAATGCGGGCACACCAGGGTCAGATTCTTCGTCTCCTGGCGCTCGATGTAAAACTGTCGCTCGTCCATTTAGTCCTGGCTCCCGCCCGGCACGCTCGAAATTCCTGCCGCGCGATTCCTGTTGCGATGTCAGCTCCGGGCGCTCTCGCGCGGCTCGGTGAGCTGGCTCATTGTAACAAACTCGAAACCGGCGTCGCGCCAGCGGGGTAGCCAGTGTTCGAGCGCGGCCAGCACGTGTTCACGCTGGGCTCCCTGCTGGCGGAAATTGCCGTCGTGCAGCAGAACGATTTCGCCGCCGCGTTTCTCCCTCGGCTCGTTCGAGCCTGCGTTCGAGTTGGGACGTCGGCCTTCGGGCTCGTACTTCAATTTTGCGCCGCTTCGCTTGCTCACCGCGCCCAGCCGTTCGATGAGCCGCGGCGCGGAATGGTGCCGCCAATCGTAAGAACCGAGCGACCACATGGCCACCGACCGTAGGCCCGCCGAGCGCACCGCGCTCCAAAGTTGCGGGCCACGATAACCAAAGGGAGGGCGCATGCAGAAGGGCACGGCTTCTGGCCCGCAGCGCAAGCCTCGGAAAATACTGTCTTGGCAGGCCTGCAACTCTTCGGCGATCCGCCACGCCGGCATCCAGGCCAGGTTGGGATGCGTTTCGGTGTGATTGCCTAACGTGTGTCCACGGTCGGAAATCTCCCGCACCAATTCCGGGCAGGCCCGCGCGAAGCGGCCTACCAGGAAAAAAGTTGCCGGCGCGCCGTAGCGCTCCAGCAGGGTAAGAAGCTGTGGCGTACAGGCGGGATTAGGGCCATCGTCAAACGTGAGCGCGATAGTGGATGCGTCCAGTGTGTGGTGCACCGCGGGGCCAAAAATCTCGGAGGTGGGATACACCGCGGCCCAGGCCGCTACCCCCGCGCCGGCGGCGGCTGCGGCCGAGAGCAAAATGGACCAGGTGTTCGTTGCGTTCATCAGGGCCATTCGGGCGCGGGCGCATTGTCGCACGCACCTGCGCGCCGGGCCAGGGTAACTATTCTTCGGAACCTCGCGTCTAAAACTGTGCGTCGAGTGGGAAGCGCAAATCGCGCCGATTTTTGGGCGCGGCCCCGGGCGCATCGAGCGGCGAGGCATTCGCGAAACACACGGCCTAGGGAGCCGATGCCTTCGCCGCCGCCCGGAAAATCTGGCCCGCCGGCTGTTATAAAAGTGGGTGTTGTTGTAAAAATTGACGCCTTAAGTCCTAATCGCCAGGTCAGAGGGTTCTGTCTCTTGCGGAAAAACATGACTGTCCGGCTTGGCTTCGCGGCGTCGCTTCTGCTTCTTTTCCTTTTTCTCTCATCCGCGTTTCGCCTAGGCGCGCAAGACGCGCCCGCGTCGCCGCAAGCTCCGCCTACCGGGACGGCCACCGGAGTCGTGCGAACTTCCGAAGGCGTGGGCGTTCCCGGCGCGACTTTGCGCCTGGTGGAAACGGCCACTGGACGCGCCTGGGTCACTTGGACGGACGAAAACGGCCACTTCGATCTGCCGGCCTTGCCGCAAGGCCACTACCGCATTGAAGTCAGCCAACTAGGATTCGATAACGCCACTCAGGAGTTCGATCTGGGCGGCACGCCGGCCGCCGTCAATGTGCCGCTCAAGGTGGCATCCCTGCAAAGCCTGGAGACAACGCCGCCGCCGTCGCCCGCGACTGCGCCGAATGCCGCTCCTGCCGCCGGCGCCGCAGCTTCCGGCAACGCCAGCCAGAACTCCGCGGCGCCAAATTCAAACACTCCGGCTCCCAATCAAGTTGCGAGTCAAAATCCCCGGCGAGGTCGAGGACAGGGTTACGGCGAAGGCGCAGGCGCGCGCGGGGGCGGATTCGGGCGCAGGCAATTTCCCGGCGGTGGCGCCGCACCCGGCGCAGGCCAGAATGGTGCGGCGGCGCAGGCCGGATCGACCGCCAGATCGACAACTGGACCAGCAGGCGCGCCAGCCGGGCAGGGCGGGGCCTTTCAACAAGTGATTCTCAACAATCAGAACCTGGCGGCGGGCGAGGAAGAGCCCGGGCTGGGAGCGGAGGGTGGAGCACCGAATGAAGGAGCGCTGGGGCAGGCTGCCTCCTCCGACGCAGTCCTGATGAACGGCACCGTGGGCCAGGGAGATCAGAACGCCGGTTTCGCGGGAGCGCCGCCGCCGGGTGGAATCCAGTTGCAAGGTCCCGGCCAGGCGGGCCAGAACGGCTTTGGAGGCACGGGTGGTAACTTCCAGGGCGGAGTGCCCAGCGCGCAGCCTGGAGGCGCAGCTACCCCCGGTCTTCCCGGCGGCGGTTTTGGGGGACCTGGTGGATTCGGCGGAGGTGGAGGCGGAGGCGGGGGAGGCGGACGCGGCGGCGCGCCCGCGGCAGCGTTTCGAGGAGGCGGGGGTGGAGGGCGGCAGGGCCAGGCAGCACGCCCTGGGCCGCAGGGCGTGGCAGCGCTTTGGGGCATGCAGCGCGTCATCCGGCAGAGGATCAACCGCGTGCGCGCCAGCTTCTACAATCAATACGGCAACTCCGCATTTGACGCCAAGCCATATTCCATCACCCAAGCGAATCCGCCCAAGATCGGAGCCTGGACCGAACAGATCGGCGGCAATCTGGGCGGCCCGCTGGTGATTCCTCACCTCTACGACGGCCGCGACAAAACATTTTTCTTTGTCAATTTCGATAGCACCTGGGCGCGCAATGCGGTGGATCAATTTTCGACCGTGCCCACGGCGGCGGAACGCCAGGGAAATTTCTGCGGCCTCAGTCCCCAGCCGCAGCTCTATCTTCCCAATTCCGGGGGCGTTGCCGTGTGCCAGATTCCTTCTTCCATGCTCAATTCCGCCTCCCTCGGGCTGCTGCAATATATTCCCCTGCCCAACGTTCCCGGCCTGGTGGATAACTTCCATCTGCAAACGAGCGTTCCCACCCAGCAGGATCGCTTCAACGCCCGCCTTCTGCAGACCATCTCGCCGAAATTGAACGCGCGCTTGATCTACGCCCTCAGCGATTCCAGCAATCACGCCTTTCAATCTTTTCCGGATCTCGAGAGCGACGTCTCCACGCTTCGGCCAGTCCGTGACCGCCGGCCTCACCGAAAATTTATCGCGCCAATGGATCAACGATTCGCAATTAATTTTCTCGCGCAACCGCGTGCAGACCCTGGACAACTTCGCCTACTCGCAGAACGTCGCCGGCGCGCTGGGAATTACCGGAGTTTCTGCGGCGCCCATCGACTGGGAACTCCCGTCGCTTAGCTTTAACAACTTCACGCGTGTGACCCCGGCTGCGCCTTCCCTGGTGCGGAATCAGTCCTATCGCTTCGTCGATGCGGTTACCTACATGCTCCCCAAGCATACGTTGACGTTTGGGGCGGAAGTTCGGCGCATCGAGAACAATACCGATTCCGACCAAACGCCCGAAGGCCTGTTCACCTTCAGCGGGCTCGAGACTGCTCTCGTCGGCCCCAACGGCCAGGCCGTCTCCGGCACGGGCCTGGATTTCGCGGACTTTCTGCTCGGCGATCCCTACTCCACGAACGAACGCTTTGGAACTCCCAGCTCCTATTTCCGCAGCTGGGGCACCGTTGGCTACGTCAGCGACGATTGGCGGGCGCGTTCCGATTTCACGCTGCAGTTCGGCGCGCGGTACGAATTCTTCACCCCGCCCACCGAGCTCTACGGCCATCTATCGAATCTGGACTACGACCCGGCTGCTCAGCAGGTTGCGCTGGTGATTCCGGGCGAGGCCGGACCCTTTAGCGGCGCGCTTCCCAGCGGGCTCATCCGCCCTGACTACAATCACTGGTCGCCGCGTATCGGACTGGCTTGGAGACCGCCGATCAAATCGCTGCAGGCCAACCACAGCATGGTGGTGCGCGCGGGATATGGCCTCTTCTACAACGAGTCCATCTATACCCAACTGCTTTCCGAGTTGGCCAACCAGCCGCCCTGGTCTAACTCCCAACTGCGCATCACCAGCCCCGGCGATCTCCTCACGCTGCAAGACGGCTTTCCCTCCACCGTTGCGGCCCAAAACACGGTGCAAAATACCTATGCCGTGAATCCCAACTACAAAGTGGGATACGCGCAGATCTGGAATCTGTCGGTAGAGACGAACATCGCCCCTAATACCGCTCTCGTGCTCACCTACACGGGAACCAAAGGCAGCGATCTCGATATGCTATTCGCGCCAAACCGCCCCGCGCCCGGAAGCCTCACGCCCGCCGGGCCCATCGCCAATGCCGCCGACTTCATCTACGACACTTCGGGAGCGAATTCGATCTACAACTCGCTGCAAGTCCGGCTGCAGAAGCGCCTCACGCACGGAATCATGATCAACGGCACCTACACGTATGCGAAATCGATGGACGATGCCAGTTCGATTGGCGGCGGCACGCCCATCGTGGTGCAGGACGCCAACAATTTGCGGGCCGAGTACGGCCTTTCCTCTTTCGATATTCGCCAGCAGGCGCGCATCAACTATCTTTACGAATTGCCGTTCGGGCAGGGCCATCGCTTCGCGCAAAAAGGATGGGTCGGCGGCCTCTTTGGCGATTGGCGCTTCAGCGGGAATATCGGCGCGCAGACCGGCACGCCCTTTACCGCCGAAGTATTGGGCACTTCGGCGGGGAACACCGGCAGTGGCGGCGTCTTCGCCACTCGCGCCGACCAGATTTGCAATCCCAATGCCGGCGGCAGCGGCGCGCCCCTGGATTTCTTCAATACTTCCTGCTTTGTGGTGCCGCCGGCGGGCCAGCTTGGCGATGCCTCGCGCAACACCATCGAAGGCCCGGGCATGTTTGTGTGGAATGCGCAATTCGCCAAGACGTTCACGCTGGGCCGGGATCGCCAGCATCGCCTGGATCTGCGCTGGGAGGTTACCAAACTTGACCAACACGCCCCATTTTACGGGGCTCTCCACGCTGGTGAACTCCACCACTTTCGGAGAGGTCGCCGGCGCCGGTAACATGCGCATGATGGAAATCGTGACGCGCTTTACGTTCTGAGAGCCGTGAATATGAGAGACGAAATTCGCCGCTTCCTCGCGCTCATCGCCGCCGCGGCTTTGCTGGCCCCCGCGGGGTGGGCCCAGAATCCGCAGCAAGCGGCCCCGCCTCCGGCTGCGCCGCTGGCGCCGCAAGTCTCGCCCAACCAGAAAGGAACGATCCGCGCGACGGTCAATTTAGTGGAGGTCGACGTCGAGGTCACCGATCGCAATGGCAACCCCATCAAAGGGCTGAGCCAGGACCAGTTCAGCGTCGCCGAAAATGGCAAGGATCAGAAGATCTCCACCTTCGATTATTACGACGTGGAGAGGCTCGAGAAGGCCGCCGCCGAGGACGTCGCGCCGATCACCATCCCCATCGGCTCGGTCAGCCAGCCCGAGCAAGTGCGGCAGCAGATTCGCGACCGGCGCTTGATCGTTCTGTTTTTCGATCTCACTTCCTTGCAGCCCAACGATCTCACCCGCTCCACCCTGGCCGCCAAGCAATTCCTAAGCAAGCAGATGACGCCCGCCGATCTGGTGGGCGTGGTGGCCTTCGGCAATCAACTCAAAGTCGTCGCCGATTTCACCAATGATCGCGATCTGCTCAATAGCGCCGTCGACGCGCTGCTGCCCGGCAAGGAGTCGCAGTTGGCGGCCCTGGCCGCGGCCACCTCCACCGGAATTGACGCCGCGACCACCGAAGACACAGACGCGGCTTTCACCGCCGACGATACCGAGTTCAACGCCTTCAATACCGACCGCAAGCTGATCGCCATCGAGTCGCTGGCCGATTTGCTGAAAGACATTCCCGGCAAAAAATCGGTGATGCAGTTCACCAGCGGCATCACCCAGACCGGCGAGGACAATCGTTCCCAGCTTCGCGCCACCACCGACGCCTCCAATCGCGCCAACATGTCCATCTACACCGTGGACTCCCGCGGGCTGCTCGCGGAAATTCCCGGCGGCGACGCCAGCGTCGGCGCTTCGGCCGGCAACGCCATGTTCACCGGAGCGGCCGTCTTCCAGCAAAGCCAGTCGCGGCAGGATTCCCGCGAAACTCTGGCCACGCTCGCCTCCGATACCGGCGGGCGCAGCTTCTTCGATCTCGGAGATCTCGGCCAGGCCTTCCATTCGGTGCAGGCCGATACCGACGGCTACTACCTCGTCGGCTACTACAGCACGGACGCCCAGCACGACGGCCTGTGGCGCAGCATTCGCGTGAAGCTTGCCGGCGTGCCCGGAGCGCGCATTCGCTACCGCCAGGGTTATTACGCGCCCAAGGATTTCGGCGTCTACACCACCGAAGATCGCGAGCGCCAGCTCGAAGACGCCATGCGCTCCGAGACTCCCGTGGTGGAGCTGCCCATCGCCGTGGAATCGGCCTACTTCCGCCTCAACAATAAACAGATCTTCGTTCCCATCTCCGCCAAAGTCGCGGCCAGCGCTCTGCAATGGGCGCAAAAGAGCGGCAGGCGGCAGGTGGAGTTCGACTTCGCCGCGGAGATTCGCGACACGCAATCCAACCGCATCGCCGGCGCCTTGCGCGACACCATTACCGTGCGCCTCGATTCCGAGCGTTACGAAGAGCTGCAGCAGAACGCCCTGGTCTATCAGGGCGGGATTATTTTGCCTCCGGGAAATTACAAGCTGAAGTTTCTCGCGCGGGAAAATGAATCCGGCCGCATCGGCACCTTCGAGGACGATCTGAAGCTGCCGCGCCGTGCAAGCCGATCGCATGCAGTTGAGCTCCGTGGTGCTATCGAGCCAGCTGGTGGAAGCGCAGAAAACTTCCGAGGTGCAGACCAAGGGCTTCGCGCCGGATGCCAAGCTCAAGCAGTCGCCGCTGGACGTTGCCGGCGAGCGCATCATTCCCAGCGTAACCCGCGTCTTCACCAATCAGCAGATGCTCTATATTTTCTTCCAGGCCTACGTTCCGGAGAAAGACGACCCCAATCAATTGCGCGCCGGTCTCGAGTTTTTCCGCAACGGCGCGCGCCTCAGCCAGACGCCCATGGTCGCGCCCGCGCAAGTGGACGATAAAACGCGCACCGCTTCTTTCCGTATTAGTTTGCCGCTGAATGAAATTATGACCGGCCGTTACACCGTGGAAGCCGTGGTGGTGCAGGCGGGCGGCGCTCAGGCTGCATTCGGCCGCAACTACTTCGCGCTGCGTCCCAATGCCGGCCCCGCGGCCCCGCCCGCGCCGGCTGCCTCCGGTCCAGGCGGAAACTAGCCCGCCCCGGGACGGGAGAAACCAGAACGACCGGAAGCTGGCCGTCAATCGATTACGCTGGTTGCCACGCCCTGCACGAGCCCGTACGGAGGAGCCTTCGTTGCGCCGCTCAGCGTGCCCGGCTCGAACTCCACATTGGTCGTTCCTACGCCCGAGCCGTCGTTGAAGTTGAAGTAGTAAGTCGTGTTGCCGTCGGTGCTCGCGATGTTGACGTTCACAAAGTAGACGTTGCCTTGTGTGAACGGTTCCCCCGCCCCCGCGAACGATCTCCACCGCCCCGCTGTCTCCGTAGGAGGGATCCGGACCGTTGACGTTCGGATTGGTGACCGTAAGGTTCTGGAACGTCAAGTTGGCGCCATTGGCCGCATAGAATCGCGCGCAAGCGCCGTAACTCCCGCTCTGATCGCTGAACGAGTCCTGAATCAGAATGGCCCGGCGCGTTGGTGTTTCGGTTGGCTCAGTGGAACGCGGCCCGATTGTTAATGCCCACGTACCCGTAGCGCTGGTTGCCCGGTGGAATGGTTGCGCAAAACTGTGATGCTGATGGGTTGGGACGTTGAATTCATCAGCCAGGGGCTGACCATCAAGCCGTCGCCTGCATTGTCGTTGGTGTAGCAATCGGTGATGTGGATGTCCAGCAGGAAACCGGTCGGGTCGTTTGGCTCGATATCGATGCCGCTCTGCGGCGCGGTGCCGCTCGTATTGGTGAAGTAGTCGCGCAGATAGTAGACGTGATTCACGCCGCCGGTGATGCTGGAACCCTGGCGCCGGTTATTGTTGAAGATGCAGTCTTCCACCGTTACGTTGGTGCTGTTGCCCAGATACAGCCCGTCTCCGCCCGAATCGTTGCAGGAGATGCCGCTGATGGTGACGTTCGTGGCGCCCACCACGTACAAACAGTGGCGCTGCTCGCCGCTGGTGTACTGCGCCTTGAGCATGTGAAAGATCGCAGTAGCGGCGCCCGCCCCGGTAATGGTTACATTCGAAGAGCCGATCGTCAGCATAACGGCGTTTGCCCCATAGCCCGGATTAGCCGTTACGGTCGCGCCAGAATCCACGAACATGTTCGAGTTGCTGGGAAACGTGAGCGGATTGATGTTGTAGTTGCCGGCCGGTATCTCCAGCGCCTGGCCATTTGCCGCCGTCTGGTTGAGTCGCCGTTTGAAAAACGTTGGTGTCGTCTCCGCCAAAGCCGGCGTTTCCAAAATGCAGCAGGCTGACGGCATTGGGCGGTGCAGCGGCCGTGATGGTGACGGTCGTGGAGGCGGACATCGCGTTATTGGCATTGCTTACTGCGGTCACCGTGTCGGTGCCGGCAGCCGAGGGCGCCGTGTAAAGGCCCGACGGAGTGATCGTTCCCGCCATTGCGCTCCAGGTCACCGATTTATCCGCCGAAGTTCCCTGGACATTTGCGGTGAACTGAACTGTTTTCCACGCAGGCGTCGAAGCCGGCGAAGGCGTCAGGCTGACCGACATTATGGCCGACGTTCCCGCCGAGTTTAATGAAGAACCGCTAGAAGTCGTGGAAGACGAACCCCCGCTCGCGCCTGAAGTTGCGGAAGCCTCAGAAACAGGTGAATTGATCGATTTGGAACCTGCAGTCGTTACCCCGCTGCATCCCCAGCCGCAAAGAGCAAGAGTCATGAGCACAAAGAAGAGTAGGAAGAATGGCGAATTATGTGGCCGAAAATGAGCGGGATAGGAAGCTTGGAGCCATGTCTCAAAACCACTTCGGGACCACTGTTGCATCTCCACCCCCTGTGGAATCCCCGGGCCGACCAACCTTACTGGTTGCGGCTTGTGAATAAACACCGGCGAATAGGGTAATTAGGGTACAGCTAAGGTGACTACCCTACGGCATCCCCGGTAGGACAGGTGTCGTCCGGGATACTGTTTACCGGTATGTTATATTTTTGGGGGACTCTCATTTTGTGGAGGCGAGCGAGCGAACCCGTTTGCTCACATCCCGCAGTGGGAAAAGGCGCTGGAATCGTCGGTTCGGGAGCGCGTACTAAACGGTTTGCGGGTCCGCTTGCAGGCTCATGGTTTCGCGGAGTTTGGCCAGCAGGTCGTCGCGCTTGAAGGGTTTCGGCAGAAGCTTGACGTGCGGCTCGAGCAGTGTGGCATCCCTGAATCCGGTGTAGCCGGACATATACACCACGCGCATCTCCGGCCGCATGGGGGCCAATTTCCCCGCCAGAGCGCGGCCATTCATCTCCGGCATGATGACGTCGGTCAGCAGCAGGTGGATCGGCTCCTGGTATCGCTGCGCGATGGCAATAGCCTCGTTCGGCGAGTTCGCTTCCAGAACTTTATATCCGCCGGCGGCCAGCAAATCGCGCGTCAGGCCGCGCAGCGCCTCTTCGTCCTCCACCAGCAGAATGGTTTCCGTTCCTCCCCGGGAGGTTTTTGGCTGGGCAGCCGCTTGCTGCGCGCGAGCGGGTTCGTTCACCACCGGCAAATAGATCTGGAAGGTGGCGCCTTGGCCGGGCTGGCTATCCACCCAGATGTGCCCTCCGCTTTGCCGGACGATGCCGTAAACCATGGAGAGGCCCAGGCCGGTGCCGTGGCCGGCTTGCTTGGTGGTGAAGAAGGGCTCGAAAATGCGCGCCTGAGTCTCCGCATCGATACCCATGCCGGTGTCCGCGATGGCCAGCAACACATAGGATCCGGGGCGCTGAGGCTGGCGATGCCGCACCTGTTCTTCGTCCAGCACCACGTTTTTCGTCTCGATGGATAATCTGCCGCCGCTGGGCATGGCGTCGCGGGCATTCACCACCAGGTTCATGATCACCTGTTCGATCTGTCCTCGATCCACTTTCACCGATCCCAAGCGGGAATCGAGCTGCGTTTTCAACTCGATATCTTCGCCAATCAGGCGGCGCAACATTTTTTCCAGCTCCAGAACCACGGCGTTGAGGTCCAGAACCTTGGGCTCCAGCAGTTGCTGGCGGCTGAAAGCCAGAAGCTGGCGGGTGAGAGCGGTGGCCCTGTCTCCCGCCTTTTTGATCTGTTCGCAATTCCTGTGCAGCGTTCCGTTGGGGGGCAGTTCGCGATCCACCAGGTCGCAATAGCCGGTGATCACGGTCAGCAGATTATTGAAATCGTGCGCGATCCCTCCGGCCAGCTGCCCAATCGCTTCCATTTTTTGAGCTTGCCGCAGCTGCTTCTCCAGAATTTTTTGTTCGGTGACGTCCTTCATCAGCGCGATCACGCATTTCTGTCCTGCCACCTCGATGATTTCCGCCGAATCGAAGCCGATGCGCTTCTCCCCGCACTTGGTGCGAAAGGCAATCTCCAGATCGCGCACCGAGCGCCGCGTTTCCAGCGCCTCCACGAATCTCAGGCGGTCCTCCGGCGTTTGCCAGAGATTCAGTTCCGAGGAGGTGTGGCCCACCACCTCTTCTCGCCGATAACCGGTCACGCGAAGGAAACTGTCGTTCACATCCAGGAAGCGCCCGTCGGAGACCGTTGTGATCGTGATCGGCTCGGGGCTGGCGTTAAACGCCTTCTGGAATCGTTCTTCCGCTCGCTTGCGGTCGCTCACGTCGCGGGTGATGGATACCGCGCCGACGATCTGGTTATTCGCATCCTTGACGGGCGACGTGGTAATGGAAACGTCGATCCGCTGGCCGTTCTTGCGGACGTGAATGCTCTCGCACAACTGAACGCTCTCGCCGCGCTTCAGCTTTTCGAGGCTGGCCGGCAGTTCATCGGCCTGGTCCGCCGGGATCAGAAAATCTCTCGGCCGTCCCAGCACCTCGCTCGCGGTATAGCCGTAAACGGCTTCCGCGCCGGCATTCCAGCTGACGATTGTGCCGTCCAGCGCGTGGAGCACGATGGCATCGCTCGAAAATTCAATGATCGAGGCCAGTTGCGAGAGCCTCTCGGCAATGCGCTTGCGTTCCGCCACCGCGCTCTTCATCTCTTCATACGCGCCCACCAGGTCGCGCGCCCGTTGCGCCAGCCGCTTCTCGCGTTGCGTGCCCCCGGCGAATTCCGCCTGCGCCCGCAAAAACTGCACGAACGCGCGCCAGGAGTGGTTGTCCATCAAAAGGGGCAGCATCACTCTGGCCACGGCGCTCTGAGCGTCGAACGGTTTTGCCGGATCGACCACCGCTTGCAGCGAATGCGTGTATACCTGGGCGCAGGAGCACCGCGCGGCGGCCGCATCGAGCAGCTCTCTTTCCTGATCGCTGGCCGCCTGTTCGCGAATCTTCAGGATGAGGGCGGAGATTTTCTCGCTGTTCTCCACGCGCTCCAGCGCCAGTGGAGCCGTTTCATCCTGCGCGGGTATCAAAATGGCCGTGGTGAGCTGAATGTTACGGTCGGAATACTGAAGCACCTCCTCCGCCATTTTCAGTTTGGCGTTGAGGGCGTTGCAGCCGGGGCTGGGGTCTGGGGACACGATTTTTCGCTATGAAAGAGAGTTGCTCGCCTCACTCAAGCGCAGGCTTGGCCGGGTCCATCAGGGCGCATCCGGTCCGTCGCCTGGCTCTTTATTTCTTCTCCAGGAGCAGCTTTTCGATTTTTTGGCTCAGCCGGGCAAATTCCACGGGCTTGGTTTCGTACTCGTCGCAACCCGCTTCCAGGGCTTTGGCGCGATCGCCGATCAGGGCGTGAGCCGTTAAAGCAATGATCGGTATCCCGCGGGTGGCGTCTTCGGCTTTCAGCAGGCGGCTCACTTCCCAGCCATCCATCGCCGGCAAACTGATGTCCATCAGGATCAAATCGGGCTTTTCCAGCCCGGCGCGCGAGTGTCCCTCCTCGCCATCTCGAGCGGTCACAACGGAGTAGCCATGGCGCTCCAAGCGGCGGGAAAGCATGTCTCGGTTGATCTCGTTATCTTCCACCACGAGAATCTTGGGCATCGCCACTTCCTCTCTGAAGATCTACTCCTCGCCCGATCGAACCGCGCGATCGAAGCGCCGATCGAACCTGTCGCGCACCTCGGCATCTAACAGCAGCGGGCAAACTTCGGAAGGAAGCCACTCGCCGCTTGGGGCCATGCCGTCGAGAGGGTTAGGATAGGAGTTGATTCTGCGTTTCAGAATGGAACAAAGGTACTGTTCACTCAAACCTTTGATTGAAGAGTGCCCGGCGACCGCCTGACGAGCGATCGCAGCGTGATCGACGAACCTCGGATGGTTGGGCCCGAAGTGAAGGACGGTTAAAGGGCTAAATTAAAGGGCCTAAATAAAAGGAATGCCAGCAGCGGCGCAAATGCCGTGATTTTATCCCCACCAGGAGCAACCACACATGCAGCTCGGAATGATCGGACTCGGCAGAATGGGCGCGAACATGACCCGCCGCCTCCTGCGAGCCAAACACCAATGCGTCGTCTCGGATCACCATCAGGAAAATATCAATCGATTGGCCGAGCGAAGGAGCGCAGGGCGCATCCTCGCTGGATGACATGGTCAAAAAACTGGCGCCGCCTCGCGCCATCTGGATGATGGTTCCGGCGGCAGCCGTCGATTCCACCATCCAGGCGCTCGCCCCCAAATTGCAGCGCGGCGATATCCTGATCGATGGCGGCAACTCCTATTACATCGACGATATCCGCCGCTCCAAGCAGCTCCAGCCGCAAGGAATCCAGTATGTCGACGTCGGCACCAGCGGAGGCGTCTGGGGCCTCGATCGCGGCTATTGCCAGATGATCGGCGGCCCGCGCGACGTTGTCCAGCACCTCGATCCCATCTTCAAGGCTCTGGCTCCCGGCCGCGGCGATATACCGCGAACTCCCGGCCGCGAGAAGGTCGACGGCACAGCCGAAGAGGGTTACCTCTATTGCGGCCCCGCAGGCGCCGGCCATTTCGTGAAGATGGTGCACAACGGCATCGAGTATGGCCTCATGGCCGCTTACGCCGAGGGCATCAATATCCTGAAGCACGCCAACGTGGGCAAAACCAAGGCTAAGACCGACGCGGAGACCGCGCCCTTGCGCGATCCCGAGCATTATCAGTACGACTTCAATCTCCCCGACGTCGCCGAAGTCTGGCGGCGTGGCAGCGTGGTCGCTTCCTGGCTCCTCGATCTGACGGCCAGCGCTCTGATGAGGCAGCCCGATCTCGCCGATTTTTCCGGCCGCGTCTCCGATTCCGGCGAAGGGCGCTGGACGATTCTGGCCGCCGTGGAAGAAGGCGCTCCCGCGCCCGTTTTGAGCTCCGCTCTTTACGAGCGATTCACTTCCCGCGGCGAAAGCGATTTCGCCAATAAGCTTCTCTCGGCCATGCGCTTCGAATTCGGCGGCCACCTCGAAAAGAAAGCAGCCGGCTAGCCAACGCGTTACCGCTCATCCCACTAGTTCAGAGCATCCAATAGGCGCCACAATAAGCGCCCATTGACGCGCAAAGGAGTTGCTCATGAGTGCCACCCTGTCGGCGATCCCCTCGGACGCGCGCACTTCGCAAAAGCCCGCGGCGCTCTCCGACGCCCTGGTCTTTTTCGGCGCCACCGGCGATCTCGCCTACAAGCAGATCTTCCCCTCGCTCCAGCAAATGATCCGCCGCGGCAATCTGAACGTGCCCGTCATCGGCGTCGCCAAAGCCGGCTGGAATCTCGAGCAATTCCGCAATCGCGCCAAAGACAGCCTGGCCAAGCACGGCGGCGTCGATCCCGTCGCCTTCCCCAAATTGATGCAGTTGCTGAATTATATCGACGGCGACTACCAGGATCCGGCCACCTTCAAGAAGCTGCGCGAACTCCTCGGCCAGGCCCAGCTTCCCACGCATTACCTGGCCATTCCTCCCAGCCTTTTTCCCACCGTCGTGGAAGGACTTCGCGCCTCGGGCTGCGCCAAAAATGCCCGCGTCATCCTGGAAAAGCCCTTCGGCCGCGATCTGGCCTCGGCTCAAGCGCTCGACGCCACTTTGCACGCCGCCTTTCCCGAGTCCTCCATCTTTCGCATCGACCATTACCTCGGCAAGGAAGAAGTCGAGAATCTGCTCTTCTTCCGTTTTGCCAACACCTTTCTCGAGCCCATCTGGAATCGCAACTACGTCCAAAGCATCCAGGTCACCATGGCCGAGTCTTTTGGCGTCGCCGGCCGCGGCAAGTTCTATGAGGAAGCCGGCGCCATTCGCGACGTGCTGCAGAACCATCTCCTGCAAGTCGTCGGATTTCTCACCATGGACCCGGCCACCAGCCTCTACGCCGAATCCCTGCGCGACGAGCAGGTCCGCGTCTTTCGCACCATCCCCCCACTCGAGCCAAAAGACGTCGTGCGCGGCCAGTTCGAAGGCTATCGCCAGGTTCCCGACGTCGCTCCCGATTCCAAAGTGGAGACTTTCGCCGCCGTGCGCCTGGAGATCGATTCCTGGCGCTGGGACGGCGTCCCGATCTTGCTTCGCTCCGGCAAGTGCCTGCCGGTGACCGCCACGGAAGTTCTCGTGAAGCTAAAGCCGCCTCCCCTCCGCCGCACGGGAAATAGCAATAATTATTTCCGCCTGCGCCTCGGCCCCGATCTCTCCATAAATGTCGGCGCGCGAATCAAGCGTCCCGGCCCGGACATGGTCTCCATGCCCGTCGAACTCTCCGCCGTGCAACTCGATCTCAGCGCCGAGCTCATGCCTTACGAGCGCCTGCTCACGGACGCCATGCGCGGCGATCCGCTTCTCTTCGTGCGCCAGGACGCCGTCGAAGCCGCCTGGGCCATCGTCGATCCCATCCTCGGAACGGATAAGACGCCGCTTTACTTTTATCCTCGTGGAAGCTGGGGGCCGTCCGAAGCCGACGCTTTGGCCGCCGACGTTGGCGGCTGGCACAATCCCGAGCCTTCCCGCACCGGCGGCACATCTCACTTTATGTGGCAATATGACGAACACGAAGACGTCCGCAAGGCCAGCCGTTAGCCCTGCCGCGGAAGCGGCGGAAGCTAAAGAGACTGGATTTGTTTTCGCCGCCGCCGGCTTCGCCGCGCTGGGTGGACTTCTCTTCGGCTACGACACCGGAGTCATCTCCGGCGCCCTGCTTTTCATTCGCACGCAATTTGCGCTCTCCCCACGCGAGCAGGGACTCGTCGTCAGCGTGGTGTTAGTCGGCGCCGCCATAGCGGCCCTCAGTGGCGGCCGCCTGGCGGATACTTTCGGCCGCCGCACCATGCTCGTGGTTACGGCGATAATCTTTGTCGCTGGAGCTATGGTTTGTGCAGCTGCGCCCTCGTTGAACGTGCTGCTGATCGGCAGGCTGATCGTTGGCCTGGGCATCGGCCTCGCCTCCACAACCGTGCCCATCTACATCTCCGAAGTTTCGCCGCCGCAGTCGCGCGGCTGGCAAGTCTCGCTTTTCCAGCTGGCCATCACCATCGGCATCCTCGCCGCTTATCTTGTGGACTACGCCTTCTCCGGCAGCGGCGCCTGGCGCTGGATGCTGGGACTGGCGTTCGTTCCCGGCGCGATTCTCGGCCTGGGAATGATCCGCATGCCCGAAAGCCCGCGCTGGCTCGCCGAACACGGCGAAACGCAACGCGCGCGCGAAGTCCTGCGGCGCATCCGCGGCGGGAACAATATCGACGCCGAATGGCGCGAGATTCAGGACACGCTCGCGCAAGCCGACGAGCGCAGCCGCTTCGCCGATCTGCTTGCGCCGCACGTGCGTCCCGCGCTCGTCATCGGCATCGGCCTGGCGATCTTTCAGCAGGTCACCGGGATCAATACGGTCATCTATTACGCGCCGGTAATCGTGCAGTCGGCGGGAATCTCCTCGGCCTCGGGAGCCATCCTGGCCACCGCCGGCATCGGCCTGGTGAACGTGATCATGACCATCGTGGCCATGTGGCTGATCGACCATGTGGGCCGCCGCCCTCTGCTGCTCACCGGAATCGCCGGGATGATCCTCAGCCTGGCCGTGCTGGGCTTCGTCTTCCGCATGCCCACCGGCGGCGCGCTGGCCTGGCTGGCGGTGATCACGCTGATGGTTTACGTGGCCTCGTTCGCCATCAGCCTCGGCCCCATCTTCTGGCTGCTGATCGCGGAGATCTATCCGCTCAAGGTTCGCGGCATCGCCGAAGGCACGGCGGCTGGCGTGAACTGGGCCTTCAACTTTGTCGTTTCGCTTACCTTCCTCACCCTGATTCAGCTTCTCGGCGCCAGCTCCACGTTCTGGATGTACGCGGCCCTGGCCATAGCCTCCTGGTTCTTCTCCTACTATCTCGTCCCCGAAACCAAAGGCCGCACCCTCGAAGAGATCGAGCAATCCTTCCGCCACCCCCACGCCGCCTGAAGCAGATTCGAGCAATCAATGATTGGTTTTGTCGAGCGCGAAAAGGCCGTGGCCATCACGGCGCTTTTCGCGCGTACAGAGTTCGCCCAAGCTGTCATCCCGAGGCCCGAAGGCCGAGGGATCTGCAGTTCGCTTTTCGTGCCCTTACTTCACGAGCGCGCCACAGGCGCGACTCCGCGGCTAAATTTGCCTACGGTGTCATTCTGAGCGGAGTGGCGCGCGCTTGTTGCCGCATCCCGCTGCGGGATGCCGCGCCACGCAGTGAAGAATCCCTCTGCGGTTTTTCTTAGGGTTTCAACACAGCGCCGCTGCCTTTAGCGCGGCAGCACTCGCGGATCAACCCCGGGGCATCCTCGATCCACGGTGCACTTCCAGGGCCCGTGCGGCCAGCACTACTTCTCCACCACGCCGCACGCGATCCGGTCCCCGGAATTTCCCGCGGGATCGGTCTTGTAATCGTCCGGCCCTGCATGAATCACCAGCGCCGTTCCGCCCGCATGAAAGAGCGAATTCATTCCGTCGCCCAGCGTAACCATGGCCGCGGTCATGGTCGCTTTGCCCTTGCCGTTTGCGCCCACGTTGAAGTTCGGCAGGTCCCCGGCGTGCGGACCTTCGGGATTATCCTTGCCATGCTTCTTCATCATGGGATTGAAATGCCCGCCCGCGGAAGCGAAATTCGGCCCCTGGCACATGCCCACGGTGTGAATATGGATGCCATGCACGCCCGCCGGCAGTCCCGTCACGCTCACGTTGATGCGCACGCCCTTGGCCGTCTGCGTCAGCGTCGCCGTGCCCACTTTATTCCCCTTGGCGTCGATGAAATTGGCATGCGCTTTGGTCGTCGCAGTCTGCGCGAATGCCGCGCCACCCATCAGTATTGCGCCCGCTAGTAGCAGTAAACTTCGAAATCGCATCGCCATCCCCCTTTTCGTTCGCCACAGTTATACCCGCCCCCACCCGCGAAATGCAATCGCGGCTGATGGCTGCCCTGTTCGGACATTGCCGGCCCCCTTTATTTTAGGATGTGCGCTTGGAATTTGCTTCCAATCGCCAACGCTGAGGCTCGCTGTCAAGCACGCCTGTGCGATTCACCAGCAGCCAGCGATCTGCCAACTGCTTTATGACCAGTTAGTTGATTTAGAGGATACGCATTCAGGCGGGTTTACGGGTCTCGCTAGCAATGGATACTCCTTCCCACACTCGCAACGATCGATTCCGCCGCCTCCCCATGCAAGGGGATTTTCAGCGACTCCCTCAAGCAACCTGCCACAACCAGGGTTCTCGCATTTGAACGAATAGGTGATTCGGTCCATTATTTGTCTCACTCTAGAACGTCACAACGAAATCAACCATGCGGGATTTCTGCGCCGCTTGCTCAGCCTCGATTTTTCTCTGTTCCTTAAGGTCGGGCTCCGGCGGCTTCTGTAAGCGGGCCCATTCAATCACTAACTTATGCGCCTGATCGCGTGTGTTCGAATCGGCTGAAGCATCCTCGGCAATTTCTCGGCACCGGACAGCTAACAGCGTTGCGGGGATTTCTTCCAGTTCTTGCTTAGTAGGCATCGGCTACCATGGGTAAGGAGTTGCTAGGTCAAACGCAGAGAAAATGCCGATATGAGTGATTGTTGCCGTTGAAATCATCGTTTCGAGATATTCGCCATGTATTTCGGGATAGCTGGCGAGTTCGAGATGCATCCGTTCCTCGCGCGCCGCAATAAACCCTCCGGCCAGTGAAACCATGACGCACGCTGCCACCGCCTTCCTAGCGGTCGGCGCCTTACTGGCTTTGCCTTTCGGTCGTCACCCATTCGACCTCCTCGAACGCCTTGCAGATGAATAAATATTAACCCTAGGCGACTAAAAAGCGAAACTAATTATTTAACCCAAAAAGCAAAGGCCGGAATTTAACGGCCCCGGCATAGCCACAGCGCGCCGATTATTCCTTCACAGGCTCAAGTGCTACCGCGGGCACTGCATCGGCATCCATGGTAAGCATCAAGAATTGGCAGTGACCGCAGTGGAATCCCGTGACGCTCACAGAGTTGTTGAGCACGTCCTCTTCCTGAAATTGAAAAGACAACCCTCTCACCCTGCTCATACGGTCTGACTTGCCGCAACGCATGCATTTCATCGCCAGCCTCCGTGCGCCGCATTCTACTCCAAGAAGAAAAAGGCCCGTACGTCGTGGCACTAGCCTTCGCACAGCGCGATCGGCAGCGCCCAGTGGCACAGCTACTCCTGGCTGTGCAGACACAAAGCGGACGCTGAGCTTTCGCCGGTTAGAAAAGTCAAACGGGAGCGAGGGATCTCTCCGTTAGATACTTGCCAGCTTTACTCGTGCGGTAAAATAGAACATGCTCGAAATTAGCGCAGCGCAATGTTGTCTTCGTGCGGCGGCCACGCTCGTTGCCTCGAATCGCGCCTTTGCCACAATTACCGCTAAGCGCCATAGAATGACACTCTTGCATGAAAGCTCCGAACAACTCCTTTGGAATGATATCCTTGTAAAAAAAGGTGGGGGGAGGGGTGGGGTGGCGCACTTATCGTGCCAAACGTCCCAATCTGTAGCGCCGCAGAACTCCAGAGAGGCAGACGTTCCTGTCCGAACCGTTTCCTTTCCGACGTCCTTTGGTAACGAAACGTTAGTTCGAGTCCCTAAGTGTATGCTTGCATCGTGCTTGAGTTTGCTTGAAGGGCGCGGCGCACCTCGGATTCAGCCGCGCGTCAATCAGTAGCCGCGAACGTCTCTGCGCGAAAGGAATGGCGATCAGGGCTTCGCGAGTGACAAAGTCATCAGGAGCTTCGCGGCGTTAGTTCATAGCAGCGAACGTCATGGTGATCAGGACTTCGCGGCGAGTCATGTCGGCGAAGTAGATCCGCCCCGGGCGCTATCCTGCTCGGTTGTAAATTCACTTGAACAATAGCGGAGAGACGGCATGATCGTAGGAGTCCCGCGCGAGACTTTTCCTGGGGAACGGCGCGTCGCTATGGTGCCGCTTGTGATTCCCACGCTGGCGAAGAGCGGACTCGAAGTGCACGTCGAGGCCGGCGCCGGCGTCGATGCCGGCTATCCCGACGCCGAGTACGCCGCCAAAGGAGCGAAGATTGTCGCCGACCGCCGCGAACTCTTCGCCCAAGCCGACATTCTCGTTCAGGTGCTCTGCTATGGCTCGAACGACAAGACCGGCCAGGCCGATGTTCCGCTCTTCCATGAGGGCCAGGTGCTCATCGGATTCCTGCGTCCCCTCGGCGCGCTCGGCCCTTTGCAGGAGATTGCCGCCAAAGGCGTGATTTCGTTTTCCATCGAATTGATGCCGCGCTCCACGCGCGCGCAGAGCATGGACGCGCTCTCCTCCATGGGCACCATCTGCGGATACAAAGCCGTCCTGCATCGCCGCCGACACGTTGCCGAAAATCTTCCCCATGCTGACCACCGCCGCCGGCACGATCACTCCCGGCCGCGTCTTGGTGATCGGCGCGGGCGTTGCCGGGCTCCAGGCCATCGCCACGGCGCGCCGCCTCGGCGCGGTCACTTCCGCGTATGACTTGCGCCCCGCGGCAAAAGAACAGGTGCAAAGCCTGGGCGGCCGTTTCGTCGAGTTGCCCATCGAGGCCAAGGACGCCCAGGACACGCGCGGATACGCCAAGGCCCAGGACGAATCCTTTTACCAGCGCCAGCGCGAACTGCTGGGCAGAGTCGTGGCCGAAAGCGACGTGGTCATCACCGCCGCGGTCGTTCCCGGGCAAAAAATCTCCTCTGCTCGTGACTGCCGAGATGGTCAAGGGCATGGCGCCCGGCTCGGTGATCGTCGATTTAGCCGCCGAGCGCGGCGGGAATTGCGAGCTCACCCGCCCCGGCGAGAAAATTGTGGTGAGCATGGCGTCACCATCATCGGCTGGATCAATCTGGCCAGCACCGTGCCCTATCACGCCAGCCAGATGTATGCCCGCAACGTCACCGCTTTCCTTCTGCACCTGATTCAAAAGCGGGAAGCTTAGTCTCGATCTGAACGACGAAATCGTCGCCAGCACGCTGGTCACGCGTAATGGCGAAATCGTGAATCCGCGCGTGCGCGAGTTTTTTTCGCTGCCGGTTCTGGCGGCGCACTCCTAGGAGGAGGAATGCCTTCGGACTTCATCTCCAATCTTCTTGTATTCATTCTCGCCGGCTTCGTCGGATTTGAAGTGATCAAGCGCGTCTCGCCGCTGCTGCATACGCCGCTGATGTCGCTCACCAACGCGCTGGACGCCATCGTGGTGGTCGCCGCCATCATCATCGCCGGGCGGCACGAAACCACGCTCTCCACCGTGCTGGGAGTCGATCGCCGTGGCCGCCTCGTTCAGCAACATGGTGGGCGGATTCCTGATCACCGACCGCATGCTGCGCATGTTCAAATCGGGCAAAACGAAAAAATCATGACCGCCGCCGACGTTCAGCAGACTCATCGATCTCACCTATCTCGTCGCGGCCGTTCTCTTCGTCCTGTCGCTGAAGTGGCTCAGCTCGCCGGTCACCGCGCCGCACGGCGTCCTGGCCGGAGAGATTGGAGCCGCCCTGGCCGTCGGCGCCACGCTCTTCAATCCCGAACTGGTCCAGTTCAAGTGGATTATGGTGGCGCTGGTTGTCGGCGCGGGCATCGGCATTCCCCTCGGCATGGTGCATATGACCGCTGTGCCGCAGCGGACGGCGCTGAGCCACGCCTTTGGCGCGCTGTCGGCCAGCATGATCGGAATCGCCGAATATTACGTGCGCGCCCCGCAGGTCACCAAGTTCGGCATGGTGGAGATCGCCCTCGAGGTGATCATCGGCTCGCTCACCTTTACGGGCAGCGTGATCGCCGCCGGCAAGCTCCAGGAGATTCTGCCGCAGCGGCCCATCACTTATCGCGGCCAGAACATCGTCAGCCTTTCGGTGCTGGGCGCGGCCCTGGTGCTGGCCTTGGTTCTGGTGATCCACCCCGAATACATGGTGCTCTTTCCGGTCATGGTCGGCGTCGCGCTTCTCTTCGGCGTGCTGCTGGTCACGCCGATCGGCGGCGCGGATATGCCCACGGTCATCTCGCTGCTGAACTCCTACGCCGGTCTCTCCGCGGCGCTGCTGGGCTTCGTGCTCAATAGCAAGGTGCTGGTGGTGGCCGGCGCGCTCGACGGTTCCTCCGGCTTCATCCTCTCCGTGATCATGTGCAAAGCCATGAACCGCTCCTTCACCAACGTGATGTTTGGCGCCTTCGGCCAGTTGCAAGTCTCCGCCAAGGCCGCACGGAAGAGGAAGTCGTCCGCAGCGCCAGCGCGGAAGAGGCCGCCGCGATTTTGTCCGGCGCCACCAAAGTGGTCATCGTTCCGGGATACGGCATGGCCGTGGCCCAGGCGCAGCACAAGGTCCGCGAGCTTTACGACGCGCTCACCAAGCGCGGCGTCGACGTCAAATTCGGCATCCACCCCGTCGCCGGCCGAATGCCCGGCCACATGAACGTACTGCTGGCCGAAGCGGACATTCCCTACGACCGCCTGTTCGACATGGACGACATCAATTCGGAGTTGCCGCTGACCGACGTGGCCCTGGTCATCGGCGCGAACGACGTCACCAATCCCGCCGCGCGCAACGAACCCGGCAGCCCCATTTACGGAATGCCCATCATTGACGTCGACAAAGCCCGCACCGTTATGGTCATCAAGCGCAGCATGAGCCCGGGATTTGCCGGCATCGATAACCCGCTCTACTACCTCGATAAGACGCTCATGCTCTTCGGCGATGCCAAAGCCTTTGTGGGAGATATCGTTCGCGAACTGAGCGGCACGCACCACTAGGCCATGCAGTCTGTATCCGTTTTGGAACAGGCCGGCCTAGATTGAGACGAATCGCATTCTGAAACTCCCAAACTTTTTCCTAAACCCCTGATTTCTCACGCCGCTCCGCATTCGCGCATGGTAGGCCATGTGCTCTCACCTCGACAGCATAAAAAAGAGATGGCGAGAATCTGCCTGAAATAAAGCCAGAATCTAGCGAGGATAATCGGTGCTCGTATACGACAAAATCCGTCCCGAGGAGTTAGACCGCCGCGAACTGCAGCTTACGCTGCTCGCCTGCAGCACCATTCTGATCCTGGGCGCGGGTTTGGCGCTGCTGATGTATCCAGTCGTATTCTCCCGGTCCAACGCGCCCTCGGGTCTGATGTTGAGGAACGCGTTCTACGGATTCTGCACGCTATCGGCGCTGCTGGCCATGTACCTCGTGGATCGCCAGATGACGATACTGCGTCTGCGGCGCCAAATCGCCGAGCAGCGCAGGCGAGCCGCGGAATCTAGAATCGAAGCCAGCGCCGAACTCCTGAACGCCATTCCCAATCTGACCTCGTTCAAGGATCGCCTGGCCATGGAATACCGCCGGGCGGCCGCCGCGGCGCAGGTTTTGTCCGTGCTGGTGATCACGGTGAAATTGCCGGAAGATGTGGCCTCCACGCCGGCGGCCATATCTCGCCTCAGCGACGCCGCCAAGGCGATCTCCCGCAGATTGCGAGAGCAAGACTCGGTTTATGTTCTGCGTCCCTCCTGCTTCGGCACGATCCTGCCCAACGTTACCCGCGCCATCGCCGAGCGCATCTCCGAACGTGTTGCGGAGGGACTATCCGATGCGGCGGGAGCGACGAATCGATTTCCTACAAGATCAACGTGGTGAACTGCCCCGCAACGAGCTCGAGCGCGCATGAGCTTCAGGAAGCGGTTCTGAACGTCCTCCCGCATGAGGATTCGCTGCGGTCGGTCGCGGAAGAGGCCTTTTAGGCCTTGGTTTCTCTACTCACTTGCTGAGGAAAAAGTTTTGCCTATTCTGTAGCGAGCTTCTCAATACGGCGAGTTGCCGGCACTCCATTTGTCTGTAAGCCACACACAATAAAACGCTTAGTGAAAATCAGGGTTTGGAAATGCAGCGTGCGTATTCGCCCGTTTATGAAACTGTGCCCGAGTTGAGAGTCGATTCCAATTTACGGATACCTTTTGTTACCTATGATCGAGCTGGAGATCAACCAGCCGATCGGGTGGCCGGCCTAGCGGCCTTCCATGATTGAAAACAAAGCCTTTGGCCATTTCGTGGACGGCAATGTCTGCGGGGGTTTCCTGCTTCGCCGCCGGCCGTGCGCGCTTGGCCTCTTTCTTCTCCTGGTTCTCTCGGTCTGTGGCCTGGATGTGGCTCCTGTGCACGGGCAATCCAGCGGCCAGCCACCTACCATCGTTTCCCAGACGCCTTCGCCCGGCGCGACTGGGCAGGCATTAAATTCCCGTGTAGCCGCCACATTCAGCGAGGCCATTCAGCCGTCTTCAATCACGTTCGTGTTGGTCGATTCCTCGAACTCTGCCGTGCCCGCCACGGTAAGTTACGATCCCGCGTCCTACACCGCGACGCTCACGCCCAAGGCATACCTATCAACGTCGCAAACCTATACGGCGACCCTAAGTGGCGCAACCGATCCGGCCGGCAACGCCATGACTGGCTCTCTGATCTGGTCGTTTTCCACCGGCTCGATGACCGTGGGCACGCCCACGGTGGACGCCAACGGCGTCGAAAGCTATCCCGTAACTTCGGTCTTCCAGGGCCCGCAATCGATGACCGTCCGGGTTCTCGAACCCACCAGCCCGGCCCCCGGACAGCCGCACCGACTGCTTTACGTGCTCCCGGTGGAGATCGGCGTCACGAGTTTGTCGTCCACTTATAGCGACGGATTGGAGGAGTTGCGCCTGCTGGGTATTCCCAACCAGTTCAACATGACATTGATTGCGCCCTCGTTCAATTACATGCCCTGGTATGGCGACAACGTCACCAATTCGCAGGAGCGGATGGAGAGCTTCATCCTCAACGATCTGATCCCGTTCGGCGACACTTTTGCGAAAGGCACCGAAATCCCGCCGCGCTTGGCCATCGGCTTCAGCAAGTCCGGCAACGGCGTCCTGTTCCTGATTCTCCGGCACCCTGACGTCTTTAGCGCCGTCGCCGCTTGGGATTCTCCCGCTCAGTTGAACAACTTGAACACCTACGCTCCCGACCTCCAAACGAACTTCGGCACCCAAGCGAACTTCAATCTTTACAACATTCCTTCTCTGGTTGCGTCCGGAGGAGCGCCTTTTACCCAGCAGAATCGTTTGTGGGTCAGCGGAGACCAAGGCTTGTATACCTCGCAGATGGCGCAGTTGGATAGCCAGCTGACCGCAGCTTCCATCCCGCACACTTTTTTGGCCGGCGGCTCCCGGGCGCATAGTTGGCACAGCGGCTGGTTGCAGGGAGCGGTCACTGCGCTCGATGCCGTATCCATCGTCCGCAGCAACGGCCAGCCATCGGGCGTGCTTGCTCCGGGAATTACGCAAACCACCATCAGCCTCAATACGGATCAGAAGGCCACCTGCCGTTTTGCGACCACCGCCGGCATCCCCTACGCTTCCATGCCCAACCTTTTCTCGACCACTGGCGGTACCTCCCATTCAACGGTTGTTACCGGACTGACCAACGGCGCGATATTCAGCTTCTTCGTCCGCTGCGAGGACTCTCTTGGCAATTCGAACCCCGAAGATTTCTCCATTGTTTTCTCCGTGGCCAAACCCGGCGATACGACGCCACCGGTGCGCTCCAACGGACAGCCCAGTGGTGTGCTGGCAGCGGGAACGACGCAGACGAATCTGAGTCTGGCTACGGATGAGAATGCCACCTGCCGGTATGCCACGGTGGCAGGCACTGCGTATGCGTCGATGGTGAATACTTTCACGGCGACGGGGGGAACTTCCCACTCGACCGCGCTCAGCGGGCTCGCGAACGCAGGGACCTACAGCTACTACGTGCGGTGCCAGGACGCCTCCGGCAACGCCAACGCGGACGACTTTGCGATCACCTTCTCTACGGTGGTCTCCGACCCGGCGTCCAGCAGCTTTGCTGGCGTAGAAAGTCCTCTCTCCGAGGGAGGCATGTGGAACAAGCCCGGGGCTTGGGCCAGCATGGCCAAGAACAACGGGGCCTATGGAACCGGGGCGAACATGGCTGGTCTGGCCTCGCCGATGGTGAGTTCCGATCAGTTTTCGGAAATCACCTTCGATCAAAATCTGGGCTCGACGAGTTGGGTAGGAGTGACCACGCGGGTTCAAGGAGCCGGCAACGGCAGTTGCTATCTGGCCATCGCCTATAACGGAGGGGTATGGCTGTATCGCACGGATGACACCGGAACACTGAGTTGGACGCAGTTGGCCGGGGCGAATGTGGACATCACGGCGGCGCCGAGGGACCTGCGGCTGGAATCGCAGATAGCGAACCACCGGGTGTATTTCAACGGAGTGGAACTGATCAACTACACGGAGAGCGCGCGGTCTACACCACGGGGCAGCCCGGGGTAGCGGCATACCAAAACGCATCGACGGCTAAGATTCTGACGTTCACGGGCGGCTCGTTGAGCGGCTCCGGCTCGGGCTCGGCCCCGCGCACCATGCCCCCGGTACGGTCTAACGGACAGCCCAGTGGCGTGCTGGCAGGGGGAACGACGCAGACGAATCTGAGTCTGGCTACGGATGAGAATGCCACCTGCCGGTATGCCACGGTGGCAGGCACGGCGTACGCGTCGATGACGAACACCTTCAGCAGCGACGGGTGGAACGGCCCACTCGACTGCGGTCAGCGGCCTGGTGAGCGGAGGAACCTACAGCTACTACGTGCGGTGCCAGGACAGCCTGGGCAACACCAATCCCGACGATTTTGCGATCACCTTCACGGTCGGGCTGATCGGGTCCGACCCGGCATCGAGCAGCTTTGTGGGCGTGGAGAGTCCTCTCTCCGAGGGAGGCATGTGGAACAAGCCCGGGGCTTGGGCCAGCATGGCCAAGAACAACGGGGCCTACGGAACGGCGGCAAACATGGCTGGCCTGGCCACGCCGATGGTAAGCGCCGATCAGTTTTCGGAAATCACCTTCGATCAAAATCTGGGCTCGGCGAGTTGGGTGGGAGTGACCACGCGGGTTCAAGGAGCCAACAACGGCAGTTGCTATCTGGCCATCGCCTATAACGGCGGGGTATGGCTATTTCGCACGGATGACACCGGGACGTTGAGTTGGACGCAGTTGGCCGGGGCAAGCGTGGACATCACGGCGGCGCCGAGAGATCTGCGGCTGGAATCGCAGGGGGCCAGCCACCGGGTGTATTTCAACGGAGTGCAACTGATCGACTACACGGAGAGCGCGCCGGTCTACACCACGGGACAGCCTGGGGTAGCGGTATACCAAAATTCGACGGCCAAGATCCTGACGTTCACGGGCGGCTCGTTGAGCGGCTCCGGCTCCGGCCCGCGCGTCACGCCACCGGTACGGTCTAACGGGCAGCCCAGTGGCGTGCTGGCAGCGGGAACGACGCAGACGAATCTGACTCTGGCTACCGACGAGAATGCGACCTGCCGGTATACGACGGTGGCCGGCACGGCGTACGCGTCGATGACGAACACCTTCAGCACGACGGGTGGAACGGCCCACTCGACCGCGGTCAGCGGCCTCGCGAGCGGAGGGACCTACAGCTACTACGTGCGGTGCCAGGACAGCCTCGGGCAACACCAATCCCAACGATTTTGCGATCACCTTCACAATCGGGGCGGCGAGTTCCGATCCGGCATCGAGCAGCTTTGTGGGCGTGGAGAGTCCTCTCTCCGAGGGAGGCATGTGGAACAAGCCCGGGGCTTGGGCCAGCATGGCCAAGAACAACGGGGCCTACGGAACGGCGGCAAACATGGCTGGTCTGGCCACGCCGATGGTGAGCGCCGATCAGTTTTCGGAAATCACCTTCGATCAAAATCTGGGCTCGACGAGCTGGGTGGGAGTGACCACGCGGGTTCAAGGAGCCAGCAACGGGAGTTGCTATCTGGCCATCGCCTATAACGGAGGGGTATTGCTGTTTCGCACCGATGACACCGGGACGTTGAGTTGGACGCAGTTGGCCGGCGCAAGCGTGGATATCACGGCGGCGCCCAGAGATCTGCGGTTGGAATCGCAGGGGGCCAGCCACCGGGTGTATTTCAACGGAGTGGAACTGATCAACTACACGGAGAGCGCGCCGGTCTACGCCACGGGGCAGCCTGGGATAGCGGTATACCAAAACGCATCGACGGCGAAGATACTCACGTTCACGGGCGGCTCGTTGAGCGGCTCGCCGTAGACTCTCCGGCAGATTTGCTTAGCGGTAGACGGGAAAAGGCGAGCCGGGGTCGAGATCGAGTCCCAGCTGCAATTTGGCGGCGTCCGACATGCGGGTGGGAGTCCAGGGCGGATCGAAGACGATTTCGGCGTGAACTTGCCTGACCTCGGGAAGCTGCGATAGCTTGCGCTCGATATCCGCGCGGAGCACGTCTCCCATGCCGCAGCCCGGCGCGGTCATGGACATTTTGATCTCGATCTTGTGGCCGCCGGTTTCGGCGGGCGTGATCTCGCAGGAGTAGACGAGGCCGAGATCGACGATGTTGACCGGGATTTCGGGATCGAAAACCGTCTTCAAGCGATCCCAAACCAGCTTTTCGCTGAAGGGAACCGGCCCGGCTTCCGCGGCCTGCGCTTGCTTGGCGTCTGGAGCGAGGCCCAGGGCGTCCGCATTATTGGCCTCGATGCGCATCATCGCGCCCTGTTCGGTGGTCACCGTATAGCTGCCGCCGAGCGACTGGGTGATTCGCACGCGGCTTCCGGCGGGCAGCACCTGCACGCCGCCATAAGGCACCTGAGTGGCCTCACAATCGCGTTTCAGCTCAATCATACCGCTGGGCATATTCCCTTACTCCGCTTCCATTATTCCGTCGAGACGGCGTGCTGCTCGCCTTCGAGCGCCGCGCGCAAGGCGTGCCAGGCCAGCGTGGCGCACTTCACGCGCACGGGATATTCGGAGACTCCGGCAAACGCCGCCAGCTTGCCCAGCTCTTCCGATGACGCGCCGTCCTTACCGGTTACGACGTGATGGAATTTCTGAAACAGCTCCTCGGCTTGCTCCATGCTCTTGCCCTTGAGGGCTTGGGTCATCATGGATGCCGAGGCTTTGGAGATGGCGCAGCCGGAGCCCTGGAAGGAGATGTCGCGGATCTGGCCGTCGCCAATCTGGAGGTAAACCGTAAAGTGGTCGCCGCAGAGGGGATTAAAACCTTCGGCACTGCGATTGGCCGCTTCGATGGTGCGGTAGTTCCTCGGGTTCTTGCTGTGTTCGAGGATGATGTCTTGATAAAGATCGCGCAAATCCGCCATCAGGCGAAAACCTCCCTAACTTTCCGCAGCCCGTCGGCCAGCGCGTCCATCTCCTCCACGGTGTTGTAGAGCCCCAGAGAAGCCCGCGCCGTGGCCGGGATGCCGAAGCGCAGCATGAGCGGCTGCGCGCAGTGATGTCCGGTGCGAATGGCGATCCCTTCGCGATCGAGAATGGTGCCGATATCGTGGGGATGGATGCCTTCGAGGACGAACGACAGGATGCCTTCCTTTTCCCTGGCCGTGCCGATCAGGCGCAGGCCGGGAATCTCCAGCAGGCGCTTGGTGCCATAAGCGAGAAGTTCCTGCTCGTGGCGGGCGATGCGGTCGATGCCGATGGCGTTCACGTATTGCAGCGCCGCGGCCAGTCCGATGGTGCCGGAGACGTGCGGCGTGCCGGCTTCGAATTTTTGCGGCGCGCGGTTGTACAGCGTCTTCTCGAAGGTGACCGAACTGATCATGTCGCCGCCGCCCTGATAGGGCGGCATGGAGTCGAGCAGTTCGGCTTTGCCATACAACACGCCGATTCCGGTGGGCCCGTACACCTTGTGTCCGGAGAAGACGTAAAAGTCGCAATCGAGAGCGCACACGTCCACGGACATGTGCGGGACGGCCTGGGCGCCATCGAGCAGCACGCGGGCGTTCACCTGCTGCGCCGCCTCGACGATCCTGCGCACCGGATTCACCGTGCCGAGGGCGTTGGAGACGTGGGCGATGGCGACGAGCTTCGTTTTCGGCCCCAAAAGCTTCTCGAACTCGTCCATCATCAGCTCGCCGGCGTCATTCACCGGGACGACGCGCAAGCGCGCTTCCTTTTCCTCGCAGAGAATTTGCCAAGGCACGATATTGGAGTGGTGCTCCATGGCGGAAATGACGATTTCGTCTCCGCGACCGACATTGGCTCGTCCCCAGGTCTGGGCCACGAGATTGATGCCTTCGGTGGCCCCGCGAACGAAGACGATTTCGCGGGCATCGGCGGAGTTGAGAAATCGTCCCACCATTTTGCGAGCTTGCTCGTAGCTCTCGGTGGCTTGTTCGGAGAGGGTATGCACGCCGCGATGAATATTGGCGTTCTCCGAATTGTAGTAATTTACGATGGCATCGATCACCGACTGGGGCTTCTGGGTAGTGGCGGCGTTATCCAGGTAGACGAGAGGCTTGCCGTGAACCTTTGCCGCCAGAATCGGGAAATCCTTGCGCAGGCTGTAGACGTCGTAGCCGGTTTTCCCGGATGAGGGCAGCGATTGAGCGATATTGGTCGCGGTTGTCATCCAACCTCCTCCCACCGTCTGGCGGTTTCCGCGCCTGATCCAGCGCCGGCGCCCGCCGATTTGGAAGCTTCGGGCAGCCAACCCTGCACGACCAGATCGAGATAGTCGCGCACCGGTTTGCACTTCATGCGATCCAAGCACTCGTTGGCGAAAGCCATCAGCAGCAGGTTGCGCGCGGTGGTCTCATCTATGCCTCGCGAGCGCATGTAGAAGAGCGCGTTCTCCTCGACCTGGCCGATGGTGGCGCCGTGGGTGCACTTCACGTCGTCGGCGTAGATCTCCAGTTGCGGTTTGGTATCGATCTGGGCGTCGTCGGAAAGCAGCAAGTTGCGGTTGGTTTGCTTGGCGTCGGTCTTCTGCGCGTCCTTGTGCACGATGATGCGTCCGTGAAAGACGCCGTGGGCATGGCCGTCGAGGATGCCGTTGTAGAACTGCCGGCTGCTGCAATGCGGGCTGGCGTGCTCGACGAGCATGTAGTTATCCATATGCTGCCTGCCGCCGGCGATGAACAGGCCGTTGATCAGGCACTCGCCACCTTCGCCGGCCAGCACCGGATGCACGTTATTGCGGACCAATCCGCCGCCCAGCAGCACCGAATGCGAACTCACATTGGCGCTGCGCTCCTGCTGAGTGCGCAGCGTGGAGACGTTGAAGGCCTGGCGGTCTTCGCGTTCGATCAGATGATGGGCCACGACAGCGCTTTGCCCGGCGACCAATTCGGTGACCACGTTGGAAAAGAAAACGCCGCTGCCGATGGAGACGTAGTCCTCGACGACGTTTACTTCCGTTTCGTCTTCGGCCACGATCAGATTGCGCGGGTGGGTCATCTGCGGCTCTTCGCTGGGTATGGAAACGAAGAGCAGGCAGACCGGAGCTTCTAGCGCGGTGCGGCGCGGGACATAAACGTACGCGCCGTCCTCGATGAAAGCCTGATTCAATGCGCAAAAGGCGTCGCGCTCAATATTGACGTAGTGGCCGAGGTGCGCTTTCAATGCGTCACCACCGTCCGCGAGGGCTCGAGCCAGGCTCGCGACCCGCACGCCTTCCGGCAAGCTTCCCAATTCCGATAGCGCCGGGGCGAAGCGTCCATTCACGAAGACAAGCTGGCAGGCGGCGCCGGGAATGCGATACGGCTTGAGCGCGTCGGAATAAGCGCCGGCGGATTGTTGCGGTTCGCGAGCCAGCTCGAAGGAGGCTTGCGCGATGGCGTTGACGTTCGTGAAGCGCCAGTCCTCGTCCTTGGTGGTGGGGAAGCCAACCTCGCAGAAGCGCGCAAAGGCCCGCTCGCGCATGCCGCGCAGCCATTCGGGCTGCCGCTGGGCGCGCGCGCCGAAGGCGTTGAAGGCGTCCAGATAATGCTGAAGGTAATTCCGAAGCCGTTCTGTGGTAGCGATAGCCATCTGGTTTCCTGTGTGCGCTAGCGCGCTGCGGCGGAGGCGGGCTCGGTCCAACTGTAGCCCTTCTCTTCCAGTTCGAGCGCCAGTTCGGGTCCGCCGGACTTCACGATTCTGCCCTCTACGAGAACGTGAACGAAATCGGGGACGATGTAGTCCAAGAGGCGCTGATAATGGGTGACCAGGAGAATGGCGCGATCCTTGCCGCGCATGGTGTTCACGCCTTTGGCCACGATCTTCAGCGCGTCGATATCCAGGCCGGAGTCGGTTTCATCCAGGATGGCCATCTTGGGCTCCAGCACGGCCATCTGCACGATCTCGTTGCGCTTCTTCTCGCCGCCGGAAAAGCCTTCGTTGACGGGGCGATTCAAGAAGCGCTCATCCATCTCCAGCAGGCGCATTTTTTCTTTCAGGAGCGGGAGAAAATCCATGGCGTCCAGCTCTTCTTCTCCGCGATATTTGCGCACCGCGTTCAGAGCGGCCCGCAGGAAATAGGCGTTGCTGATGCCGGGAATTTCCACGGGATACTGGAAGGCCATGAACAAGCCTTCGCAGGCGGCCTCCTCCGGCTTCATGGCCAGCAGGTCCTTGCCATTGAGCGACACCTGGCCCTTGGTAACTTCGTAGGCCTCGCGCCGCGCCAGCACTTGCGCCAGCGTGCTCTTGCCGGATCCGTTCGGCCCCATGATGGAGTGCACCTCGCCGGCGTTGACCGTGAGGTTCACGCCCTTGAGGATTTCGTGATTATGAATGCTTGCGTGCAGGTCCTTGACTTCCAGTAGGTTCATATTTATCCGACACTTCCTTCCAGGCTGATGCTCAAGAGTTTTTGCGCTTCCACGGCGAACTCCATGGGCAATTCGCGGAACACCTGCCGGCAGAAACCGTTAATGATCATGGAAACGGCTTCTTCGCTGGAGAGCCCGCGCTGCCGCAAATAGAAGATCTGATCCTCGCCGATCTTGGAAGTCGAGGCTTCATGCTCCATGCGCGCGCTGGAGTTCTGTACTTCGATGTAGGGGAAGGTGTGCGCGCCACATTTATCGCCGACCAGCAAGGAGTCGCACTGCGTATAGTTGCGCGCTCCGGTGGCGCCCTTTTGGATCTTCACCTGCCCGCGATAGGTATTCTGGCCATGGCCGGCGGAGATGCCCTTGGAGACCACGGTGCTCGTGGTGTTCTTGCCGATGTGGATCATCTTGGTGCCGGTATCGGCCTGCTGATAGTTATTGGTGAGGGCCACGGAATAAAACTCGCCCACGGAGTTATCGCCCACCAGGATGCAGCTGGGATATTTCCAGGTGATGGCCGAGCCGGTTTCCACCTGGGTCCAGGATATTTTCGAATTTCGCCCCGCGCACTTGCCGCGCTTGGTGACGAAATTGTAGATGCCGCCGCGCCCTTCCTTATCGCCGGGATACCAGTTCTGCACGGTGGAATATTTGATGGTGGCGTTTTCCATGGCCACCAGTTCGACGACCGCGGCGTGGAGCTGATTTTCATCGCGGATCGGCGCGGTGCATCCCTCGAGATAGCTGACGTAAGCGCCTTCATCGGCGACGATCAGGGTGCGTTCGAACTGCCCGGTTTCGGCGGCGTTGATGCGGAAATAGGTGGAAAGCTCCATGGGACAGCGCACGCCCTTGGGCACGTAGACGAACGAACCGTCGCTGAATACGGCCGCATTGAGCGAAGCGAAGAAGTTGTCCGTGTAGGGAACCACCGAGCCGAGATACTTCTTCACCAATTCGGGATGGTTGAGCACGGCTTCGGAAAAGGAGCAGAAGATCACGCCGGCTTCGGCCAGCTTCTCCTTGAAGGTGGTGGCCACCGAGACGCTGTCAAAGACGGCGTCCACGGCTACGCCCGCGAGCTTCTGCTGTTCGAGCAGGGGAATGCCGAGCTTTTCGTAGGTTCGCAGGACCTCGGGATCGACTTCATCCAAGCTCTTCAGGCTGGGCTTTTTCTTGGGCGCGGAATAATAGACCATGTTCTGGTAATCGATGGGGCCGAACTTCACATTGGCCCATTTGGGCTCGCCCTGGGCCTTTTCGAGGGCAACCCAATGGCGATAGGCCTTCAGGCGCCAATCCAGCATGAACTCCGGCTCGCCCTTTTTTGCCGAGATCAGGCGAACCACGTCTTCATTCAGACCTTTGGGGATCGTGTCTTCTTCGACGGCGGTGACAAAGCCCCACTTATATTCTTGGTTGGTAAGGTCCTGAATGGTGTTGATCGTCGTGCTCATCGTTCTCTCCTGAGCCAAAAGTAATCGACACGGTGCGGCTCCCGCCCGTGCCCCCTTCATGCATCGGCTTGGTCAAATCGGACAGCCGGATGCCCTCCAGCGCGTGCTGCAAGGCCTTGCCAATGACGCCCGAGTTGTAGCGAACCGTGCAGGACTGTTCCAGATCGCAGCAGCCGGGAGTGGTGTTGCATTCGGTGAAGCCGATGGGTCCTTCGAACGCTCCGATGATCTCGGCCACCGATATATCCGTGGCAGAGCGCGCCAGGGCGTAGCCGCCTTTTGTGCCGCGGTGCGAGGTTACCAGGCGATGATCCAGCAACTCCCGGAGGACCTTCCCGACGGTGGTGAGCGGCAGTTGCGTGCCTTCGGCCAGTTCACGCGCCGAATGCAGGGAAGGCGCGGGGCAATGAGCGATATGCGTCATCAGAACGATGGCGTAATCGGTCAGTTTGTTGAGCCGAAACATTGTTTTTCCCCGAAACTTCTTTCCACGAACTTCCCTGCGGCTGCCCTGAATCTTGACCAAGTTAGTCTAACAGGTAACAAGTGAATCTTGACTAACTTAGTCCAATATCTATTCTAGCGTCTTGGTTCAAATCGTCAAGCCGGAAATGCCCCGAAATCGAAAAATCTGGGGCCCATCTGGGGGCAATGAGTAGGGTGCAACAGCGGTGCGTGCCGCCGCACGGCCAAGAGTGGCGGTGCCACTTGGCTCAGGCAGTTCAGCTTGCTGCACCGCTGGGAGCGGCTGTGCCACCGGAGGTAACAACCCGTTTTGGGGCTGGCCCCGTCTAACCAATCGTAAACGCGCGAAAAACTGTGCCACACTAGGCGGGCGGGTGCGTTGTATAATCCGGGGACGGTACGGCCAAACTGGCTCGGCCATCGTCTTACTGGTTGTTTCTTTGTAAGAGAAGGTGGCATCTAAACTGTGTGGTGCGGCGTGCCGAGAGAAGTGGTAAAGGATTCGGCCTCGAGATGGCGGCGCGGAGTTCGGCGCGTTTCCCGCAATAGGTTTCGCATCATTACACGCAGGCCCCGGCCAAGCAGGCCGGGAGGGCTCATTCATTCAGTGGCAGGAGGCCATGAATCATGAACACTAGATTCCTTCAAGTTCGACGTTCCGTAGCGCTGGTCTCTTTGGCCGCGTGTTTGGTGATTGGCGGAGGACTCGCCTGGATGGTGGGCTCGAACGGTCACAATACCGTATTCGGCGCCACCAGTCCGGTGACGCTGCGCATCGCCGGCAATCCGGCGGTGGGCGCGACGGGTAATTTCAACGAAGGCTTTTCCGCGGTGGTCGAACCGCTGCTTCCGGCGGTGGTGAATATCTCCACCTCCAAGATGGTGAAAAGCTCGCAGAACGGCGACTCCCCATTTTTCAACGATCCATTCTTTCGGCAATTTTTCGGCAATCCCTTTGGCGACGGGGGCAAAGGAGGAGAAGACCAACAACAGCAGCCCCGGGAGCAGAAGGAACACAGCCTGGGATCGGGCGTGATCGTAAATCCCGACGGCTACATTCTGACCAATAACCACGTGGTGGACGGCGCGAGCGACGTGCAAGTGACGCTGAGCGACAAGCGCAATTTCAAGGCCAAGATCGTGGGCACGGATGCGCGCAGCGACCTGGCCGTCCTGAAGATCGGCGCCTCGAGCCTGGCTTCGGTGACGCTGGGCGACTCGACCAAAGCCAAAGTGGGAGACATCGTGCTGGCGATCGGCGATCCCTTCGGCATCGGCGAAACCGTGACCATGGGCATCGTCAGCGCCAAGGGCCGCCGGGGCCTGGGCATCGAGGGACCGGAAGGCTACGAAGACTTCATCCAGACCGACGCGTCGATCAATCCCGGAAATTCGGGCGGCGCATTGGTGAATACGCGCGGCGAGCTGATTGGCATCAATACCGCCATCATCAGCAACGGCGGCGGAGGCAATCAGGGTATCGGCTTCGCCATCCCCGTGAACATGGCGCGCGAAATCATGGAGCAAATCCTCGAAGACCGGCAAAGTGAGCCGCGGATACCTGGGCATCATGATCCAGGAAGTGACGCCGGATCTAGCCAAGGCGTTTAACCTGCCTGGGGCGCAAGGAGCGCTGGTGGGTGACGTCACCGCGGATAGCCCGGGGGGCAAGGCGGGGCTGCAGAAAGGCGACGTGATCACTGCTCTCAACGGCCAGCCGATCGCCGACTACTCCGACTTGCGGTTGCGCGTCTCGCAGTCGGCGCCCGGCACAGTGGTGAAGATGGACATCCTGCGCAACGGGCAGAAGCAGCAGATCACCGCCACGCTGGGAGAGGTTCCGGAGAAGGCCCAAACGGCTGAGAATAAGGAAGAGGGCCAAGCTCAGGAGATGGAAGGCGTGCAGGTGGAAAACCTCAGCCCGGAGGTCGCGCAGCAGTTGAACATGCCGGCGGGAACTCGCGGGGTGGTGATTACCAACGTCGATCCGAATAGCACCGCCGCGGAATCGGGACTGCACGCGCGGCGACATCATTCAGGAAGTGAACCGTAAGCCGGTGAACAACGTGCAGCAGTTCCGCGACGCGGTCCGCAGTGCGGGGAACGAACCCTTGCTGTTGCTGGTGAATCAGCAAGGCTCGACCAGGTATGTAGTGATTTCGCCGAAGTAAGGCGCAACCCAACACCACAATCAGGCGGCAACAAAAAGGCCCGGCGCTTGGCGCCGGGCCTTTTGCTTTTTGCTTGGCCGTCTTGCGCTTCGGCTTCGCGTTGCTGGTCGCGCCGGGGCTCAGCCTGCGGACGAAGTGGCGGCCTCAGCCGCGCGCGGCAGCCGCACGATGCGCGCCTCCACGACGTTGGGAATGGAACGCAGGCGGGGCAGAATGGACTCGGGAACGTCGCCATCGAGCTGCACGATGGCCAGCGCTTCCGCGCCGAGCTGGGCGGCGCGCCGGCCGAGAGCGAATGTGGCGATGTTCAGGCCCTGGGTGCCCAGCAACGTGCCCACCTGCCCGATTACGCCGGGGACGTCGCGGTTGGTCATGATCAGCAGATTGCCTTCGAGCGGGGCTTCGCAGGCGATTCCGTTGATCTGCAGCAGGCGCGGCGTGGCGCCGTAGAGAATCGTCCCCAGCGCGGAGAATTCACGCCGCTTGCCGTCTCCCGCCGAGTACGTGGCGATCTCCAGCACATCGGCGATGCCGCGTTCGCGCGGGCGCCTGCTCTCCTGGATCTCCAATCCGCGTTCGACGGCGCGGGCCGAGGCGTTCACGAGATTGACGTGCTCGTCGAGCACGGCATTCAAAACGCCGGCCAGGGCGGCGCTGCCCAGCACGCGGGTGCCGATCTCGGCGGGCTCTCCGGCGTAGGCAATGCGCAGGCGGCGGGCCGGAAAGGGCGCGGCCTGGGCGACGAGCGAAGCCAGGCGCTCGGCCAGATCGAGATAGGGCCGCAGGCGCCGGTACTGCTCGGGCGGGATCGGCGGCAGATTGACGGAGTTGCGCATCGTGCCGTCCAGCAGGTAGTCGCGGACCTGCTGGGCGATTTGCACGCCGACTTCCTCCTGCGCCTCGGCCGTGGAGCCGCCCACGTGCGGCGTGGCAATCACGTTGGGCATTTGCAGCAGGGGAGAGTTGCGCGGGGGCTCCTCCGCGAAAACGTCCAGTGCGGCGCCGGCGAGGTGCTTGGACTGCAGGGCTTCGGCCAGAGCGGCTTCGTCCACGAGTTCGCCGCGAGCGGCGTTTACGAGGCGCGCGCCTTTTTTCATTTGCGCCAGCGTCTGGGCATTGATCAGGCGCTCGGTGGACGGCGAGAGCGCGGTGTGCAGCGAGACGTAATCCGACTGGGCCAGAACTTCCGGCAGCGCAAGCAGCTCCGCGCCCCATTCCGCGGCGCGCTCCGCGCTGACGTAGGGATCGTAAGCGACCACGCGCATCTCCAGCGCGCGGGCGCGGCGCGCCACTTCCGCTCCCACGCGGCCCAGCCCGATCAGGCCGAGCGTCTTGCCGCGAAGTTCGGCGCCGGCGGTGCCGGACTTCTCCCATTTTCCGGCGTGCATGCTGGCGTTCAGTTGCGGAATGGAGCGAGCCATGGAGAGCATCAGCGCCAGCGTGTGTTCGGCCACGCTCGGCGCATTGCCGCCGGGCGTGTTCATCACCAGAACGCCGCGGCGAGTGGCCGCTTCGAGATCGATATTGTCCACGCCGACGCCCGCGCGTCCGACGACGCGCAGATTGCGCGCATGGCTCAGGAGCTCGTCGGTGACGCGCGTGGCGCTGCGCACGACGAGCGCATCCGCGTCCGCCATCTCGGCGGCGAGCGCCGCGGCGGCGGGCTGCACGACTTGCCAGCCGGCGTCGGCCAGGAGTTTTACACCGTGTTCACTGATGCGATCCGCAACGATAATTTTCATGGCCCAAAGAGACTAGCGGCCACAATTGGCTCTGTCAATTGAGCATCGATGGAACATACTGCTTGGGCCTCGCGCATGCTTTTCGCAGCGAGCAAGTCCATCCAGGGCAAACACCCTGAGCCCGTATGCTATAGTTTCGCGCTGACAGAAACGAGGCGCGAAAACACGTATGCCGTTCATCGACCGCATCCAGAAAGACCTCACCGAGGCCATGAAATCGAAGGAGGAGTTGCGCTTGAGCGTGCTGCGGATGGTAAAAAGCGCGCTCAAGAATAAGGAGATCGAGAAGATCCGGCCGCTGGACGACGCGGAGTCGATGCAGGTTTTGCAGACGCTGGTGAAGCAGCGCAAGGAGTCCGTGGAGCAGTTCACTCGCGGCGGGCGCGCCGACCTGGCCGACAAGGAGACCCGCGAAATCGCCATCATCGAAACGTATCTGCCGGCGGCCGCGAACGAAGCGGACGTGGATCGAGCCATCGAGGCGGCCATCGCGGAGACGTCCGCGAATTCGCCGAAGCAGATGGGCGCGGTAATCAAAGCGGCGCGCGTGCACCTGGAAGGCAAAACGGTGGATGGCAAGATGCTTTCCGACCGCGTGCGCGACCGGCTGTCCCGCGTGGGCTAAAGCGCTTCGGCAGCCACCGGGGAGGATCCACTTTCAGAATCGAGAAACTAAGAATACTCCGAGTCCGATAGCGACCAGATCTTCCGCAATTGCGATAACGAAATCTGGAACGCGCAGAGCACGATCCAAACCCGCCCGAGCACGATAGCCGCCGAATGCGCCTCCGATTCCGCCGACCACTCCGGCCAGCGCTCCGAGCCACGGCGTCGCCCGGCCAGCCACCGCGAGACATGCACCGCACAAGGCGCTCGTGACGATTCGTGCGGACAGGCCGGGCGCAGCCGTGCGAGGGGGCGTACCGGGGAGCTGGTCGACGACCAGTTCCACCAGCGCCAAAAGCGTGAAGAGGCCCACGGCCCACTTTGTTCCCATGAAAGCCAAGGGAGAGCCGTGGAGAGCGATCCGTCCGAGATGAGCCGCCCAGGCTACGACGGCGGGTGCAGTTAGAGAACGAAGCCCTGCCACGATACCGATACTAAGAGCGAGCAAGAGGACGAATCCGGTATTCATAAAGACCCCTCGGTGGCCTCGGCGACTCGGGATGACGGGTTGAATCTTTTTCAGACGCTTAGGCCTTTGGCGCGCAGGCCGGCCATGATCTTTTCCCGGGTGATGGCATGGTCGCGAATGCGGACGCCGACCGCATTATAGAGAGCGTTCGATATCGCGCCCGGCACCGATCCGATCCCCGTCTCGCTGAAACTCTTGATCCCGTAAAACCAACGAGGCTCCAGGCTATCCACAAAGATGTTGGTCTGGTCCTGGGGCACATCCATGATGGTGGGCAGGCGGAAAGACAAGTAGCCCACGCTGTAGTGGGTGGTTCCGGGAAATTCGCGGTCCCACGGAACGGGATCGGTGGTCATCTGAACGGATTCGACGAGCGAGCCATGCAAATCGGCTTCCGCGACCAGCGGATTGATGACGAGGCCGGCGTCATGACAATAGACCGACCTGGTCACTCTCCAGTCGGCGGTCCACGTATCCACCTCTACTTCCACGAAGCAGGCGGCAGCGCCCTTGGTCATGGCCCTGCCTTGACCTTGGGCCACACCGGCGCCGGTGGTGCGTATCGAGCCGCCGTTGGCTTTGGCCAGGGCCGCGAAGGTTGTCTTCTTTTTGGGATCTTCCGTCGAGGAGATGGCTCCGTCTTTGATAACCAGCTTGGCAACGTCCACCTTCAGGTCCGCTGCCGCGCGGCGAAGAAGATCCTTGCGCAGCTTATCGGCGGCGCTAAAAACCGCCGCTCCTTGCAGGGTGATGGTTCTGCCGCCGTACCAGGTATTGCTCGAGGGCGCGAGATCGGAGTCGCCCCAGACCACGCGCATGCGATCCCGGGTGGTGAATCCGAGGATCTCCGCGACCACCTGAGCGAGCCCGGTATCGTGATTGGTTCCGCTATCGGGGAGAGCGTTCTTCATGATCACGTAGCCGTCGGCGTCTAACTCCACCTCGGCGCCGAAAGTGCTGCCCGTGGGGCCTCCGGCATCGGCTGGCGCCGCCCTCTGGTAGCCGACCTCGCCGTCGTGATAACCCATGATGCCGCAGTGGTGCTGGGACATTCCCAGCCCGATGCCTCGCTTGATCCTTCCCGGCGTGCCTCCGGGTACGGGATTCCGTTTCTCCCATCCGATGGCCTTGGCCCCTTCCTGCAGGACTTCCACGGAGGCAAACGAATCGTAGGTGAGCGCGCCATTCTCGAGCTCATACCTTCGTCCCAGGTCGCCGGCATGCCAGTCTTTTGCGGGAGAGAGCTTGGTTCCCGGCCTGGAAATATGCATCAGCCGGAACTGGAGCGGATCTTTCCCCACGGCCTCGGCCATTTCGTCGATCATGCTCTCCCAGGCCCACTTCACCTCTTGCTGGGTATAGCTGCGCACCGAGCGGATGACCATGGCGTTGGTCTTATAGCTGCACCAGACGGATTTCCAGTTCGGCACCTTGGCGGTGTAGAGCTCTTGCTGGTTTTTCGAAAGCTCCGACGAGGAATGGCCGTCGGCGTCCTCCGCGCCCACGCTGATATGAATCTCGTGCAGCAGGGCCACGATTTGGCCGTCTTTGGTCGGCGCCCACTTTGAATTTCGTAATCGTCTCCGGCTTGATGCTGATGTAGGCCAGTTCCTGGTTTTTTGTCAGCGCCACCTTCACCGGCCTGCCGGCCATTTTTGCCAGGTACGCGATAAACGGCTGTATTCGCGAGGCCGACTGAATCGACCCGAAGGTGCAGCCGTTCCATTTGTTGATGTAGCGGATCGTGGTGGGATCGATGGCCAGCGCGCGGGCAATCTCGGCGCGCAGCGGGTAGATTCCTTGCCCCATGCCCCAGAACGTGAGCCTGTCGCCATCCCATTTGGCCACGCAACTGAGGGGCTGCATGGGAACGGCCGTCGCGCCGGCAAAACTGTAGGTGAACTCCTTGATCACGTCGGCTTCCTGGAATCCCTTGTCGACGTCGCCGTGCTTGCTCACCCAGGTGGCATCGGGATCGTAGTGCGGATCGTTTTCCGGCATGAGAATGAGATTGCCTCTGCCTCGGCGCACGCGAAGGTCCGGCGCGTCGGGCACAGTGGCCTGAGCGAGCGTGGAGGCAAACGGAAGAACCTCGTAGTCGACCTCGATCGCGGCGACCGCGTCCTCGGCCAAATCCTCGGTCTCCGCAGCCACGAAGGCGACCGTGTCACCCTGGAAGTTGAGCTCTTGAGAGAGCGGAAAAGTCTTGGGGCCGTTTTTGTACGTGAGTATGCAGGACACACCCTGGCATCCGCTCGGCTTTGGAAGTATCGAGGCTCTTTATCCGGGCATGGGGATGGGGGCAGGTGAGCAGCTTGGCATGCAGCAGATTGGGCAGCAGCACACGCGTGGCGTACAGGGCCTTGCCGGTGTATCGCGGAATGGCGACCTCAGGCATCGCCGGCATCGGCTTTCCCACTACGTTGAGATTCTCGGGCGGATAGCCCTGCCACTTTTTCGTTACGATCTTGTCATCGCCCTCGACGAGAGTATCGCCGGGCAGATGGCCGCCGCCGGTGGAAAAGTCGCGCACCATTGGCTGCTTGAGCTGAATCACGGATTCCGGGGCGGATTCGATCTTCGTTTTTACTCATCCGGAATCTCCTTTTGGCTTTCTGGTGCCGGTGATTCTACACCAACGGGCTCTGTTTGCCCGGGTTAACCGCCAACATGATCTCAATCCTGCGCTTTTGCGGCGAGGTTCGCGCCGAGCGGGGCTGCGCTACGATGCGGTTATGCCGCTGCCGAAGCGATCCGGGTGCGCTACACGGAAGAAGATGCCGGGTACATCACAACCTGGCCGGCGGTGTGGCAGAGCTTCGGCCCGGCTCGGAAGCTTCCACGGTGTTGCGTCAGTTTCCGATAATTCCCGAGGGCTCTCAAGGCGTTGGAATCGTGCCCGACACCTGGTTTGAATAAGCGCTCTGCACATTGCCTGAATTGACTGCGGTCACAACCCAGTAATAAGTCTGGCCAGCCTGTACGGTCGTATCGGTGAAAGTCGTGGTCGCGTCCACTATAGAATTGATCTTGGTGTACGGCCCGCCGGAGACGGTTCCCCGATACACGTCGTAGCCTATGACTGCAGATGTGCTTGCATCCCAGGTCAGAGTCCCAGAATGGGAGATTGGCGCGACGCCAGTACCTGTCAAGGCGATCGACGCTGGGGAATTAGATGCGTTGCTGACGACCGAAACGCTTCCCGTTGCACTTCCTGTCGCCGCTGGGGCAAAAGTCACATTCAAGGTCACGATCTGCCCGGAAGTCACGATAAGTCCAGCGGACACGCCACTGGCGGTGAAGCCAGGACCGGAGATAGTCACATTCGAGATCGTGATATTGGAACTGCCAGAATTGGTGAATGTCACGCCCAGACTACTGCTGCTGCTTATGTCTACGTTTCCGAAGCTTAGAGCCGACGCGCTGGCAACTAGCCGCCCAGGAGGAACAGCATTGACGGTGAGGATCGCTGCGCTGCTGGTCGCGTTGCCCGCCGTGTTGCTGACTACCACGGTGAACTGCGCTCCGCTGGACGAAGTCGTTTCCGCCGGCGTGGTGTAGCTCGAAGATGTTGCTCCGCTGATGGCCGTCGCGTTCAGGCTCCATTGATAGGTGAGCGGCGCTGTGCCCGTTGCGGTGACGGAGAACGTGGCCGTTTGTCCCGCCGTGATGGTTTAGGCTAGAGCGGCTGCGTGATGATCGAAGGCGTCACCGGAGCGGGGTTCACGGTGAGAACGGCTGCGCTGCTGGTCGCGTTGCCCGCCGTGTTGGTGACCACCACGGTGAACTGCGCTCCGCTGGCCGAAGTCGTTTCCGCGGGTGTAGTGTAGCTCGAGGAAGCCGCTCCGCTGATGGCTGTCCCGTTCTGCCGCCACTGATAACTGAGCGGTGCTGTGCCCGTTGCGGTCACTGTGAACGTGGCCGTTTGTCCCGCCGTGATGGTTTGGCTCGCAGGCTGGGTGGTGACATGCGGGCTCTGGATTCCGAGGCCGCTCAGCTTGTCGGTAACGGTGTTACCATCCGCGCGCGTGAACGTGAGCGTGCCTGGGTACGCTTGCGCTGCAGTAGGCGTGAAGGTCACAGCCGCTAGCAAGCTCTGACCCGGGCGTAGCGTGATTGGCAACGAGGCCCCAGAGTAGCTGAATTGGATGGGCGCTAGTGACACGCCGACAATTTTGATATTCGAGAGGGTGTTGTTGGTGAGTGTCACAGCCATCGATGGACTGGCAACGCCCACCGTTTGGCTACCGAAATCCATGGGACTAGGATTGAAGGAAATTTTGGCCTGTGCCGTCGCGCCCGCTGCGAGGAGTAGCGCGAACAACAGCGCACACTTTACGATTTTCTTGCTGCCCTGCCCGGTGGATTGCATTGGACCCTCTCGAGGTCTTGATCAGCTAAGACGTTTCGATCAGCTCAGCTCAACAGACGCGGTGGATTTCGTTGATCGGGGAGAGGGTCCGAACTTCCACTAGCTTAGTGGAGCGCCGAAGAGGGCACTACTAGCGGCTGGTTCAGATTGAGGACAGGTGCCAAAGGGGACAGTATTTTCACTCAATGAAAAAGCGGTCAGAAGGGTTCGGTGCTAATCGTGATCTAATTCGTCGCTGTCGAATAGACCGCGATTGCGCTTTGGGTTGACCGATAGTGAATCGGAAGACCGAAGCCGATTGCTGCAGGAGTCGCTCTGAAGAGTTCGTGCGCGCAGTCGGACGCTCACGGAGATCCCCGCCGTTGGTAACAGAGGAAAATGAGGTCGGTTCGGCGCTTCACGCCAAACTTGCTGAGGAGATTAGAGACGTGGAACCTCACGGTGTATTTGGAGATATTCAGTCTAGTCCCGATCTCTTTGTTGACAAGGTTCTCCAGCAAAGCATCGAGCACCTGCTGCTCCCGTCCGCTCAATTCCGCCGCGCTCCCCATTTCGAGCCGCCGGCCACGGGTGTCTTCGAGAACCGAGTCCACGAATGCCGACAAGAGTGCCCTGGGAACCCAGAAGCCACCGGCTGCAATGGGAGGCAGAGCACGCGGCAACTGTTTGCGCGCTTCTGCGTAGGTAAGCAAGCCCTTCGCGCCCAGACGCAGTAGATCGTAGCTTTCCACAGTGTTGAATTTTTCGGAAACAATCAACAGCTTGGCAGACGGAGAACGCTCCAGCACGGTGGCGATGAGGGCGACGGCCTCGCGTTGCGAACTGCAAGCGTCGACGACATAGACAGGCGCTTGCGGAAGCGCTAATCGCCTCAGCTCTGGAGTGAGCATCGAGTCTAGGTGGAGTGTCAACACGTGGAAGACGGCGGCGGGAGCACCCGGGAAAACTCGGCAAGCGCCAAGGATGCGGAGACAAGATACAAACCTTCAGAGGACTCTTGCCCGCGGTATCTTTCACAATCCGAGCCTATGTGAACGAACACATGCCGTTTTAGGACGATGGGGTTTCTGAATGACCGCCATGGCGGGATCGAGCCACCCGTCGGGCAATCGCGTCGTTGGTGTCGGTATCGGCAAATCTGGGCCGCGTGTGAGCTCTGGTCGCTACTTACCGCTCAGGACCGAAACGGGAAGCTTCACCGTCATTTGGTTCGCATCCGGTACGGTGGTCCAGAGGTAATTCGATCAGTTTTCTTCCCGGAACCGTTGCCAGCCGCACACTCACAATATTGGCTTCCTGAAGGCCATTCGTCGGCCCTTCTAAGTGAGCAATCGGATAACCAGAGCCTTGAAAACTGAAGTAGCTGGACAGATGTGGTTGGCGGTGAGGTGGTCCATGATTTTCGAGACCATGCCCTCGAAGAGGTCTTCTTTGCGCTACGATGCGGTTATGCCGCTGCCCGAAGCGATCCCGGTGCGCTATACGGAAGAAGAGGCCGGATACATCACCACCCGGCCGGTGGTGCGGCAGAGCTTCCGCCCGGACCAACTTCTGGACATGGTGCTGAGCGTCACGGGCAAGGACGCCAAGCGCATCCGGCAAATCTTCCGCTCCGGCACCGTGGTTTTTCACTTCTACCGCTATTGGTGGACGGGCTTCGATATCGAAGACGGGGAGTTGGCGGGATTGCTGGCGCGCTTTCCCGATCCCGACCCCTTGCGCGAATTTTGCGCGGCCGACTGTACGCTCATCGCCATAGAGTCCGGCCAGATGCCGCCGCGTCCCGCCGTCGAAATTCAACGTGAGGCCATTTCGCGCGGGGGATTATTTCGCCGCAGAACTTTTTGGAATGCGCTGCTCGCCGAGGTTGCCTCCACCCCTGTCGCTTACCAGGGCTACTCCTTCGGTTACCACGCCGATCTTTACCGGCTCGAACTCACTCCGGAGTCGCGGGCGCGCCTTATCGCCGCAACCTCGACCGCCCCTCGGGAGATGCGGAAGGAGCTGCAAGCGATAAGCAACGCAGCCCGCGTCGTGTTTGCTTGCCCGCGTCCATCTACGTAGGGCCTCGCGGTCTGTCTCGGGCTCCAAATCGCATGTGACAATCTTCAAGATTTCCGCTAACGTCAATGATTTCGTCGTGACGGTTTAGAGCGCACAGAAGCGGCGCCAGAAGAGTGGAGAAACGAGGAAAATGACGGCCGATCCCGGCAGTTTTGTCGATTTGGAACACGCGTCGGTGGCGCGCGGCGAAAAGATCGTGCTGCACGATATCTCCCTGCGCATTGCCAGCGGCGAGCACGTCGCCATCCTGGGTCCCAATGGCTGCGGGAAATCCACGCTGATCAAGACCATGAATTGCGAGTGCTATCCCATCGCGCGCGAGGGGATGCACGCGCGCATCTTCGGGCGGGAACGCTGGGAGGTGTTCGAGCTGCGCAAGCGGCTGGGCGTGGTCGCCGCCGAATTGCCCAGCGAACGCACCTTGCACACGCTGGGCCGCGACGCGGTGATTTCCGGCTTCTTCGCCAGCTCCACGATCTGGCCGGAGATGCACGTCAGCGAGGAGATGCGCCGCCGCGCCAGCGCCGCGCTCGATCAGCTCGAAGCCGGCCATCTGGCGGACAAGCCGGTGGGCGAGATGTCCGCGGGAGAGATGCGCCGCGTGCTGATCGGCCGCGCCCTGGTGCACGAGCCCGAGATGCTGCTCATCGATGAGCCCAGCAACGCGCTCGATCTGGCCGCGCAAAGCGAATTGCGCCAGAGCTTGCGCCGACTGGCGCAGCAAGGCGTGGGCATCGTTCTGATCACGCATCATCTGGCCGACATCCTGCCCGAAATCGATCGCGTGGTGATGATGCGGGAAGGCCGGATTTTCGCCGACGGCCCCAAGACCGAGGTGCTCACCGAGGAGCGGCTGCAGAAGCTTTTCGGCGTGGCCGTCACCATGGCTCGCCGCGACGGCTTCTACCACGTCTGGTAACGTCCGATAGTGATGGAAAAATCCTCAGGTCTCCCGATACAGGCCATCGGGCGACCTGAGCTACCAATCTCATTCCTTCAGAGACTCTTTTCTCTTGGGCGACCTCAGAATGACATGGACAGGCATTTTTGCCGCAGCTATGATGCGGCGCTTGCTGCGAGAGCTTTCGCGGCAATGCTGGCTGAGGTGACGTTTGGCGACCAAGACATGGAGCTCGACCGCGCCTCCTGAAGAGTTCAAGCCGTACATCGATTCGGAAAGAGGCGTTGCCGAATTCACCTTGCGGGCCATCCTGGTCGGCATCCTCGCGGGGCTTTTCTTCGGCGCGGTCACCGTGTACGTGGGCCTGCGCGCCGGGCTCACCGTTTCGGCCTCCATTCCCATCGCCGTGCTCTCCATCAGCATTCTGCGCGCCTTCGGCAAGGTCAGCATCCTCGAAAACAACATCGTGCAGACCACCGGCTCGGCCGGCGAATCGATTGCCGGCGGGGTGATTTTCACGCTGCCCGCGCTGATCTTCCTGGGATTTCCGCTGGAATACTGGGGCGTCTTCTTCCTGGCGCTGATCGGCGGATGGCTGGGCGTGCTTTTCATGATTCCGCTGCGCCGCCAGCTCATCGTCAAAGAGCACGGCAATCTGCTCTATCCCGAAGGCACGGCCTGCGCCGACGTTCTCGTGGCGGGCGATCGCGGCGGCTCCTTCGCCAGCCGCGTTTTCTGGGGACTCGGACTCGGCGGATTGTACTCGGTGCTGATGAATACGATCGGCGTGTGGCGCGATACGCCCACGTATGATCCCAAATGGCTGCCCGGCGCTTCGTTTCGCGCCAACATCACGCCGGAGTATCTGGGCGTGGGCTATATCATCGGTCCACGCATCGCCGGCATTCTGCTTTCGGGGGGCGTTTTCTCCTGGCTGGTGCTGATGCCGGCCATTCGCTTTTTCGGTTCGCTGGGGCCGAATCAGGCGCTCTATCCCAGCACGATTCCTATTCCGCTCATGAACTCCGACCAACTGTGGTCGAGCTATATCCGTCCGATGGGCGCAGGGGCCGTGGCCGCGGCGGGCGTGATCACGCTGGCAAAAACGATGCCCACGATCTGGGGCGCGCTCACCACGGGGCTCAAGGAGATGAAGGCGGATCGTGAAGGGCGCACAGCGGTGGCCAGCCGGCTCGAACACGACCTGCCCATGAAGTTTGTGGTGATTGGCGCCGTGGCCGTGGTGGCCATGATCTGGATTTTGCTGACGTTCCGCCCCATTCCCGGCGCCAAGACCGGCCTCTTCGCCAATTTTCTGGCCGCGATTTTCGTGCTGGTATTTGGTTTTTTGTTTACCACGGTCTCTTCGCGCATTACCGGACTGATCGGCACCTCCTCGAATCCCATCAGCGGCATGGCGATTGCGACGCTGATGGCCACTTGCGCCGTGTTCCTGCTGGCGGGCTGGACCGGCGGCACGTATTCGGCGCTGGCGCTCACGATTGGCGGGGTGGTTTGCGTGGCCGCCGCAAACGCCGGCGGCACGTCGCAGGACCTGAAAACCGGCTTCCTGGTGGGCGCCACTCCGTCGAAACAGCAGATCGCCTTGATCATCGGCGCCATGGCTTCGGTCTTCGTGATTGGCGGCACGCTCAAGCTGATGAATCTGGGCTTGGCCGAATACAAGCCGGTGCAAATCAGCATCGATATCGCCAATCTGCCCTCCGGCGTGCAGGTGGAAAATCCCGCTTACGTCTACCAGGGCCGCACCTACACGCTCGTCAACGCGCTCGGCTCGGATGTGGTGCCCGATGGGAAATATCTCTATGATCCCGATACACGGCGCGTGGAGATTCAATGGGTGCAAGGGATCGGCAGCGATAAAGCCGCCGCGCCTCAGGCCCGGCTCATGGCCACGGTGATCAGCGGCATCCTTAATCGGCGGCTGCCCTGGCGCCTGGTGCTGCTGGGAGTCTTCCTGGTGATTACCGTGGAGCTTCTGGGCATTCGTTCCTTGCCCTTCGCCACCGGCGCCTATCTCTCGATTGCCACGACCATGGCCATTTTTGCGGGCGGCGCGGTGCGCTGGCTTGTGGAACGCAGCCGCGGCGCCGACGCGGGCAGCGACGTGGGCCCCGGCCCGCTCTACGCCAGCGGACTCATTGCCGGCGGAGGAGTTTTCGGTCTGCTGGGCATCGTGGTGGCTCTGCTGGAAGACCAGGAGTTCCGCTACCATATCTTCCGCCCAGGTCTGTTTCAGTTTGGTCCGAAGATCATGGGCGCCTGGAGCAGCAGCGACCTCTTCGCGGTGGTTATGTTCCTGGCGTTGGCGGCATCGCAGTTTTACTTTGCGCGCAAAAAGATGGATTAGCGCCTTAGATCGTGCGGCGGATCGCCTTTCGCTCGGAGCGATGCGGCGGGTGCGAATTGAGGTTTGAAGCCGTTGCGGCGCTTGCGCGAGAGCGCGGAATGGCGTAGTTTCCGAACTACGGAGCGAGGTGTTCTGTGCCAGGAAAACTTCTTCTTACTTTTGCGGTCGCGGCCGCGCTTCTCGGCGCCGGCCCCGCCTTTGCGCATCACGGGACCGCCGGATACGACATGGTCAAGGTGGTCACTGTCAAGGGAACGGTGACCAAGGTGGATTGGAATAATCCGCACGTTATTTTTCACATTGACTCAAAGGACGGGGGCGAGATCCAGCATTGGTCCCTGGAGGTTTCTCCGCCGTTGCTAATGAACCGGTTTGGCTGGAACAAGGAGTCGCTCAAGCCGGGCGACCAGGTGTCGGCGGAAACGCATCCGGCCAGAAGCGGGTCCCCCGTAGGCATCAGCGGCACCGCGAGCTTTCTATTGAAGTTCGTAGTGAACGGCATGCCGCTGCCTCACCAACCATGAGGATGCCGGAATCTCGCGATGAAAGGCCTGGCGTGAGGAGTTCCACGATGCGGAATCGCCGAATCAGCCCGCTGGCGACTGTACTGATGGCAGCGTGTTTCTGCTGCTTGCCCGGTGCGCTCGCGCAAACATCGGCGCCGCCAAAGGCCGGCAATTCGCCCGCGGCCCAGGCTGCTTCGCGAATGCCGGACCTCTCGGGAAATTGGACCATTGCGCCCGGGGGTACCAGTTGGGATCCCGCGGATCCCAGCGGCTCGAAGCCGGAGGAGCTTGCCCTCACGCCGTGGGGGCTTCAGCGGCTCAGGGCCGCCAAACCACCCTTCGGGGCCAACCAGACATTCCAGCCTAACGATCCGGTGCAGAAGTATTGCGATCCGCCGGGTCCGTTCCGTATGTATTCGTACCCCTGGCAGTTCACGATCGTGCAGACGCCCAAGCAGGTCTACCTGCTGTTCGAATATCTCCACGTGTGGCGCATCGTGCAGATGAATCAGGCGCACCCCAAGGACGTGGACACAACGTGGCTCGGAGATTCGGTGGGGCACTATGAAGGCGATACACTGGTAATCGATACCGTCGGCTTCAACGACAAAACTTGGCTCGACATGGTCGGGCATCCACACAGCGAAGCGTTGCATACCATCGAGCGCTTTCGCCGCGTGAACCACGACACCCTCGAACTGGAGGCCACCTTCCAGGACCCCAAGGCCTACACACACTCCTTCACAGCGAAGCGCAACTTCAAACTGAGCTCGTTTCCCATGGGCGAGACCATGTGCTCTCTTTCCGAGGACCAGCAGTTTCAAAAGAGCATCATGGATCGCACGGTCCCCTCGGCGCCCGCAAAATAGGCCGCCAGCGCCAAGTTCTTGCGCTTGGCCCGATTCCACTTTGCTAAATTATTGTTGTGGCACACGGCGGACGTGAGATTTGACGTCCGCGAGTTGCGAACCAGGGAGATCCATGACTCAGGAACTTTGGAGCGCGGTTGACCGCTACATCAACGACCTCTTCGAGCCGCCGGATGCGGCGCTCACGGCGGCGCTGCAGGCCAGTTCCGCAGCCGGCCTGCGGCCCATTAACGTTTCACCGAACCAAGGCCATTTTCTGCAATTGCTGGCGCGGGCGCTGGGCGCGCGCAACATTCTGGAGATCGGCACGCTGGGAGGTTACAGCACGATCTGGCTGGCGCGGGCGCTGCCCGCCGGAGGCCGTCTGATCACTCTGGAAGCGGAGCCGAAGCACGCGGAGGTGGCGCGAGCGAATATCGCGCGCGCGGGGCTTGGCGGCATCGTGGAGCTACGCCTGGGACGAGCCGTTGAGAGCTTGCCGCAACTGGCGGCCGAGGGCCGCGGTCCCTTCGACCTCATCTTCATCGACGCGGACAAGCCCAGTTATGTGGACTATTTTGCCTGGGCGCTGAAGCTATCCCGGCGCGGCACTGTCATCATCGGCGACAACGTAGTACGCAGGGGCGCGGTTGCCGATGCGGGGAGCGAAGATGAGATGGTCCAGGGCGTGCGCCGCTTCAATGAGGCCGTCGCAGCCGAGCCTCGCGTGACGGCCACGGCCATGCAGACCGTCGGCAGCAAGGGTTACGACGGCTTCACGATTGCGCTTGTCGTTGCCGAGTAAGTAACGGATTTTGCGTCCCGCGCGGGCTGCCGAGGGAGGCAGTCCGCGCGAGCTACATCGCATCGCCAGCGGGCCCAATCGCCGCATGAAAAGGCGGGCCTCAACGGCCCGCCGTGTCCCGAGCAGATCTAGTTGCCGCTGAGCTGTGAGGAACTTGTTCCGCCCATGCGGAAGTGCGCGCGCCGGTTTTGCTGCCAGCAGGATTCGTTGCCTTCGGTGCAGAAAGGCCGCTCTTTACCGTAACTCACCGTCTGAATGCGATCCCCGGCGATCCCTTGAGCCACCAGGAAATCCTTGGCTGAATCCGAGCGCCGGTCTCCTAAGGCGACGTTATATTCGGTCGAGCCGCGCTCGTCGCAATGGCCTTCGATGACGATGGCGACCTGCGGATAGGAGCGCAGGAAATCGGCTGTCTTGGACAAAGCCTGGCGAGCATCGCCGCGTATATCGGCCTTGTCATAGTCGAAGAATGCGTCTTGAACTTCTCGCGTGAACATCTCCTCGACCGTGGGGCCGGCGGGAGCGGGCGCGGCTGCCGAGGCCACCGTGACCGTCACATGAGTGCTGGCGGTGGCCGAACCGCCTGGGCCGGTCGCCGTCGCGGTGTACGTAGTGGATTGGCGCGGCGCGACGGTCGAGGTGCCTTGCGCCGCCACGCTGCCGAGCTCTGGCGTCACGCTGACGGAAGTCGCATTGGTGGCCGACCAACGCAAGTTCACGGACTGGCCTTGGTCGATATTCGTTCGCGAGGCGTCCAGCGTTATGGTGGGCTGCGCGGGCGGGTTAGCCGCGGGCGGGGCCGCGGGCGGCTTGACCGCTACTTTGTGGCTGCACCCCGCGAGGACAACGATGAACCCGAGCAAACCGTACAGAGTTGCATTTCCAAACCGGCGAATTCTCATTCCTTCCTCCCTCTCTTTTCTCGGCTTCAGGAAACTTTGCTGGCGAATCGGGCACCTAGTCTCGTAAGTATATCGTGTCACGATACTACCTCTTTTCCCCGATGGGATGCAAGATCTATGGTAGGCCGCTTGCTGTATCCCGAACCTCCACGACGGGGCGCCTAAACTAAGGAGGCGGCCCGGGGACAGCCTGGACACGTTAAGCTTCTCTTAATGTTGGCCGTTATAAACCGCTGCCAGTTTCTTTCCTTGTTCTGGGTCTGGGTCACTGTTCAGAGCGCGAAGTTCATTGTGATCTTGTTGACCGGAGGGTGGCTATGAGAAAAACGATCCGAATTCTCTCGTTGTTGAGTTGTGTCTGCTTTCTGGCTGGATTGCCGTTGTCTGCGCAACTCAATACCGGCCGTATTTTGGGAACGGTTACGGACCAAACGGGTGGCGTGATCGCGGGCGCCATGGTTACGGTGACGAACACGCAGACGGGCGTCGCGCGAAATTTGACCACGGATCAGGCCGGTGAATACGACGCGCCCAACCTGCATGCCGGGCACCTACACAGTTCGCGCCACGGCCATGGGCTTCCAGACGTTCGAGCGGCAGAACATCGCCCTCGGAATTGGCCAGGATGCGCGTATAGATGCACAGCTCTCGCCTGGGGCAAATTACGCAAACGGTTGAAGTAACCGCGGCGAGCTCCGCTGCTGGACACAACCAGCGCGGTGCTCAGCGGAACCCTCAGCACTCAGACCATCCTCGATCTCCCGCTGAACGGCCGCAATTTCGAGGATTTGTTGCCGCTACGCCCCGGCGTGATACAAACTCCTGGCGGCGGCTCGCTAACGACCTCGACCAATGGACTCCCTCCACAATGGAACAATTACTTTATCGAGGGACTGGATAACAATGAGCCCTTTACCGGCCAGAGCGTGACCAACACGACGCTGCCATTCGGCGACGCCGCGAGCCTCCTGCCCGTCGACGCCATCCAGGAACTCAACGTGGAGACGAATGCGCCTGCCGAATTCGGCCGCAGGCCCGGAGCGGTGATAAACGTCGGCCTCAAGTCGGGCACGAACACGATTCATGGTTCGGCATTCGCGTTTGGGCGCGATGGCGCCTGGGATGCCGACGGATTGGGTAAATCCGCCCTCGCCTTTTCCCCCTCCCCCGGTGGCGCTGGAACAATGGGGAGGCACGGTGGGCGGCCCCATCATCAAAAACAAGCTGTTCTATTTTGGCGCTTTCGAGCGGCAGAGCTTATAGCGTAGGCAACGCATTTCCGAGCGACAACACCGACGACCTCTACCGCTTCCGGCGATCCGAACCAGAGTATTCCGCTAGCCGAGGCTGGCTTGGCAAGCGCCCCCGGGGGACCAATCCCGGTCTGAGCCCGACCAGCCTGAAATTGTTGCCACTGTTCGGCACGAACAATAACCCGACGCGAAGCTATCACCATCGGTTTTCCGAACGTCTACAGCATTAACAATGCCGTCGGGAAAGTCGATTACCATCCCAGCGATCACCATACGATTACCGGTTCCTACTTCTTCGGCAGGGGCCATGCCGTGGGCGAGGACAACGCGTTTACGCAACAGACCTTTGAAACCATCGGGGACATGCGGTCTCAATTTCTCAGCACGAGCTGGACGTGGACGCCGAATTCGATTTGGGTAAATGACTTCCGCGTGGGCTGGAATCACTACGCTCGCACCACGAACGTGGGCGATTACCAGACTGCCTTCGAGCACTTATGGCCTGAACACCGGCGTGACCGGCTCCCATGGTGCTAGGCCTCCCAAGCATTCAAGTTGGGGGCTTTAACGCGCTCGGCGGCGACGCGAATTCGCCGAAAACCTACGGCCCCTGCTTCGGATTACGACGTCGTGGATCATGTTTCCTATTCTGCGCGGCAAGCACGCCTTCAAGTTCGGGTTCGAGGTCGTTTTATTACAAGCATGTTCTATGACGCGGTTGCCGACGGCAGGGGCCGTGATCAACTTCGTACAACGGCGGCCAACGCTTTTCCGAATTCTACCCCGTCTGGAAGATTTTCTCAGCCGGCGATGCCGATAACCCGACGTGGCGTGTCACTTACTCGCAGGCAATCCCGCGCGCACGTTCACGGACTGGGACTATCTCCGGTTTTTTCGAGGATTCCTGGCGGGCCACTTCGAGGCTCACGGTGAACCTGGGCCTGCGGTATGAATACTATACTCCTCTGAATGAGATAAATAATCTCATTGGCAATTGGTCTCCGACCGTGGGCTTTGAGCAGCAGGGAGTGAATATCAAATCACCCCTACAACGCCGATCCAAAGGACCTCTCTCCGCGCGTCGGGATAGCATGGGACGTCACCGGAAAGGGCACCACGGTGGTGCGGTTGGGCGGAGGGCTCTACTACACCGAGGCCGTCACCTCGGAGTATGTAGGCAATATTGCCCTTCCTTCGCGCGCGCCCGGCATTAGTTCGATTCCGACGGGTTACTCGTTGCGTAATGGCGAACGGAACGACGCAGGCGCCCCTGCTACCGGTGTCGGCGGGTGGCATCGGATCGGCGACGGCTACCATTCGCGGGCAGCGCCCTTAACTGGAATCAGACGGGCGGCGGCACGGTCTATCCGCAATCCGCTATCAGCGGCTTCGTTGTGCGGTGACGGGCTTCCGATTGCTCCGGGATCGAAACACGAAGTATCCCTCGCCGTGCAGCATCCTGGCCACCAGTGCAAACCTGCCCTGCTCCTCGCGTCGCCAGTTGGAATTTGGGCATTCAACACGCCTTGACTCCGACTCTTTCGGCGGAAGTGGACTATATTGGTAATCACGGCTCCTTCCTGCCGGCCGATAGGGATTTGAATCAAATCAACCCGAATTCTCAGGCGGAAATAAACTGCGGCCACTGCGAATGCGCCCCCACGCGATCTCCCGTATTACTCGCAGTTTCCCTATCTCCAATACATAAACTGGATAGATCGAACACCGACCACTCGAACTACAACGCCCTGCAGGCAACGCTGACCGCGCGGAATTATCACAACTTGTCGTTCATTGCCGGTTACACGTACAGTCACGCGCTGACCAATGAAGTAGGCTCGGCAGGCTATGGCCTGAAAAATCCGGAGGACAGCAATAACCCCCAATGGTGGACTACGGCCCTACGGGTTTCGACATCCGTAATCACTTCAGCTTCACGCCGACCTACAACATCCCCGGCAGGAAATCGCCCCTGCAACTCCTGGAGGGCTGGAGCGTTCAATCGGCCGTCCTGATCAACACCGGTTTCGCGTGGGGTGTTTCGGATAGAACAGACCACAGCAAAACGAAAGAACAAGGGGACCGCTGGGACTTCTTTGGCAATCCCAGCGATTTCGCCGCAACGAACACCGGGATTCCGTTCTTCGCTGGCACGAAGAAGTCAGGTGTGGGCCTGGAAACCAGCAATCCAGCCTGCAACAGCCAGGCGGAGAAATTGGGCGCAGCTGAACAGACAGCGTTGGCCACGTATGGATGCTTCGCGCAGGGCGGCTCGGTCATGTTTGCGCCAGCTGACGGTACGTACGGCAACATGTCCCCGAACATGTTCCCGGGACCCGGCTATGCCGATTGGGATTTCTCCATATTCAAGAACACGCGGATCAAGGAACGGCTAACCGCCCAGTTCCGCGCCGAATTCTTTAACATTCTGAACCACACGATAATTTTCCACCCGGACGGCAACCCCAAAGACACGACCAGCGCTGGGTTTGGCTGTGCGTGTCAAACGCCCGATCAGTATTCAACGAACCCCTATCTGGGAACCGGAGCAGCCCGCGAAATACAGTTGGGGCTGAAGCTGCTTTTCTAGGGCCGTTCCAAAACTTAGGGATCCTTTCTCGAATGTCTTGAGCCTAGGTACTCTCGAGATGTAATAGGGTCCCTGTGAAATACCATCGACCTCCCGCGGCCTTTTTTGCGCCAGGTGTCGGTAATAAATGCGTTCTAAAGTCGGCTCTCATCTCGGGCGCGCACTCCCCCGGGGCAGAGGATCTGGTGTGTTGCTTACCTAATCTTGCCTTTAATCTTATATTAAGCTTTCCTTAATGTTAGTGGGTATAAACCCGCCAGCAGCTTTCGTAGTCCTAGGGATGGGGTGATCGAAAGTCCAAACGTCTTTTCTCGTTAGTCGGGAGGGTGGCTATGAGCAAGGTGATACGAACTCTTTCGCTGCTAGGGTGTGCCTGCTTGCTGGCTGGATTGCCGTTGTTTGCGCAGGTGAATTCCGGCCGTATTTTGGGAACCGTCACCGACCAAACGGGCGGCGTGATCGTGGGCGCCATGGTAACGGTGACGAACTCGGAGACCGGCGTGGCGCGAAATTTGACGACGGATCAGGCTGGCGAATACGTTGCGCCGAACTTGAATCCCGGCACATATACCATTCGCGCCTCGGCGAACGGGTTCCAGACTTTCCAGCGGCAGAACGTCGCGCTGGGACTGGGGCAGGATGCACGAGTTGATGCGCAGTTGGCTCCCGGCCAGGTGACGCAGACCGTGGAAGTGACGGCGAACGCGCTCCAGCTGGACACCACCAGCGCGGTGGTCAGCGGAACCTTGGGCACAGAGACCATCGCCGACCTCCCTATGAAGGCGCGCAATTTCCAGGATCTATTGTCGCTCCGTCCCGGCGTCGTACAAACACCAGGCGGCGGTACGCTGACCACCGCCGTGCACGGACTGGCCCCCTCACAAAACAACAACTTCATCGAGGGGCTTGATAGTAACGATCCGCTCACGGGGCAGAACATTACCAACACCACACTGCCTTGGGGCGATGCCGCCACCATTCTTCCGGTCGATGCAATCCAGGAGCTAAACGTCGAGACCAATGCTCCCGCCGAATTCGGCCGCCGGCCCGGCGCCGTCATCAACGTCGGTTTAAAGACGGGAGGGAACGCGATTCACGGCTCGGCCTTCGCCTACGGCCGCGACAGCGCGTTGAACGCCAACGACTTTGTAAACCCTCTAGGAGGCCCTCCGTCGCTCAAGCAGCCGATGAATTTGGAGCAATGGGGAGGCACGTTCGGCGGGCCCATCATCAAGAACAAGCTTTTCTATTTCGGCGCCTTCGAGCGGGAGACTTACAGCGTGGGCAACGCAGCCGCGTCACGACGCCCACCTCGTTTAACGACGGAGATCCGACCCAGAGCGTTCCGGCTGCCGAGGCCGCGTTGAACGCCCTATGCCCTGGAGCCAGTTGGTGCGGGCAAGGAAGCGGCATCATCGACGGCGTCTCGGCCACGAGTGTGAATCCGCTCAGTGCGGCCATGTTGCAGTACTTCGGCCCAAATAATAACCCGGATTCCAACATAATCCTCGGTCCCGGCCAAGCCACAGCGTTTACGATCAATAATGGGGTCGGCAAAATGGATTACCACCCCACCGACCACCACACGTTCACTGCGGCTACTTCTACGGTGGCGGCGATACGACCGGCGGCTATGACGCGAATTACACGTTGGCGCAGTTCGATAGCATCGGCAAGATGCGCGCCGAGTTCCTCACCACCAGTTGGACCTGGACCCCGAACTCCACATGGGTGAACGATGTGCGCTTCGGCTGGAATCACTACCTTCGCAATACGCAGACCGGCGACTACCTGACGCCCGTCACCAGTTACGGGCTCAACACGGGCGTGAGCGACCCACAATTGCAAGGATTTCCCCTCATCACCATCGCCAATTTCGGCTCCTCGGCCGGTGGCGGTCCCAAGTCGCCGAGAAACTTCGGCCCAGGGAACGATTACGATTTCGTGGATCACGTTTCCTATCTGCGTGGCAAACACGCCTTTAAATTCGGCGGGGAGATGCTTTACCTGCGTACCTTCTTCGACCAGATTCCCAACGGCCGGGGGACGTTTACCTTCACTGGCGGCACCCAATGTCATCCCTAACGGTACCGCTTATTACAACGGCATCGTGAATAACCCGCTTGGCACCAATATAACCGACTTGGAGGCTTATCTTGCCGGCCTTCCCGATCTTAGTTCAGGCGGATCTCTTCTGGAAGGCAGCCCCGCTCGCACCTACACGCAGTGGGACTATTCGGGTTTCTTCGAGGATTCCTGGCGGGTGACGTCGAAAGTGACCGTCAACACGGGCGTTCGCTACGAATACTCCACGCCTATTTCGGAGATCCACAATTTGATCGGCAATTGGTCTCCGACCGCTGGACTCGAGCAGGTGGGGGTGAACGGGCTCAAGAGCGCATATAACGCCTATAGCCAAAGACATCTCGCCCCGTCTCGGTATAGCGTGGGACGTCAGCGGAAAAGGCACCACTGTGATCCGCGCCGGCTTAGGGATCTACTACGACAACCCGGCCTCCGCGCAGTTTATCGGACTGCAAGGCACTTTGCCGGGTGGACAGATTGGTATCGACGCGATTCCTACGGGATCATTACTGTACGCGGCGAATGGCGTCCCCTCGGCGCCAGTCGCACCCACTGGGCAGGGCATGAGTACGCAGACGGTCAATTTTCCAGGGCAGAACCTCAACTGGGTCTTGAACGGAAAAACTCCCATTTTCCCGGCCTTCTCGCCGACATCGTTGGCATGCGGTAACGGTCAAAAGGCGAGTGCAGCCCCGGGTGGTGCGGGTCCCGGTGTTGCGGCGGGGTTCACCAATCCTAGCGCATGCAGCATCTTTGCGACCAGTCCGAACCTGCCTTCGCCTATGATCACCAGCTGGAATCTGGGCGTTCAGCACGCTCTAACACCTACGCTCGCTTTGGACGTTAACTACATCGGGAATCACGGCGGCAGGCTGCCGGGTGTTACCGACTTGAATCAGGCCACTGGGGCTGGGCTTGGGGGTGGGGCTGGGGTTCTCCCCTTAGCCGCCCAGTATCCCTACCTGGCATACGTCGACTACATGCAGGATAACGAAATCTCCAACTACAACGGCCTGGAGGTCACGCTGACCGCGCGGAATTTCCACCGTTTGTCTTTTCTTGCCGGTTACGACTATAGCCATGCCTTGACCGAGGAACCAGGCACGGGTTACGGGCTGGCATCCCCACAAAATAATCTGAACCCGATGGGGGACTACGGCCCCACCAACTTCGACCTCCGTCACCACTTCAGCTTCACTCCCTCGTACATCCATTCCGAGCAAGAAATCGCCCTTGCAGTTGCTGGAAGGATGGAGTGTGCAGTCGGCCGTTTTGGTTACCTCGGGACTCCCATGGAACGCGTCGACTAAGAAAAACCTAAGTGGAAGTAACGAACAGAAAGACCGTTGGGATTTCTTTGGCAACCCCAGCGACTTCACACAGACCTCCGAGGTAATCCCGTTCTATAGCAACGTCGCGACTATGCCTGCGCAGTGTCTGACTGACGCCAACCTTATCGGCACGACGACCACCTCTCTGGTGAAGTACGGCTGTTATCAGCAAGGCAATTCGGTGATGATCGCACCGCCACCCAACACGTTCGGCACGGCGTCCCGCAACGAGTTTCGTGGACCGGACTATATCGATTGGGACTTCTCCCTATTCAAGAATATAAAGTTCACGGAACGGTTCACCGCTCAGTTCCGCGCGGAGGCCTTCAACATCCTGAATCACAAGATCCTTTACCAAGGCTCCGGCAACCCCAACTCCCCCGCCGCGTTCGGCTGCGCTTGCGAGACGCCCGATCAGGCCCAGACCAACCCCGTGCTCGGACTCGGAGGCGCCCGTAACCTCCAACTGGGCTTGAAGCTGATGTTTTAGGGAACAGCAGGCGGGAAGAAGTGAAACTTCTTTTCGCGAATCGCCGTGTGGAAATCAAAGGGCCCGTTCGAAACGCGAACGGGCCCTTTGAATTTTGTACCGCCTGCTATGTCTTTCTGCGGTCTCCTAGGCCTTGGCGACCATCGGCTTCGGGACGGTATTGATCGTCTTCAAGATGCGCGAAACGATCTGGTAGGGGTCGCCTTCGGAGTTCGGGCGCCGATCTTCGAGATAGCCCTTATAACCGTTCTTGATGAAGTTAACGGGCATGCGGACCGAAGCGCCGCGATCGGAGAGGCCATAAGTGAACTTGTCGATGGCTTGCGTTTCGTGCAGACCAGTCAAACGCAGATGGTTATCGGGACCATACACCGCGATGTGCTCGGCAACGTTTTTGGAAAACGCCGCCATGAGATCTTCAAAATAGTCCTTGCCGCCGACTTCGCGCATGTATTTGGTGGAGAAGTTGGTGTGCATGCCGGATCCATTCCAATCGCCCTTGATGGGTTTGCAATGCAGTACGACGTCCACTTCGTACTTTTCGCAGAGGCGCATCATCAAGTAGCGAGCGGTCCAGGTATCGTCAGCGGCTTTGGCAGAGCCTTTGCCGAAGATCTGGAACTCCCATTGACCCTTGGCTACTTCCGCGTTGATCCCTTCATGATTGATACCCGCGGCCAGGCAGAGGTCCAAGTGTTCGTCAACGATTTGGCGAGCCACGTTGCCCATGTATTTGTAGCCAACGCCACAATAGTAGGGGCCCTGAGGACCTGGATAGCCTTCCGCAGGAAAGCCGAGAGGACGGCCGTCCTTATAGAGGAAGTACTCCTGCTCAAAACCAATCCAGAAGTCCGGGTCGTTCTCGATGGTGGCGCGCATATTGGAGGGATGAGCGCTGCCGTCGGGGTGCATGACCTCGCTCAGAACGATAAACGCGTCCTTGCGGCTGGCATCGGGATATAGCGCCACCGGTTTGAGAAGACAATCCGAGCTTTTCCCTTCGGCCTGCATGGTGGAACTGCCATCAAAGCCCCAAATCGGCAGTTCAGCGAGAGTGGGCGGTTTATCGAATGCCTTGAGTGTAGTCTTTCCGCGCAGTTCGGGAATAGGACGCTTGCCGTCTAGCCAGATGTATTCCAATTTGTATTTTGTCATTCTGCTCCTTTGGTCCGGAAGATCGACGGCTCGCTGCAAGCGAGTTCCATGCTTCGTCTGCCGCGCGATAAGACCCCGGCCATCTGTTTAAGAGTGTGGTTCTGGTTCATGAAATCGAGCGCTCTATTGTCCAGGGACGGGAGCTTTCGTTCAAGCGGTCCATCGATGGATTGTTTGCATCGAACGTATTCCAAAAATTGATAGGAGAAGCCCATTTTGCCATTGACGAAAGCAGGGGGCTTTTCGGTAGGAATGCGTGGATGGTCCAGCCTGGGCTGGCCGGTGTTTGCGATCCGTATGCGCTATCCCAGGGCGCCTTTGACTCCGGGGCGGCGCTGACCGTAGACTGTACCTTCGCCGGCCGATTATGAGTTCCTTCCCGCGTTATCGGGTTCGTTCGCGATGGCGTGAGTACATTACTCCCGCCGTCCGCAATATCGTGCTCGCTTGCGTGGGCGTATTCCTGATTCAGACGCTCCTGCAACTCTTCAGCCCTCGCGCGTACTACGAGTTCAACCGCGAATTCGGATTCGTTCCCTTCGATTTTCTTTTCAAGCTGCACATCTGGCAGCCGGTCACGTACCTCTTTCTGCACGGCGGCCTGTGGCACATCCTCCTGAACATGCTTTTTCTGTGGATGTTTGGCGTGGATTTGGAACGCGCCTGGGGCTCGCGCCGCTTCTACGTGTATTTTTTCCTGACCGGCATCGGCGCGGCTTGTATCAATGTGCTGGCCGAATTGGTGGTCCATCCCGGCGGCAGCGGGGCGTCCTTTGTGCCGACGATTGGCGCCTCGGGCGCGATCTACGGCATCCTGCTGGCCAATGCCGTCATGTTTCCGGACCGCAAGATTTGGCTGATTCCGTTTCCGATAACGATTCCCATGAAGGTGTATGTGATCGCCGCCGGCGCCATAGAATTTTTCATGACGCTGGGCGCCGGCGGAGGCGATAACGTCAGCCACGTCACCCACCTCGGCGGCATGCTGGTGGGCTATCTCTACCTGCGCCGCGGCTCGTGGTTTTTTCGCGCCCGCAATGGCCTCTCCGATTGGCAGCGGCGCCGGGCCCGCCGCAAGTTCGAGGTCTATATGCGCAAGCACCGCGAGGAGCCGCCCTCGCGGCCCGACCACTGGGTCAATTAGAGTAGAGAAGAACCGCTTGGGACGAGCCTCGGAACTAACGCCAGATGTGCTCGCCGCCACCGATGATGTGGAACTTCATGAAGTTGGTGGTGCCGCCTACGCCTAGCGGAGTTCCCGCCACCATGCCCACCAGGTCGCCCTGACGCACCAGGCCCTCTTCGAGCAACCGGCGCTCCGTGATATCGGCCATATCGTCGATATCCCGCAGCTGTTCGGTCTTTCGCGGGAGCACGCCCCAGAGCAGCGTCACCTGGCGGCGAGTCTCCTGGCTGCGCGAGAAGGCAATGATCGGAGGGCGAGGCCGGTGCTTGGAGATCAGCCGCGCGGTCGAGCCGCTTTCCGTAAACACGGCGATCACTTTCATGGACAGCTCTTCCGAAGCGTGGCAAATCAGCTCCGCCGTGGTTTCCGGGAGGCTCAAGAGAGCCCTGCGGTGCGGCCGCACGTATTCCGTCACGCTGGCTTCGGCCTCGCGGATGATGCGGTCCATCATCTTCACGGATTCCACCGGGTAGCGCCCTGTAGCCGTTTCCGCGCTGAGCATGAGCGCGTCGCTTCCGTCAAAAACCGCGTTGGCCACGTCGGAGGCTTCGGCGCGCGTCGGCCTTGGGTTGTGGGTCATCGACTCCAGCATTTGCGTCGCGGTGATCACGGGCACGCGCGCATCCCTGGCCCTGGCGATCACCATCTTTTGCAAAACGGGCACGCGTTCCGGGCTCATCTCCACGCCCAGATCGCCTCGCGCCACCATGACGCCGTCGGACACTTCGAGAATTTCGTCGATATTCTCGATGGCTTCCGGCTTTTCCAGCTTGGCGATAACCGGCGTCTTCCGGCCGGTTTTCTCGATTTCGGCCTTGGCCGCTAGCACGTCGGCCGCGGTGCGCACGAAGCTCACGCCGATGTAATTGACGCCGCATTCCAGCGCGAAACGCAGGTCCGCCAGGTCTTTCTCCGTGAGCGCGGGGATGCGCAGTTTCACGCCGGGAAGATTGATGCCCTGGTGCTCGCCCAGTTCGCCGCCGTTCACCACGTGGCAAACGATGCGCTGCCTGGTGGTCGAAAGCACGCGCAGCTCGATCAATCCATCCGCCAGCAGGATTCGGTCGCCCTTGTGCACTTCGGCCGGCAGCCGCTTGTAGGTGGTGGAGACGCCCTCGCTATTCCCCGGCGTATCGGCGGTGGTGATGGTGAACTTGGCGTCCGCTCGCAGAGTCACGTTGCGCCCGCCCTCGAGCGGGCCGGTGCGTATCTTTGGCCCTTGCAAGTCGGCGAGTATGCCGACGGGTTTCTGCTGCTTTCCGGAGGCCGCGCGGAGAAGCGTGACGGTGCGCGCATGCTCCTCATGTGTGCCGTGGGAAAAATTCAGCCGCGCGACGTCCATTCCCGCGCGCATTAAATGATCGATCATCGCGGGCGAGTGGCTGGCGGGACCCAGCGTGCAGACAATCTTCGCGCGGCGGACTCCCGCGGCCCAATTATTTGGTGACGAAATCACGCACCACCTTGTAGAGCAGATCCACACCGGTACGAAAACTCGCGATCGGAATCCGTTCGTCGTCGCCGTGCATGCGCGAGAGATCCGCTTCGGTCAAAGGGAAGGGCAGAAGGCCGTAAGCCTGCACGTTATGAAGCCGCAGATAAGCGGAGTCGGTCGCGCCGGTGGACAAGTAGGGAACTACCGCCGCCGCGGGAAATTGTTGCATGGCCACGCGCTCGATGGTCTGGTAAAACTCCGACGTGATCGAAGAGGCGGGGGCGTTTGGCCCTCCATCCGGCTGTACAGTGAATTTTACCTGCGGATCGTTTACGGCCTTTTGCATTTGCAGGATGGTGTCCTGTATGGAATTGCCCGGCAGCAGCCTGATGTTCAGGTTGGCGGACGCCTGCGAGGGGATCACATTGGCGCGCACACCCGCGTTCAACTCGGTCGGCGTGATCGTGTCGCGGAGCATGGCGTTCCACACCGGATTCATGCCCGCCAGCCGCCGGGCGGCCAGATCGGCGCGTTCGGAAGTGTCCAGGGCGCGAATCCACTTGGCGGTGTCTTCGTCCTCCACGGGCGCAAGCTGCTCGAAGAAGCGCCGCGTAATCGTCAGCAGCTGAAACGGCGTCTCCATCGTCCCGAGCTTTTGCACTGCCGCCGCCAAATGCACCACCGCATTATCAGGCAGCGGAATGGAGGCATGTCCGGACGTCCCCGTCGCCGTCACGCTCACGTTGTAAGGCACTTTCTCGCTGGTCTGGATGGCCACGTATTGCGGCTTGCCGTTCTGCAGGATGACGCGCCCGCCTTCGTTCAAGGCGAACGCGCAGGCGATTTTGTCCCAGTATTTTTCGATGACCACGCGAATGCTGGCATCGCCGCCCTGTTCCTCATCGGTGTCCGCCAGGAAGACGACGTCGCGCATTAGCCGCGTTCCGGAGCGCTTCAGCTCGATAAACGCGGCCAGATTTGCCGCGACCATGCCCTTATCGTCGATCGCGCCCCGGCCGTAGATGTAGTCGTCTTTTTGCGTGGCGGCGAAGGGGTCCACGCTCCACTTGGCTTTGTCCACGCCCACCACGTCCAAGTGTGCGAGCAACAGAAGGGCCTTCGAGGAGTCCGGCAAAGGCCCGGCCTGCAGGTGCGCGACCACGATATCCCGCCCCGGCGTTATCTCCAGCACTTCAGCCAGTATGTTCTCTTTCTGCAATACGTTTTGGATGTATTTCGCCGCGGCTTCCTCGTTGCCCGGAGGATTGGTGGTGTTGATGCGGATCAGGTCGGTCAGCCAGGTTTGCGCTTCCGCGGTCAACTGCATCATGTCCGGCTGTGCTCCGCCTGTGCCGGGCGCTTGGGAATGCAACGCCCCCGGCGCAAAGCCCGCCACCAGGATGAGACCAACAAATAGGCTCAGAACATGTGCAACTCGCCTGCCCATTCCTTTTCCTTCTCCTTTTTGGCGCTAAAAACGGCGCTAAAAACTACGATGCGCCTGCCTCGGACGCGAGCCAACGATACTAACATGGCCGGACCCAGCCCTTCCGGCGGGTTCCAACGGCAATTCCGTTTGGATACCCTTGAAATTTGCATTTGATAATTTGAACATCCCCTGGTTTCGTGGCACCATCAAAGCTACCTGGTGGCCGTACCACCTTGCGCTTGGTAGGACGTCATATGACGCAGCTTCGCCCGATACAACTCGTTCTGGCCTATGCATTGATGGCAATTTTAACCTTCGGGCCGCCTGTGGCCCTGGCCGGCGATCCTCATCCTCAAGCCCAGGGGGCGCAGCAGCCCGCTCAGGGCCAGCAGCAACCCACCGCGCAGCCAAATTTTGCCATTACGGCGACGGTTCCTCTGGTCAACCTCGACGTCGTAGTCACCGATAACGACGGCAATTATTTGAATGGCCTGACCAAAGAGAATTTCCGCGTCACCGAGGACGGCGCGTCCGCAGGTGATCACCAATTTCGGCACCACGGATGCGCCCATTACGGTCGTTCTGCTTCTCGAATTCAGCCAACTCGGCTACGGGTGGTTTCTGTACAATGCCTTGAATTGGGCCGACGCATTTCTGCATCAACTCCGCCCTAACGATTGGGTGGCGCTGGAATCCTTCAACATGCGCAATAACGTGGAGGTGGATTTCACTCATAATCCCAGGGAAATCGAGCAGGGCCTAACGTCGATGATTTTCCCGCCATTCCATGAATCAAACTTGTTCGATGCCGTCGCGGACGTTACGAACCGACTGCGGGACGTGAAAGGCAAAAAAGCGGTGCTGGTCCTGGCCTCCGGGTATCGATACCTTCAGCAAGCTAACGTTGGATAAGACCATGGCCAAATTGAAAGAGACCGACGTAACCATCGACTGCGTGGGCGTTGCCGAACAGCTCTTCGTACAGACCATCTCCAATGGCGGAATTGAATATCTGCAGGCTCAGAATCAGCTCCGAACCTTCGCCGAAATGACCGGAGGCCGCAGCTGGTTCCCGCGCTTCGACGGCGAAATTCCGGGGATTATGGCCGACGTGGCCGGCAGCCTGCGAAATGAGTACAGCCTCGGCTACATCTCCACCAACCAGAATCACGACGGCAAATATCGCAAGATCAAAGTCGAACTGGTCGCTGCGGACGGCGGTCCCTACGTCGTGCTCGATCCCAAGGGCAAGAAGCGGAAGTTCCAGGTTTACGCGCGCCAGGGCTACGTGGCGCCGACCAACGCCAGCGCCATCACCGGCAACTGAACGCTTCTGCACGCTGTGGATTCGCTAATAGCCTCGCGCTAAGTCCACCCGGTTCCGCAGCGGCTCGCCCCTGAACCAGCGCCCCAGATTATCGATCAGCAACTCCGTCTGCCTCTGCCAAATCCGATCGCTGATCCCGCTGGTGTGCGGCGTGATCAACACATTATCGAGACCCCACAACGGGCTTTCCGGCGGCAGCGGTTCGGGCGAGGCCACGTCCAGCGCGGCTCCGGCGATCGCGCGCTTTTCAAGCGCGGCGATCAAGGCCTCCTGGTCCACCAGCGACCCTCGGGCTACATTCACCAGGATCGCGCTGGGTTTCATGGCCGCCAGCTGTTCGGCGCCCACCAGGTGGTGCGTCTCGGGCGTTTCCGGCGCCGCTAAAATCACGTAGTCCGCTTCCGCGAGCGCCGTCTTCAACTCCGCCGTCGAAAAAACGCGTTCCGCAAGCGATCCCTCCGCCTGGCCCGAACGCGTCACCGCCCGGATGCGCATGCCGAACGCGCGCAGCCGTTCGGCTGCCGCGCGCCCCACGGCGCCGAAGCCCACCAGCAGGGCGACCGCGCCGCTGAGTTCCCGGGGCCGCGAACGTCCGTCCCAGATCTCCTGCTGGCCCCATTTTCGCTGCGCCTGGAAGCGCATCGACCCGGGGAAATCCCGCGCCATGGCCACCAGCATCCCGGCGATGTGCTCGGCCATCGCCGGAGCATGCACGCCGCTGGCGTTGGTCAGAGTGATCCCCGAGGCGCGAAATTCGGGATACATCAACTGGCCCACGCCAGCGGAGGTCGTGTGCACCCACTTCAACCGCGCCGCTTGCCGCAGCTGCTCGGGCCGCAGCAGCAGGCCCACGAAAATATCGGCATCGGGAAGCTCGGGCGTGATTCGGTCGTAATGCGGCAGATCCAGCACGCGCATCTCGGGCCAATTTTTCGCACCGCCTCGGCCATTTCCGGCGGCGAACGCCAGAGCGTGAAGCGATGGTAGGAGGAGATGACGAGCTTGGTCTCTGCGGGGCTCGGCGGGCTCATTTCTTCGGTTCGCGCAGATCGCTGCCGGTCATCTCTTTGGGCTGCGGAATCCCCAAAATTCCCAGCATCGTCGGGGCGATATCGCGCAGGGCGCCGCCGGATTTCAGCTTAGCCGGGCCGTCCTGATCGAGCAGAATAAACGGCACGGGATTCGTGGTGTGATAGGTGTGCGGGCCGCCCGTCACCGGATCGATCATGGTCTCCGCATTGCCGTGATCGGCAGTGATGATCCAGGCGCCGCCGCGCGGGCGCAGCGCCTGATAGATGCGCCCCAGGCAGGAGTCCACGGCCTCGACCGCGCGAATCGCCGCCTCCAGCTTGCCCGAATGTCCGACCATGTCCGCGTTGGCGAAATTCATGATCACCGCGTCGAACGAGCCTTTCTCGATGGCCTGAACCACGCTGTCGGCAATTCCCTCGGCGGACATTTCGGGTTTCAGGTCATAGGTGGCCACTTTGGGCGATGGCACCAGGATGCGCTCCTCGCCGGTGAAGGGCTTCTCCACGCCGCCATTGAAAAAATACGTGACGTGCGCGTACTTCTCCGTCTCGGCCACGCGCAGGTTGCGAAAATCGATCTCCGCGAACACTTGCGCGAGAATGTGCTCGAGTTTTTCCGGGCCAAAAAGAAATCGCAGCCAGGAGAAGGTCTTGTCGTACAGCGACATGGCCAGGAAGAAGAGATCCTTCGGCCTGGCCAGGTCCGCGAATTTGTCGAAGCCGGGCTCGGCGATGGCCCGGGTCATCTGGCGCGCGCGATCCGCGCGGAAGTTGAAGAAGATTACCGCATCCTCGTCGCGAATCTGCGTGAGAGGCTTGGCCGCGGCCTCGCTTCCTGTGGTGATGACCACCGGCTCGACGAATTCGTCCGTAGTGCCCTGTTCGTAGCTTTTGCGCACGGCTTCGATAGGATCGGCCGAGCGCCGCTCCGCTTCCCCGTGCACCACCGCGCGATAGGCGCGCTCCACGCGCTCCCAGCGATTGTCGCGGTCCATCGCGTAATAGCGGCCCACGATGGACGCAATCTTGCCCACGCCCAGCTCCCGCATTTTCTGCTGCAGCTGCCGCAGGTAATCGATGCCGCTGTGCGGTGGCGTGTCGCGTCCGTCGAGGAAGCAATGCACGAAGACGCGCTCGACCTTGTTCTGCTGGGCCATGCGCAGCAGGTGAAACAGATGATCGATGTGCGAATGCACCCCGCCGTCGCTCAGCAGGCCCATCAAGTGCAACTGGCGCTCGCGGCCGCGCTTCATCGCTCCGAGCAGAAGCTCGTGTTGAAAGAGCGCGCCGGTGCTGAACGCCTGATCGATGCGCGTGATATCCATCAGCACCACGCGTCCGGCTCCCATATTCAGGTGACCCACTTCGCTATTGCCCATCTGTCCTTCGGGCAATCCCACCGACGGTCCCGAAGTGTGAATCAGGGTGTTGGGAAATTCCGCCAGCAGCTTGTCGTAATTCGGTTTGCGCGCGAGAGCGATGGCGTTGCCTTTCGTCTCGGCGCGATAACCCCAGCCGTCCAGCACGGTCAAGATGATTGGTTTCGGTCGCTTAGCCATAAGCCGTCAAGGATACACAAGATCGCCGCAAAATGGAGCAGCGCCCTGCGGGCAGTTCTACGGAGCCATAACCTGTCGTATTCTGGGGCCGTGGAATACCAATTCATGTGTCCGTACTGCGGAGAAGAGATCTCCATGGTGCTCGACACTTCCGTTCGCCGCCAATCGTACGTCGAGGATTGCGAGGTTTGCTGCCGTCCCATCGAAATCACCTACACCATCGAAGATGGCGCGCTCGCCAGCTTTGCCGCCAAGCCGCTCGAATAGCGGCCTGGCCTCATCGTATTAGCCGTACTAAGCAATCTCTTCAGGCTTTCTAAGCGGAGACGGCGGCTTTTCTCACAAAATCGGGAGAGGGAAGGGGACGCGTTTGCCGTCTAATTCATCCGACCTGGTAGAGCGCTTTTGACATCTAAGGACTTATAGAGCCGAGAGCGTCGCCACCAGTGGCACAGAAATTGCCATCAGCCTAAGCGAGGAACCTACGTTGAAATCTCTCATCCGCCGCTTCGCCGTGCCGGCTTCAGAGTCACAGTTGGCTCTCACCCTGACGATCTCTTTGGTGATGATGGCCGCGCTGCTGCTCTGCTTGCTTTGGCAGGGCAGCGTCATTAAGTTCCAGCAAGAACTCATCCGGGACCTTTGGGCGGGCAGATACCGCGGCTAATCGGGTAACGAAAAAACCTTCCTGAAGACGGCAACGGGAGCCTGGCGGCTCCCGTTGCTTCACTTTTGTTATCCTTCGGCAGACTTTTCAGGGCTGCCAAGTCAGGCACCGCAGCAGCGGTGCTCTTTAATCTTGCTTGTGTTCTAAAGCCGGTGGACTCACTCTCCCTCCCGCTCCAGAGCTAATCCCTTTCTAACTCCATCCGCCCCCAGGCGCAAGAGGGGATTACACCTTACAGGCCCACGCCGACCTTCCGGGCTATTTGACGAAGACGCCTTCGCGCAGTTGGTCCCGGCCCACGAACGTTTTCGACGTGCGAAACCGTTCAAAGAGTTCCTGGATCTCCCGGTTCTGATAGACGTGCTTGGGCTGAACCAAAGCTGGCGCCGGCACCAATTCCAGGTTATGCGCGTCCAGAACGCGATAGCGCTGGAATTGCTCCGGCGGGCGGGTATGGAAAATAGCTAGAACCGCGCCGCCTTCACGGATGAGGGAGCAGATGCGCGGCAGGAAAAGCTGCGCCATCTCCCGGTCCATGTAGTCCAGCACATCCCACAGTAAGACCGCGTCGAAACTGTCTTCGGGGTAACGAAGGTTTGCGGCTAGAAAGCGGCTGGCCCGAGCTGCCGGCGAAAAATCGGGCTGCTCGGCGCCGGCCGGAAGCGAACGAACGCGCGCCGCCTCATATTCCAGAAACGCTCCCCAGGCAGCGAGCAGATCTTCCGTATACACCTTGAAATTATGCTCGATGAAATAGGTAATCGTAGCTTGGGATACGGCGCCCAAGTCGAGAACGCTTCCTCTGCTGATGTCCTCGATCTGCCATAGGAATTCTTTTAGCCCATTGGAGAAGCGGCCGGAGCTCTTCTCGGCCGTTTGCGTGGAAGCGCCGCCCGGAGCATGCAGAGGAGCCGCGGGAGTACGCACGTTACGGCTGTAGGCGGGCCGCACCGCCGCCGCGCCGCCGCCGGCCACGGCACCTACTGTCCTAAACTTACTCATGAAACTCATGCGTTCACCCGGGCCAACTGCCCAGTTGGCGGAACTACGGCGGTATTGACAGGCTTTGGTGTCGCGCTCAGAGCGCTCTCGGAGCGGGGCTGTTCTTTACCTGGCTCCAGGTTCACTCTGGCGTGCAACTCCGCCCCTTCCTCGATGGAAATCAAGCGCGCCACGATCTCGCCGGACACGCGGCCGGTAGCCGCGATTTGCACCCGGTCATGACCGTGGATCTTTCCTCGCACCTCTCCGCGCACGACGACTTCCAGGGCTTCCACATCGGCCAGAACACGCCCCTCGGGCCCGATGGTGAGTTTTCCGGAGTCCAGCCGAATCTTCCCCTGCACCTCGCCATCGACAAAAAGGTCGTCTTTGCCGGTGATTTCGCCTTTCACGACAAGGAGCCGGGTCAAATGGCCTGCCGGAGGAGCGCTCAGCGGAGGCGCTGCTACGGACACGGCCGGATTGGTCGCGGGGCTTTGTGACTCAGACGAAACGGGTTTTGGCGTTGCTTGTGCGGACGGAGAAGGAGCTTTGGGCTCATCTTGCTTTCGCCACATAAGCGCCTCCTTACAGGCTCAAAGAACCTAAAAGACTTAGTTCACCGCGGATTGCACTTCATCGGCCGGGGCGGCCACTATATTACAGGATTTTATGGATGTAAACCGAAAAGCACCGGGGATTTGCCGCAGCACGTGACTAGCCGGTCAATATGCCCCGTAAACCTGGAGCTGAAGCCCGCCAAGCTGGCGGGGGAGGCCCCGGCGGAGTGGTTGTGTAGCTCCCAGACCGCCTCGAGGTAGCCCACAGTTTCCAGGAAAAACGCCTTCCTGGCTTGCCGCGATTCCCACCAGTTCGAGGGATTGAACTGCGAATCGGCAGCGCCAACGACCGCCAAGCTCACATTCTCCGGCAAGACCTTCCGAAAGATGTAGCGCGCGCGGCGCGTGTGGTAATTGGAAGTGACCAGAAGAACTCGGCGCCATCCTTTTTGCACGACCAGGACTCTCAAAGCCTCCGCCTCCTCGCGCGTGTCCGTAGCGCGATGAGAGAAGAGTACAACGGCCGAGGCAGGTACCCCCCGGGATTCCAGGTCCTTGGCCATGAGATCAGCCAAGGAAGCGTACGGCCGAAGCATTCGGCCGCTGGCCACCACTACAGGAGCCCATCCCGCCTTGAAAAGCGAGGCGGCCTCGGTGGCCCGATCGGCGGAGAAATTATCGTCTCCAATTACGATGATAACGTCCGCCGGAGTGACGCGGTCTTGCACGATCCAAAAACTCGCCGCCAGCTGCAACAAAGGATGCCGGGCGATATAGAGGATTCCGGCAAAGAGGCACAGCGCCATCAGGGCCAGCAGGCGGAAGATGATGCCGCCGCGCTGGCTGGTGGTCATGCGTTTGGATCGAGCTGGCGCAGCCGCTCGGCGGCCTGCTCGGGCATGAGCGCGTTGAAATAGACTTCCTTGATGCTGTAGGACCTGCTGACGTGCTCGACGATGGGGAGGATTTCGATATGCCAATGAAAATCGTCGGCCAAAGTGCCCCAATAGGACGCCAACTCGCCTTTCGGATGGATGGTGTTGGGAGCCGTATGGACGACCATGTGGTAGGACGGCGAAATTTGCGTCAACCGGCGCAGCGTGCGGCCGAGCAGCGTGGCCAGATGCTTGTAGCCGCCGGGGCGCGCCTCTTCAAACAGATGGCTGTGTTTGCGCCCGATCAGCCAGGTTTCAAAGGGCACGCGCGAAGCGTATGGGCAAAAAGCCACGTAGTCGCCCTGGGTATCGATGATGCGCCGGGCTTGCTTCTCTTCCTGGCGGAGAATGTCGCAAAAAACGCATCGCTCTTTCTCCTCGAACCAGGCCATGGCGGAACGCAGTTCGTAGAGAACGCGCCGAGGCACGAAGGTCGTCGCGGTCACTTGGGAATGCGGATGCTCCCACTCTCCGCCGGATAGTTTGCCCCGATTCTCGAATACCGTGACGTACTTGAAGCGCAGATCGCCCTTCAAATCCGTAATGCGCAGAGCGTAAGCTTCCAGCACGCGCTCGATCTGCTCGTCCGTCATTCGCGCCAGGGGCAGCTGGTGATCGGGCGACTCGATGATGATTTCGTGCGCGCCCACGGGACGCATGCGATCGTAGATGCCTTCGGGCATGCGGCCTGGCTCGCCTTCGATGCGATACAGCGGATGGAAGTGGGGGATCACGCGGACCTGCGCGGCGCCATTGGCGGGCAATTCCAGCAGAGGCTTTATATTTGCCGTCTGGCTGGGGCAGAGCGGACAGCCCTCGGGCAGGGCCTGATCTTCGCTGAACCCCACGCGTACCCAACTGCGAGTGATCGGGTCTTTACGGAGTTCCATACAGGATGGGTCGAATGGCGCCACGCCCCTCATTTTTTATAGCGCAGGGGTCGGCATGGCGCAAGGATCACTGCGGAAGCGTGTTCGGCTAATCAATCGGATCAGCGGACGTAACGCGCCGGCGTGGGTCCTTCCTCGAGGCGATGACGGTCCCAAATTGCGCCCTCGCGCGTATACGTGGCCATTTCGAAATCCTGCGTCAGCTCCAGGCAATCGGTGGGGCAGGCATCCTCGCAGAGGCCGCAAAACATGCAGCGGGAAGTGTCGTAGGTAAAGGTGGTGAGGACCTTGCGGCGAGTGGCGTCGTCGCGCTGCCAGCCAACCACGATCAGGTTCTCCGGGCACGCCAGCGAGCAGAGATTGCACGCGATGCACAGAGTTTCGCCCGTCTCGGGATTAATGTTCAGGCGCGGAGCGCCGCGATAGCGCTCGGCAACCATGGGCCGTTCCAGCGGATACTGCTCGGTATAGATGTACTTCGGATTTTGCGACCGGAAGGTGAGCAGCAAGCCCTTCCAGAAGTCGACCATGAACATCCGGCGAAGTATCTCGTTCATAACCCTTCAGTCTCTGGCCCCCAGTATAGGTTTGTCAAGGCAACGCGGCTGTAAAGCGTACAGCCGGGCGGCGTTCATTGCAACCATTCCCGCCAGCGCTGTGCCGCTGCGGGTTTGGCAATGCCGCTTCGCGGCGCGAAAGGGAATTTGCGGCCGCGGTGTTAGAATCACGCGATGGCTACGGCAGAGCAGCCGCCGCGTCTGACCATTCGTCCCGCGCGGCCCGAAGACGCGCCGGCCCTGCGCGAGATTTTTAACGACGCGGTTGAGGATGGGCTGGCCACGTTCGACAGCAAACTGCGTTCGATCGACGAGCAAAAAGACCTGATCGCCGCGGCCAACGAGGATTCCCGCCGCCCCTTGCTCGTCGCGGAATTGCGCAATTGGGTTTGCGGCGTGGTTTCCATCGAGCCGCATGAGCGGGAACTGCATAACGGCGAAGTCGGCGAAGTGACCGTGTTTGTCCGGCGCTCGTTTCGCAGCTACGGCGTCGGCAGGCAGTTGATGCGCATGGCCCAGACCGAAGCGGCCAGGCTTGGATATCGCAAGCTTGTCGGTCGCGTTCTGGCGGATAACGAGGAGAGCCTGCAACTTTGTAAGGCCACGGGCTGGCGCGTGGTTGGCTTCCACGAACAGCACGCGCGGCACGGCAGCCGCCTGCGGGATGTCGCGCTTGTCGAATACCTTCTGCCGGCCGTTCCCAGGCCGAATGACGGCCCGGCGGCTCGGGAAAAATTGGAATGAATAATTCTGGCTCCGCTTTGCTCGACGATACCGCGTGCATGCAGGCGGCGCTGGCCGAAGCGCGCGCGGCGGCCGCGGATGGCGAGGTGCCCGTCGGATGCGTCATCGTGCTCGGGAACCGTATCGTCGCCCGAGCCGGAAATCGCACCATCGCGGATTGCGATCCCACCGCGCACGCGGAGATTGTGGCCTTGCGTGCGGCCGCCAAGGAGTTGGGAAATTACCGGCTAAATGGCGCCGCGGCGTACGTCACGGTCGAGCCCTGCGCCATGTGCGCGGGAGCCATGATCCAAGCGCGGATCGCGCGCCTTGTCTACGGGTGCGATGATCCGAAGGGCGGCGCCGTGCGTACCTGCTTTAATATTTTCGATCATCCCGCTCTCAATCATCGGGTTGAAGTCCTCGCCGGCGTTCTGGCGCAGGAGTGCGCCGAAGTGATGCAGAGCTTTTTTGCCGCGCGCAGGTGAGGTGCGCCCATCGGTCTCGTGATTGGTGTTGCGCCTCATCCCGCTCGTTGTGCCACTCCTGATGATTGATGAATTGCGGAGCGTCCGCTAAACTTCCTTCGGCGGAGAGGTGTCTGAGTGGTCGAAAGAGCCCGCCTCGAAAGCGGGTGTTGGGGAAACTCAACCGTGGGTTCGAATCCCACCCTCTCCGCCATACTTTTTCGCTTCACAATTGCCAATAAAACTGTGGGTTCCAGAACGGCTCGACGGCATTAGCTACGATTAGCTATGACAGTGGGGATTTGGAAACGGCGTCTGCCTTGGCTGGCCATGGCTACTTAGACAACCGGCGAAGTACAGCCTAATCAACCGCCGACGAATACCTCATTCAATGGACACAAGCGCGTTTCTCATTACTAATCCTCTCGTAACGGCCCATGCTCGCCCAAACGGGCCCCCCGTTGATTGTCACGCATTAGGACCCCATCAAACCCCGAGCAGGTAATGCTTTACAACGCAGATTGCAACAGCTCCGGGCTATACTGGAACGAAGAGAACATCCTGACAACGAAAGGGACTCCTTTACTGCGTCCACCAGATCGCAGCCTTAGAGCCGTGGATAGAGGCGAAAAATATGGGAGACGAATTCCTCGCCAAAACGAAGGGCTTCAGTCGGACTTTCGTGATCCACTCCAGTACCAACCCTTACGCCGCTGCGGCGGCGATGGGAATGATGGCGGCTCGAAGCCAGGAGGCAGGCCCGTATTTTCATGCCTCAGACTGTTTCGTTCCAATGGTTGATGGACTCGCACCCGAGGAACTCAATAGCGACTGTGCGCCCAACCAAATCGACACGGATTTCAAAGGTGATTGGGTGAGATACCTGCGAACATCCGGCCTGCCTGCGGTCTCAAATACAAAAACGGCCGCACGCCGGAAGAGAACACAATGCGCTTTCTCAATGCGTATAACCGGCGCATCCCATCACTGAAGTCCAGAGCCGTTCACGAGTCGCGGGAACTTTCCATCCCCCCTGAATATCGACCGGACTACGAGAGACTTGGGGCTCTAATCAAGGCTGGCGGTGATCTCAAGCCATACCTTAGCCGCGACATCCTCAAAAAGAAACGCCCAGACAGGAACGACCCATTGCTCAACTCTTGGGGAATACAACATCTGCACTTCCGTACCGATGGAACCGACCAACTCCTCTTCTGCGTAATAACGGAATCCGACGTATTTGTAATCCAGTCGTTGCACCACGACGCGGAGCATCCGTGGGTGAACACACAGCTCATCCAAATCTTGCACGACAATTGGCCGAAGACGATCGCCCGTGCAAAGCATAGTGGTTTACGCCCGGAAGTTTTTCTGGCCGCTAAGCGCCACTCTCTTCGCGGCTACAACGCGAACTTCGCAATTACTGTCGCTGATGGAACCGTCTATCTTCCGCTCGCCGGCGGAACGATGGCATCTGGTGACTCGGAAGAAGATCGGGTCAACTGCGACAAGATCTTCTCAGAGCTAAAACATTGGCAAGGCGTTATCACTCAGAACACCCCTGCGATTCGTTCCGCTCTCAACATGTCGGCTTCCAAAAAACTGGTCGTCCGAATGGCCTTCAACAACCGTGATTGTTGTTTTTACGAATCCACGCGAGCTACTCGCCTGGGTGGGTTTGCGGCAGGTGGCCCATACCTTTAGGATGCGAATCCTGGACGGAAATGGGTTCCCCAGGGCTCGCCTTTGAGAATTGGGAAAGCAACGAACCTTTCCCCTCCTGGTCCCGCCTGGATCGCGCCCCTATTTATTACCAGATCGCCATTTCACCAACTGACAGAAGATCGGTCCCCTGATGTCGGCCAGCGTGTACCATTCCCGCGACGCCGATCATGACGGCGGATCCGGCTCCAGGCCGATGTGATCATTGACTGCATCGCGAAACCGCTGCTTGCACCCGAGGTATCGCTCCGTCGTCTGGATTGAGACATGCCCCAGCAGGAACTGAATCTGTTCCAGTTCACCTCCCGCCTGATGGCACAGTCGTGCACAGGTCCGTCGTCAAGTCGTGCGGTGCGACCGATGGCAGACCACAGCTTTTCGCGTTTGCTTTCACAATTGCCCAGATCACCTTGGGCGTAAAGCCGTCTCCCCAGATTCTGCCTGCTTTGTTGATGGACCGCAGCAACGGACCTGCGTTGATGCCGGCACCAAGGGTCCAGCTGTCGACCGCTTCCTTCACCCATGCCGGAACGGGGATCGTCCGGATATGGCCGCCTTTTCCTCTCAGGTCCGCGATGACCCAATGGCCTTCCCGAAGCTGAAAATCCTCGAACCGTAAGGTCGTAACCTCGGCCCTCCGGAGGCCGCAGCCGATGAGAAGCGAGAGCAAAGCACGATTGCGTCGGCTGCGGAGAGTGTCAGCGCTTTCCGCGCCCAGCAACTTCTTGCCTTCCTCTGCCGTCAGCCAGTTTCCTACACGCACTCCCAGCCGCCGGACACCCTTCACACGCCGTATGCCTGCCGCAAGATCCGGGCTGAGAAGTCCGCAATCGGACGCTTCATACGCCAGCCGGCGTATCGCCGCCAATCTCAGGTTGATCGTCGACGGAGCATACGGGTGCTGTTCGAGGGCGATGCGGTATCGTGTGACCACCGTCCTGTTGAAGGCGAGCCTAGGCTCCGAGCAGTACCAGTCGATGAATTCGCGAATGGCATGGTCGTACGAGCGCTTTGAACTCGCCGACGTCAGGCTGTTCAAGACCGCAGATTTCGATTGTTCAAGATCGGGTAGCTTCAGGACCGTTTTCGGGGTTCGTTTGCGTTTGCTTTTCGCCATGGAAGCGGCCTCCAATTGCCGCGGCGAAAAGCATGATCCTGTCCTCGATCTCCTGACCAGCAGCGCATTTGTAGGTACTAATTCAAAAATTAGTTGATTACTTCCGGGTAGGCCGTCATCCAGGGCATTTTGTCACAACAGCCATCCATCTTTGGGCGGATGCTCTGAGACTTAGGATGTTCCAACCGAAATAGCCGCGGATGATTGTGTTGCGTTTGAGCAGTCCTCGGTCTCATGTCAGCAAAATCCGCTTGTCGTCTACCGAGATTTGACGAGTTTCTTGTCGGCGTAATTGCTGCGGTAGGCGGTGAAGCGCGATGCGCCTACGTTTCCGAAGGCTACAACGTCTTCAGCACTACCAACGTGAAATCGTCAGCAAGCACAGTTGTTTGCCGAAATTGGATGACCGAGGCATGAATAGTCTCGATGAGTTCGCCGGGACTTTGTTGCAGATGAGAACTCACGATTCCGGCTAGTCGCTTTGCAGTATATTCTTCTCCGTCCGGATTTTCGGCCTCGACCACCCCATCGGTGAACAGCACAAGCACGTCTCCGGTCTGAAGATCGATCTGGTCACTCTCGTAGCCCGATCCTTGAATCATACCCAGCACGGGACCTCCTTTGTCTAGCGGAATTGGGTCTCGGCTGCCGCGAATCACGAGCGGCGGATTGTGGCCTGCATTGGTATATTCCAAGGAGCGCGCCTGCGGGCTGAGCTTTCCATAGAAGAGAGAGATGAACCGATCTGCACCCGTGATCTGGTGAACGACGTTATTAAAGCTTCCGAGCAGATCATTAGTGCGCGGGAATCGCGGCGCATCCATGCGCAGGACCACTTCGATTGAAGGCATCAGCAGACCGGCCGCGACCCCTTTGCCGGACACGTCAGCGATAACCAAACCAATCTTCCCGTCCGGCAGTTCGAGGAATCCATAGTAGTCTCCTGCTACGATCCTGGCCGGGTACATGCGCGCCGCAAATTCGAACCCAGGTACTGCGGGAATTGATTGAGGCAAGATGTTCTGTTGCACCTCTGCCGCTAATCGAATCTCTTCGGCAAGCTCGTCCCGCTGCCTTGCCGTTGACTCGGCTAGTCGCCGCAACTGCTCTTCGCTTTTCCGCAGGGCTTCCTCGGCGCGCTTCTTTTCCGTGATGTCGTGGATGACACTCAACACGGCTCGGCCTTCGGTTGTCTCCACGGGGCTGAGCATGATGTCGACCGGGAATTCGCTTCCATCCTTGCGTCTGGCGTAGAGTTCCACTCCAACCCCCATCGGCCGCATTCGGGGTTCCGTGTGAAAGGTTTTGCGGTGGGCAGGATGAGCGCTTCGAAATCGCTCAGGAATCAACATCTCGACCGGCTGACCCAGTAACTCGGAACGGTAGAATCCAAACAGTTTCTCAAGTTGCGCATTCGCGGCTGTAATTCGTCCTTCCAGATCGGTTACGACGATGGCGTCGGGCGAGGATTCGAGCAGCTCTTCAAACAGCATCGGAGAGTGGCGTTCCCTCGCGTTCCCGGGTGAGGCCCCGCTCATACTCATCTAACCTCTGATGGACAGATTCCCGTCGCGACCCGTTCTTTTCTTCTTTCGCCTAAGAGCGACTCTCAGATTTCACGTTTGTCTTTAACCTATATCTCTGCGAAAGACGATAGGTCTCCGTTCTCTTGAGTGAGGCTCCGGTCATCCGCTCGGCTTGTCCACGGGTGGGCAACACTGGCGGATCGTCAACACACTATGACTGTTCAGGGGGTTGATTGCAAATTGTGGGGTATTGGATGGACTATTCCTAACGCTAGCGAGGGGAGTTCATCACAACGCTCTGAGAATTAGGTTTCTCCCACTGAATCCCACTTTCAAGAATGACCCTCATCGCGGCGGAGGCGCGTAAAAATGAGCCCGGGCGGGAATAACCCGGGCTCGTCAGCGACGATCATGGCGCGCGCGAAATGAGCCGCGCGCGCCACAACTTGCCCTCAGCGTGCTCAGCCTTGATAGGCAGGGGCAGGCTGATAGACGGGCTGAATCTGCGTTGTTCTACCGCCAATGATCTCTACACTTTCCTGATACAAGGTACGGCCCTCAGGATCGCGCAGCTGGACTTCGTGGGTACCCGCTGGAAGCGGTATGTTCTTGACCTTGTCGGTCACACCCACAAAACCCCCATCGACGTAGATTGAGGCTCCTGGCATCGGGGCTTTGATCTTCAATTCACCGGTATAGGCAACTGGGGCCGGGTAAGTATAGACGTAATCCGGGCCCCAGTAAGGGACGAACCATACCGGGTAACCAAAGCCGCCCCTGATAATTATCCGCGGTGGCCTTGCCGACGCCACCGGCGCCAATGTCAGAAGCCCGAAGAGGGCAATCGCTGATATTTTCCAAAGGGATTTCATAGGTCATGCCTCCTTCTAGAGCCGGTGATGAACTCCACAGCTCTGATCCGGCTCTGCGCGATTAGACGATCGAGAATAGGAGTTGGTTGCTAGCCGCCGCAAGGACGGAGATCGGGTTGCAAACTCAAAGATTGGCGCTAGTTTATGAGAGCCTGAGGTTTCCTAAACTGCGCGTGGAGTAAAGTCACCCTCATCGCGGGGGCACCGCGATGAGGGTCATTGTCAAAGCAGATTC
>CAWGNM010000012.1:0-347423 GCA_963823935.1 uncultured Acidobacteriota bacterium
GAATCTCGCTTCAAGTTTCCGGACACACTCACGGCGGCCAGTTCCCTCCCGGCTCGTGGGTGGCGAAGCGCGTTTACGGCGAATTTGTTCATGGCCTGCATCGGCTAGGCAAACTCCTCGTTTTCACCAACTGGGGCGCGGGCACGTGGGGCCCTCCGCTGCGCGTGGGCACGAATGCCGAGATCGTGCTGATCACGCTCGAGGCGGCGGATTGATAGATCGTTAATCACAGGCTTCCCGGAGGGAGTGGAAACTGCTTCAGAGACTCCGGGGCGAACTGCGCCCAAACGTCCTCCAAGCGCTTGCCCTGGCTGGCTAGTTCTCCTTCTAGATGGAGGTCCACAAAGTCGTCGATGGCTTCCTTCTTGCCGAGCGCTTCTTGGAAGTATCCCGCCCGCGCGTCATATATTTCCTTGGCTCTCTGGAATGCGAGCGACTTCATTAGCTCGGGGTTGTCGGTGAGATTGGCTCGCCGGGCAATCTCGTAGAAGGCCAAGAGTTCAAGATCTGGATTTGGGCTGTGCATGGTGACCTTCAGATCAAACGCACTGTGCGATCAAGTCGTGGCGTAGAACCACACGCCTGGCACTCCACTGTGGTCGCGCCGCGTGGGGCGTTTGGCACGAGAAGTGCGCCGCCCGACTTTGTTAACGCGCGAAAGCTCCTGATGTCTTTGCGCACCGCGAAAAGCGCATCCTGTTGGTAGCCTTTTCGCGGGAGACTTTCGCGTGCCCCAGAGGGGCCCCCTCCCCCCACCTTTTTTTGCAAGGATATGATTCCAAGCGTCTTATAATTTGAATTTTGCAAGGATATCATTCTAAGGCGCTTAGCACCGACCGCTCCTCGGGCGCGTTTATCTTTCAACATTAAGATTCTAAAAGAGTTGAGCCGAATCGACCGCAATCGCGCTCGGAAGTGGCCCTGCGCATCTTGCAAGAGTATCATTCCAGGGGACTTACTCTGTAGGTTGCGCAAGAGTATCATTATAGGGTGTTTAGAGCTCTGCGGATTTCGGCCGGCACAGGCGTTCGACCTGGCACGCGATCTGGCGGGGAGAGAATGTTTGCCGGGTGTGAGACTAGAGAACATGACTTGTGGCAGCCTCTACGTTTGCCGCTATGCGGACCGTCCGTGCGCACGCGCGAGCCCGAAGGCTGCGCGAACTTATCTGAGGCGCACGTATATCTATTTTAACGCGACGGTCAAATCAGCGAGGAGTTCGGTCATTGGATCGGAGTCTCTGTGAAAATCAAACGGCGCTAGACTATGCCAAAGCGCAAGCTGCGGTCGTTGGGAGAAATGGGTATGCTCTTTTCGCTTTCTAAGTCGGCAACTTCTACCGGACTCCAGATTTCAGAAGTTGTGTTGTTCCTAGCTGGCGCCCTTTTGGTGGTTGGACTCGTTGGCGAATACAAAGAGCCCTGGAAAACAAAATATGCCGGACTCTGCGCGATGTTTGTAATTGTTGGAGTTGCGGTAGAGCTATTCGCAGATGGTGGAGTATTTCTCTTTTCTGAACACCTCCAAACAATTGCTGAAGGAGAAATAGCCGAAGCAATAAGAGAAGCTGGCACTGCCAGAACGTCTGCCGAAGGTGCGGCAAGAGCAGCCGCGCAGGCCGAGGAATATGCGGACGGAATTGCTAGGCTCTCATGGCCACGCCAACTAGATGCAAGCAAATTCGTTAGTTTGCTTGAAGGCAAGCCGAAGGCTCGTGTTGAACTCCTATACAATCCAAATGATTCCGAGGCTTGGTCCTTTGCGACAGACATATATTGGTGGCTCGGAAAGGGCATTGCGGACAATAAAGGTGCAGGATGGATCGTCTCACCGCCTAAACCTATTCCTCCTACAGGTGCGAGCAGAGGACTCTCCTCTCCCGATGCCCCGATAGGGATGCAACTCAGCGGAGCATATACCGGGATCGGCTTAACGCTTCGTTTGAGGTATACAGGAATACCGTCAATACGCCCGCTTCCAGCATCGGCTTGTAGTTCGATTCCTATGTCTAGAGATTGTTTGTTTTTTGCGGAACAAGGACTAACTGAGGCAATTGTGAGGAGCGTCTTACCAGATGAGCGTGGAGGAGCGTGGACAGCAGATTATGATGATTCAATGCCAAGCGATTTGATCCTGCTAATCGTCGGGCCGAAACCACCGATTTGGAATTTGGAGAAGCCGAAGAAAAAATAGGCTAACCAAGGGCTGTCTGTTGACGCGAAACGGCGCCAAACGAGGCAAGAGCACAGCCAGGAGTGGCTGTACCACGGAGGAAAGGAATGCGCGGGCGGGGCGGAGAGGAGTAGACTGCGGGCGGGAGCCGGAAGAGAACGATCCGCAAGGAAGCGCTGACACCGCGACGGAAGGAGAGACACACTTGAAACGACTCATCGTTGCGCCGACAAAGACGGGGCTGGCAAACATGGCGCCGACAAACGTTGTGCTAGCAAGTACGGCGCTGACAAAGACGGCGCTGGCTACCGTGGCGATTGTGCTTGCGTTTGTTTTGGGCCTTTCGCCGGCGGCGCGGGCGCAGAGTGAAATCACGCTGCTCGCGCCGATGCCGGTGCAGGAGAGCATGGATAAGCTGGTGGCGGGGTTCGAGGCCAAGACGGGCATGCACGTGAAGGTGACTTACGGCAGCGGGCTGGGCACGCGGAAGCAGGTGGCCAGCGGGCAGGCGCTGGATGTGTCCGTGCTGTTCGCGCCATTTCCGGATGCGCTGGCGACGGGCAACATTATCCCGACGAGCGCGACGGTGATCGCGCGGCTGCGGCTGGGCATCGCGGTGAAGAAAGGCGCGCCCAAGCCGGACATCTCCACGCCGGAAGCGGTGAAGAAGATGCTGCTCGATGCGAAGTCCGTGGTAGCGGTGGACCCGGCGCAGGGCAGCGCGGGTGCCGTGACTCTGGCGACGCTCGATAAGCTGGGCATCACCGATCAACTGAAACCGAAGATCACCTGGGTGCGCGGAGCGGCGGCGGTACAAACCGCAGTGGCCAAAGGCGAGGCTGAGATTGCGCTGGGTCCTTACCTGAGCGAAATGGACAATCCGGGACTGGACATCGTGGGCGCGCTGTCGCCGGAAGCTTCGCCGCCGGTGGACATTACCGGCTTCATCGCCACCAATGCCAAAGACCCCAAGGCCGCCAAACAACTTCTGGACTATCTGGCGTCGCCGGAAGTGGCGGAGATTTACAAAGAAGGGCGGATCTTTCCGGTCCGCTGAGGGCCGCTAGGCGATGGTTGCCTTGCGGACATCTCGAGAGGGGAGTGACAACCGCACCCTTTAAAGGGTGCGGGTTTCCTCATACCTCCGCGCTCAGCTTCTGGTTCAACAGGGTGAATGACTAGATCGTGGGCGGCGGAGCGGCCACGTAGCACCCCAGTATCCGCACTTCCCGCGTCCGCTTGCGCAATTCCGCCAGGGCCGCCTGCGTTTCCGGGGCGTGCGGCGGGGCCATCACGTCCAGATAGAAGGAATATTCGAAAGGCTGGCCCACGATGGGGCGGCTCTCGATCTTGATCAAATTAATGTTCTGCCGCGCGATGGGCTCCAAAGCCTGGTAGAGCGCCCCAGGCTGGTGCAGCAACAAAACCACCAGCGAAATCTTGTTGGCGCCGTCGGGCGTGCCCGGTTCGCTCGAAAGCAGGAAGAAGCGCGTGTAGTTCTCGCGATGGTCCTCCAGATGCTCCTGCAGGATCGTGCCGCCATAGATTTCCGCCGCGCGGCGGCTGGCGATGGCGGCCCGCTGCGGATCTCCGGCGCGCACCACTTCGCGCACGCTTCCGCCGGTGTCTTCCGCGGCCACGCGCGTGATCTCGGGATGCGCTTCGAAGAAGCGCGTGCACTGCGCCAGGGCCACGGGATGCGATTGCACGAAGCGGACCCGGTCCAGAGTCGCGCCCGGCGGCCCAATCAAATTATGCGCGATGGGCAGAATCACTTCCGCGATGATGTGCAGCTTGCTTTCCAGAAGCAGGTCGTAGCAGCGATACACCGAGCCGGCCAGGCTATTCTCCACCGGCGCCAGAATCAGGTCGGCCGAGCCATCGCCGATGGCCGCGAACATCGCCTCGAACGTGGGGCGCGGAACTGTTTCGATTCCGGCGCCCAGCAGCTTCACGGCGGCCTCTTCGCTGAATGCGCCCGGCTCGCCTTGGAAGGCGATCCGCAGTTTGTGAGGGGCTTGGGCCAAGGTTATGACTCCCGGCCAGTCCCTGTAGGCAGCTTCGCGCGGGATCTCAGGCGCAAAGGCACCAGCGCGGGAACCTGCTCGGCGTATGTCGCGTACGCCGGGCCCAGGCGCGCGCGCAGTTCGCGCTCCTCGGCGCGAATCGTTACGAGCGCCAGGGCCAGCCAGAGAAGGCTGGCTGGCCACAAAAGGGGTGACGCGACGATGAGGCATGCGCCGAACACGCCCGCCATCATACCGAGATAGCGCGGGTGGCGCACGCGCGCGTAGAGCCCGCGTACGATCAGTTCGCGGCTGCCGGCCAGTTCCGCATGGCCCACGATGCGCATGCCGCCCAGCGTGCCTTCGGACTGGGAGAAAGTGAAGACGTCAAAAGCGATCATGGCCAGGCCGATGAGCGCCAGCCACAAAGAGCTATGGGCGCGAAATAAATCGAATCGAAAGCGATAGAGCAGAGAATCGGTGATGCCCCAGGCGGCGGCCACGGCCACCAGGAAGGCCATGCGGATGTGCCTGCGCCAGAATCCGACCGGCGCGTGCAAAATGAGCCAGTAGACCGGCACGGCGGTTTCGAAGGCCAATATGGCGATGGCTAGAAAGCGAATGAATCTCACGGGCTAGTGGGTCGATGGCCGCGGAGCGGTGGGCAGTTGACGCTGGTCGCTCTTTCAGGCGACGATGCGAAGATTACCACAGAGCCAAGTCCAAGGGGCCAGCCAGTCAAAGGGGGCCGGTTAAAGGGGAGAAGATGCAAAAGAGTTCCTGGGAAAAGATGGAGAGCGAGCAGCTGAACGCCTTGATTTCGCGTCAAATGCTGAGTGGCGAGAGCGCTACGGTCGCCCGGCTGCTCATGACCAAGGGCGCCGTGGTGCCGCGGCATTTTCACGTAAGCGAGCAATTTTCGCTGATTCTGTCCGGCGCGCTGAAATTCATCTTCGACGATCGCGAGGTGGTCGTCCGGGGCGGAGAAGTGTTGTACATTCCCGCCAATGTGCCGCATTCGGCGGTCGCCCTGGAAGATACGGTGGACGTCGATTTCTTCGCTCCGCGCCGCGAGGATTGGATTCGCAAGGAAGACGCCTATTTGCGCGAGCAGCGAGCCTGACGCGCCAGGGAAACCGAGGCGGCAGTCGAGCGCAACGCCCATCGTTTTGCGACAATAATCTCACTGAGCCCCCGCTTTAGGAGACGAGAAGATGACCACACGAATGAATGTCCGGCCCTTTGCGTTTTTGCGGCCAAAGGCGTGGAGAGGCATCGCGGCCATTTCGTTCGTGCTCGTTGCGCTCGCCGTGATCGTTCCCGCCGCTCGCGCGGACCAGCCCTTCGCCCCCAGCCGCGATTACGACCTCCAGAACGTCCGCGTCGAGTTGCGCTTTAATTTGGATCAGCGCCAGATCGTCGGCCAGGTCACCCATACGCTGACCGCGTTGCAAAGACGGCCTGCGCACGCTCGATTTCGATTCCGTCGGGCTGACCATCCTGAGCGCCAGCCTGGATGGCAAGGACGCGCGCTTCTCCACCGACGACGCCAAGCTGCACGTGGACCTCGATCGCGCCGCCAAAGCCGGCGAAAAGTATGAAGTGGCCATTCGCTACCAGGGCAAGCCCAAGAAGGGCGTTTACTTCGTTCTGCCGAACAAGAGCTACTCCTCGCAGCCCAAGGAGATTTGGACTCAGGGCGAAGCCGAAGAGACTCGCTACTACATCCCCATCTACGACTACCCCAACGACCGCGCCACCACCGAGATGATCCCCACTGTTCCCGCCAATTGGGTGACGGTCTCCAACGGCAAGCTCGAGAGCGTGGTCGACGCAGGCCAGGGACTGAAGACCTGGACGTGGCGGCAATCGCAGCCCATCTCCACGTATCTGATCTCGCTGGTGGCCGGCGAGTTCGACGAACGCAAGACCACCTGGCGCAACATTCCCGTCGACTATCGCGTGCCGCGCGGCGAGCCGACCGCATCGAGCCCACGTTCGTCCGCACGCCCGACATGCTGAGTTTTTTCTCCGACCGGCTGGGCGTGCCCTATCCCTGGGATAAGTACGATCAGACGACCGTGGACCAATTCTCGCTCGGCGGAATGGAAAACGTCAGCGCCACCACGCTCACCGCGCGCGGCCTGCTCCATCCGGCCCTGGCGCGCGAAAGCCTGGAAGGCGCCGACGGCCTGATCTCCCACGAAATGAGCCATCAGTGGTTCGGCGATCTGGTCACCTGCAAGGATTGGGCGAATCTTTGGCTCAACGAAGGATTTGCCACCTTCATGGCCTCGCTTTGGGAAGAGCACCAGTACGGCGCGGACAACGCCGCGTACTCCCGCTGGCGCTCGCAGGCGGCCTGGGTGCGCCAGCGGCGGCTGTTCAACGTGCCCATCGTGACCCACGAGTTTCGCGATTCGATGGACTTCGCCGGCAATGTCTACGGCAAAGCCGGCCTGGTGCTGGAGATGCTCCGCGAGCAGCTCGGCGACGACACTTTTTTCCACGCGCTCCAGCATTATCTGGAAGCGAATCGCCTGCAAAACGTGGTCACCGCGGACCTGATCAAGGCCATCGAGGACTCCTCGCACTCGAGCGTGGAGCGCTTCTTCGACCAATGGATCTACGGCGCGGGCGCGCCGCAGTTTGCCGTCAGCACCACCTACGACGCGGCGCGCCAGGCAGCTGCGCATGCAGGTGAAGCAGACGCAGGAAGTGCGCGACCACGTCGGCCTTTTCGATGTGCCCGTGGACGTCGAGATCGCCACCGCCTCGGGCACGAAGACCTTCCCCATCACGGTGACCAAAGCCGACGAAACCTTCTCGTTTCCCGCCGATTCGCGAGCCGCTCATGGTGCTCTTCGACAAGGGCGACAAAATTCTCAAGTCCGTGGAATTTCGCAAATCGCCCGCGGAGTGGATCTACCAGTTGCAGCACGCCGATGAAGTGCCGGACCGCGCCGACGCCGCGCAAGCCCTCGGCGACATAAAGGGCAGCGACGCAGTCATCGCCGCATTGAGCGATGCGGCGTCGCACGATCGCTTCTGGGGCGTGCGCGTTCAGGCGCTGGACGCGCTCGGCAAGATCGGCGGCGCGCAGGCCGAGAAGGGCGTTGTGCCGGAACTGCAGGATCCCCAGCCCTGGGTGCGCGAGGTCGCCGTCGAGCAGTTCAGCAAATTCTCCGATGAACCCACCGTCGGCGCCAAGCTCACCGAAATCGCCGCCCACGACGCCGCTTACCGCGTGCGCGCCGCCGCCCTGCTGGGACTCGGGCAGCGCAAGCCCGCAGGCGCGATGAACACGCTCGAGGCCGCGTCGAAGACCGATTCGCCCGACGACGTGATCCGCCGCGCCGCCCTGCGCGCCATGGGCGCGCTGGGCAACGATCAGGCCGTGCCGCGCCTCTTGGACTGGACCGAGCAGGGCAAGCCGGTGCGTTTGCGCGCCGCGGCCATCGCCAGCCTCGGGCAGATCGCCAAGAAGGACGAGTCGGTGGAGTCGCGCCTGATCGCCCAGTTGGATGATCCGGATTTCGACGTCCGCTTCGCCGCGATTTTCGCCCTCGGCGACCGCGGCGATCCGGCCGCGGATCGAGCCGCTCGAAAATTTGCGCAAGACCGGCGACATTCCTTCGGGTGAGGGCCCGATAATCGAACGCCAAATTGCCCGCATCAAGAATCCCGGCGCCGCGCAACAGCGCGACGGCGACGCGGCATCGGAGACCGCGTCTAGCGCCGCATCTAGCACACCGAGTGGCGCCGCGTCGCGTGCGTCCTCCAACCAAAACGCCGCAAACGCCCCGCCCGGAAATGGCCGTGCCGCCGGGGCCTTTCAGGTGAACCAGCAGATCGTCGAGCGGCTGGACAAAATCGAGCAGAATCTCGCGGAGATGAACGAAAGGCTAAAGAAAATCGAGCTGCAGCAAAGCCACGCCACGCCCTGATCGGCAGCAATTGCCCCGCCTAACCCGCCTCGCCTTCCGCCGCTTATTCCGCTTCCGCCAGAAGAATTCTCAGATCGCGCAGATTGTTGCCGGTCGGCCCCGTTTCCACCGCGTCTCCGAGTTCGCGAAAGAAGCTGTACGAATCGCTGCGAGCGGCAAACTCCCGCGGATGAAGCCCTGCCGCGAGCGCGCGTTCCAGCGTGGTGCCATCGGCCGCGGCGCCCGCGGCCGGGCTCGATCCGTCTTTCCCATCCGTGCCCGCGCTGAACACGGCTATCTTTCTCCCCGCGATTCTCTCCACGCACTCCAGCACGAACGCCGAATTCCGTCCGCCCAGCCCATCGCCGCGCACCGGCGAACTCAGCTCGCCATCGGCAATCAGCGCCACGCGCCGGCCGGGATTTGCCCGCGAGAGCTGCTTGAGCTGATCGAGCAGATATTCGGCGGCGCGCTCGAGCGGCCAGTCGTCCGTGGAATTGTCGCAGCAAGCCACAAACCCGCGCTCTTCCGCCGCCCGATGCGCGTGGTGAAACAGATCGTGCATCGTGAGCAGCAGCCAGAAGCGCGCCCGCTCGAACGCGGGATCGCCCGGCTTCGGCGTTTCGGGAATCGATTCCGGGTCCGCGAACCTCGCGCGCAGCGACGGAGGCAGCTTCGCCGCCAGGCCGTAGCTTTCCACCACGCGGCACGCGTCCGCCACGGTCGTCGGATCGGGCAACGTGGGACCCGACGCCAGCGCCGATTCGCAGCCGAGCGGCACGTCCGTGATGCCCAGGGAAAGTTTCGTTGACGCCGCCGCGAGCGCCGCCAGCCGCCCGCCTTTCACGGCCGAAACATGCTTGCGCACCGCGTTGATCTCGTTGATCGGAGCGCCGCAGCCAACCAGCAGCCGATGCAGTTCCCGCATCTCTTCGAGCGTGACGGCAGGGTCCAGAGGCAATTCCACCAGCGGCGAGCCGCCGCCGGAAAGCAGAAAAAATACCAGCGTGCCCGCATCGCATCGCGAGAGCAGATCGATGATGGCCCGCGCCGCCAGCACGCTCCCCTGATCCGGAACGGGATGCGCCGCGCCGATGGACCGAAATCCCCGCACTTCGGCCACGCTTTCGTGCGGCGCCACCAGGATGCCTTCGAACGCAAAATCGTCGGCAAAGAGTTCCGCGAAGCCGCGCGCCATGGCCACCGCCGCTTTGCCGATGGCGATCGCGGCGATGCCGCCGTAGGCCGCCATGTCGATCGCGCCGTCGTCGAACGCGATCCGCGAGCCGGCCCGCGCCAGCTTTTGGCTCATGGTTGCGGGGATATCGATGCCGGCGAGAGTTTCGGAAAAGATTTCGCGCGCGATTTGCTTCAGGTCAGCCAGGAGGTCTCCTCACTGCGGCGGGGCCATCGCAGCGGCCATCGCAGCGGTTTGTAGCTCAGGTCGCGGGCGCCGGTGTTGCGTCCGAGACCTGAGGCCATACTTCCGGATTCACCAGATTCGCAGGCCGCCGGCCGGCGAAGAACGCCATGACGTTCTCCACCGCCATCATCGCCATTCGCGTTCGCGTCTCCACCGTCGCCGACGCCAGATGCGGCGCCAGCACCACGTTCGGCCGCAGCAAGCCGTGGCTGATTTGCGGTTCGCGCTCGAAGACGTCCAGCGCCGCCCCGGCAATCTGCTTTTTCTCGAGCGCCGTCACCAGCGCCGCCTCTTGCACCACCGGCCCCCGCGAAGTGTTGATGAGGAACGCCGTCGGCTTCATCAGCGCCAGTTCGCGCGCGCCGATCGAGGCCCTGCGTGTCCGCAAGCAGCGGAACGTGCAGGCTGACGAAATCAGCCTGCCGCAAAAGCTCGTCGCGCTCCGCGTACTCGGCCCGAAACTGGTCTTCGATCTCGCGCGGCGCGCGAGCTCGATCGCTGTAGAGCACGCGCATGCCAAATCCGCTGGCCCGCCGCGCCACCGCGCGCCCGATGCGCCCAAAGCCGACCAGGCCCAGCGTCTTGCCCCACACGTCCGCGCCGCACAGTTGATCGAGGTTCCAGCCCCTCCAGCCGCCGGACCGCGCCAGCGCGTCGCCCTCGATCAGCCGCCGCGCCACGGCCATCAGCAAGGTCCAGGCGAAGTCGGCGGTCGTCTCGTCCAGCACGCCCGGCGTGTTCGTCACCGCCACCTTGCGCCGCGTGCAAGCCGCCACGTCGATGTTGTCGAAGCCCACGGCCACGTTGGCCACAATGCGCAGGCGCGGCGCCGCGGCCAGCAGTTCGTCGTCGATCTTCTCGGTGAGCAGGCAGATGAGCCCGTCTTTATCCGCCACGCGCCGCAGCACCTCCGACCGCTGCGGCCGGTCCGAGTCGCTCCAGGACTCCGCGTCGAAATATTCGCCGAGCTTGGCCCGCGGCTCCTCAAACAGCCGGTGCGTCACCAATATCTTCGGGCGTTCTATCTTGAGGTTGCATCGATTGGGGGATGATCCATCGCAGCGCGATCCATTCAGGTAGATTTGGAGCGAGCCACCGAGAGTAACACATCACGGCAGTCAAACACGCCTTCGCGCGTTCGGCCTTTCAACTTCGGCAGTGTTTCAAGTGAGTGAGAACCAGGGCCTCGCTGATGCGAGCCCTTGTAGTGGGTGCCCCACGCGTCGGTTTTACGCGTGGGGTTTTTGGAGTGAGCCTCCGGAACAGGCGAGGTGTCTACCGAGTCGCGCCTCGAGGCTGTCATCACGAGGCCGACTGGGACGTGTCGGGCGGGTGCCGCACCCTTCGTTTTCAAGGTGTCCGCGCCGCGCCGGGCCGCCGCCTACGATGTAGTGCGCCTTCGGCGGGCCTTGGGCGTTTGCCCTTTATCCTCCGCCGCGTATAATCTTCAGACCGCTGGGCATCTTTTCGCGAGATGCAGCGAAGAAGACCACAGCCGCCAAATCCCATGACTTCGGCCTTTCTCCAATGTATCGAACAGCGCTGCGCGCGCCGCTACCCGCTGGACGCCAAAGAGCATCAATGCCCGGCGTGCGGCGCTTTGCTGGACGTGCAGTACGATTTCGCAAGCATTCTCGGGCGCATCGATCCCCCCGCGCTGCGGCAGCTCTGGCAGCAACGCAAAGCCGGCACGGCCATCACGGACCAGAGCGGCGTGTGGCGGTTCCGCGAGCTTTTGCCTTTTGTTCCCGCCGGCGCCGAGGTGGTGAGCCTCTCGGAAGGACGCACGCCGCTGGTGGAAGTGAGCCGCACGGGCGAATGGGCGGGCGGCGTTCGCCTGGCCATCAAGCATCAGGGCAATAACCCGACCGGTTCTTTCAAGGATTTGGGGATGACGGCGTGCATTACGCAGGCCGCCGTGCTGGGCAGCCGCGTGACGGCTTGCGCGTCGACCGGGAATACGTCCGCTTCCATGGCCGCCTACGCAGCGCGCGCGGGGATGAAAGCGGTGGTCTTCGTGCCCTACGGAAAAATCTCGACGGCCAAGCTGGCCCAGGCGCTGGAATTTGGCGCCGTGGTCATCGAGATGGGCGACAATTTCGATCAGGCCTTCCAAATGCTGCGCGACGCTGACCGAGGAGCTGGGCCTGTATCTGGTGAATTCGCTGAACCCGTTCCGCCTGGAAGGCCAGAAAACCATCGTGTTCGAAATCCTGGAGCAGCGCGATTGGCGTGTCCCAGACTACTCGTGGTTCCCGGCGGGAATCTGGGGAACGTCTCTTCGATCGGCAAGGGGCTGCGCGAGCTGAAGCAGCTGGGCTTTATCGATAAATTGCCGCGGCTGGTGGTGGTGCAAGCCGAGGGCGCCAGCCCGTTTTACACCATGATCGCCACGGGCGCGGCGGAGATCGTGCCGGTGCAGCCGCGCACGGAGGCCTCCGCGATTCGCATCGGCAATCCCGTCAATTGGAAGAAGGCGCTGCGCGCGCTGCAGCTGACGGAAGGGCTGTGCGAATCCGTTACCGACGATGAGATCTTCGAAGCCAAAGCCGCACTGGCCAAGGACGGCGTGGGCTGCGAACCGGCCTCGGCCGCTTCGATCGCGGGCATTCGGAAGCTGGTGCGCGCCGGCAAAATCGAGGACGGCGCCGACGTGGTGGCGGTGCTCACCGGGCACCAGCTCAAGGACCCCGAGATCGGCATCAAGCGCCGCGGCGAGCGAGAACTGGCGCAGCAGCGGCTGCACGTGGAGCCGGACATCCGCAAATTGCGGGCGGCGCTCGAAAGCGTGATGCTGCAATCGGCCTGAGCCATCCGAGCATCGTGGCGTCCACCGCGCAGACAAAATCGTGCACGCAGAGAAGCTATTTTCGCCGCGCGAAGCCGCCCAGGTGCTGGGCATCAGCTATCCCACGCTCAAGCAGTGGATCTATAAGGGAAAGATTCGCACCGTAAAAACCGCGGGCGGGCATCATCGCATTCCGGAACAGCAGATCGATAAGTTCCTCTATCGCGCGTCGGAAGTGGGCGAAGTGCGCGACCGCCGCACGTTTTTCCGCAGGATCAGCGGCCGGAATCAACTCATCGGCCGGGTGACCGATATCAAGACCATGGGCTTGATGGCGCAGATCACGCTGTCGATCGGCGGCCAGCACATTACTTCGATTATTACCGCCGACGCCGTGAGGGAAATGCGGCTGCAAAAAGGGCAGACGGTGGCCGCGCTGATCAAGTCGACGGAAGTGATGATCCTTCGGGTCGTGACCGGGTCTGACCGGATCTGACAGCTCGCGCAATCCTAACGAAAAGCCCCAGGGCCACTCACAAAAGACGTGAGCGCGCCCTGGGCTACAAATGGAGTCCGCGAAAGCTGAGGACGTAACGATTCGTAACCGCATCGGCGGCAAGCTTCCCGTTTGAAAAAGCTGAAAGCCCTACTCTGAAGCATCAGGCGGCCTACCTGGCGCGAGGGCTTACCCTTTTCAGCCGATAGCCTCACCGGCATTTTCGGAGCAGCATGGGGGGGCAAGTAGTCGAAAGAGAGGACAAAATGCCAGGTGAAGCCGCAAACAAACAAAAACAGACCGACGTGGGAAATCAGCAAGAGGAAAGGCGCCATGACGAGCGCCGTCAGACGGAGCAGAATCCACAGGAGGAACGAAGGCGGGATGAAAGGCGGCAAGGCCCCGGTAATGCAAAGACAACCATGAGGGCCGAGGAGCAGAGTGAATACGGGCAAGAGCCACAGCAGACGGAAATGGCAGGGAGAAAACGCTCAGAGCGGCGACCAGTCAGGCCCAAAAGGGAGAAGGCCGAACGCCAAACCAACAGACTGGCGGTCAGCAGAGCGGCGGTCACAGTGGCGGCCAGCAGACTGGATCAGCGGAGCGTCACGAGCAGGGGAAGCGAGAACGCTCCACGCAGGATTTCGGCGAGAGCCACGACCCCGCATTCGGCGAAGGCGGAAGAGGCGCCGGAGGAAAGATCGACAGCACACAACGGGACATGGGCCAGACCGGACAAAACATGAGAACAGGGACGACCAAGTCCGGCGAACAACACCAGGGAGCCCAACAGCAAGGGCCGTATGGTCCAAGCGAGAAACATCGCGGACCCGAAGCCAGCGGGAAGCCGCTGATGGACGACTGGGGCAAAAGCGATAAACACTAGGCGGCCGGCATTCATCCGGATCCTGCTTAGATCGCGAATGCCAGAGCGGAGTCTCCAGGGGCTCCGCTCTTTTTGTGCGTAACACTTTTTTAGCACCTACTTTGTTCACAGAACACTTTTTTGTGAAACGCCTTTTTCCAATGCTTTTTGTCGGCTGATCCTTCGCTCGTTCCCGTCATCTTTCCTGCGCGAAACGCGCCCACGCGAAACGCGGATGTGGTAGGATGCCGCTGCCCATCCTCAAACTCCCTCGAGGAAAGCATGCCGGACGAGCGCGCCTCCGATCGCCTACTGATCTTGCCGCCGCTTCAAGGAAACTATCTCCAGCGCTACGGAATCGCCCTTCTGGCGATGGCTTGCGCCCTGGCGCTGCGCGCCGTGTTCCAGCCCGTCCTGGGCGGCTCGATGCACTTCGTGAGCATTTCGGCTGCGACGGTGTTCGCGGCGTGGTATTGCGGGCTTTGGCCGGCGACGCTAGCGACTGCAGCGGGTACTCTGGCGGCTAACGCATTATTCGTTCCTCCATACCACTTGCTGGGTCCTGTCACTCAAAAAGCCATCATTGGCGAGATCCTGTTCCTGGCTTTTTGCGGAGCAATCATCGCGCTGGGAGAGAGCGGCCGCAGGGCCGTCTTGCGCCTGGGACACGTGCATGAAGTGCTGCTGCGCTCGCGCACACACCTGAAGTTTCGGGTGCGCGAAAGGACCGCCGAGCTTCGGCAAATGAACGAAAGCTTGCGCGACCTCTCGGCGCGTTTGCTGCGGGTGCAGGACGACGAGCGGCGGCGCATCGCGCGCGACCTGCACGACAGCACCGGCCAGGCGCTTACCGCGCTGAAGATGGAGTTGGCCGGAATCGAACGCGAACTGGCGGCGCGGAATCCGCAACTGGCGCTGCGGCTGGGAGCGTGCATCGCGGACGCGCGGCAGATTTCCGACGAACTGCGCACCATATCGTATCTGCTGCATCCGCCTTTGCTGGATGAGCTGGGGCTGGGCTCGGCGCTGCGCTGGTACGCGGAGGGATTCGAAAAGCGCAGTGGAATCAAAGTTCATCTGGAGCTGGACACTCCAACCCGCCTGGCCCCGGAGATGGAAGTGACGCTGTTCCGCGTGGCGCAGGAGAGCCTCATCAACGTTCACCGGCACTCCGGAAGCGCCACCGCTGTGATCCGGCTGTCGACGACGAAGGATCGGATCGTTTTACAGGTAGAAGACCAAGGCCGGGGCATCCCGCGCGAACTGCTGGCAGCGATTCCCTCGGGCGTGACGCTGGGCGTGGGGTTGCGCGGGATGCGCGAGCGCGTTCAGGACTTCGGCGGCGAACTGGAGATCTCTTCGTCGGAGCGAGGCACGAACGTGAAAGCGGCGATCCCGGTCGGGGCGCAACAATCGGGCGGCGTGGCCATTGGGGACGAAGCAGGCACGCTGGGAACCATACCTCTTCAGAAGGCCTCCGGCGACCTTATGGCCAAACGGGCCGGCGTAAACTAGACCCTCGGAAGCTCCAGGCCGCTGTCCACGTATCAAGGGGCACGTCCTATCGCCTACGAATTTCCACGAATCAGGCGCATTTAGAACGACTTTCAGGGCGGGTGTCCCAGGGAAGGAACCGGGGCATAGCCCCAATTGGGTATTACCTCCTGGGCCAAGACGCGGTACTATAGACGTAGCCCCCGCGTCTAAATTATCAGTAATAGCGTATGAGTGTGACTGGCTGGTGATGGCAGTGCCCTGCTTGGAGGCGACCTCAACATGCGTGGGAATTTGACTGGGAAATCAATACAGGCGATCGCGGCGGCAGCATTCTTATTTGGGGCAGGTGTATGGCTTAGCGCGACGGGCGCTTCGCCGAGTGGAGGCGGAGCGGCGCAGGCGGTTGGCCAGAACTCAGGGCAAAGCCCAAGCCAGGCCCCCGGAGCGAATTCCGCGGCCCGCCAGACGAATCGGCCTCAGCAAAGTCCGACCTTGCCAACTCCCAGCCAAAACGGCGCCCGCGACAGCATGTATCAACCGGCCAAAGCGGTTGCCGCGGCCGACGCGCAGTATCCCTTCCAAACCAGTGCCGAGGGCATCGTGGTGTTCGATGTGTCCATCGGGGAGCGCGGCGAGGTGAAAAAGATAAGCGCGCTGGTGAACGTCCCACCCTTCACCGCCGCGGCGGAACAATCGCTGAAGAGCTGGAAATTTGCTTCTGCCACGCAGAATGGCCGGCCCGAGGATTCCGAGATGCTGGTCGCTTTCGCGTTTCGCCATGCGGTGTACCTCACGAATCCGCCCGCTTTGAACGGAGTGTTTCCGACTAAGGGGTCGGAAGGCGGGCGCAGCGACTTTATCGCTCCGTCCATTCTGTACGCCACCTATGCCGGCTATCCGGCGAGCACGGTGGCCTACGGGGCTGTTGTCGTTCAGGCCAGCGTCAAAGCCGATGGCTCTACAGGCGACGTAACCGTCCTGCGGGACCTTCCCGGAGGCTTTGCCGCGATGGCCATCGAGGCTGCGAAACAGTGGCGATTCCAATCGGCGCTGCGCGATGGTCAAGGCGTGCCAAGCAAAGTGGCCATTGCTTTTGTCTACTCTTCCCGAGCTTTAAATCCGTTCTAGTGGAAAGACGTCGAAGGTAAGCTTCGCTTCGCGCCGGAATTCCCATTCGGGCCATTCGGTCCTCCTTCCCAAGGGTGTATCGCGCCTGGGGCAAACTCGTCTCCGGATATGCAAATCTTAGGCACGATGATTGCTCCTAGGTAGTCGTCAGAGGCCCCAAAAGACGGCTATTTCGCGATGAGCGACTTCAAGAAAAGACTTGTAACTCACAGGTAGATAGGCAGATGCTGCGTTCGGCGAGGCGACGTGAGAGGAAATAAATTACCACTATTGGGCTTTTTTCTGGCATTGACCCTTACCGCGCTGATTTTCTATCTCCGCAGCGGTTCAGGAGGGTCGGCGCCGAAACCGTGGAACTCCAGCGCGATCACGGCGAGCTACGTGGGCGCGCAGTTACGACAACTCGATTCGGGGAACGCGGCTTTGTACCTGGCCTACGAAGTCACCAATCACACCGATTCCGACTATCGGCTGGCGGACGGCCCAGGGGCGCTGGTGATGGGCCGGCTGCGGGCGGACGGGAGCTTGAGCTCACAGCAACCGGTGCGGCTGAGCTATCCAACGTTCCTTCCGGCGCGGCAGCGAGCGCGCGTGGCGCTGGAGGTGCCTTCGGCTTTCGGGTGGCCGGACGAGAACGACACGGCGTACCAGGACAAGCTCAGGGATTTCGTCAACCAAAAACTCACGGACGTGCAGGCCTTTGTGCTTTTCGATCAGGCCGACCGGTTTGAAATTGAATTCCCCAGCGGATGGCAGGAGTTAAAACTGGCCTCGGCATTGCCGAGGTAGGCGCGCGGAGACTAACGATGTCATCACGAAGCACAGTGTCGTCGCCGCTCGAAACCGAGCGAAGGGTTCATGCCCGCCGAAGAATGGAAGGCCTGGCGTACGTGGATCTGGGGCCCGATAACGGAGCGATTCTGATCGATCTGGGCGAAGGCGGACTGAGCTTCCACAGCGTCGCGCCGGTGACCCTGGATCAGGCGGTGCTCTTGAAGTTCAAGCTGCCTGGGGCAGCCGACTTCATCGAAAGCTATGCCGAAGTGGCATGGCTGAACGAAACAGGGAAAGGCGGCGGCCTGCGTTTCGTCGAATTGAGATCGGAATTACGCGAACAGATTGGCGCGTGGGCCGGCACGGTTACGGCGGCCGAGGTTGGCGCGACAGAGATTAGCAAGACCGAGGTTGCAGGAAAGTAGCGCGGCTGAGGTTAGCGGTGAAGCACAGCGCGGCATTGAGCCTACCCGCGTTAACGAAGCCCAAGCGGAGAATGCTTCCCTTCAAAGGCGAAACAACCGCGGAGGCTGAACTGGCCCGAACTCCGGTGGAACTCGCGCCAGAACCTGTTTTGGAGGAAGTCTCGGCAGGAATTTCCGAAGATTATGCGGACGGCGATCGTGACGTTATCGCCGTCGAAGAAAACGAGACGGAGGACGCTCTTCCGTCTGCCGAACCCCGTGAGGAGCAAGCCATCGCGGCGGCGAGCGCTGCGACGCTTGCAGAGAATTCCGAGCCGGTGGCCCCTGCGCACGCGGATCCGATAACGAAGAAACCGGCGGGACACGATTCCGCTCCACCTGTGGTCGAAGAAGCGGACGCCGTGAAGAAAGCCGGCGAGACTTCCGCAGGCAAGCCTTTTCGATCAGCCGGCAATGCGCCGGCGAAAGCGCAACCGCCGGCCGATATGCCGTCGGACAGAGTTTCCAGCCGGGTGCATTCCGGCATTATGGCGGCGGCCTCGGAATCTTCGGTCCCTGCGCCGCACGTGACGCCATCACCGAGCTCAGCCGCAGGTCACACGGGAACACGCGCTAGAGGCACGGCCGCACAGCCGCGAAGCCCGGTTGCCGCTACGAGCGGCGAAGGCGCTCATCGTATAGCCTCGGACGCATCGGGCGCATCGGGCACTCGTCACCCTCGATTACTCGCGCGTGGGAGCGACGAGTGGGAAGCGCAGGGCAAAGAACCACTACCGAACATCGAGGAGACCCCCGCGACCCAGGCGCTCAAGATCGGCATCGGCGCGGCTGCCGGTGCAATCCTGGTGCTGGCGATCGTCGCCGGCGTCCCTTCACTCCGAACGCGGGTGCTGGCAACGACCAACGCAAAATCAACCGCGGCGCCCTTGGAAGCCGGCATGCACGAATTTCAGGTGGAAGTTGCGGATGTGAATAATCGGCGCTGGATGTTGAAGAGCGGCGGCGAGGCCGGGTCGCCTTTTGTCGATACGTCGTCGCGCCGCAACGCGCAACCTCCCGCGGCTCCGTCTAAAAAGAACGCCGTGAAATCGGAGCGCGCTAACGAATCCGATGATGCCAGCGAGGCACCCGCCCCGGAAATACCGCAGCCTAAGGTCGCGACTCCGGACGAACTCGTTCTGGCTCGTCCTCTCAAGAGTGCGTCTGCGGCATCCCAAGTAGAGAACTTGCCCCCGTCGATTTTCGACGGTATCACTCCGCCGATCGGGTCGTTGGCCAACAATTTGCCGGTGACAGGGCCGAATGCTCCTGGTCCTGCTCCGGTTCAGGCGGGCGCTCGGGGCGGGGATCTCCAGGCAGCAGTTCTCTTGACGCGCGTTTCTCCCGTTTATCCTTCGGACGCGCTGAAGGACGGCGTGAGGGGCGAAGTGCGCGTCAGGGCGACGATCGGCACGGATGGAGTCCCCACAAAGCTCACGGCTGTCAGCGGCGATCCGCGGCTGATCCAGGCGGCGCTGCAGGCGATCCGCCAGTGGCGCTATCGTTCCGCCACGCTGGAAGGCCAACCCATCGAGACCACCACAATCGTCAGCGTGGCGTTCGGACTGAACTAGTTCCTGACGCGCCAGCTGGCTTGCGCCCCGTAGACCCGCTAAAAACGAACCGGCCTATTAACCTTCTTCGTTTTAGACAACAAGTAAAACTGTGCATCGTATTTTACGAATACCTGCGCCAATAACCGCGTTTTCGCCTTCTCCGCGTAGTTCCCCGCATGGAAGCGGAATCGCCGCAACGGCAAAGAGGGTTTGGCAACCCACCGGTTAAAGCGAGCAATGTATGGCGGTATTTCGCCTTTCCGGCACACTGGGAGGGAATGACCGGGAGGCCGGAAGATGAAAAGCCTAATTGTCGCAGCGGCACTGCTCGTGGTTTGCACCGTAATACCCATACACGCGGCGGATGAAAGCAAGACGGAGGTGCAGGAACGATTGCAGTCGGCAGCCGCAACTCTGCACGAACTTTCCGCAACGCCGGACAAGGGGATTCCGGAAGAAGTCTACAACGGCGCCAAGTGCATCGCCGTGGTGCCCAAGATGCTCAAGGAAGGCTTCATTCTGGGAGGCAAACATGGCCGAGGCGTGGCCAGCTGCCGGCTTGCGAATGGGACGTGGAGCGCACCGGCATTTTTCAGCATCAGCGGCGGAAGTTGGGGATTACAGGCGGGCGTGGAGGACGTCGACCTGGTGATGATGTTCATGACTCCCGAAGGCGCGCAGCACTTAATGCAAAACAAATTTCAAATCGGCGGTTCGATATCGGGCGCCGCAGGGCCCGTGGGGCGACATGCGTCGGCCGGAGTCGATTGGAAATTGGACACGCAGATCCTGACCTATTCGCGGGCCAAGGGACTCTTTGCCGGCATCGACCTGGAGGGTTCGTGGATCGAGCACGACAGCGATTCAACAATCGCCTTGTACGACAAGGACATCAGCACGACTGCGGCGCTGACGGGTGAAGTTCCGGTACCGATGGAGGCCAGGGGATTCATCGCCGAAGTGGCACGCCTCAAGGCCGAAGCTGAGGCGCGGTGATTTGGCAGTTTGCTTCTTCCCCCAAGGAAGCCGGTTGCCGGGAGGCGCTGCAATTTGGGGCGCCTCCCGGCGCACTTCGTTCCGATTCCACTGAACTCTTCCTCGAGAGACAAAGCGCGATCAAAAGAGGCGCGTAAGCGAGAAACAGCCAATCCGGCCGTCGTGAAAACCGTAAAAAAGCGGACGGCGAGCAGAAATTTCGTTTATTTTCTTGACCCACCGACCAATATTCCGCATCAGTACTGTTAGAGTGTGTCTTGCATTCCTTGGCGGAATTTCCGCCATGCGGGCCTCAGGGTTCCATACGGTAAAAGCCCTATGGAAAATGTTTTCCAAAGGCGGGATGCTGTAAGCAAGGCTGGGGAAAAGAGTTGTAGGCATCCAGATGCAGCGGCACTCTCCTCAGGTTCGCCAGTCCGGCCCACTACCGCCCCTGCTTGAGAAGTCAGTGTGAGGTTCTCGCAGTACACAAAATAGGCCACGCACCCAATCAGTTGGAGGGGATGATGGGCATACTCCGTTTGTTGGTGGCGGACGATCATGATGTGGTCCGCAAAGGCGTGCGCACGCTGCTCGAGGAGCAACCCGGCTGGGAAGTTGCGGCGGAAGCGTCCGACGGACGCGAAGCGGTGGAGAAAGCCAAGCTGGTGCAGCCCGATGTGACCATTCTGGATCTGAGCATGCCGGAACTGAACGGCCTCGAAGCGGCGCGTGAGATTTTGAAAACCGTATCGACGAAGGTGCTGATCCTGACCATGTACGATTCCGACCCGCTGATCCGGCAAACGCTGGAAGCCGGGGCGCGGGGCTATTTGCTGAAATCGGATGCGGGGCGAGATCTGGTTTCGGCGGTCGATGCACTGCGGCGCAACAAAACGTTCTTCACGCCAAAGGTTGCGCAGATGGTGCTCGAGGGTTACCTCGGGCGTCCGACGAAAGAAAATGAAGACGACAACGGCCGCAAAAATGGATTGCGCCTGACGGCACGGCAGAAACAAATTCTGCAACTGCTGGCCGAAGGGAAAAGCTCCAAGGAAGTTGCGGTGGCGCTGAATATCAGCGTGAAAACAGCGGAAACGCATCGCGCCAATATCATGAGGCGCCTCGATTGCCACTCGGTGACCGAACTGGTGCGTTACGCCATTCGTAACCACATCATCGAGGCGTAAGCGCCGCGCTCGTTCCCTCTGCAGCCTGAATCTTTATTCTGTGGTCTTTATCTGGAGCTGGCCCGGGCCATTTGGCTGGAGGCCGCGTCCGCGGCTTGCAAGGGGATCTCGGCGCGAACCAGCGTCTGCCCGTCACTCGAGTGAATCTCGAAGTTTCCGCCTAATTGCCGCACTCTCTCCCGCATTCCCTGAATACCCACGCCCGGCAGGGTGGGAGCGGAAGCCGCCTTCCCATCGGCGGCGAGGCCGCGGCCCTGGTCGCGAATCTCCAAGATCACCTTTTGCGCGACGCGGGCGACACGCACCTCCGCGGTCTTGCTGCCGGAATGCCGGTGCACATTGGCGAGAGACTCCTGCACGATGCGGAAGACGGCGATCTCCATCTCTTTGGGAAGCCGCCCGAACTCGGGGGCGAGATCGAGGCTGACTTCGATGCCGCTGCGCTGCGCGAAACCCTCCACGAACCAGCGCAGAGCCGACTCCAGGCCGGCCTCGTCGAGCAAAGGGGGATGAAGGAGGTGAGACATGGTGCGCAGTTCCTGAGATAGCTCACGCACCAGCCGCGCGGCGTCGGAAAGATTGCGGGAGGCACGCTCGGTCAGTTTGGCTTTGTCGCGCTCCACCATGGAAATGCACATGCTCAGGGCGGCCACAGCCTGACCGGAACTATCGTGCAGTTCGCGGGCGATGCGCCGGCGCTCCTCGTCCTGCAATTGCATCAGGCGGCCGGAGAGCATGCGCAGGCCCGCTTCGGCGGCGCGCAGCTCGGCAGTCCGCTGGTTGACGCGAGCCTCGAGCTCCTCGTGAACGAGTTTGAGTTCGGCTTCCGCACGCTTGCGGTCGGTGATGTCCGTGCAAGCTCCCACGACGCAGGTGGCGCCGCTGATGGGATCGGGCATCAGCTGGCCGCGGTCATAAAGCCAGCGCACGCGGCTGTCCGGCAAGAGCACTCGATACTCGAGTTGGAATTCGCCCTTCAGGCGCGAGCGCGCGATTTCCGCACGCACGGCGGCCACGTCGTCCGGATGCACATGCTTCAGAAAATCCTCGCTGGAGTTCACCGCTTCGTCCGGGGGAATCGCGAGCAGGTCTCTCAGATTCGTGCCGAGGTGCAGGAATGAGTTCGTTTGCGGATCGCGGCGGTAAGTGCCGGTGCGCGAGGCGGCGAGCGCAATCATCAAACGCTGCTGGCTGAGGGAGAGAGCCTCCTCGGCCTTTTTTCGCTCCGTGATATCCAAAACCACGCCATAGGCTTTTTTCCCCGCGGCAGCCTGACCAGCGGAAGTCTCGGCCCTGGCATCGGCGCGCAACTGCCCCTTGGTGTAGAGCCAGCGCAAACCGCGCTGCGGATGGCGATAGCGATATTCGAAATCCATGGCACCGGAGGATTCGCTCTCACGCATGCGCTCCAAAACCATGGCGCGATCGTCCTCGTGCACGTTGGCGAGCCATTTTTGCAAGTGCGCGCCTCGCGCCGTCTCCGCCGGCTCAAAACCGAAGATCTCCTGCAGTTCCGGCGTCAGTTCAGACTCGCCAGCTGGCAGGGTCCCAGACAAATCCGCCTACATGGGCCGCGGAAAATGCCATAACCCGGCGGTGGTCACGGACCTTGAGCTCCTGCTCGACACGCTTGCGAGCGGTGATATCCACGTTCGCGCCGATCCACTCCCGCACACCGCCATCCGGGTTGCGCACGGGAACGCCGCGAGACTCGAAATAGCGCCAATGGCCATCGCGCGTGCTCATGCGGCACTCGCAGCGGAATTCCCCACCCCCACGCATCGATTCTTGCCAAATTTGCTCCACGCGGGCGCGATCCTCGGGATGCACGAAATCCAGCCAGCCACGTCCCCTGGTCTTTTCGCCTTCCCATCCCGTAAGCCGCTGCCAATTTTCGGAAACCCAAATGCTATTCCCGGCGGCATCGCAGCGCCATACGACCTGATCGGTGGCGGTGGCCAAGGCGCGATAGCGCTCCTCGCTCTCGCGAAGCGCCTGCTCGAGTTCGGCTTCACGCTCGAGAATGGTCTTGGCATCCGCCGGGGTCTCGGCGGGAACCCTGGGGACGACCGCCGAGTCAAAAAACGACTCTCCGCGCTGAGCCGCTTCCACCGCGTTCAGCAGATCGTGCGCAACCGAGGACTTGACCACAAACCCGCGGGCGCCGGCATTGAACGCCTGGCGCATCATCTCCTGCGAATCGTGCTGGGTGAGAATCAGGATTTGCGTGCTGGGGAGGCTTCTGCGGATGACGCGCGTCGCTTCCAAACCATTCAGGTTTGGCATGCTGACGTCCATGATGATGAGGTCGGGACGGAGTTTGTGAGCCTTATCGACGGCGTCCTGGCCGTCCACGGCTTCCCCGCAGACTTCGCAATCCCGCTCGGAAGCCAGCAAGGCGCGGATGCCGCGCCGGATCACTTCGTGATCGTCGGCGACCAGAATTCTCAAGCGTTCAGCCCCTCTCGGTTTAACACGGGCAAAGTGCTCCTCTCCTCATCGTAACCATCAGCAGGTCTATGCGGGGCGCTCGTCCGATGGCGCGAAAAGCAGCGCCTGGGCCAGGGCACGTCTTTTCGTTGGAGTACGTTAACTAATGGTCCAGCTCGAAGCAAGTACAGGAAATGCTGTACCAGGAGCAATACGCGCCGAAACGGTTGAAAAGCTGGCGAAATCGTGTGGAAACCCGAACAGGTTCAGGCGACGAGGTTCTCACCTCGCGATGGCTAGCGCACTTGGGTCTGCTGGCTGAAGATGAGCTGCCAGCCGGCATCGCGCTTGGCCCAGATCCCCGTGGTGCGCAGCAATTGACCGAACCAGGACTCCTGGTCGGCGGACATCACTGCCGCCCCACCGAATACCCACAGGGCCATGGAGTCAACGGCCGGCGGCGGATCGGATTGGTCGGCTTGGCGGAGGCTGCGGATACGGGCGACGCGCTGCGTTTTGCCGATGGGCTGGTAGCCGTCCGGCATGATGAACGTGGCGTCATCGCCGAGAACGCGGCCGGCCGAATCGGCATCGCCTTCAAAGAGCGCTTTTTCGCCGGCCATGAAAGAGGTGACGATCTCCTGGGCGTCGGGCGAGAGGGGCTTGTAGGGCAGCGAACTGCAGGGATTGTCGCATGTGGCCGGCCGCAGGGTGGACACTCCGTTGCGTGCGTCCCTGGCCGTAAAATCACCGGGGGCGGTTTCCTGGTACAGCAGCAGCCGCCAGTCAAACCCCTGGCGAACCCAGACGCGGGTGAAAAAGGCTTCGGCGCCATCGGGAATCAGCGCGTGCGTGCCGGTCACCAAAGCCACACGGCCATAAACGCTAACGGCAAGGTTTGTGTCCGGCCCGGCGGAGAGCAAAACGATGCGATCCAGAAGATCGGACTTGGTTCGGCTGCGGCCATCGCGATCGATCCAGGTAAATTCGGAAGCGAAGAGGTTCGTCGCCACCGTCCCGTCATTCACAGCGATGGCTTTCCTCAGAACACGATCGGCCAGACGCGCTTGCTCGCTTGCGGCGGTGAGCGCGCCCGGATCGACGCGAGCTTCCACGATATTCGTTTCGCCGGAGGCCTTGGCGCTGAAGACCAAGTCCTGTGACTTCTGTCGTGCGTGTGAAGCCGCGGGGGCTGTCGCAGCCAGAACGGCGGCAATGAAGAGAACGGCAAAGTTTCGCATGGGTTCGGCCTTCTTGTAATCCTTTTCCAATTCTGTAAATTGGATGATCGCTGCGCCATTCGCAGCCGGAGCTGCGCCAGGCGCGGCCATCAGAAGACCGGGTGCGCGGGGAGTACCGGGGTCTACTGCGCCAGTGCGTCGATTTGGCGGCAAGATTCTAACGCACCGGCCACGCGTACATCCAGCCCAATCCGCGAGGCGATCGTTCCGAGGCGCGGGCAGAGGGTGCGGGACTACCAGTACTGGATTTTGAGTCGTGGTAGGATTTCGTATGAAAACAGTCCTGCTTTTGATCTGCTCCAACATCTTCATGACCATCGCCTGGTACGGGCACCTGAAATACCGGCGCGCTCCGCTCATCGCCGTGATCGTGGTGAGCTGGATGATCGCTTTTCTCGAATACTGCTTTCAGGTTCCCGCGAATCGCATCGGATACGGCGAGTTCACCGCATTCCAGCTGAAGATTATTCAGGAGATTATCACCCTGTCGGTGTTCAGCGTGTTCGCCTGGATCTATTTCGGCGAGGAGATTACCTGGAATTATGGGGCGGCTTTTCTGTGCATCCTCGGCGCCGTGGCGTTTGCCTTCTGGGGTAAGACGTAGTCCGAGTGACGGGCAGCTGTTCTTCACAGAGCGCGGGGACAAGAGGCATATGCAGGAGAGGCTGGATTGGCATGGCGGCAACAATTCGCTATGCTAGGTGGCGCTCAGGGGTGCGGGGGGACGATTGCTGGTCATTTCTGGGTTGAAAAGGGTCTGGGCTGAAAAGGTCTGGGCTGAAAAAGCGGCGCAAGCGCGGTGGTCCGTGCAACCTGCGCGGTAAGATTTTGCTCTAAACCAGAGGTTGATCTCGTACATTAGGTAGATACGAAATTCTCAAAAAGGAGAGTTTCTTGTCCAAACAAACGATCCGCACAATTCTACTGCTGGCTTTGCTGGTGATGGGAAGCACGATTCTGGTACGGGCGCAAGGCGTCAGTCCGTATTTTGGTCTGGGTACCGCGCTGGACAGCGCGGGGACGAGCGTCAACCAGCCGAGTACCGATCCAGTTACCGGGGCGGCGATAACCGTAACCTGTACGACGAAGGGCGAATTGTACGATGACTTCACTGGCCGAATTGTGAGCCCGGCCCTACGATGGGAGGAGTTTTTGGCGTGTTTGGAGCGGATTTCATGTTCAAGCCGCACCTTGGCTTCAACGGCGAATACGCCTTCCGCTTCGCGCAGGCCCAGTACTTACCAGACGCGGGGATTGAAGTACCGCCCGGGGTTCTACGATTTCAATGTGGTCTGGGAGCCGACTTCGGGAGCCGACAAGCGCATCGTGCCTGTGATCGAGGGCGGCATTGGCGGCGCTAGAATCGCCCTCTATGTAGCTCAGAGCGTTTCGGTGACAGGCATTACTAGCAACTTCAGCTACTCCGCGGGGATAAACGCCAATCACTTTCAGATCCATGGAGCTGTTGGCGCGAAGCTCTACGTCAAAGGGAATATTTTCATCAAGCCGCAGTTCGACATTCGCTACGTGACACATCTGACGGACCAATTCGGCCGCGATTGGGTGCCAGAGATCACTGCTGCCGTCGGCTATACTTTCGGCCAACGCTAAACACGCGGCCTTGCCAGTCACAAAAGCAACTTTTCTTCCGCGTTCCCGGAAGGACCGGGGTCAGGGCTGGTGTCTGTCTCAACCACGTTCAGGCGGAGCGCTCCGATAAGAACCCAGATAAGAAGCCTCAAGGAGAGTTGCTTGTTCAAAGTCACGGTGCGTATCGCTCCGCTGCTCGCACTGCTGGTGCTGGCGGGCGCGAGTTCCGCGCATGCGCAAAGGACGATCAGTCCGTTTTTCGGCTTAGGGAGCGAACGGGATCGGGTGGGAACGGATACAGCGGCAGGTTGCGTCACTGGAGAGCTTCTCGACAACTTCACCGGCGTGTGCGAGTCCGGGCCCACGATGGGCGGCTTGTTTGGCATGGTTGGCGTCGATTACATGCTCAAACGCAAGATCGGGCTCAACGGCGAATACACCTTCCATTTACGCCCGAACCCTTACCTGCCCAACGAGGGACTGAAGATGCGTCCCTCGTTTTATGACATCAACGGATTTTGGCAGCCGTTTGGAACACGCGTCGTTCCCTTCCTGGAGGGCGGTTTCGGCGGAGCCAGAGTGTCGCTGCTGTTCAATTCCAACAGCTGTCTGACAGGCAGCCCCTGCGGCAACTTCACACCTCCGGCATCACTCAACTATTATCAAATGCATTTCGCCGCGGGCGGGAAGATCTACATCCATGGAGCGATCTTCGTTAAACCGGAGTTTGATCTTCACTATGTGTTCAATTTCCAACAATTCGGGCGCAATGCGGTGATCGGATACATGATTTCCGGCGGCTACACTTTTGGCAGACACTGACCGCGGCCTCAGTCCGTGCCCGAGCGCGTTTTCACATTTTTCTCCGCAGCCATCCCTAGCTCTACTCCGCTCATTTAGACTTGCGGCCAGGATATTTGGCACTACCGTGCGGCAATGATCATCACTAGAATTGAAGCGAATGAGCGATGGAGCGTTCTTTCGTTCTACATAGGGAAACATCGACGAAGCGGATGATGAGAGGAAGCCATGGCTCCCAGACCGATTCCTGAGGGATACCACAGCGTCACGCCCTATCTGATCGTTACCGGGGCAGCCAGCGCGATCGAGTTCTACAAGCACGCCTTCGGCGCCAAGGAAGTGATGCGCATACCGCATCCCGACGGCCGCGTGGGCCACGCGGAACTGCAGATCGGCGATTCGCGCATTATGCTGGCCGACGAGTTCCCCGAGATCGGGGCGCGCAGCCCGATGTCTCTTGGCGGTACACCCGTGGGCATTCAGCTTTATGTGGACGACGTGGATGCGGTGACCGCGCGCGCGCTGGCCGCCGGGGCCAAGATGCTGCGCCCGCTGAAGGACCAATTCTACGGGGATCGCAGCGGCACGTTAAACGACCCGTTCGGCCACCAGTGGACGATTTCCACGCATAAGGAAGACGTCTCGCCGGAGGAGATGCAGAGGCGCGCCGCGGCCGCCGCTGGCAGCCAGCCGTAAAGCGGCACGGCCCTGGAAGCGAGCCCTCAGGGTTTGCCGCCGGCGCTTCGGCTCTTGACCGCAACGCGGCGATAGGCCTGACCGCGCTCATAGCCGTGCCGGAAAGGTTCGCGGTCATACATTTGCGGATACCGGCCGCGCAGACTTTCGCGCGCCTGGTCGTAGGATTTGTCGCGGTTGCTGGGAAGCAGGGCGGCCTCGAACCCGGCGCGCACGTAATCTTCGTCTTCATCGAAACTTCTGCCCTTGGCCTCGTAATGTTCTTTCTCGACGTCGCGCAGGCCGATCCACCACATCTGCCGAGCGCGATCCACGCTTTCGGCTCCGTTATGATCGAAGGCGCCGCGAACGGCCTCGGCGAGGCCATCCTCGCCAAAGTTACAATCACGACGCTTCGGCCGCGGCGCAGGGCGTCTTCGTAAACAAAAAGCTCCTCTTCGGGCAGCGAGGCAAAAATCGTGTTTTCGGCCGCCCGTCCGATCTCCTCGCCGCCGATGGCGCCCAGGAGCGCGCCGCCGGCCAAACCGAGAGCGATTACCAATCCCGCGCCCGGCAGAATCATCGTCGCAACCATCTCTCCTATGCCCGCGCCTAGCGCCCCGCCGGTGAGCGCGCCCAGCGTCTTGACCATACCGGGCTGCTCGCCTTGCGATTGGGGCACAGCGGCCAACTCTTTTTCGCCCGCCTCAGGAGTCAGAAGATTGATCCGGTCGCTGGGGACACCGATCTCTTTCAGTTCCGCAACGGCGTGCTCGGCATCGGCACGCGCCTTGAAAACACCTACGACAGCTGCCATGAGTCTCCCCTTTCTGGCTTGCCCGGCGGCTCACGACTCGGAGCCGGAGGCTCAGCTCTACCGTTTATCAGATGGTTTTGGCCGGCAAAAAGGCAGCCCACCGTCTCACCGCGACCAGCGTGAACGGACCGGCGCGAAACTCGCCCGCTTAGAGCGGCGCGGCGTCGATTTCGATAGGGGCCCCACGAAGCGTTCTGGGCACGGCTGCCGGCTGCGGAAGCCGAATGTCGGCCAGTTCGCTGATCAGGTTTGCGGCCCAGCGATAGATATTGTGCTCGCGGACGGTGCGGCGGAGCGATTGCATGCGGCGCTCGATCTCCGCCGCAGGCATTTCCAGGGCGGAGTGAATGGCGTCCGCAATCAACTCGGTATCGTAAGGATTCACGATCAAGGCGTCGTGCAATTCCCGGCTGGCGCCCGCGAAGCGGCTCAGGATCAGCACGCCGCGGTCGTCGTCTCGCGCCGCGACGTACTCCTTGGCGACAAGATTCATGCCGTCGTGGAGGGAGGTGACCAGACAGAGGTCCGAGGCACGATAAAAGCGCTCGATCTCCTGGTGGCTGTGGTGACGCTTGAGCAGTACGATGGGCTTCCACAGGTTGGTCATGAATCGGCGGCAGATGCGGTTGGCTTCCGATTCGACGTCGGCATAGAGCTCCAGGTAGCGCTTGATTTGCATGCGGCTGGGCGCACCGATTTGCACGAACGTGAACTTGCCCTGATAGTGCGGATACTTCTCGAGGAAACGTTCAATCCCGCGAAAGCGTTCCAGAATCCCCTTGGTGTAATCCACCCTATCCACACCCACGCCCATGAACTGGGCCTGCACGCCGACTCCGGCCAGCAGCGCGGCGCGATCGATGTAAGGAGATTCGCGAGCGTCGTTCTCGGCGCGGGCGTCGGCGAAATCGATGCTGATGGGAAAGGGGCGAACGCGCGTGAGATGGCCGGCGCGATTGACGGTGAAGCCCTCCCACTCGATGCGGCACTCCACGGCGTGGTCCACGGTCTCGAGGAAATTGTTGCAGTGGTTCTGAATGTGGAAGCCGACGAGATCGGCGCCGAGCAAGCCATCCACCAGTTCGCGTTCCCAGGGACAGATTCCGAAAGCCTCCGCGTTGGGCCAGGGAATGTGCCAGAAGATCGCCACGCGCGCATCGGGCCGCTCTTTTTTGATCATGCGCGGCAGCAAGGCGAAATGATAATCCTGAACCAGAATGAAGGGCTTTTGAGTATCGGCGATCTCTTCGAGGACGGCGTCTGCGAACTTGCGATTGACTTGCTGGTAGTGCTCCCAATTCTCGGAACGAAAGATCGGCCGGGTATGGGCGATGTGACAAAGCGGCCACAGGCCCTCGTTCGCGAAGCCAAAGTAGTAGCCGTTTTCCTCCTCACGCTCGAGCCATACGCGGCGAAGCGTGTATTGCGGTTCGGCCGGCGGCACGCGCAGGCGATCGTGTTCGTCCACGGTTTCGCGGTCCGCGTCGCCGCTGGCCTGCGCGATCCAGGTCCCGTCGCAGGACCGCAAAATAGGCTCGAGGGCGGTCACCAGGCCGCTGGCAGGAATCATGATTTCGAGATTGCCGCTCTGGCGGGTGTGAATGTAAGGCTCGCGATTGGAAACCACGACGAGGCGCCTATTCTGCAACCGCTTGCGGACGTGTATGGAAAGCCGGTCGGAGGTCCACAGCGACTCCGAGGCCTCCCGCAGGCGGGCTTCGCGCGCAGCCGCGGCGCGGGCTTCTTGCAGCGACTTCACCACGTTCTCCATCTCTCTGGCCAGTGGACCGAGGAGTTCGCTTCGCGGGGCGGCGATTTCCGACTTTCCGCTGCGGAGAGCCTTCAGCCATTGCGCCGCCTTGCTGATCGGGCTCATGAGGCTCCAGCGAATGATCAGAAAGGTGATCAGCACGATCAGCAAAACTTCCAGCGAGACGTGAATCAGCGTCTGGCGCCAAATTACGGCGCTTTGTTCGCGGATGAAGCCGGCGTCGTGAAAGACGGCCAGGCCCATGGCTTTCCCGTCGGCGCGGCGCATGGAGAGCATCTGCGCGTGGTAGAACCTGGGGCCGAGCGTGAGAAAGACCCCTTGCCCATCGGGATTTTGGGGATCGATCTTGGGCGTCAAGACGGAAAATGCGTCTTCCAGGGCAATGGGAAGGCGCTCGGTGACCGCGATGTTTTTGCCGGCATCGTCGAAAATTGCCGCTCCCACGATGCGCTCGCGGGTGCTGAAACGATTCAGCGCGCGGCGCAACTCCAGCGCGGAGGAGTTCTTATCGAGCAAGGGCTGCAGGTTGTCGGCCAGGCTCTGCGCGGTGAGACTGGCGCGCTGATTGAGCTCCGCGTGGAGCGCGCGTTCCTGGTCCTGTTCCTGGTAATAGGCGAATAGGCCGGAAACAGCGGCGATACAAACGATGACCGGAAGCATTAGCCGCAGACTAAATCTCATGCCATATCCTCTTGGGCACGGGCTTGGACCCGGTTCGCCCGAATCTCGAACGCGGGATAGCCGAGTTGAAATGCAATTGCGTCGAGACTTGCTTCGTAGTTTGCTTCGCGCTCGTGCCGCGATCTAGATCGGGTCCAAATTGTGGCTTGCCGGCTTCCTCGGGAGTTTCAGGCTGGGATCGCGAGTGGGAACTTTCGCCGGGCTGGTGAGCGATTTGGCTAACGTTGGTTTTGACTCAGATCGATTCTCCTCATTCCCTGAGTCTCTAAGGGCGACGGTAGGCCTGGTTCGCGGGCTCAAGGCCCGCTGGAGGCAAGGTCCGCAACCCTCGCGCGTATAAGCAGTTGAGCCTAGTGGCACGCTTGATCCATTGAATACCTCATCGGCCCGTGCCAAAGCCATACCCTGAACGATGTAAGAAAAGGACTTCCTTAATTGCCCGAGGACTCGTCCCGGTACCCGCCCGAAGGACACTGTCCTCGGGTCAGCGGACAGTAAACGCTTGCTCCGAAGAACAGGTCGGAAAGTCTGTCCTTCGTCGCGCCACTCGACCAGTAGAAGCAAGACGCGGGGAGTTCCTACACTTCTCGCGTCATGATCACCCAAGCCCGAAGTTCAACCACATGTTACGTTTCGCGCCAAACCTCTGCGCGCCCCATCCCGCGCGTTCTTATCCTGTTCCTTTCGGGAACGCTCTTGTTCTCCGCCGCGATTCTCTCCGGTTGCGCCGGTGTGACCAGCGCGAAGGGCAGCTCTACTACCACAACCGCGAGCGAAACAAGCACGACGAATCAGTCAGCGGTGGCGCCGGCTGCGCTCAGCGCCAGCCCCGCGACCGTCGCTTTTGGGAATGTCTCGGTTGGCTCAAGCTCCAATCAAAGCCTCACGATCACGAATAGCGGCGGCACAGCCGCGACGATTTCCCAGGCCAGCGCGTCCGGGACAGGGTTCAGCCTCAGCGGCGTCTCTCTTCCCGCCACCCTAAATCCCGGAACGAGCGCTACGTTTACCGCCACATTCGCGCCCGGAGCCACGGGCAGCGCGTCGGGCAGCGCTTCTTTCACGAGCGCGCAGCTGAGCTCGACCTATTCCGTTTCCATGAGCGGCACTGGTGTGGGCGTTGCGCCTTCGATCATCGCGCAGCCGGTGAGCATCTCTATTCTCACCGGACAGACGGCCACTTTCTCGGTCACCGCTACAGGCACCGCGCCCCTTGCATACCAATGGAAAATGAACGGCACGGCCATAGGCGGCGCGACGGGATCGTCTTACACAACGCCCACCGAGACGACCTCGAACAACGGCGCACAGTTCACCGTGGCTGTCAGCAATGCGGCCGGCACCGTGATCAGCAATGCCGCCACGCTGACGGTGACGAGCACTCCTGTGGCACCTTCGATCACTACGCAGCCGGGCAATCAGACCATTTTCGCGGGCCAGACGGCGACTTTCTCCGTAGTTGCCAACGGGACTTCACCGCTCAGCTATCAGTGGCGCAAGAACGGCACGGCCATAGGCGGCGCCACATCGACCAGTTACACCACGCCGACTGAAACTACATCCGATAACGGCGCAACTTTCTCCGTGGTGGTCAGCAATTCGGCGGGCAATGCGACCAGCAACAACGCGACTTTGACGGTCAACCCGGATCCCGTGGCTCCAACGATCACCAGCCAGCCCGCCAGCCAAACCATCAATGCGGGCCAGACGGCGACGTTTTCGGTGACGGCTTCGGGGACGGCGCCGCTTAGCTACCAGTGGCTCCAAAACGGCACGGCAATCAACGGCGCGACGTCATCGAGTTATACGACGCCGGTGGAAAGCGTTTCCAACAGCGGGACGCATTTCAGCGTGACGGTCAGCAATTCGGCGGGCAGCGCCACCAGCAACACGGCCACGCTGACAGTCAACGGCGTGATTGGCGCGCTCAATCCGAGCACAACCAGCCTCAACTTCAACAACGTGACGGTAACCACGAATAGCGTGCTGAGCGTGAGTTTCACGAACGCCGGCACTGCCAGCATCACGATTTCGAGCGCGACGGTTTCCGGGGTGGGGTTCACCGGCTCAGGGATCTCCACTAACCAAGTGGTCCCGGCCGGACAGTCCGCTACGCTGAACGTTAGCTTTGCTCCGACCGCGGCCGGCAGCGCGTCCGGCAGCGTCACGGTGACCAGCAACGCCACCGATCCGTCGATTACCGTCAGCCTCTTGGGAACTGGCGTAGTTCATTCAGCGACGCTGAACTGGACGGCCAGCGTATCCAGCGGCGTAACGGGATATAACGTGTATCGCGGAACTGTGTTGGGCACTTACACTCAAATCAACCCGTCGCTGGTCACTAGCGACAACTATATCGACACGCAGGTGGCGGTAGGGGCGACTTATTACTACGTTGTGACCGCGGTTTCCTCGGCCGGACAGAGCGGATATTCGACTCCGGCAACGGCCAATATTCCGTGAGCAAAAGGATCGCGAAGCTCGCTCCGAGAAGGGCTTTCGCGGGGCAAACAAGAGCAAGCTTCGATACTTTTTGAATTCGGGAGCGGCTGCCTGAATCCAAGCCGCTCCCAGCAATTCTGCGCGCAGACGGAAGAACGAATCTGGCGGCATAACTAAGGAGCAAATCCCCATGAGCTCCGCGGCTGCTTCCCTGAATGACTCGCTTTTCTGCGAACGTTGCGGCGAAGCGTTCGCGCCCAAGAAGCCGGTTTGCGCCGGCTGCGGCGCGGCGCCTGCCCGCCATTGGCTTCAACTCACAAGCCTGCTGGTACTCTCGGTGGCGATGCTCTGCAATTCTCTGGTGGGCTGGCTTGTGCTGCCGCGCCTGCTGGGCGGCCATCGCGGGCGCCTGTTTCGCGGCTGGCTCTGGCTGGACCTGAAAGCTTCGCTTTACGGCTGGGCGCCCCTGATTCTGGGCATTTTGGCGTGGGATTACTTCGTATGGCGCCGTTCCCGGCCCGCGCGCCAAACCGATCAGAAGATCAAAAGCTGGATTACACGCAAGGTCCTGACGTTCGTGCTGGTCACGGCGGTGGCCCCGATTCTTCCGTGGTGGATACCGGCGGGCCAGCCGCCCGATAGCTTCCTGGCCAAACTCGGCCGCTATCCGGGGCTTCCCATAGGCCTGGCATGGCTCTCGGTGACGGCTGCCCTCGTTCTCCTTTGCTGGAATCCTTCCACGCGCGATTCCCTGCTCGGGCATGGCAGAATCCTGAGCCTTATCGGCATTGCTATGCTCCTGCTGGTCCTCACGCTGACCCTGCTCGGCTGGTCTCTGACATCCTGAAATAATTTTGGCTCTCGGCGGAAGGGGCGCGCTAAACTCTCGCCGCTCGCTCCTCCTCGCTCGTCCTCGCTCCTCGGGGGCGGAAGCGGCGCTCATGTCACGCGGCGCACAATTCAAGAGAGCGCTCATCTTCGTCCATCGCTGGATGGGCGTGCTCTTCTGTCTTCTCTTCCTGAGTTGGTTCGCTTCCGGAATTGTCATGATGTACTGGCAATATCCGGAGGTGACTCCCGACGATCGTCTGAGCCGTGCGCCCGCGCTGGACGCTTCGCGCATTACTCTCTCGCCGCAGGCGGCCTACATGCGGCTCGGCAGCGGGGGCGAGCCCTCAGAGGCCCGACTGATCACCTTCGACGGGCGGCCGGCATATCGGTTTGGGTTCGGCGACAGCAGCGCGATCGTCTATGCCGATGACGGTCAAATGCCGGAGGAATTCCCGGCCGAGATGACCCTGCGCATCGCCTCGGCGTGGTCCGGCCAGTCCGCCGGCGGCGCAAAGGAAGAGGACCTCGCGGAAGAGGACCAGTGGACGGTTTCCGAAGAGTTCGCGGACCTTCGTCCGCTGCGCAAATATAGCTGGGCCGATGGCCAGCAAGTCTACGTCTCCACCGTAACCGGCGACGTGGTGCAATACACCACGCGCGGCTCGCGCCTCGCGGCCTGGTTCGGCGCGATTCCCCACTGGCTCTATTTCACGCAATTGCGCAAACATTCTCAGCAATGGGCTCGGATCGTCATCTGGGCCTCGGGACTCGGAACGGCAGCGGCGATCCTGGGCATCACCTTGGGACTTTGGATGTACTCGCCGGGGAAGAGTTACCGTTCCGGCGGCGCTCCCGCGAGCTTTCCTTATCACGGACAGAAGCGTTGGCACGCGATTTTGGGGCTGCTGTTCGGGGTCTTCGCCTGCACGTGGGCGTTCAGCGGCATGCTCTCCATGGATCCTTTTCCACGATTGCAGGCAGGCAGGTCGAGCGGGGCCGGCGGCCGGATCGCCGCCGCGCTGCGCCAAGCGCCGCCGCTCGAGGCGTTTTCGGCCAAGCTTCCGCAAGAGGCTTTGGCTCAGGCGCAAGCTAGCTACGGAAGAGGCGTGAAGGAACTAGAGATGACGTCGTTCGCGGGAGAGCCGGCCTATCTGGCAAGCCTCGCGCCGAACGAGACGCGGGTGATTCCCGTCCACGGCGAGCCTGCTGCCGAGTTCGATCGCGCGCAGATCATCTCCGTTGCGCGGCAGGCGGCGCGGCCGTTCACGGTGACGCAAACGCGGCTGGTGACGCAATACGAGGCCTACTACCTGGACCGCGAAAATCAATTGCCGCTGCCGGCGATCTTTGTGCAGCTCGACGACCCGGGCCGGTCGATGTATTACATCGATCCCAAAAGCGCGCGCATCGTGCAGGGCTATAACTCGCATTCGCGCTGGAATCGCTGGCTCTACCACGGCTTGCACTCGCTGAATCTGCCCTGGCTCTACAAATATCGCCCCGCTTGGGACATCGTGGTGATCCTGCTTCTGCTGGGAGGCGGTTCACTTTCGGTGACGGCGCTGCTGCTGGCCTGGAACGTGTTGTGGCGCAAGCTGGCCCCCTGGGCCGCTCAAGCCGATGCAAGTAGCGTGATGAAGAGCTGACGATCAGGTTCGCTCGAAGCTCTGCCCGTCCACGGAAAACGCGCCTGCGCCCACCGCCGCCAATACAAACGATCCCACGCCCAGCAACAACACCAGCCCGGCGGTATGCGGGTCGCTCCAATCGTGCCGCAGATGGACTTTCGCGAAGGCCACGCCCATCTCGATGGCGAAAATCAGGCCCACGAAACGCGTGGCCACTCCCAAAATCACCAGGACGCCGCCGAAGAGCTCCAGCACGCCGATCAGGTAAGCGACATACGCAGGAAAACCCCAGGAAGGAAATAGCTTGAGGAACAGGGCGCGGCTGACAAACAGCTTGATATATCCCTGCTGGACGAAGATCGCTCCGATAACCACGCGGAGCAGCAAGAGCGCCAGCGGCTTGAGCTTTTCGAGAAATCGCATGTACCTTTTCCTTTCGGCCCGAGCATGGTAGCAGTATCGGCTTTCGCGGCCAACCGGTGGACGATTTCCGCCTTCGGGCTGCCGGCAATGGCATCATCTCTTTTCGGGCGGATGCGCAGGCACGGCGCTTATGTTATTGTTTTCGACTTGCCCTGAGCCGTCCGAGACGGCGAGGGGCTGGCCTAAGCTCCACAGCTGCTTCAGGGATCAAAACACACGAGGTGCGGTTCATGAAATCGTCGTACAACTCGCAGCCCGTTCCGCGCGATGGCGAGGCGATCGAATACTCCGGCGGGAAGTTCCGCATTCCCGACCGTCCCATCATTCCCTACATCGAAGGCGACGGCACCGGCCGCGATATCTGGAAGGCGTCGCAGCGCGTATTTGACGCCGCCGTCGAGCACGCCTACGGCGGCAAGCGCAAGGTGGCCTGGTTCGAAGTGTTCGCGGGGGAAAAGGCTTACAACAAATTTCAGGAATGGCTGCCGCAAGATACCGTGGACGCGGCGCGCGACTTTCGCATCTCCATCAAGGGCCCGCTGACCACTCCGGTCGGCGGCGGCATCCGCTCGCTCAACGTGGCTCTGCGGCAGATTCTGGATCTCTACGCCTGCGTGCGCCCCGTGCGCTACTTCCCCGGCGTGCCGTCTCCGGTGCTGCATCCCGAGCGCGTGAATCTCGTGATCTTCCGCGAGAATACGGAAGACGTTTACATCGGCATGGAGTGGAAATCGGGCACGCCGGAAGTGAAAAAGCTGATCGACTTTCTCGAATAAAGAGATGCTGGGCGGCGGGCCGAAGCAGATTCGCACGGATTCCGCGATCGGCATCAAGCCGATCTCTCCTTTCGGCACCAAGCGCCTGGTGCGGCGGGCGATTCAGTACGCCATCGAGAGCAAGCGCACGGTGGTGACCCTGATGCACAAGGGCAACATCCAGAAATTCACCGAGGGCGGCTTCCGCGATTGGGGCTACGAAGTGGCTCGCGACGAGTTCCGCCAGGAGATCGTCACCGAGCGGGAGAGCTGGATCCTCGACAATCTCGACAAGAATCCGGGGCTAAGCGTGGAGCAGAACGCCGCCATGATCGAGCCGGGCATGGAGCGAGGCACGGACGCATTTCGCAAAGAGGTGTATGCCGAGGTGAAGCGGGTGCTGGATTCCATCGGCGCGACGCACGGCAAAGGCCAGTGGAAGCAAAAAATCATGGTGAACGACCGCATCGCGGATTCCATCTTCCAGCAGATTCTCACCGCGTCCCAGCGAGTATCAGGTGCTGGCCACGCCCAATCTGAATGGCGACTACATTTCCGACGCGGCGGCGGCCGAGGTGGGCGGGCTGGGGATGGCGCCGGGCGCGAATATCGGCGACGGCTACGGCGTGTTTGAAGCCACGCACGGCACCGCGCCGAAATATGCCGACAAAGACGTCATCAATCCGAGTTCGGTGATGCTGTCTGGCGTCATGATGTTCGACTTCATGGGGTGGAAGGAAGCCGCGCGCCTGATCGAAGGCGGTATCGAGCGCACCATCACGCAGAAGCGCGTGACCTACGATCTGGAGCGGCTCATGGAAGGCGCCAAGAAGTTGCGCACCTCCGAATTCGCGACCGCGATTATCGAAAATATGCAGACGGGCGTCGCTGCGGATTAGCGCCCCCACTGACGCAAGTTCAACGCGAGGCCTGGCAAGAATCCCCGCGGCGAGAAACTCATTCCAATTCACGAAGGAGCTGGTTCATGCGCAAGAAAGTGACGGTTGTGGGCGGTGGATTCGTGGGCTCGACGACGGCGCAACGCATCGTCGATTCCGGGCTGGCCGATGTGGTGATGACCGATATTCTGGAAGGCGTGCCGGCGGGCAAGGCGCTGGATCTCTACGAATCCACGCCGATCACGGGCTCCGACGCCGTGGTGCAAGGCATCTCCACCGCGTCCGGCGATTATCAAGCCACGGCTAATAGCGACATCGTGGTGGTTACCGCGGGTTTTCCGCGCAAGCCGGGGATGAGCCGCGACGATCTGCTGCGCGCGAACTACGAAGTGGTCAAAGGCGTGGTCGAGGGCGTGGTGAAGTTTTCGCCCAACGCCATTCTCATCATGGTGACCAATCCGATGGACGCCATCGCGCAAGCCGCTTTCAAAGTGAGCGGCTTCCCCAAGAATCGCGTGATCGGCATGGCCGGCGTGCTCGACTCCGCGCGCATGAGCACCTTCGTGGCGCTGGAACTCAACGTGTCGGTCGAAAACGTGCACTCGTTTGTGCTCGGAGGCCATGGCGACGATATGGTTCCGCTTCCCCGCTACTCGACCGTCGCCGGAATCCCGCTGCCCGATTTGCTGCCCAAGGAGCGCATCGCCGCCATCGTCGACCGCACGCGCAAGGGCGGCGCGGAGATCGTTAATTTGCTGAAGACCGGCTCGGCCTACTACGCGCCATCCGCCGCCGTGATGGAGATGGTCGAGGCGATTCTGAAGGACAAGAAGAAGATTCTGCCGTGCGCCGTTTATCTCCAGGGCGAGTACGGCATTAATAACCTTTTCGCGGGCGTTCCGGTGAAGCTTGGAGAGCGAGGCGCGGAACAGATCATTCAGATCAAACTCACGCCGGAAGAAGACGCAGCGCTGCAGAAGTCCGCGGCGAACGTGCGCGAACTGGTCACAGTCCTGGGCGTCTAGCGCCCAGGAAAAAGACAGACGCGCAGCCGGAAGCGCGGGACGCGCCACTCACGGGCCGTCGTCAAGCCTCTGTTTGGGGCCCGTTCGGTTTACTGCTTGGCCGCCGGCTTTCCCGAAGCGGCAGGCGTGCCGGACATGGCTTCCGGAGCATTCGCCGGCGCCGGTCCCACGCGTTCCACCACCACGCGCACCATGTGCACGGGCATGAGCGGCTTGTCCTGGCTATCGCGCTGTACGGCGGCGATGGCCTTCACCACGTCGACATTCTGGCACTGCCCCCAAATGGTATAGCCGCCGTTCAGCGAAGGTTGCGGCGCCTCGGTAATAAAAAATTGGCTGGCATTCGTATTGGGTCCGGCATTGGCCATGGCCAGCCGCCCCGCGACATTGAACGTCAGCCCGGGCGAATTTTCATTCTGATAAGGGAACCCCGGACCCTCCGGTCCTCCTGTTCCAGTTCCGAGCGGATCGCCGCCTTGGATCATGAAACCAGGGATCACGCGATGAAACGTAAGCCCATCGAAAAATCGCTTCTTGGTGGTCTGCTTGGTCCGCGGATCGACATAAGAGATCTTGCCAATGGCCAAACCGACCATCTTTCCGACGGTGATGGGCGACTCCTTCTCGAAGAGCTTGCAAGCGATATTCCCTTTATCGGTTTGGAACGTCATGTAGAGCCCCGGATCGCGCTGTTCCGTTGTGGTGCTCTGAGAAGGCGCCGGCGCGGGCTCCGTTCGCGCCTGCGTGGCGAAGGGTAAAAAGAGAAGCAGTGAAACCGTCCAGCCACAAACTTTCGGCAATCGCATCCATAGCCTCCTTCAAATAGTGCAAAATGGGAATTCTACTCCGGGTTGGCTTCGCGGGCACAAGCTTAACAATAGTTCCGCGTCCGCCAAATCAACCCTCCCTTATAATCGCGGCAGGCTCGGAGGTAAAAATGGCCGCGCGCGTTGCCGTTGAACTGGAAGAACTGCTGGACCGCATGGAAAAGGGATCCGTTCCCTCCGATTCCAAGTCGAGGTCGGATGTGATGGAGCGCGTCGCCAAGCTTTTTGGGGTAAAAGGAGACGAAGTCGCCATCATGGAGCTTGCTCCATCCGGCCGCACACTGCGCTTTGTCATGCCCGAAAAATTGCGCCAAGTGGGATCGATCCCGCTTTCGAGTAACACGGCTCTGGCCTCCCGCACGGCGCGCGAGCGGCGTTCAGACATTATCAACAACTTCTCCGCCGCCCGCCATGCCAGCGTTTTCGAAGCTGTCCCGCTGGGACGAAATCCCGACGAGGCCATTCAGAAGATCATGAGCGCGCCCATCCTTCACGAGGACGCAGTCATTGGAGTCGCGCAAATCTGCCGCAAGGGCGCATCCCCCTTGAGCGCGGGCCCGGACTTCAGCTCCCGGGATCTCACCGAACTGAACGGGATCAATCAAGCGCTCAGCCGATTTCTGGCGCTGTGCCGAGACTCCGAGGCCGCGGAGTGACGGGCAGCGGGAAATCAAAATTGGCGGCCGAGTTTGCGATTTTGTCCAAGCCAGCCGATTACGCGGAGGCCGCGAATTCCGGCTGGAAGGCCGATTTGTTACAAATGGGTTAAAGTTATTGACACTGCTCGATCTTCTTGCTACTTTTCGGCTCCGTATTTTTTTCGCTCGCGGCAGTTACTAAGGCAGGAGGCACCGCAGCCCGGCACTATACATGGCGTTCGTCGCGAAGCGAATTTTCCTCACTAAAGGCGTTGGTAAACACCGCGAACGCCTTTCCAGCTTTGAATTGGCCTTGCGCAATGCGGGCATCGCTGCCTGTAATATCGTGCGCGTATCCTCCATTTTTCCGCCCAATTGCCGGCTGATCTCCCGCAGCGAAGGATTGAAGCATATTCGGCCGGGGCAAGTGGCCTTCACCGTAATCAGCGAGAACTCCACGCGCGAGGCGCACCGGCTGATTGCCGCGAGCATCGGGCTGGCGCTTCCCGCGGATAAATCGATGTACGGCTATTTGTCCGAGCATCACTCCTTCGGCGAAACCGAAGAGGTGGCCGGCGAATACGCCGAGGAACTGGCCGCCGAAATGCTGGCTACCACGCTGAACGTGGAGTTCGATCCGGACCTTTCGTGGGACGAGAAAAAAGAGGTCTACCGCATCTCCAACAAGATCGTCCGCACCATGAACATCACGCAGTCCGCCGTGGGCGATAAACGGGGCTTGTGGACCACCGTTCTCGGCGCGGCCATTCTCCTCGGAACCGAAGACGACTAAATAGAAGCATTCCTCACGCCAGTGATGAAATAATGAAATCGTAGATGAGCATCCGTGTATCACATCGTTGAAGCGCGCATCCGCGCGGCGCTGGGCGAATTTCTGAGCCGGCGCGGGATCCAGGACATTGCCGCTGTCACGCAGCGGTCGCCGAACGTGGCCATGGGCGAAGTGGCCACGCCGGTTGCCTTCGAACTGGCCAAGCGCCTGCGCCGCGCGCCGCGCCAGATCGCGCAGGAGATCGCCGCTGAACTCGCGGCGATACCCGGAGTGGCGCGCGTGGAACTCGCCGGCGCGGGGTACGTCAATTTCTTCTTCGACCGCGCGGCATTTTTTCAAGCGGCTTTCTCCGAGTCGACGAACGCCGGACTCAGACGCGGCTCGGAAGCCGGCGCAGCCCGCGAGAAGGCCGGCGAGCCCAAGAACGTGGTCGAGCACACCAACATCAATCCCAATAAGGCCGCGCACATCGGCCATCTGCGCAACGCCGCTCTGGGCGATACGTTCGTGCGCCTGTTGCGCCGCGCGGGCCGGCGCGTGGAAGTGCAGAACTACATCGACAACACCGGCGTGCAGGTCGCGGACGTCGTGGTCGGCTTCCAGCACATCTGGAGAAAAAATCCGCCGACGAAGTTCGCGCGCTGGCCGCGGCTCCGCGGTTCGATTACCTCTGCTGGGACCTCTATGCGCGGGTCACGCAATTTTTCGAGGAGGATAAGAGCCGCCTGGCCCTGCGCGGCCAGACGCTGGCGGCCATCGAAGAAGGGCATGGCGCCGGCGGCCGAACTGGCGGAAATCATTTCCGTGGCGATCGTGCGCTGCCACCTGCGCACCATGGAGCGGCTGGGCGTGCGAATACGACGTGCTGCCGCGCGAGAGCGAAATCCTGCACCTGAAGTTCTGGGACGCCGCCTTTCAGCAGCTGAAGCAGCGCGGAGCGATTCACCTGGCGGCTGCGGGCAAGAATGCCGGCTGCTGGGTGATGAATCTCGAGGGTAAAGAAGCGCCGGAGAGGACGGCGCCGAGACGGCGGCGCGAAGGCGATTCCGCCGAGACCGACGACAGGCCAAGGTGATCGTGCGCTCCAACGGCACGGTCACTTATGTGGGCAAGGACATCGCCTACCAGCTGTGGAAGTTCGGCCTGCTGGGCCGCGATTTCGCGCTACCGGCGCTTCCACCGCTATCCGAACGGCCACACGTTGTGGACCAGCGCGGCCGATGAGGGCGAGCCGGGCGCGCCGGCGTTTGGGCACGCCGACGAAGTCTTCAACGTCATCGACACGCGGCAAGCTTATCTGCAGAACGTCGTCGTGGCGGGGCTGCGCGCGCTGGGATTTGAGGAACAGGCCGCGCGTTCGATCCATTTTTCGTATGAGGTGGTGGCGCTTTCGCCGCGTTGCGCCGCGGAGATGGGATACACGCTCTCCGAAGAAGAGGCGCGCAAGCCTTACGTGGAGGTGAGCGGGCGCAAGGGACTAGGCGTGAAGGCGGACGATCTGCTCGATCGACTGGAAGCGGCGGCGCGCGCGGAAGTGGACTCGCGCCACGCCGAGGCGCCCGAAGCCGAACGCGCTCGGCATCGCGCACGCCATCGCCATCGGCGCGCTGCGCTACTTCCTGCTGAAGTACACGCGCACCGCCATCATCGCTTTCGATTTCCGCGACGCGCTCAGCTTCGAGGGCGAGACCGGGCCCGTATTGCCAGTATGCCGTGGTGCGCGCGCGCAACATTTTCCGCAAAGCGGCCGAGCAGCAGCCGGATTTTCGCGTCGGACAGCTTGATGCGGCGGCCGACGAGAGCTGCCGCTGCAGGATTGCTGAAATCGGCCCGAAGGCGACGATCTCTGGGAATTGGTGCTGCTGGCCGGATCGCTGGATGCGCAGGTGGCGTGCGGCGCTCAGCGCGCAAGAGCCGGCGTTCGTCGCCAAGTACGCCTTCGAGCTGGCGCAGGCGTTCAATCTTTTCTACCACCGTCACCACATCCTCTCCGAAACCGATCGCGGCCAAGAAAACTTTCCTGCTGCGGCTCAGCCGCCTGGTCGAGCGGCAGTTGGTGGCCGCGCTCGATCTGCTCGGCATCGAAGCGCCCGAAAAGATGTAGCGCGTTACTTCGCTAGCCGGACCGCGGCCGTCGAAGTTCATGGCCAGATCGACCAGCGTGCGCACGCCACGCCGGTGCCGCCTTTGCCGCCCCAGGGCTTGGCGTCGTCGAGCCAAGCGGTTCCCGCGATATCGAGATGCACCCACGGCGTATCGCCGGTGAATTCGCGCAGGAACCAGGCGGCGTCGATCGCGCCCGCCCCGCGCCCGCTGCCGACGTTCTGGATGTCGGCGATGGTGCTCTTGATCAGGTCGCGGTACTCGTCATCGAGAGGCATGTGCCACATCTTCTCGCCCGCGCGCCTTGCGCGCTGGCCAGCACGCGATCGGTGAAGGCCTTGTCGGTGCCAAAGACTCCGGTGTTCACGTTGCCCAGCGCGACGACGATGGCGCCGGTCAGCGTGGCGGCATCCACCAGGTGCGTGGCGCCGAGCTGCTTGGCGTAGGCGATGCCGTCGGCCAGAATCAAGCGGCCCTCGGCGTCGGTGTTGATCACCTCGATGGATTTGCCGGACATGGCGATTTGCACGTCTCCGGGCTTCTGCGCGCGGCCGCCGGGCATGTTTTCGGTGGACGGAATCACGGCGATCACCTTGATCGGCGGCTTCAGACGCGCGAGCGCGCGCATCGCGCCGAGCATGGCCGCTCCGCCGGCCATATCGAATTTCATCTTTTCCATATCGTTGGCGGGCTTGATGGAGATGCCGCCGGTATCGAAGGTGATGGCCTTGCCCACAAAGCCCAGCACCGGCGCGCCCGGCATCAGCTTTCTCGGGCGTGTAGGTCAGCACCATCACGCGCGGCGGTTCGGCGCTGCCGCGGGCCACGCCGAGCAGCGCGCCCATCTTCAGTTCCTCGATGCGCTTTTCGTCGAGGATATCGATCGCCAAGTCCCGCTTCGCGCGCCATGGCCTCGGCGCGCTCCGCCAGAAGGCGCGGCGTCAGCAAGTTGGAAGGCTCATTGCCCAATTCGCGGGTGAAATTCTGCGATTCGCCAATGATGCGCCCGCGGTCGACGCCGGCTTTGCGCGCTGGCATCAAACCCCAGCAGCGCCGCCGATTCCACCGGGCCGATTTTTCTTGTCCGTTCGGTATTTATCGCCGTCGAAATTGCCGAGCAGCAGGCCTTCGGTGACGGCCTGCGCCGCTGCCGGCGTCGCGTTCGCCTTCGCGCGCGAGAAAAGCGATGCGCTTCACGGAGCGCGCCTTCAGAAAGCGCACCGCGGCGGCGGCCAGTCGGCGCAATTCCGCCGTGCCGAACTTCTCGCGCTTGCCCGCGCCGACCAACAACACAGCCGCTGCGCGGCGATTCCCGGCAGCGAAATGCAGCGAGCGTCATCTCCAGCGTCTTGCCGGTCAGTTCTCCGGACGCGGCCAGCTTGCCGAGCGCGCCGCCGGCGGCTTGATCGAGTTCGGCGACGGCGCCTTCGATCGGCTCTTCCCTGCTCTTTCTCCGGCTCGAACACATAACTGACCAGCGCCTCGGCTTCCACTTTCGCGGCCGGCCGCTGATCTCAGAGTAATCTGCATGCTGGATCCCATCGTGTGAGTCAACGCCTCCGGTATTTGTACATCGCGTCGTTCACTTCGCGCCGCGTTTCCTTATCGCGCTCGCTCTGGCGGCGGTCCCACTCTTTCTTGCCTCGCGCCAGGGCCAACTCGCATTTGGCGATGCCCTCTGCGAAAATAGATGCGCAGGGGAATGAGCGTCAAACCTTTTTGCTGCGTTTTGCCGATGAGCCGCTCGATCTCGCGGCTGTGCAGCAACAGCCGGCGGCGGGAAAGCGGCTCATGATTGAAGGGCCCTCCGGGGCTGTATTGAGGGATATGGCAATTCACCAGCCAGACGCTTGTCCCGCGGACTTCGGCGTAGGCGTCGCTGCAGATTGGCCTTGCCTTCGCGCAGGGATTTCACCTCGGTGCCCGCCAAGGCCATGCCAGCTTCCATCTTTTCAAGCAGATGGTAGTTATAGGAGGCGGCGCGATTCTGGGCAACGACTTCCAGCCCGGATGCATCCTTTTTGTTGGTTTTCTTTACCGATTTGGCCACGAACGGTTATCTTAACGAGCCGTTGCAAGTAGGGCAAGTTGCCTTGCTGGCCCTCTATCCGGGTGCTAAGATCACATCCCGGTTCGAGCCCAACCGATCGGCACTACGATAGATTTGCAGCGGGCGATGACGAAGCAAAACGGCTGGAGTTGTCCCCACCGGAATGAGGAAACCTTGTTTTTCTTCTACAAAATTTGGGCGAGCCTGCCAACCTCTTCGCACTGTGGCTTCGCGCGTGAAAGCCGCATAAAGTGACCGGCAACGAACGGCAAAATTGGGCCCCCTGTGGCGAGGCCGATGGCGGGCGTTTGCGTTCCATCCGGCTTTTGTCCCGATCGGCCGGCATTTTCGCGCTTTCCTTAGCCATGCTCTTTCTGACGGGCTGCCCCAAAGGCAATCAGGAATACAACCAGGGAAAAAAGGCCGAGGCCATCGAGGATTACGATACCGCCGTCATTCATTACGAGCGAGCCCTCAAAGCCGATCCTTTGAACGCCGAGTACAAGCTTAGGCTCATGCGCATGCGTTTCGAGGACGGGCAATATCACGTGGACCAAGGCCGGAAACTCGCCGATCAGGGCGATCTCCAAATGGCTCTGGTCGAGTTCCAAAAGGGCCTGATGATCGATCCCGCGAGTCCGATCGCTCAGCAAGAGATCAAGAACACCATGGACGCCTTGGCGGCCAAAAACGCGGCGGAGAGAGCCCCCACGGCCGCTCCCGGGAACAATGAAGAACCCAAATTGATGGTCGGGCCCGCCGGAACTGAGGCCGCTATCGCGCGCGCCCATCAATCTAAAGATGACCAACGATTCGCGGGCCATCTTCGATACCGTGGCCAAGTTGGCGGGCCTGACGGTGGTGTTCGATCCGGATTTCACCTCGCGGCGAATCGCGGCCGAACTGACCAACGTGACGCTCGAACAGGCGCTGGACATTGTGTCGCTCGAATCGAAAGCTTTCTGGAAGCCGGTCACCAACGACATCATTTTCGTGGCTCCCGACCAGGCCCAGAAGCGCCGCGACTACGAAGAAGAGATCGTCCGCACCATTTACCTGAAGAACACGATGCTCCCGCAGGATTTAACGGAAATCGTCAACGGCCTGCGCCAGTTGCTGGATCTCCGCCGCGTGCAGCAATTCAACGCGCAGAATGCCATCATCGTGCGCGACACGCCGGACAAGGTGATGCTGGCGGAAAAGATCGTCAACGATATCGATAAGCCCAAAGCGGAAGTGGTCGTGCAGTTCTCGGTGCTGCAGGCGCGGCGCGACCGCATTCAAGACTTGGGGATCAATCCCGGGCACCAGCGTGGGCAATCTCGCTTCGGTCACGTTCGCTCCGCCCGGAACGACTACAACCACTCCCTCAACTACGGGCACTACGACGACCCCCACGACCGCCGGCATTCCGCTGAATGCGCTTCATTCCATCGGGACGGGCGATTACAGCATCACGCTGCCCAGCGCAACGGCCACGGCTCTTCTGACGGACAGCCAGACCAGAATCATCGACGATCCACAGATTCGCATGGTCGATGGTCAGGAAGCCAAGCTGAGCATTGGCGAGCGCGTGCCGGTAGCCACCGGAAGCTTCCAGGCAGGCGTTGGCGTCGGAACGACGGGTACGGCGGGCCTGGTGAATCCATTGGTGAATACGCAATTCCAATATTTGGACGTCGGCGTGATCATCGACGTGACGCCGCGCATTCACCCTGAAGACCACGAAGTCAGCCTGAAGCTCTCGATCGAGGTCTCGTCGGTAACGGGAACCCAAAATATCGGCGGAATCAATCAGCCGGTAATCAGCACCAAGAAGATCGAGCATGACGTGCGCCTGCAGGACGGCGAAGTCAACATTCTCGGCGGTCTGATCGAGAGAACGAATACGAAACAACCTGGCGGCTGGCCCGGGCTCTCGCAGATTCCCTTCCTGAAATATTTCACCTCCGAAACCGATACCGAAAACGTGGACGAGGAAGACCTGATCGTCGTGACGCCGCACATCATTCGGATTCCCAATATCACGGCGGAAAATCTGCGCAGCATCGCTTCGGGCTCGGATACGAATCCCGAGATTCGGCTGGAATCCGTGGTCATGACGCCACCTCTTCCCGCTCAAGCCGGAGCCAATGGGGCCACCGCCGCTACGCCCGCCTGCAGCAGCGCCTGGCACGCGGCAACTCCCGCAGCGCCTCAAGCCGGCCGCAATGGGCGAATTAGGCTTCGAGCCGGCTGCGGCTTCCATCAAGGTAGGCGAAACGACCACCATCGGCGTCGCCGTGAAAAACGCGCAAGACCTTTACTCGGTTCCCCTGCTGATCCAGTACGACCCCAAGGTCGTCTCCATCGAAGACGTGCGCCAGGGAGGATTTCTCTCCGGAGGCGGGCAGCAGCCCATCGCCGTGGTGCAGCGAGTGGACAAGGAGCGCGGCCAGGCCATCGTTTCGGCAACGCGAATGCCGAATACGCCGGGAGTGAGCGGCAACGGAACAATTGTGGGCCTGATCGTGCGCGGGGTGGCGGCCGGCAATTCCGCGATCTCCATTCTGCAGGTGAACGCGCGAGATTCGCAGCAGCGGCCGCTGCAATTTACAACCAGCGAAGCGACTGTAAAGGTGCAGTAAGCCAACTTCGGAAAAGTCCATGCGCAAGGAACTCTTGCAGCTCCCGAAACGCTTCCGCCAAGCAGGCATGACCCTGCTCGAATTGATCATCGCTTGCGCGATTCTGATGATTCTGGCGTCCGCGGCGATGCCTGTGGCGCGTTATACCGTGCAACGGAAAAAAGAAGCGGAGTTGCACAGCGATTTGCGGGAGATGCGCGATGCCATCGATCGTTACAAAGACGCCGCGGATCGCAATCTGATTCGCGTCGAGGTGGGCACGGAAGGCTATCCGCCCGACCTCGATACGCTGGTCAAGGGCGTCGATATGGTCTCGCAGCCCAACGCGGCTGGCATTGCGGGAGCGACGAATCCGGGACAACCGATCGCACCGTCGACGGGTGCAGGGGGAACGTCCAGCGGATTCGGCGCCTCTGGATTCGGCAATTCTGGATCCGGGTTCGGCAGTTCTGGATCGGGACTCGGCGGCTCCGGGTTCAGCGGCTCGAGCGGATTGGGCAACGCTTTCGGGCAAACCAACAGCTCCGGCAACAGCTCGAGTCAGGGGCAGGATCTGGTCCGGCACGTTCGTTTTCTGCGACGCATTCCCGTCGATCCCATGACCGGCAAAGCCGAATGGGGAATGCGTTCGGTGCAGGACGATCCGGATTCGACCAGCTGGGGCGGCAAGGACGTGTTCGACGTTTTTTCGAAGTCCACCAGCACGTCCCTTGACGGCACGACGAAGTACTCGGACTGGTAGCAATGAACGCTCTATTGCGTCAATGCAAAGCTGCGTCGCGCAACTGCCCATGGCAGCCGCGGATTCACCATGATCGAAATGATCGTGGTGATCGCCATCATCCTGGTGCTGATCGGCATGGCCGCGGGGCGCTACGAAAAATCGATTGTTCGCTCGCGCGAGGCCGTGCTGAAGCAGGATCTGGCCACCATGCGCAACGCCATCCAGCAATACACCCTCGACAAAGAAGCCGGGCCTCAGTCGCTGGACGACCTGGTTTCCGCCGGTTACTTGCGCGAAGTGCCCACCGACCCGATCACCCGCGAGCGCGATTGGCATACCAATTTTGATAACGTTCTCCTCAGCACCGACCAGACCGCTCCGGGCATCGACGACGTGCACTCATCCTCCGACGCGATCTCGCCCTTCGAGAACAGTGCCTACAGCTCGTGGTAATCGCTTGGCGCTGTACCCGTTCCAGCCAACAATTTCTGTTCTTGAATGGCTAGGAAGTTCTCCGGTCACACCGAGGATCGCCCAGCGATATCTTCGTCCCACAAATCCGGGTGTTCATCGATAAAGCGTTTCATAAGGGCGATGCATTCGGCATCGTCCATCAAGCGCACCTCTACTCCATGCGCGCGCAGAAACTCCATATTGCCGGGAAAATTGCGATTTTCGCCGACGACCACACTCCGAATTCCAAACTGAACCGCGGCGCCCGCACACATCATGCACGGGCTTAAGGTCGTATACAGCGTCACGCCGTCGTAGCGCGGCCGGCGCCCGGCGTTTCGCAAGCAATCCATCTCCGCATGGGCGATGGGATCGCGCTGCTGGACGCGGCGATTGTGCCCGGTGGCGACAATCGAGCCGTTTTCCACCATTACGGCGCCGATCGGCAGGCCGCCCTCGTTATACGATTCGACCGCCTGCTGATAGGCGGCCCGGAGAAATTGGAGATCGTCGTTGGTCGCTGGCATGCAATTCATGCTAGAGCTTTGCTACACTTTCGTGCAACGGGCGTGCAAACGGGCGCGACGAGCCGAGGCGACGAGGCGCAGATGATTCCCACCAGGCGCGATGTTCTCAAACTCTCCGCCATTGCGGCGCTGGCGCTATTGGCACTGTGGCTCTCCACGGGGCGAACGCGAGGAACGCAAGCCCCGCACGCTAACCTCGCGGCGGCGGCATCGCCGGAATCGGTCACTTACTTCATTGCGGATGGGAAGAGCGGCAATGGCTATCGTCCCGCCGACCGCGAACTGGCCCTCTGGGCTTTGCAGGCCTGGCAGCGAAGCGCCGGAGCGGGGCTTCGCTTCGAACCCGCGCCCGAAAGCGCCGCGCTCGTTCGCCTCTACTGGGCTGAACCCGATGGCGGAGAGTTCGGCGAAACGCAGCCCTTAATGGTTCATGGCAGGCGCGGAGCGGCCGTTTTCATCCGGCCTGACGTAGCGGCGCTGGGTCCCGATCTCGCGCAGCGCGCCGCGGCCGATGACCTTCTTCGCGACACCGTCGTCTACCTCACCTGTCTGCACGAACTCGGGCACGCCCTGGGCCTCGATCACACCCGCGATTTTCGCGACATCATGTATTTCTTTGGATATGGCGGAGACATCCCCGCGTACTTCGCGCGGTATCGCGCGCAGATTCAAACCCGAGGCGACATTGCCAGAGTCTCGGGCCTTTCCGATGGAGACGTAGCCCGCATTCGCGCGATCTACGCGCAAGATGTGCACGCACTGCCGTCCGCGCGCTGAGCGGATCGGATTAAAACCCGTTTTCGTGCCAGCCTACCTCTGGCTCACCGTCGTCTTGGAATATTTGTGCAGCACCTCTCCGCCCGTCTGCCCGCCGTACACGTTGCCCGCGGGATCGGCGGCCACGCCTTCGATGCCGTTATTGTTAGTTGGCGTCGGGATTCGGCTCGTTAAACGGAATCATGGCCGTGACTTTGCCGTCCTTTACGCTCCCGATGCGGATGCCGCGCTTGAATCCGGGATTCTGTTTGGCATTGGACTGCGAATCGGCCACGTAAATCATGTCGTTCTTGTCGATGAAGAGCCCGCTGGGGCGCCCGAACTGCTTCCACTCCGCGAGGAACTTGCCATTCTGATCGAAAATCTGGATGCGGCTGTTGGAGCGATCGGCCACGTACAAGCGTCCTCGGGAGTCCATGGCGATGCTGTGCGGAGCGCTGAACTCGCCGGGGCCGGACCCGTGCTTGCCCCAGGCCTTGATAAATTTGCCGTCTTTGGAAAACTTCACCACGCGCCCATTGCTATCGGGATCGTGTCCGTCGGCAACGAAGATATCGCCGTTCTTCGCCACCACCACGTCCGTGGGGCCATTGAACGTGTCCGGCCCTTCGCCCGCAACACCGGCCTTGCCCAACGTCATCAAGACCTTGCCGTCGCGGCTGAACTTGAATACCTGCTGGCCCTTGCCGTCTTTTCCTTGGGCATCGGTAACCCAGATATTTCCCTGCGAGTCGATGGCCAGGCCGTGAGCCTGCACGAACATGTCGTTGCCAAAGCTCGTCAGCAGCTTGCCCGAGGGATCGAACTCCATGATGGGCGGATTGCTTCGATGGAAGACCCAGATATTTCCTTGCGCGTCGCAATCCACCCCGATCACCTGGCTCCATTTGATGTTCGACGGAAGATCGGGCCAACCCTCGACCATGTGGTAGGGAGTGCTTTGCGCGAATGCCGCCAGCGCGCGAGAGAACCATCGCCGCTGCCAAACCGGCGTAACGCGCCGCTTTTCCTTTAGGTGTGGGTGACATCGACTACCTCCTTCATGCTCGACTGCGCACGCTCTGCCGTTCGCCGTTCAACTGGCTGTTCAACTGGCGTGCCCGAGCCCGAAGCATACGCCCATCCCGCCGCCATTGCCAAAAGAACGCAAGCAGTCGTTTGACCGCGCCCTGCTGGAATCAACCACCAGTGAAAAGGGGTAGCGGCGGGAAATGCACAAGGGTTCCAGGGCTTACAGGTTTCCCTGTAGGCCTCTTTCGGCAATTACATCGTTTCCTGTAACGCCTAAAGATTAGGCGCGTGATATGAAAGAGTTTCCCATTTCGAGTGGGATTCCCCGAATGCGATGGGCTTAGTTTTTGCAGAGGCAGTTTTGCGGCCAATCTGAAGACACGAACGAGGAGAGTCTAGATGAAGAGAAACAATCAAGGTGATACAGCCGCTGCAGGCACGGCCACCGCCCGAAGACGTGAAGAGCAACGGGCACGTCAATGGTGAGCTGGCGTCCGCGGACCTGAGCCTCATTCTCGCCAGTCTTCAGACCATGCGCGATGGCGACTTCTCCGTTCGCCTCCCGGGCGCCTGGACCGGCTTGGCCGGCAAGATCGCCGATACGTTCAATGAAATTGTCTCCGCCAATCAACAGATGGCGGAGGAACTGAAGCGCGTCGGGCAGGTGGTCGGCAAGGAGGGCCGGACGCGCGAGCGCACCCGGTTCCACCATTCCAAAGGCGCTTGGGGCGAGATGGAAGTTTCGGTGAATACGCTGGTCGAGGACTTGCTGCGCCCCACCACGGAAGTCACCCGCGCCATCGCCGCCGTCGCCCAAGGTAACTTGACCCAAACGGTGCGCCTGGACGTCGACGGCCGTCCGCTGGAAGGCGAATTCCTCCGTTCCGCGACGATCGTCAACACCATGATTCAGCAGCTCAGCGTCTTCACCTCGGAAGTAACCCGCGTGGCCCGCGAAGTCGGCACCGACGGAAAGCTGGGCGGCCAGGCCCAAGTCCCCGGCGTTGCCGGCACCTGGAAAGACCTCACCGATTCCGTCAACTCCATGGCCAGCAACTTGACCGGGCAGGTTCGCAACATTGCCGAAGTCGCCACCGCCGTAGCCAGCGGCGACCTTTCCCGCAAGATCACCGTCGACGTGCGCGGCGAAATCTTGCAATTAAAAGAAGCCATCAACACCATGGTGGATCAGCTGCGCTCCTTTGCCTCGGAAGTCACCCGCGTGGCCCGCGAAGTCGGCACGGACGGCAAGCTGGGCGGCCAGGCCATCGTGCCCGGCGTGGCGGGAACCTGGAAGGACCTCACCGACTCCGTAAACGCCATGGCCGGCAACCTCACCGCGCAGGTCCGCAACATCGCCGAAGTCACCACCGCCGTGGCCCGCGGCGACCTCTCGCGCAAGATCACCGTGGACGTGAAGGGCGAAATTCTCGAACTCAAAGACACCATCAACACCATGGTGGACCAGCTCAACGCGTTCGCCGGAGAAGTCACCCGCGTGGCCCGCGAAGTCGGCACCGAAGGCAAGCTCGGCGGCCAGGCGCAAGTCCCCGGCGTCGGCGGAACCTGGAAGGACCTCACCGACAACGTCAACTTCATGGCCTCGCAACCTCACCGGCCAGGTGCGAAACATCGCCGAAGTGGCCACGGCTATCGCCAGCGGCGACCTCTCCCGCAAGATCACCGTCGACGTGCGCGGCGAAATCTTGCAGCTCAAAGAGACGCTCAACACCATGGTCGATCAGCTCAACCGTTTCGCCGGCGAAGTCACCCGCGTGGCCCGCGAGGTCGGCAGCGAAGGCCGGCTTGGCGGGCAGGCCAACGTGCCCGGCGTGGCCGGAACCTGGAAGGATCTCACCGACTCCGTCAACTCCATGGCCGGCAACCTCACCGCCCAGGTCCGCAACATCGCCGAAGTCACCACCGCCGTGGCCCGCGGCGACCTCTCGCGCAAGATCACCGTGGACGTGAAGGGCGAAATTCTCGAGTTGAAGAACACCATCAACACCATGGTCGACCAGCTCAACGCCTTCGCCGGCGAAGTCACCCGCGTGGCCCGCGAAGTCGGCACCGAAGGCAAGCTCGGCGGCCAAGCCGAAGTGCCCGGCGTCGCCGGCACCTGGAAGGACCTCACCGACAACGTCAACTTCATGGCCTCGCAACCTCACCGCACAAGTCCGAAACATCGCCGAGGTGGCCACGGCCGTGGCCCGCGGCGACCTCTCGCGCAAGATCACCGTGGACGTGAAGGGCGAAATTCTCGAGCTGAAAGACACCATCAACACCATGGTCGATCAGTTGCGCTCCTTCGCCTCGGAAGTCACCCGCGTGGCCCGCGAAGTCGGCACCGACGGCAAGCTCGGCGGCCAGGCGCAGGTCCCTGGCGTCGGCGGCACCTGGAAGGACCTTACCGACTCCGTCAACTCCATGGCCAGCAACCTGACCAACCAGGTCCGCAACATCGCGGACGTTTCCACTGCCATCGCCAGCGGCGACCTTTCCAAGAAGATCACGGTCAACGTCAGCGGCGAAATTCTTCTGCTGAAAGAAACCATCAACACCATGGTGGACCAGCTCAACGCCTTCGCCGGCGAAGTCACCCGCGTGGCCCGCGAGGTCGGCAGCGAAGGCCGGCTTGGCGGCCAGGCCAACGTGCCCGGCGTGGCCGGAACCTGGAAGGACCTCACCGACTCCGTCAACTCCATGGCCGGCAACCTCACCGCTCAGGTCCGCAACATCGCCGAAGTCACCACCGCCGTCGCCCGCGGCGACCTCTCCCGCAAGATCACCGTGGACGTGAAGGGCGAAATTCTCGAGTTGAAGAACACCATCAACACCATGGTGGACCAGCTCAACGCCTTCGCCGGCGAAGTCACCCGCGTGGCCCGCGAAGTCGGCACCGAAGGCAAGCTCGGCGGCCAGGCCAACGTCCCCGGCGTCGGCGGAACCTGGAAGGACCTCACCGACAACGTCAACTTCATGGCCTCGCAACCTCACCGGCCAGGTGCGAAACATCGCCGAAGTCGCCACGGCTATCGCCAGCGGCGACCTCTCGCGCAAGATCACCGTCGACGTGCGCGGCGAAATCCTGCAGCTCAAAGAGACGCTGAACACCATGGTCGAGCAGTTGCGCTCCTTCGCCGCCGAAGTCACCCGCGTGGCCCGCGAGGTCGGCAGCGAAGGCCGTCTTGGCGGCCAGGCCAACGTGCCCGGCGTGGCCGGAACCTGGAAGGACCTCACCGACTCCGTAAACGCCATGGCCGGCAACCTCACCGCCCAGGTCCGCAACATCGCCGAGGTCACCACCGCCGTGGCCCGCGGCGACCTCTCGCGCAAGATCACCGTGGACGTGAAGGGCGAAATTCTCGAGTTGAAGAACACCATCAACACCATGGTGGACCAATTGAACGCCTTCGCCGCCGAAGTCACCCGCGTGGCCCGCGAAGTCGGCACCGAAGGCAAGCTCGGCGGCCAGGCCAAAGTGCCGGGCGTGGCGGGCATCTGGAAGGACCTCACCGACAACGTGAACGTCATGGCCGCCAACCTCACCGAGCAGGTGCGCGGCATCGTCAAAGTCGTCACCGCCGTCGCCAACGGCGATCTCACCAAGGAGCTCACGGTAAACGCCAAGGGCGAAGTCGCCGCGCTGGCCGAGACGATCAACAACATGACCGACACGCTGGCCACCTTCGCCGATCAGGTGACCACGGTGGCCCGCGAAGTGGGAGTCGAAGGGCGCCTCGGCGGCCAGGCCAACGTGCCCGGCGCCGCGGGCACCTGGAAGGACCTCACCGGAAACGTCAACCTGCTCGCCGATAACCTCACCAACCAGGTCCGCGCCATCGCCGAAGTCGCTACCGCCGTTACCAAGGGCGACCTCACCCGATCGATCCAGGTGGAAGCCAGCGGCGAAGTCGCCGAGTTGAAAGACAACATCAACACCATGATCGATAACTTGCGCCTCACCACCGAGCGCAATACCGAGCAGGACTGGCTGAAGACCAACCTCGCTCGCTTCACCGGCATGTTACAGGGCCAGCGCGACCTGGCCACCGTCGGCCGCATGCTTCTTTCGGAATTGGCTCCCCTGGTGGCCGCCCAGCAGGGCGTGATCTATCAAGTCGAGACGGAAGAGTCCGCCGGCATGAGGCTGCTCTCGGCGTTCGCCGATGATGGCCAGGATGGACACCCCCAGGCTCTCGCTCTCGGGCAAGGGCTCGTTGGCCAATGCGCCCTCGAGAAGCGCCGCATGCTCATCGCGGAACTGCCCGAGGACGCCATTCCCATTCGCTCCGGCCTCTTCAAGGCCGTTCCGCGAAACGTCATCGTGCTTCCTGTGCTCTTCGAGGGCCGCGTGAAAGCCGTGATCGAATTGGCCTCGCTCAGCGCCTTCACCACCTCGCATCTGGCCTTCCTCGATCAACTCACCTCCAGCATCGGCATCGTGCTCAACAGCATCGAAGCCACCATGCAAACCGAGGCGCTGCTGAAGCAGTCTCAGCAGCTGGCCACCGAACTGCAAACCCAGCAGAAGGAGTTGCAGCAGACCAACGAGCAGCTGGCGCAAAAAGCCCAGCAGCTCGCCGAGCAGAACGTGGAAGTCGAACGCAAGAACCAGGAGATCGAGCAGGCCCGCCGCGCTTTGGAAGAGAAGGCCAAGGAGCTGGCGCTCACCTCCAAGTACAAGTCCGAATTCCTGGCCAACATGTCCCACGAGCTGCGCACGCCGCTCAATAGCATACTGGTGCTCGGCCAGCAGCTCAGCGACAACCCCGATGGCAATCTGACGCCGCGGCAAGTCGAGTTCGCTCGCACCATTCACGGCGCCGGAACCGACTTGCTGAACCTGATCAGCGACATCCTCGATCTCTCCAAGATCGAGTCCGGCACGGTATCGGTCGAAGCGGAAGACGTGTTCTTCTCCAGCTTGCTCGAGATGGTGGCCCGGCCCTTCCGTCACGAGGCGGAAAACCGGCGTCTCAGTTTCGAGGTCCACCCCGACGCGCACCTTGGCCGCAGCTTGGTCACCGACTCCAAGCGCTTGCAGCAAGTTCTCAAGAACCTGCTCTCCAACGCGTTCAAGTTCACCGAGCACGGAGGCGTGCGGCTCTCCGTTTCGCTCGCCGAGACCGGCTGGAGCGCCGATCATCCGATCCTCAGTTCGGCTGCCTCCGTCGTGGCCTTTGAGGTCGCCGACACAGGCATCGGTATTCCGTTTGAGAAGCAGCGGATCATCTTCGAGGCCTTCCAGCAAGCCGACGCGGGCACCAGCCGCAAATACGGCGGAACCGGTTTGGGACTGGCGATCAGCCGCGAATTGGCCAGCCTCCTGGGAGGCGAAATTCAATTGCGCAGCGCTCCCGGAGCGGGCAGCACCTTCACCCTGTATCTGCCGCTCACTTATGTCGGCCCATCCGCAGGAACCCTCGCTGTAGAGAGCCGGATCTCGTCTTCCAAGCCGGCTGTGCAGCTGGTTGCTCCGGTCGTCGAACACCCCGTAGAGCAAATCGCCGACGATCGCGGCAACCTACAGCCCGGCGACGCGGTTTTGCTGATCGTGGAGGACGATCCTCACTACGCCCGCATCTTGTGCGACCTCTCGCACGATAGGGGCTTCAAGGTTCTCGTCGCGCTTCGCGGAACCGACGCTCTCGCGCTGGCCCGCGAATATCAGCCCACGGCGGTCTCCTTGGACGTGTTCTTGCCCGACATGCTGGGCTGGACCGTGCTGAACCACTTGAAGCAGGATCCCGCCACGCGCCACATTCCCGTCCAGATGCTCACCCTCGATGAGGATCGCAGTCACGGATTGGCCCGCGGGGCGTTTTCCTTCGTCACCAAACCCACATCCAAGGAAGCGCTCGAAGCGGCCCTGACGCGCATCAAGGACTACGCCACGCCGCGCCGCAAGCGCTTGCTGATCGTCGAAGATAATCCCGCCGAGCAGATGAGTATTCAGGAGCTGCTCGGATATGACGATATCGACGTCTGCACGGCCGGCACGGGCGAGGAAGCCCTCGCCGCCATCAAGGAGCAGCAGATCGATTGCGTCGTGCTCGATTTGCGGCTTCCGGATATGTCCGGCTTCGACGTGCTGGACCAGTTGGGCCAGAGCCCGGAGTTCAGCGAATTGCCCATCGTCGTTTTCACCGGCAAGGAACTTTCACCCGAGGAGGATGCTCGCCTGCGCACTTTGGCCCGCAGCGTGGTGGTCAAGGGCGTCGAATCGCCGGAACGCCTGCTCGACGAAACATCCTTGTTCTTGCATCGAGTCATCTCCACCCTGCCGCCCGAAAAGCAGAAGATGCTCGATCGCCTGCATCGCTCCGACGAAGCGCTGGTCGGCAAGAAGGTCCTCGTCGTCGACGACGACGTGCGCAATATCTTCGCGCTGAGCAGCGTGCTGGAACGCCGTGGAATGAGCGTGCTCACCGCCGGAACCGGCCGCGAGGCGATTCAGACCTTGGAATCGACTCCCGATTTGGCCATCGTCTTGATGGACATCATGATGCCGGAAATGGACGGCTACGCGACCATGCAGGTGATCCGGCAGAATCCATCGTTCCGGCGCCTGCCCATCATCGCCTTGACCGCGAAAGCCATGAAAGGCGATCGGGAAAAGTGCCTCGAAGCCGGCGCCTCCGAATACCTCGCCAAGCCCGTGAATACCGATCAATTGCTTGCGGCCCTGCGCATGTGGCTGCATCGCTAGGGCGCCCATATCCATGACAAACACACCGATGAGCAACCAATCTTTCAGCGCCACGGACGGGAGAACCTCTGTGAACGACAAAGTCAACATCCTGATGGTGGACGATCAGCCCGCCAAACTGCTCAGCTACGAGGCCATCCTGGACGAACTCGGCGAGAACCTCATCAAAGCCAACTCGGGCCGAGAGGCCATGGAAGTGCTCCTCAAAAACGACGTGGCCGTCGTTCTCATGGACGTGAGCATGCCCGAGCTCGATGGCTTTGAACTGGCGGACATCATCCGCCAGCACCCGCGCTTCGAGAAAACGGCCATCCTTTTCATCTCCGCCGTGCACTTGACCGATATCGACCGCCTCAAGGGCTATCAGCGCGGCGCCGTCGATTACATCTCCGTTCCCGTGGTTCCGGAATTGCTCCGCGCCAAAGTCAGCGTCTTTGCCGAACTGCACCGCAAGACGCGCGATCTCGAAATGCTGAATTTCGAGCTCCGCTGCCTTTCGGGCCGGTTGATTGCCACGCAGGACGACGAACGGCGCCGCTTGGCGCGGGAAATGCACGACGGCTTTGGCCAGGATTTGGTGGCTGCCAAGATGGTCCTGGATCGAATCAATCTAGCCGAGGACTGCCCGGAATGGTCCAGGGAAGCCTCGGCCGATGCCAGCCGCCTGCTCGATAGCGCCATACAGCAGGTTCGCAGCATGTCTCATCTGCTCCATCCGCCCATGCTCGACGAAGTCGGCTTGAAATCGGCGCTGGAGTGGTATCTGGATGGCCTCGCCAAGCGCAGCGGCATCGACATTTCCATCGACATTACTCCCGCCAATTTCCCCCGGCTCACACCCGAGCTGGAAACCACCGTTTTTCGCATCATTCAAGAGGCCCTTACCAACGTGTTCCGGCATTCGGGTGCCAGTGCCACGTGGGTTACGCTGGCCGAAACCCAGGGCCAGCTCATCTTTTCCATACGTGACAACGGCAAGGGCATTTCCGAAAAAGTTATGGAGTTCCGCCCCGACCGGATCGGCGTCGGAATCGGCGGGATGAGGCAGCGGGTAAAGGAAGCCGGCGGAGAATTGCACATCAGCAACGCAAATCCTGGCACGTCCGTCGCAGTCACCATCCCCGCCGGTATCACGCGCAAAGAGGTTACCGCGACAGCCTGAATCTCACCCCAGGATGCGGTAAAGCCGCGTTAAACGCGAACACCGCTCGCACGCTTTAAGGTATCTGCTACTGTGGCGGGGGAATGCTTCCGTCGTCTTGAGTACGTCTCTTCAGCGTAGGCCGGCCAGGGTCGGAGTCTTCCGGATTCTGGATGTGGGCATCCGCATCCGATGTGGGAATGTCGTAAACGTATTTGATCGTAATCGGCGTTCCCGAACGGCCGTTATCGATGTGCAAGGTTTCATAAAGCTGCCGGCCGTCCCCCGAAAGTTCATACACTCGGCTCATCTTCCCGCCCAGGGGGCTCTTTTCGTCCGACACCAGGTGGTTGCCGTCCCAATGCGCCGCGATCTCTTCACGGTTATTATCTGTCTGCTTCGGAACCTGCCGCCCGTCCGTGTATAGAAGCAACTTGCGATATTGGTCCTCGGTCACGTCGATCTCTTGATCCTTCAGATCGACATTCAGCAACCCTGCGGGACGAAGCAGCGGCTGAATTCTTGGATTGTTCTCGATATCCTGCCCGCCATAGCCAGGTCCCCCCGGCCTTCCGCCTGGATAGCCACCGCCTGGATAGCCTCCCCCTCTTGGATAGCCGCCCCCCGGGTAACCTCCTCCGGGATAACCTCCGCCAGGATAACCACCTCCACCCGGGTAGCCGCCTCCCGGATAGCCGCCGCCAGAATTGCCAATGTTCGGACCACCTTCGGCCACGCGGACCTTCTCCCGCGGATCGTCGCTCTGGTCTTTATTCATTTTCCAGAGGCCGGCGAGAGTCGTTCTCGGCGGCGGCGCGGGCGGTTTGGGCCTGGGCGCGGGCGCGGCCCTGCGCTCGGAAGGCTCCGGCTGCGATTGTGATTGTGAGCCCGAGGGTGGCGGAAGCGGCCCCGGCGCTGCCTGCGCGCGAGCACGGTTAGGGAATAGAAGGAACGCTGCGCTGAGCAATCCGAAAAGTATGTACGTGTCGACTTTTCCGGCGTTCATTTCATTCTGCTCCGGCGCAGGTCGTGCAGCTTGCAACCGCCTGGCGCTTGTTCGACCCGGACTTACTTTCTTCGAAGATACTCCTTACAGAGGCGGACGCAAGTGGCAATTCCGGTGTGTGACGGCCTGCCGGCACAATGAGGTTCGTGCCCTGCCCTTCAACGATTCTTCCCCGATTTCCAAGTGTGGCGGAGGTCTCTTCCCAAGAGCTAAAGTGCCTTTCTAAAAAAGTGCGCAACCTTATGCCCGCCCTCTTCCGTATAGTAGACCGTCACCTTGGCGGTTTTTTCCGTCCCCGCCTCGACGTCCTGTCCCGCATCCTTGGCAGCGCTGTCCGTCAGGCGATAAACCTGATCCGTTCCATCGGCGGCTTTCACGGTGAGCGTTTTGGCGCCTCGATCGATGTGCGTTACGGTGCCTTCGGTAGATTTCAGTCCATCCCTGCCGATGTTGTCGACCTCGTCGGCGGTTTCGTCGGCTCCTTTGGCCGTGTAATGCACCGCCACTTGGCTGCCTTCTTTCAGTCCACGGAAGGTATCCTTGGCGGCGTCGGCGGTATCTGCTGCTCCATGCACCGCCGTTCGCTTGACGAAGTGAAACGTATGCTCGCTTCCGTCGGCTAGCTTGACGACGACCGTCCTTGCCCCGGCATCCAACTTCATGACAGTTCCAACGAGAATTCCGTGGTGTTCTTCGATGGCGGGCGCTGGCGAGGAGCAAACCATGACCATCGTCAGCAGCAATAGGATCGTCGAGCAGAAGCGTGTCAGCATAATTGTCTCCAACGACTGAGTGGAATCTGGCCTCGGAAATCTGATGACCGGTGCAACCGATCCGTTGCTTGATTTGTTACCCGAATTCACGATCTGCCCATCGAGAGGATCAGCGCGTCCAGCCCCTTCCAGGCGATCTGCACTCCGATGCACAGCAGAATGAAGGCGATCACCCGTAAGACGCCGTGAACGGTTTGCCGCGGGAATTTGGTGGTGAGTTTCTGGGCGTAAGCGTAGCTCAGATACACCACGATGCAGTTCAAGAGAATGCCTCCGAAAATTCCCAGATGGGCGAAGGCTTCGTCGATCGGATTCGTCTGCGAGGCATGAGCGCTCAATGTCAAAGTAACCACGATGCAGCCCGGCCCCGCGGTTATCGGGAAGGTGAAGGGATAAAAAATCCTGTCGCGCAGTGAGCTCCCATTGGCAGGCGAGAGCCTGTATGCTCGTTTCCGTGCTCACATCCTTCTGATTCAGCAGATTCCAGCCCATCGCCGCCAGAACGAACCCGCCCGCGAATTGGACCACCGGCAGGGAGATCCCAAAAAAAGCGAGAATAGCCGCCCCGCCCAGATCGATGGCCAGAAGAAAGAAGAGGGTGTTGATGGCGATCCTGCGGGCGAGGATTCGAAAAACCTCGGGTTTTTCAGGACCGACCAACCCCAGCAGCAAGAGTGCCGACCCCAGCGGATTGATTACCGGCAAAAGGGCGCTGAACGCCAGCGGCAGAAACTTCAGAGCGAGCATGATCGCCGATTCCTCGCGAACCTCAAGTTCTGCATGCTATCAGAAACGAATCCCATCGCATCGCGCCGAGCCGAAGACGGGGACGGCTTCGCGCAGGACGGTCCCTGCCGGCATTCTCACGCCCACTTGCAAATGGGATGGGGCCTGCTCAGCCTTCGCTGAATGGCAATTTGATGGCGCGGAATTAGCAGAGGGACCGAGTGACGGGCGTCAGGGCGCGTTCTGGGCGCTGGCTCGAGGATTCACCTTTACGTCCACATCGTAGGTCGAGAAGGTCGCCCCATCGGTGGCAATCGCGCGAATCCGGTAGTCGCCTGGTTCGCTGAAGCTCACCTTGGTCTCCGATGTGAGCGGCTTCCCGTAAACGGCCGGGCTCAACTCCGGATCGAACTGAACTTTGCCCGGCCCCCGGTAAAGGATCCATCGAACCTTCACGCCTTCCACGCGCCCGCCCCGGTCTCCGGGGCCCGGCTTGGGAAGCCCGTCGTCGGTGGCTGTCACGCTCAATGTGGCGGCTGCGGGCAGGGTGATGTTGGTTTGGCTGGCGCCTCCCGTAATGATGGGAGGCTTATTGTCGGCAGTAGGATTGGAGTTGGCGGTACTCAGGAAAGGATCGGAAGGTGCATTTTTGGCGATGAGCAGGTCGTCTATCTCCCATTCCGGCTGCAGCCAACCCTTGGAGAGATTCGTCCTGCCCCTGTTCGTGAGCGTCCAAACCAGCCGCTTGGTTTTAGCCCAGTCTTTGGGCACAACCACCTTGAACACAAACCATCTTCTTCCGGGGTAGAAGTGCGTCGGCTGGCCTTGATCGCCGTTTCCAAGATCGAAGCTATTCTCGGGACCGATCGGGATGTCGATCTCCTCGTCGGAATTTCTGTTGAGGTAGCCGAAATACATCGAGAAGGAACCGTCGGCATTGCTCTCCCACCCGTCAAACGTGGGACTCACATCCTGGCCCCTGCGGTATTGGGCTCCCGGATAGGTGATCTGGGCGTTCAAGCGCAAGCCGCCTGCCGCGAGGCAAAGCAGGGCGGCAAAAATAGCCACCCCGCATCGATGCCGATTCCAACCCTGAGGCAAATTCCTCTTTTCCATTAGCGCGTACTGGTGAGCGTACGCTGTTCGGCCTTGCGCTCTTCGGTCTCTTTTTTGAAGTCTTCGTCGGACATGTAGTAGTAGCTCAGCCACGCCGAGCCCATCTCGTCGATGGTTCGTTCTCCCCACGTCACCTGCGCGTCCGGATCGGGGTTGAATCTGCTCTGGTCGCTGTTGTCGTGCCACATGATGCTATGAAGAACGGTCCCTGCCGGCAGCAGCGGCGCCGCATCGTCCGCGTAAACGTAGTTGCGCATCCAGTTGAATTCGAACCGGGCGCAACTCAGCATCTCCGTTTTCCCGCTCGGATAGATCGCTTCCAGGCATTCGGCCTTCCCGCGGTTGTGCATGTGCGGCTGAAACGAGAGCAGCCGGGTCGGCTTGATGAGCCCCATGTAGGCATCGGACCGTACGTTCGCTTCGTGTGGCCGGATGTCGATCGTATTCACGCCCACGGTGAGCGAAGTGATCACGTGCTTGGGCACGTAGCCCTTGGGATAAAACTTCAAGCCCAAGGCCACGTTGGTAGGAGTCTCCGTGCCGCTGGCATGCAGGTGGAACTGGAAGTTGATTTTGGTTCCCGCCTTGATCAGCCGGCCCGAGCCTTCCGTGAACACGTCCGCGCCTTTGCCGATCGCATACTCATTGAGGAACACGCCCTGCTCGCCGACCTCGAGTGAAACGTTTCCATCGAGCTGGCCGCTGTGGCCGAGTGCCGGCATCCGCTTCGACGAGCGAAGTCCGGATGTGGTGGATGACGTTATAGCCCTTGGTGGGAATAATCTGGATCGCCTGAACGTAGCGGTCTTCCGTCAGGCCGGGATCGATCAGGATGTCCGGCCACCAGTCGGGCCCGTGGGCCTTGACGAGCACGTCTTTCGGCAGCGTTATGACCATGTCCGGCTTGCCGATCTGCCAGGCTTGATCGTTCGCGAACTTGCGCGCCGGCGGCATGTCCGCCGGATTTCCCTCCACCGCCCCGCCGTCCACCCACTTCACGATCGTCGCGATCTCTTCATCGCTCAGCGACTCGTCATTCGCGAAATGCTGAACTCCCACGTTCTGATCGATCAGCCACGGCGGCATCTCCCGTGCCTCCACCTTCTGCTTGATGGCCTTCGCCCATGGACGCGCCTCTCCGTAAGTTACCAGCGACATCGGAGCCACCGTGCCCACGTGGTGGCAGATCTGGCAATGCTGCTGAAGGATGGGCGCCACGTTTTTCGCGAAGGTGACCTGGTCCTGCGCCTGGGCTGCGGCGGACGCCAGCATCAATGCGCCGATCGCCATCGTTAAGGTGATCGACAAGGTGAAGGTGGTCTTCATGATTTCGCTCCTCGCTTAGAAATTCGATCCGCCCCTGACAACTGCCGGCAACCGCCGGCCTAGGCCTTTGAAATCTCCGACGTTTCGCCGGCCGCGTTCTTCCCCGCGATGCGGCCTTGCACGACGCAGCGCGCCAGGCCGTGCAGGCTGAAGCCGCCGGCGCTCTCTCCCGCGCAGTAGAGGCCCGGAATTACGTTGCCGGAAAAATCCATCACCTGGCACTTGGCGTTGATGCGCAGCCCCGCGCGGGTGTCGTGGATCACGGGCATGGCCCAGGCCGCGTAGAAGGGCGGCGTCTGAATTTTGTACTTGGGAGCGGGCTTCCCGAAGTCGGCGTCGTTCCCCGAATCCACGAAAGAGTTGTAACGCCTGACCGTGCTTTCGAGGGTAGCGCCGGATATCGGCTTGCGTTGATATTGATTCACAATGGCGGCCGCCAATTCACCCAGCGTGTTTCCCGAGAAAAAATACCCGTCGGGATCCACGTGCGGCGGAGTAACCGTCCACTGCTCGCGTTTCGCGGCATCGGCATCGAAGATCGCCCAAATGGGACCGCCGCCGTTGACCGTCTCTCCGGTGCCGGCGAGTGCGGCGTCCAGAAAATTAGCCGGGTCGTACTTGATATTTTTGGCATTGAGGTAACTGCCGGGCTTATAGGAAGCGAGCCCATGGTAATTGTTGGCCGTATACTGGCCGGCAGTCTCATCATAGAAGCGCGCGCCGGCCTGGTTCACGAGAATCACGTTCTGGTAGTCGCGTACGGTAAGGCCGCTCGCTCGCACCAGGTGGAAGACAGGGCTCCCCGGCTGCCACTCCAGATTTCGATAGCCGTATCGGGTGCCGATCCTGCCCGCCTTGGTGAGCCGATCGCCGAACTCTCCCACTTGGTTGTACGCGCCCCAGAGTGAAGCGCCGATGGCGATGCCCGCCAGCTCTCCGCTGGCGTCCTGGAAAGAGTAAGGCTCGCCGGCCACGCCGTTGTACTCCTCCGTCAATCTGACGTCGAAGACTCTCCGGAAGTTCACGTTGTTGCTGGAACCGCCGGTGGCCAGGATCACCGCCTTGTGCGCGCCAATGTTCAGGGTCTTACCCTCGCTGGTGGCCTTGATACCCAGAACTTTTCCGGACGTACTTCCCTGCCGGACGAGGCTGGCCATCTTGTGCTTCAAGAGAATCTGCACGTTGGCTTTCCGTGCCGCCGCTTCCAGCGGCCGCACCAGCCCGACTCCGGACGATGTGGTCGCCGCCACGCTGGGGTCCGCCGGCTTTCCGGTCTGCATCATCGTCCACCCCAAGGGAGCGGAGTGGTTCTCCCGCAGAGCGGAATTTCCGGTGGAGTTCGCACCTTGATTGTCGGGAGCTTTTTCGACGAACGTCACGCCATGCGCGACCAGCCATTCGAACGTCGGCGCGCTATTATCGGCAAACGCGCGAATGATCTCCTTGTCGTTGTACCGGTAGTCGGGGAAGCCGTTGGGTTCGACCACGGACCAATCGGTGAGGTCCGCGTACAAGAGGTCCGCTGAATCCTCGATGCCATACTTCTTCTGCCGGCTCGTGCCGCCGCCCAGCGCAACGTTGCCGCCGCTCACCATGGCGTGGCCGCCAATATCGAAGTTCGCGTCGATCAAGATGACCGAAGCGCCGCTGTTCGGCGGCTTCAATAGCGGCGGGCAGCCCTGCGGCCCCGGCTCCGACAACCACAATATCCGCTTGTTTATCCCAATGCGGCGGACGGCCTTGCCCCTCCGCCTGTTGCACACCCAGGCCGCTCAAAGCCGCCGCGCCGACGCCTACTCCGGCGGTCTTTACAAAATCGCGCCGCGACAATCTCTTCTTGCGCTGATTATCCTGAGGATCGCGTGCCACGTCGGATCTCCCGATTTCGGCCGAGGCTTCTGTCTTTGGGCGCCTTAGGGCCTGCCAGCGATGTCGTTTTGATTTCTTGCCTAGCCAGTATTTTGAATTCCCACTTCCGGCTTGCGAACTTCCCTGGCTCGGAGTGTAGCCCTGCTCTGCTTGGCCTGTCAACGGAACCGCGCTAACGCTTTGCTGGCATGCAAAAGTCGTTACATCGAGCGCGAGGGAAAGCCTAAGCTCTGCTATAGAGGAACGTAATCGAGAACCATCTGGAGCGGGAACTGCCTGGTTACCTTGGGCTGGTCTGAATAGTCCGGCAACGGCGTCACGCGCACCGTGATTTTGCTGCCCGCCGGTATTTCCGGCGATTTCTGGAGCCAATAACGCCGGAACCACTGCGGCTGCGGCCCGCGCAGCCGCAAAAGCGGAAGATCCGCGCCGGATGATGTGATCGCGTCAACATTCACAGACTGATAGGCGCGGTCCAGCATCGGCCGGAGCGCGACGATGCGGGCCGCCCTTGGGAGCGCGCCTCCAAAACCGGCGGGTCCGCTGGGATCGCCGCCAGCTTTCGGCGGGTCGATCGTAAAAGATTGCAGCTCCTGAACCTCGGCCGGCGAATTGGCGAAATACAAGCCGACTGTGCTCCTGTCGGAGACGGCATTCTGCTCCTGGTCGAAATGCTTCTTGTAATGGATCTGTAGATGAATTTTCGATCCCGGCGCGAGCCGGAAACCGGCCCCGCCTGGCGCAGGCGCGGCATCGTTTCCAGGCTGCCAAAGCGCCAGCACAGGACCGTTCTCGATACTGATGATGGCGTCGCGCACGATTGCTGCGTTTCCCGGCATCAGGTCGGCTGCTTTGATCCATTTGGTGCCGGTCAAATTGGTTGGCAGAATAAAATCGCGGACCTCCTCGACAGCGGGCGGAGCCACAGTATGCTCCGCGTCCATCTGAATTTTGAGATCGGGCGGCCCAAGCTTCCACGCCGGATGGAAGGTCACTTCCGGGAGCTTCGCTTCGGGATCGCCTTGCGGCGTGCCTCCGGACGCCCACACCACCATCACGTCGAGGTCGCGCGAATTGATCGCGTGCCCGTCTTTGATCGCCGGACTGGTCGGATCCACCGGCCACGGCGGCATGCGGCCCGCCGTGAGCTCCTCGCGAATGGATTCCGCCCAGGGCATCGCCGCGCCGTACGTCACCAGGGACATGGGCGCTGGCCCGCCCGGGACGTGGCACTCGCCGCAGTGCTCCCTCAATAGCGGAAACACGTCTTTGTTGTACTCGTATTTCGACGTCACCGGCGTGTGCGCATCCGTATGCGGCGTGGCGAAAATGAGGAAGAGGCCCGTCGCCAGAAAGACGGCAACGCACGTCGCCGTCGTGCGGCCGAATGTTTTACCGGCTTCCATAAGCCCGCTCGACGTCGCCAATTGCCGCGGAGAATTCGCGATAGAGAGGCAGCAAACGCTCCTTGTTGCCGAGGTCGCCGGCAGCGTCGATCTGCCACGCAGCCATGGTCAATCGCCTCACCGCGCTCATCATCTCCGGGCGCTGAGCTTCCGGAATCTCATTCGCGTGGCTTTGCTCCAGTTCGAGCGCCACGTCTTTGGCGCGGATCGCCGGATACCAAAGCGCGCCCAGATTGCCTGCGTCGAGCAGCATTTTCACCGAGTCCGCGCGCTCGGCCAACTCCTGGAGCAGTCCCTGCGTGGTCGTGGGCAGCGGCGCTTCCGGCCGGAAGGTGCCGGGCGTGAACGTCACGCTGTCGCCCGCCGTCGCCCGCGAGCCTGGCTGCGCGGCTGCTCTGCCCTGCGCCGATGGGTTGGTAGCGGGCATGGCCGCTCCCGGCTCCTTCGAGTAATCGGCAAACGTGAAGTCGAAAACCCGCTCCTTGTCGTCAGGCTTGAACTTTACGCGCAGCGTGAATTTCGCCGGCAGGTCCGCGACCGGCATGGGCGCTTCGAGAATATTACGATCTTTGGCTTGCACGGGGGCTTGCACCGGCTTGAGCGAAACAAACGCCCCAGCGTCATTCCCTTGCGCATCGCTTTTTGCCGCTTGGGCCGAGAAGCCGGTCACGGCCAGCGGCTGGGTCATGTCGTTGTAGAAATATACGCGGAGCGTATGCGGTTGCACCCAGGTGCCCTCGAGATGATGCCAGTTGTCGTCGGCCATAAAGAATTGCCCGCCGTGGCGCGGATTGTGATCTCCGTGCGCGCGCCGTTCATAACCCTTGATCCGCGCGCTGCCATCGCCGCACGCGCCAGGGTCGAGCTCGTGGACCTTGGAATTGTCCTTGCACGTGAAATACAGCGCCGCCGTGATGGGCACCAGTTCGCTCTTGTCCACGGGACAAACGCCCGGCTTTTCCTGAATGAACGATTCGAACTTGAGGCACGAGTACACCGTGGCGATACGAATCGGCAAAAGAGGCTTCCCGGATTGCGGGCAGTTCCCCGGCTGGTCCTCGAGAACTCCCTCCTCGCCCGGCGTGGGGCAAACGTAGGACACAGGCGGCAGCTCGTTTGCTCCCGCCGGCTTGGCGGCGACAACGCGAACCTCATGCAGAGTGGAAAAGTCGCCGTCGTAAACCGTCGCCGTAATGTGATCTCCGGCTTTCAGCGTCAAGTCGCCGGGCTGATCGATGCGGTAGTTCATGGTCATCGGGCCCATCCAGCCCGGTACATTGTCGCCGCTTACCGTCAAAATCCCGGCGCTCACGTCGATCTTCTCCACAGTGCCGCGAAACGCATGGGCCTTCTTGCCATCGGTCTGAGCGGCAGAGGATTTCGACGGAGAGCTTGAAGCGGGCCCCGATGTCTGAGCTGAAAGCGAAGCCCCAAAGCCGAGCATGGCCGCAAACACCAGGACCACCGCTATGCTCAGGCGCATGATCACGAGTCTAACCTATCTTGACACGATACGATTGCGGCTCCGCTCCAGCGCAAGAGCGACGAACGATCGGCGTGCTGCGGATAATCTTCGCTCTCTGTAGCCATTGGGCATACTTGGCAACAGCCCCAACATGACCGTCATGCTAGAACCCTTGCATTCCAAAAACAAGAGTTCCACGATCTTCCCGACCTGGCGAATTGACACCGCCCGCGCGCGGTAGCAAACTTGGCCCCAATCGGACCGGCCCGGCGAGACTCTGGCGAAAACTACGGAGGCAGAACATGCACCGGCTACTTAGGCTCGTAGTTCAGGCAGCACTCCTGCTGTCGATCGTGCCCGTGTTCGCAAACGCGGAAGTATCGCGCGTCGAGATCGTTTCGCGCCGCGACGTAGCCGGTGGCCGTTCGTTTGGCTCGGTTGGTCCCTACGAACGAATCAGCGGAAAACTCTACTTCCTGATCGACCCGGCGAACAAGCGCAACCAGGTGATCGCCGATCTCGATAAAGCGCCTCGCAACGCCGCTGGAAAGATCGAGCTCTCCGCCGATCTCGTAATTTTCAAACCGCGCGATCCATCCAAGGGAAACGGCATCGCGCTCTTCGACATTGTGAATCGCGGCTCGGGCGTGGCCTTGCCTGCTTTTGACGGCCCGGCCGGGAAGACGCCCGATGGCGAGGCGGGAAATGGGTTCCTGCTCGACCGCGGTTATACCATCGTGCAGGTCGGCTGGGAGTTTGACGCCCGCAGAGAAGGCGCGGTCCGCATCGACGTTCCCGCCGCCGTCGGCGTCACCGGCCTCGTTCGTGCAACCTTCATCCCAGACAAGCGAAGCAATCAAGCCACCGTCGGCGACCTGGTTGGCTACACGCCGAGCGATCCGGCATCTTCGGAAAACACGCTGCGCGTGCGCGAAAAATTGGGCGCCGATTGGGTGGCCATTCCTCGCGCGAAGTGGCAACTGGCGGGCAATACCGTCACTCTGGAGGACGGGTTCGAACCCGGCCACACCTACGAGCTTGCCTACGTCGCCGTGAATCCGCCGGTGGCCGGCCTCGGATTCGCCGCCGTGCGCGATGCCGCGGCCTGGGTCAAATATATGCCCGACGCAACCGTCTCCGCGAAATACACTCTGGCCTTCGGCGTCTCTCAGACCGGCCGCTGGCTGCGCGAATTTCTCTACGAAGGCTTCGACACCGACGAGAGCAACCGCCAGGTATTCGACGCGGTGTGGCCGCATCGCGCCGGCGCGGCGGGCATCGAGTTGGACCAGCGATGGTCCACTCCCACGTCGTTATTGATGGAATCGGCTACCCATTTTCCCTTCTCGGATCGGAAGCAGCGCGATCCGGTAACCGGTCTCGAGGACGGCAACCTCGAGAATCCTCGCGCCGCCGAGCACCAGCCCAAAATCTTTTACACCTTTTCGGACACCGAGTATTGGGAACGCAGCTTCGCTCTCGAAACTATGACGCCCGATGGATCGAAGGATATCGACCTGCCGGCGAATATCCGCTTCTACCTTTTTTCCGGAACGCCGCACAACGTTGGCGCCTTTCCTCCCGTGGTGACCACCGGCCAACTCCCGGCCAATCCCTTCGACTCCCGCTTGCCGCTGCCGGGTTTGCTCGTGGCCATGGAGAAATGGGTGCTGCAGGGCGCCGCGCCGCCGCCGAGCCGCTATCCCCGTTTGCGGGACCACACGCTCGTGCAGGCCCGCGAAGTGGCCTTCCCCAAGATTCCGGGCGTCGCTTCTCCGCAGACGGCTTTCGCGGGCGTTCGCGGACCGAATCGCCTGTTGGCTAAGGACGGTGCAGGCGCGCCACTTCCCTATCTGGTTCCGCAGGTGGACCGCGACGGCAACGATGTGGGCGGCCTTCGGCTTCCCGACGTGTCCGTGCCCCTGGCAACCTACACCGGATGGAACTTCAGAAACACCGCCATCGGCGGGACCGAGCAGCTCTTTCCGCTGCTGGGTGGCTACATTCCCTTCGCGCGCACCAAAGCCGAACGCGAGCAGTCGGGCGATCCGCGCCTCTCCGTGGAAGAGCGCTATCACTCGCGCGACGAGTATTTGAAGCTCGTGCAGGATGCCGCGTCGGCGCTCGTAAAGGACGGCTACCTCCTTTCCGACGACGAGCCGGCAGCCGTCAAGCGTGCCGGCGAGCATTGGGATTTGATCGTGGGAGGCGCTACCAGCACGAGTGTGCGCTGACGCTCTGTCTGTGCGCCGGGTTCGATCGCATTGACAATTTTCCGGGCTGGGTGCTATTTTTCAGGCACTCGCACTTGGCAGCTCACCGGACGAAAGCGAAGGCACTTGTTGGGAGGAAGACCAATGGCACACAGGACCTCTGGTGTTATGGCCATCTTTTTCGGCCTCATTTTGGCGGCGATCCCTGCATTTGCCCACCACTCGCTCAATGCCGAGTTTCAGATGGGCAAGCCCACCGAGTTGAAGGGCACGCTCACCAAAGTCGAGTGGGATAACCCGCATGTTTACTGGGACGTCGACGCAAAAGACGCGAGCGGCAACGTGGCCCATTGGTCTGTCGAGGGGCTGCCTCCGAGCTACTTGCACCGAAGCGGCGTCAACCGGTCGGACATGGTCGCCCTGGTCGGCAAAGAGGTCACGATACATGGCCGCCTTGCCAAGGATGGTTCCAAGCTGATGTTTGGCTTGGATTTCGTGATGCCGGACGGTCGAGTCATACCCGTCGGGCCTAAGGCTGGCGACGACAATCCGTAGAGATTTGCGATTGTGGAGAGGAGAAACCCATGAAGCGTCATTCCTATCTCCTCGGTTTTCTGGTGTTCGCTGCGGCCGCGGTTTTTGCCGTTTCCGCTTCCGCGCAGTCCAATCAAAATAGCGCGCCCCCCCAGGGAACGAATGCCCAGGCCAAGAAGTACGCCCCTCCCAAGCTTTCCAAGGATCGTTCCAAACCCGCTCCTCGCGCGGCCGATGGGCATCCCGATCTCTCCGGAATGTGGATTGAGAGGTACGGAGCTTTAGGAGCCGATCCCGCCGCCGGAAAACCCGCGCCACAGAGAGCTGGGGGATCCGCCGAGGCTTCTGCTTATCCTACTGATGCATTGCCGTACCAGCCGTGGGCGGCCGAGAAGGCCAAGCAGCTGCACGACGCCGAGAATACCGATCCGCTGCTGCACTGCGAGCCTTACGGTATGCCCCGCATCTGGGGCGGCCCGCACCCGGCGCGATTGGTTCAATTGCCCGGCGAGTTGATCATCCTCTATGAGCGGGACACCTCTTTTCGCATCATCCCCACGGATGGAAGGCCTCATCCCGATCCCGCCGATATCGATCCGTCCTGGATGGGAAATTCCGTTGCCAAATGGGACGGCGATACTTTAGTCATCGACACGATTGGCTTGACGGATAAATCCTGGCTGGGCACGGGAAAGAATGCCGGCGAAGGAAGCGCCACATTTCACAGCGATGCGCTGCATGTCACCGAACGCGTCCGTCGCCCGGATTTTGACCACCTCGCCGTCGAGATCACCAACGACGACCCCAAGGTGTTCACGCATCCCTGGGTCTTTACCTGGAACATGACCCTCGCGCCCAACGAACAGATGTATGAGGACGTGACCTGCTCCAACGAAAAAGATTACCAACACCAGATGCCCGATAAGCCGGCTGCTACGGACCCGGCCAAGTCGGCGAAGAACTAAGCTTCCGAAGACGTGACGCCGGCTGTGGCAGGAGAAAAGGTTGGCCGTACCCGGATTTTTTAATGCGCTCGAACAAAGCGGCTTGAGCACCTGGCTCCGCGAATCGGATTCCGTTTTCTCCTTCTACTTCATTCTCCTGTGCCACACCATCGGCTTGGCTCTTCTCGTGGGTACGAATGCGGTTCTCGATCTGCGCCTTCTCGGAGTTGCCTCCGACCTGCCTCTAAAATCGTTTAAGCCGTTCTTCTCGGTGATGTGGCTCGGTTTTGGGATCAACGCGGTTTCCGGCGTGTTCCTTCTGATCGCCTATCCCACCAAAGCCTTCACCAATCCCGTCTTCTATCTCAAGCTGCTGCTGATCGCATCCGCCGTCCTCATCATGCAGCGAATGAAGAACCGCCTTTTCGGCGACGCCGCTCTCACCGAATCAGCCATGATGGCGCGGGGCCGGTCCCTGGCCACGTGGTCGCTGGTATTGTGGATTGGCGCGATAACCTCGGGCCGCTTGCTCGCCTACACATTCATCTATCGAATGTACGGCGAGCGATAAGCCGCAGCATCGCGGAAGATTTATCGGTGCACTTCGATTGTAGCTGTGAACGCCTGGATATAGCGCCCCAGCACAATCACCGCCAGCCACAGCCCGAATGAAGTCGCCGCGATAAATTTGGCGAAGGGCGTGGCGTTTTCGCCGGCCTTCAACCCCTCCACGCTCTGGAAGACGCCGGTCAGGTAGAATGCCGCCGCGTTCAATCCCAGAAGTAAAATCGCCATTATCTTGAGCCAAAACGCGATGTCGTAGGTATAAGTATTGGGCATCCCGATGAAGGCCAGAACGCCGGTGAGAACGTTCAGCCCGAATCCCGCGAGCCCCCAAGGGACCAGCCGCAGCAGCGGCCGCGCCGGAACTTGCTTTGCAAATCCCAGAATACGCAAGTCCACCACCGCCACCACGCCCATGAGCAGAGCCAAGCCGATGAAGTGCACGTCCATCATAAACGCCCACCAATATTTATTGATGAGCATAAGACTCGCGAATTTTTGCGGCGATGGTTCAAAGGCATGCACAAACGCCGAAATTCCGGTCTCTTTGATCGACGCCGCGTCCTGGAAGGACCACATCTCTGTGTGACGGATCACGGAGCCCGTGTTTTCTACCCTGGCGATCAGCCCCACCGTAATCGCGGAGAAAAGCAGCAGCGATGCCAGAGTCCAGCCTCGCTCCTTTGCGCCTCCCTCCTTCGAAGCCGATTGCCGTTGCCACAGCGCCACCAGCGCCAGCGCGCCGGTAACCTCGATGAAGAAAAACGCGAGAATGGCCGCGCCCTCGTGCCTGTCGATCAGAGCCCCGGAAATTCCCGGCTCGTCCTTGATTGCGCCCTTCGCCCCCACGCCGCTGAAAAATGTCGGCAGAGCGATCAGGGCCATGGCAGCCAAAATAATCAGGCCGGCTCTCTTCAAATCGTCGTCTTTTCGAGGTAACGACCCAACCAATAAAGCGACGCCTATAGTCGTGCCGATGATTGGAAAATGGTTCAGCAGGAGATGAAGATGCGCCAGATTCATAGCGCTGCTTTAGGACGCCTGGCGTTAAGAACGTTAAGCAACCGCCGAGCCGCGCCAACATAGCTGAAATCCGCAGAGGATGCAATTCCGTGCGCCAAAGTTTGCGCGCCGCCGAAAAACCGTTGCTTACTTGGAATCGCCTCGGTGTATAACTGTGCCATTCCAACGGTGTAATTCCGGGCCATGAGGATTGGGGAGAAACGCATGCACAAAAAGCTCCATAAGTCGCTGTCGCTGTCAGGCCTCGCAATTGGCGTGCTCTTCTCCTTGCCCGCGCGCGCGCAACAGCAACCGCCAGCCTCTAAGCCCGATTCGCCCGAGGCTCTGGCGCACATTGAAAAAGCAAAGAAGATTGCGGGCGCCTACTGGGCCACGGAAGAGCACTTCCTCTGCGAAGCGCCGCGCGCCGATCCGGCCAAGGATCCCGGCCCCGTCAAGCTCTTCGATAATCTTTACGCCATTCCCGGGCCGTACTCCGTCGGCAACGCCGTCGTTTACGTAATTCCTACGTCGGCCGGAATCATGTTGATCGACGCCGGCCACGCCAAGGATGTCGAGTCGGTTGTTCTCCCCGGATTAAAAACCCTCGGCCTCGACCCCGCCAACATCAAAATCGTTATCCTCGCGCACGGCCACGAAGATCATTACGGCGGTGCGGCATATCTGCAACAGCATTACGGCGCGCGTATCGCCATGGCTGCCGCCGACTGGGATTTCATCAACATTCCTCGCCCGCCCGCGGCCGGCGGCAATGCAGCCACGCCCGCGCCGCTGCCGAAGCGCGACATGATGGCCTTCGAGGGCGTGCCCATCACTCTCGGGGAAGAAAGCGTAACTCCCGTCTTCATTCCCGGACACACGCCCGGCTCGCTGGGCCTGATCTTCCCGGTGAAAGACGGCGGCAAAACCCACGTCGTCGGGATGGTTGGCGGAGGCTTCATCGCCCAGGGGACCGGCAGCCAAGTCCAGGAGTTCATCGACTCCCTCCAGCATTTCGAGGACTGGACCAAAATGATGAAGGTGGACGTCGAGATTCAGAACCATCCGGTTTTCGACGGATTCGCGGATAAGCTGGCGGCCGTTCGCGCGCGAAAACCGGGAGAGCCAAACCCCTTCGTCGTCGGGCAGGCGAATTACACCCGGTTCGTCGAGGTCATGAGTGAGTGCGCGAAGGCGACTCTCGCCCGGCTCAAGGAATAACAAAAGTGAAATCGAAAATCTCAGAGCTTCTCAAGAGGAGGTAAGCGATGAAGACGAATCTTGCCGTAAGAATTGGCGCAACGCTCCTCGCCGCCGCAGCGATCTCATTCGCTGCTAACGCTCGCTTGGTGTCGGGACACCATGCTGTTCCAGTCGCCATGGCCGCGGAGAAGCCGGCAAGAGTCTCCGCCATCGCCCGCGCGTTTCCGCCCAGCGCCATGCCCCTGGGATTGCCCTCCGACGACGCCGCCAAGTCCGTATTGGACTCATCGATCGCCTATCACCACCCGCAGTGGATCGACGTGCCGCTGGGCGCGACCAAGATTCACACGTTCGTCATCTATCCGACGCTCGCGGGCACCGCGCCCGGTGGTCGTGGTCACCGCCAACCGCCAGGGGCTCAGCGACTGGGTTCGCGCGGTAGGCGCCGAAGTTGTGAGCCAGGGCTACATCGCCGTTGTTCCCGACCTGTTGTCTGGTCAGGGCCCCAACGGCGCCGGCAGCTTCTCTTTCGCCAGCGACGAAGCCGTGGCGGCGGCGCTCGATCAATTGGGCGCTTCCGAGGTGCAGCGCCGCACCCAAGCCGTGCGCGACTACTTTGTGAGCCAGCCCGGCTCGAACGGCAAGAGCGCGATCCTCGACTTTAATTGGCCGCAAAGCCAGCTCGATATCGCGATCAATACGCCCGCGCAACATCGCCTCGTCCAGTTTGATCTCAGCGAACACGCTTGGCACAACACTCTGGCGCTCCTCACCTCCCTCGCCGAGCCCGGCGCCATGCCGCAGCAAGACTCAGCGATGCCTAAGCCGCCCAGCCCCAAGGACGACGCCACCGAAGCGGCGTCCTTCGCCCGCGTGCGCGCCGCGCAGCAGGAGATCGCCAAGCGCAAGGACATCGTCCCCGGCCACTTCGGCGGCCCGCTAAAAGCCGTCGAACAATCGCCTCGCCATGGCCAGTGGATCAGCATCCCGGTGAAGCTCTCCACCGGCACGGTGAAGATGCGTACCTGGCTCGTTCAGCCGCTCGGCAACGACAAGGCCGCGGTCGTTGTCGTCGTTCAGCCCGCTCCCGGCATGGATATCGGCGAAGCGCCCAAAAAAGGTGCCGGCGCGGACTGGCTGCGCGCCGTCGCCGATCAAGTCGCCCTCCAGGGCTTCATCGCCATACTGCCCGATCTCTCCTCGGGCCTGGGTCCGAACGGCGGCGACTTCGACTCCTTCCACTTCGCCGACGATGTAGCCAAGGCGCTGCAGATGCGTTCCGGCCCCGATAAGATGGAGATGATCCGTGCGGCGCGGGATTACGCCTCGAAGTTACCTCGAGCGAACGGCAAGAGCGGAGTCACTGGCTTCTGCAGTGGTGGCGGCCAGTCGTGGCAAAGCACAGCCGACATACCCGGAGTTAACGCCGCCGTCAGCTTCTATGGAGCGCCGCCCGACGCCGCCACCATGGCAAAAATACAAGCTCCGGTCCTCGCCTTTGCCGGCGACGACGACCCCGGATTAGCGCCGAGAGTAGCCGCTGCCGCGCCCGAAATGCAGAAGCTCGGGAAAGACTTTCGAGTTCACGATCTACCCGAACGTCACGCACGCCTTCCTGGAACATCAGACCTTGGGTGAAAATGCGGTGGCAACTCTGGACGCCTGGCCCAGGGCGATGGCATTCTTCAAAAAGTATTTGAACACTCAGACCAGCAGCGACGAATACTCCGGCAAAATAGAGCGTGAAATAGAGCCAGCGAGCCGTTCGCATCCGGTTTTGCGATTCTGGGTCAGCGAACTCAGCTATGCGGCTCGTACCCCGCATCCTTCCAGATGGCTTCCGCCTCTGGCGATGCGAGGAACTGCAGGAGCGCCTTGGCCGCCGCGGGATCGCTGGCGTGCTTGGAGATGAACCCCACCACCGCAATCGGCGTGGAGATTTTTCGCGGCAAAGGCCCCACGATATCGTATTTGTCTTTCTCGGGCACCATGTCGCTCAGCATGAGCAGGCCAATATCGATGTCTCCGTCTTCCAGCCTCTTGGAGGTCTTGATGACGTTATTGGTGGCATCGGGCGAAATCCCTCGCGAAGCCGGGCCCAGCTCCACCTGACTCTTCGTGGCCACTTGCTCGGTGACGCCGAGCTTGGTCAGCGCCTCCCACGCGCCTTGTCCCGCCACCGTGAAATCGGGATCCTCATAACCGATGGTCTTGGCTGACAGCAGCGCCTTTTTCACGGCCGCGGGCGTGGAGATATCCGGTTTGGGCCGGCCCTTGGGAACCGCCAGGCCCGTGACAATGCTGGTAACCAGCGTCGCGCTGCTGGGAATGATGGTTCCAGACGCCATCGCTCCCGGGTAAGGCGCGATGAGCAGCGAGACATCGGCAGGCTGGCCTTTGGCCACCATCTGCCTGGTTTCCACGCCATTGCCGTAGGTCACTTTCACCTTGTTGCCCGTCTTGGCCTGGAAGTTATCGACAATCTTCTGCGTCGGCGCGCGCATCGGCCCCACGGCCAGAAGAGTAATCTCGGTCTGCGCACGCGCGCCGGCCCCGCCGCCAAACACCAGCGCTAACACAAACATCGCTGCGGATACATGCCTTGTGCGTTTCATCGATTACTCCTTCCGAGACTGCTCATCGCAATGCGTCTTCGTAGCCCAGGCCTTCACTGCGCGCGCTTGTAGTGCACGGTCGTCGTGCGCGGCGCCACCTTCATGGTCTTGAGTTTCTTGATGAAGTCGGGCGAAGTCTCTTCCGCGCCGCCCAACGCCGCCTCCAGCGGTATGCCGTACTCCACCGCAAAATCGCTGAGAAAATCGTTTTGTCCCGGCAGATAGCTCGGCACCTTCCCCGCCGGCACGATGGTCCCTTCGGGGCTCGTCTCGCACGGGTACGGAGGAATCACCTGGTCGGGCATGGAAACCCAGCTGTATTCGCGAATGTACGGTTCGGTCAAATAAGCCGGATCGTTGATGATGAAAATGATGTTCAGATAATTTCCGTAACGGTGAATCCGCGTCGTCACCGTGGAGAAGGAGCTGCGCGGCACCCCGGTGCGCGTCAGATACGCTTCCTTCAGGTGGTCGGTCGTGTACACCAGCGTGTTCCCTTCCCAGTGCCCGGTGGAAAATCCCGACCATTTGTGCGGCGCGTTAGCCGAAGGATGCGGCCGCCCATCCGTATAGATCACTTGCTCCCCAGCCTGCCAGGCCACGTGCAGGTGATACCCCACATCCTGGCCCGTCTCTTTGTCGATCTCTTTGGTGATGTAAAGCTGCGAAACCGAAACGCGCAGTCCGATGTCCACCGGATGCGGCCGGCACAAATTCTCCGGCAGGTCGGGCAGGTCGGGGTGCCAGCTCTCGGCCCTCAGCCGCCCCGCCTGGTTGATGGGGATTCCAGTATAGTCGCCCACGTCCATTCCGTCGTTGTAAACCCTCGGCGACCACTCGCCGGTAATATCCGCCTGGGCCTTTGCCGGCCGGCTCGGCAACATCATGAAGAGCAGCAGAAGCGACAAAACCGTCATCACTCTGCACTTCATCTTTGTGAATCTCATCCGCTCATCCTTTCCCCAAACGCTTGCAGCCGTGCTCGCCATCCACTCGGCGCCCAATCAGCGCGGCTCGTCCGCCCGGCATTGCGTGGGATCCCACCCCGTGGCGTCCGCGACTTTCTTGAAGTGCGCGTGCGTAAAGAGCGGTTCCACCAGGTATTGCGGATCCGTGGTCACCGTCGTCACCGTCAGCCAGCTGTTGTTCGTGTAAGGATCCGTAAACGTGTCGTAGAACTCCTCCAGCTTCGCGTTGGCGCTGTACGGAACTCCGTTCTTTTGCAGGTAGCCGGGACGCATCTTACTGGTAACCACCTTGAGGTAATCCGCCGGCCTCAATTCCCTTCTCGGCAGCAGATTGCCTTTAGAATCGAGCACCGGTCCGCCTTGCCCGTCGCGCGTGTCCACGAACTCCTGCCCCTCCCACGACGCCGCCGAATATCCCTGCCAGCTGGGCGCTTCGTTTTCAGGCGCTGTGCCGCCGAAATGGAAGAGGCGAGTCTGCGTGCCGGAGTCCGTATCGATGCGCAGCGTGTTGTCATCTTGCCAATAGACGTGGATCCGTCCCGGAACTTGCATGATCGCGGGAGCGGCGTAAGACTTGCACGCCACGCCTGCCGCCTGATCTTTGGCCGGATCCCAGGTGTCGGCCACCTTGCGTCCCTCGGGGTTCAGCGGAACGAATTGAAAGTCGTTTTTGTCCGGAACCATCATCCGGTAACGCCACAATTCCGTGACCACCGATACCCAGTAGCCCGTGTAATCCTTCGGCGCGGCCGCCCGGGGCGTTTTCGTAGGCAGTTGTTGCACGCCAATCTGGTCCCGTGGAATCTGCGCCGCGAGGTTGGCGCCCCCAAGCCCGCCTAACAGCAGCAGCATCGCCGCCGCGCCAATTAGCTTTGCGCCCGCTCGTCGCGGAGTTTTTCCCCAGCGCATCTCCACTCTCATCGCTCGCTAACCCCGCTTGCTTGAGTCTGCTTGCTTGCCGGTGAGGCTCTTGTATGCCGCCTCGATAAACATATCCGTCGTCCATTCGCCCTTGCTCTTGCCGTAAATCGGATCGAAATCCTCGGTCGGCCGCGCCGCCTTGATCTGCTCGAGCGTCATGCCCTTCTTGATCATGTCTTGCAGCCGGTCTCGAACAATCGTCACCATCTGCTGGTAGAGCGCCAGATCGGCCTCGTCGCAAATCCTTCCATGTCCGGGGACGAGCAGCGTGCCCCCTTCCTGATGGTCTCCGGGAACGGCCATAATCTTCAGCCGATTCAGCGCCTCGATCACCGCTTGCAGGCTCCCTCCGCTCTTCAGATCGATGATCGGGTACTCCGTGATGTCGAAAATATCGCCCGTGCTGATGACGTCCGAGTGCCGGAAAACCACGATGCTGTTCCCGTCCGTGGTTCCCGGCTGGTGATAGATCTCCACCGCTTCGCCATTGAAATAGAGGCTTTTCGCAGGACTCGAATACGGGTCGTTGGGCCACGCCTTCTCGGGCACCGCCGTAGTCTTCCCCGTCGGCGCGCTCATCCGGTCCAGGATCGTGTCAAACGCCACAATCATCACGCTCGCTTGCGCGGCGCGGCCGATGGCTAAGGCGTGCCCTGTCTCCGCGAACACCTCGTTGCCGCCGATATGGTCGCTTCGATCGTCGGTGTTGATGATGTACGTCACCTGGCCCTTCGATAACCGCTTCAAGCGCCTCCGCCACCTTCTCGCTCATCGCCGCCGAGCCCGTGTCCACCAGCAGGGTTCCGTCGTTGCCCGTCTGCACGGTGATATTCCCGCCCGCGCCCGCCAGCATGCTCACGTTCCCCTGCACGTGCAGCACTTCGATCTCGCCGCCATCGCCGCCGCGGCCCGCAGCGCCGTTTTGACCGCCCGCCTTCCCGCCCGTTTGGGCGCCATTTGAGCGCCCGCCGCGGCGTTGCCCCCGCGGCCTTGCCCCGCCTGCGCCGCCCCGGACTGCGCCCATCCCGCCACCGCAAAAAATCCCACGCCAACCAACATGGCGAACACCATAACCATGCCGCGAACCGCGCGGAGAACCCTGCCACGAAGCGAGTCCAGCCGCGTTCTAGACGGGCAACAGTTCATATTCTCCTCAGCTCTGCCATCATGACGATCCGATTCCCCGATAGAAGTGGATTTCTGACGCATGATCTACTCCGCCCCATTCGAAGTCAAGCCGATACATTAATCCGGCCTTCCCCATTGCGTGCCTTGGTTTACTGGCGTTCCGCGGCCAGAGGGGTTCGTTGTCATTCTGAGCGAAGTGGCCGCGAGTACTTTCCTCGGCCTGCGCTCTTCAGGCCGCGCGGCTACGCAGTCGAAGAATCCCTCATAAGGTTTTTTGTTTCTGTCGCTGTCATCACGAAAGCATCCGCTAACGCGGCACGCTGCCATTGCAGCTCAGGGCGCGCCGCGCCTCGCATCCCGTTGTCATTCCGAGGTCGCCGCAGCGACCGAGGAATCTGCTTTTGCCGCGCCCCGGCAGCCTCAGGTTCAAACGTAGCGCCGCGGCCTTCGGCGCGGCACGCGCCTGTTTTTACCACACCTTGCGTTTATTGGTGTTTACTGGAGGAGCGCCAGAAATTCCTCTACCGTTATTCCGGCATGGCGAATGAGGGCGCGCAGGGTGCCTACCGATAGTTCTTTGTGCTGGGGAATCGAAAGATTGACCCGGAGTCCGGGTCTTGTCATCACCAGATGGCTTCCCACCTGTCCAGCCGTCTCCCAACCGGCGCCTTCTGGAAAGCCCGGACCGCTGCCCTGCCGGAAATATTGGCGAGCCCCGCCACGGGGTTAGACGGTTACGAGGATTTCGCGCTGTCCCGATTGGCGGTGACTGGCGACGGCCTTTTGATCCTCCGCCCAGAGCCATGCGGCGATCGCTTCCTTGATATTGGCCAGTGCCTCTTGTTCGTTTTTCCCCTGCGACACGCCTCCGGGCAAAGCTGGACATTCGGCCACAATCCAGCCGTCCTCCGCGTTTGTGAGCGTTACATGGAAGACCATGCCCATATCCTAGCAAGTGTTACCGACCGCTGCAGTCCCGCCTCCGCTAGAGTGGCAACGTCAACACAACATTTGTGACAAGGTCATGGATGAACTCTTCCGCCTCCAATACCGTTATGACGGTCGTAGATGGGTGGGCGGCGGAATTGCGCCTAACGATCTGGCGGTCAAGAACATTGAACTGTTCCCTGGTGATGATATTTGCCGAGCGGCAGATCTCGGTGACTTCCGACTCTTTCAGGTCGGAAGCAAAATCGTCATAGGTCGCAATCGTCGGAGCTTTTGCCTTTTTGTGGATTCCTTGAAACCGTCTGGGATACTCCGCATTGAAATCAGCCAATTTGTACTTGAGCACGTAATGGCATAGGTGGAAGAACGTCACGTTCCACGTCATCACTATGGCAGCACGAAACGCAGCATTGTGGAAGCAGGTCAATGCCTCCGACCCACATCGTTCGGCGGCACCCAATCGAGGAACCTATAAGCGGTGTAAATTCGATCGTCGGTTACCTCTTCGAGGTTGTGATTCTCTTTGTACCAAACCGCAATCGTTGTGAACTTTTCATACGCATCGGACGGGCTCTTTTGCGCTACAAAGTCCTTGAGGGATATTTTTCCAGTATTGAAATCAATATCGCTCAGAACCACAGGCGTTGACGGCGTCGCAGGTGTGCGCTTGCGAGCAGCACTGCTCGGTGTCTCGACATGCTCACCTTCGGGCAGTACACCAGCTTCGGCCTCGGTCTCAGGTTCGGCTGGAGGTTCGACATCGGTACCTGGAGGTGCGGTGCGCTTCGTCGTTGCTGCCTGTGGGAGCGCCCGTTGAGGTACCACGGTCGTGGTCACGGGGCTTTTCGACAAGGCTGTAGTCAATGCCTTGATACCTTCCGCCAAGGTGTCGTTGCCGCCGTCGATTTCAAACTCAATTACCCGGAACTTGATATGACCTGTTCCGTTGCCGCCCTCATCCGGTTCATTTTTTCGTCGCATACAGGTAATCCTCAACTCAGCCTGCACGAATCCTGCAAAGGCGGGAACCGTCAATTTTACCAAGCCTGCTTGACAACTTCCACCGTTACCGCTTCTAGAGAAATGACGCCTACACGCTACTTAGAGGTTAATCTGCGGAACGTGGGTGGTTCCATTCCAGTCGGTGTAAACCAGAGCGACCCAGACAGCCAAGAGAGCGAGCGGGACGAACCAGTTCGTGAAGTAGTGGTACGGAATTTTAGCTAATCCTCGCAGTTTCTTTCTGCGTTTCGGGTGCCCCGAAACAAAATCAGGTTTCTTTTGCTCCCACCCCGGCATCGCCTCGATTTCGGCGAGAGCCTTCCACCAATACATAAGGTAATCATGTGACTTAACATTGCTGAAAATCCAAGACGCCGTTAAGAAGGATGCTAGAACAAGGGAGTAACGTCCCACCGTGAGGTCATTGGCATTCAGGACTACCCATGTTCCGCCAATGGCGGCAATTTCAAAGGCCGCAAAATAGTTAGTACGTGTCCAGTAGGAATCTACTTGAGCGCTCCACGCCTCGAAGATAGCCCAATAAAGCTGAATGAGTGTGTCTTCCTTCATGTCATCAGTAATCTCCTGTTGATTGACTTTCGGTAACCCGAAGCTATTGTAGAGCGGTTTTGTGGACGTACTGCGCTACATCCACTGCCCGACCTTGAACCGTGTCTCGCGCCCCCAAAATGCCTCCAACAACGTTTCAAAAAAGCGGGGCACCCCCCTGGCGGCACCTCTCGTGCCATTCCTCGCCGCGAACGCCTCCACCGCGAAAAGGCCACCAAAGGATGCGCTTTTCGCGACACGCAAAGGACGCGTGGGACCCGAGGTTTATTTAGGATAATATGGCCCGCCTATGAAACTCGAATCGACGACCAACCCGCTTTCGCGCCCCGGCGCTCGCGCTCGCATGCCTGCTCGGCGCCGTAGTGGCAATCGCCCAGGCTCCGCCCGCCGGCCAGTCCCCGGCAGAAAAACCGCCCATGGCCGAGCAAGTCTTCAAAAACGTCCAGGTGCTCAAAGGCATTCCCATGGACGAATTCATGGGCACGATGGGCTTCTTCGCCGCCGCCCTCAGCCTGAACTGCACCGATTGCCACGTCAAAGCGGCCAACGACGACTGGGCGCGATATGCCGACGACACGCCCCTCAAGCAGACCGCCCGCAAAATGGTCCTCATGGTGAGGACCATCAACCAGGCCAACTTCGGCGGCAAGACCGAGGTCACCTGCTACACCTGCCATCGCAGCAGCAATCACCCGAAAATTGTTCCCAGCCTCGCGGAACAGTACGGCTCCCCGCCGGAAGATCCCGACGATGTGGAAAGCCACGGTGCGGCGCTCACGCGGAACGCGCCCTCGGTCGATCAGGTCCTGGATAAGTACATCCAGGCGCTCGGCGGCGCGCAGCGGCTCGCCAAGCTCTCGAGCTTTGTCGCCAAGGGAACTTACTCCGGCTACGACACCTCCGACGACAAGGTTCCCGTCGAGGTCTACGCCAAAGCTCCCAATCAGCGCACCACCATCCTTCACGCGCCCGTGGGAGATGGCGTCACCAAAGACGGCACCACCGCTTTCGACGGCCGCGACGGCTGGATCTACGCCGCCAACACCCTGGTGCCGATGCTCACGTTGACCGGCGGAAATCTCGATGGCGCCAGAGTGGACGCCGCTTTGTCTTTTCCCGGCGGGATCAAGCAGGCCCTCACCGACTGGCGCGACGGCTTCCCCGCCACCAGCATCGATGGACGCGACGTCGAAGTCGTTCAGGGCACCAGCGGCAAATCCACCGTGAAGTTATACTTCGACAAACAGTCCGGCCTTCTGGTGCGCCAGGTGCGCTATGCGCAGACCATTGTCGGCCCCAATCCCACGCAAATCGATTACTCCGACTATCGCGAGGTCGCGGGTGTGAAATTGCCGTTCAACTGGGTGGTAACGTGGACGGACGGGCAGTCGAAGTTTGAGATGAATCAGGTGCAGCCGAACGTAGCGATTGACGCCGCGAGGTTTGCCAAGCCGGGCCCGTGAGCGCCGGCCCGGTCCAAATTAATTGGACTTGCCTTCCCACTTGAAGCCGTCCGACGGCCGCTCGATTTTCTGCAGCAGCATGCGATGGTCTTCGGTAACGCGGCCGGGCATGCCCGTAACGATCACGTGATCGCCGGGGCGCAGCGAATCCCTGGTCACGCCGCCTTCGGCCAATTGCGTAGGCGCGGCGCCCTCGATCAGCCAAAGCTGCGTCACGCCCTTATCGTCCGGAGCTTCCACTTTCATGAACGAATGCGGATTGCGCCACAGGAATTCCTTGAGCGTCCCTTCGATCGTTAGGCTTTTGCCGTGCAAGTAAGTTGCCGTGGCAGCGTGATGCGCGAAGGCCTGGACGCCGCCCAATGCCAGGACAATCCCCACGCCCAAGGATGCCAGCACCATACGTTTCATGGATATCTCCTGTGACTCATCCGGACCAGCCTACTTGCGAATAGCCCTACCGCCCCACCGCAGGGATCTGTGGCCGATGGTGCACCGGATGCGAATGGAATGTCAAGAGATGCGCTCTCTCAGTATCGTCGGCTGCACGTCGGCCACACGCCTCTCGCCGGCAACATTGACATCGCTCCCGCGCAATCGTAGTATGCACCCCAATCTGCCTCACTTATGTGCGGGAATCTGACGAGCATTTTCTCGCGGCGAGGCTAGCTGACGAGCTGTCGACTCACTGCCGAGCGGTAAGCTGCAAGACTCCGCTCCCGGCACTCGTCTTTGAGGGGAGGTAAGGACAATGCGAAATTGGCGCACGCCGATGCTGATTGTGGCCGCTGGTCTTCTGATCGCGGCAGCGGCAAATCCTCTCTTCGCCCACCACGCCAACGCGGTCTTCGACATCACCAAAACCGTCACGGTAAAGGGCACGGTGACAGACTGGTTTTGGGCCAATCCGCATTGCCTGCTCAGGTTCGACGTGACCGACGAGAATGGGCAAGTGTCGCATTGGGTCGGCGAGACGCAAGCCCCCATCAACATGATCGGCAAGGGCTGGCGGCGGGACTCCTTCAAGCCCGGCGACGAGCTTACCGTCAGCCTGCGGCCGCTCAAGAATGGCAAACCGGGAGGCAGCGTTCTGAACGTCACTCTTGCCAACGGCAAGGTGCTGGAAACAGCGTCTGAAAACATTTACAAGCCGGGCGCGTCCCCAAATCAAGATGCCCCCAAACCCGAATCCGACGATGCTCCCAAATAGCAAAAATCGCTCATGCGCCTTCGAAAGGCCGCGCGAGTTCGCCGCATTGTTGATCGCAGCATTGGCCTTGCCCGCGCTGGCGCACGCGCAATTCTCGCAGCTGCCCATGAACAAGGAGCCCGGCGCCGTCTACGATTCAGACGTCCCCAACGAAAAGCCCGGCCCCGCCCCGCGCCGCGATATCTCCGGAATCTGGGAGCCCGCCCATTCCTTGGCCGACGATGTTGGCGCCGACGGTGCAAGATCGGCCCCCGCGGACGGCAAGCCGGAGCACGAGCCTCCCTACACGCCTGAGGGAAGAAAAGCCTACGAGGCTCATAAGCCGACCTACGGCTACAGGCAGGTTCCTCCCACGCTGAGCAACGATCCCATGCCCGGCTGCGATCCCCAAGGATTCCCGCGCATCGCTCTGCACAATTTCAGAACCAGCTGGATCATGCAGAACGAGAAGAACGTCGTGATCCTCTACGAGTTCAACAAAAAATGGCGCGTGATCTGGACCGACGGCCGCAAGCTCCCCGCCAACGCCGAAGACCCCAGCTGGGCCTATCTGCCCGATCTCTCCGAGCCCAGGTGGTGGGGATATTCGGTGGGCAAATGGATCGACGATTACACCTTCGAGGCCGAATCAAACGGGTTCAACGAACGCACCTGGCTCGACAACGCCGGACGTCCCCACAGCGGCGCCCTGCACGTGATCGAACGCTATCACCGCGTCGACGCCAAGCACCTGGAGATGTCCATCATCATCGACGACCCCAAGTACTACACCAAACCTTGGGTCGCCCTCGACCGCTTGTCCCTAAGGTTGCAATCGCCCAGCTTCGATTTCTTCGAGCAGGAGTGCTCCCCGTCCCAGAGCAAGGAATACAACGAACTCTACGGCGAGCCCGCCTCCGAGGACTTAGGCAAAGCGCCCGACAAGTCGAAATAAAGTCCGGGTAACCCCCGCCTAACAGCGACTAGCTTACGAGTCGCTGCGAGGACCGAGACGGCCCGCCATTCCGCAGCTCGCTATTTGATGTTGTTCTTTTTGCCCTCCTTCACGTAAGCAATCGACTCAGCGATATGGTTTCTGCTGTGGATGGATTTTTTCTTGGCCAGATGCGCGAACATCTGGATGCCAAAGCCGCCGTCCAGATCGTCCGTAATCCTCTTCTTCCAAGGACGCCGTATGATCTGCGTCGTCAGCCGTCGCGTGATGCGCGGCTGCGTCATGATGTGGTCGGCGATCTTCCAGGCCCGCTCCAGAAGCTTCTCCCGCGGCACCACTTCATTCACCATGCCGTACTCCAGGGCCTTCTGCGCGTCGATGGCCTGGCCGGTGAGCAACGCATAAGCCCCGCGCTTCACGCCCAGCAGCTCCAGGAAGCAGCTGTGAATGCCGTCTCCGGGAACCGAGCCGATGTCATAGTGCAAATCGAAAATGATGGCGTCTTCGCTGCAAATGGTGATGTCGCACATCAGGCAGATTTCCGTGTGAAAGCCGGGGCCATTGAGCACGCCAATCGTCGGAATCTCCAGGTCGTTCACCAGCGAGCTGACGTTGATCCGCCCGTCCTTGTACGCATACTCGTAGGCCCAATGTTGCAGGTCCTCTTGCTCCAGTTTGAAGCCCTCGGGGTCCGCATCCATCATGAACTCCTTGCCCGAGCCCGTGAAGATCATCACTTCGTTTTGGGGATCGGCGCCGATGGTCTTGAAAAGCTGGCCCACCGAGCGATGATTCTCCACGCTCAATTGGATCGGCCCTCCCGCGGTATGCGCTTGCGCGAGAATCACGCCGTCTTCGCGGCGTTCCAGCTTGTAGTGCTGCTTGAATCGCTCCTTGTACTCCTCGAATTTGGGTGTAGCGACAAAATCCACTAAGGACATGACGATGCTCCTTTCAGTATTGCGATCGACGATCGAGTGCGTGTATGCCGGCGCCCGAGGCAGCGGCTGCCAAGACGGCGTACAAAGCGGCTCCAGCGGCCTCGACGCTGGGGCACGTTACGCGACTGGCCGCTTTCAGTCAAACGAGCATCCGGCCAAGATGCTCGTCGCGAGCGAGAAACCCGAGCGAGGGATCTCTCTGCCAGTCAAGCAAACTGACCCTCTGCCAAATTCCGCGTCGTAGGTCAATTTGAATCTTCTTCGATCGTGACACAACCCGCTGTCATTCCGAGGCTCGCGACGCAACTCCGTTGTCATTCTGAGGAGCGTAGCGACGAAGCGCGGTTTTAGCGCTCCGGACGCCGTTGCGGAGAATCTCTCCGTCGGTTTTGAATTTTGCGTCGCCCTCAGATATCCAGGTCAGCTTGAATTTTATGGATCGTGACAATAAGAAGACAAAATTCAAACTGACCTGTTCAAATTGCGCTCCTCGTCGGCCGTCAAACGCTCCATTGAGTTCCAGGCCGTCTTGAGAGCATAATCCGCGAAACATAGCGGAAAGCGGCAGGAGTCAGTTTGAATTTTCTGGATCGTTGGGCAAGAGGTCAAAATTCAACCGGTATTGGGGGCAGTTTGAATTTTCTTGTTCGTGACACAAAGAGGCCAAAACGAGCATCCGGCCAGGATGCTCGTCCCGAGCGAGAACTCGAGCGAGGGATCTCTCTGCCTACCCAAAGCGTGGAATCGAGGAGGGCTGAGGAAATGCGCCAAGCGTTCACCAGCGCAATCGCCTGCCTGGCGGCCGTGCTGATTTTGTCCTCGCTGGCAATAACGATGGCCGCGACCACGGCAAAGGCCCAAACCGCCCCGCCCCAGCAGCCCAATCCGCCTCCAAGGCCCTCTTTGGAAATACGACGGCCATAACAGAGTCGCCGGCACCGGAGGACCCGCGCCAGTGCACGATCTGAGCGGCTCATGGGCCGGCCCGCGCTCCGGCGCCGGCGTTCAGGATTCCAAGCCGGCCGACAAGCCTTCCATGACTCCCCTGGGCGAAAAGCTATTCAGCGAGCATAAGACCCTGCAGAAGTATGAGCCTGCCGGGACCAACGATCCCGTAGTGAGGACCTGCGATCCCCTGGGATTTCCTCGGGCCGACAACTACTCCATCATGGAAATGGCCTTCGCCACCATGGCCGACCGCATTGTCGTCCTCTACCCCTTCCAGCAGCAATGGCGCGAAATCTGGATGGACGGCCGACCGCTTCCCAAGAATATAGGCTCAGCCGAAAAAGGCTCACCCGATCCGAGGTATTACGGCGTCTCAGTAGGCCATTGGGAAGCAGATAACGTACTCGTAGTAGATACCACGGGCTTGGACGAAAATACCTGGCTCAACGAGTTGGGCTATCCCCACAGCACAGACGCCCACGTGCAGGAGCGCTTCACCCGCACCGATCACAACGATCTGGAGTTGACCCTAACGATTGACGATCCCAAGCTCTACACCAAGCCTTTTTCCCTAGGCACCGAATATTTCAAATGGGTCCCCAATCAAATCCTGGAAGAGCGCCTCTGCGTCCCCTCCGAAGTAATCGAATACCTGAAAGCCGTAGGCGACCCCGCCGGCTCCGCCGCCTCTTCCAGATAGGGTTGGGGGAAGCCGTAGCGGGAGATCGAAGACCTGCGGTTTACGAATCTAGATTCCTTTTACTGGACGCAAAGGCGTCAACCACTTGCGTGTTCGGCTATCGGCGGCTGTTGTTAGGGGTCCCTGTGCTTTTGTTCAACATTTCTTGATTCGTTTGCTAGTACGAGACAACAGGCTCCAGTCCCAGGCTTTTCAGCTACGTAGTGCTTCGGCACAACAATCGCGGAGTTTTTCGCCTGATCCACAAGGGCATAGGTCACGCGGCCTGATTCCAAACGACCTGCAATATTCTTGCAGCTCTCTATTGCTTCTCGCTCTCCATAACCGGGTGATTGAGTCGGAGTTGCGAATGTTAGTCCAGACGGCCGGGACCATAGCAGCGTCGCTACGATTCCGGAACAACAACCCAGAAAGCTGAGACCGCGCGTTTTCCATGACACTGCTTGGCACGATATGTGTGAGGCCCGCATTGACGGACGCCACAAATTCGCTTCCCGCACTGGTCGCCAAGTGTTCCAAGATCTCGCGCCTCAGGTCAATGCCAGCCTGGGTGTCTCAGAACGACAACAGGGAAGTCAACACCGAAGGATTCGATTGAACGTAAGCGCCCACATCGACATTGAATCGGCTCGTTAATACATAGCTGCTCACGCTATCGGCCCAGTCTCGAGCCGCCGATAGAGCAAACGCAGCGCCGACCAGTATCTCGCTGCCAAACTCAATTTTGGTCGACGGGAGGCTGAAATACTCACATGTAGCGCCCGCCATGATCGTATGAGCGAGCCTTATTACGGGAAATGCGACCCATCGGGGGAAGCCAGTCGGAAGGACCGCGTCGCCTATTCCCAATAGTCGTCGGACGGTGGGGTGGAGAAGAGCACCTCTTGTTAGGGCTGGAATGTTGAATGCCTGATAATTAAACGGCGACACGCTTGCCTGGAGTGTCCCGAACAACCGTTGCGCTTCGGCTTCCTGCCCGGGAGCGGCACTAAACTGTTTCCTGATCTGCTCGTCGACGGTCAGATGTCTACCACCTTCGGCAGACAACTGCACCCGATGTCTCCGGAGTCCACTGCCTCTCGGCTCTTGAACATCACAACGGGCTCTTGCTCGAAATAGATGAAGCGGAAGATGCCAGCCTTCACGAGATCCCAGAATCTCGCGGAACCAAGCAGGTCGTGCAGTCTAGACGCGCGAGAGAGCGGAAAATAGAGGCGATCAAAAGAGAGCAGGCCGACCGTTAGGTCATACATTGCGTGCGAGACCTTGTCTGGAAGCTCGCTATCGATAAAGCCCTGGCCAACGATGGCGTTTGGCGTCAAGCCGGACGTGCCTGCTAATTCTAGCGACTGAGAACTGGTCCAAGTCCCGGGTGGGATAACGTCGGAAATGAAATACGCGCTCACGAATCCATTATTAACGCGTCGCGATTCGTCTTCCCGTGCGAACCAGAGGTGTCCACCGGAATCCCCGACGACCCGAATGATGTCCAGAACAGTCATAGCCGAGCGATGGTCCGAGTGGGGTTCAGGCAAATAACGAATTGTCTTTATGCTCTCTGGCAATGAGGGAGGCGAGGAAGGAGACTCGTCTGCCTCGACGAGAAAATGTGGTCCGTCGCCGAACAAATGTCGCGCTCCGCAATTGGAGGCGAACAGGTCCAACACGTATTTGTCGCGCAGACTGTAGCCTATGAAGACGACCGTCGCCCGCGCAAATAGTGCCTCTAGAGTCCTCAGGTATTCCGTCTCCCCGACAAGCTTTTGATAGTCCCTTGAGCTGAAAATCACCGATTCAACGGAACCCACTGAGCCATGCAATTTTGCGACGAATGAGGATTTGGTACCTACGAGGTCCAGGCACCTCTCCAGGTCTGACTTTTGAACCGTTGCTACTGAAGACAGGTTGCGCTCCAGAGTCTCATCGATATTAGTTGTGACGATTTGAAGCGGTGTGATACCATTGACAATGCGGATGAAACGACCGTAAACTGGCGTTAAAGCACGGCCGGTGAATTGCGATGCCAGTTCCTGGTTGTATCGTCGCTGATTGGTCAATCGGCAGAGTTCGAATAACTCTGGAAACTTGCCCTCATTAAGTAGCCGCTGACCCTCGGATTTGTCGTAGTGAGGTTCGAGCTGTCGGTAGCATCTACCGAAATACTCCGCGGTCTGCCGCCAACTGGGGAAGCCACACCACATGCTCACTCCGGCACCAGCCCAAATTATTAGAGGCTTTTGGCGTTTGTCTACAACGTCGCGAAGCAAACGAAGCGCATAGAACGTCTCTTTGTCATTTCCACTTAGCATCGAGAGAGATTCTAACCCGGCTAGCGGCGGCCTATCGGCGGGTGGCCGAGCCGTTGTGAAGGAGGTTTTGCGGGCACCCTGTCCCGGTTCGGCGGGGGCAGGGCCTTTCGGCCCACCCGGAACTCTCCGAGAGTAATACCAGAGCGCCGCGCCGCCAACTAGCCACCAGCTCAGAGGTGCAATCTGCCCAACTGGCGACGGCTTATCGCCGAGAACGTGAGCGCACAGTCGCAGCGTGCGAATCGCGCGCCTTCCGACGAACGAGGACGGATTTGCCGGAGCCGGAATCGAGTACAGGGCCGGAAGCTTCAAAAAACACTGCCGGAGAAATGTGGAAGCGCTTGCTCAGCTTCTCAATGTGATCCTTATTCAGTTTTCGCTTGCCGTTCAAGACTTCGGAAACCACGCTCTCCGTCCCGAACTCGCGAGCAAGGTCCTTCTGCCGAAGATCGTTGGCCTCCATCAATTCGCGCAAAACCTCCACCGGAGAGGCGGAAGCAATCCGGTGATGTTCCTCTTCGTATTTCTCCACCAGCACAGCCAAAAGCTCGGGCCAATGATCGTCCCGCCGCGCTCAACTGCCCCCGGCGCTCCCGGCCTTCCAATTCCACGAGGGCGGAGACGTATCGTTCGTGCTGCGCGTCTGAGGCGATCACCTTCGGCGCGCCGCCGATTTCCGCAATCAGGTCTCCGCGCTCAATCGCAGTCACAATCATCTTTCCACCTTCCGTCGTCGTACTCCGCATGATCCAGCACGTGCAACGTAGCAGCTCGTTCGCGTTGACCGCCATAGTAGAATGGATATTAACTCCGGGCCTTGGGGAACGTTGATGTTCCGGAGCACTCAGCGACGGACGGGCGGAGCCGAGGCGCGCGCATCTTAGCGAGAGCGAATGCTCACGCGTCAGGACGAGGGCGAGCGTGCGGGGCGCTCTTTTTAATTCCTTTAAAATGATACTCTTGTGCAAAGAAAAAATAACATCCCTGGAATGATAACGTTGCAAAAATTGGCAATTCAGCGAGGCACTTTTTCGCGCTCCAGGACGTTTGTGATTAGCAAGGCACTTAGAATCTGTAACTTATGGGAATGAGACTCTTAAACCGGGAGCGTCTCTAAACCTTTTAGAATGACAACGTTTGCCAAGGCGGCATACTAAGTCCATTAAAATGACAACGTTTACAAAAAAGGGGGGGTGGGGGTACCGTAACAAGAGAGTTAACACTCAAGGCGCCCTGCTGCCAGACGGACAACTATGCTGACGCTCTCTCGTAACTCTGGTATATTCCCTCGCACCGGGGAACCTCAAGTAGCTTGTCCATGCTGAGAAGGAGTGCGTCTGATGCGACCAATTTCCCTGGCAGTAGTGTTTGTGGCAGTGACGTTGCTGGCTTCCTTAGGAATCGCCCGGCCTGCGCCCGGCTCCGGTCCATACAAGATTCTGAAAACCGCGAAAGTCGGCGGCGAGGGCGGATTCGATTACATCTCTTCCGACGTCGAAAACCGCCGCTTGTACATGCCCCGCAGCGGCGCGATGGGGCATCTCACAGTTTTCAATCTCGATACGCTCGAACCGGTCGGCTCGATTGACGGCGTCCATTCCGGCGGCGCCGTGGTCGATCCCAAATCCCACCACGGCTTTTCCACCACCAAGCCCCTCACCATGTGGGACGCGAACACTTTGCAGGTGATCAAGATGATCGACGTGGACGGCCGTCCCGACGGGATCATGTTCGATCCTTACAACGCGAGGGTTTGGGTGCTCAGCCACCAGCCGCCCTATGCCACCGTGATCGACGCCAAGGAAGGCACCGTCGTTGGCACCGTCGACCTGGTGGGAACAGCGGAGCAAGCGGTAAGCGATGGCAAGGGCACGGTGTACATAAATATCTCCGACAAAGGCGGCGTCGCCGTGGTGAACGCGAAGGATCTAAAGGTGACGGCGAACTACGACCTCAGCGCGAAGGGCGTGCACGGCAGCGGGATGGCAGTCGATGCGAAAAATCACATTCTGTTCGCGTATTACCGCGATCCCAAACCCGTGGTGGCGATTTTGAATGCCGAGAATGGCAACGTCATTACCACGTTTCCAACGGGCGAGGGTGTGGATACGGTAGCGTTCAATCCCGCCACCATGGAAGCCATCAGCGCCTCAAACGGCGGGGAGATGACTTTCATCAAGGAAAATAGCCCCACCAGCTTCGTCGTCGAGCAGACGCTGCAAACCCCGCCCGGCGCCAAGACCATGACGCTCGATACCAAGACGAATCACATATTCACGATGACGGCCGAGTACGGACCGGCTGCGCCCAATGCGCCGCCAGGACCGGCGGGACGCCCCGCGCGCGGCCCCATGGTGCCCGGTTCATTTTCAATTCTGATGATTGGCAAATAGAGGAAATGAGTCGGTATTGATAGCAGCCAGCGCGAGCGACGAGTTCGGTGAAATTCCGGCGTCAAAGAAACCCGGCGAAAAGTAAGTTGTCATTCTGAGGCCGCTCTGGCGGCCGAAGAATCTCTCAGCCGCCTTTAGCTTTGGCGTCGTATAGCCTGATGCTTATTTGGCTTTCTTGTCGAGCCCGGCGCCAACAGGATCGGCGAATTCTTTATCGTACGCCGCCGTCTCCGAAGGCACGCACTCCATCTCGGGAATATCAAAGCCGGGTGGTTGCAGTCGCACGGAAAACTTGTCCATGGCCACCCAGGGCTTCGTATACATCTTGGGGTCGTCAATCGTGACGCTGATCTGCAAATGATCACGATCCGCGCGATGGTACTGCTCGGTCACGTGCAGAGCGCCGCTGTGAGGACGCCCGACGTTATCGATCCAGCTTCGCTCGTCAAATCCGTTGGACTCGACAACGAAGGTGTAGTCGTCCGCCCACTTGCCGACGGAATACCCCCACCAGCGGGATTCCGGAGGATCGGTCGGCGTCCAACGCGGGTTTGCGGGATCCTTAGGAAGCTGCCGCCCATCGGTCCAGATCACGCGCCACTTTCGGTTGAATTCGTAGAGGATCAGCACCTGGTTGGCAGTCTGCACGATTTCGCTGGTGCGGAAGTTATGAAGCAGGATGCGCGGAAATCCCTGCGGATCGCACCCCGGCACCGGATCGTTTGTAAAAGCCGCGGGAACTTCCGTGACGCCGAAGGTCGGCTTATTCGCCAGAAAGGCTTTTCGTCCTGAAGGGGTGTAAGGCAACTCGTGCTGCGGCTTGCCGTCCGAGGGCATGGCTTTGGGGCCGGTCGCTTGCACGCCGTCGCTCGCCGTCTTGGCGGGTTCCCAGATACCGGCGATGTCGTGGCGCGGAGCGGGCACCGGTGGCTCGCCCTTTTTATCGGAGTCGTACACGGCTCCCGGCTGCCGCGCGAATTCGCCTTGTTGCGGGCGAACTAAGAGCGAGAACAGAAATATGCCGGCAACCAACGTAAATGGGATCAGAAAACGCTTTGGCATTATGGGGATTCCTCTCCGAAATGTTCGCACGCGCGCGGAACTCTGGGGGCCTACGATTCCCTTCTCACTGGCCCGCTCCGCCTTCTCCGAAGTAGCGCAGCACTTTACCATTGGCGAGAATCACTCGATCGACGCGCCCCATCGGCTGGCCATTTTTGGTCGGGATCAAAACCACCGTCACATTGTCCCCGACCTTCAGCGAGTCTTTGTACCAGCCGCTGTTGATCAACCCGGGGGGATTGGTTTCCTCGGCCAGCCAGTGAGTTACTTCGCCCTTATCGTTCTTAACGTCGAATTTGAGCCAGCAATGTGGATTCGCCCACACCCACTCGGTCACCACGCCCTTCAAGCTAAGCCTTTTGCTCGTGTCGAACGCCGCGTTCCCATGGTGCGCGAACAAAGGAACTGCCGAGACCAGGAGAGCGACGGCCAGAGCGAATCCCGCAGCATTCCTTCTTGCCATTCTTGCCACCCTCATCATTGCGATTGCCTCCGGTGCGAATACCGCGTTGTGCGTTCTGAGATTAAGCGGCGAGCGGCGTACCCCGCGCAAACATTGCTGATTTATTTGCTGCTCCCTTTCTCTTCGATTAGGGATTTGTATTGCTCCAGTTCGCTGTTGTTGGTGCAGTAATACTCTTCCAGATCCTCGTGGCCAAGCGACCACATCCGTGGTGCCGAGGTCCACGGTTTCGCGAGCACTTTAGGATCCTCGATCGTAACTTGATAGGTAAGATAGTTTTTGCTGGTGCGCGTAAGGCGCTCGATCACGTGTTCCTGATCGCTATGGAACCAGCCGATGAAGTTGTTCCAGGTGCGTTCGTCGATGGCGATCACGTCGATTACCAAAGTATCGCCATCCCAATGCGCGGTTGCGTCTCCGGCAAAAGTGGGATCGGGATTTTTGGTGTGCGGGCGGCCGTCCGTGTGGATCACGCGAAAATTGGTATTCAATTCGTTGAGTTGGATCAGTTCGTCGCGCGTTTGCACCAGCTGTGTGGGGTACGGATTCAGAAGCAGCATGCCGGGCGTGCCGCGCGGCTGACAATTCACCGAGGGCCGCGCAAATTCAAGTTCGGCGGGTGACATAGCCTTGATCTTGGCTGCCGCCCACGGCTGGAAGGCAGGCCTTTCTTCGGGCGTTACCTTGGGATCAAATTGGCTTTGCGCCGCGGGATGATCCGTCGAGTAGCCCCCGGTGAAACCGGGAAACCACACGCCGGAAAGGTCCGGATGGCCGTCGGCGGCACGCGGAGCCGGTCCCCCCTTCGGCAACGCATCCGCTTCATCCTGGGCTGCGGCCATGGAGACGCACCCCGCCGCCACGGTTGCGAGGACCAAAATCAGGCGAGCAAAACGAACCGTTGTTCGCAGCCGTTCAGTTCTGCCCATGCTCGTAATCGCTGCCGACTTTCAGTTTTCGGCCATCGGGCATCGTGATGTATTCAGCGGCGGCCCTTTTTATGCTGGCGTTTTTCCCCAGGCAGGCACGGGCGGTGACCGTCTTCCCCATATTGTCGACGAAATCTTGCCTCTGGATCCCGCTCCGCTTCAGATAGGCTACCGACACTGCCTCGAAGCTCCACGAGCTGACCTGATTATTGGCATCCTTGAGGTCGATATAGAAATAAACGTGCGGATTCTCCCAGTCGACTTTCGTGAGGGTACCAACCATGTCGCTGCACTTGTCCTTATCGTATTCAACGGAAAAGGTGTGATGCGCGAAGGCAGGTGCAGCCAACAGTCCCAAAATGAGCGGCAAGCCCAATAGAACTTTGTGCCTCATTATCGTAGCCTCCTCAAGTAGATAGAGCCCCAGTGTGCGATACAAGTGCGACGGTCATGCGTCGATAACTCATTGTCAGGGAACGCGACCACTCAAATCGTGGCGGTAGTCTAGCATCGAACGGCCCGCGTGGGCATAGGATTCCTGGCCTGGCGGCTCACTCTCCCTCGGCCGCTTACCACCCCTTGCAGGCAAGTTTCTCGGCGGCTCAACTTTGCCGTGCTTGCGCCACCATCTCCACCAGGACGGTTCTGGCATCCGCCGGAGTTGTCACCTCGCGCGAGAAGGCGATGCGTGCGCCGCGCATGCCTTCGTGGGTTCTCAAACGCACATGAAAGCCGAGCCGGTCGACCGAAGTCATCGCTGCCTCCTGAGACTCGAGGCCGGCGAATGCCTTGGCAAGCAAGACGAGTGCATCGGCGTGGTCGGTGTTCATGTGCTGGATGATGCCGGTGGCCACATCCGCAAGCGGGTCGGGTTTGGCGTGTTCATAATCCGGGGCGGAGACCCAACCCATCACCCCGAATCCGCCCACGTAGTAAACGTCCACCACGTCCATGCGGTAGAAGGAAAAGTCTTCAAAGTCCACCCAATGTTTGCTGTTCGGGTAGCGGGCGAGGTAAAGCGGCCGTGCTTCGGCCACATCCTTTTCAGCCATGGGCGCCGCATTCCCGAGCAACGTGACCCTGGACGCCCCCAGAGGATCGCCGCCGGCGTCAGGCTGAGCCACCAACAGGCTGGCGTGCGGGTTGGCCTGCAAGTTTTGAGTATGCATGGCCATCGTGCTGATCAGGAAGATAGGACGCCCAGCATTGTCGAGGCCGTAGGGCATCACCGACCCGAAGGGAAAACCCGGCTGCTTGCGTGAAAGCGATGAGAGGCTGCCGATGCGGCCCAAGTGCATCAGGGTGCGAGCCCGCTCGGCATACGAGGGCTCAGCGGGAGCGGGCTGGTCGCTTGGCGCGCTCGGGCCCGCATGTTTTCCTGCGAATGAAGAAGCCATTACTGTCCTCCAGGACCCACTTCTTATGCGACTTCTTATGCGATTGGCGGACGTTTCTTGCCGAAGCCAGTCGCCTGTTCAAACGCGTGCGCCATTTGCAGGACGCTGAAGTCTTCTTTGTCGCGGCCCACGATCTGCACACCAACGGGAAGTCCCTCGGGCGTAAAACCGCCCGGCACCGAGGCCGCCGGATTGCCCGTGGCCGAGATATACCAGCAGGACTTCATCCAGTCGATGTAGTTATCGAACTTCACCCCGGCAATCTCCGTGGGATAAGGCATGTTCACATCGAATGGCGGCAACTGCGTGGTGGGCAGAACGAAGTATTCATACCTCTCGAGGAACGCCTGAAAGCGCCGCCAAATCTGGCCGTGAGCGGTCTCGGCGCGCGCTAGATCCACACCTGTCAGTCGCAGCCCTTCCTCGATCTCGCCCTTGAGCGTGTCCTTGAAGGCTTCCGGGTTTTCTTTGAGCCGCGCGCCGTAGGTGGCCGCCGAATTCCAGGCGCGCAGCACGCGAAAGGAGATCTCCGCGGGAGCGAAGTCCGGCTCGGCCTGTTCGACGATGCAGCCCAGCGACTCAAATGTCTGGCGGTGCCGATCCACCACGGCACGCACTCGCGCGTCAAAGGGCGCCCCGCCCAAGTCCTTGAACCAAGCGATGCGCGTGCCTTTGAAGCTACGGTCGAGCGGCCGCCTGAAACGTTCTCCCGGTTCGTTGATGGAGAGCGGCGCGCGGGAGTCTGGCCCCGCGATTGTGCTCAACACAAAAGCAAGGTCGGCCACCGAACGCCCCAGGCATCCGGAGGTGCTGAGAGTCGACCAGGCGAATGCGGCTTTCGGATTGGGCACGCGGCCGATCGAAGGGCGGAAGCCAACGACGTTGCAGAATGCGGCGGGATTGCGTAGCGAGCCTCCCGTATCGGAGCCGCTGACGACGGGCGCGAGCCCGCAGGCCAACGAGACGGCGGCGCCGCCCGACGACCCGCCGCACGTCTTCGTCAGGTCATAGGGATTGTGCGTCGCGCCGAAAACCGTGTTGAACGTCTGCGATCCCGCGCCAAATTCCGGCGTGTTGGTCTTGCCGATGGTGATCGCGCCCGCGCGCCGCCATCCGTTCGACAACGATATCGTCTTCGGCGGGGATGTAGTCCTTGTAGAGCGGCGATCCAAATGTGGTGCGGATGCCCTTGGTTTCCAGCAAGTCCTTGTGCGCGACGGGAAGGCCATGCAGCGGCCCCAAAGTTTCTCCGTGCGCCTGCATCTCATCGGCTTTGGCCGCAGCGTCGGCGGCCAATTCCGGCACCAGAGTCACGATGGCATTGACCTTGGGGTTTACGCGCTCGATCTGTTGCAGATGCGTGGCAAGCGCCTCGCGGGCAGACAACTTCTTGGCGCGGATCAGGCGGGCCATCTCGACGGCGCTCAGAAAACAAATGTCGGGAGCGGAGGCCTGAGTCCCGACAGGGCCCTGAGCCCCGACAGCGCCGTTGAGGAGAACCGCACCGGCCATTCCCAGCAGGAGTTCGCGGCGAGTTGGATCGCTTTCATTCATCGTTCTCGCTCTTTGGCTCACTCACGGGCTCACTCATCGAGTGTGAAGTTTATCATCCTCGCGCGTGCGGCGGCGGACAGGAACTATGTTTTGGAGGAAGCAAGGGAGCCGCCGCGGGTTTCGGACGACCGGCTCAATTGCGGCGTGACCCGGCCCGACGCGACATTGACCGGTTGCGCCGTCTAAGCTTATCCTGCCCTCGCGGCGACACGATTACCTCAGCACGCATGCGACACCTTGTTCCTTGCGGGTCGGCTGGCCCGCGCCGCTTGTAGGAGAAGAGATCCGAACACGCCCCACGATCGATATCCACGCTCACGTGATCAGCACCGATACGGCGCGCTATCCCAATTCGCCGCTCGGCGGTCACAAATCGGACTGGTCTCGCGAACGGCCCGTGAGCGCGGAGCAGATGATCGCGGCCATGGATCGGGCCGGGATTGCGAAAGCGGCGTTGGTGCAGGCCTCCACCTGTTACGGCCACGATAATTCGTATGTTGCAGACTCCGTGGCCGCCCACCCGGACCGGTTCACCGGCGTTTTTTCGGCGGATGTCCTCGCGCCCGACGCCGCAGAAAAGATGCGCTATTGGGTGGGCCGGAAGCTGATGGGAATGCGTTTATTCACGGCAGGCAGCACGATGCCGAATCAGGCGGACTGGGTGGACGATCCGCGAAGCTTTCCGGCCTGGGAGTGCGCGAGCGAACTGAAACTCCCGATCTGCATGCAAATGACCGTGAAAGCGATTCCGCAGCTCAGGCACATGCTGGAGCGCTTTCCGAACGTCCCCGTGGTTCTCGATCACCTGGCAAAGCCAACCCTCTCGGACGGCCCTCCTTATCCGGGCGCAGCCGAGCTCTTTCGACTTGCGGATTACAAAAACCTCTACTTGAAGGTTACGCCGCGCACCGTCGCGGAGGCCCAAAGCGGAAAAGCCACTCACGCGACCTTCTTCCCTCTCCTGGTATCGAAATTCGGAGCTTCGCGAATCGCCTGGGGATCAAACTATCCGACGTCCGAAGGCCAGCTCGAGGAGTTGCTGAAATTTTCCGAAGCGGGTTTGTCGGTCTTGACCGCGGAAGACCGCGATTGGATCTTCGCCCGGACGGCTGTGACTCTTTATCCCGCGCTGGCCGGGAATGAGAAACAGGAAGCCGATGCCTGAAACGCAGACGCAGCTGACTCTGCAGACTCTTTTGGCGGCGAATCCGCACACCAGCGCTCTGAGAAGCGGGCAGCTGCGATCGCCGCTTGTCAATTTTGCTTTTGCGGACGTAAAAACAGTCAACAAGGCCTTCAAACCGCTGGTGCGGGAGCAGAAGTTCGATCTGGGCGAGCTCGCGATCGTCACATTTTTACAAGCCAAGGCATATGGCAAGCCCTACGTTCTGATGCCTGCCGTGGTGGTGGCGCGCGGCCAGCATCACACCATCTTCTACAATCCGGAACGCGGCCATCTCAAGCCCGGCGATCTGAACGGCCGCAAGGTGGGCGTGCGCGCCTATACGCAGACGACCGGCACGTGGGTTCGAGGGTTCCTGGAAGAAGACTACGGCGTCGACTTCCAACGCGTTCAGTGGATCACCTTTGAAGATCCGCACGTGGCCGAGTTTACCGATCCACCGTGGGTGCGGCGCGCGCCGGAGGGCAGGCAGCTACTGCAAATGTTGCTCGATGGCGAAATCGATGCCGCCATTTTCGGAAGCGAAAATCCCGAGGGCACGCCGCTCCAGCCGCTGATCCCGGATGCGGCGGAAGCCGCGGCGCGCTGGGCCGGGAAACACGGCGGCATTCCGATCAATCACATGATGGTGATCAAGGAATCGATCGCGAAGGAGCACCCGGAAGTCGTGCGCGAAATCTATCGCATGCTCAAGGAGAGCGCGGCCGCCGGTCCCTCGAAAAGCGCGCCCGCGCCGCGATTCGGCGTTGAGGCGGTGCGCAAGTCGCTCGAAACCATCATCCGGTATTCGGAACGGCAGCGCTTGATTCCGCGCCGCTTCTCGGTGGACGAACTATTCAGCGACGTTACGCGCGCGCTCGACTAGACCCACATGCCCACACCAGCCGCAAAACTGGACGTCGCAGAAGTGAGCCGAACCGGCGCGTCGCCGCGTCCACGCCCGCGCCCCTGGTACACACATCTCTCCGTGCTGGTTTTGCTGGCGATGGCGCTAGGCGTCATCGGTCGGCTATGTGTGGCCGGGAAGTGCCGACGCGCTGAAGCCCCTCGGCGACCTCTTCATCAAGCTGGTGCGAATGCTGGTGGCGCCGATCATCTTCTGCACGGTGGTGCACGGGATCGCCAGCGCCGGCGAAGCGAGGAAGGTCGGCCGGGTTGCGGTGAAAGCGCTCGTTTACTTTGAGGTGGTGACGACGATCGCTCTGGTGCTGGCCTTGCTCCTGGTGAACCTCTGGGCGCCCGGCGCCAAGATGCACGTGGATTTGAAGACGCTGGCCGGAACGGCGGTGAAGGCGCCTGCAAAGCCGATCACGTTCGGCCAATTTCTGCTGAACCTGGTGCCCGAAAGCGCGGTGGGGGCCTTTGCCGAGGGCGACGTGATCCCGGTGCTGCTTGTTTTCCGTGATGTTCGCCTTTGGATTGCTCGCGTTGGGATCGAAGGGCAAGCCTCTTGTGGAGAGCATTCACTCGATCGAGCAGGTTTTGTTCAAGATGATCGGCTTCGTGATGTGGATCGCTCCCCTTGGCGCGTTCGGAGCGATCGCGTTTACGGTGGGCAAATTCGGCCCGTCCTCGATGATCGCCCTGGGCAAACTGGTTGGGGAGTTCTACGTTTGCTGCCTGCTCTTTGTGGCGATCGTACTCACCCCGATTGCATTGGCGGCCGGCGTGAACATTCTGCAATTGATTCGCTATCTGGCGGCCGAACTGATGATTGTGGTGGGCACGAGTTCGGGCGAAACCGTATTCCCGAATGTCTACGCCAAACTGCGGCGGCTGGGCGTGGAGGAGTCCGTCGTCGCTCTGGTGCTTCCCGCGGGTTACTCGTTCAATCACGACGGCACGTGCCTATACTGGGCCACGGTTTCGGTGTTCCTCGCGCAGGCTGTGGGCATTCATTTATCCATCGGGCAGCAGTTAGGGCTGCTGGCGATCATGCTGTTTACGTCCAAGGGAGGAGCGGGCGTGGCCGGGTCGGCCATCGTGATTCTCGCAACCACGCTTTCGGCCACCAACGTGATTCCCGTGGCCGCCGTGGGAATCATTCTCGGCGTTCATAGCCTGTTGTCGTCGGCATTTGTGCCCGTGAACGTATTGGGCAACTCCCTGGCGACGATCGTGATGGCTCGCACGGAACGAGCGGTCGATTTGCCAGCGCTGCAAGCCGAGCTGCGAAGCGGTCCGGAGGAAACCGTGGAAGCGTCCGCGATTTAGGCGCGTTTCGTCGCCACTCCATGCCAAAGCTGAGGAATATCGGCGCCGCTTATCTCCAGAGCGGCAAACGAGGCAAGGTAGGGCGTGGATTCAAGCAGCGAGGACGTAGTAAGATGAACGTCAAGCCGAGATAGCTCAGCTGGTAGAGCGACGGTTTCGTAAACCGTAGGTCCCCGGTTCAATCCCGGGTCTCGGCTCCAACTTCTCAATCACTTGCGGGGTAGTGAAGGCGGGAATGGTACGCAAATGGTGCACAACGGGGTTGAGCACCGGTTTTTGGCTCATTGTGTGACCGTCTGCGCAGCAAACAAAGCATCTATTTTCGCCACGGCGCGCAGCGTGTCCTCGGGAACGCTCTTGATGTAATGGGCCTCTGTCGTTGCGATATTGCCGTGCCTGAGCATGCCCTTGGCTGCGAGCGGAGTCTCGAGCGAAGTCGCCAGAGTCGCACACCCGCGCCGCCCGGCATAGAAACCATGCCATACGCCGGCCGGCTTGTATTCATGCCCGTTCGCCGCGTGCTTTTCCTTGCGGCAGACAGAGCACTTGGCCAGCGCTGGCCGGATGGTCCGGGCAGCGAGGTTGTGCAAATCCGCGGGTAAGCCCGTCGCCGACGTGAGCACGTACTCGGAGACCTGTGGAGCTGCGTCGAGCAGATCGGCGAGCCATTGCGGGACCGGAATCGGTGCCTTCGACGATGCTGTTTTGGTTTCGCCGTCTGCACCGCGCCAGCGAGACCGCGTTACCCGTATGGTTTTTGTTTTGGCGTCGTAATCGGTCCACTGCAAACCGGACGCTTCGCTCGGCCGCAGCCCCGTAAAGAACATCAAAGCGACCGCCAGTTTTGCCGTGCCATCGAGAGCGGCGAGCATGTCTGATATTTCCTGTACCGAGTACGCATGTGTGGGTTTGGGAGCGCGAACCTTGCGCGAAATGCCGGCGTCTGTGACGGGGTTTACTCCGTCGATCGCGCCGAGCTGTTTCGCGTAGGTGAAGATCCCCGAGAGCAGGGCTTTCAGGTGCTTCATCGTTGTCATGTTCAAATCGTGGGCCCGGTGAATATCAGCCAAAAGTCGCGTGGCGTCCACGCACCGGAAGTCCCGCACCGTGATTTTTTGCAGCCGTGGCCGCAAGTAGCGCAGCCAGTTTGAACGATAACCGTGCGCCGTCGACGGGCGCGTTTCTTTGTCGGCATGCGGCAGGAAAACTTCGTCGCCGAATTTGGCGACGCTCATCGTGGATTCGACCGTCTGTTTGCCGTCGTTCAATGGTTTTAGTTTTTCTTGCAGTATGGTCTCTACGTCCGATGCTACGCGATAGCGGTCACACACCGGAGCCAGCTTTTCGGCGTGCTGGCGACGTTCGATGTGCCGCGTTGGATTGACCGGCGTGCACCTGCAATCCGCCACGCCCTCTACCATCACATCCTCGCGCCATCTGCCGAGCCAGTAGCGTCCCCTTCGAAAAATATTACCTCTCTGCATTCTTTTTTCTCCTCGTGCGAGGCCTTTTCGCGAGTGCCGTGCGCAATCGCGCCACGTCTTTGTCGCTCCAAAGGCGGACGCTGATTCCTCCCACTTTCGTCAGCGGCGGAAACGGGACGGCCCGCTTCGCGATGAGCCGCTGCAAGTAGGCTTGGTCGAATCCGCACTTCTTAGCAACTTGGACCGTGGAATAAAGCCTTCGCATAGGTCATAGGTATATGATGCTAGGAGCGTTTTGTCAAATCGCTCTGACGCGCAAGCCAGGTTTCCACGTCGGCCCACCGGAAACGGATGTACTTTCCGAGCCTCACGCACGGCAACGGGTCTCGATCGCGCACACGGGCCCGCGTTCTGGTTTTCTCTTTGATCCACGACGGCGGCACGCTTAGCTTTTCGGCGAGCTGCGCCGGTGTCAGTAGAACTGCGCCGCTCGCTCCGTTCGCTTTCGTCTCCATCGCTTTCACCTCTGCGGACTACCAGCGCACTGCCTTGTTTTCAGCCCTGACTGCTCAATGACTTCTGGCGAGCGTCGGTTCTGGCAACCGTCGTTCTGCCTGTGAAGCGTACAACGAGCACCCGCATGCCAAGCGCTTTGGGGGTGCGTGCCTTAAAGCTAAGCACCCCAGCTTGGCGGGTGTGCAGCCACTCTCTTACTTAGGGTGGTTGCACGCTTACCGGCAAACGTGCAGCCACCGTTCACCGCTCGCTGCACGCTTCTAAGTCCCTTCTGTATCTACGAATTGACGAATCGCTTACTGTTATTCCGATTTTTGCGAACCGCTTTACGATTTCCGGGCTCGTTAAGAGGGGTTCGTTAGCTAGCAATCGTCGCAGTAATTCGAGATTTGCTGCCTTAGCTTCCTGTTGCTCTTCCGGCGCGCCGCCGCCTCGGTGATTCCTGTCGGCGAGGTACTTATCGAGCTTTCCGCAAAAACCGGGCTCTAGATGCATTTTGAAACTGCCGGTCTGGTCAATGTAGGGACGGCCGATAAGTTGCAACGGGCCGCAGGCTTGGAAGTCCCTAGCCTTTAAGTTTTCGATGTGGATGGTGTTGGTGCTTTCGTCGATTTGCCGCAGCCCCCATGCGGTCGAGAGCATTGCGCCGAATTCGCCGGTGCCGCGAATCATATTTTCGAGTGTCATGATTCGTTCTTTCGCAAAACTCTTCGGCGAGTGAAATAGAGCTGTGATGCTTTTCGCTTCGGCTCGCTGCATCGCAAAAAAATCATCGCTAAGCCCGGTCGCCGCTTCATTGGCGCTGTTCTCGTCCGTGCATTGCATGAAGCGGATGGCAGTGTCGCAGAACACGTGTGCGCCTTGGATGGTGCTCAGAAAATCGAGATTGGTCAGCTCTAGCACGGGCCCTTTCGATAGGGTTCTCACAAAGAGCCGCACACCGATTTCGTCATAGAGCTGCATCGCTTTGAGTCTGGGTTTGAATGAGACGCGGCTGCATTCCGGGATCAGATACACGATTTTCGCGGCGCGCTCGGTGACGTTGAATGTCTCCCAAAGTTTGCCCGGGCCGCGCAGCATGGCTGCGGCAAGATTTAGCGATAGCCAGGTTTTGCCTTCGCCGGAGAGGCCGCAGATTGCATTGACGCTGTAATCCTGCAGAAAATTCGCAACCGAAAACGTCGGGTTGGGCGTCGAATCGAATTCTTCGCGCGTGTCGTATATCGTGCGCCAGTCAACCGCATGCGCCTTCTCGTTCAGTACCTTTTGCGCTTCTGCAGCGATGCGCACCACTTCCGCAGCCAACACTTTTCTGGGATCCCGCGTATCACGCGGCATCGGCATCCTCATCTTCGTAGGCTTCGTCAAGCGCGGCCCGGAGCTTTTCTTTCGTCATCGGCCGTTCGAGCCAGCGGGGGCACGGGTCGCAACTGAGCAACTCGAATGCCCCGAGGAAAAACCGCTCGCTGTCGTAAAAAACGGCGAGCACGCTCCATGCTTCTTCACAGTCCGGATCCACGCGCACGAGCACAAACCGGGCGATGCCCGCCTCGCGCCGCATGTGTTCGTATTCATGCAAAAGTAGTGCGTGCGCGGCATTGCGCCACGCGGCGAATTCCTTCGCGAGTGCGCGTGCTCGAATTTCGTCGGGAGTTAGCTGAGGGATCTTGCGGCCGAGCTGGCGGCTGAGTGTGCGGATATTTCCGCCTTTTCCGCAGCGATGGCAAAAGTAGAGTTCGTCGGTGAAAGAGACAGTTAGGCGAGAATGTCCTTCGCAGTGGATGCACTCAGCGCGGCGGCCGCGAACGTGGAAGCCCGCAGCCTCCAGTAGATCGGCTAGGCCGACTTGCGCTGCGGGTCGAGTTGATGTAACTTTCGTCACGGTCGATGGTGGTCGATCGCTTTCTTTCCCGCGGTGCCCTGCTCAGGTATCGCGGGATTTTTTTTGCCTGACTCTCGTTATCTAAAACGGACGCTCAGCCGAAATCCCGCTAAAAGTCAGGGTCCCGGGGCCGCCGTGCACGCCAAGTGCAGAGAATTCGCGGCCAGGGGCGGACGGCTGGCCGCCCCCAGCCCGAGCGCGGCGAGGTATCCGCGCTTTTTTGCCGCAGCGCGGATGCTTCTCCAACTTTTCGGTTTCGTGCGGCAGAGTAACCAGGCTCAGATAGTTGGCTTCTTGCTCTACCTTACTCATAACCCTTGGGAGTTCATGCGGGCTGTCTTCGGCTCCGGCGAACACGTTGCTGATTCCACTGCTCTAGGCTCTGTACGTCGATAAGCCAACGACCATTCGCGTCCTTCCGTGCCTTCAGTCTGCCCATGAGGATCAAGCGATTCAGGGCATTCGGGTGTACGTCGTAAGTTCGAGTTGCCTGTGACGTTCCGATCTCTTTGGTTGTGGTCATAACCTCACCGTAATTCTTAGATCACCTCTTCGAGGTAACCAAACGACAAACCGGGCATGGACGCCGTAAAGATGGAATATTGCGGAAAACTACGGAAAAAAGCAGACGGGGAGCGCGAAAGCGCAGAACTATTTGGGTGCCGAATGGCTGAGATGATACTCGGACAAGAAGGCAGAATCGACGGCAACTCTCTTTTTGGGCGTCAGTCTCAGCTTTCCCTTTTTGACCAAATTCCTGATCGTCCGGTCGCTGTCGTACCCCAGAGAATATGCGGCGTGTTTCTGACTAAGTGATTTTTGTTTCTTCAACCACTCTTCGTCGCGAAGATTTGCCCTTAATTCGTCACTCAGAGGCATGCGCTTTGGGCTAAGGCCCTTTCGATGAACTGACGTTGGTGGTTCTCTAACTTCGAATCGTAAGGCGCCATCTTCAATCTCCCAGTACAGCTTTTCATAATTCGCAGTGATCTGGTCCAGAACATCTGCCGCAGAACCGAATATAGTGCGGCCACGCACGAGCACGTGGCGTGTAAGCATCTCTGGAAGTGGATCAAGGCGTAGATTAAGCTCTTCTGCAATTCTCTGGACAATATCGGCGTGGGTACAGGGCGCCGGCACGCTGACATTCAGGTGGTCACGGACGATTGGGGGATCCAAAGCGCGCCGCCATTTCGCTTTGCCCGTTTTCGAGGTGTCCATGCTATTAAGGCCTCTACGCATTTCCTTGCCCTATATTCTTCGTAACGATCGCAATGCATCCCTTGGCCCGAGTCGCGAACCGGAGCTTCTTCCTTCGCCGCGGGGTAGCTTACTAAAATACATTGACATATGTCTAATCTGTGGTAACTTGAGGAATTCGATGAGCCCAGCACTATTAACAACCAGTGAGGCCGCACGACAAGCCGGAATATCACGTGCGACACTTCAGGCTTGGTTGGTAACGGGAAGGATCGATGGTCCACCACTTAGGGTGAAAAACGGCAGAACTGTAAGGTTGTGGACGGCTGGGAGCATCAAGCGTATGAGGCAACTCAAGGGAAAGGTCCTTACTAAAGGCCGCGGCCGAAAATCAAAGTCCAAGCGGTAAAAGCAAGAGCGCGCCGCGCCGGTGTAACGAGCACCGACGCGACGCTAACCACCAAAGGAGGGTTAGCTCCCATGGCAGCTGCGACGAAAGTTATCCCACTCGCTTTACCTACACAAGCAATCCCCCGCAAGACGAACCGCTCGACGATGACGTATCTCACGCCGGAGGAGATCCTGGCGGTACTTAAGGCGGCCCGTGGACGCGCTATCCGCGATTGGGCCATGGTGCTTCTGGCATACCGTCACGGGCTGCGCGCGAGCGAAGTCTGCGGTCTAAAGCTCGCCGACATCGATCTGAAAGCAGGTTCGGTTTCAATTCGCCGGCTCAAGGGCTCGCTCAGCCAAGTCCAGCCGCTCTACCAACACCGCGGTCAGCCACTGCTCGATGAGATGGCTGCGCTCCGAGCTTGGCTTAAAATACGCCCTGCCGATGGCTCTGATCTTCTGTTCACATCACAGAAAGGTGGAAAGCTCGATCGCACGCAATTCTTCCGCGTTTTCCAATCCGTTGCCGAATCTGCCGGCCTTCCACCGGAGAAGCGACATCCGCACGTTTTGAAGCATTCCCTCGCATCTCACCTTGTCGCGGGAAACGTCAACCTGGCACTCGTTCGCCAGGCTCTTGGGCATCGGTCGATCACAAGCACGATGCAGTATGTTGGCACGAGCGACGGGCAGGCGGCCGAGGCGGCGCAGGCTGCTTTGATGAGGCTCTATTAGATCCAAAACGACGGGCCTACTCCTCATACGTCGCGTGGCGGCCGCCAATGTCGCTCGCGCCAATCGTCACGTTGCGTGCCAGCCAAGTTTCAGACATGCCAACTTATGCGCCCGTGTGCCCGCCGGGCAAATCAGGTCCGACGATTACTACGAGTAGCCGACCATCCGTCCAGAATCAGAGCATTCGCAGCGGGAGAGTAACTTCCCAGATCCCCGTTTGTCGGGAGCGTCAGGCGACGACACCTCTACGGAACAAAGCAGCCAAGCGGATTCGTAAAGGCCGGCCAGGCGTCGGGAGCGTGTGGTCGGCATCAATGACCGGCAAAAAACGAGCCGTCGGAACCGCACAGTCTCGCAGCGGCCCACTCTGGTGGCACATTCGTTGCGTCGAGGGCAGAAGAAGCGTACGATGCGCGAGTCAGGACCCGAATCGGAAATCCCGGTTGATAATCTGCGCCGCCCCCAACTCAGCGCGTCTCAATCCTCTGGACAGTAACCGGCTCCTTGATGATAATGACGCCATCTGATGGTTGTAGAGCCGAGTTACTAATCGGGATCTAGCCTCCGTTAGGGTGTTGGCAGGCAGCGGGAGGTCTCAGATGCGCACTCGACTTCTGAAGTCCATCGCAGTGGTGGCCGTGATCCTGTCGGCGCTTGTATTGTTGAAACCGGCGCCGGTGACCATCGCGCAGCAGGTCCCTGCCGCCTCCGTGAACGCGCCGCCGGCAGCCCCAGCGCTGAAAGCAGCCTGGGGCGAGCCAGACCTGCAGGGCATCTGGACCGACGAATCGGACACGCCCTTGCAGCGCCCCGCCAAGTATGCCAACCAGGAGTTTTTCACCGAGGCGCAGCGGGCCGAATTGGATAAAGAGCGAGCGGCGCTGCTCGGCCGGGACAAGCGTGTCGAGCGCGGTACCGAACTCGACGTCGCCGGCGCGTATAACGCGGAGTTTATGTCCCTCAAGCACACCGGCGCGCGCACCTCGCTGATTGTAGATCCGCCCAATGGCCGGATTCCGCCGCTGACGCCGGAGGCCCAGAAGAATGCCGCCGCGGACCGGGAGTTTCGCCTCGCCCTGTTGCAATCCACCGAGACTTGCAAGAACAAGTCGGTAGCATGTAACGGTGGTAAGTACGATCCGACGCCCTCGCCGCGCCGCGCTGAGCTTCCTCCTCGCTACAACACGGCGCGCATGAATCGCCACGATGGTCCGGAGGATGGCGCCTTGCCGGACCGCTGCCTGACCGGCGGGCTGCCCGAATTTGGATCCGCCTACGGCGGCAGCTTCCGTCGAATTGTGCAGACGCCCGGCGGCGTCTCCATGTTTTACGACGTGGGTCAGGGGCAAGGCTGGCAGCGGAACATCGTCATGAACGGAAGTCCGCACTTGCCCGCCAGCATCCGCCAGTGGTATGGCGATTCGCGTGGCCACTGGGAGGGGAATACGCTCGTGATCGACGTGACCAACTTCAGTCCGAAAACCGATTTTCAGGGCTCGCGCGAGAACTTGCACCTGGTCGAGCGCTGGACGCGGACCGGGGCCAACACGCTCGAATACTCCGTCACCATCGAAGATCCCACCGTGTGGACACGGCCATGGACCGTGAAACAGGAGTTCACCAGGCAAAGCGAGCAGGAGAACAGGATTTATTACGAGCCTCGCTGCGCCGAAGGAAACTATGCCCTCCCCTCGCTGATACAGGCAGCGCGCATCGAAGATCTCGCCTTTGCCGAAGGACGCGGTCCTAATCCCGCTACGAAAGACAACGCCACGGACTTTGTGGGCGTCGAAGCAAGATCCCTTGCAGTAGCGGAAGCACATGGAGGACATCATGCGCGGCCGATTCTCACGTTCGATGATAACGGTCGCCATCGCCGCGGCCGCTGTTGGTGCTCTCATTTCGCTGTCCATCACGCGAACCTCAGGCCAGGCTCCGGCTGCCCGGCCCGCCCGCGTCGCCGGTAAGCCCAACTTCAGCGGCATCTGGCAGGCCAATAACGAGGCCAACTGGGACTTGCAGGCGCATGCCGCGCTTCCCGCCGCCGTCACGCAGCCGGGCGTTTATCCTTATGACTTACGCGCGGGTGCCGGCAGCGCCGGTTCTCGCGCTCGGCGCTGCGGGTGCCGTACCCGGATCGCTCGGCGTCGTGCAAGGCGACGGCCAGATCCCCTACAAGCCTGAAGCCTTGCTGATCAAAAAGGAGAATGCGGAGCACTGGATTGACCGCGATCCCGAGCTGAAATGTTACTTGCCCGGCATTCCGCGCGCGATGTACATGCCTTATCCTTTCCAGATCACGCAAAGCACCAACAAGATTCATATGGCCTACGAATTCTCGAATACGGCGCGCACGATCCATTTGGACAAGGTTGAGGGGCCGCCGGACGACACCTGGATGGGCCATTCCGTCGGTCGTTGGGACGGCGACACGCTCGTCGTCGACGTCGCGAATTTCAACGACCGCAGCTGGTTCGACCGCGCCGGCAATTTCCATAGCGACGCCTTGCACCTGGTCGAACGCTTCACGCTCATGTCGCCGGACATCATTCGTTACGAAGTGACCATTGAAGATCCCAAGGTTTTTACGCGGCCCTGGCGGATCGCCATGCCCCTCTATCGCCGTGTGGAACCGAATATGCAGCTTCTCGAGTTTCGCTGCAACGAATTCGTCGAGGAGTTCATGTACGGCGGTCTGCGAAAGCAGCAGCTGGTGAAGCACTGGGAAGGCGAGACCATGGCCGTCGATATCACTCGTAAGGTTCCCGCCGGCGACCGCTTTTATGACTGGTACGGTGGTAAGTAGTATGGGCGCCGCATATCCTAAGTCGGGATAGTCGAGCCGCCGCCACGCCACGGCGTCCATCTTGGTTCTACACGCGGCAGGAGGCTGAAGTCGATGCGAACGAAGCTTGCCACAGTTGTCCTCATCGCGGGTCTCGCAATGTGCGCAGGGCCGGCGTCGGTGTGGGCGCACCACGCCTTTGCAGCGGAGTTCGACGCCAACAAACCGGTGAGTTTCAAGGGAACCATCACGAAAATGGAATGGGTCAACCCCCACACTTGGTTGCACATCGACGTGAAGAAGCCCGATGGCACCGTGGAAAACTGGGCCATCGAAGCGGGCACCCCGAATGTCCTCTTCCGCCGCGGGTTCACCAAGGAATCCTTGCTGCCGGGCACCGAGATCGTGGTCGATGGGTACCAGGCCAAAGACGGGTCGCACCGGGCCAATGGCAGGGATCTTACTCTCCCTGACGGACGCAAGTTGTTTCTCGGCTCGTCCGGAACCGGTGCTCCCTATGAGCTGACGCCCGACAGCCAGACTAAAAAATAACCTGAAGCGGCAATCGATCTTACGCGCTCGCCCGCGATCGTGCCAAATTCTCCATGCTGAATAGATACAAAAATGGCGGACGACGCATGTGCGCCTCCGCCGACTGGAAGCTTCGATAAACTTAGCTACGTTGTTAGCTACGTTGAGTTGTGCTCGCCCCTATTTGCCTCCCTACCCTATAGGCTTCGTGCGCCATAGGTCGGCCACCTTTGGGACAGACTACCCCTCTAGCCAACCAGGGACCCGTACTCCCGCTGCCTCTCTTTACATACCTCCGAGACACACTTCTACCCTATGGGCCAATGCCCCTTGCACCTCATCCTGCCGCAAACCGTGTCCCTCGGTGAACCCTGACCGAGAGTGGATTCCACGATTGCTTGTTCGGCGATCGGCGATCTGCCCTAAGAAGTCCGGTTGGAGGAAATGTTGTTCGCGCCCCGATCTCCTCGAACCCCGTTTCTCGGTACCCATCTAGGAAATTGCTGTTCGAAGCTGATGCGACGAGGGAAAATTGTGTTCACTTGGCAAGGCATCGGGTATAAAAGCCATCCTGGAAGTCAAAAATGTAAATCCCTATCAGTGAGAAAAGTCCAACTAGTAGGAATATCGCCAGCGGAGGGTTTATGAATCGCGATCCGTATCGGGGAGTATTGCTGGTAACGGCGGCAGTCTGGGTTCTGAGCATAACTGGCTGCACTCGACGCACCGATGTGGACGATGCCACCCTTCGAGATGCCGATTCCGATTCCTCGAATTGGATCACTCATGGCCGCACATACTCCGAACAGCGTTTCAGTCCTCTGAAGCAGGTTGATGAGCAGACCGTCAGCCATTTAGGGTTGGCATGGTCCATGGATTTCCCATCCGTACGCGCCTATGAAGCGACTCCCCTGGTAAAAGATGGCGTGATGTATACCACCGGCGCCTGGAGCCTCGTCTACGCGCTGGACGCGCGAACCGGTGCTCAGCTGTGGTCCTACGATCCCGAGGTAGCGAAGGACCACGCAAAGTTCGTCTGCTGCGATGTAGTAAATCGGGGAGTGGCGCTCTACAAGGGACGCGTCTATCTCGGCGCGCTCGACGGGCGCCTGATCGCGCTGGACGCCAAGACAGGCGCCGTAGCGTGGCAAGCGCAAACCACGCCCAAGGACGGCCCATATGCGATCACTGGCGCGCCACGCATCGCCAAGGGCCGGGTCTTGATCGGCAACGCGGGCTCGGAATACGCGGTGCGCGGTTACGTCTCCGCTTATGACGCGGACACGGGAAATCTGGCGTGGAGAACGTATACCGTGCCGGGTGATCCGTCACAGCCTGGCGAATCAGAGGCCTTGCGCCGGGCGGCGAGCACATGGTCGGGCGAATGGTGGAAGGCCGGCGGAGGCGGAAGCCCGTGGGACTCGATCGTATACGATCCCGATCTCGATCTGGTCTACGTTGGCACGGGCAACGGTTCTCCCTGGTACGACAAGATGCGTGGCAAGGGAGATGATCTCTATGTCGCCTCCATTATCGCTTTGCGAGCCGCCACAGGCGAGCAGGTTTGGCACTATCAGACGACGCCGGGGGACAACTGGGACTACGATGCTACTCAGCCCCTCCTGCTCGCGACCCTGACCATCGACGGACAGAAGCGCCGCGTCCTGATGCAGCCGAATAAGAACGGCTTCTTCTATGTCCTGGATCGCGAGAAGGGCTCGCTCATTTCCGCTACTCCGTTCACGGACATCAATTGGGCGACCGGCATGGATTCGAATGGGCGTCCGGTGGAAAACGCCGCGATTCGGGCGATGAAAGACGCCACGATCGTGAGGCCCTCCACCGAGGGCGGACATAATTGGAACCCCATTTCATTCAATCCGATGACAGGGCTTGTGTATTTCAGCGTGCTGGACAGCACTTCAATCCACGCCGCTCAGCCAGGCTGGAAGATTGACCTTCACGACCAGACCACTGGCGTAGACCGCGGTTATCACGGGCCGGTGCGAGACCAGTGGCTCAAGACGGAATCGACCGGACGCCTGGTCGCCTGGGATCCCGTCGCGCAACGCGAAGTGTGGCACGCAGACCAGCCGTTTCCGCGGAGCGGCGGAACGCTGGCTACGGCGGGGAATCTGGTGTTTCACGGCAGGGCCGACGGGAACTTTGTCGCCTATCGAGCTACCGACGGCAAGCCATTATGGGAGTTTGACACTGGCGTCGGGATCATGGCGCGGACCGATGACCTACTGCGGTGAACGGAACTCAGTACGTTGCTGTGATGGCCGGATGGGGCGGACCTACAACGCTCGGCAATCGACCCATCGGCAAAGGAAAGATCGGGCGCGGGCAGACTGGCGGTTTTTTCGATCGGAGGAACCGCGACGCTTCAGCGAAGTCGAGGAAAGCCGTTGCCCGTTCCCATGCCAACCTTCAAGCTTGCCATCTCCCGCAGTGAGATCGATGAGGGATCCAATCTGTATGCCACTTTCTGTGCGCGCTGCCACGGAGGCGACGTCGTCAGTAGCGGCCTTGTGCCTGATCTGCGTTATGCCAATGACTCCATGCACCAAAAGTTTCGAGCAGGTCGTTCTTGGCGGCGCTTTGCGCGAATTCGGAATGCCCTCCTTTTCCGACGACCTTACTTCTGCCCAGGTCCGGTCCATCGAGGGCTACATTCTGAGCCGAGCGCAGTCGAATCGGCGCAGGCAGATGCGGCGGCAAAGCATTGACCCGCTTCCGAGTCCCGAGAAGCCATAACTGCGTCTTCGACGCGTCGCTAGTCCCCAGAAACTTGGCAAAATTGGTTTGTTGATTCGAAAGGAGTTACGAGCCAAGTTCCTGGAGAGTCCGCTTGTGGAAAGTTGGACTTTCCGCTGGGAGCTTGCTGCCGATTGTGGTCGGATCACGGGCCACTCGGAAGTAATGAGCTCGGGAGCTCCGGCCTGTCTCCCCACCCGCCAGTCCGAATACACGCAACAGAGTACCCCTTCTGTTGCGTTATTCGATATTCCGGCTTGGATCCAAGCGATTTAGCTACTCTTTGGTTACGTCTGCTTCAAGCGTAATGTTGCATTCAGTTGGTGCGCACTCGCGTACCAAAGGGTACTTTCTAGCCTCTCCACAACTCATTGATTCTTCGACCCGCGGCAAGGCCGTTCTCCGCTGTTCCAAACCACTTCTTTTGGAACAACCGGTAGCGGATTCCTCGCTGGCATAGCTCGACGAACGGTCGTCTCTGACAAAAAGGTCTGGAATTGAGGTATTACACGGCAAAATCTTACATTTAGAAGAGATATCGGCGCGCCAGTCACTTTTCTGGGCGATGTCTTCGTGACATCCGCCAGAAACATCATAAGAACCGGCTAAGTGCTTTGCACGCTTGCTTCTGGATCAGATCAGAGGATCGTGCGCCAAAATCAAGCTGTTTATGGACGAAGAGTAGAGGAAGGCGCCCCGCTTTTGCAGAAGCGCCCGACGACGCCTATTCGGCTGCCTCCAGATTGAGGGCGATCCGAACACCGTTCACGAGCACCACACTCTGATCAATCAACTGCTGGCCGGTGATCTGGGCGTTCACAAATTGACGAAGAGCCTCTCGGGGCGAGATATATTCGACGGCTTCGGAAGAAGCCTGAGAGTCTGACCCGAACCGGTTCAGGACGGTGATGTCATAGCCATCGAAGGCGGCGTCGGCGGGAGCCCTCTCAAGGATCTCTTTCAGCTCACGGGCCAAAAAGAGGTCGAAACTTTGTGCGGCACGCTTGTAGATCGAACCGGAATCGGGGAGGAACCGCAAGCTGTTTTGCAAGGTGAGCTGCAGAACGATTTTATCCTGGTAAAGGCCGAAGGACGGCGGAGCATAGTCGACAAAATGCAAATTGGCTTTTCCGAAGCTGGCAAGGGTATCGAGCTGCGCCTGAAACTGTGATTGCAATCGTTCTGCATTTTCGGTACTTGCTGTGGAAGGACTTTCTGCTCCTACGGGCTGCGTGGCCGGAGCGCCTGGAATCGCATGCTCGGCCGCCGAAACGCCGGGCGCTGAATTAACTGGCTTGCTTCCTAGATGCTTTCCGCTAGTCAATACAGCCGGATTCGATGCGGGCTGCTTGCCTGTGCTGGTCGCAGGCCGCATTGAGGCAACCGGGCGATCGGAAGCAGCAGGAGGCTCTTTCCCGATTGCTTCAAGGTCTAAAGGACTCTGCTGATTCAGGGCCAAGCCGAACTCTTTTCCGTTCACATAAATGTCGGATCGATTCAGGATTCCCTGGCGGCCGGCATCGTCGGTCGCGGCAGCGAAGGCGAACGCATCGGCTCGATCGAAAACGACGACGAGGATTTCCTTTGCTTCGTAATCAAAATTCCGATGGATGCGGACATGGTAAGAGATCTCGAATCCGATGCCATCGCAGGCTATGTCCGGCGGAAACTCCTTGGCTACGAGCGCAACGATTGGAGTGATGACTTCGGAGAAGACGTGCACGGCGCGCTCATTTTGCGTAAGGAGTTCGGCATTGTAAGCGGCATTGTAATTTCCGGAGATTTTGAGCAGCATGCGATTACGGAAACTCACGAACTCGATGCCGCGTGAATCAGTCGTCGGTTCCTGTTTTGGATCGAGGCCCACGTAGCGGCTGAGCTCAAAGGAGAGAGGTGTGCGGATGCCCGGCACCGCGCGGTAGAGTGTCAGAATCTGGGGGAAGTAGGCAGTCTCGGCTTCCTTCAGACGAGGATTCTTTATTTCCGCCGGGCTGACTTGCGCCTGGGCGTTTCCCTGGCCAAAGGCAAACAGCAAACTCGCGAGGAACAGAACGAACCACATCGAACGTCGGTTAGACATTATCGGAATCACCTTGGAGTGTATTTTGGCTGGGGCCTACTGGCGGGTTGGTACACCGGCTGCGCGATGGCGCGCGTGTATGCGACCAGTTGGTAGATTTCCTGCTGCGTGAGCACCTGGCCGTAAGGCGGCATCATAGCGGACTTGGATACGGCGCTGCCGCCCAAAGCGATGATGTTTTCCAAATAGTCGTCGCTCTCGCCGTTCAAAACCGTTCCATCGTTCATTAACACAGGCGTGGGTTTCAAATTTGACCGGTTCGAAGGGCCGGCCGGCGTGGCGTCGGCATGACACCAGACGCACTGCACGTAGAAGATTCGTTTGCCCTGAGCTTGATCGTAGGTCAAGGAAATCACGCGCTGGGGGTCGTTCCAATCGGCCTCGGAATCATAAGCTTGACCCAGCGGACCGGCAGGACTCGACGGCCGCTTGGTCTTGCAGCCCGACGAAAATCCTGCCGCGAGGAAAGCGAGCACCAGCAAAACACGACGTCTCACGGCAGGCTCTCCCCTGGGGAAGATTTTCCTACGATGCGAGCCACCTGCGCAGAACCTTGAGGTTTGCTTGCCGCGCGCAGCGTCAGCAGATACGCCGTCAGGGCCTGTATCTCGTCGTCGCTGAAAGCGCGCCGAGGTTCGATTGTATCCGGCACCAATTTTTGCGGATTTCGCAACCATGCCTCGATCCACGCCGGAGTAAGCCAGTTTCCGGCGTTATTCAAATTTGGGCCGACGTATCCGCCGGTGGCGCCAATCGTGTGGCAGGACTGGCATTCATATTTGACTTCATACAGTTGTTTGCCGAGGGCCGCCTTTTCAGCGGTGAACTGATTGGTATCAATCGCGGAGGGATTTACGTCCGGACTGTTCAATGCCGTGCCGATGTAGGCAGCCAAGGTCGCGGCCTCCTGGTCCGTCATATTGAACTTTGGCATGCGCAGGACCAGGGTGGGCCGCACAGTCTTTGGATCCTTGAGAAACTCAATCAGCCACTGTCGCTGCGCCCGGCTTCCTTCATAGGAGAGGTCGGGCGCCAACGTGCCTCCGAACCCGTCGAATTGATGGCAGACGTAACACTTATAACGTTCGTAGACACGGCCAAATTCACCGGCAGGGTGAAAGGTCGTTTCGCTTCTCAAAAGAACTAACTTTTGTAGTCCCGGGGTGGCGGGAGCGCCAGTCATGCTCAGGAGAGCCGCCGTTAGCGCATCGAGGTCGTCCGAAGACAGGTGGTAAACAGGCATGCGCGCCGCCGGATTCACGGAGAGAGGATCGGTTATCTTCGCTTGGAGATAAGCGATCAGATTCCGCGGAACGTGGGACTCGCCGAAAGAGAGCTGCGAAACGTCCTTCGCACCCACGGCGGATAGGTCGGGACCCAAATCCCGTTGACTCGGCATTCCCTCTATCACATGGCAGCTCGCGCATCCCTTATCAACGAAGAGACGACGTCCCCGTTGAATCTCGTCGGCGGTTGGAGTTCCCAAAGACGGCACGCCTGCGAGCAGATCAGGATCGGTCAGCCGTTTGCTTATGTATTGCGTAACGTCGTAAAGATCAGAATCGGACCATTCGTAGCGTGGCATCTTGCTGTGCCGCAGGTAGGCTTGCGGATCTCGCAACCAAGTGATCAGCCAGTCCGGATTTACCTTGCTGCCAACTTTTGTCAGCTCCGGTCCGATATCGCCTCCGATCAGACTCGTCGTTCCGGCGCGCGTGACCGAGAGGGAATGGCACGTGGAACAAAACATCTGCCGAAATCGCAGCTCGCCTTGATCGGCAGGATCGGTTTTGCTGGCGGCCATGACACGCGGATCGAAATGATAGGGTTGCGCCGGCTTGCTTTGCAGCGTGCTCAGATAGCCGGAGAGGTCACGCAACTCCTGCTCATTCAGCCGGAATTGCGGCATCCGCGGAGCTTCCTCGGTCTCATAGCCATTCACGGTGACGTTGCCGTTCGCATCCGTGACGGTGCGCGGTTCCTTCAGCCACTTATAAATCCACGGACGGCTGACTTTTGTGCCGATGTTGGTCAAATCGGGGCCGAGCATCTCCGGGCGTTCCACGTCGCGCAGTCGGTGGCAGCCCACACAGTTCAGCTGGACCAACAGGGCACGGCCGCGATCGAGTTGCGGCGTCTCGCGCAGGTCGGCGCGATGACAGGTCCCGCAGGATGCCTGGATGAAATGCACGGGCAGCAGAGGTTGTTCCCATGCAAGAGTCGTTTCATGCGCTTCCGTCACTTCGGTGGCGGCTCCCTGGCCGCGGTGGCAGGTTGTACACCCCCATTGCAAAACAGGATGCGGAATCGGCGGATGGGAGCGGAAGGGTTGTGGCACCGCGGGGTCGAGCAAGCTCGCTTGAGTGATGCCTTGATGGCAGGTGGTGCAGCGGTCAACAACTCCCAGATCGGGAATCCATATTTGATCGATCTGCGGACGATAATCAGCGAGCAGACGTTTGGTATCCGGCCGCGTCTGCGCAAAGCGCACATATGCGCGTTTGTAGTGTTTCCATTCGCTCAAAAGATCTCTGACTGGCGAGATGGCCAAGGCTAAAAGAAACACGATCGACGTTACGGCAAAGGCTAGGCGTAAGCGCTGTGAAATCTGCCCCATCTGCTCAGCCGGCATGGAAGCTCCACGGCCAGACCCACGACCATCCAGGACCTCGGAAAAACGTGCCAACCACAGTTAGGACGACCGCAACGGAGATGAACCAGGTCATCACCCACCAGGAAAGCGGGCGTTCGCGACTCCACCAAGAGACCGCGCCGCGATTTGGTAATGGAGTGCTGCGATAAGAGCCGAGCGCCAGCAAGGCGATGATCTCTGTGGGCACGAGTACAGTCCAGGCGCGAAACAGTGCCAGTAGGCAAGTCAACGCGACCATCACAGCAAGGAAAATCCACAGCGTACGTTTCCGATTCCCCGACCAGAGCGGCGCACCTTGGATATTGACGTTGAAATACGGAACGATCACGAGCGCGACCACAACGAGCGTAGGAATGATGATCCCAGCCACGAGCGGCGGGAAATAATGCAGCAGCTCTTGCAAACCGAGGAAGTACCATGGCGCCTTGGCGGGATTCGGCGTCAGGAGCGGGTTAGCAATCTGTTCCAGAGGAGCGTCCCAAAATAGCGCAACGCCGACCAGGGCGATGACCAACACCATAAACGCAATGGCCTCTCGGATCAGCAGATGGGGATAAGTCATCACCCGCGGGCCGACGTCTCCAGTTACTTTGGCCGAAGTCTTCTTGGTGATGAAGACGACGCGGACGGGCTCCTTCTTGGCGTCGGAGCTGAAGCCGGCCTCGTATTTGTTTTCTCTAGTTTCCTTTTCCGCCATCTTCCTCCGGCACCGTCAACCCGCCATCCTTCTGCACACGCCAGAAATGCACGGCCACCAACACAACGGCAATCACCGGCAAGACCACGCAATGCAGAACGTAAAATCGCAGCAGCGCGTTTTCGCCGACGAGGTTCCCGCCCAGCGAAATAAATCGGACCCGGCGTCCGATGAAAGGCATCGCCGAGACGATGTTCGTTCCCACCGTAATTGCCCAAAACGCAAGTTGATCCCAAGGCAACAGATAACCCGTGTAACTCAAGAAAAGAGTCACTAACAGAAGCACGACGCCCACGACCCAGTTGAACTCGTGCGGCGGCCTGTAACCGCCGCGATAAAAGACGTGGAACATGTGCCAGAAAACCGCTAGCACCATCAGTTGCGCTGCCAGGCGGTGAAGATTGCGGAGAAATACTCCGTTGGAGACAACAAATCGCAAATCCTTCATATCGCGGTAGGCCTGGGGAACGGCCGGGTGGTAGTAAAACATCAACAGCACGCCTGTCACACCGAGCACAACAAACAGAAGGAAGGAAATGGAGCCGAGATAATAGGAGGCCCGCACCCGCAGAGATTCTTCTCGCACCTTGACCGGCAACAGATGCAGAAATAAATTGCCAAACACCGCCAGGCTGCGGGAGCGGTTTGTAAGCGCCGGTCCGCGACGAAAAATGGATTTCCAAACGCGCGTGCCGCGCAAGCGCTCAAGCGCCATCTCCATGGTGAACGAATGCGCCATTACGCACTCACGCTTTCAGAGCTTGTCCCGGGCTGACGATCTCAAGCTTATCCACCTGCAGCTCTCCATCCTGTGTCAGGGAAATCGCGAAGTGGGGCAGCGGTCGCGGCGCCGGGCCTTCGATCTTTGTTCCATCGGTCCGGAACTTGCTGCCGTGACACGGACAGGCGATCAATTGGAGATCGGGCTTCCATTGGGTGATGCAACCAAGATGCGTGCAAACCGCTGATACGGCATAGAAGCCATTTTCCGTACGCACGACATACACCTGTTGATCTTCGAGAAAAGTGACCGAGTCGAGCGGATACAAATCCGGGTTCCCGGCACGAAATGTTGTAGGAGGCTCAAAGAGCACGTTGGGTGAGAGATAGCCGTAAGTCACAATCATGGAACCAACCGCCGCGATGCCCAGCGCGCCGGCGGACGCTTCGTTCAAGAATTCGCGTCGCGTGATGACAATCTTCGTCTGGGCGTCCGATGGCGCCTGTGGAGCTCCTGTTTCTTGTCGCTCAGTCATGGCTTATCGCAAGCTCTCAATCTGGACCAGTTCGGGATCAAGATCAAATCTTTCGTAAGCCTCCATGGTGATGGTATGCACGGGACAGCGCTCCGCGCAGAGCCCGCAGCGGATACAGATTGTTTCGTCTTTTACCATCACGGAACCATCACCTTTGGAGAGCTCGAAAGCTTCCAAGTGTTGCAAATCAAGCTCCCGAACAGGACCCTCGGCCTGGAGACGCTCCACCGTGGAATCCGAAAACGTAATTTGGCGAAGCGGCACGAGCTGCAAGCAGTTCTCGGGGCAAACATCCACGCATCCGCCGCAAAGAATGCACTCCGTGCCGTGCTCCTCGTCACCTTCAAAGATCGTATTGATCCAGCATTGCAGGCAACGCGAGGCTTCGCGGCGCGCTTCTGCCTCTGTGAACCCGGTCTCCACCTCCGCGATTCCGGTACGCCGCTCAATGGGCAGGATGGGAACGGCCAGGCGCGAGTACTCGTCATAGTGCTCGGCCATTTGGTGATGGTCCAAAATCGTGATCTGGACGTATTGGGGCTTCGGTGACCAGGCCGCTCCCCTGAGATGGCGGTCAATCTGCTCCGCTGCTTTCTTACCGTCAGCCACGGCGTTGATGATCAGCCGGGGGCCGAACGCGATATCGCCCGCCGCGAAGATTCCCGGCGCTGTTGTCATCAAAGTTGCCGGATCGATTTTGACCGTTCCTTGTCGCGTGGTTTCAATGCCGTCCGCAGGAGTGAGAAACGAAAGATCGGAGGCTTGGCCAATGGCCAGAATCACGGTATCGCATGGAATGACCACCTCGGTGCCGGGATCGAATTGCGGATTGAAGCGACGCTGTGCGTCAAACACCGACCGGCAGTGGATCGTTTGCAAACCGATCACCCTTCCGTCTTGACCCAGAAACTGTTTGGGGCCGAGTGACGAATGCAGCTTCAGGCCTTCTTCTATGCCTTCTTCGATCTCTTCCCCAAACGCCGGCATCTCCTCGCGTGATTCCAGACAAACCAGATGCACCTGACGCGCGCCCATTCGTAGCGCGGCGAGCGAAACGTCCATCATCTCCTTCATGGCGACATCCATCTCGCTCGATGACAGGCTGTTAGGAAGGCCGCCTCCCACGGCGTCGCCGGCGCTCCTTTGCTGTTCACGAAGAGCGGAGCGTGCCACATCAATGGCCACGTTTCCGCCTCCAATCACCACCACTTGCTTGCCAATGGAGAATCGATATCCGAGGTTCACATTGAGAAGAAAATCGATGCCCTTGATCACGCCGTCGAGGTCATTGCCTGGAACCTGCAGGTCGCGGCTGCGATGCAGTCCAAACGCCAAAAGAACGGCTTGGTAGCCCTCGTCGCGAAGATCCGACAGTGAGAAATCCCGGCCTAGCTTGCTGTTGACGCGGAGTTCGGGGCCGAGATCGATAATTTCGCGGATTTGCGCCTGTAACACATCACGCGGCAGGCGGTACTCGGGTATGCCCAGATGCATCATGCCGCCCGGGACCGGGGAGGCTTCGAAAACCGTGACCGGGTAGCCCAGCAGCGCCAGATCATGCGCCGCGGAAAGTCCTGCCGGGCCTGATCCGATGACCGCCACCTTTTCCTTATGCAGAACCGCAGGTTTTTCGGGAAAAACATCAATCGGGTGGCGCGACTCCGGACCGTATCGCTCGGTTAGAAATCGCTTGAGGGCGCGAATGGAAATCGGCGCGTCGAGCACACCCCGTCTGCAGGCGGGCTCACAGGGATGGCCGCATACACGGCCGCACACAGAGGCAAATGGATTGGGCTGGCGGGCATAGCGATACGCTTCCTCATAGCGCCCTTGTGCAATCAAGGCGACGTACCGCCCAGCCTGCGTGTGCACCGGGCACGCCTGCATGCAGGGGAAATTGGACTCCAGCCAGTCCAAATCCACCATCTTGCTGCGAGGCTTCATAGGTCAATCACTGCTGTCTGGGTCCTCGGCAAGGCTATTTTTTCACTGTGAGCGTCACCGTAACTGCTTCGCCGGCAACATCCACAGCTTGGGTTGTTGCCTTTCCTTCCTCGCTCCAGGTTGTCAGCGTGTAGTGACCGGGCGGGACATTCTTGATGTCGAAAGTTCCATCCTTGTCGCTCACGGCGAAGTACGGAGTGGGCGCTACAACGATGTAACCGGACATCTCCGGATGGACATTGCACAACAAGGCAGCCGCGCCAAGATCGTTGAACTGGAATGATTTCGTTTGCCCCTGCGGCCACGTTCCAAGGTTATGGGCCAGCTTCTTGTTGCCGCTGATTGAGGGCCAATAGACGTTGTGCCCGGTGGCATCGCTGTTTAGAAAATCAACTGTCGTCCCTTTCACAACTGCGAGAACATGGGGAACAAACTTCAGCCCTTTCTGGTCCATGACCACGTGCTGGGCAGGCGCGGGAAAGTCTTTGCCCGGAATCGCATCCACGTAAACCGCGATATTCTCGGGCGAACGCAAGCCCTGAACGGCCACGTGGCCTTTGATATCCGACGCATGGCCCACACCGGCCAACGCGACCGAAATGCAAATCGCTCCCGCGAGCGTTATCCTAATCTTGTTCATTGCAGCTTTTGCTCCCTTCCTTTGTCGGCCATCTGCCTACGTAAGAACCGCGAATCTAAAACGCGAAGTCCATACCCAAGAGTGCACTGTTGGGGTGAAAGAAAGTGGGAATGACTGTCCCAGGGACGGGCACGCCCCAGCGATGCTCGTATTCGAAATTTACCTTGATATTCGCGCGCACCAAGACCTGCAGACCAGGACTGAAGCGGTTCCGCGAGGATCCTTGAGAAAGGCCGGCGGCGAAATCAAATGGCGAATTCACGATGTCATAACGCATCATAGGTATCAGCCAGGGAAATAGCCAATACTGTGCCTGCGCAAATCCGCCACTGTAGTTGATCGAAGGGCCGGCCAGCACAACGCTATTCCCGGCGGCATCCGTTGCGGGAATCACGTTGGAGTCGTGGGCGAACATCCCCATGCCATAAAGTTCAAATCTGTTTTGGTATCGGAACCGAAAGTATCCGCCCACCCGATAATAGGGCTCATTCATCACCGGGAACCCGGGGAAGTCCATAAGGTTCACGTTGAGCCGGTTCGTGCCGTAATCGTAGAAGGCGCCCAAGCGGATCGAGGTGTGGTCGTGCGGACCAGTCGGTCCGGCGGCTTGTACGTCTTTGCGGACCGCAGGGTCACGCTCCAAATTGAATTGCTGAAAAACATTCACATATATATTCTTGCCGTTGCTTATTTGGGCCGTACCGGTCCCATTGGCGACGCTCTGAACGCAGCAGGGCGTATTGTTGTTGCTGCCGTCGGTTATGGCGACGGACCAGTTGAAGTTCCCATCATTAGGATAGCCACCAAGTTCGATTCCCCGCTGCATGGCCGCGAATGAGAAGGGGTTGTTCGTCGTTCCCAGAGCACCTGCCACCGCAACTTCATCATAAATGTCGTAGTCAGTGGGATTAATTGTATAGGCTTGGCTGAAAGGCAAATCGAGCTCAAATTGTCCGAAGCGGACGTTCAAAGTGTCCTTCGGCAAATGCAGGTAATGGCCGATGTCGTTCGCTTTCAGGTAGCCGAAACCCATGCCCCCTGCAGCATTCTGGCCACCGACGGAAATGTCGTCGTCGACCCACCACGAAAGGGTGGGGCCGAAGCTCCCGGCGGTCAGGATCGTGAAGGTGTTTGGCGCGAAAAGATCGACGCGCGGCAGAACACCGAGGGTCGCCGGCTGTTTGCTGTTGAACTGGGCGTAGCCTTCGTAGCGGAGCCCCACGGGCACTGTCCCCGGGATCTCCCCGGGGAAAATCGCGTTGCCCGGAAAGGCCTCCTTTTGTGCTTTGGCGCCGAGCAAAACAGGCGGCTCCTTCACGAACGTCTCGTCATCTTTGGGAAATTTGAAGCCGTTCTTGTAGAACGCCCACCCAAAATCGTTCAATTCGGGGAAATTGTTGTGGCAGGTCGAGCACGACGTGCTGTATTTGCGCGCAAAGACCGGAATTGCCGATGCAGAAGGCGTTATTGACACCAAGCAGAAGAAAGCGCCAAGAAAAACGAACGCCGTCCGCCCAAGAAGTCTGACACAGAGGCTCTTCGTCATGATTTTCGTGCGTCCCCCTTTTGTCGCCCCATGCTGCCGATTGGCGATTTGTTCCGCCCAGACAATAGCAGGAAGCACCCACGGAAAGGATGTAACGGCGATCATAAGTGATCTAACTGATACGAAGGCTAGCGCGATTCCCATAGCGGCAGCGCCAAGCCGTGAGTGCTGCCTATGACAGCAAATAGCACGTTAAGAAGCGCGCCCAATGGAGCCTTCGCCTTGGTCTCGACAGCTGCTACTCGCCCGCGAATGATGCTGCGTTGTGCACTAGATCGACAGGAACAATCGACTCCACTTTGACAAGATTGCCACTGACAGCACCAGCGATTATCACCTTCTCGCCGGCATATTCGTCCAGTTCAACCTCGTGGCCCTTCAAGATAAACAGGCTTTTGCTCGCGACTAACGCGTAATTCGCCCCCAACTTCACGCACATCCGCGTGCATTCGCGATCACCATGTCCGTTAACTGAGTGGCCGTTGCCACACAGGGAATCGCTCACGATTCCGCTCAGGATGAGCTTCGTCCCCCAAGGAACCTTCTCTCTATTAATGGTTGCGGTTCGACCTGAAGACCCAATGCCCATAATTACCGCCGACAGCGCCAGAGCGAAAGCGACTGCGCGGATGTAGCCCTGCCGTGAAAAGAGTCTCCAAATTCCGATAGACTTCATTGCAGCCCTCCCTTCCAGCTTGTTGGTTTCAGAATGCTTTGCTATTCATTCCAACCACCCTGCAGTTTCATTGATGCCCCCCGCGCCTCGCTGAACCCGCCGCGACCGGCATATAGAATGAGTGCATTAGCTGTGCAAGCCGATCCAAGCCCACAGCCCAGCACTCGCTGCGAGCAGGACTCCGGCAACTACCGCGACCCCCAAGATCACACGCGCCAATCTGCGCATCCTTCCTGTCAGCATCTGCTGCTCCGAAGCCATCATCGTTTGTTCAGCTTTATTGAGATACAGCTCGTCGTCCTCTCTTATAGACAATGCATTTCCGTAAATCACCAGCAACATCATGATTCCCGCCGTGAGAATGCCGGCCCCCAGAAAGTACCGCATCAGCATCGTTAACCCGAACATGATCTCCTCCCGTGATGGCGTTCGACGATCACGGCATGAATTTCTCTCAACGGAAAGTAAGTATCTGTGATCTGGAACACATCCGCGTGTATTGACCAACCTTTCCCGGCCGAGCGAATGGAGTGGGGTCGCTCAGTCCGGAATCGGCGCACTTGGGATGTGGCTTCAAAATGAGGCTATCCCTTAGCTCTGTTGGGCACTGACGGTTTCTTACCAGAGTCAGTGGGGGTTCGCTGCTTTTCAAGACTGGCAATTGTGGTCCGGAGCCACTCCCCGCACGTTTTCTCGATGGCGCCTCCATAACGATAGAGCGAGTCCAGCGTCTGACCCTTGGCATTCAAGGGGATGTGTCGGCACGGGATTCTGTTCCCGTGAAACTCAGGCGGCACCAGCCGTATCAAGACGCACTCGGAGCAAGGGGCGAAATTACTGAATTTGTAATTCATGCAAGCCCGCGAATCTTCGAAGATATGCTGGAATCTCTGCGCCGGACGTGGCCAGCTTGCGTAGCCGCCCCTCTCTAGGAATACCAGCTCGGACTTGAGGACATCGAGAATATCGCGCTGATCTTTATTCATAGATTGCACCATAGAGTGCCTCATTCATGTCTAGCGCCTCACTGATTGATACGCCTCGCACAGAACTTACTTGCTCCAACTCGGGAAAGATGCGCTGTGATCCTGGTCACCCTTCGAGGTGAGGAGGGCCAGGCAGTCCAGCTAGGGGAGTGGCACTCTCAACTCTTAAATCTCCACTTCTCGAGGAGTCTCTCTCCTGGCGAGGCGCGCAGACCAGTAATTTCGTGGATGTGAATACAGTAAAAAATTGGGGCGGCTGATGATTATCGGCAGTGCAAAACCGAGACATGGAGAGTGCGGTTGCAATTACTGAAATTGTTCAAAAAACATCTCATTGTGGCGTGGGAAGACTCGCCCGATCCTTGGGTCTCTTTTCACCCTTACCGCCCATCCTACACGAGGGTTTTTGGCGGTTGACTGCGCCCGCTACGACTGATTCGTCTGTATTGAAATCTGATGAGTGACGCGAAGCGCGTATCAAAAGGTGGGGAATGAGACCTAAGAACCTGAAAACGGATCGCTTCAGCGTTTCTGTCTGTCGTGAACCAAAACATCTGTTTTGGTACAGCGAGGAGCCGGAACTTTCGGATACACAGCGCGGGATATAGTTTCCGAGCGGCCGACAATCCGTCCGGCTTTTCAGTCCACGGCGCAAAGATGAACCGACTGCAATTCCTGTGATCGACTTGGCTTGACATCGCCCGCCAGCGACGGCTCTCTCCCTGCAGCGGCAATTGTGGGCCCCAGGTTGCCGGGCAAACTCGTGATCGCCGGCACACAAGCCCGTGGCGCTGGTTACAGCAGCCGTCCTGGATGTCGTGTAGACATTGCGTTTTCTGTTCCTGGCGTCTCCCGCAGGAACGAAGGCAAACAAGTGATGTGGCGCACTTCCGATCCAGGCGGCAGGATTTCAGCCCCGACGAACGGGGCGCGGCATTACCTCGCCGGGTCTGGCGCTATGGGCCTTTGCCCGGTAGCTGTCTCCCGACCGCCACGCCGTACCTGCGACCGCCCAGCTTTCCTTTCGCTACCTTTCGCACGGGTTGATTCCTGCGCCGGCCCTGAGAGCACTCATGGACGGGTGTCGCGATGAACAGGTTCAAGGATGTCGAGCATCTGCTGCGTGTCGCCGCGGTCTTCGCGGTCGCGATTTTCGCCTTTGTCCTCTTGCGGGCGGCCTTGGTACCCCGAAGCTTTGGCGAATATGGCCACTATCGCGGAAATGCCATCACGGAAATTGCCGCCCAGCCAGTTGTGTTTGCCGGACAGCAAGCCTGCGAGATCTGCCACTCTGATGTCGTCGCCATGAAGAACCAAGGAAAACACGCAGGCGTGAACTGCGAAGCCTGCCACGGTGCTCTGGCAAAACACGCCGAGGATCCCGGTACGGTCCTGCCGCCACAACTAGATACCGCCGTACTCTGCGTCCGCTGCCATGAGGCGAACAGCGCCAAGCCCAAAGGCTTTCCCCAGATCGTCGCCGCGGAACATAGCGCAGGATTGCCATGCGAAACCTGCCATCAGCAGCCCCACAGCCCGCTGATTGGCACGGGAGCCAAGCCATGAACATCACGCGCCGGCAAATGCTCATCCTACTGCCCGCCGCTGCGGTCGCGTGGGAGGCCGTGCTTGCCGGAATGCCGGAAGCCTCGCCCAATTACACGATGACCGAGCACTGGTGGGGCATGCTGGTGGACATCTCCAAGTGCATCGGCTGCGGAAACTGCGTGCGCGCCTGCGCCACGGAAAACGATGTGCCGGAGGGCTATTTTCGCACCTGGGTCGAGCGCTACCACGTTTCCGATTACGACCTGGCCGATCCCGTGGTGGACTCGCCCAACGGCGGCAAGAATGGCTTTCCGCCGATTCCGGAAACCGGAGGAAAGGATTTCTTCGTTCCCAAAATGTGCAATCACTGCGCCGATTCTCCGTGCACGCAGGTCTGCCCGGTCGGCGCCACTTTTATCGCCCCAGATGGCGTCGTGCTCATAGACAAGAACTATTGCATCGGCTGCCGCTACTGCATCCAGGCCTGCCCCTACGGCTGCCGATTCCTGAATCCCAAGACGCAAACGGCGGAGAAGTGCACGCTGTGCTATCACCGCATTACCAAGGGCCTCACGACGGCCTGTTGCGAAGCCTGCCCCACAGGCGCCAGGCAGCTCGTCGACCTCAAGAACCCCAAGGATCCGATTCATGAGTTCTTGAAAACCCATGACGTGCAAGTGCTCAAGCCTTACATGGCTACCGGGGCAAAACTTTTCTACAACGATCTCGACGGTTCGGTGCACTAGGGAGGCGCGAGAAGGCTATGCCGGTTCAAGGTTACATGTACCCCAACGAAGTCGAACTCGCCTGGGGCATCCTCATCGTTCTGTACCCGTTTATCACCGGCCTGGTCGCAGGCGCTTTCATCCTGGCGTCGCTCGAGCGTGTCTTCCATGTTGAAACCGTCAAGCCGACCTATCGGCTGGCACTTCTGACGGCGCTCGCGTTCCTGCTGGTTGCGCCGCTTCCGCTGCAACTCCACCTCGGTCACCCCGAGCGTTCTCTCGAGATGTATCTGACGCCGCACCGCACTTCCGCAATGGCCATGTTCGGCTTCGTGTACCTGTGGTACCTGATGGCCGTACTGGTGCTGGAAATCTGGCTGGATTACCGGCGGGACATTGTTCTCCTCTCGCAGCGTACCAAGGGCCTGAAGCGGGTCTTCTACCGCGTGCTCACGCTAGGCTCAGCGAACATCAGTGACGGGGCGCTCCGCCTTGATGAGCGTGTGGGCTACGTGATCACTGTGGTGGGGATTCCCTCCGCCTTTCTGCTGCATGGCTATGTCGGATTCATCTTCGGCTCGATCAAGGCGAATCCATGGTGGTCATCCCCGATGATGCCGGTAGTGTTTCTTTTCTCCGCCATGGTGTCGGGCATTGCCGCGGTTCTGCTGCTTTATATGTTCTCCGCGTGGTACCGCGGACAAACCATTGACATGCGTTGCGTGGACACCGTCACCCGCTACTTGTTCTACACCTTCCTCATCGATTTCAGCCTGGAAATGCTCGACCTCGTTCACCGCGTCTATGAGGCGGATGAATCCTTTCGCAGTCTCGATTTCATGGTGCATACGCGGCTCTATCTCTCGCAGGTGGTCATCCAGATATGTATCGGCACCTTGGTTCCGATCGGCCTGCTTGCGCTGACTCAGTTGTTCAAGCTTGGCGAAAAGGCCCGCAAGCGCATTTATGCGGCGGCGGGAAGCCTGGTCCTCATCGGGGTTTTCGCCATGCGCTGGAACGTAGTCATTGGTGGCCAGCTCTTTTCCAAGAGTTTTCTGGGGTATACGACCTACAAGATTGGTTTTGTAGCCAAGGAAGGGTTGTTGACTGCCATCGTCCTGACCCTCTTGCCCTTTGCCATTCTGTGGGTCCTGGTGAAACTGTTTCCGCCGTGGCCGGACCAGGAATCTCTTTCTCACGGCGGCGTGGCTCCGGTCCACGGCGACGATTAGCTGCGGACCGCGGCTGGAAACGAGTGGAGGTGGGTGCTCATGCCTCGCGAGGACGTTTCATACGACGTGGAAGAGCTTAGTGCGCGGCTGAAGGAGCTCGAGCGCCGCGTTTCCGCACTGGAACATCCCGGGCAAATGCACCCTGCTCATCAGGAGGCGCAACCCGTTCCGGCCGTTGCCAATTCCGTTCCAGGCGAGACACCGCCTTCTCAGCCGAAGCCGAGCGTGTTTCCAGTTTTCGGCAGGGCCGTACTCGGAATTGCCGGTGCCTATCTTCTCCGCGCCGCCGCGGAGTCTGGGATTTTTCCCCGATGGATTGCAGTGACGCTCGCGCTGACTTATGGCGCCGCTTGGCTGGTATGGGCGGCGTGGCCGCAAGCCCAAGCCCGGCTCGCGCAGCTATTCCTACGCCATTACGTCGGCGCTGATTCTGTCTCCCCTGCTCTGGGAAGTCACCGTGCGTTTTCGAATGATCGAGCCGGGCGTGGCCGCGGCGGTCTTGGCCGCATTCGCCCTTCTGGCAATGATCCTGGCTTGGCGCCGGAATCTTTCCCTAGTCATTTGGGTAGGAATGCTCACCGCAGTAGTCACCGCCTTAATCCTCATGGCGGCTACGCGCGCTCCCGTGCCCTTCACTTTGGCGCTTCTCGTTATGGCGTTGCTGAGCGAATTTGCGGCTGGCAGCGGCCGCTGGCCCGCGCTGCGTCCGGTCGTTGCTGCGGCTGCTGACTTCGCAACCGTAATCCTGATCATCATCCTTGGGAATTCTGGGGCGATTCCCTCGGAGTACCAACCTGTGGCTGCGGGCGTCATGATTGCTCTCGTTGCAGCTCTCTTCGCCATTTATGCCGTCAGCCTAGCGATCCGTTCCCTGATTTTTCGGCTGAAGATCAACGGCTTTGAGGCCGCGCAACTCGCTGCCACAGTTCTGCTGGCGGGTTGGGCCATGCTCCGAATCGAACACGAGGCCGGCGTGCTCGCGCTGGGAGCTTTCCTGCCTCATTGCCGGAGCCGCGTGTTATTTCGCCTCGTTCGGCCTGCTCGGCACGACACCGCGAGCGCCCCAACTTCCGCTTCTACGCGGCCTGGGGAGTTGCCTTCGTGATGGCGGGGAGTTTCTTGCCCTTCCCTCCCTGCCGCTGGGTGATTTGGCTGTGCTTGGCGGCGGTGATCGCAACGGGACTTGGTGTCCGCATGCGCAGTCCCGAGCTCGATTTGCACGGAGTGGTCTACCTCTGCGGGGCGCGTCTCCGCGTCGGGTTTACTCGAGTACGCCGGTCGCGCCCTGGCCGGATCGTATCCTGCTGCGCCCGGAGCGCTGCCAATTCTAGCTGCCGCCGCAGCCTTACTCTGCACCGCTATGATCTCCCGCTATCCCGGCGAGCACCAAGGCGAGCGGCTCTTGCGGCTGTTACCCGCGATTTTGGCGGTCTGCGCGACGGCCGCTTTCGCCGTTGCCGCGCTTGTCTGGCTCATCGCACGAGGAGGCGCGCCGTCACTGCCGCAATTGGCCGTCATTCGCACCGTGGTGACGTGCGCGGCGGCGCTTCTACTTGCTTTCGTTGGTGCCCGGTGGAAGCGGCTTGAGCTCGTGTGGATGGCCTATGCGGCTGCCGTTCTGGGGAGTCTGAAGCTTGTTTTCGAGGATCTGCGCTTTGGCAGCACCCAGTCGCTAGCCGCCTCCCTTCTCATTTATGGCGCGGTCCTCATTCTGATTCCCCGCTTGGTGCGTGCGGGAAGGCGGTGGGCCTGAAGATATTTGCTTCCCGTTTCTTCCGGGAATCGCTCCTGAATCACGTTAGCGCTTTATCGGAGGCGCGCTTTCAGGAAAAAGGTGTACACGAGCAGCGGTGCTCCGGCGCGCGTTCGATAAAGCCGTTAGAACGAAGCCGCCCGTGGTTGCGGCGGACGCGGGCCCTATGCAAATTCAATGGAGGGAAGGTGCGGTGTCGAGGTGCGCCGGAGCTGTGCGGCAGAGCACGGCAGACGACACCGGAGGATGAAAAGGCTGACGAAAGCGCAAAACTCTCGCGAAGACGAAGAGTTGAGAGAGGCAGAAAGACGCGGTTTGTGGAGTGGCAAGGCGCAGAGAGACTGAGCGCGCTGACGCACGCAAAGATTTCGTGTGGTAGAGAGTCGTTTCATGCGGCACGCGGTGACCAGGGCGGGAGGAGAACGAAGTTGGATTTCGGCAGCGGTGAGTCTTTCGATGACCACCATCGGTCCACCGCATTTTGGGCAGAGCCAAAGATCACTGGAGGCTGTGCTGCCTGCTATGGTCTTGTTCTGCCTGCGGTGCTGAGCCGAGCAGATGAAAGCAAAGTGGCAGGAGCGTGGCGCGCCGGCGGTTGGCCAGGAAGCCGAAGTTCCGGATGCGCACGAAGCCTTTGGGAAGCACGTGCAACAGGAAGCGGCGCAGGAACTCATCGAGCGATAGGGTCATCAACTTCTGTTCGTTGTTGTGAGCGGAATCGCGCCAACGAAAAGTGACCTTCTCTTCGGCAAACGAGACCAGGCGATGGTTGGAGATGGCTACGCGATGGGTGTAGCGGCCCAGATACTGGAGCACATACTCCGGGCCACCGAAGGGTGGTTTCGAGTAGACCACCCAGTCCTTTCGGAACAGTGGCCGTAGCCAGGCGGCGAAGGTTTTCGGCTGAGCGAGGAGTGTCAGGTTTCCGTGGAAGACGAGTTGGCCGATCACGGAAGGCCTGTCGGAGAGCCAGCAACAAACTTGCCGCGGAAAACGCGACGGAGCACGTGGATGGGAAGAAAGAACCGATCGCGTGATTTTACCCAGTGGGTGTGATCGAGCGACAGGCCACCGGCGGGAATGACGCAATGGACATGGGGATGGAGTCCGAGCTTCTGATTCCAGGTATGCAGCACGCTGAAGAAGCCGATTTCCGCGCCGAGATGTCTGCGGATCGCGAGCGACTTCGAGAAGGGTTTCTGCACTGGCGCGGAACAGCAGATCGTAGATGACTTTCTTGTTCTGCAAGGCCAGTGGTGCGAGCTGCGGAGGAAGTGTGAAGACCACATGGACGTAGCGCGTCGGGAGAAGTTCTCTTTGACGTGCGGCGATCCAGCGTTCCCGGGCCGCGGTCTGACACTTCGGGCAGTGGCGGTTGCGGCAGCTGTTGTAGGAGATGGTGGCGCGATGCCCGCAGCGGGTGCACTGATCGAGATGACCGCCGAGTGCGGCGGTGCGACACCGCGCAATGGCCAGCAGCACTTTGATGTGCTTCCAGCTGAGCCACTGGCGATTTCGTTCGATGAAGGCAGCTCCCGCGCTGCGGATGAGATCGGCCACCTCCAGGGGCGGCCGGCTCATCTACTCCTCCTGCGGTGACCTGTCTTTCAGCTGCAGCGAGTCCAGAGGACTCGCGGTCGCGTGGAGATGACGTTGCGAAAGATGCAGGTAGATGGTGGTCTCTTTCAGATCGCGATGGCCTAACAGGATCTGAATGGTGCGCAGATCCGCGCCCGCTTCGAGAAGATGAGTGGCAAAGCAGTGACGCAAGGTGTGGGGATGGACGTCTTTCTGGAGGCCCGCTCGCTGGGCGGCTTCCTTGCAGGCGTTCCGAGGTGTTTTCGTATCGATGGGCTGATCACCGTTGTGCCAGCGGTTGCCTGGAAACAGCCATGCGCTGGGCTTTGCTCGGCAAGCGGCGCCAGTGCTCGCGCAGTTCCTCGAGCAGTTTTGGGCTGAGCATCACATCGCGGTCTATGCGTCCCTTGCCGCCTTGAATGTGAATCACCATCCGCTTGCTGTCGATGTCGCTGACTTTCAGGTGCGTCAACTCGGCGTTCCGCACTCCGGTGGCGTAGAGCGTCATCAGCAGAATGCGATGGTAGGGAGTGAGCGCCGCATCGATGAGTTGCGCGACTTCTTCCTGGCTCAGGATCGTCGGAAGGTGAAGTGCTTTTTTCGGATAGGGAGTCTCGGCGATGCTCCAGGCCTTCTTGAGAGTCTTGATGTAGAAAAACCGCAGAGCCGCGAGGCGTATTCGTAACGGTGCCCGGTGACAACTTTCGCTTCTGAAACAACTCGGCTTGGTATTCGCGAATGTGCCGCGGGCCCAAACGGTCCGGCGGACGGTTGAATCGTCGAGCAAAATCTTCGACTGTGCGGAGGTAATAGCGTGTGGTATTTTCAGAGTAATTACGACGCTGGAGTTCCTCCAGCATCATTTTTCGTAGATGGGTCACAGGGACCTCCTTGTGACCCAAACTTATCTCAGCCGTCAGGCAACCACCGCTCCCTCACCTCACGCGTAGCGTCCGCCGCCGGGCGGCTTCGTTCAAACGGGGTACTCGGAAACAATCAGCCTGAGCGCATAGCACGCTTGTCGTGGAATAGTCGCATCGGAGGTCCGTATCAAAGCATATGGTTTGATACAGACTAAATTGAACAGAATCGCCGTCGCCTATTCTGTATGTTACGGAGGTATGCCTGAAGACCCTTTGATACACCGTGCTAGCCCACATGCGCCAGGTGAAAACCACGTCGGTCATAACCCGCGTGTGAAATGCAACATTACGTAGTCGACCGCGCCTTCGTCTGCGAGCGTAACTCGTTTCAAACGGACGCGGCCATCGCCAAAATGCAACAGAACCGACATTCTGTTGCAGCCTAGAGGCGACGAAAAGGTCGGTCGAAAAACTAGTTTCCGGAAAGGCACGTGGTTTCCGGAAACTGGCCCGCGTTCCGCTAATCCCGTTCACGAGGCTTATACTCGCCGACCTTGCCTCACTGCTCTTTCTTGTGGTGGTGCTGGCAACAATATCTCATCCAAAACATTCTCAAGAACGTGATGCGTGACTACCAACCCACTTGGCGCATCCGCTCTAGGATGAGTCCGCTGTAGTGATTCATGTGATCGGGCCGTCGCTTCAGGGGCAACGGCAGAATTGCGGCGAGTTGGGCCGCCTGTTGCCGGTCGATATTCCGGGCCGAGGTTCGGTAGTAGTAACGGCACGCCGACTCCGCACCATAGACACCAGGGCCCCATTCGACCACGTTGAGGTAGAGTTCCAGAATGCGCCGCTTGCCGAGGACCAATTCGGCCACCGGGACAAGCGTGAACTCCGCGCCCTTGCGGAGGATCGAGCGGCCGGTTCCGAAGAACAGATTTTTTACCAGTTGCTGCGTGATGGTGGACCCTCCGCGAATGCGGGCCGCCTTCCATATCGCCTTCGGCGGCGATTTGCATCGCGTGCCAATCGAATCCATGATGCTGGTAGAAGCGCGCGTCTTCCGCGGCGATGACCGCATGCTGGAAATCGGGCGAGATTTGGCTGAGCGGAACGAATTCGTATCGTTCGTGATACGGCGTGTGGTGAATCCAGGCTTGCAAGCGGCGCTCCATGTGCACCGCGGTGGTCGGCGGGTCGATCCACCGGGCGGCCACAAGGATCAGCGCAGCCAGCGACCAAAGAAGCGCCACTCCGATGAGGAAACATCGCACGAAGGATCGGAGAGAGACTTCTTTCCGAAGCGGGGCCTCGGCGTGTGTCTCTGGAGTTTCAGCCACATTTCAGAATAGTCGCTTGGGCTGGATTGACATAGTGCCTGATAAATTGGGTTTTCCAAAAAAACTACCCAGGGCGAGAAACCCTCATTTCGGAAATGTTCTCGAAATCCGGCTCCGCCTGAAATCCCACTATCCGAGAAGGTCTGCCGGTTCAACTGGTCGATGCAACACCATCTGAGCTAGAAGCTCTTTGCAAAGGTGGTGTTTATGTTGATCAAAGGCAAGCGAAGAGGGCTTTCTGCGGAGCAGAAAGCCGAGTTGTGGAACCGTTGGAAGGCGGGCCAGTCGCTCAATGAGATTGGCCGTGCCCTGGGTAAAGACCACGTAGTTGTTCACTTCGTTTTAGCGCGTCATGGTGGGATCGCTCCGCCCGCTCGTCGGCGAGTGCTTACCCTGGCCGAGCGCGAAGACATCTCCCGTGGAATCGCCAGCGGCTGCGCAATGCGAGTCATCGCACGAGGTTTGCATCGCTCGGCCTCCACCATCAGCCGGGAGATCACCCGCCATGGTGGGCGCACGCAGTATCGTGCCAACGCAGCCGATCAGCAGGCCTGGGAGTCAGCCGTGCGGCCCAAGCCGTGTCGGCTGGCCACGCACAGCGAGCTGCAACAGATGGTTGCGAGTAAACTGATGCAGGATTGGTCGCCGCAACAGGTTTCCGGGTGGCTGAAGATGGAGTACCCGAACGACGAGAGCCTGCGCGTGTCTCACGAAACCATCTATCGGAGTCTGTTCATACAAGCGCGGGGAGCGCTGAAACAGGAACTGGTGCGGCATCTGCGCTCCCCGCGCTTGTATGAACAGGCTGCGCCCGCATCGAGCAGCCCGGGCAATCCCACGGGAGATGTCTTCTCGCTCGGCCAGGGTGAGTACCCGCGGTGAACGGCGACGTGGGGCCGCCGCAATCCCACTGTTACGCGCCAACAGAAACTGAATGACCACATGGTCCTTGCCCAGGGCGCGGGCAATCTCATGCAACCCGGCACGACTTTTCAGGAGTTACAAACATTCGGTCAGGGTTTCGCTCGCTTTTCGGAAGTCTTGCGCTGCCGCCACTCTGTTAGTTTTTCTTCAACCCTCTTCAGCCGCGCTGCCTGCTCCGACGAGAGCGGTGCTCGTCTGCAGCATTCAATCTGTTTGGAAGGCGACGACGGAATGTGCGCGCCCCTTGAGCGAATTATCGAGAAGTCATGGGAAGTAGAGGTAACAGCCGCGTCGGTTGTCGCAGCCGTGCGGGCATGTGCAAAGATTAGTTCGGCGGGTCAATGGATCGATCGCAACGAGACTGTCAATGTGAACGAGTTTTTCGACCGAATGACGGACGCGATGCGCGTTGCAAGCGTTCTCGCAATACCGGGCGCAGTTCCTCAGGATGCTCGCGGAGATAACCCATCAAACGCTGCTTCTTCTCCTTGCCGCGCTCTGAATTCCCATTATCGTCCGCCACGTTGCGGGGAATCAGTTCCGGCAAAGACGCGGCCACACGTTCGTAAGCCGAGCGCCACATCTTCTTGACGGACGAGAGCGAGATGCCCAGATCATCGCTCAATTCCTGGTCTGTTCCGCCGCCCAACGCGCAGAGCAGCAGCCGCTGTTCGCTTTTGCTGAAGCCGAACTGCGGCGGCTGATAGAGGAAAAGAGTGCTGATCCAAGTGCCGAGTTGCTTGAGCGCCATCTCACGCGTGATGCCGACGACATGAGGCTCCCGAACAAGTTGGTGAGAATCATTCCCTTCGAAATCTCCATAGGAGCCATTTCGACTTGAGGAGATACCCCGCCGGTATTGCGCAGCGCCTCCAGGTGCTCCGCGCTCTCCCCTTGCGCAACAATCTCCTTAAAAAGGAAGCCACGGTGATGATCGAGAAACACCTTCATGAGCTCGCTCCAAAGCTCGGCGCGTTTAGCATCCTCGGCGCGGACAAAGCCCTGCCAAATGGCAAGGTTCAGCCCGCCATGCGAATTCGCTTCTTGAATCTGTTTCTGGGAAAGCAGCACGGAAGGGTCTCCCCGCGCCACGCGTTTCGCGAGCTCCGGACCGATCCACAGGAATGGCGGCGCTTTCAACTCACGTAGAAAATCGTCGGAAACAACTGCGCTGACACCGATTCCGAAAATTCGAGGCTGCGCACCCTGCGCGGCTTCTTCAATGATTGCCGTGGAGCAAAAACCGTTCGAGGCAAGCAAGTGCAGCCAGGCGGGGCCCAAGTCCGCGATCGCGGCACCGTAACGCGGACCTACAATCGGGTGCGCCGCAACAATTTCCACGCACTCCCGGACATCGTTCGGCTGCATCGAGCGATGGTGGGTACTCATAGAACGGACCTACAGACTATGTGCAACTCTTTTCACTGTTCTTTTAGAGGGCTTGTTTATATCAGTTCTCTCGGCATACTTCCACAATCACCATTCTGAAAAACGTATCGCGTTCCGCGGCGAGGTGTGCTCGGCAGGCTTTATTTATTTCTTGGCAGAGTTGAACGAAACCGAGACATGCTTGGAATGTGGGAGACATGAAATGAGCGAGAGACAGGGCAACGGAATCATTGTATTTGCTGTAAGCCAGTCCACACGGAGCGCGGTGCTTAGATGGATTTTTGCCTTGGCCACGCTATCTGCGTTGATCTTCGTTATGGCTGAGCCGAGCCGGGCTCAGTCACAGGGCACGGCGTCGAAATCCGCTACGGCTGGGAATGTCTCACTCACTCGCGCAAAAGCCGTTGCGAATTACACGAGCCTTCCGTTGATGTTCGAGGCGAACCAAGGCCAGACCGATCCGCGTGTGAAATTCCTTTCTCGCGCGGCCGGCTACACGCTCTTTTTGACAGATAGGAGGCCGTCCTTTCACTTGCGGCTGGGTCGCCAGCACCAGCGTCTGCGCATACGCGGCAACAATCCGGGACTTCGCCGGCGGTGAAACTCGAAGCTCGCAGGCCTGTCTGCGCTGTGCGGCTGAAATTTGCGGGCGCGAGCGCGCCCGTGGCAGTCACGGGTCGAGACCAACTGAGTGGCAGGACGAACTACTTCATCGGCAACGACCCGAAGCGGTGGCGCACAAACGTGGCGAATTATGCCGCAGCCGAGTATCACGGCATTTATCCCGGCGTGGACGTGGTGTTCCATGGTGACAACCGGCGACTCGAATTCGATTTTGACGTTGCGCCGGGCGCCGATCCTTCGAAGGCCGAATTGGAAATTGAGGGTTCCGCGAAGCCGCGCGTCAACGCTCAAGGAAACATCGTGCTGGGTGTTGCTGATCAAACCGAAGTAACGCTCGACAAGCCAACCGTCTACCAGGAGATCGCGGGGCAGCGCCGCGAAGTAGCGGGCAATTTTGTCGTGCGAAGCGGAAATCGCGTTGGATTCTCGGTGGGCAAGTATGATCGCTCGCAGCCGCTGGTGATCGATCCCACGCTGGCCTATTCCACCTACCTGGCAGGGGGGATAGGAGGAGAGAGCCAATCGTATGCAATTGCCGTGGACAGTTCAAGCCCAGGCTGCGCTTCCGGCTGCGCCATCGTGACAGGATCAGCCGCGAACGCAGGATCCGCGACCGGCACATTCCCCACCACTGTGGGCTCGTACAATCCCGGGTCTGTACCGACTATTGGGGGGTTTCCGTTCATCGCCAAGTTGAAGGCCGACGGCTCCGGGCTGGTGTACGCGACTTTCTTCGGCGGGGTGACTTACAAGAATGCCAGCGGCAACGACGCCAGCAGCGATGAGATACTTGCCATCGCTGCGGATAGTTCCGGCGCAGCTTATTTCGGGGGCATCTCGGGAGTTGAGGACAACGCGCCCACACCTCCCCTCACTCTCATGCCCACGCCCACCACTCCGGGCTCCTTTATGCCGGTTCGGCCTTCCAACTACCCTGTTCCCTTCGTGGCAAAGTTGAGCGCGGATGGATCCACACTCGTTTACTCCACCTTTCTCGATGGGAGCACTCGTACTTCTGGGGACGCCCTGTTAGGAATTGCGGTGGACTCATCCGGCAACGCGTATGTCACCGGCGTAACTACCGCACAGGACTTTCCCACAACGCTCGGCGCATTTCAGACTGTAAACCCGGCCGGTCTGGGCTACGGAGTCGCGTTCGTTGCAAAACTCTCCCCCGATGGATCGTCGCTAGCGTATTCGACTTATCTGGGTGGCAGCGCAAACGAAGACATCATCAGCAGCACGTTCGGAAACGGCGCAATTGCCGTGGACACCTCGGGATCTGCGTACGTGACGGGCTCTACATCATCCGCGGATTTTCCTACGAAAGGGGCATACATCGCAACCTGCGCCAGTCCCTGCGGAGAAGCCTTTGTCAGCAAACTGAACCCCGGTGGGACTGGCCTGGTCTACTCCACGTTCCTGGGCGGCACTAGGACTACTGGGAATAACTTTAGTTACGCCCTGGGCATCGCGGTGGATTCGTCGGGCTCAGCCTTCGTGGGTGGCAAGACAACTTTTACCAACTTTCCCGTGACTTCGAACGCGGTTCAAAGCAGCCCTGGACAGGGCTTCATCACCAAATTGACACCGGACGGCTCAGGGCTGGTTTATTCGAGCTACTTTAACGGTTTCGTGGATTCGGTCGCCGTAGGCTCGGACGATAGCGCCGTGATCTTCGGTCTCAGCAACACGTCACTCCCCTTTGAATCCACGGCAGATGCGTTTGTAATCCCGTCTTGTCCGTCGGGCGGCTGCTTCTTTGATTTCATCTCGAAGCTGGCCCCTGATGGCTCGTCGCTGATTTTCTCGACCCCGATTGGCGCCAACCAGGAGTGTTGTGTGGCCGTCGGCGCGCTGGACCCGGCTGGAAACGCGTACATCGCCGGATCGACCAGTTCGCTGGCGCTTCCCACGACAGCGGGCTCGTTCGAGCCCACCTTGCCCAGCAGCTACTCTGGCTTTGCCCCATTTGTGGCCAAAGTTGCTTTTTCGTCAGCGGCGCCTGCGTTTGCAACTTTTTCGCCATCCAACTCCAGCTACAATCTCGGCAATGTCTATGAGGGGCAGAGCGCGACGCAGGCGATCACTCTCTCCAATACGGGCAACGGCCCCCTCATGCTCAACGGGGTCTCGTTCGGACTTTCTACTTCTCCCGGATTCAGCTTCTCCGATTCGTGTACCGTCCCGGTGACACTAAGTCCCGGCAGTTCCTGCACGGTTACGGTCCAGTTTGCCCCCACTACCACTTTGGGCCTCGTGAACGTCTCCCTGGTATTCGCCGACAACGCCGGGCCGGGACAAAGTACCCTGGCAAGCACGACTGGCAACCCCTACTACCAGGTCGTGTCGCTTTCCGGCACGGGTGTCGCCCCGCCGCCTTCCCTAACCTCGATCACGGTAACCCCACCGAGCCCCACGATCACCGCGGGAACCACCCAGCAGTTCACGGCAATGGGTACCTACAGCGACGGCTCCGCATTTACCTTAACGTCTGTCGCCTGGTCTTCGAGCAAGACGTCGATTGCCACCATCAATGCCTCCGGCCTGGCCACCGGCGTAGCGGCGGGGACTTCAACTATCCAGGCAACTCTGGGCTTGATCACTGGGTCCGCGAACCTGACGGTGTCGGCATCGGCTAGCGGCGGCGGCTCCTGCACTTGCAGCGCGTCCGGCTTTGTGGCGCCGAACCAGGGCACGGCCTCGAAGAACGATCCAAGCACTTCGCCTCACGGCAAGTACACCGTCACGGCCACATCCACGAACCTGACCGTCACGCGCGTGAAGGACGGCGTAAAGATCATCAACAACCTGCCGTTTGCTTCCGGCTTCGCCTGGGGCTTCAGCCCGGATGATGACCGGCTTCTGGTTGACACCATTTCCGGCTCTCAGGAAAGCGTCTACGTTTACGACCTGGTGCAGAATCCCTCCTACAATCCCGTGCGCAGCGCGGGACAGCCGATCGGGCCAGCGCCCGTGCTTCAAGCCAATATTATCGACTCCAATACGCCCTCTCGGCTCGTCTGGAGCCCGTCCGGCACCTATCTGCTCTTTGCCGCCCTAACCGCTCAAAATTCCGTCCAGCTCTATCTCTACAACGTCCTCACGCACACGACCGTGGCGTCGCCGTCGTTCACGATCCAGACCCCCTCGAGTGGTTCAGACAAGCTGGGCATGGCCGCCTGGGGCTTCAGCCCGGGCACGCCTGAAGCGGCCTTCCTTTATGATTATGTCGATTCCAGCGGAAGCGCGAGCCTGAACGTCATCAATCTCGATTCGGGAACCACGGTTTACAGCCAGAATGAACCCAGCGGAACTACCTGGCAGTTCACCGCTTGCGGCGATGCGTTGCAGGTAACGCTGCTCGGACAGACGCCCCAACTGAATAGCACGCTCAAACCCAACACGCCGATTCTCACGGCGTCCTACAACTCCTGCTCGGCGCCCAACGCGGTGCAAAGCAATTTCCCCGTCGTGGTCGATCCCATCGATCAGACCACCGGGAACGCTCCGACCACGCCGGTGACGGTGATGTTCTCCAGCATGCCGGCGAGTACGCAGGTCAGTCTGACCAGCTTTACCACGAGCTCGACGAACTGCCCTCCGACCTCTTCAAACTTCCAGTTCGGCACGCCGCCAGTCTGCATAGATCTGACGGCGACGCCCAGCTTCCCGTCCGGCGCCTCGGCGACCATCTGCATCAATTTCAGCGCGACCGCGTTCAAGAATCCATCCAGCGTCACGCTCCAGCATTACGTCAACGGCGCGTGGGTGAACCTGACCGCTGTAGTGATCGATGCCGCTGACGACGTCCTCTGCGTCAGCGGCGTGACCTCGTTCTCCCCGTTCGCTCTCGTCGAGCCGGTAAGCGCTCCGACGAATCCAACCGTGCAGCTCGTGACCACGCTCGCCTCCTCCGCGCCACCCACAACCGACGCCAACGGCAACTACATCGTAACCCTGCTGGTCACCAATCACGGAAACGTGACCGCAGTGGGAACTGAACTCACAGCATCGACTCTGGTCTCCGTTGTCAACGGCGCGGCTCGGAGCACAGCGACATATACGACCCTCCCGAGCTACCTGGGAGATATCGCGCCTGGCGCCTCTGTCGCCGTTCCCGTTTCCTTCCCCGCGTCGGCAGGAGCTCCTGGCAACGCCGCGGCCATGCGCGTCGGTTTGACCTACTCCGGAGGAAGCGCCGCGGGAGCCCTGCGCTTGACATTGCCATGACTATTTCATCCAAGGAGCAATCAGACATGAAAACGAAATATGAGCTGGCCGTATTCGCCGCGTTGTTGAGTGCCCTGCTTTTCAGCTTGGCCGCGCCAATGCGGGCGGATGACATCACGATTCAGTTGACCACCAGCATTACCGGCCCCGTTGGGGATACGATCACAGTGTTTGGAAATTTGACGAACAACACTTCCAATACTTTGGACTTCGGTGACGACGCGATCAATCTGGCCGCGCCGGCAAGCGTCGCGTCCGCCGTCGACGACCTGATCACCAATGGCTTTGTCGGTGGGCCGACGTCCATCGCCCCTAATGCTACCCTGGGCAACGTGGACCTCTTCACGATCAGCCTCTTGGGCGGCGCGGGAACCTATGCAGGGAATGCATTCGACCTAATCGGCGGCACTGACCCCGTTGCTTGCTCACTGGGAACCACGGGATGTGATCAGGACCTGGGCGGCACGACTTTCTCGTTTGACGTAGCGGCTCCGACGCCTACGCCGGAACCTGCAACTTTGTTGCTGCTTGCTCCGGGCTTCGCCAGCTTGGGTCTGTTGCGAAAGAGACTGATGTTATCGCGCTAAAATTCTCGGAATAGTTTGTCACTGCCACGAGCCCGATCTGAAATCATCGTCGGGGACCACAATCCCTGAGTTCCTCCGCTTTTCTCTTACCGCGGGGATTGCGATACACGAAATCGCCGAAGAAGGAGCGCTCCAAAAACCATTGGCTCCGCTTCTCCTCGTAGGTCCCAGGCTGGCCACCGATCTCCGAGACTTCGCTCATCTTGGTATTGTCGCTGGCTTGCGTTCTCTGACCGCTCCTGCCATCGTGGCCTGGGCCACTCACCGAAACTGGCTGAACCTCCATAAGCCGCCTCTCTCCTTCATGGCTTCGACTGCCGCTGTCGTTATATTCACTTTGCTGGCGGTCATCGAACTGGTAGCCGATAAGCTCCCTTCCACTCGCCACGACAAACCTTGGGATTTCGAACTCCGGCGGATAGACTGCAGGCCAGTGTTGCGTCGACCCCTTGAGACCACCCACCTTCTCGGAAACTGGCCGTTTTGGTTCGTGAGCAGCAACAGAATGGCTGTTCTGTTGCCTTTTTCGGATCACCGTATCCACAGACAAAGGACTTGCAGCGAACTCTGATACTCAGCTGTTGACGTAATGTTGCATTTTGACATGCTTGGGCTGTTTCTCGGGATGAAACGGCTTCCAAGCCACTAAAGAAATCCGCCATCAGAGATCAGAGCCACGACGATGACCGAAAAGTGTGAAGAATCCGGCGAGCACTAAGGCCCACGCCGCTCCGAGCGAGATGCCGCTCACGACGTCAGTTGCGTAATGGACGCCAAGGTACACGCGTGAGGCACCAATCATAATAAGCACCACTGACACAGCCAGAAAAATTGTGGCTCTTGCGCCCGAGTGCTGAACATAACTTCCCGCGATGATCGCGATCGTTAAGTACAACGCGGAGGTCGAAAGCGAATGTCCGCTGGGATAGGAGAAGCCGGACACTACGATCAGCTGCTGGGCCTCCGGTGGACGAATTCTTTCGATCATGTCCTTCGTCACCAGCGTCAATATTCCCGCTCCCGTCGAAGCCGCGAGCAACTGGAGGGCGCCCAGCCGATCGCGCAACACAAGCAATACCACCAGCGTGAAGGCCGAGAACAATACTACCAAGGTGATCGATCCCAGCGCCGTCACATCGACTGCCGCGATCGTAAGCCATGGTGTTCGGGTTCTTGCGACGGTTCGCAGAATTCCGCTGTCGAAGGCACCGGCGTCCCCTTCGATCAACTCTCTTGTAATACGGACGAATATCAGCAATGCGAGCGCAGCACCGCCCATCCACAGAGAGAGGCGTCCTGCGCGGGCCGAAAGCAAAGGTCGACTCATGGACTCAACTCGGCAACAAATCGCGACTCGTCAAGCTGGTTGCGAATCGGCTATCTGTGAGCAAAGCTGCGACATCTGCAAACTCTTGCCTTCATCGCGCCGTCGGAGGCTCCTGGTCGGAGGGAATTCCGACGAAGTGGCGATAGAACGCCACGGCCCGGTTGAGCGAGGAAGACTCATTTCCCGCGATCAGCCGGTTCGCGGTCGTTCCTGTTCGCATGATGCTGTAGTAGCGCCAGACATTACCCGATTCGCGATCTAGAAAGTAGATCGACTGTATCTCACCCGGGTGAAGGATAGGTATCAAAAGATAGCGCATCGTGCTGACGTTCTCCACATCGAAGACGAGCCGATCCGCCGAGGCCTCGGCAACGTGCATTCGGTAGATAGCTTTGCCGGAAAGGTTGTCGGCCTGTTCAAAGTAGAGCACCGCGCCTTCCTTCATCTCATCGGGCGTGAAGTCTTCGCGGCGTTGACCAGGCTGCAAGCCGGTCAGGGCGTAGGCCTCCACAATTAATGTTTGCCACTGCTTGTGCGTGGTCGACCAATAGCGCATGCCCGTGAGTCCTGAAATCGCCCCAAAGTGGCGAAGCAAGCCCTCTGCTTCTGAGCTATAACGAAATCGCGCGACTGTGGTTACCAACGTTGTAAAGCCCAGCGCAGTCCAACCGGTGCACGCAGGTGGTCTCCAGTCGCGGCCGAAATCAGACTTGCTCCACGACTTCACGATGGCCGAATCATCCAGAGCGGGATAGGGCGGAACGGCTTCCTTTCCGCATGGCGGCTGCGGTCCTGACTGCGCATAACCGTGCGCCTGGCAGAGGAGCATTAGTGCTAGTACAAACCGAACGCAGTGCCAAATCCGAGTCCGGACGAGCGGCTCAAGGATCACGGTTGTTGCCCAGGGCTTGGATCAGAAAATGTGCTGGTCTTGCTAGTTTGACCCTGCCGTAACCACCGGCGAAACTGCCTTCTTCAATTGTTCCAGTTGGGCCTGAACTTTCGCCCACGCTTTGGGATTTTGTTTGGTCGCATACGGAGCATCCGGATGCCCGTAGAATTCCAGGAATTCGGCCCGAAGCTCCGGCGAAGCGCCAGTAAAGTTGTCCTTTGCGAGCGCATCGAGCAGCCTTGCGTGCGCCTCATCGTTGAGCCGATATATTCCGGGTCCGGTTACGTCACCGGTGTCAAAATTGTCGTTTGGCAAGTCTGGCTGGCCAGCACCAACTTGGCCCAGCAGCTTCCGGTAGCGATCCAGAGACGCATTAAAGCTGGCTTCGAACGCACGTTCCGTCTCCGGAGTGGGTGCTGGGATCTGTAGCACTCTTAGCGGACCGATCTTCGGGATAATGCTCGCAAGAAAGGCAAGAAATCTTTCCCCAAAAGTGGGCGGCTGATATTTGTTTCCCCAGTTTTTCTGATAACTCGCGCGCGAAAGATTGTAGAGAAACTTCCTTCTGGTCACGCCGGGCTGGTCCTTTATGATCTCGTCTTTCTTCAGGCTCCAGGCGATGCGCGTCGCTTTGGGGAGAAGCTGGCTGACGTCATAACGATAGGAACCGAGCACCTTGTCTTCGTCCGAGAGAACGCTCTTGAGATCCAGGCCATACGTTTCCTGAAAGGCTTGTTCCAGCAAGGGAGCGGAAACTTCGAAGCCGATAAAGTCGTGATAGCTTTCCGGAGCGTAACGTCCCTGCGCCACTTCCAGAACGTCGAATCCAAATTCCGTCTTTACGTGCGCCAGAGGGTCTTCCTCATACGTAACCACGTCGCCGTACTTCTTTTTCAACTTGGGATACAGGACGGGGACCGCGCGATTCACGCCGATGAGGTGGCCGTCGTTGTCCGCGGCGTAATGAGAGAGCGCACCGAGCGCAAAAGCGTAGCCGTCAAGGTCCTTGGCATCGCGCAGCAGGGCCAAGACAAAGTCTCCGCTGCGTACATAGTGTGTCAAGTCGCTGAAGAGATGACTTCCGTGCGGGTAATAACCCATGTCCTGGATAATGGCGCCTCCATATGCATAACCATGTGCTTCTTTGATTTCTTCTACCGTGGCGCCGGAAAAACGCTTCAACAGCAGCGGGCGTATGCTGGCATCCCATACGCTGTCGATCATGGCTTCATGCGCGAGGACGGCATAGGCCATGCTCTGAGCCGGCCAGCCGAAAAACAAGAAGAGCGCCAGCACGAAGGCACTCGTTCTCGCAAACCACGTCCTGCTTCCAACGCGTCGCATGCTACCCAGCGCACCTCATTCCCATCTTAGCTCGGAAATGTTCCGAATGGGACATGTGCGGTACTCGGTTCACACTGACACTGCCCGAGCCGCCGCCGGGCAGTGTCGGTGGCATCGCACATTCGATGAACCGTTAGTTCAAGTAGACCTCAATTGCAATCCGATCCTGGGGGTATCTGTGGTTGTACAGGTAATAGCCGTCCCCGGAGTAATCGATATACACATCATCGTTGTCATACCAGTTATCTGACCAGTATTCTGGCCACGGGTCAACGACACTGAACCAAAAGCCGCCGTACTGGAAGCGGGGGTACCCGCCAACTAAGACCATGGGGTAGCTGTAGATGCGGAACGCGTGACCCGAACCAAAGTAGCCGCGGAAACGGTCCTCTGGAATACGGTAACCGTTGTAGCCGCCACGTTGTTGCCAGGTGCGGTGCTCGGTCTGCCAACTACGTGCGCGATGCTCCTGCCACACTACCCGCTCTTGACCTTGCTGCACACGTTGCCCTTGCGTTGAAGGCCGATTGGCCTGCGGCTGTTGCTGGGCGCGTTGTTGCTGCCCCCTGCCCTGGTCTGGTTGCTGTTGCTGAGCGCGTTGCGGCTGCTGGTTGCTCTGGCCCCGCGGCTGTTGCTGAGCGCGTTGCGGCTGCTGGTTGCTCTGGCCCCGCGGCTGCTGCTGGGCGCGTTGCGGCTGCTGGTTGCTCTGGCCCCGCGGCTGCTGCTGGGCGCGTTGCGGCTGCTGGTTGCTCTGGCCCCGCGGCTGCTGCTGGGCGCGTTGCGGCTGCTGCCTGCCCTGGTCTGGTTGCTGTTGCTGAGCGCGTTGCGGCTGCTGGTTGCTCTGGCCCCGCGGCTGCTGCTGGGCGCGTTGTTGCCCCTTGTTCTGGTCTTGTTGTTTACCATTGTCTTGCCGCTGCTGGTTCTGATCTTGCTGCTGCTTCGGGTGGATAGGAGCAGTGATCCCGAGAAGCAGGAGCAAAACTCCTGTACTGACAAATGTAATTCGTTTCATCGGATGTACCTCCATTTTACAGTTTGCTTTGTCCTTAGTCCTTTGCTCCATTGGCTTGTCTTTCTTAACTCGATCAATTTGTGCGTTCCCGCGAAGATCCTTTCACCGTCAGTGCACTTTCAAATAGTCGATTCCGTAAGACGGGTGCGTGTAGGATCCGGTAAGCTTCACGGGCACCACCTCACCGGCATCTTTCTTTTTCAAGAACGGCTCCACGACTTTAAGCAGAAATGATGTGATCCCCTTGGATTCCTTGGAAAGCCTGGTATCGAGTTGCAGGGTTCCGTGGAGATTCACCTGCTCGTTCATGAGACCGTACGTGCCATGCATCCGCGCCAGCGCGCCCGGAACGCTGAAGGATAGAGCCGAGAGCGTCGCGATCCCGTTCTTGAGCTCGACGTGTCCCTTCAAATTGGAAATGGCATTCTCAGGATTGCTGTCCTCCTTCTCGCCTTGGGCTCGTTCGCTCAGGGAGTTGACGTTCGCCTGGGTCTCGGAACGGGTGAAGCGCATCGTGTCGATTCCGAAGTCTCCCTGCAAGGTGATCTGGTCCAGGAATCGCTCCTGTTCGAACGGAAACGTGACTCTGGCCCTGAAGTTCATCGATCCGGTCAGTGCCGGGCGATTCGACTTGGCGAAGAGGCGCAGCCAATCCTCGATACGGCCTTTTGTCTCCGTTACGTCCATCGATGCCGCCTTGCCTGTCCCGCTCGGCCTTTCGACCACTTCGCCTTGCGATACCACTGACGTTTTCTCGAATTGCGCGTACACCGGCTGTAGAGCAACATTGCCATCGGTGCCGTTCACAACGGCATGGAATTGCGTATTCAGGTGAACTGGATGGCCGCTCGTCTTCACTTGGAAATCTGGTACGTCAGTTGCGCCTTCGACGTCGATGTGCTCCAGTACTCCGTAAAATGTGCCATCGGAAGATAGCGTTCCCGCAATGCCGGGAATTGCGCCCAGGTTCGCGTGCTGAAACCCATAAGAGCCGGATAGAGCAAGGTGATTGAAGTCGCTCGCCTTCAAGGGACCAAACTGACCATCGGCATGTACTTCTCCTGGGGGCTCGGGATTCAGAAGGGTCACGTGAAACGACATCGGCCGGTCATCGGCCACGGCGTCTAACCTCAATTGGCGAATATCGAATTGGAGGGGCTCCGTTGGGTTTTTGTCGGACGCAAACTGCACCACCGCCCCGTCGGCGATGATCTCGCCAATGAGCAATGTCGATTCTGTGGTATTAGTTCGTTGCGTCTCATCCTTGCGCTCGCTGCGCGACGGTACGATTACGCGCAAACCTTCCACTTTGACCCGTCCGATACGCTTGGGACCGGTGAAAAGCCCGATATATCCGCCCTGGATGGTGAGCCTCTCTACGGTGGCCAACGGCGGGGCGCTTCGATCGTTGTTGAGGTGGAACGTGACTCCTTCGGCGATGCAGCCCGGGATGAGATAGGTGCCGCGAAACGTCTTTAACTCAACCGTACTGGAGAACCTTTCTTGCAGTGCCGTGATGACGGCGTGCTGCGTGAATGGCCAGCGGCTCGCCAGCAACACAATGAGACTGCCGATGACAACAAGAACCGATGCTCCAGCAATCTTCATCCAGCGGTAAAACGCGTTACGATCCCGCTTCAGGAAGTCCATATCTTGGCTCCGACTCGCGCCAGGTGGAGTCGATCCGCTATTTTCAGATCGACCCCAGGAACGTCAACGCAACCCGCCGACCAGATATACAACCAACACGATGAGCAAGACCGTCCCGACGATCCCCAGGCCCCCGCGTGATCCCCATCTGGAATACCCGTAATAGCCGCCGCCTCCGCCGAACAACAACAGCAGAACAATGATTAGTAGTAGCATCGAAGATCTCCTTTCACTTTGTGATCCAAGATTCCTCTCATTTACCTCACCCCGTTTGTGCCCGGACGATATAAAGGCTAGAGTTCCGATTCGTAGTCCGGGCTACGTCTTGTTCCTCGCCCCCATGACCAGCAACACCACGCCTCCAGCCAGTGCCAGCCCTCCAACTATTGGAGGAAGGGGGATTCGCTCATGAGTTTCCGCGGTGAGATGTACCGATCCCACATCAAGAACACTCTTCTCGCGCGTGTAGTTGATGCCTTGATAGATAAGGACTAGTGCGCCTAGAACGATCAGTAAAATCCCAACCCAGATGATCGGTTTCATGTTTGCGTCTCCTCCATTAGGCACCTTTTGCCCTTGAACTAATCAGACTTGTTTCTCGGGGACTTCCTGTTGAGAGTGGAAACCAGCAGTTTCGCCGATGCGGGCGCATGGATCGCACTGTTGATTACCACGTCCTTCGCGGTGGTTCCCTTTCCGTAGAGCCTTTCGTTCCCATCGTTATCGGGGCGGAGAGTTGAGCCTTCCAGAGAGATCCCGGCGAACAATCCGCGCGAACGCGAATACGATAGAATTTCCGCTCGCATGGTGACATCCGTGGAGGCTGCAGCGTCGCGGCCCTTCGGCCCGGCAGCTGCGGCTATGTCCGCCCCGAGCTTGACCTGGCTGGTGAGAATCGAACTAGCCCCGCGCTGATTCATAACCAACAGGACGAAGTCGGTTGCTTGGCCTCCCAACTGGAAGCCGAAGCTACCACCTTCGATCGCCATCATGGAAGGCGCGCTCCAAGGCCCGCTGAACTCCTTCCCACTTCGGCAAGTCATCACCCCGCGGCCGTAACTGCCCCCGAACCCGATCGCAAACTTCATCACGGAAGGCAGAACGATGACGCATTCCGCCTTGTCCAGAATATCCGCCGGAATATCGTCGGGAACATTGAGAATCTCAACCATCACTTTGCCAGCATTCTCAATCCGATTGTTTTCGTCTTTTTGCGCGAATGCAGGCAAGCCCACCAACACCATCACTGCCATTAACAAGAAGATGTTTTTCATAGAGCTCCTTTTCGTCCTGTCCTAATCATCAGTTCAGATATCTCGGGGACATTTGATCTCTGGCGCCCCGCTGCCGACGCTCCATTTGTAGTTCTTGAATTCGTCAGGGTATGTGATTTGCCTCACAAGTCTAAGTGCCCTTCCGGGATTGGACTGTCCGAAAAGGGACAGTGGTTGTGGCTGAGGATCTCTGGATCCCGACAGGTGTATTGGGTCACATGGACACTCGATCCGACCGCTCATGGCGCGCGAGACACCAACGCCAGGTGCACCGGATCTGAGGCGCATCGTGCTCAGGAAGAATTGACTAGTGATCGGGAACAGCCGCGGCAGGAGAAACCTGGAGCTTGGCCAGCTCACCAGCAAAGAGCGGGTTTTCGGGGAATTCCGCGACGAGCTCCTTGAGTTGTGCGCGGGCTACCTCTGGCTTCTTCTCGCGCAGGGCCGCCAGCGCCAGCATGATCTTCGCAAACGGCCGCATGTAGTGCCCCTGATCGGCGGCGATCTCAAGCTGCTGGATCCCTGCGCTCTTATCGCCGTGGATTCCAGCGAAGCCGAGGAAAAACCTCTTGAGTCCCGGCAGACTCCCGATGATGTAATTCGCGGCGCCCAGGGTGAGGTAGGCATCGGCGGCGTCTGGCGCGATTACCAACAGTTGTTTGGCGTACCGATCAGCAACTCGGATCATTTTCAGGCTTTCCACCTGATGCTTATCGATCAGACTGGCATAGTCGGCCTGCATACCCACGCCTAGGGTCATGACGAACAGGGCGTTCGCATCGTCCGGATGCGCCTTCAATCGCACTTGCGCCAAGTCCTGCGCCTGCTTGTCAGTGGCGAAAAAGGCCGCGCGCAGCTCCGGGTCCGGCTTGAGAGGGATCTTGCCAAGAAAGCGCTTGTCGTCCAGGAAAAACTCAGAGGTCAGCACGCCCTGCCGATAGCACTCCTCAAACAGATAAGCTGCCGCTTCCGAGCCGCTCCCAAGGGGATCTTCCGGGTGGGACATCTGCCAGGCCTCAAACTGGTTGCGGGCTTCCTCAGGCTTCAGCTCGTAGAGAAGATGGAAGCCGGCATCGAGTTCCGGCACGTGCAAGGCCTCAATCGGAGTTTGTCCAGAGGCCGCCGGGGCCGCATGAACATCAAGACACCCTGCCAACAGCGCGCTGCATAGAAGCAAACAGATCAGTGACCAGTATGCGCCACGGGACATAGTTGGATTATGTCCGGAATTCCCGACTTGGACGAGAACTTGCCAATAGCTTCTACCGCGCGGGCCCGGACAGACCTGGCCTGGCAAGAACTTCCGGGTTGGCCACAATATCCCCGGAATGTCCCTGTTTCGATTGGTAGGATCGTATGATCGCCGCTGCCGCCCGATAGCGCACTTCCTTGTGCGTGTCATCCAGCAGCGGTGCAAGCGTCGCGACATCGCTCGCGGTGCCGTGAACCCCCAGAGCCTGAGCTGCCGCCCCGCGCACGATCCAGTTCTTATCTTGCAGCACTTCGCGCAAGACCTCGCGGGCATCATCGCTCGTGTCATCCGCAAGCAGCCGGGCGGATATCGCGCGTGCTGGCGCTGCCTTGTCCTTGTCCTTCGCCAGATCTATCGCCGCCGTGACTCCGAACCCTGCCGGCCCCCGGGAAGGCTCTCGCTGCTTGCTCTGACCCCAATTTGGCGAGCACCTTAGGGTCGTGCAAATCCTCATGAAGCGTGTGCAACCCTCCGCTAACCAGTCCCTTGGAAACCTTGTGATCGCCCTCCAGGACCTCTAGGAAAAGATGCTGGCCGCTTCTGTCCCCCATGGTCCACAGCGCCCGCGCTGCGGCAAACCTGACCAGGACGGAATGGTCGTCGAGGGCGGCCTGCAGCTTCGGTATCGAGCCGCGCGATTGCATAGCGCCTAGGACCTCGACCGCGGCTTGCCGAACCGGGGCGTCCTTGTCGTTGAGGCTGCCCTCAGTCGGCGAAACGGCGTCCCCCCGTAAACCGATTGTGCCCAATGCCAGGATCGTCTGCGCACGACGGTCATAGTTCTTCTCCGCTAGGCCATCGCTCAAGCGCTCCCATGCTTTCCGGTTCGCGTCGGCAGGGGATAATACCGGCGCACCTGATGAAATGGCCGCCGCAACAGAATGTGCGGAGCCGGCTTTGGCCGGCGCGGCGGCCCCCGTCGAAACGGCTTTCGGTTGGGCCGCCGGAGAGGGCGACGCTTCGGGTCGCTGTTGCGCGTCCGCCCAGCCACAGAAGGCCAACAACACCAGCATTCCCGTGCCTGTTGCAAGTCTGAAGCCTGTACGCCTCGAGGCCCTCCATATCTTGGCGGCTTCTCGGGCCGTCACAGGGAGGTGTCTCTCGCCCCTCAGAGCTTCTGCCATTTCTTTCGTCAAGCCGGCGAGTGCTGCTGGATAAGATTGTTTTTTGACCACGTTGTTAGGCGTGCACGAATGATGTCATGTCGGCAAGAGCAATGCAGTTCCATTCAGCACACTTTATCCAAGACCGATCAATCTTCGAATGCCCCACGACGCGTGGATCAGATGGGGAAGTGTCCATATGTGAACAGTTATTCCGACCGGCCGTTACCTCCGTTATTCCCAAGTCCCGAGAAACGCATTATAAAAGGGCGCTCCTTTCAAAGTAAGCTTTGATCGTTCGCATCAACGCCCACAGAAAGGAGCACCCTCATGAATGACGCCAAGTATATTGGGCTCGACGTTCATCAAGCAACGATCTCAGAGGCGGTTTTGGATTCCACTGGCAAGCTGGTCATGGAGTCCACCCTGGAAACAAAAGCGGCAACCATTCTGCAGTTTATCCACGGGCGGAAGCTTGCACGCGACCTTTGAAGAAGGAACCTGCGCGGCGTGGCTGCACAACCTGCTCAAGCCGAACGTCAGGAAAGTGCTGGTATGTGATCCGCGGAAGAACTCCCTGCTGAAAGCCGGCAACAAGAATGACCGGATCGATGCCCGAAAACTGGCTGATCATCTGCGGACCGCGCTTCTCTCAGCCGTCTACCACGGAGAGAACGGCGGGTCTTTCTTGCAGCTTCTCCGGCTTTGGGTGGCAGGCGTGGAAGCTACCGTTTGTGGGAAACGGCCAGCCACAGTAAGCGCGATTTCGGGGGCCTTGGTAGGGGGGCTTCACCATTAAAATGCAACATTACGTCGCCCGGGGCCTTGCCATCGACATTCATAACTCCAAGAAAATAAGTGCCAAGGCCTATTGAAACGCAACAGAACGACACCTTTGTTGCGTCTCGTGTACGGCGCCACAGGCAGGTCTCCAATCCTTCGGCTAACTACTCACCCGAAGCCGGCCCTCGAAGTCCCTTTACGTCAATGTAAATTGTGCATACCCTCTGCAATCCATTCATGAGCTGCCAGCTTTTGACCTGTGGCTTCGGTGTTGAGTATCCAGTCGGCATCCTCTAGCCAATCGATTTCTGTGCTGTGCTTTGCGTGCTCGTCGGTACGTCCGTCACCAGCCAAAAGCTTGGATTCAGGTTCACGAATGTCCTCGTCTCGCCTGTATTCAACGGTGTTCCAGAGGGAGACAAACAATAACGAGTCGTCACCAAATTCCTCTCGGAGAGCCTGATGAATTTGCGATCTCACTTCGTCCATAAGTTTTATCAGCGCCGCTTCCAAAAGGCATTCATCGTCTCGGTCTTCATCGGCATCGAATTGCGCCCCCACGCATTGCGCCACCCGAAAAGTGCTGAGACACAGTTCGTCGGCCCAGAGCGAGTAATCGGGATCATGCACTTCATCAAATGCAAGCTCGCGATACATCCCGAGTGGAGTTGTGCCTGTAGCAAGGCCAAGCCGCAAATCCGGCCCCTTGCGCATAGCTTCGGAGACAATTCCGGCGGCTCGGTGGCTTAGGTCCGCATCTCCATCGCTCAGAATGACGAACATGTAGGTTTCCCGATGTGTTTCACTGCTCCGGGGCCGTCCACGTAACTTAGCCACCTCGAGCGACTCGGCGGCAGAGCTTCTATGACCATTTCTCAACCTTGGAGGGACCCTTCTGAAGCCAGGTCCCGCGAAGCCGGGAGTTGCCTTGGAGCTTCAGGCACGTCGCCGCTTTCGCCGCAACGCCGGATATGCTGGAATCCAAGAGTTTGCGGTCAATTCGACCTCGAGCGCCTCTGGGGAAACGCGGTCGGCGACTCCGTCCGAGTGCGCCCGCAATGCCACGGCTCGGGCAATGGCGCGGGTCACGACTCGGATGTTTCGCACTGGCGGAAGCAGCGGCTCCTGCGGATTGCCAATCGCTGGAGAGGCCTCGGCAAGGGCTTCCGCGGCCGCCATCAGCATTCCATCGGTCACGCGCCCTGCGCGCGCGGCGAGAACACCCAGCCCGATCGCGGGGAAGACGTAGCTGTTGTTGCATTGCGCGATGGCAATGGGGCCGCCCCGAAAGCGCACCTCCGCAAAGGAACTGCCCGTAGCAACTATGGCGCACCCCTCGGTCCATTCCAGCAAATCCTGCGGTTGAGCCTCGCTGTGAGAAGTCGGATTGGACAATGGAAGGATGACCGGCCGTGGTGTGTGCCGCGCCATTTCCCGAACAATGGCTTCGGTGAACGCTCCTGGCTGGCCGCAAAGCCCGATAAGGATGCCGACTTGCGCGTTCGCGACTACGTCGGCGAGCCCAACGGCGTCGGCCTGAGCGAGCTTCCAGTCGGCGATGCTAGCACGGTGCTGCGCCCATCGTTGCTGGAACGGCAGCAGCCCTCCCATATCGTCGAGCAAGAGACCCTGCCGGTCGACCAGATAGAATCGTGAGCGCGCCTCGGCCTCGGACAGCCCTTGCCGCACCATCGCGCCGAGCAGTTGCTGGCCGATGCCACATCCAGCTGAGCCTGCGCCGAGAACCGCTACGCGTTGGTCGCGTAAATTGGCCCCCGAGACGCGCATCGCGGCGAGCAGTGTCCCTGTAACCGTGGCGGCAGTACCCTGGATGTCGTCGTTGAACGTGCACAGCTTGTCTCGATAGCGATCAAGGAGCCGCCAGGCATTCTCCTGTCCAAAGTCCTCCCATTGCAGAAGAACGTTGGGGAACTTTCGAATGACAGCTTGCACGAAAGCGTCGACCAGTTCGTCATAGGCAGCACCCTTCATCCGCTCGTGCCGCCAGCCGATATACAAAGGATCGTTGAGGCGTGCTGGGTTATTCGTGCCCACATCGAGTAACACAGGAAGCGTGCGGCCGGGGTGAATGCCGCCGCAAGCGGTATAGAGCGAGAGCTTCCCGATGGGGATCACCATGCCGCCAGCGCCCTGGTCGCCTAGGCCGAGGATGCGTCCTCCGTCGGTCACGACGATCACGTCCACGCGAGGAACCGGGGCGCGGTCGAGGATCGCGTCGATCTGATGGCGATCGTGGAACGTAACAAAAAGTCCGCGAGGACGCCGGTAGATGTGGCTGAACTGCTCGCTGGCCAATCCCACTACCGGGGTGTAGACGATGGGCATCATCTCGGTCAGGTGCCGCTGCAACAACGCATAGAACAGCACTTCATTGCGGTCCTGCAAACTGCGTAGGTAGATGTGGCGTTCGAGGTCGTCGGTCTTCCTGCAGTAAGCGTCGTACGCGCGTGCCAGTTGCTGCTCGAGCGTAGAAACGGTGGCGGGCGGCAGTCCTTCGAGCTCCAACTCTTCGCGCTGTTCGGTGGTGAAAGCGCTGCCAGCGTTCAGCAACGGTTCGGTCAGTAAGCGATGGCCATACAGTTCAGTTTCGATGATGCCGCCAGGATCATAACCTTGACTGATGCTTCGTGCGTTCGTCATGTCGTCGGAGCCGTGAGCATGATCGGCTTCAGAAGAATGGTCAAAGCAAGTTAGAGGAGCGTGTTCACAGTTTGTTTCTACCTGTCTAACTCGGATGCTCTAAGAAGGAGGGCGGGATTCAGCCTCACGTCGCCCGGGGCACGCCACAATCCCTCCGCGAGAGTTTTGGAGGACTATCTGCAGGTTAACACGCCGATCGCATCACGGACAAAGCTCGCTCAAACAAGAACACAGGGACTGAGTTAAAAAAGGCCACCATTTCACGGGCGTATGCCGGCGATCTTCAGGCGGATGCGATATAGTCCTGTGCGAGCCGTCAGGTAGAGGGTCTTGCCATCGCTGTCACCCCAGGCGAGGTTCGCGGGGAGCTCCGGCATCTTGACTGTGCCTAGGTGCTTGCCCTCGGGCGACATGATCCAGAAGCCGCCCGGGCCAGTGCAATAGACGTTTCCTTTCTGGTCGACTTTCATTCCGTCGGGAACGCCAGCGGCCTTATCCGCGCTCATGTCGATGAAGACCTTCCCATTGGCAATCGTATCGTCGGGCCGAACCTCGTAGCGCATGATAAGTTTGCGGGTGGTATCGTTGACGTACAAGTATTTCTCACCAGGCGAAAACGCGATACCGTTTGGAGTTGCAAAGGTCTTCTCCAGCACTTGAAGCCTGCCGTCCTTGAGCAGATACACGCCATTGAAAGGCAATTCCTTCTTAGGATCCTCATCTCTCTTCCGCAGGCCGGCGGTAGGATCGGTGAAATAAAGCGCACCGTCTGACTTGAAGACCAGATCATTGGGGCTATTCAAGCGTTTACCTTCAAACCGATCCGCCAGCACAGTGCGCTTTCCGTCTTTTTCTATCCGCACCACGTCCCGATCACCATGCGTACAAAACACGACCCGCCTCTGCCGATCTAGCGTCACACCGTTCGAGCCGATGAGCGTGACCACCGCCTGCCCGTTGTTGTTCTGCGATCCTACGTCCGAAGGATCGCTCCCCGTGAATCCGCTGGGCTTGAGGAAAACGGAAACCTTTCCGTCCGACGTCCACTTGTTGATGGCGTTAGCCGGAATATCGCTGAAGAGCAGGTAACCGCCCTGTCGAACCCATACGGGCCCCTCGACGAACCCAAAATCGCCTGCCAGTTTCTCCACTTTCGTGTCGACGGAAATAATCTCGTCGAGCGCGGGATCGAGTCTCACAACTTCATTGGCGCCTTGTGCTTGGACCTGAAGTGCCGCTAAGAGGAACGCGGCGGCGAGCCATAGGGCCTTTCTGGTGTCCTTCATGACTGTATCCCTCCTGCGGATTAGGCGGTCATATATAGTCTATATCCCGATGATGCTCAAACAGCTTCACCGATGAACGAGCGCTTCGATGACCAACCACCGGGCGAGGGCATAACGAGCGTGGAGTCGAGTTCTCTCTTCAAACAATTTGGACCGAAAACCCGTCGGAAGGTATTCGGGATAAAATACGCACACTGCGTACTCTCTCGAAGTGCGAACGGCGGTACCAGAGGATTGGGACACGAAATCACAAGCTCATAGGAGGAAAAATGTCAGGAAAGCATCGAGTCACATTTTTTGCCGCCGCAGCGATCGCGCTGGGAGCTTTCGGGTCCTCGCTGCGCGGACAGGCACAGCCCGCGCCGATGCAGACGCATGCACTAAGCGGAGGGGTGTACTGGATCGAGGGAGGCGTGGGGTCAAACTCCGGGGTGGTCATCGGTAAAGACGGCGTGATCGTCATTGACGCCAAGCAGACGCCGGAGTCCGGGAGAGGCGTCATCGCGGAAGTGGCTAAACTGACCCCTAAGCCGATCACGCATGTCCTTCTGACGCACAGCAATCTGGACCACGTCGACGGGTTGGGTGGCTTTCCCAAGGGCTTGACCATCATTGCCCAGGAGAATTGCAAAGAGCAGATGGAGCATGCGGCCGCGAACCCGCGAAACATCGATCTACGCGATTACATTCCCACGAAAACGATAGCCGAGAAAGAATCGATGATTATTCACGGTGTGCATCTTGTGCTGGTGCACTTCGCGCCGGCGCACACTAGCGGCGATTTGATCATCTATCTGCCGGAACAGAAAATCGCGTTTACCGGCGACATTACCGTCACCCGGCTGCCATTTCCACTGATTCACCTCGAAGACCAGGGATCATCGGCGGGCTGGATTGAAAGCATGAAGGGAATTGTTGCGCTGAATGCCAATGTTTTCGTCCCAGGACACGGCGGCACGCAGACGAAACCTGAGCTCGAACAACGCCTGACCAATACCGCGGCAAGAAGAGAGAAAATCAAACAACTGGTCGCTCAGGGCAAATCCCTGGAGGAAATCAAGAAGGAGCTTGGAGAGCCGCTGACGCCAGCCGCGGGAGCGCCAACCTTCCCCACGTTTACGGAGGTTGTCTATAAGGAGCTTTCCAAGACCTAGCGGAGAAGAGGATGCGCAAGTTAAAGAGTTGCCCGCCGAAGGTGGGTACTTACTCGACAGCAAGACTAACCACGTGTTTACCATCGTACAATGCTGTCACCCGTTTCGAGGACTACAAGCAACCGCAACACACGATGGCATAACGCATTCCCACAAAAGCTCGGGAGCACCTACTGATTTGCCAGCATTAGTCATCTGCAGCCACACAGCCTTGCCAAGCATATCTGTCTAAGCTCCAATTGCTTACAGGGACTTTAGTCTAACATTAGACCAAAATTCCCGATGTGTTTCACCGCCCCTGGGACCGTCCACGTAACTTAGCCACCTCGAGCGACTCCGCTGAAATCACCGCTCTGGCACCGGCACTGCGTTCCTAGTAATTCTCCTCAGCCAACTCGGAGCGGCTGTGGATACCAGCACGACTTCCGGCACTCTCGATACCAAGGCCACGTCAAACGTCTCGCCGCCACGTTCGATGAAACACGCCTCGTCCATCAGAAGGAGCGATGGATGTTCCGACCTGATCACGTCCGGATCTTTTCACGCTGGCGGAACCCCAAGGCCGAGTCGCCGAGGCGGGCGGGTCTTTTGTTCGACATGTTATATTCTTTTGCCAAATTGAGCCATCCGGCTACTCGGGGGGGGCAATCATGCGACTTCGGGTCACTTCGTTCCTGTTATTTTGCTGCTGCGTATTCTCCGCCGCGAAACCGCTCTGGGCGCAGAACGGACAAGTCCTCTACACGAAGTGGTGCGCCGTTTGTCACGAAAACAGCGCCGAATCACAGGCACCGGGCCGAGACGTCCTGGCAAAAATGACGCCGGAGCAGATTCTCGTTGCGCTCGAGAAAGGCCCCATGAAAGTACAAACGCTTGACGACATGATTAGTCGCGCCGAGCGGCAGGCGCTTGCTGAGTACCTGTCCGGAAAGACCCTAGGAAGCGCCCCTGTTAATCCAATCCCTAAGTCGGCGTTCTGCAGCCCTTCGGAGGATTCGTTCCAGAACTCTCTAGCGGGACCGCTTTGGAATGGCTGGGGCGTCACCGTAACCAACACGCGGTTCCAACCGGCCACCGAGGCGGGACTGACGGCAGACGACGTTCCGCGACTCAAGCTGAAATGGGCTTTTGGCTTCCCCGGAGCGGCTTCGGCAAGCTCCCAACCCGTAGTGCTGGAAGGTCGTGTCTTCGTTGGGAGTTGGGAAGGAGATTTCTATTCGCTCAATGCTAAAACGGGCTGCATTGAGTGGGCGTTTGCGGCAGAGTCCGGTATCAGGAGTGCCGCTAGCATAGACAAACGCGATGGCCGTCTCACGGTCTACTTCGGGGATCTGGCAGCTAATGTCTACGCGCTCGACGCAGCTACCGGAAGGCAATTGTGGAAGGTGAAGGTAGATGACTACCCCGCGGCTCGCATTACCGGATCGCCGACACTTCACAACGGACGGTTGTACGTTCCAGTCTCCTCTCGAGAAGAGTCGCGGGTGGAGGCAGAGAACTTTTCATGCTGCGGGTTTCGAGGAAGCGTGGTGGCCCTGAACGCCCAAGACGGCAAACGGCTATGGAAGACGTATACGGTCGCGCAAAAGCCACAACCCAGCCAGAAGAATCGAGCAGGAACGCAACTATACGGCCCTTCCGGCGTGGCAGTCTGGGATTCGCCGACGGTTGACGTGAAGCGCAGCACCCTCTACGTAGGAACCGGCAACGACTACTCCATCCCAGCGAGTGGCATGTCAGATTCCATCATCGCCTTGGATATGAAGTCCGGAAAGATCAGGTGGTCGCGCCAGTTCCAGCCAAATGACATCTGGAATCGCAACTGCGGCGCGAAGGACTACGACCCGGCCTTTTGCCCCGATCAGAGCGCCCCGGACGTGGATTTCTCGGCATCGCCGATCCTAGTGCAACTGAAGGACGGAAGGCAAATACTTGCGGTACAGGGCAAGTCAGCCATCGTTTACGCTTTGGATCCCGATCAACAAGGAAGGACCATCTGGCAGCTACCGGTTGGGAAAGGCGGCGGTGCTGTGTGGGGACCAGCGGTGGAAAACGAAGACCTCTACGCCGCGGCCGAACCTACCGGGCTTGTGGCCGTCGATCTTCGCGGCGGAGAGAAACTGTGGTCCGTTGCCTCGCCTCCGTGCGGACAGGACAAGTCTTGCAGCCCGGTGCAAAACGCCGCTATTACGGCGATTCCGGGAGTGGTTTTTGTGGGATCCATGGGCGGTCATCTGCGGGCTTATTCGACCCAAGATGGCAGGATTCTATGGGATCAGCTTACCGTGGGTGACTATAAGACGGTGAACGGAGTGCCGGCGAACGGAGGGTCGATCAGCAACGGAGGCGCGGCCGTCGTGGGGGGAATGGTATTCATCAATTCGGGCTACTCCCACCACGGCGCTAAGATGCCCGGGAACGTTCTACTGGCATTTTCCCGGGAGGGCACTTCCTGAGGTTGTGGAGAGCGGCGCTGGCAGAGGCATCCCGAAAAGCTGAGTTTCGCGACAAGCGCAAGGAGGAGCGGCGATGGCAGGGCGTTTGCGCAGAAGCGGATTCGTAATCGTTGCTTTGTTGATTGGCATCTTCTTGCTGCCTCAGCCGGGCCGATCTCAGGAGAGCCCCCAAGGCGCGTTGTTGGTTTTGAAGGGAGCGACAGCGATCGACGGATTGGGCCACCCGCCCATACGCAATGCTGTGATTGTGATTGAAGGAGACAAGATCAAGGCCTTCGGCGGGCCGCAAACATCGTATCCGGCTGGTGCCAACGTTGTGGATCTTTCCGGCAAGTACATCATTCCCGGGCTCGTCGATGATCATGTGCACTATCAGCCGTTCCTCGGGGAGTTATTTCTGAATGAGGGTATAACCTCCATATGCGTGCCCGGAGGCAATTACGAAGCGGGCGAACGGGAGGCTTCGAATCGAAGCGATACAAGATCCCCACGGATATTTGCGAGCCAGGGCAGGCCGGCATTTAAGCCCGGCATGACTCGTGAGCAGGTGGAATAGGCAGTTCAGGACTGGCTCAAGCGAAAACCAGATTATGCGAACTTTGATGTCTATAACGAACGCAACAAGCAACAATATCAATGGGCTGCGGAGATGGCTCATCAGGCCGGATTGATGGTATTCGGCCACACGGAAAACGCACCGGCCTCCATAGATGCGGGAGAAGATATCGTCGAACACCTCTGGGGTTTCGCGGCCAGTGCCGCGATTCTGGCGGCGCCAGGGAGCGCAAGAGCGCGGGCACGTGGGGTAAGGCTTAGAAATTAGCGCTGGGCGCGCTTTTCGTGAAGGGTTTAGATAGTCGCAAGGCGCGACCATCTAAAAAAACCGTGGGTCATGGGTGCACAAACTGGTGCGCAACCATGACCCACGATAGCCCACCTACTGCCGCTTGTTACGCTCGCCACCCTCCTATCCGCTTGAAAGTACGTGATACCCGCGTTGCGCCATGCCTTCGTAAACCGTAGGTCCCCGGTTCAATCCCGGGTCTCGGCTCCAGCTTCCCCTCATTTGCAAGGAGATACGCGATTTCGTGGGCCTGCTCGACTGCAAGGTAATTCGATCCAACCTTGCTGTATAACCCGATAAGAGTGTGATTCCGAACTCGAACGAAAATCTGGCCGTTATCCTACTAGCTCTTTATCGAGCAGCGGCCGACTCTGGGCTGGTGCGGTGTGTAAAGGCAGATTCACTTCGACGCGGAGCCCGCCACCGGGGCAATTCTCGGCCCTCACTTGACCGTTGTGGAGACGAACAGCTTCCGCCGTGATCGACAGTCCCAAACCAAAACCGCCCGAGGCGCGCTCGCGCGCATCCGCCACGCGATAGAACGGCTGGAAAATCAGTGAGAGGGCATCGTTCGGGACGCCTTCTCCAAAATCCCGCACGCGGATCAGGGCCCTACTCGCCGCCCTCAATTCTTAACGCAAGCAAGCGGGCCTCCGACACAGCTCGGTCCTAACATTTCTTTACGGTCGGATGGTTGACAAATGTCTGCTATAGATTCTTACTACGCATGTTTGACCGAATCAGAGATAGGGCGGTGGTGTGCCGAAGCAGGTCAGTAAAGCGTCGCGCCTGGGGATTCCCCGGGACATCAAGGATCTAAGGGCTGTGCAGCAGCGTCGGAATTCCAGCAAAGGGAATTCCACAAAGCCGGCAAAAAAAAAGCTAAGGGAGCAATCCGTGCCAATGAAAAGCAGATTCATCAAAGCTTCGGTGGTTTTCGGTGTGTTCTCCTGTTTTGCGACTTTAGCCGCTCCCGCAATGCGCGCGCAGAAAACCGCTCCGAAAGCTCCTGTTTACCGGGTCGATCCGTTCTGGCCCAAGCCATTGCCCAATAAGTGGAGCATGCAGGAGATCGTCGATATCCACATCGACAAGGATGGCCACATTTGGGCTCTCAACCGTCCGGACGATGCGAGACCCGATGAGTTGGGAGCGGCGACGAATCCGCCGCGCACCGAATGCTGCGTCTTGGGTCCGGAAGTGCTCGAATTCGATGCCGATGGAAACCTACTCAAAGCATGGGGAAAAAAGGACTACGTTCAAGGCTGGCCCAAGAGACTACAGACCATCGGCGTGGACCGCGATCTAAATGTGTATGTGTCCGGCACTGCCCCCGGAGACAGCATCATCAAGCTCACTCAAGACGGGAAATTTCTGTGGGATTTCGGGCATCGCGGCCCGGTGGTGCCCGCGTCGCAGGTGAAACAGGATAATCAGCAGACGGAGATTTTCCCTCCCGGCATCGGGGCCTTCGATTTCGATGAAGATGCTCGCGAAATCTATATCGCCGATGGCTTCCTGAATAAGCGCGTGCTGGTCTATGACATGGGAACGGGTGCTTTCAAACGCGGCTGGGGCGGCCACGGCACGCCCTTGAGTGAGATCGACAATGGCCCCACGGCGCCCTACGACGTTTCCGGCCTGCCACCCGATCAGAAGCAGTTCGCGCCCATCGTGCACTGCGTGCATCCCTCGCGCGACGGTTTCGTCTACGTCTGCGAACGGGGCAGCGACCGGATTCAGGTGTTCACCAAGCAAGGCCAATTCGTCAAGGAGTTCTGGGTCCACCCTTCGACGCAGGCGCGCGGCCCTCATTGCGGAGGTCCCTTCAGTATGGCCGATCCCCCGTGCGGGACCGTCTCCGACGTTGGGCTCGATTCCCAGGGAAAGTATATTTTTGTCTCCGACACCACCAACAACATCGTCTGGATTCTCGATCGGCAGGACGGGAATGTCCTTGGATCGTTCGGGGGAAACGGTCGCTATGCCGGACAGCTGCATTGGGTGGATCCCATCGCGGTGGACTCCAAAGGGAACGTCTATACGGGAGAGGTCGAGGACGGCAAACGCATTCAGAAGTTTGTGCCCGTGAAGGGCGGCCGATAATTTGTGGTCGGCGCGGAAACTTGATCTGAGCTAGCGAGGCGCCGCCGCTATTCCCGTAACGGATTGACAATCAGCCATAACCCAGAATTTTTTAAAAGGATCAGAACAGCCGGCCCGATTTCGTAAATCGCAGGTTCCCGGTTCAATCCCGGGTCTCGGCTCCAGCTTAATCCCGCCACGGATCTTGGGGCGATTCTCGCCGCAATCTTCGCAGATTCCGTTTTGATGTAGTCGATTCAGACATTTTCCGCCGGCAATGTGCATTTCCAACTGGAGAGTAACTCGGGATATAGTTCCCCGTCATCGTTCCTGATCTTAGTTCCGCACAAGGGGTTCCGCACAAGGGGGGCAGATGCAAAGTCTCGAAAGACTGAAGCCGGTATCGATTTTGCTGTTACGGCTGGGAATCGCGGTGGTCTTTTTGGGTACCGGCTACGACAAGCTTTTTCGGTCGCCGGCAAAATGGCTGGTTTGGTTTCCCCACCAGGGTTACCCGTCGTATTTCGCATACATTGCCGGGACGATTGAGTTCTTCGGGGCGATTTTGCTGCTGGTCGGACTGCTCACTCGCGGCGTTGCGCTGCTGTTTGCGCTTCAGATGGGCATCGCGGAGGCCACCGTGACCGCTTGGCATGCGAACATCTACGCGGCGACCTCTTACGCGGTTCCGCTGCTGCTGTGCCTATCGTGTTTCGCGATTGCTACGATGGGGCCGGGGATGCTTTCGCTGGATGATGTGTTAGAAGCCCGATGGTCGGCAAATAAGCGAAAATACGCGCCGGAAGTTCCCTAGAAGCTTTCACACGATCTGCCTCACGCAGCCCGCCGCTGTTGCGATGGCCAGACTTACCGGTTGCGCCTCTGGATTTGCGTGGCATCCGGACGGCCCTCGCTCTGCCATTCCTGGGGCTCTTCGTTGGTGGTGCAGAAGAACTCCTCCAAATCATCATCGGGAACGACCGAGAGCGACCATTTCCGCGGCGCGGAAACCCACGGCTTCTGCAACACCACCGGATCCTCAATGGTGACCTGGTACACAAGATAGTTCTTCGAGGGGCGGCTGATGCGTTCGATCACGTGCTCCTGGTCGCTATGAAACCACCCGCCCCAATCGGGCGCTCTCTCATCGAGAGAGATGGTGTCAATCACCAGGGTATCCCCATCCCAGTGAGCCACGGAATTTCCGTTGAAGGTGGGATCGGGATCTTTGGGGTGCGGGCGGCCGTCGGTGTGAATAATGCGAAAGTCCATCGGATACTCGATCATCATCACGATGCGTCCCTGGCCCTCGACCAGCTGGATGGGCCAAGTGAGACTATTTTCCTGCAGCAAGGTGCCCGGCGTGCTGGGGATGACGCACTGTCCGTAAGGAACCGGGCGCTTCAGCTTTGCTTCCGCCTCGGGAATCAAGGCGGGCTTTTCTTCCGGCGTGACCTCAGGATCGAATTGCCGGCGCGCCGCGCGGTCAATGGGGTAGGCGGATTGGATCTGCCTTCCCGCGCTGTTTGGGAACCACACGCCGGCAAGGTCCGGATGCCCGTCCGCCGTGCGAGGCGCAGGTCCGCCAGGCGGCAGGGCGTGCCAAGTCTCGGAGCCTGCGGAGGTTTTTTCCGGTACTTTTATGTCTTGTTGAGCGAAGGCGGGCGAGATCAAGATGCACAGCGCCGCGAGCGCAGCCGCGGCTGCGCCCAAAAAAGTGCCGAACAACGGCTTAATTGCTCTCATGTTGAGCTTGTCCTTTGTAAGAGTCGGCGACGAGACCTTATACCATGGTCGGCGCTGCCGAATAAAGCTGCGATGCATTGCATGACGAGCCGATCAGAGGCCCCCGGCGTCGCCACGCGCGTGCGCTTTTGACTCACACCCACGGACACGCCACCCAGCGGCCATCTTTGAATTCCAGCGGCGGCACCGCATCGGCGCACGATGGGTTTCGCGATGGGACAGCGGGTGCGAAACGCGCAGCCCGACGGTTTGCGAATGGGGTTGGGGACATCGCCGGTAAGCTGAATCCGCCGTTCCCGTTTAACAAAGGGATCGGGCCGCGGCACCGCGGAGAGTAGCGCACGCGAGTAGGGATGCATCGGGTTTTTGTAGATCAGTTCGCCCGGACCGATCTCCACCAGGTGCCCCAGATACATCACGGCTATGCGATCGGAAATGTGGCGCACTACGGAGAGATCGTGCGCGATGAAAATATAGGACAGGCCGAACTCATCTTGCAGGTCGCGCATGAGATTGATGACCTGGGCCTGAATGGAGACGTCGAGAGCGCTCACGGGTTCGTCCGCGATCACAATCTTAGGATTCGTGGCTAACGCGCGGGCGATGCCGATTCGCTGGCGCTGGCCGCCCGAGAATTCGTGCGGATAGCGGTTGCCCTGCTCCCCCGCGAAGCCCACCTTTTCGAGCAGCAGGTTGACGCGATCTTTGCGCTCCCGCGAGGTCAATCGCGTGTGAATCTTCAGCGGCTCTTCGACGATCTGGCCGACCGTCATGCGCGGATTAAGCGAGGAGTACGGATCCTGAAAGATCATCTGAATGTCGGGGCGATAGGGGCGCATCTTCTCGCGGCTGAGTTGGGCCAAATCGACGGACGTGGACCCGTGGCGATACAAAATGCTGCCGGAGATCTCCACGCCGTAAACCATGGCGCGGAGGATATTGACGATGGCCCGTCCCACCGTGCTCTTGCCGCAACCCGACTCCCCAACCAGGCCCAGCGTCTCGCCCTGTTCCAGCGCGAAGGTGACGCCGTCGACCGCCTTCACCTCCGCCGTCTTCCGCCTGAGGACGCCGCCAACGACGGGAAAGCTGACCCGCAGCTGGTCGATCTCTAAATCATTCACACTTCACGGGTTCACCAGATGGCAGCGCACCCAATGTCCGGGCGATACCTCGAGGATGGGCGGCTCGATTTGGGCGCATCGTTCGAGCCGCTCTTTGCAGCGAGTCTCGAATTTGCAGCCGACGGGCAGATCGAAAATGCTAGGAACATTTCCGGGAATTGCCGGGAGCCGCTCGCGCCGGTCGCCATCGACCGCCGGAACCGAGGCCAGCAGGCCGCGGGTGTAGGGATGCAGCGGGTTTCGGAATAACTCCTGCACCGGCGCAATCTCCTGAATTCGCCCTCCGTACATGACGATCACTCGATGGCAAGTCTCGGCCACCACGGCGAGATTGTGGGTGATGAGCAGGATGGCCGCGTCCTTCCGCTGGTCCTTGATGCGCAGCATGAGTTCGAGAATCTGCGCCTGTATCGTGACGTCCAGCGCGGTGGTGGGCTCGTCGGCGATGAGCACGGAAGGATTGCACGACAACGCCATGGCAATCATCACCCGCTGCCGCATTCCCCCGGAGAATTGATGCGGATAGTCGTTCATGCGCGAGGGCGGATCCGGAATACCGACCAGCTCCAGCATCTCGACGGACCGGTCGAAGGCAGCCTTTCGCGAAACGCGTTCGTGCGCCAAGACCGACTCCGTCATTTGCATGCCGATGGTGAAGACCGGATTCAGCGAAGTCATGGGCTCCTGAAAGATCATGCTGATCTCTTTTCCGCGTATGGCGCGGATTTCGGGCCATGACAGCTCCAGCAGATTGCGGCCCTGAAAGAGAATCGAGCCATCCGCGATCTTTCCGGGCGGACTGGGAATCAGGCGAAGAATGCTGAGCGCGGTGACGCTCTTCCCCGAGCCCGATTCGCCAACCAGGCCGACGACTTCGCCCGGAAAGACGTCGAAGTCCACTCCGTCGACGGCCTTGGCGATGCCCGCCTCCGTCTGGAAGTAGGTCTTCAGATTCCGGATTTGGAGAATGGGCGTGGGCGACGCGTTCACCGCAGCCTCGAATATTCCTTGGGATCGAATGCTTCGCGAACCGCCTCGCCGACGAACACAATCAGCAGCAGCGTGACGAACATGGCCGCCAGCGGAAAAAATACCAGCCACCATTTGGTCAGATTTTCCACGCCTTGCCCGATCAGTTCGCCCCAGCTGGGCGTGGGCGCGGGAAGTCCGAAGCCGAGAAAGTCCAGCGCAACGAGCGCGCCGATATTGGCCACCACCATGAATGGCGCGAAGGAAACGATGGGCGTGAGCGCGTTGGGCAAAATGTGCTTGAAGATGATGGAGCGGTCGGAAGCGCCCATGGAAATCGCCGCGCCGACGTAGTCCTTGGATTTCTCGCGGTAGAATTCGCCGCGCACATAGTAGGTGATTCCCATCCAATCGAAGGCCGTCAAAATGAAAATCAGGAGCCAAAAGGACGGCTGCAGGACCAGGTTCCTGCCGGGAATATAAATCGGCACCACAATCGAACTCACGATAATGATGGTGTAAAGGAACGGCAGCGAAGACCAAATCTCAATCAAGCGCACGCCCAGAATATCCAACTTGCCGCCAAAGTATCCGAGCAGAGCCCCCGCCGTTACGCCGATGCCCAGGCTGACCGTGAGCACCAACAGCGCGAAAGAGAGGGATACGTTGAAGCCGTATGCCAGCCGCGCAAAGATGTCCCGGCCGCGATCGTCGGTGCCGAAAATGTGCTGCCGCGAGGGCTGATTGGGAGGGCTGCCGGGAAGATCCAGCAGGGATTCGGTAGGGCTGTAGGGGTAAGGGGGCAGAAGCACCCAGTTTCCCGAGCCTTCGTGGCGAAGCGTCTCTCTCAGCGCGCGATAATCCGGCTCGCCGATCGCTTCCTGGCCGAACGCGGACGCCGGATAGTATTTCGCCACTGGAAAATACCAGTGCCCGTGGTAGCCAACGGCCAGGGCTTCGTTGTTCACCAGCAGCGGAAGGAAGAAGGAGAGCGCATACGCGGCGACGATGATCAAAAACGAGTAATAGCCGCGCTTGATCGTTCTGAACTTGCGCAGCCGTTTGCGAAAGAGGGAAAGTGAACGGCCCGGCGCGGCCGCGCCGTTTTGTAATCCACGCGGGAGCTCTTCGATATTCGCGATCTGCTCCGCGGAACTCATTGGAATCGAATCCTGGGGTCGACGATCACGTAGATCATGTCCGAGAGGATATTTCCGACCAGCAGCAACAGGCTGGCAACGACGAGAATGCCCAGGGCCACGGGGTAGTCGCGCTGCAGGATCGAGGTATAGCCGAGGTAACCCATGCCGTCGATGTTGAACACCTTCTCGATCAGAAACGAGCCCGCCAGAATCAGGCCGATCTCATTCCCCAGGCCGGTGGCGATGGGAATCAGCGAATTGCGCAGCGCATGCACGAAAATGACGCGCCGTTCGGTCAACCCCTTGGCAAATGCGGTGCGCACGTAGTCCTGCCCCAGATTTTCCATCAGCGAATTTTTCATCAGGATGGTAAGCGTGGCGAACGATTCGATGGTGTAGCACAGCACGGGAAGGAACATGTAGTGGATCTGCGCGCCGACCTTCTGGAAGAAGTTCAGGTACTCCCAGTTCGTGGGACGGAATCCGCCCAGCGGAAAGACGTTCCAGAAACTGCCTCCTCCGAACAGCACCAGCAGCGCCGTTCCCAGCGCCCAACCCGGAATCGAGTAACCCAAAAACACCGTGAGGCTGCTGAGCAGATCAAATCGCGAACCGTGCCGGATGGCCTTGAATACGCCCAGCGGAATGCACACCAGGTAGCTGAGGAAAAATCCCGTCAGACCCAAAAACATGGACACTGGAAACCGCGCCTTGATGACGTCCCAAACCGGGTCCTGATAGACGTACGACCGGCCCAAGTTCAGATGCACGACATTCCATAGCCAAAGGCCGTATCGGGTGTAGACCGGCTTATCGAAGCCGTAGTAGTGCTTCATCTCCTCCATGGCGGCCTCGGGAATTTCCGTGCTCCCCGCGCCGCCACCGCTTACGCCGCCTTCGGTGGCGACCGCCATCCGATATCGCATGATTTGCCGTTCGATGGGTCCGCCCGGCACGAAATTCATTACCACAAACGCGGCCAGCGTGATGCCGATGAACGTTGGGATGATCAACAGGAAACGGCGGGCGAAATAGCCAGTCATAGACCCTTACGCGGGCGCGTCGTCCTCACCGCTGCGACTCTTGCGCAGCCTTTCCATAGTTGAGCCAATAGCGATCGTCGGTTGGCCCTACCTCTAATTTGGCGGATGAATCCCGTAAAGCTCTCTGTAGCTGTGCATTTTTGTCGGGATCAACCCACCACATCTGATGCGCCATGTAGTAGTCGCCTGTTCGCGTCAGATAGCCCGGCGGGGTTCCGAACTTATTCCAGTAAAGCACTCGGGTGAACGGAGCGTCCCAAAGCAAAACGTATTGATACGAGTTCGCCAGAATTCCGTCGATTTCGCGCAGAATCGGAAGGCGGGCGTCAACGTCGAAGGTCCGGTCATATTGCTTGAGAAGTTCATCGACATGCGGGTCCTTGAACCCTGTAATATTGTTGGTGTTCTCCACATCCGCGAGCGTCGATTGAAAATTTCCTTCGAAATCCGGGAATATCGACCCGCCCCAGGCAAAAATAGCCATCTGGAAATGCCGTTGATTCGCCAACTGGAACTCCGTCTCCGGGGTGATGAGGCGAAGATTCAGGGCGATCCCGACCTTTCGCAGGTCTTCCTGATAGATCGTCAAGTGCGGCTCGAAGGTCTTCGATGTATAGAGAATCTCAACTTCCAAAGGGACATTGTTCTTGACGAGTCTGCCCTGGCTATCGCGGCTGGTATAACCAGCTTGCGCGAGCAACTTCAGCGCCCCTTCGGGATCGTACTCATTCTTGGGATCGTTGGGATTTTCGTAAGGGGTGCTCGAATTATAAGAATTTTCAGGCTCATATTCGTTGTGCATGATCTTTTCGAGCAATAATTTGCGATCCAGAAGCAAGGCCAGAGCTTTCCGCACGCGAATATCGTTCAACGGCGCCTGGCGGGTGTTCAGCGCAAATCCTTCAAAGCTTTCCGCGGGATTATTGTATATCTTCCGCTTTTGAACGAGTCCTCGTTGGACGCTGTCGAAATCCGTTTGTTCCGCCCACTGCCGGGCGATATTGATATAGGAAATATCCAACTCGCCCTTCTTAAACTTCTCGAGAATCAAATTCTCGTCGCGCACCACGGTAAAGTTCAATTCGTCAAAATTGTTGAGGCCCACATTGGCCCGGGCCTTGGCAGCCCAATAGTCCTTGCGCCGCCGCACCGAGATCGCTTGACCTTTGTGAATGTCGCTCTCTTGAATCGTGTATGGACCGGTGCCCGGCAAAAGCTTGTAATTGTAATTCTTGAGATAGGCGTCCCCATTGACGTCCTTTAGGGCATGTGCAGGCAAAATTGGCATTCCGGAGAAATACAAAAACGCGCGCCAGTTGACCTCCTTAGCCTGTACGCGGACGATATATTTGCTTTCCGCTACGGGCCGGTTGATCTTCCCAAAGACAATCTGGACCATCGGGTCCTGCAGTGTCGGGTCCATGCGAAAGTCGTAGGATGCCACCACGTCATCGCTTGTGACCGGCGTACCGTCTGAAAATCGCGCGTTGGGATTGATTCGAAAACGATAGGTGAGCTTATCGGGAGAAATCTGCCAGTGGGTCGCAACGGACGGAATGTACCTCAAGGTCGTAGGATGCACCGACAGAAGGCTTTCGTAAGCGAGCCCGCCGATTTCCGCATTAAATTGGGAATTCGATTCAGGTCCCGCCAGCCGCAAGGTTCCGGGAAAATCCGGCAGGCTATCGCGGAGCACTCCGCCCTTGAGCGCTCGCGGATCGCCGATCAAATCGAAATCCGTGTTCGTCTCCCAGCCTTTGCCGGTGAATCCTTTGCCGCCTTGCTCGGCTGGTACGGAAGGATCGGCGCCTGCGTCGGCATCGGGGAAGACGGGGTAGTCGGCCTTGTTCAAGGAGACGGGAGCGGAAGGTGCGGACGGAGCGGAAGCCTCATTACTTGGCGCCGGAGCGGAACCATGGCCGCAGCCCGTAGCCACTGTCAGAGCAAATCCGGCGGCCAAAGCAAGCAAACCCTTCCACTTCATCGTTGCCTCCTAGAGGGTGAATCGTACCTTATTTTGGCCGCGGCAGCCGGGCGTGTGGCAAAACTTCTGCGTCAAGCGTTCGGCCCGCGCATCCATCAGGCGCCTGCTGGGAACGCGCCGGGACCCGGCTCGGCGCTGGCGAGATTCGCGTGAAAATCCGGCGACATACGCCCCGCCGCGTTGTATTCTTGCCCCATTCGGAAGCAAATCGAGGGCAAAATGGCCGTCCAGGATCCGGCTATCCTATCGGCCCCGCATATCACAGTACAACCGGAGGGATAGACCGCGCGGAGCAATCAGCCGCGAAAGCGAGCTGACTCGAGGAGCTTTTCCGAAGTAGCAACGAGCAGAGGGGCAAAGTCGTAAGCGGCGGCTAACCGTGAATATTTCAGCGCCATTTATCAAGCGGCCTGTGGCGACTTCCCTGCTGAGCATGGGTTTGTTCCTGTTTGGCGCCCTGGCCTTCCCCTTCCTTCCTGTCGCCACGCTGCCCGAGGTTGAATATCCCACGATTACCGTCTCCGCGGCCCTTCCAGGCGCAAGCCCCGAAACGATGGCCACCGCGGTTGCCACCCCGCTCGAGCGCATGTTCGGCCGCATCGCGGGCATCACGCAGATGACCTCCCTCAGCCAGCTCGGCAGCACAAGCATCACCATGCAGTTCGATCTGGATCGCAACGTTGACGCGGCGGGACGCGACGTTCAGGCGGCCATTAATGCGGCGCGCGGCCAGTTGCCCGTCAACCTGCCGACGAATCCCAGCTGGCGCAAAGTGAATCCCGCCGAAATCGACATCGTGACCATCGCCCTGACTTCCGACACCGCGACGACGCCGCAGCTCTACGACGTTGCGGACTCCATCCTGGCGCAGAAGATCTCCCAGATACCCGGCGTCGCCCAAGTGACGGTGGGCGGCAGTTCGCGTCCGGGAGTTCGGGTGGAATTCAATCCGTTTCTGCTGAGCAAGCTCGGACTGGGGCTGGAACAAGTACGCCGGGCGCTGGCCGATGCCAATGCGGATGTTCCCAAGGGCGCCCTTTCGGGTGCGAATCGCATGTTCTTGCTGAACAGCAACGATCAGCTATTCCTGGCAAAAAACTATGCCCGGTTGATCGTAGCCTATCGCAACGGAGCGCCCGTGCGGCTCTCCGACGTGGCCACCGTGATCGATAGCCAAGAGGACATCCGCAATGCCGGATTCGTGAACGGAAAGCCGGCCGTGCTCGTACAGCTCTACCGCCAGCCGCAAGCGAACATCATCGACGTTACCCAGCGCGCGGAAGCTCTTATGCCGCTGCTGCAGGCTTCCATTCCGCCTTCCATTCATCTGGACATCACCGAGGAGCGGGTGATGATGATTCGCGGCTCGGTGAGGGACGTCGAATTGACTCTCATCGTATCCGTCATTCTGGTGATACTGGTGGTCTTCGTGTTTCTCGGCAACGTCTGGGCGACTGCCATCCCCAGCATGGTGGTGCCGCTCTCTCTGGTGGGCACCTTCGGCGTGATGTATCTGTTGGGCTACTCCGTCGATAACCTCTCCCTGATGGCGCTGGCGATTTCGACCGGGTTCGTGGTGGACGACGCCATCGTGGTGATCGAAAACATCTCGCGCTATCTGGAGCAGGGACTCTCCTCCTACGAAGCGGCGTTTCGCGGAGCGCGCGAGATTGGATTCACGGTTGTTTCCATGAGCACGTCGTTGATCGCGGTGTTCATCCCCATACTTTTGATGGGAGGCATCGTCGGGCGCATTTTTCGGGAGTTTGCCGATCACCTTGAGCGTGGCGGTCACTCTCTCGCTGATCATATCGCTCACCGTCACTCCGGCGATGTGCGCGAAGTTCCTGAAGGCGGAAAGGGACCAGAAGCCAAACCGGCTGGCCCGCGCGAGCGGCCGAGGATTCCAATGGCTTTGCGACGGCTATGCCCGCAGCCTGCGCTGGGTATTGCGGCATCAACCGCTGGTGCTGGCCATGACGCTGGGAACGGTGTGCCTGGCGGTTTTTCTCTACGTGGCGATCCCCAAAGGCTTCTTCCCGCAGCAGGACACCGGGCGCATCAATGGGAACGCGCGAGCCAGCGAGGACACTTCCTTCCAGACCATGCAGGAAAAACTGCGGGAATACCTGCTGATCATCAAGGCCGATCCAGCCGTGCGGATTGTGGAAGGCACGATCAGCCGCGCGAATGCCGCCTATATCAGCATTTCGCTGAAGCCGCTAGCGGAGCGCAAAGCGAGCGTGTTCGAGGTGATCAACCGCCTGCGGCCCAGGCTGGCGCGCGTTCCCGGAGCAACGCTCTTCATGACGCCGCAGCAGGACGTCCAGATCGGCGGGCGCTCCGGCAATGCGCAATTTCAGTACACCTTGCAAGGCGACAATCTGCGCGACCTGCTGGCGTTTGCGCCCCTGGTGGAAGAGAGGTTGCGAAAGGTCCGGCAGCTCCAGGACGTGAATAGCGATTTGCAAAACCGCGCGCTGCAAGCCGGCTTGGTGATCGATCGCGACACCGCTGCCCGCCTGGGCCTGACTCCTCAGACGATCGATAACGCGCTGTACGACGCTTTTGGACAGCGGCAGGTCTCCACCATATACAAGGGACTCAACCAGTACCACGTGGTGATGGAGGTGGCTCAGCAATTCCAGCAAAGTCCCGATGCCCTCAAGAATATCTACGTTCAGTCCCCTAGCGGCCAGGAGATTCCCCTCAGCGCATTCACGCATTACGAGTCCTCGATCACGTCGCTGGCCGTGGCCCACCAGGGGCAGTTTCCCGCGATAACCCTGACGTTCAATCTTGCCCCCAACGTGACGCTGGGGCAGGCCGTCGTCGCGGTCCAAAATGTGGTGCGCACCATGGTCGTGCCGGCCACGATCCATCCGTCTTTTCAGGGCACGGCGCAAGTCTTCGAGGCCTCTCTGGCCACGATGCCCTATCTGATCCTGGCGGCCCTGGTTACCGTCTACATCGTGCTGGGAATTCTCTACGAGGATTACGTCCATCCGATCACGATTCTCTCCACGCTTCCTTCAGCAGGCGTCGGCGCCCTGCTGGCGCTGCTGATCTTCCGCACCGAACTCAGCATCATCGCGGTCATCGGAATCATCCTGCTGATCGGGATCGTGAAGAAGAACGCCATTCTTATGATCGACGTGGCCATCGAGACCGAACGCGCCGAAGGGCACAGCCCCGAACAGGCCATCTATCAGGCATGCCTGCTGCGCTTCAGGCCCATCATGATGACCACCATGGCCGCGATGTTTGGCGGCTTGCCCATCGCGCTGGGCGGAGGAAATGGTTCGGAATTTCGCCGCCCGCTGGGCATCGCCATCGTGGGAGGCTTGATCGTGAGTCAAATGCTGACGCTCTACACCACTCCCGTGGTCTATCTCTATATGGATCGCCTGCGCGCGTGGCTGAGCGGCAACAAGGTTCTCCGGCCGTTGGGAGATCGGCGAGGAGAAAAGCGCTCCGAAGTCGGCTTACAAGGAGCGAAGCAGGAGGCGATTTAGAAGACCGTCGCGGAGTAGAGGGGCTCGTCGCAAACCGACCATGCACGCCAATCTCTTCACGCCGTGCGAAGAATAAGAAGGAAGTCGAGAACGGCGTGCACCCGGGGCCACAAGCTCAGTAGCCGGCAGCATAGTGAGCCGGCAGCATCCCTTCCCTTTTATAGACCGCCTCTGCATCAGGCGACGAGAGATAATTCATAAGAATCTTGGCAGCTTCGGAGTCCTTCGCGTGCGAAGAGAGAATTTCCACCATGGGAGTTGGATTGGGCAAAATCGAACGAGGTACGAGCCCTACCACGTCGAGGCCAGGCTGGCGCCGCGCATCGTCCACCAAATCGCTGAGATAGGCGAGCGAGACTTCAGCCTCGCCCTTGGCGACCATCAACTGTGCGACGCCGCCGTTTGGGGAAACCTTGCTCTTGGGCTTCATTTGTTCAGCAATGCCTAGTTTCTCGAAAACGGCCATGGCCGCGATCCCCGAGGTCGTGGCCGCCGGATCCGAAAAGGAGACGGACTTCGCCTCCAGGAGCATGCGTTTGATCGCTGCTGGCGTCGAGATGTCCGGCTTGGGCGCGCCCATGCGCACGGCGATCGCTTCGGTAAGGTTCGCAAGCCGTATCGCGCTGTCCGCGACGGCATTACCCGACGCGAGCATCTCCGGGTAAGGGGGCAGCACGATGGCCACGTCAAACGCTTCGCCGCGCGCCATCTGCTGCTTGGTATAGAGCAGGTTGTTAATGGTCATTTTGACCTTGTAGCTTTTCTTCCCTTCGAACGTGGTCGCTTCGAAGATTGGGAGCAGCTTCGCCATCGCTGCCCGCATGGGGGTTGGCGCCAGAAGAGTAATCTCACTCTGGGCGCGGACTATTCGCGCACTGCCCAGCACAAGGGCGATGAACACAATTGGCGAAAGCAGATATTTCACTGGTTCCTCCTCAATCGCTAGAGATCGAGTTCGGCGCTTGCTCGTCTCTTCTTCCGCTCCATCCGAAAGCCATCCTTATACCTCAATTACGTCGAACGGCAGACGACATTCGCATTTCTGGCTCCCGGAAGGCGGTCATCCCCGTCACAGCTACATCAGGATCTAAGCGCAGGACAAGAGGTTCATTCCGACTTAAGGACGATGTCTCGCACTCTCGCCGGACGAAACGCGTGAGACTCGTTCTCTGGGAAGCGCTGAATTAAACTACCCTGTCCTCGAAGCCTATCGTGCCACCGTCCAGGTATAACATCGTGCTGCGCCCTTGCGTTCGATTTGGCCGCGGGATTCTGGCATGATCGATTGGCGGAGAACGCGTCCGAAAGGTGAAGCGCCATGAACCAATCCGGTAAATTCCTTTTATTCCTGCTCGGTCTGGGAATCATTTTGTCCGTCTGCGAAACGGTAGCTCAAGACAAGCCGCTTCGGACCCTGGTCGTTAATGGAAGGACCGTCGATACAGCCGTGGTCGAGGTGGAAGGCCGCTCGTATGTGGACATCGAGGGCCTGGCACAAATCATTGGCGGCTCGGTGAATTTTGAGCCCAACCAAATCACGCTTACCCTGCCCGAGCCGGCTCCGGCGGCCACTCCCGCCGATGCTTCGGCGGCGGCTCCGCAAGCCGCCGACGACATGTCCAAGCAGTTTCAGCAACTCGCGGTGTTCACGTTGGCGGAGATGAGGGAATGGAGAGGCGCGATCAGCGCCGTCGTCACGTCAGGAGTGCCCGTGGTAGGGACGTGGCCCGACGATTACCACGACCGCGTCGGTAATGATTTGCTGCAAGCGACACTCGGCCGCATCCACGGTGCAAGATAATCAGGCGGTTCAGCTTCTCCAACAGGAATATGCGCTGCTCACCGATTGGGCCAACCAGGTTCTCAGCGAACGCAAGGCGCTGGACGCCGCCAGAAGCATCGACCCTAACGCCCTTCAGAATGACCAAGCCTTGGCAAAAATCTCCAAGTGCGGGCAATTTTTGAGTTCGATGATCGTTGGCGGCAATTTTTACGACGATTCGAGTTGCCAGTAAGTTCGCGGCCAACTGCCTTAGCCTCTAAACGCTCCCGTGGGCAGGCATGCGTTTGAAAGCGGCGGCGCATAAGCGTTATGATTTGCCGACGCGCTGGTCCGGCCAATCTCTTAGCAGAGATCGAAATAAAACAGATGAGCAGGCGGCTGAAATTCAATTCGCTGCTGATGGGCATGTTGCTTCTGGCGATATGCGCTGCCGCGGAGGCGCCAAAAAGCGAGAGCTATAAGGTGCGGCTCTCCACCGTTCCCGTGGACGCAACCATGCTGTCCCGGGTTGCCGGCTCGGGCTCGCTGACCGCGGTGCTGAACGGCGACAGGCTCACCTTCAGCGGAACCTTTCAGGGGTTGCGGTCGCCGGCCACACACGCCAGCATTCACCTTGGACCGAAAGGCATTCCGGGTCCGCCTATCATCGATCTGGCGGTGTCCGAATGCCACCAGCGGCGAACGTCACCGGCACCGTCGAACTTACCCCGTCGCAAATCGAAGACCTGAGAAGCGCAAAGCTCTACGTTCAGATTGATTCCGAGAAAGCTCCGGAAGGCAACCTCTGGGGCTGGCTGCTGCGCTAAAGGAGCTCACCATGGTCCTGTCAGGAACGGCGTCAACGGCTAAATCGAGAATTCGTTTCGCTCTGGCGTTAGGCTGCGCCGCCGCGCTGGGCGTCGCGAGCGCCGAGGGCACAGCAGCCCGCAAGGGCTGGCGTATATACCGCGGCGCAGGCCAATGCCGGCCGCGCCGTCTACCAGGCGAATTGCGCCGCCTGCCATCTGCCCGACCTCAAAGGCAGCAACGAGGCTCTGCCTCTGGCGGGCGGTAATTTCATGAGCACTTGGCGCAGCCGCACCACGAGCGACTTATTCAACAAAATTTTGACCAGCATGCCGCCGGGCAAAACAGGCTCGCTGGGCGAGACCGAGATTGTCACCCTCGTGGCGTTCATTCTCCAGTCGAACGGCGCCCCGGCTGGAAATCAGGCGCTCAGCGCCACCTCCGCTGTGCCGATCGCGGACGTAGCCACGGGACAAGCCGCCGCGCAGCCTCGTTCCGAGGACGAGGGCGGAGCGGCTACCGCATCGAAGCGCGCGGGTCCCCCGGCCGGCCTTACCGCTACCGGCGAGGTGAAGAACTACCTGCCGGTGACCGACGAAATGCTGCTGCACCCCGATCCGGGCGATTGGCTGATGGTCCGCGGCAACTATCAGGCCTGGAACCACAGCCCCCTGACGCAGATCAATCGTGACAACGTGCGCGATCTGCGGCTGGCCTGGGTATGGTCGATGAATGATGACGGCGGAGCCAACGAGCCCACACCCCTGGTGCACAACGGCATCATCTACCTGACCAACGTCGACAATATCGTTCAGGCGCTCGACGCCAAAACGGGCGAGCTGATCTGGGAGAATCGCATCCGGCCGGGAGGATCGCAGGGCGGCGGCACCGGCGCCATGCGCAATCTGGCCATCTATCAGGACAAGATTTTTGCCGCGTCCACCGACGCGCATCTGCTGGCTCTCGACGCGCGCACCGGCAAGACCGTCTGGGACATTGCCATCGCCGACTCCTCCAAGGGCTACGGCAATTCCAGCGGACCCATCATCATCGGCGGGAAGGTGATTCAGGGGCTGGGCGGCTGCGACCGCTACAAAGCCCAGGATAAGGAACAGGGCTGCTTCATCAGCGCATTCGATCCCAACACGGGCAAGGTGCTGTGGAGGTTCAATACCGAGGCGCGAACCGGCACACTCGGCGGCGACACCTGGGGCAAGCTTTCCAACATGCTGCGCGTGGGAGGCGAAACGTGGATCACCGGCAGCTACGATCCCGAGCTGAACTTGACCTACTGGGGCGTGGCTCAGGCCAAGCCGTGGGTGCAGGCCAGCCGCGGCACCGGTCCCGACGACAAGGCGCTCTTCACCAGTTCGACGCTGGCGCTGCGGCCCAATGACGGAACGCTGGCCTGGTATTTCCAGCATGTCCCCGGCGAGACTCTCGATCTTGACGAGGTCTACGAACGCGTCCTGGTGGATGTCGGCGCCAGCAAACTGGCGTTCACCATTGGCAAAGCGGGCATCCTCTGGAAGCTGGACCGCAAGACGGGCGAGTTCCTCGATGCCAAGGAGACCGTCTTCCAGAACGTCTTCACCTGGCTCGATCGCCAAAAGGGCTTGCTGGCCTACCGGCCCGATATCGTCGCGCACAAGAACACCGGCGAATGGATTCCGGTCTGCCCCAGCACCGAGGGCGGCCACAACTGGCAGGCCATGACCTACAACCCGGAAACAAAGTCCCTGATCATTCCTCTCAGCCAGAGCTGCATGGAGATGTCCGGGCGGAAAGTCGAGTTCGTGGAAGGCTCGGGCGGCACGTCGGGCGACCGGCGCTTCTACGAGATGCCCGGCAGCGATGGCAACGTCGGGAAGCTCGCCGCGTTTGACGTCAGGACCATGAAGCAGATTTGGACCCGCGACCAGCGCGCCGCCTATCTCACCGCCGTGCTTTCCACGGCTGCCGGCGTGGCCTTTGTCGGCGACCTGGACCGCTACTTCCGCGCCGTGGACGTGAATACCGGCGAGGTCCTCTGGCAGGCGCGGCTCGGCACCAGCGTCCAAGGATTTCCGGTGACGTTCACTGCGGGAGGAAAGCAATACGTCGCGGTCACCACCGGCCTGGGCGGCGGAAGCCCGCGAAACGTTCCGCGAATGATCGAGCCCGACGTTCGTCACCCACAAAACGGCAATGCGCTCTACGTCTTCGCCTTGCCCGACAAGAACGAGAAGAAGAGCATCAGCAAAATTTCCAAGCCGAAGGATTCGCCGGTGGAAGCCGCCCAGCGCTAGAAGCTCTTCCCTGCTTGGGAACGGCTTCTTCTGATTGGCCTGAATTGAAAAAAGCCGGCGCTTACGCCGGCCTCACCAATGTAGTATGTCCCGGCGCCTAACGGCCCCCAGGATGCCCGAAAATAAACATAAAATTGCGTCGCCGGCGGTGGTGAACGTCGAAGACCTCCGTTCCCTCGCGCGCCGCAGATTGCCTAAGGTCGTTTTCGACTATCTGGATGGCGGAGCGGAAGACGAAATCACCCTTCGCGAAAATCGCCGCGCATTCGAGGAGGTCGCCTTCCGGCCTCGAAATGCCGTGGCCATCGCTGAATGCGATTTGCGCACACGAGTTTTGGGACACGAGTTTGCGATTCCCGCGCTGCTGGCGCCCGTCGGTTATAGCCGCCTCATGCACGCTCGCGGCGAGGCGGCTGCAGCTCGGGCCGCAGGGCAAGCGGGAACGGGATACATACTTTCAACCATGTCGGGGTATTCACTGGAAGAAGTAAAAGCCGCTTCCACCGGCCCTGTTTTCTATCAACTCTACCTGCTCGGCGGGCGCGAGGTTGCCGAAGGCGCTCTGGAACGCGCGCGCAAAGCCGGCTATGCCGGCCTGTTTGTCACCATCGACACTGCCGTGGCAGGCATGCGCGAGCGCGACGTCCGCAACGGCACGAAAGAACTGCTGGGCGAAAGGCTGATCGAAAAGATTCGGTTTTCGCCGCAAATACTGGCGCGCCCCGGCTGGCTCGTGCGGTTTCTGCTCGATGGTGGCGTGCCGCCATTGGCCAACGTGGTCATTCCCGGAAAAGGACCGATGCCGCTGATCGATGTGGTCGAGTCTTTAGCTTACTCCGCGATCACCTGGGAGGATTTGCGCTGGATCAAGGATGTGTGGCGAGGCCCGGTGATCCTAAAGGGCGTGCTTACCGGAGAAGATGCCCGGCGCGCGGTGGATGCGGGAGCGGCGGCCATCGTGGTGTCCAACCACGGCGGGAGACAACTCGACGGCGTGCAAGCGACGTTGCGCGCGCTGCCGGAAATCGTAGCGGCGGTGAATGGCCAAATCGAAGTGCTGATGGACGGAGGGATTCGCCGCGGCGCGGACATCGTGAAGGCCATCTGCCTGGGAGCTCGCGCCGTCCTTTGTGGACGGGCCTACGCCTATGGCTTGGCGGCGGCGGGCGAAGCGGGAGTGTCGCGAGCGATCGAAATCCTCACGGCGGATCTGCAGCGGACCTTGCGGCTGCTGGGCTGCCCGTCGATCGCGGCCCTTGATGGCACCTACGTTCGTTATCACCATTCGCATTAAACGTTGCGCGCCTCTGCCCGGCCGATCGTCGAACCTTTCGGTTGTTTCCTCGGAGAGAAATAGAAGATATAAGGGTCGCTGGAATTAGGGATTGGCATCCTCTCGCGCGCACATTTTGGCTCCGATTCCGGTGATTGGAGGAGCAACATGTTTCAGCAAACGCTCAATCCTGCGGGCTCTTTGTGGCTGAGCGTGCTTATCTCCATGGTCCCTCTGATCGCCCTGCTCTATATGCTGGCCGTTCTGCGCCTGACCGCCTGGCTCGCTACCATCGCCGGCGGGCTCATCACCTTCCTTCTCGGCATCCTGGTGTGGCACGCGCCTGCCGGCGACACGCTGAAATCTTACTTGTACGGCGGCTTCACCGGCTTCTGGGCCATCGACTGGATCACGTTCTGGGGCTTGATCATCTTCAACACCCTGGAACAAACGGGCAGGTTTGAGCGATTCAAGAAATGGATGATTCATCACGCCACCGCCGACATCCGGATCCAAACGATCATGCTGGCCTGGGCGTTCGGCGCGCTGCTGGAAGGATTGGTGGGATTCGGATATCCGTGGGCGGTGGTGGTGCCGATTCTGGTCGGATTGGGAATCGCGGACCTGGACGCGATCCGCGTGGCCGCCTTGGCCAACAACGCGCCGGTCTCCTACGGCGCGCTGGGAGCGCCGGTACTGGGATTGGCCGCCGTGACCGGCCTTCCCTTGATGGCGCTTTCCGCTTCCATCGGAAGCATCGTTGCGATTCTGGCGCTGCTGCCTCCCTGGGTGCTGATCTACCTGGTGAGCGGCTGGGACGGAATGATCGAAGCTTGGCCGCTGGCGATCGTTGGGTCTCTTTCTTATATCGCCGGGCAGTGGCCGGTGGCGCACTATCTGGGTCCCTACCTGCCGGATTTGAGCGGGGCGCTGGTTTCGTTCTGGATTCTTTTCCTGTTCGTGAAGGTCTGGCGGCCGAAAGCGATTCGCCGGTTCGGCGGGGCCATGCTGGCTCTCCGCGGAAACGTCGCTCATGACCGAGCGCATCCAGTTTGGGTTCAGCGGCAGAGGCGCTCTCGGTCTGGTTCCCGTATCTCGTATTGATCGCCGTGGTGGTCGCCTGGACTGGTCCGTGGTCTCATCTCCCGGGAGTCAGCTGGTTCCGCTGGTCGGTGGCGGCCAACTCCTCGGTCACGCAAAAGCCGATTCTCTCGGTCTTCAACTTCAATCCCCTTGCCGGCGGCACTTCGATTTTGGTCTCCTGGCTGGTACTCTTGCTGATCTGGCGCCCGCAGCTGCGAATCATCCGGCAGGTTTTTGCGAAGACCTTCAAGCAGATGTGGGGCGCGCTGCTGGTGGCGTTTTTTATTTTCGCGCTGGCTTATATTTTCGTGTTTACGGGAATGGCCAATTCGCTGGCCTACGGCCTTTCCAAGATCGGCCTGTTTTTCGTGGTCCTGGCGCCGATTCTCGGCTGGATTGGCGTCGCGCTATCCGGCAGCAACACCGCCACCAACGCCATGTTCGGACCGGTGCAGGCGCTCACCGGCAGGCTGCTGAACCTGCCCATCCTGCTGCTGCCTTCCTTCAATTCCGTGGGGGCGGAAGTGGGCAAGCCCATCGCGCCGCAGACGGCCAGCGTTGGCGTCTCCACCAGCAAACTGGTGCGCAGCGAGGGCCAAGTGATCCGCCACAACATGGGCTGGACCCTGGCGGTCCTCGCCTATCTCATCGTGATATCGGCGGTGTTCTACTTTTTCTTTCCGAAGTGGATGTCGCTCTAGTCCGCGACACGAATTGCGGAGGTTTTGACTTAGCCGATCGCCGCTCAGGCAGATGCTGCCCGAGTGATGGGCTTATCGGGCATTATCGGCCTTTGAATCGGTTTGCTTACTCTCCCCGATGTCGATGGTCCCCTTGAATTGGGCGCCGTCCTCGATCACGATGTGCCGCGTCGTCAGGTGTCCGATCACCGAAGCGTCCTTCTTGATCTCGATGCTCTCGGTTCCTACACTGCGATCTGCGTCAACCTTGCCATAGATGACCAGTTGGCTGGCCGTAAGCGCTCCGGTGACCTCGCCGTCGCGCCCCACGATCAGCCTGTGTTGCCCCACCGAGATCGGTCCTTCGACGTTGCCATCGACGAGGAGGTCTTCGTTGCCGGAGATCTCTCCTTTCACTTTCATCTTCGCGGGCAACCACGAGTTGGAATCGGTCCTGTTGGCGCCGTTGCCGCTATGGGGAAGCTTTACAGCGCTGGAAGGTTCAACGGCAGGCCGCGAAGGCGAATTCGGTGGGGTCGATTGCGATTCTCCGTTCCGCCACATTTTGCCCTCCTTTGGATAGAGCCTTGCCCCACTGTCTCGAAACGAATTCCAGCAGAATTAAGAGTGAGGCCTTACGGGTTCTCAGTGGATGAGATGCGCAAGCTTGGCGGAGCGGCTAGGGAGCGAGGATTCGTCCTCGAGCGAATCCAGCAGCGAGGCGGCAATATGTTATTCACTCTGTCACATTTCACGAACAGCCTGTCGTATTTCACGAACACTAGATTCCCGAGACGACGATTTTGTCCTATCATAAGCGGCGCTTCCCGGAGTTCTAGCGGATTGGCTTTCTCGGCAGGCGCTTTGGGCTTTAGAGTTTCAGGGCTGCCAAGCCGCGGATTCTGCGAAGGAACTACAAGGACCCGGTGCTACATGATTTTTCGGTACTGCCTGATTTCGTTGCTCGCTGCTTCCCTTTTCGCCAAGACGCCATCGACCCACCACTCCAAGAATTCAGAAAGCGTGCAGGCGCAGCCCGCTCCCGAGCGCATCGCCGAAATCCAGGCCGCGCTTAAGGCTCACGGCTACGAGCCCGGCGACACTTGGGAGGAAACCCAGGAAGTTTGCAGGAAAATCGCCGACGAGCACATGTGGCAGACCGACCATGCGCCGGACGCCAGGGTACTGATCCTTCTCGGCTTGGGAGGACCGCATTCCGACCCGGCCGTGGCGCAAATGCAGGGGGATCGTCTGGATAACGACCAACGGACGGACGCGGCGCATAAGAGTGAAGGCGCGGAGGCCTATGCCCCGACCCCTGTTGCGCCGTCTGTTCTATCGCCTGTTCCGTCGGCTAGGCACTCCAGCGTTCCGGCGGCGAGTTCAAAGACGCTTGCAGCGGCGTCAACCCCTGTCGCCAGTGTCAGAGCGAATGTGAAAGCACCAACCAGAAGACACGTGAGAAAGACCACTCTTGTCAGATCAAAGAGTGCGTCCAAGAAGAAATTGACCACCAGGAATACGAGTCAAAATAAGAGACTCCACCCCGCTTAGCTCTTCTTAGCGAGTTCCTTGTAAGCCACTTCCGTGAAGGTTGGGAAAACCGGGCCGCCATTGGGATTGGGTGCAGGCGCGGCGGTGGGCTCCCCAAAAGAAGTCTTGATTTCGTCCAGCGACTTGCCCTGCGCGACCATGACCTTGATCTTGTTGTACTTGTCCTGAATGAGTTCGAGCTTTTTCTGCACTTGGGCTTTGGTCATCATATTGCCGTGGCCGGTCAAGTAGGTGTCGGCATCCAGGCCGAGCATCCCTTTGACGTTTTCGATCCAGCCAACTGTGGAGCCATGCTTTTCCAAGTGAATTAGAGTCTGGGGCTGGTCGGGGGCGCCAGCCAGCAGGTCGCCGCCGAAGACGATTTTCTCCTGCGGAAGATATACGACGGTATCGCCGCTGGTATGTCCGGGCGCCCAGTGGTAGAGGCGGATCTGAATGCCATCGATGGTCAGCTTATCGGTCTTGGCGTAGGTCTTGGTGGGCAGGCGATCCTGCGGCGCGGGGTTGCGAGTTCCCACGGACTCTTCCATCTCTTTCTTGCAGTTCTCCTGGGCAATGATCGTCAAGCCTGCGGGAAAAGCGGCGAGGCCGTTGACGTGGTCGACATCGCTATGGGTGAGGATGACCGTATCCACGGCTTTGGGAGTGACTTTGGCAATTTCGGCGATCACTCCTTTCTCCGAATCCACCGTCGTTTTCGTGTCTACGAGAACGACGCCCGTTGTGCCCACGATGAAGCCGTCGTTTGAGCCCACGCCACCCTGAACCCAGTAGACGTTGTCCCGTACCTGCGTCGTCTTTAGAGGCTGGACTTGCTGTTGGGCCCGAGCCAGCGTGGCAAACGAAACGAACGAAGCAATCGTCGCCAGCCCGAGAGCCACTTTTCTCAAATCTTTCATGGTTCCTCCTCCCATCGCCCCGATCTCCCTTTGATGCGCGAATATGCGGCAGCAAAGCGGGTCGCCAGATAAGCACGCTTATACACCCAAGATCGCTCCCGATGAACCAAATTGTTCACGTCGCATCTGGGCCCGCAGCCGGCCACAGCTTAACATTGAGACAGATCTATTTAGCGGCGTTCACAGGGCCCCAACCAGACGGATTGGCCAGTTTGTCGCGATACTCAAGGGCCTCCGAAGGTACACACAGTGTTTCTTCGAACTCCTGGCTCTTCATCCAGTAGTATTCCGTCTTCATTAATTGGAAGGGCTGAGTGTAGAACTTCGGGTCGTCAGCGGTTACCGTCGCCTCCAGGTGATATTGGTCCAGCCGCGTCCAGCGCTCTTGTAGTTTCGCGGCGTTTGTATGCGGATGCCCTTGCTCGTCGAGCCAGGTTCTGGGATCAAGGCCCGTGGTATCGATGACAAACACGTTGTCTCCCTCCCAATGGCCCACCGAATATCCGTAGAATCTGGAATCGGGCGCCGCCGGAGCGTCCACCTTGGCGGGAAGTTGCCTGCCGTCGGTCCAGACCTCTCGGTACACTCGCTGCTGCTCAAAAAGAATCAGCATACGAGTCGGCAACGACTCGAACACGATTCCTCCTCTGCTGCTGATCGCGCTGTTCAGAAGATCGCGTGGGAATCCCAGCGGATCGCAAATCATAAATGGATCGTTGGCGGCTCTCAGCGGACCATCGCTCGCTTGCCGCTGCCCTGCTGACGGAACCGGCCTATTGAGAGCGAACGCCGCCTTTCCGGCCGGGGTCAATTCGGGGTAAGGGCCGATCGTTCGCTTAAACGGCCCTATCCATGCGCCGTTCAAGTCGTGTTTGGGAGCGGGGCCGGGAGGATTGGGCATCTCGGGGATTCCCGCGGCGACAAAACCCGGCGGCACGACTCCCCGAGGCGCCTGAGTTTGAGCCATGCCGACCGAAGATAGGGCCAGCGCGGCCAGCAAAGTAACGATTGGTTTGGCGACCCACTTTCGCATTTGCGATGCCTCCTTCATTTAACTACGGAGCCTCGTGAAAACCGTCCCGACCGGATCGTTTGCTTGGCAGAGTGCCAATCCTCACTGGATTTGGCGAAGTATAAAGCCGAAGGCCAGTTGCACCATTCTAGGGAATCGCGATCTTACAAGTCATTGGAGAAGATTGGCTCCCCGGAGAGGACTCGAACCTCTAACATTTCGGTTAACAGCCGAACGCTCTACCATTGAGCTACCGGGGAGTAGGTGTTGATGAATCAGGGGGCAAGCAGCCTGCTGTTCCTCCTCGAGTCGCTCCGCGACGACGGTTCGCCAATCGGCACGTAACGCAATGTGGCTCAGTGATACGCGGTCTGGCACTTGAGCCAACAACCGCAGAGAAACTTACTGCTGCTCTTGCTCCAAACGATTCCGTCCCAGCTTCGTGCCGTCGGCGGTTACGGCCTCAAGGATGCGCCCGATGGGCTTGCCATTCTTGGCTGCGCTCACAGTGACCGTCACTTCGTCACCGGGTTTGAAAGAGTCCTTGCGATAGCCGCTCGGGTACATGACCGTCGGAGATTGCGACTCCACAACCCAGTGTGCTATTTCGCCGTTCTCACCCTTGACGTCAAGCATCAGCAAAAGATGGGGGCTGGCGTAAATCCATCTGGTGACGGTCCCCTTCAAGACAAGCGTCTTATCCGTTGCGAATGAAGCGTTGCCGTGATGTGCGAACAGAGGAACCGAAATCAAAAGCCCCAGGGCCATAGCCAACCCGATGACAAGCCTCTTTCTCATTGTGCATCCTCCGCTTTGCTCGCTGGCTGAATCATCCTCGATGGTCACTTCTCGGCGTCTTTGCCGATCGTATCGAGATAGATCTGGTAGTTAACCGGCGAGCATATGTTTTCGTTTTCCTCGGTATGGTTATCTTGCAGCCTGAATGACATTTTCAAGGCGTCCCACGGCTTAGTATACATTTTGGGATCGTTGATCGTCTCCGACCATTCCAGAGTGTCAAAATCCACGCGCCGGAAGGTCTCCGTTACGCGAACCTGATCGCTGACGGGCCGGCCGGCATTGTCGAGCCAAACTCGGTCCTCCGGCATGGTTCCGACCGTTTGGACCTCGAGCGTGTTGTCGTCCAGCCACCTGCCCACGGAGTAGCCCATCCAACGCTGTTCCCTGAACTGGCCGTCTATTTCCACGCCGCCATCCAGCACCTTGGGAAGGGGACGGCCGTCGATCCAAATGACGCGCCACCGGCTGTCGTAGTGATACAAAATCGCCACCTTCGAGTCGTCCTGAAAGATTTGGCTGAATCGCAGGCTGTAATGATTCCAGCGCGGGAATCCTAAGGGTTCGCAGATATTCCTGGGATCGTTCTGTTCCTTCGGGGCGACCGCGGCGACCCCCTCGGTTGGCTTATGGGTCTTGTACACCTCCAGCCCATGGGGCGTGTAGGGTACGGCGTTCTCCGGTTTGCCGTTGTTTGGCTTTAACTGCACGCCGGGTGCCTGAGTTCCTGCGTCCGGTCCCCCGGCCGTGCTCCATGACCCGGCAATGTTGCGCCGCGGAGCCGGTTTCCGATTCTGTGCTGTGATGGGCGGTTTATGCCAATCCACATCAGGCCAGGTCGGCTTGGAATTATTCTGACCGGATGTGGCAATGGAAACTGTCAGCGCGGCAGCCGACAGGCCAACCATCGAAACCCAAAAGCGACTTAGCATTTCGGTCCTCCGGAATCCAGCGAAAGCGGCTTAGCTCGTAGGAACGAATCCCTGAACTCGCTCGCCGTTCCAAACTTCGCCGGTATAAATATTTCCCCTCGAATCGACAGCGCTGGATCGAACTTGAACTTTAACGTGCCGCCCTGCACACCGGAAATAATCGAAAGGGAAAACAGGCACAGGGCGCCCCATGGGCGCGAATGCCCGCAGGTTTCCGCGTTTGCTCATCGGAATTTCTCTCATATCGGCGGCCTGGATTTTGTGAAGTCCGTGCAGACTGTAATCTTCCCCGCAGCGGCGTGTCAATAAATCGACGTCTCGTCAGGCCGAAGCTCGACGGTCTACTTCGACACCGTCGCCGTCAATGTCCCGCCGCTGGTGGATAAATAGAGATTCGATCCGTCGCCGAACTGCAGACGAAAAGGGCCGCCACCATCGTCCAGCGCCTTCTCCACCAATTCGCTGAGCTTCTCCGCGGGAATCACGCGCTGTTCGACGTTGATCTGCGTTGCCTCTTTGGCCGCGGCGGCAATGGCCTCGCTCTCGGTCTCCTCTTCCACCGCGGCCATAATCGCTTCTTTGTGGCTTTCAGCTTTTGATTTGGGCATTGGGCCTCGTTGCCGTCATTCTCCGCCGCGGCTGCGTCCCGCTCTCTTCTCCGACGCGATGCTACCGGGAGGCAGTTAGTTTACGATGTGTTCTACCGCGATTCAAAGTTCCACGGTCAGCGCGGCGAGCGATTGGGGTTCACGAGAGAATGGGGTCACGGAGCTTGCGGATTTTCGCGGCGCAGCAGATCGAAATCGCCAAAGCGCGCGCCGCTGCCTCAATTTTAAGGATGCTTTTAATTTAGGGCTGCTCTTGAGGTACTGGGGAAGCCCGATCGTTGTAGGATCGAATCTGCTCAGCCTGCGTGCGCAGAGCTAGGACCGTCGCGTCCTTCGCGCCGCCGGGATCGAGTTTCAAATACGCGTCGAGATCCGCTTCCACTGCGTTTGGTTTGCTCTCCCGCAGATGGACCTGCGCCAGAAGAACATACGCCGCGGCCATGCTCGGCTCGCGCAAGAGCGCCTCGCGCGCCGAACTCTCCGCAGCCGGCAAGCGGTTCGTCGTGTATCGAATCCACGCCAGCGCGTAATACCCGCCGCCGTCCTTGGGATCGATCGCCAGGCCGCTCTGCACCATGCTTTCCGCTTCGGCGTATTCCTTCTCTGTTGCGAGCATCAGGCCCAGGCCGAAGTGCGCCGGCGCGTAACGGTCAGCGCTTAATTCCAAAGATTTGCGAAACGCCGATTCGGCTTCCGTCGAGTGTCCCAGTCTCTGCTCTGCGATCCCCATGTTGTAAAAGGCTTCATAGAATGTGGGGAACACCTTGATCGCCTTCCGAAACTCGGAGATGCTGCCGGCCCAAACCTTCGCCGCCAGCAGCTGCGTTCCTCGGTCGAAGGCTCTGCCGGCCTCCACCGGGATACTCAACTCGCGCACCGAAACCGTGAGAGGAAGCTTCGTTGGCACGGCCGCAACGCGATTGGCCTGCGCGGAGCAAATCGGCGCACAGAGGCCGATGGTGAGAAAGCAGAACGAGACTAGCCGAAGTAAGCTCATGCGCGTCCCTGAGAAACGCCCTTACATCGATGGGCGAGTTTACATCTCTTCCTGCTCGCGCCCAAACATCCGCCGTACATCCGATGACCCTATTCTGAAAGGGAGTCATGTCAGGAAGACCCTAAATCTTTCCGGGCAGTGCTTGAGTTGCACTAACTCCTCCGCGTCAATTCCCTGCCGCGAGGTCGTTGCGCGCCTCTCTCAAAGTCGTTGAACGAATGACCGGCAGCGAGTCACCTGTTGTTCTCTTGGTCCCACGTGAAACGGTTCCCGCGCTCGAATTACCAACCAGTACTTGCTTCGTCTGTGTTTCGCTTACCTTTATGATAAACTCGCACCCATTTCGTGAGGGTATCCGTGCGCGAACTCTGGACGATATTCGGCGGCCTGTGACGGAGATTCGGGATTAGACGCACGAAACGACTAAGGCTCATAGAGTTCGCACTTACAAAAAACATGGCGGGGTAGGTGAGGGTGAATCGGTCGAGAACACTCAAGTCGAAGAGGGATACCGTAAGTTAATTAGAATGATAACGTTTGCCAACCCGGCAACATAAGTGCCCTGGAATGACAACGTTTGCAAAAAAGGTGGGGGAGGGGGTGGGTCGCACTTCCACTACCAAAATTCCTCCGGCCCTGAAGATGTCGCTGCGGCGCGGCATTTCGCCGCGCCTACACGATGGGGTCCGGCGGCACAATCGTGGGGGTCAATGCTTGAAAGCTGACTTTGAGGGAGACGGCGGCACTCAAGAAGCCCCAGGACCCCGCCAAACTGCTGGCGGGCGCCCTGGGCTACAAAGGCGCGCGGGACGCGGCTAGACGCGGGCGACGCTCTTTTGCAGGATGCGGTCGGCGATGGCCTTGAACTCGTCCGCGGTGAGCAGGTCCTTCTTCTCGAAGGACTTGGCCTTGACGGCTTGCAGCATGGCCATGCGCTCTTCGTCGCTGGCCTTGATGCCCAGCTTTTCGCACCACTCTTCGATGGACGGCGGCCCGCTATTTTTGCCCAGCACAATACTGACGGGCTTCTGGCCGACGAGATCGGCGGAGAAAGGCACGTACTCCAGCGGATTATCCTTGCGCGCCAAGCGGATCCAGCCGGCGATGATGCCGGATTCGACTTCGTAGAGCTTGTCGCCGACGATGGGACGGTTCGGCGGCTGCGTGACCCCGGCCTTTTCCATCACGAACTTGGAGACTTCGCAGAACTTCTGAGTGCGGATGCCGATGTCGATGCCGTGCAGGCAAAGCAGGGACATGACCACGTCTTCCATGGGCACGTTGCCGGCACGCTCGCCAAGGCCGGTGATGGTGGTCTGCGCAACCGAGGCGCCAGCCTGGAGCGCGGCCAGCGTATTGGCGACGCCGAGGCCGAAGTCCTGGTGGCAGTGGATCTCCAACGGCTTTTTCAGGCGCTCGATAGCTTTCTTGACGACGTAGTAGATCGCGTCGGGAGTGCAGCCGCCCATGGTGTCGGCCAGGGTGAAGGCGTCCATGTGGCCTTCGGTGGCGACCTGCTCGACGATGTCGAGGAGGCGATCGACTTCGGTGCGCGTGGCGTCGATGGTGAAGAAGACGGTGTAGAGACCGGCTTCCTTGGCGGCGCGCGTAGCGTCGATGGAGGACTTCATGGCGCGATCGAAAGTCCAGCCATAGGCGTTCTTGATCATGTGGTCGCTGGCCGGAATTTCGATCACCACGCCGGTGCAGCCGCAGGCCTTGACGACTTTGATCTCCTCGGGGATGCAGCGGGCGAAGGCGAAAACTTCGGACTTCAGGCCCAGCGCGGCGATATCCTGAATGGCCGCTTTGTCCTGCTCGGAGACGGCGGGCATGCCGGATTCGATGCGGTGAACGCCGAGAGCATCGAGCTGCTTGGCGATGGCCACTTTTTCCTCGCGGCGGAAGACGACGGCGGTCTGCTGTTCGCCATCGCGCAAGGTGACATCGTGGATTTTGATTTTGGGGGCGAAGTTATATTTCTTGGTGACTTCGGGAAGATAAGGCCAGGGGCTGATAAACCATTTATCCGTTTTCCAGGGCGTCTGCATTTAGCCTCCGTAGATTATTCGCGCCAGATATCGATCGCGCCAGCCGCCGCAACCACCGAACGAGCCAACTTCGTTGCAACTGCGTTGCTCCGTTGGGCCTGCGCTCACCGGGCACGCGCGCTTAGTGGCGCGTGCACACTGGTTTCGGTTGGATGCAGGCATCATACACGAGCGACTTTCGGCGTTCAAGGAACGCGGAGGCGCGAGCGGCCGTTACCCGTTACCGTCGTTACCTGTTGCCTTCTTTAATCTGTTATCGCCGTTACGTGTTACCGGAGGCCACATCAGGAATCGAACACAATCCAGGTGCAGCAAGTCTTCAAGCCGCACACGCCAGAACTATTGCGGGCCGGGCGGGAAAATGATATTTTAGCGATACCGCTGTTCGACCTGTAACGCGCAGAGGAGCCGGGCTTTGTGCGCGGAAGGTCCGCAACCGGCGCAGGGAGAAGGACATACATGAAGGCATTCGATTTTTACGCGGCGAAAGATACCAACGACGCGGTAGCCCTCCTCGCCCAGCACGCCGCCAATTCCAAAGTGAAAATCATAGCCGGTGGCACCGATCTTTTGGCGGATTGGAAGTTTTCGCCGCATGGGCCGGAAGTGGTGGTGGACATATCCCGCGCCGACGACCTGAAAAACATCACGCTGACCGAGCAAGGGCTGGTGATCGGCTCGCTGGTGACCCACACGCAAATCATGCGCTCGCCGCTGATTCAACAGATGTTTCCGGCGCTGGTGCATGCGGCGCACACGATCGGCGCGGTGCAGACGCGCAATCTCGGCACGCTGGGCGGGAATCTGGTGACGGCGGTGCCGTCGATGGATAGCGGGCCGACGCTGATGGCGCTGGAGGCGATCGTCACGATCGCAGGCTGGGGCGGACGGCGGCAGGTGCCGCTGAGCGAATTTTTTCTGGGGCCGCGGAAGACGGTTCTCAAGCCGGATGAACTGCTCGCGGAGATCATCATTCCCAAAGCGAACCTGGGGAAGCCCACGCATTTCTACAAGTTCGGGCTGCGCAAGGGACAGGCGCTGGCGCTGGTGAACGCGGCGGCCAGCTTCTGGGTGGATTGGGAGAAGAACATGTTTGTCGCGCCGCGAATCGCGCTGGGCGCGGTGGCGCCGAAAGTGATCCGCGCGACGCAAGCGGAGGCCTATCTCGAGGGCCGCACGATCACGCCGGAGGCCATGGCGGAAGCCGGGCGGGTGGCCGTGAACGATGCCAGGCCGATCAGCGATTTTCGCGCTTCCGCGGAGTATCGAAAGAATCTCGTCGCCGTACTCACCAAGCGATGCGTGGAAGGCGCCTACGAACTGGCGCAGAAGAAGCGACTGGAGGGATCGAATGGTAAACGTAACGCTTAAGGTGAACGGCAAGACGCGGAGCGCCAGCGTTCCTCCAGAGACGACGCTGCTGCGCATGCTGCGCGAACAGTTTGACCTGACCGGGGCGAAACTGGGCTGCGACGTGGGCGACTGCGGCGCGTGCACGGTGATCGTGGACGGCAAGCCCGTAAACTCCTGCCTGATGCTGGCGGGCCAAGCGGATGGCCGCGACGTGCTGACCATCGAAGGACTGGCCGACGCGGAGCACCTGCATCCGCTGCAGAAAGTGTTCGAGCACTTTGGTTCGCTGCAGTGCGGATTCTGCGGGCCGGGAGTGATCATGTCCGCCAAGGCTTTGCTGGACGAAAATTCCGACCCCTCCACACACGAGATTCGCGACGCGCTGGGCGGCAATCTGTGCCGGTGCACCGGGTACGCCAAGATGATCGAAGCGATTAAAGGCGCCGGGCGCATCATGCGCGGCGAGCAAGTACCGGCGGTGAAGTGAAAAAGCCAAGGCGGCCGTAGCCACGAATAAGGAGCCCGAACATGGCAGACGAGCGTTCAAAAGTAGCCGAGAAGCCCGATATATTGGAGAAACCGGATATTTTGCGGGTGCCGGCGCCGGCGCCGCTGGTCACGTTCCCCGTCGACGTGGTGGTGCCGGAAGGACGCCAGCAGACTCCGGCCGTGGGCCAGCGGGCCACCCGCGCCGACGGACGCCTGCATGGACTGGGACAAACGAAATACATCGACGACATGTATTTCCCCGGCATGCTCTTCGCCAAGATCAAGCGGGCGGGCGTGGCTTCCGCGATCATCAAGAGCATCGATACGAAAGAAGCCGAAGCCATGCCGGGCGTGGTGGCGATCATCACCGGCCAGGATATTCCCTGCAATTCGTTCGGGCCTTCGCTGAAGGACCAGCCGGTGCTGGCCGATACGCGCGTGTTTCACGCGGGCGACGGCGTCGCGGCGGTGGCGGCGGAGACCGAGCAGATCGCTACCGAGGCCCTGGAAAAGATCAAGGTCGAATATGAAGTGCTGAAGCCGGTGCTGGATCCGCTGGAATCGCTGAAGCTGGAAACGCCGGGCATACACGCGCCGAGCGCCAATATCTACGGGCACAAGATCATCAAGAAGGGCGACGTCGAAAAGGCGTTCGCGGAGTCCGATCACATCTTCGAGGGCACCTTCCGCACGCAGATGGTGGAGCACGTGCCGCTCGAGCCGCACGCCACCATCGCGCAGTGGGACGCCAACGGGCGCGTAACCATCTATTCGACCCTGGGCCGCATCACTCTGGGCCGCGCCGACGTGGCGCGCACGCTGGGTATCCCCATGAGCCGCATGCGCATCGTGGCCACGGTCGTGGGCGGAAATTTCGGCGGAAAGAACGAAATCACCACGGAACCCGCGCTGGCGCTGCTCTCGAAGAAGACCGGGCGTCCGGTGAAGTGCACCTTCACGCGGCCCGAAGAGTTCTATGCCTCCACCACGCGCCATCCGCTGATCATGGAGTACAAGACCGGCGTGACCAAGCAAGGCAAGATTCTGGGCCGCAAGATTCGCCTGGTACTCGATGGCGGCGCGTACTGCTCCTGGAGCGAGACGACGCTGGGCAAGGCCTGCATTCTTTCCGCCGGGCCCTACAACATCGATAACCTGTAGGCGGAAGCGTTCGTGGTCTACACCAACAAGACCATGACCGGCGCGATGCGCGGATTCGGCGCGCCGCAAGTTTGCTTCGCTTACGAATCGCACATGGACGATATCGCCGCACGCTCTGGGCATCGATCCCCTCGATATTCGCCTGCTCAACGCTTTCGAGGAAGGCTCGATCAGCCCCACGGGGCAGAAGCTGCATAGCGTGGTGGTCAAGGAATCGATGCTGCGCGCGGCGAAGAGATTCGGCTGGAACGGCATGGATAACGGCAACGGCAACGGGAGCGAAGGCATGAAACGGCGCGGACGCGGCATGGCCTGCAATGTGGTACCCGATCGGCTTTACGGTGGCCGCAAATCCGAGCGCGGCGGTGGTGAAGGTGAACGAAGACGGCACGGCGACGCTGCTCACGGGCACCGTGGAGACGGGCCAGGGCTCGCTGACGATCCTGGCGCAGATCGTGGCGCAGGAACTGGGCATCGCCACCGACGACGTGCACGTGGTTTCGGCGGATACCGACTCGACGCCCATGGACACCGGCGCGATCGCCAGCCGCACCACGTACGTGACCGGCAACGCCGCGCAGGCTGGCGGCGGAAAAGGCCAAGATGATGCTTTTCGAGGTGGCGGCGCCGATGCTGGGCGTGAAGCCGACCCAACTGGAAGCCAAGGACCACAAGATCGTGGTGAAGGGCTTCCCGCAGCGGAATATGCACATCGGCGACGTAGCCAATCATGCGCGGATGGTTATCGGGGCAGCCGCCGATCGGCAGCGCTTCGTTCAATCCCGCAGACGGTGGCGCTCGATCCGGAAACCGGGCAGGGCAAGCCCTTCGGCACTTACGTTTACGCCACGCAGATCGCCGAAGTGGACGTGGACGACGAGACCGGCGAAATGGAAGTGCTGCGCATCGTGGCGTCGCACGATTGCGGCACGGCCATCAATCCGATGCTGGTCGAGGGGCAAGTCGAGGGCGGCATCTCCATGGGCGTGGGGTTCGCGCTGGAGGAAGAGATCCTGTTCGACGCCAATGGCCGGCAGATCAATCCCAACCTTACGAATTACATCATGCCGACGTCGCTGGACATGCCCGAAGTCGAAGTCGACATCGTGGATAACTACGATCCGACGGGGCCTTTTGGCGCGAAGGGCGTGGGCGAGCCGACTCTGGTGCCCACGGCGGCGGCCATTGCCAATGCGATTTTCGATGCGGTCGGCGTGCGCGTCACTTCCCTGCCGGCGACCTCGGAGAAAGTGTTCAAATTGCTCCAGGCGAAACGGGAGCAGCAGCCCAAACAGCTTGGAAGCAGCCCGGCATCGCTCCCCAGCGGGGGCAACGGCGCGCCCGCGCACTGAGCGCGCGTCCGAAAAATTTCAGGGATTGCAACTCGCGCTGCCGCGGCGCAGCCACGCGGTTCAATCAAAAATTAGAATGAAGCAAGATCAGCATGCGCTCGCAGCGCGGAGTTTTGGCAGGTAGTGGACTGCTGAGCGGACGGCAGTGTATATTTACCTGCCCTTTTTGATTCGATGTTTGGTTGGATACGAAGGTCTCTAGGGAAATCAGGTTTACGGGTTTGGCGCCGATCCCCCGGGAGAATCGCTCGTCGTCGCTCGTCTGGGAGCCATTCACATTCCAGGAGAATCTTAGCCTGCCTGAATTCATATGGAGGATGGTGGACGTTACATGGCAAAAACGGAACAGGTGACAAAAACAACGAAGAAGGGGTCGCAGATAGCGGTATCGTCAAACGGATCGCGGCTGGACACCAGCTTTATCGGCCAACCGCACGAATGGGATCCGCGGCGGCTGTACAGCCAGACGGGCGCGGATTGGCAATACCGCGTGGATTTCGACCGACTGCGCAAAGAGCGCCTGGAGAAACTGCAAGCGGAGATGAAGCTAAGCAGGATCTGGGCGCGCTGGTGCTGTTCGCCGGCGCGAACATTCGCTACGCGACCGCGTCCTATCAGGGCAACTGGAAATACAACATCAACATTCGCTACGCGGTGGTGCCGACCGAAGGCGAGCCGGTGCTCTTTGAGACGGCCGGCTCGGACTTGCAGTGCGCCAAGATCGACCTGCCGTGGATGGAGGGCCGCATTCGTCCGGCGATCACCTGGCAGTGGGCGGAGGGCGCCGTGCCGTACATGGCCGGGCGCATGGCGGATAGCGTGGTGGAAGTGCTGAAGGAGCAGCGGCGTCGCGAAGGAGAAGCATCGGCATCGACAACCTGGACATGCCGGCGTTCGAAGCGTTCCAGAAGCTGGGCTTGAAGATCGTGAACGGCTGGCCGGCGGTGTCCAGAGCGCGCGACGGTGAAGACCCGCGACGAGATCGAGTTGCTGAAGCAGGCTTCGAGCATCGGCGACGCGGCCATGTGGAAGATCAAGTACGAATGGCTGAAGCCCGGCGTGCGCGAGCGCGAGATCGAAGCCAAGGTGCACGAGTTCATGCTGGAGCGCGGCTGCGAGATCATCTACGACATCATCGTGGCCTCGGGCGGAAACACCAGCCCGTATCGCCGCTGGGCCACCGACAAGCTGATCCGCCAGGGCGACCTGGTGATCGTGGACATCAACGCCGTCGGCCCTTCCGGCTACTTCATCGACTTCGTGCGCTGCTTCAAGTGCGGCGGGGCGCAGGGCATGAAGATGACGCAGAAGGAGATCGACCTTTACCGCGAAGTGTACGATTCGATGTACGCGGGCATCGAACAAGCTGAAGCCGGGCAACACCACGGCCGACGTGGCGGCGGCCTTCCCGGAATACGACGACGACAAGTACGGCACGGTGACGCTGCAGCAGTTCGCGCACAGCATCGGCATCACGCTGTACGAGGGCATGTGGATGTCGCGCGCGTATTCGCTGAAGTATCCGGCGGAGATCAAAGAGAACATGTACTTCGCGATCGAAACCTTCGCGGGCCATCCCAAGCTGGAGCAGACCGCGCGCCTGGAAGAGAACGTGCTGGTTACGGCAACGGGCCGGTGGTCTTCACGCGGATGGAGCACATGGAAGAGGCCATGAAGCGCTAACATGGCGCAACTACAGGTAGCGCGTTTCCGACTCCGTATTTCCGAACCTGGACCCGGCGCGCGCCGTGCTTGTCCAAGATCGGCGCGCGAGGTGCAGCTGGCGGCGGAAGCCAAGCCCGAAGCGATCATGCGGGTGGCCAACGACGCCGACGCGCTGCTGGCCACCTACGCCAAAATCACCGCGGACATGATCCGGCAGATGACGCGCTGCCGGATCATTTCGCGGTTCGGCATCGGCGTGGACAACGTGGACATTGCCGCCGCCACCGAGCGCGGCATCGTGGTCACCAAGGTGCCGGACTACTGCATCGACGAAGTTTCCGACCACGCCATGGCGCTGTTGCTGGCGGCGGTGCGCAAGATTCCGCTCGCCAATTCCAGGTGCACGACGGGCGCTGGGAGATGCCGGCGGTGGTGCCGATCCACCGCTTGCGCGGAAGCGTGCTGGGGCTGGTGGGCTTCGGGCGCATACCGCAACTGGTGGCGCCCAAGGCGCAAGGCTTTCGGCATGCGCGTGGTCAGCGTACGATCCGTACATTCCGAAGAGCGTTTTCGAGAACGCGCAGGCGTGCGAGAGCGTGGAGTTCGGCGAACTGCTGAAGATATCCGACTACATTTCGATCCATAGCCCGCTGCTGCCGGAGACGCGCAGGCTTGTTCAACGCCGAGGCCTTCCGGCAGATGAAGCCGCACGCGTATTTGATCAATACGGCGCGCGGCCCGATCGTGGACGAAGCGGCGCTGGCAGCGGCGCTCGACGCCGGGACAATTGGCCGGCGCGGCGCTGGACGTGATGACCAAGGAGCCGCCGACAAGATTCGCCGCTGTTTGGGCAGGCCGAACGTGATCATCACGCCGCACACCAGCTTCTACTCCGAGGAGTCGCTGGTGGATCTGCAGACCAAGGCGGCGGAGGAAGTGGTGCGCGTGCTGCAAGGCCAGGCGCCACGGAATCCGGTCAATCCCGAGGCGCTGAAAGCCCGGCCGGAAGCGAGCCGCGCCTAGGCGGGGTCTCGGCGTTAGAACGGCTTAGAGGGCTCGAGAAAAATCCATGAAAGCAATGGTTCTGAGCGGGCCCAGCGAACTGGCGCTGGGCGAGGTGGCGCGCCCGGCAATCGGCGCGGGCCAGGTGCTGGTCCGCGTGACGTACAGCGGGATCTGCGGCACCGACTACAAGATCTACAGCGGCGCGATTCCCGTGCGCTATCCGCGGATCATGGGCCACGAGATGATCGGCGAAGTGGTGGAAGCCGGCGCAAACGCGAACGTAAAGCCGGGCGACCGCGTGATCGTCGACCCCGAGCTTTATTGCGGCGCATGCTTCCACTGCCGCATCGGGCAGACGCATCTTTGCCCCAACGGCATGCTGCTGGGGCGCGACGCCAACGGCGGCTTCGCCGAATACCTGACCGCGCCGGCCAGCCACGTCTTTCCGCTTCCCGAATCGATCGACAATCAAACCGCGCCGCTGATCCAGGTGTTGACCACCTGCATGCACTCGCAGCGGCAGATCGATATTTTCCCCGGCGAAACGGTCGCGGTCTTGGGCTTGGGCGTGACGGGGCAATTGCACGTGCAGCTGGCCAAAGCGCGCGGCGCGACGGTGATCGGCATTACGCGCAGCGCCGAAAAGCGCGAACTGGCGCAGACGGCTGGGCGCCGATCTGGCGTTTCCGGGCGGCGCGGACGCGATCCGCAAGGTGCGCGAAGCGACCGAAGGGCGCGGCGCCGACGTGGTGATCGAATGCACGGGCATGCTGCCGGTGCTGGCGGACGCCATTCACATGGCGCGGTCCGGCGGCCGGCTGCTGCTCTTCGGCATCATCACCGCAAAGGAAGGCGAGCTGCCGTTCTACGACCTCTACTTCAAGGAACTGGCGCTGATCAACGCGCGGGTGGCCAAGAGCGAGGATTATCCCAATTCGATCGAGCTGGTGCAGCGCGGGACGGTGCGGCTGGAGCCGCTGGTCAGCCACGTCATGCCGCTGGGCGAATTGAAGAACGCCATCAACATGCTGGGCTCCGACAATGGCCAGCGCATGAAGATCATTCTCGAACACGCCTGAACGCACGACCGCACCTGCGCCCTTTTAAACAACTCGCTCAAACGACTCGTACCGTTAGCTCCGCCACATTTTCGATTTTGCCATGCAGCACGTCGCCGCGATGCACCGGCCCCACTCCGGCGGGCGTCCCGGTGAAAATCAGATCGCCCGGCGTAAGAGCAAAGAATCTGGAAAGCTCGGCGATGATTTCGGGCACGCTCCAAATCAGCGCGGAGAGGTCCGATGCCTGGACGCGCTTGCCATTCAGCTCCAGCCAAATAGCGCCTTTGCCGGGATGTCCGATGCGGCTTGCCGGCACAACCGGCGAACAGGGCGCGGAACGATCGAAAGCCTTGCCGACTTCCCAGGGACGCGAAATTTTCGCGGCCTGCTGTTGCAGATCGCGGCGGGTCATATCGAGACCGGCGGCGTAACCAAAGACATGGCTTAAGGCCATATCGTTGGGGATATCGGCGCCGCCAGCGCCGATAGCGACGACCAACTCGAATTCGTAGTGCACGTTTTCCGACTGCGCGGGATAGGGAAAATCCTGGCCCTCTGGCAGCAGAGCATTCGCCGGCTTCATGAAGAAGAAGGGCGGCTCGCGATCGGGATTGCCGCCCATTTCGCGCGCGTGTTCGGCGTAATTGCGGCCGAGACAAAAAATGCGGGTTACCGGAAAAAGGCCGTTTGCCCCCAGAACAGGCAGGGCGGGCACGGGCGGGGGCGGGATCACGTAAGCCAAGCTGTCTTTAGTCAATTTTTCTCCTCGGATGGACTTTTCTCCTCGGAACCATTTTTCTCTTCAGATCAAGGCACACCTCTTAACTATACCGGCGCGGGGGCAGGCGCAACTGGAATCAGCGCGCGGAGGGGAGTTCCCTAACCCGGAATCATGGGTAGCTTAAGTTGCGGTTGCGCCGGCCGGGTTACCAGTCCTACCATCTGATCATCGCATCACTGCTGTCGGAGAGGAGGTCTGTCCCCATGAACGTTGCCGAGGTGATCCACGCAAGGCGGGACGTCTTTGCGATCTCCGAGGAGATGAGCGTGCACGACGCCGCTCGGTACTTGCGCGAGCGACAGGTGCGGGCGGTGGGGGTGTTGGACGGCGCGGGGAAACTGGTGGGCGTGATTTCGCAAAGCGACATTTCCGACAAAGTGGCCGCGGAAAACAAGGCCTCGGCGTCGATGAAGGTTTCCGAAATCATGACCCGCGAATTGGTAACGGTGTCGCCGGAAATGGTGCTGGAAGAGTGCCTGCTGCGCATGGAGAAGCACGGCATCTTTCACCTGCTGGTGGTAGATTCCCAAAGCGTGTTTCGCGGGATGATTTCGGTTACCGACCTGCTGCAGGTGATTGCTTCGGACCAGAAAGCGCGCGCCGATATGCTGGAATCGCTGCTCTTCCCGCAAAGGTAGGAGTTTCGGAGGCGCAGCCCCCGGAGAGCCCTACTCGATCGCTTCGGGCTTCAGGCTTTTCCTATGACTCCCAGAAGTTTGCTCAGCAGTTGATGCAGGCGAGCGCGGTCTTCCGGTCCCATAGCCGTAAATTCAACGCCCATGCCCTTGCCAGGATGCGAAGAGCGAACCATGGCGCGAGCGCGGACTTCACCGCTGGGAACCTTGAAAAAGAGCTTCAGGACCTCACCGGAAGGAGCGGGCTCAGGCACTTCGATGAAGAGCCCTCCCAGGCTCAGGGTGGCCACGCGAGAGACGGTGCGGTTTCCGGTGCTTTGCCAGACCACCAGCAGGCCCTTGGGCAAGCCGATGCGATCGTAGCGCCGGGGTTTGGCGGAAGCTTCCATACGCGAATGTCCAGCCTAGCATGAGAGAGCAGCCGGCCAACTTGGGTTTGTCGAATGACATAATTGACCGGGCGAACAGGGCCGCTAGAACAGGCAAAGTACAGCAGGCCTACCCTTTTTGGCGGCACGGCCGGACTTTGTGCCCGAATTCACACGTTGTCTAAATGGGCAGCGACCGCTGGTGCCAAGGCTTGCTGCATCCACTGCAGTCGTATAGGCTGCCAGTGTGAAGAGCAAGCCAGGAAAAACCGCGCTGCGGGTCTGCATTCTGTCGCCACATCCGCTCGTGCTGGCCGAGTTCTCGCGCGCCCTCGCACCGCCCAACTTTCAAACAGTGACGCGCCAGCTGGATTCGCTGCTGGGGCCTGACCTGCGGAAGTTGGCGGTTCCGCGAGCGCCCGTGTACGTGGTGGACGCGCATGCCTCGACGAACGCCACGGCGGCCCTGATGTCCAACCTGCTGGAGAAATCGCCCTCGGCGCGGGTTCTGATCGTGGCGGAGAAGTTCAGCGGAAACGAAAGCCACGATCTGCTTCGGCTGGGCGCCAAGGGATTGCTGACCTACGGGGAGGCTCGCGAGCAACTGCCGCGGGCGCTGCCGCTGGTGGCCACCGGCGGCTTTTGGGTGCCGCGCTCGATGCTCTCGGAGTTCGTGGACGCCATCATCAGCAATTCGCGGGGGCGGCGGTTGAAGGTGGAGAGTTCCGCGGAATTGAGCCGCCGCGAGCAGGAAGTGCTCGATTCGCTGCTGGAAAATCTCGCCAACAAAGAGATCGGCAGCAAGCTGAATATTTCGGAACGCACCGTAAAATTCCACGTGTCCAACCTGCTGAGCAAGTTCGGCGTGCGACGCCGCGCGGACCTGATTCTGCTTTGTTACCAGCGGCGCAAAACCACGCCCTAAAGGCCGCTCCCGAAAAGCACCCCGGACGCTTCTGTTCCCCCCGACATTCCTGATATAGTCGGAAATCTTGCTTTGCTGACGACTCAATCAGGGAGGAGTGCCACCTATCCATGCCGCAGGACCGCAAACCGGAGTACTTCAAAGGATCGCAACTCAAAGTGGGGGTGATCGGATGCGGCTACGTCGGGCTGCCGCTGTGCCTGCGATTTGCGGAAGCCGGCCATCGCGTCATCGGCTTCGACACCGATCCCAATAAGATATCCAAGCTCAACGAAGGCCAGAGCTACATCGGCCATATCCCCGGCAATAAGATTCAGCAATATGTTCGCTCCAAGCACTTCTCCGCCACCAACGACTTCGCGCGCCTGGCGGAGATGGATGCGGTGGTGATTTGCGTGCCGACGCCGCTCGATCAGCGGCGCGAACCCGATCTTAGCTACGTGGAGCAGACGGCGCGCTCCATCCAGCCGCATTTGCAGCGCGGCCAGCTCATCGTGCTGGAGTCGACGACGTATCCGGGCACGACGGAGGAACTGGTGCTGCCCATTCTGGAACAGTCCGGGCTGCACTGCCCGATCGCGCAGGGCCCGGAAGCCGAACACATCAACACGGATTTCTTCCTGGCCTTCTCCCCCGAGCGGGAGGATCCCGGAAACAAGCAATACGGATTGGCGCAGATCCCTAAAGTGGTCGGGGGCATAAATCCGCCCAGCGGGCGGGCCGCGGTTTCGCTGTACGCCCAAATCGTGGCTCGCGTGGTGCCGGTGAGCTCGACGCGAGCGGCGGAAATGGCCAAGCTGCTGGAGAATATCTTCCGCTGCGTGAATATCGCCCTGGTGAACGAGCTAAAGCAGCTTTCGTTGCGCATGGGAATGGATATCTGGGAAGTGATCGACGCGGCGGCGACCAAGCCTTTCGGCTACATGCCCTTTTATCCCGGCCCTGGGCTGGGGGGCCACTGCATTCCCGTCGATCCCTACTATCTGTCATGGAAAGCGCGCGAGTATGACTTCTCCACGCGCTTTATCGAGCTCGCGGGCGAGGTCAATACGGCGATGCCCTATCACGTGGTGGAGGCGATCGCCAACGCGCTCAACGACCGGCAGAAGGCCCTCAAAGGCGCGCGAGTTCTGGTGCTTGGGCGTGGCGTACAAAAAGGACGTGGACGACCTGCGCGAATCGCCCAGCTTGAAGATCATGCAACTGCTCATCGAGCGCGGCGCGCGCGTGGACTACAACGATCCCTATTTCCCGCAACTGCATAAGATGCGGCATTACGACTACGCCAATATGCGCTCGATTGACCTGATACCGGCGAACCTGGCCGGGTATGACTGCGTGGTGATTGCCACCGATCACACTTCGTACGACTATCCGGCCATTGTGGAGGCGGCGCCGCTGGTGGTGGATACGCGCAATGCCACGCGGCGGATCGCCCGCAACCGGAACAAGATTGTGCTGTGCTAGCGGCGGAAGCCAAGGAGCGGCGGCATTCACGGGCCTGAATAAGAGCCGACCCGAGCAAACCGGGCGAGCTTCGCGTAGCCCTCCGTTAGTCATAGGAAATTACCGGGCGGAGTACCCTTGCGCCCAGGCTGCGGGTCGCCTAGCTTGGGACTTCGTGAACACCTGGGCTACATCGGGTCCTGATTCCAATCGGCGCCGCAGCCAGCGCGTGATTTTGAACGTTCCGATAACCGTCTCTGGAGACAGGTACAGGCGGGAACTTTTCAGAGCAGACCAAGACGATGGTGGTGAACGCGCACGGGGCGCTGATTATGCTGGCGGCGAAGGTTTCCCAAGGGCAAACTCTGGAGTTGAAAAGCCCAACGAACCCCGAAAGTCAAACTTGCAAAGTGGTCTACATCGGTCCGACCGTGCAGGGGCAAACACAAGTCGGCGTCGAATTCAGTAAGCCCGCCCCTCATTTCTGGCACGTCGCCTTTCCACCTGAAAATTGGACACCCTCGATGGGAGACGTCGCGGAACGCCCCACCGAAAAGGCCGGCGCAAAGGTCCCCGTAAAAACTTCCAAGCCTTAAAGAACGGCCGATCAGTTCCTGGCCGTTAACTCCAAGCGCGCCGTGCCTATGGGCAGCTCGGACGCCACCAGCACGGGCGTCCGCGATGCATCCTGGGCCAGCCAGATGGTGAAGTGCGTGCCGGTGACTTCCTGGCCATGCTCGTAGACGCTCACGCCAATTTTGGAGGCGGTGAACTGGCCGGCGGGGACGATGGCCTGATCGGAAGGCATCTCCAAATGGGCCACGACGTCGTACAGATTGTGTCCGTCGAAGACGGGAACGCGCAATTGCGGGGCGCTCTTCCAATCCGCGGCGCGAATGGCATAGAGCAGCCCGATGGGATCGCGGGTGCCGGGAGAGACGCGGGCGGCGGCCACGTTCGGGGGGGCGGACGAACCGTCGCTGATCAGTCGCCAGGAGTTGGTCTGCTGCTTGCCTTGTTCGTGGAGGTACATTTCGTACTGGATGGAATTCAGCTGGGCGGCATCGGTGTAGGAGTCCAGCTGATCGTCCAGCGGAAAGACAATGTGCATGGTATCGATCGTCTGAGCCAAGGCGCGGAAGTGCCAGGCCATGCGGCCGAAAAAATCCCGCCGTTCGACAACGGAAAGCTGAATGGTGGCGGCATTCACGGAGAATTTCGACCAGATCACGCGAAAGGACAAGCGCTCGCCGGCATTGAAAGGAACAACGGCAGCGGGCGCCGGCTTGGCCAATTTGGGGGGTGCGGGCTTTGAATGCTTGGTCTGGCCGGCCAAAGCCCAAACCGCGCCCAGAAAAAAGACGCAGGCAACCGCCAGCATCACAGAACTTTGGGATTCGTTTTCGACTGGAAGTGGCCCGATCCATTGTTTCCTTAGATGCTGTTCCCTTAGATGCGCCCTTACACGCGCTGCGCAGCCTACGGTTGAAGCGCCACAAATATTGCGGCGCACATCAAACCGCGCACAAAAAGACTATCGGAAAAGTTCTGGCTCTGCCAGGGATTCTCGCCGGGGCAGACGTATTCGGAACCATCTTCCCCCGAGTTGCCATCAGGTACAGTTTTGGCGGCCGCCCGCCTAGGTCCGTAGCTGGGCTGCCCTGCTGCCCTTAATTTGTCCTTTCCGCCAGTTGAGCCTTTCCCACCCCGAACCGTAAGCTCACGGTCAGTTCGGACGGCCCTCTCCGACGTGTGGCACAGGGAGTCGGCGCCTTCTCGGAAGCCCGATTACGAGACAGGCCCGAAAGGGAACCATGAAAGCCAAACGGCCGGCAGGGACGAATTTTCTATTTTCCGCAGTTCTTTTCAGCTTGTTTCTGTTCTTTTCAGGATTAAACGCCAAAGGGCAGTCCCGGCAGCGCCGCGGTCCTCACCGTGCAGTTGCACCGACAATCACGACGCAACCGAAGAGCCAAACCATCACTGCCGGACAAACGGCTACGTTCTCCGTGACGGCCAGCGGGACCGCGCCGCTGGGCTATCAATGGGCCAAGAACGGGGCCGCCATAAGCGGAGCAACCGGGGCCAGCTACACCACGCCGGCCACGACCAGCACGGACAACGGATCGCAATTCGTGGTCACAGTTTCCAATTCCGCAGGAAGCGTTACGAGCAGCGCCGCCATCCTCACCGTGAACGCAGCCGCAGTCGCACCGACGATCACGACCCAACCGAAGAGCCAAACCATCACTGCCGGACAGACAGCTACGTTCTCCGTAACCGCCAGCGGGACCGCGCCGCTGGGCTATCAATGGGCCAAGAACGGCGCCGCCATAAGCGGAGCGACCGGGGCCAGCTACACCACGCCGGCAACGACCAGCACGGACAACGGATCGCAATTCGTGGTGACCGTCTCGAACTCGGCGGGAAGCGCAGGGAGCGCAGCCGCGACTCTGACGGTAACGTCCACTCCCGGCACGTTGAGCTTGAGTTCCTCGAGTCTGAGCTTCGGAAGCGTCAACGTCGGCAGCAGCAAAACGCTTTCAACGACACTGACCAATTCTGGAGGGTCCAGCGTTACGGTTTCGAGCGTCACCATCGCCGGAGCAGGCTTCAATCCTGGCGGCATTTCCAACGGGCAAATCATCACTGCCGGTCGAGGCCGTCACCGTGAGCGTCACGTTTGCACCGGCGGCGACTGGCAGCCGTGACAGGCGGCCTTACGATCACCAGCAATGCCTCGAATTCGCCGACGAAGATCTCCCTTTCCGGCACGGGGGCGGCGGCCTCTTATTCGACATCGTTGTCGTGGACCGCGAGCACTTCGAGCGTAATGGGCTACAACGTGTACCGTGGGACGACGTCGGGCGGTCCCTATACGAAGTTGACGGCAAGCGTCGATTCCAATACGAGCTACGCCGACGACAGCGTGCAGGCCGGATTGACTTACTACTATGTGGTCACGTCCGTGAATTCGAGCGGCGCCGAAAGCGCTTATTCCAATCAGGTATCCGCGGCGATTCCGTAGTATCGCCGACAACTCGGAGCACTTCCTCTACGGCGCCAGCGCAGCCAAAGGCTAGCGACGGCTGTGCTGCATCGGCTTGGCCACGTTTGACGCGCTTACTCCTGGAAAACGACTCGCGGCGTTTGCTTGAATCGGCTTGGCGATTCAAGCAAACTCACGCCTTCGGCCACTGATTGCGGTGGGAATGCACCGACGGGAGCCGAAATTCACGTTCAGAAGGCAACTCTCAATCCATGCGAATAACAGGCGGGCCATGCGAATCCTGGTAACGGGCGGGGCTGGCTACATCGGAAGCGTCGTGGTGGAGGAGTTACTCGCCCAAGGCGAAACGGCGGTTGTCTACGACAATTTGAGCAAAGGGCACCGCGAAAGCGTGGCAGCAGGGGCGGAATTCATACAGGGCGAACTCCTCGACAGCGAGAGGCTCGAGCGCGTTCTGGCAGAACATCAGATCGATGCCGTGATGCACATGGCGGCGGATTCTCTGGTGGGAGAGTCCTTCCAGAATCCCGCGAAATATTATGCCAATAACCTGGTGGCCAGCCTTTCGTTGCTCAAGGCTATGCGGGCGGCGCGAGTTTCGCGAATCGTGCTCTCTTCGACGGCAGCCGTTTACGGCGAGCCAGAAAAACAGCCGATCTCGGAGAGTGATGCGACCTGCCCGACAAATCCTTACGGCGAGACTAAGCTGGCTTTGGAACGGGCGCTGCATTGGAGCGAGAAGGCCTACGGATTGCGCTACGTGAGCCTGCGCTATTTCAACGCCGCTGGGGCCACCGTGCGCTGCGGGGAACTGCACGATCCTGAGACGCACCTGATTCCCATCGTTCTGCAAGTCGCGTCCGGAGAACGGCCGTACCTGGAAATTTTCGGGAAGGACTATCCGACGCGCGACGGCACGTGCGTACGCGACTACATTCACGTGAGCGATCTGGCCCGCGCCCATGTGCTGGCGCTGGAACTGCTGGCGAAAAGAAGCGCGATCTTCAATCTGGGGTGCGGCGGCGGGTACACGGTTTTGGAAGTGGTGGAGGCAGCGCGCAAGGTAACGGGCCATGCCATTCCGGTTCGATTTGGGCCGCGGCGCGCGGGGGATCCGGCGGTGCTGGTGGCCAGTTCAGAAAAGATTCAAAGGGAACTTGGCTGGAAAGCGCGGCAACAGGATTTGCAGGCGATCATTCAATCGGCCTGGGCGTGGATGCGAACGCTGGTGAAGTAAGGCGTTTATTAACGGCGGCGGGGCTGGCTGGCTTGACGGTCGAGCTGGTCGGCAAGCTCGGTGAGGCTATCGACCATGAGATCGGGCGGGAAATCCGCGAGGCGCGTGCTGCCGAGGCCGTAGCTCACGCAACAGCACCAGGTGCTGGCGTTGCGCGCGGTCTGCACGTCGATCTCGGAATCGCCGACGAGCATGACCTGGCCGGGCGCGGCGCCGAAATCGCGCATGAGAACACCCATTCCGGCTGGATTGGGTTTCTTGGTTTCGAAGCTATTGCCGCCGTAGATGTAGCGGAAGTACGAGGCAAGCCCCAATCCCTCCAGAATCTGGCGGCTGAAACGGACCGGCTTATTCGTCAACACAGCCATCGGCATGCCGTCGAACGCAGCCAAGCCCTCGCGCACGCCAGGGTAAGTGACGGTATTGTCGAGCATGTGCTGGCGGTAGTAGGAGAGGAAAAAAGCCAAACCCTGCTCGCACTCCTCCGGGGTGCAGCCTGAGCCGAGCGCCTGCTCGATGAGCCGCGCCGCGCCCTGGCCCACATAGCTAAAAATCTGATCGTGCGGCAGCGGCTGGCGGCCAAGCTCCTCGAGCGTGGCATTCACGGAAAGAGCCAAGTCGATGCCGGAATCGATGAGCGTGCCGTCGAGATCGAAAATGAGCACGCGAACGTCCGCGAAGGGGGCCGTGTCGGGAGTTGAATTGGTGTGCATAAGATCGCCGAAGAAATATTTTAACGAAAAGCGAGCGAGGGCGCGCCTTGAAAAACAGCGGGAATTTCCTGGTCGAAAAATCGGGCGACTTCCTTTGAAGATCGGATGGGGGCTGATAATATTGCACTTTTTCTGAGCACGATGGTTTTCGGCATAGGAGGCAATCCTAGTTCATGGCAGAGATTTCTCCCTTTCGCGCATATCGCTATAACCTGGAGCGAGTGAAGCTCGCCGACGTGGTTACGCAGCCGTACGACAAAATCACGCCGGCGATGCAGGCACATTACGCCGCAGCAAGCCCTTACAACCTGATCGCGGTCGAAAAAGGAAAATCCTCGCCGACGGATACGGCGGCGGATAACGTCTATACGCGAGCGGAAAAGGCGCTCGAGGGGTGGATTCGCGACGGCGTGATGGTGCGCGATGCGCGGCCGGGTATTTACGTCTATTTCCAGGAGTATGCGGCACCGGGAACGACGGAACGGCGCACGCGCAAGGGCTTCATCGCGCTGGGCCGGGTGGAGGACTATGCGGCGCGGGTCATTTTTCGACACGAGCAAACGCTATCCGGGCCCAAGGCCGACCGGCTGGAACTCCTGCGCCACACGCGCACCCATACGGGACAGCTCTTCATGCTTTACGCCGATCCGCAGCGCCAGATCGACGCCGTGCTCGATGAAGTGGCCCGGCATTCTCCTCCGGCCGAGGCCCGGGACGAATATGGCGTGGTGCACCGAGTGTGGCCGGTTTTCGATCGTCGAAAGATCGATGAGGTTGTGGGCGCGATGACCTCTCAGAAACTGGTGATTGCCGACGGGCATCATCGCTACGAGACGTCGCTCGCCTACCGCGACGAGTGCAGGAAGAAAACCGGCGGCGGCGATCGCGATGCCGCTTACGAAAAGTCGATGATGACGTTTTTCAATGCGCACGGCGAAGGGCTGCTGATCCTGCCCACACACCGCCTGGTGGGGAATTTGGCTTCCTTCGACATGAGCTCCTTTCGCCGAAAGATATCTTCTGCTTTCGAGGAGGAGGATTATGCGTTCGGCAGCGATGCGGCTCGCGGCGTGGCTTATGAGCGGTTTCGCCGCGATCTGGAGGAGAGCGGGAAAAACGGCCGGGCACTGGGAATGTATGCCAGCGGCGGCGCGTTTACCTTGCTGCGTCTGCGCCGGGATGCGGACCTGGCGAAGCTGATGCCGAACGTCGCGCCGGCGCAGCGGCAACTCGACGTGGTTCTGCTGCACCGTCTATTGCTGGAGGACGGCCTGGGCATCACGCCAGCCGCCGTTACGGCCGAACAAAATATCACCTATGAACGCGAGATGGGCGCCGCACTGGACGCCGTGGACCGCAACCGGGCGCAAATCTGCTTCCTGCTCAATCCCGTCGGGGTCGATCAAGTGATGGAGATCGCATTGGCTGGGGAGGTGTTGCCCCAGAAATCTACGGACTTTTATCCCAAGCTGCTGAGCGGCCTGACGCTGTACCGGCTGGACTGAGCCGGGCGGCCGCTCGAGGGCGCAAATGGGTTGGAGTTCTACTGGCTGAAGCTCTTGATGGCCGCCGCCTCTGACGGGTAGACATCGAAAACGGTGAGCAACTTGGTCACCTGCAAAATTTCCTGGAACTTCTGGCCGAGGTTGGAGAGCTTGAGCGTAGCGCCCTGCGTGCGGGCGCTATGATGCGCGGCAACGAGCGTGCCGAGCCCGGCGCTATCGATATAAGTAACGTTGCCCATATCCAGCACGATCTTCTTCTTGCCATCGGCCAGCATTTTTTTCACTTGTTCTCGCAAAGCGTTGCTCTCGTCGCCGAGAACCACCCGCCCGTCCAGCCCTACCACACCGATGCCGTCCACTTCACGCACGTTCATCTTGAGTGCCATCGATCGATCTCCTTTATTGGCTTGCTGGCGCTCGAGGCGATCAAAAGCTCGAGGACCATCGGGCCGGACAGCTCAAACAGGTTATACAGACGTTATACGAACAGCTCAAACGTAGTCCGAACAGGACATATAGTACCCGCACGCAGGGCAACGCAACTTGCATTTATGCGCTTCCAAACGTGCCGAACACACCGGGCAAAAATTTGATGGATCTTCGTTGGCCTTTGCCGCTGGCCTGGATTCGCCGTCAAACTCCGAACCTGGGCGGTCAGGGCCGATTTCCCGGTTTCGCACGAGGGATACGTATAACATAAGAACGGGCTTAATGGGGAGTCGTGCCTCGGATTAGGGTTGCATAGATAGATTGCAACCAGGGGGCTGGCCAGGACATCCTTAGTGTATAGGGGTTTCAGAGCGCAGCGATGGCTAAGGACATTCTCAAGGTCGGATTCGCAATGGTTCTAAGCTTCGCTCTCGGTACGTGTGCCTCAGCGCAGATGCGTGGCGGTTTCGGAGCGCGGGGAACGGGAGGCTTGGCCCGCGCGTCGTCAGGGGCCAGGCGAGGTTTCGCGGCGGGACGCAGAATCATAGGTACGGCGCCGGGTATATTCCGGCCGGGATTGAACCATCCGCTGGTGGGCACTCCACTCAATCCAAACTTCGCTCCCATACACGGAGGGCCGCTGGTGGGCACTCCAAACTTCGCTCCGATCTGGGGAGGGCCGGGACTCGGGTTCAATGCTCAGCATCCAGGGGCTATTGGACATCCGTTCCTGAACCGGTTCGGCCGTGGACGGGGACTAGTTCCCTTTTATCCGTATTTCGCTCCGCTTTTTGATACCTTGCCGCTCGATTACGACTCGGATTATGGCGGCGATGAATCTCCCTATGGATACGATAACCAATATCCTCCCTCCAGCTCTGCTGTACCCGATTACTACACGCAGCAGCCGCAATTCATGATTCCGCAGCCGGGCACCGTGGCGCCAGCGGAGAGCGCGCCGAGTGCGGCGCTATCGACGCCGGTTCCGCCGCCAGAGTTGGGCCAATTAATTTTGGTCCGCCGTGACGGCAAAGTTCTGCTGGCCGTGGCTTTCACCGTCCGCAACGGGAATCTCACCTACGTCACGACGGACGGCGCCAGGCGGTCTTTCCCTGTGAGCGAGCTCGACAAAGAGGCCACGCGGCAGATGAACGATGCCAATGGCACGTCGGTCTCGCTTCCGGATTAATTTTTCCCCCTTTTTTTGCGAAGAGACTTTGGTCTCGACCTCAGTCTCAACTCTTGCTGGAACGGTAGGGTTCGGGCATGTAAACGCCCGTGTCGGGCAGGCCGGCGCGCTCGAACTGCACCGTGGTGTGCTGTATGCCGAAGCTATCGGCGAGGCGCCCGCGAATCGCGGTCAAAATTTTTTCGCTCTCCTCCATGTGCATATCCGGAATGCGGACATGGCAGGAAAGCGCGTGATGGTCTGGCCAATCGTCCAGATGTGGATGTCGTGCACTTCCTGCACGCCGGAAATTTCCAGGATAGATCGAGCCACTTCGGAAAGCCTCATCTGCCGCGGCAACCCCTCCAGCAGGATGTGTCCCGACTCGTGCAAGATGCCGAGGCTGGACCAGAGAACGAAGGCCGCGATGAGAACTCCCAGCGCGGGATCGAGCCATACCGCCCCGGTTGACCGGATGATCAGTGCGCCGGCGAGAATTCCAACATTGGAAAGAGCGTCGCCAAGGTTATGCACCAGCAGGGCGCGCAGATTCAAGTCGCGGCGGCCGCGGACCAAGCCCAGGGTAATGCCGCCATTAATGGCCAGAGCCAAGAGCGACAGGGCGATCATCCATTGTTCGCCTACCACGACAGGATGCCGGAAGCGATCGACAGCAGCCCAAAGAAGCGCCAGGGCGACGAGCAGCAGCAGAATCGAGTTGGTAAACGCGGCGAGAATGCCGGCACGACGATAGCCGAACGTTCTCTCGGAATCCGCGGGGCGCTCCGCCAAGCGAACCGCAATCCAGGAGATCAGAATGGTGGGAACGTCGGAAAGGTTATGAATCGCGTCGCTCAGAAGAGCAATGGAATGTCCGAGATAACCGCCCAGGAATTCGGCGGCCACCAGGACGAGCGTGGCCAGTAGCGCAGCAGAGAGAAATCCGTGAGTCGGGTTGTGCGAATGGCCGTCGGAGCCGTGGTGCACGTGCATCGATAGTATTCTACTTCACAGTTGCGGCGGTCGGGCCGGTCGTGCAAGCGGCCCGTCAAGACAATGCGGCCCTGGCGTAAGTTACTGTTAAGACAATATGTTAACCGCATCGCGTTCCAAGCAACCGGGTCCTGAAAGATAATTGACTTGCCCGTTAACGCGCGCCTACCATGGCGCTAACCTTGTGTTTCCGACATTTTTCCGGCCAAGGCGTTGATGGACACGGATCCTAATAGCTCTCGGTCCGAAGCTGTTCCGCGACAATGGCGAACGAAGTAGCCAAAATCAGCTTCTGGGGCGTGCGTGGATCCACTCCGACGGTGGACCGGGCCACGTGGCGCTACGGCGGGAACACGCCCTGCCTCGAATTGATCACTCCCGATGGTGGACGGCTTATCCTGGATTGCGGCACCGGCTTGCGCATTCTCGGAAACCGCTTGGCGGCGGCCACGGACAAGACTGTGGACGCACATATCCTGGTAACCCATTACCACTGGGACCACATTCAGGGCATTCCGTTTTTTGCGCCGCTTTATGCGGCACAAAATAGATTTCACTTTTATAGCTTTCGATCGGAATTCCTGGGCCGCGACAGCCTGAAACGCGTTTTCGAGGCACAGATGGCCCATCCCTACTTCCCTGTCGATCTTCACGCCATGTCCGCGGCGCGCGATTTCACGGACGTCGCCGGAGGAGATCGCTTTACGATCGGCGAAACGCACGTGATCACCTCCTGGCTGAATCATCCGCAGGGCTGCCTGGGATATCGCATCGAGACACCCGTGGGCACGATCGTCTACGCCACAGACAACGAGCCGGGCAATCCCGAGTACGATCGCAATCTCAGGCGGCTGGCCGAAGGCGCGGATATCTTCATCAACGACGCGCAGTACACGCCGGAGCAACTGGAGAAACACAGAGGATGGGGCCATTCCAGCTGGCGCGAAGGCGTGCGCGTCGCGGAAGCAGCGGGCGTGCGGAATCTGGTCCTATTTCATCACGACCCCGACTCCTCCGATAAGAGCGTGGACGGCATCCTGCGCGATGCGCGCGCCGAATTTGAAAATACCTGGGCCGCGGCCGAGGGCATGGTGATGACGCTGGGAGAAGACCACACGGACGTGGTGATCCCGGCGGCGCGCGAGGGACTCCGGCGCGAAGCGCATTTCCGGGCCCGGGTGCTGGGCTTCACGCAGGAAGGAAAAGCTTTCGAGGAAGAGACGGTGATCCGCGACCTGAGCTTGCATGGCGCGCTGATCTATCTGGATCACAGCCCCAAATTGCAATCGGAGCTGCAAGTCATGATGGAAAATCCCGGCAACGGTCAGCCTGCAGCACGGCTGGCGCTGCGGGGCTACGTGGTCCGAATCGAGCCGGGCCCCGAGAAGGACCAGGTGGGCGTAGGGATTGTTTTTACCGAATAGATAGCTCAAACTCGATGGCGTCATTTATGGACGCCAACCGCGGCATTTCCACTCGCAAGCTGATCGCCGGCCTGATTGCCCAGGCCCCCTTCGCGCTGAAGACCTTCGATCTCTATTTCCGGAATCTTTACCGGCGCAAAATCCTGCGCAGCAAAATCGTGGCTCCTTACGCGCTCATTTTTTATGCCACGCACAAATGCAACCTGGATTGCACCTATTGCACGCAGAAGGAGCCCGACGTTTTCAGCGATGAATTGCCGACGAGCGAAACGCTGCGCCTTCTGAAGCTGATTCGCCGCGAGACCGACTCCATTGTGTTTACCGGCGGCGAGCCGACTCTGCGGACGGATATCGAGGAGCTGATTGCAGCGGCGCGCCAGCAGCTGCGTTTTCGTTCCGTGATGCTCATCACCAACGGGACGCTTCTCGACAGGCGCGCGGGCGTCTTCGAAAACCTCACCGGCCTGGTGATCAGCCTGGACGCCCTGACCATGGACCCGGCCAATCCATTATCGAAACCGGCGGCGCTGCCCAAAGTGATGGAGAACATCGCGCTGGCCAAGTCGCGCATGCCTCATCCGCGGACGATCACGATCAGCACGGTGATCGAAGAGTGGAATATCGCCGAGATCGAACGCATTCTGGACTGGGCCGGAGAGCAAGGCTTCGTCTTCGCAACCCAGAGCGCGCTGAAGGAAAAATTGCCCAATCTGCGCTTGATCGAAAATCAGCGCTATCTGGAGCTGGTCCGAAAAATTATCGATCGCCGCAGGCAAAACGTTCAGCCCATCAATGGAACGCCGCGGACGATCGAAACGCTGTTGCGTTTTGGCGATTTTCAATGCTTCCCCACGATGTTTCCGCGCGTTTATCCGAACGGCGATGTTTTTTATCCCTGCGAGCCACTGCGGAAAATCGGAGGCAATCTCCTGCGGGAAGGTTCACTGGCCAAGGTTTTCTCGCGGGGGAAGAAGCTTTATGGCGAGATCCCCGAGTGCCAGGGAATCTGCCACCTCTTCGGAAACGTGGTCTCGCACTACTACACCAACGACTTCTGGCGGCTGGCGGGCGAATACATCCGCTGACCTCAAGTTTTCAGACCGGCACGAAATCCGCGGGCTTCAATTCCCTTCCAATTCCCTATCGGTGAGCGGCTGCGTATCGCGCCAGGCTAAGGACGCGCCGCGAGAGCCAGGGACACCCCGAACGATCCCGTGAGCGGATTATAGAGGGGCTCGAACTGCAGAGATTTTGCTTTGGGAACATAGAAGGCCGAGCGGCGATGATAAACGTATCCGCCAATTTCATAGCCGATCACCGAGCCTACCAGAGCGTCGGAGGGGAAGTGATTATCGCCCGTGACGCGTGCGATAGCCACGCCCGTCGCCAAGCCGTAAATCGCAGCGTGCAGCCAAGGGTGGCCCGGAGTCTCTTCAACGATTACGCGCGCGACGGCGAAGGTCGCGGTCGAGTGGCCCGACGGAAAGGAACCGCTGGTGGTATAGATGTCCGTGTCGTCGGGCCAGAACTTGCCCGTTCCATCACCGGCATAGGGACGTTGCCGGTTCGCGGCGAGTTTTATCCCTTCGGCGACAAGGCCCGCATCAGCAAGAGCTTCGAGCGACAGCATGCCGGTTTCGCGGTACCGCTCTTTGTGATCGATCTTCCCCAGCAGATACGTTAGCCCCGCTGCGGGAACCAATGTATAGCCAGAGCCGAGATAGGTGTAGTCGTTGCTCACGCGTATACGCGTCGGGCCCGGGCCGAGCGCGCTCATGGCACGCGCGTCATATTCGAGAGCCAAAGTCGTCGCAATCCCAAAGGGCACGAGCCAAAGCAATTTCCGGCCGCGAAGCCGCGCGGGAGCGGTCCAGATTCCCGCTTGATCCCGGAACACGTCCGCGAAGCACGTGAGGGTGGAAGAAACCAGATCGCAGGTACTGCCCGCCCTCGGGGTGGCCGACGGGGGCGGCGGAGCTTGTGCTCGCGCCATGGGACAAAGAGCGACGAGCAGCGCACAGAGTGCAAGCGCCGCGATGCCGGGAGGAGGCGAGCTAATTATTTTATTCGCTTCACGGCTTGGTTGCTGCCGACAAGTGACCTGTGCCTCGGGGCGTGGCCGCCTGGAGAGAGTTTGCGATGATTGGCGGGCAGTCACAATAAGCGATCGCGTGACGACGATAGCACAAAGCCCCGGTAAACGCTTCTGAATGCGAGAAGTCAGCGCAAAATGGGCAACTCGCGATGCAACCGGCTTCGGAGAGTTTCGTCCGCTACGCGGGCCATATGTTCGGCAAAATTGCCTTGATAGAGAAATTCCGCCGCCGACTGGCCACAATCGAGGCGCAGCTTCCAGTCCGCGCCCGATGGTTCCAAGATCAGTTCCCGAAGCTGCTGCAGGGGAATTTCGGAGAGCACGGCAAGAGCGGAATTCAACACCCACAGCCGATCCGAACCGATGAAGAGCATCGCGCGATGCAGCGTTTGGGCATCGCTGTTGTAAAGTCCGCCATCGACAACGACTAGCGCGCCCAATTCCCTGGCGCGCGCATCCACGGATCGTTTCGGGCGTTCGGGAGCCAAAAGCAGCGCCAGAAGGAGCGCCAGGGCGCCGAGCGCGATCATCGCCAACTTATGCTGCCCGGCCGCGCCAATGGCAATCATCGCCACGCCTGCCGAGCCCGCCAAGGACCGGCCAAAGTTCCATGCCCGCCTGTGCCGCCGGAGCCGGTTTATCTTGGGGATCATCAGAATCGACCCAAAAATCAGCCACAGCACGGCGCGACGCAGGCGTACCGCTCCCGCGCGAAGACCATGCGTTGGCGATTCGACGCTCATTGCAGCAATCATCTTTAATTCCACACGGTCGTGTCAAACAGCGGAAAAAGATCGTCCACCTCTGCTCTTTTCGCCAATCTTTCCGGATTCCACCGGGAAAGGGCTCCCCGCCTACGCTACAATATCGGTGCATCAAAAAGAATGTCATGGCAGAAACGGCGACGTCTTCGGAACCACAGGATACACGTAACGAGGAAAACGCCAAAAGGCGTCTAGGCCTGCGCAGCGCCGTCCGGGCGTTGCGCCATCGAAATTTTCAGCTCTTCTTCAGCGGCCAGCTTATCTCGCTGGTGGGCACCTGGATGCAGAACATCGCCCAGGACTGGCTGGTCTACCGGCTTACCGGCTCCTCCCTGCTGCTTGGCGTGGTGGCATTCGTCAGCCAAATTCCTATTTTCCTGCTGGCTCCAGTGGCCGGGATCGTGGCCGACCGCTACAACCGCCACCGCATCGTCATCGCCACGCAATCAACCTCCATGGTGCTGGCGCTTACGCTGGCGACCCTCACCCTGACAGGCAGGATTCGTATCTGGGAGATCATGATTCTGGCATCGCTGCTGGGAGTGGTGAACGCATTCGACGTTCCCGCGCGGCAAGCTTTCCTGATCGACATGGTGGGGCGAGAAGATCTGCTGAATGCGATCGGGCTGAATTCTTCGATGTTCAATAGCGCGCGTATCGTGGGACCGGCAATCGCCGGCATCCTGGTGGCCTCCGTAGGCGAAGGCTGGTGCTTTTTTGCCAACGGCATCAGCTATATCGCCGTCATCGCGGGACTGCTGATGATGCGGCTTACCCGACGGGCAGCAATACAGCACCATGGATCCGCCTTAGAGAACATGATCGAGGGATTCCGTTTCGCGCGCCATACCACTCCGGTGCGCGCTTTGCTGATACTGATCGGCTTCGTCAGCCTAGCCGCCATGCCATATACGGTGTTGATGCCTATTTTCGCGGGGCGCATCCTGCACGGCGGTGCGCGTGAATTAGGAATGCTGATGGGCGCGACCGGCGTGGGCGCACTGCTGGGCGCTTTAACACTGGCCTCCAAGAGCGGTGTGGAGGGACTCGGAAAGTGGGTGTGGAGGGCCGCCGGGGTGTTTGGCACGAGCCTCATCTTTTTTGCTTGGTCGCGCCACCTTTGGCTTTCCATGACCTTTCTGATTCCCGCCGGGTTCGGCATGATGCTTCAGATGGCGTGCACGAACACGCTGTTGCAGGTCATGGTTCCGGATCGATTGCGCGGGCGGGTGATGTCGCTTTACTCCATGATGTTCATCGGAATGGGCCCCATTGGCGGGCTGTTGGGCGGCGCCTTGGCGGCTAGAATTGGCGCGCCGTGGACCGTCTCCATCGGCGGCATGATTTGCCTTATCGGCGGCGCGATCTTCGCGCGACGCTTGCCGGCGATGCGCGGCGTGGCGCGACAGTTGATTCTCGCCCAGGGAATGGGCACCGGCGAACCTCCCGCCTCTTTGCCAGTATCGCGGTCCTAAGATCGAATTCTCCCTCAAGCGTCCGCGGAATCTCTGAAAATTGCGGGAAAATTTCGGCGATGTTAGGATCGTCGGCCACAATCGTGGACCATGGCTCTCTTTGACGGCTAATGGCTTCGATCTTTCGACAGGTCATCCCCATGTCGCTTCGGGGCAAGGAAAGGTCTTGAGCACTTGAACCATTCGTCTTCCGATGTTTCGCTAAGCACTCTGGCTCGCAGGTCGCGACAACTTGGTACTTGGCGGCTTGAAGGCACTCCGCACGCCGAAACACGACATAAGCTGAAGTTAGAGGTTCCAATTTTCGATACGTATCAAGTGGTCTTAGCGGGCAGGTAACGACCTGCTCTGAGACTGTTCTACGGGCCAGTAGTTTCTGCAGCGAGAGGTTTCTATGCTGAAGGGCATGAATCGGAGTGGTTCGCCGAGCAAACGGCCCGTTCTGCGCCAAGAAAACTCTCGCCAAGCTTATCTTGATCATGGCAGCTGGAATCGGCGCGATCTGCCAAACAGGCTGTTCGGGCACGACGACCGCGGCGTCCAGGGATGTCATGGCCAACGCGGCGCAATTCGGGGCGAGCACTTCGAGCCTTAACCTGGGCAATGTGGCCCTCGGCGACAGCAAGACCGTCTCGGTGAGCTTCACAAACAGCACGAGTTCCGCAGTCACCATACTGACCATCAGCATCTCGGGGCCGGGCTTCACTGCCGGCGGCATCCCCAGCGGCACGATTCTGAATCCAGGCGACATGGCCACGCTGAACGTGACCTTTACTCCTGCCAGCGCCGGCAGTCAGACGGGTAGCGTTACGGTGACGAGCAATGCTTCGCCCTCAACCATAACCGTGGCCTTACAGGCCTCGGGCGTGCCCGCGGGGGATCATTTGGCAACGTTATCCTGGAACGCCAGTCCTTCTGGAGTAGCCGGATACTTCATTTACCGCTCTACGAACGGCGGGCCATTTACGAAGCTGAATACAACCGAGGATACAAACCTCACCTACACCGATTCGTCGGTGGCAGCGGGCCAAACTTATTCGTACGCGGTTACGGCAGTCACTTCCAACAACGTCGAGAGCGGCTACTCCAACCAAGTGACCGCAACGATTCCCACACCGTAGTTCCGTTCGGCGGCAATTCCAATCTTTTGCAGTCTCGTCGATGTGGCGAGAATGGCTTCAGGCTAGGACTTTTTTTCTCCCGCAGCTTTGCCCATCGGCACCGAGGACGGTCTCACGGCCTGGGGCAAGCCGTGGTCCATGAGGATAGGATGCGCGGATGGAGCCGCCTTAGGAGCAGGCTCGACGTCCATGTCCTGGAGATCGAAGTCGCGGGCGACTTCTTCGACGATTTTTTCCGATACGGTTGGGGAGTGTTCGACGAAGGCGCTGATCAAGGCGTGTTCGCAAAGCAGATTGATGAGCCGCGGAATGCCACGGGCGTGGCGATGCACGATTTCAATGGCGGCCGCGCTGAAGATCTCTTCTCCCCCGCTGCCTGCGATACGGAGCCGCTCCTTGATGTAGCCATGTGTCTCGAGCAAGGTCAGCGGTCGAGTCTTGGCCCAAAGAGTGATCCGCTGGCGAAGCTGGCGCAGTTGCGGGTCGGTGAGTTTCTCCTCGAGTTCGGGCTGGCCGGCGAGGACGATTTGCAGCAGTTTTTCGGTGGACGTCTCCAGATTGGTCAAGAGCCGGATCTCTTCGAGCATCTCCGCGGACAAATTCTGGGCTTCGTCGACAATGAGAACCGCGCGGGTTCCTTTCCGATGTTGTTCGAGCAGCCAATTGTTCAGGTTGATGAGCGCGCGGCTTTTCAGGGTGGAATCGCAGGGAATGCCAAAATCGGCCATCATGAAATCGAAAAATTCGGCCTCGCTGAGCCGCGGATTGAACATAAAAGCGGTGGCGATCTTTTCCTGGCGCGACCAATCGAGGAGTTTATTCAGGACGGTAGTCTTGCCGGTGCCCACCTCGCCCGTAAGCAGGACAAAGCCTTTGCGCGTTTGAATGCCGTAAATCAAACACGCCAGCGCCTCCTGGATATGCCGCGTGAGATAAAGATAGCGCGGATCGGGATTGACGTTGAACGGGCTCTCTCGAAGTCGAAAGAATTTCTTATACATGCTCAAGCCTCGCGGATTCTGAGTCCTGCCAGTTCCGGTTCTCCAGCGCGTTTTCGCGCCGGCCGCAGCCGGGATTCTACTCCCTTCAGTACGGGTCTAGTCAGTATTTCCGCCATCGTCCAGGCCCAGTTGCTTCAACTTATATAGCAACGCCTTATAGCTTATTTGCAGCTCGCGCGCGGAACGCTTCCGATTCCAGTGCGTGCGGTCGAGAGATTCCAGAATCAACTGTCGTTCCGCCTTGCGCGACGCTTCGCGGGCCGCTTGCTTAAGCGGACGGGGCCCACCTGAGCCGTTGGAGATCGACTTTCCAGCAACCCTGGTAACTGTACTCACCGCGAGATCGCTGACCGCTAAACTATCGTCTCCGAGGGCCACGATCTTGCGCGCTATATTTTCCAGTTCCCGAACGTTCCCGGGCCATGAATGTTGTATCAACAAATCGAGCGTTGAACTCTTGATTGGGGGCTGTTGCCTGCCGAGCAAATTGGAATATTTGGTCAGAAACACGGCAAGCAGCTCCGGGATGTCTTCCTTTCGCTGACGTAAGGAAGGTATGCGCAGACAAATACCATTCAATCGAAAATAAAGCTCCTCGCGGAAGCTTCCGGCCCCCATCTCCTCCGTGAGATCGCGAGTACTGGTCGAAATGATGCGCGCCATCAGACAGCCTGGTGAAACCGCCCTCTCGCCGTCAGGCAAGAGATTCAACAGGAGCCCCTGCTTGTCAAGATCGAGCTGACCGACTTCGTCGAACAGCACCGTGCCATCCAGCCGGGCGTGCGAGCCCTTGCCTCCATTTTCGACCCCCGGGCCGAGCAGCCAATCGAAGCTGGATGTGGAACAGCTGAATTTGACAAAGGGTTTCGTGCTTCGGGGGGACAGGCGGTGGATCTCCGATGCGATAACTTCCTTACCACTGCCACTTTCGCCCAGGATAAGGACCGGGATATCCGTTGTGGCAATCTCGGCTATAACCCGCTGCAGCAGGCTAATCGATGCGCTCACGCCCGGAATCATTATGCTCGCCGGCTCCGCGGGGCGCTTTTCGGCTACGAAAATGGCATCTCCGTTCAATGAGAGAATCCTCAGACTGGAGAGAGCAACAGATGGGCCAAGCTCTTTCCGATCCTCGGGAGGCTGGAAGGCGCCCGTATTCTCTTAATTTATCAAAACTTAACCTTATTCTAAGGATAGAGTAAGCAGTGGGAACGAGCTTTCGGCGCGCCCGATAACTACCACAATGTGGTATTCATTTTCCCCCAATCGATGCAGAGAGGGTCGGTATCGGGGCATGGGGCTCACCCCGGGGAGCAGGGTAAGTACCGGCCGCACAATTAGTTAGTGCCTAATCGCCGGACGGCGGATTCTATCTCTTGTGGCATCTGCATTGCTTCGTATCCAAAGCGGCCAAGGCTAAACCATTGCTCGGAATTGGGCCAGAGCGAAAGGAATCCTTTATCAGCTCCGTGGATGGTCAAGAACGATCTGCCTTAAAGCATCCGTATCGCTACGTGCGGGCAACGCTAGCCCGTTGACGAACTGAAGAAAGGATTTATGAGTCGCATCCACGAAGCTCTGAGAAAAGCCGAACTGGAAGCCGGCGCTATTACCACGGCGGATGTGCAGCCGGCCGATCATCAAGAGCCAGCCGCCCGGCCCAAGCACGAAAACACGGCGCAGTTCGCCGAAATTAGAAACGAAATTCAATCGCCCCTCGTTGCCGACCTTCTCCAGGTCAAGCGCTCCTGGGACCTCAACGATATTAAGCGGCGCTGCGCCCAGGTAAGGTGGGATCCCGATCCGCTGAATGATGTGTTCGGGCAAGAGAGTCAAAACCTGGAGGCTGCCGAACAATTTCGTACGCTACGCTCCCGCCTTTACCAATTGCGCGCGGAGAGAAAGCTGCGAGTGGTTTTGGTCACGAGCGCCATTGCGAACGATGGCAAGACATTCGTCGCCAGCAATCTGGCTCAGGTGATCGTGCGGCAGCCCGACCGGCACGTTCTATTGATCGACGCCGACTTGCGGGCCTCCAACATGCACGCGGTAATGGGAGCGCCGGTGGCGCCGGGATTGAGCGATTATTTGAGTGGCGCCGCCGACGAGACGGCTGTGATTCAACACGGACGGGAAGGCGGCTTGTACTTTATTGCCGGCGGCAAATCGGCCAGCAATGCCAGTGAATTGCTTTCTAACGGGCGCCTGAAGGCCTTGATCGAGAACGCGGCTTCTTGCTTTGATTGGGTAATCATCGATTCGCCACCCTGTTTGCCGGTAGCCGATGCGAGCTTGATGGCCGGGCTCTGCGACGGGGTTCTTCTCGTCGTCCGCGCGTCCGCTACGCCGTCGAGCGCCGCGACTAAGGTGGCTCAGGAACTGCAGAAAAGGAACCTTCTTGGAGTGGTGCTGAACGCGGTAGATGAGAAGACATTGAGCTACGGTTCTTACTACGGACGAGGTCATTATGGGAGCAGCGCGAAGGATGATTCCGCGAGATTGATAACCTAGGTGGAGAAAGAGATTTGAAACATGGGAATGTATAAAAGTAGTTCGAGATTCCGCCACACTGCGGTATTGGTGTTTCTCGGTCTTTTGCCGGCGCCGCTGCTTTTGGGGCAGCAGAGTTCAGGTCAGAAGGATTCGACGCAGATTCAGGCCTCGAGCAAAGGCGCGTCCCAGAGCGGATCGGCAACGGCGGATCCCAACTACGTGATTGGGCCGCAAGATGTGATCGACATTAGCGTGTGGAAAGAGCCGGATCTGTCTCGATCCGTTCCAGTCCGCCCGGATGGCAAGATCTCATTACCACTCCTCAACGATATCCAGGCCTCTGGTTTAACCCCCGGGCAGTTGGGCGCGCGAATTACCTCGGGTCTGACTAAGTACGTGACCAATCCGCAAGTGACGGTCATTGTTTCGCAGATCAACAGTCAGCGAATTTACGTTTTGGGAGAAGTGGCTCGTGCGGGAAGTTATACGCTTCTTCCAGATATGACCGTTTTGCAGGCCCTTTCCGATGCGGGCGGGTTTACAGCGTTTGCCAACTCAAAAAAGATCTACGTTCTCCGTCAGGAGAACGGCAAACAGCAAAAGATTTCGTTCAATTATAAAGACGTGATTAGCGGGAAAGACCCCAGCCAAAATGTCGCGCTGAAGTCGGGCGATACGATCATCGTGCCCTGAGGCTCGCCCTTAGAGTACTCCTCCAGTATTTTGTCGTTTCGAACAGGAAAGCGGGTCGCGCCCATGCGACTCACATATACTTTTGTGTGTGCCATCACACTGCGGGACAACTCGTGTAGAACCAGCTCAAATGTCTGGGATATACTTCCGTCCGAGGTCGGATGGTGCGTACTAGCCAGTGGCTGTGGAAGCTGCACTCGTCAAAAGTGACAGGTCAAAGTAAGGCATTTGCCATAGGTCTATGGAGCTGAAATGAAAGGTGTGGTGCTTGCGGGTGGGACGGGGAGCCGGCTGAATCCCCTCACGCGCGTTACGAATAAACACTTGCTGCCGATCTATGACAAGCCCATGGTGTATTACCCGATTCAAACGCTGGTGAATGCCGGAATCCACGAAATCCTGCTGGTTACCGGCGGGAAGAACGCTGGCGACTTCTTGCGCCTCTTAGGGAACGGCCGCGATTTTGGGCTAAAGCACCTGAATTACACATACCAGGATGGAGAGGGTGGAATCGCGGACGCTTTGGCATTGGCTGAGCATTTCGCGGACGGCGACTCCATTTGCGTAATTCTGGGCGACAACATCATTGAAAACAACGTATGCCAAGCCGTGGCCAATTTCCGGAAGCAAGGAGAAGGCGCGAAGATACTCCTGAAGGAAGTTACGGACGCGCAGCGGTTTGGGGTCGCTGAGGTTCGCGGCGAGCACGTGGTAGGCATCGAGGAAAAACCCAAGCATCCCAAATCAAACTATGCGGTGATCGGAATTTATCTCTACGACCAGACCGTCTTCCGAAAGATCCGCCGCTTGAAACCGTCTGGCCGGGGCGAATTGGAGATCACCGACGTGAACAACTTCTACCTCGAAGAAGGCAAGCTCACCTACGAAATCCTCGAGGGCTGGTGGACCGATGCCGGCACTTTCGAATCGCTGCTGCGAGCGAACACGCTGGTAGCGGAAACCGGCGCAAACAAGCTGTCGCGGGCCGAGCAGGAGCAGCTCGTCGCCGATCGGGAAAGTCTGCGATGAAGATTCTGGTTACCGGTGGGGCGGGATTCATTGGGTCCAACTTCATTCGGTATGCGCTGAAGACACGCAAGGACTGCGACATAGTCAATTACGATAAGCTAACCTACGCTGGGAACCTGGCGAATCTCGAAGAGGTGGCGAATCGTCCGAACTACACGTTCATCAAGGGCGATATCTGCGATGGCAGCGCGGTGGAAGCGGCGATGCGCGGATGCCACGCGGTAGTCCATTTCGCCGCGGAATCTCACGTTGACCGCAGCATCTACGCACCCGCCCCCGTCATCGAGACGAACATAAAAGGAACCTTCACCTTGCTGGAAGTGGCCCGCGCGCTGCGCATCGGCCGCTTCCTGCATGTTTCGACCGACGAAGTTTACGGCGACATGCCGCCGGGCGAGTTCGCCGATGAGAGTTCGCCATTGCAGCCCAGCAGCCCCTACTCGGCCTCCAAGGCCGGTTCGGATCTTCTGGTGCTCTCTTACGTTCGCACGTACGGCCTCTCGGCGTTGATCACTCGCTCGTCGAATAATTACGGGCCCTATCAGTTCCCGGAAAAGTTCCTCCCCCTGATGATCACGAACGCGCTCGATCATAAGCCGCTGCCAATCTACGGAGATGGAAAACAACAACGCGATTGGCTGCACGTGGAAGATAACTGCCGTGGAATTCTGGCTGTGCTCGATAAGGGACGCGTTGGCGAAGTCTATAATATCGGTGGGCTGGATATCGAAGAGAATATCAGTGTGGCGCGGCGAGTTCTTGAACTGACCGAGCGGCCGGAATCGTTGCTGAGCTATGTTACGGACCGCCCGGGTCACGACCGCCGCTATGCCTTGCGCTGCGACAAAATGGAAGAGCACCTCGGCTGGAAACCGCAAATCTCGCTCGAAGAGGGGTTGCGGCAAACAATCGATTGGTACAAGAGCAACTCCTCATGGCTGGCGGGAGTGCGCGGCGGCGAATACAGGTCCTACTACGAGAAATATTACGAAAACCGCGACTCCTCGCTTCACGCCATCGGCCCTTCCTCTTCTCGGTGAACGGGATCGCAGTTTTCTAAAATCAATTCCGCCCGGATACTTGCCGTGAGAAGTGCAATTCTACTTCTACTAGTGACCTGCGGCTGCGCGGCCAGAAATCCGGAACCCCTTTGCGTAATCGCTTCTGCTGCGATGCCGGAAAGCTGGCGGCCTTCCGGCAATATCCAGAAACATCTGAGCGCGTCTCCGTGGTCCGCTGACGAAGCCGAGGACGCCAGGTATGCGGTACGAGCCGGCCTCGATGAACTCAGCGACTTTTTCTCGAGCCGCCCTGCGGCCGTTTTTGCTCTCAAGGACGACGCGGTAGAGCCGTTACTCGATGTCTCCTATGCCGCGGCAAATATGCCGGCGCTCCAGATTGCGGCGCGAGACCAGGCGCGCCGGGTCCTGCTCCTGCTGCTCGCGCCCTATTTGCGCCGCGCCACCGATGCGGCAACCTGCCGGGAATTCTCCCGGCTGCTGGACCTCACGATTTATTCGCACGCTTTGCTTGCTGGAGACGATTCGCGACTGCTCCTCATGGTGGCGCTCACGAACAGCGCCTATCTCTCTTGCGGTTCCCTACCGGCGGCCATGGGTTACGACTATCGCCGAAAGTTGGCGGCCGCAAACGTCTCCACCGATGATGTCGGCGATTTGGTGCTGTGGAGCGTTACCTTCACCGATGCTCAGTTGGTGGCGGGCCTCCAACTGCCCGCTGAAGCTCGCGACCTGCCGCCCGCGCTTTGGCGCTTTCTTGCGCATTATCCGCTCGCCGGAGCACGCTCGTATCGAAACGGAGCCTCGGATATGAGGTTCTACGACACCGCGTATCTCGCGACCCACATCGCTTATATTCCAACCGGCTACGGCCGTTATTCGATCTATGTTGAAGATGCGCCCGGCTTGTACCGCTTTCTCAGAGAAAACTTCTATGCCGTCTTGCAAATGGGCGAGCTCGACTTGGTCGCGGAGTTCGTGGACCTCTTCCGCCAATATGGCTGCACGGAGCGAGACGATCTGCAGGTGCGCGATGGAACTCGGTATTTGCTGAAGCTCTTTCATGGCGCGGGAGACCGCTGGATGGCTTATCGGGAGCCATACGAGAGGCCCAAGATAGACGACTACGACGCCGTGCACAAAGCATGGACCGGAATGTCAGGAGTTCGTGCTCGGGTTCCAGAACCGGCGAAGCCAGGCACCTATGGCGGCATCATCCGCGCTTGGTTGGGTTATCCGCGCTGAGCGTGAGTGATCCCTTCAAAGTCACCTTGAAGGCGCGCTTCCGTGCCTGTGCTGCCATCTTGCGTGCGGCCTCGTAAGAATCTCCAAATGCAGCAACTAAAAAGTGCGCTCCCCCATCTAGCGACCGGCCGTTGTAGCGAGCTTATCACCACCATCCGAATGCAAATCGGCTATTAACTTAACGAGTGATTGGCTGATCTCGTCCTCCATGCCGATCAGGTCTAACGGCGTCCGGTCGAATTCGCGCGTCCAGACGTGTTCCTGCTGAGGAAATCGGATTAGCTGCGCCGTGAATCGAAAACGCCCCGCCGACTCACGCAAGCTGCCTTCGACCAAATAATCCACGTCTAACTCCCTGGCAATTTGTCGAGCGGTTTTGGCGGTGGTTTTGTAAGCCATAGATGAAGTTCGGGGCACTACTCCCAACTGCCTCGGATTCATCGTTCCTAGCTGGGCGATCAACTCCTCAGTCAAGCCGTCACAAATGTATTCTTTGGACGCGTCACCCGTAAGGTTCTGAACCGGGAGGACGGCGATCGACAGTTTGTGCAGGGCCTTTGCCCGAACAAGACCGATCATGGTGCCCGTTACCAGAAGCACGGCAAGCAGGGGAACCCAAAGCGGCCAACCACACTCTTGAAGGATCCCTTTGCTCGGACGTGGCGTGCGGCCGTTGCGAGTACCTATCGACGGTGCTTTGGCGTGCAGCACTCCGTCCCCGTTTCTGTCTTCGGCGGCAGTCGAATCTACGGGCTGCGGCAGATGACCCTATCAGCCCCCTATCCAACCGCACAGGTGCGACAAATCGGTAACCCCGTTTCGGGACAGTTTCAATTGTGCGCTGCTGCTCGTCCTGAGAGAGGATTTGCCGGAGATTAAACACATGGCGGCTCAAATTGGCTTCCTCGACAAACGTATTCGGCCAAACCTTATCAAAGATCTCCTTTTTCTCCACGATTTGGCTGGCGTTTTCGATCAGGACACGGAGAATTTCTAAATCTTTTGGCGCAACTGGAACAACAACGCCATCACGAGTGAGCACCCGTTGGCGCAGGTCGAAAGCAAATACTCCGAAATGAGCGAACTGACCGGGACTTGATGACATTTCCAGATCGGCAAATAACAAGAATTCTGCAAGAACTTTTCAAGGATTTCTACAGGGTGCCCTGTATATACGCTGCACGGCTCCTTCCCCGGGAGTGCGTCCGCGACAGCTGGCGCGAAAGGGTATCTTGTAAATGCCCTCTTATCAGAAGAATGGCGCATTTTCTGTATCTTTTCTCGCGCGCCGGGAAAGCCACGTCATTGCTACGGCAAGCAGACTAGGTTCGACGACGCAACCTACGGGTGCAGCAAGACTTAACAGGACTCCCAAGCCTGCGCTAGCAAGCACCTTCACCTATTTTCATAAACCACCCGATGTTGGAGGAAGGACAACAGATTTCCCGAATGGCGCAACATTTTGCGGACCTGTCGAAAGCACCTCGAATGCAAAGCGCTCTTCGAGCGGCGCCGTAGTGAGCCGCAGTAGTACGTCCACCATCAGTAGCCGACTTCTGCTTATCTGGTTAACTCAGCAAGCCCCAATGGATTGTGTTTTGAGATCCTTCGCTCCGCGGATCTGCTCGTACTCAGCTGATTCCCGACCGGTTCCGAGACCAAGGAGGGTCTGAAACCCAGCTGCGGGTGTCTTGCGGCGGTTGTGCCGGAAGACGAATTCGTCGAGGTAAACCTGGAGTTGAGGTTTGCTCACGCCGTGGTAGGTGCCGATCAGCCATTGCTGGAGGTTCCCAATACTGCGATCGGCAAGTGGGACAGCCGACTTCGCGCCTTTCCGGAGTGCGGATCGCAGCGGCTGAGTGCGGGCGACATGTTTGAAGCCAGCTTCCGTGAGACCCTCAAAGCTCTGGAGGCCATCGGTGTAGATAGTCGAACCGGGAGAGACGTTCTGGTGGAGGAAGGGGATGATGGTCTTGCCCCTGAAATCCGGGATCACTTTCATTCGGACGCGGCCGGAGCCCCTGCCGCGCCTTTCTACTGCGACCAGAACCAGCGCCGCCCGTCGCCCCTTGAGCTGTCGGCTGCCGCGGAGGCCGGCCTGCTCCCCGCCAATCCATGTTTCATCAACTTCGACCTCGCCGTACAGCGGTTCCCGAGCCACATTCACCATCGCCCGGCGGAGCTTGTGAAGCAACATCCAGGCGGTCTCGTAACAGGACAGGCCGAGTTGGCGCTGGAGTAGCAAGGCAGAAACCCCGCGCTTGTCCGTCGTCATCAGATAGGCGGCCCAAAACCAGTGGGTCAGCGGGATCTTAGTCCGGTGAAGAACCGTTCCCGCTGTCAGCGAGACTTGGTGACGGCAACCGGCACACTGCCACCGCCGTTGACTCACCAAGTCATAAGCCCGCCGGTTTCCACAGCGGGGACAGAGGAAGCCCTCGGGCCAGCGGCAGACCGCGAGGTACCGTTTGCAGGCTTCCTCGGTGGCGAAGTCGCTTTGAAATTGCCGCAGGGTCTTGGGAAATGGTGGTTTGGGCACCCCTTCACACTACCCATTGGGGTTTGCTGAGTCAACCAGATAAGCATAAGCCGACTAGCAAGCCTATTCCCTCCAAGGAGATTTTATGAGGACCGCCCAGTCCCCTGCATCGGCCCGACGTAAGCCTCGTATTGGCGCCCTTAGGAACGCTCTTACGTGTCTTGCTTTGGCTCTTATCGCCGTCACGGCTTATGGGCAAGGCGGAGTGCCCCTCAGGACCGTTGTGAACGATAAGGCGCTGACTTCATCAGTTTCCGGCCAGTTCGGGCCCCCCGACGAATTCCCGTCCGACTCGATTGGCGACGAAGCATTTTCGGCGAATGGCGACAGCGCCGTGTTCGCCCGCCAAGCAGGCGGAGCGCTGACTGAGTTGCTCAAAATCGGGGACAACGTCCCGTCAGTTCCGAACAGTACCAACAGCCATATCACCTCGTTCTCTGCCAATCTCTACGTTTCCATAAAGGGCGTTTTCTTTGCCGCCAGCTATTCCTTGCCCGATGGTCTGCCTCACACCGCGCTGCTCGCTTATTCCTGGTCGGGGACGTATACCCTCATCGCCAAGGACACCGATACCGCTCCCGCCCCTGTGAGCCTTGCATACGGCGCCACTCTGATTCCGCAGGGCTACAACGACAATGGCGACGTCGCCTTTACCGCTGCGCCCGTCAATTCCTCCGGCACGAACCCCATGATCCTCTTTGGGATCCCTTTCGGCGGCACTGCCAATAGGATTGTTGCGGTTGGCGACACCGCCGCAACTCCGGCGACCGGCAGCTACTCATTCGACATGAATTTCATATCCCGCCTCAATAATCAGGGCCAGATCCTGTTCGCCGCATCGACCCTCGGCACCGGCGCAACCCCGGGCACCAATCTCTACGCTGCCAACATATCGGGCACGGTTACCGCTGTGGCCGTAACCAACGCGGCGGCGGGTGTCGTTGGCGGCAGCTGCACCACTGGCCCCATCAGCAATGTCGGCTTGCCCGGACAAAACAACACCTCCTTGAATGATTCGGGAGTCGTGGTCTTCTCGCACCAGAGTTCTTCCGTCGGGGTCGCAGGCATTTGTTATGCCGTGATCGGTTCGGCCCCGGCAGCTGTGGCTCTAACCGGACAAACCTCGCCCACCTCCGGAGGCGGCACCTTCGCAGGATTGTTTGGCCAGTCCGTCTTCGTGGATGGTGGAAATGGACTGGGAACGACGCCCGACGTCGTGTTTACGGCCCCGGTCAGCGCGGGGACCACGACTCTGGCGCTGTTGCGCTACCATATCAACGGCGGCGCCACCGACGTAATCGCATACCAGGGGGAGACCGATCCTTCCGGCAGCGGCAACACCTTCGCCAGTTTTCCGTTTTTTGGCGGCGTGAACGCGTCCAACGATACAACGGTCAGTTTCGCGGTGCATTTCACTGCCGGTGGGAGCGGGATCTATCAGCAGTCTGGAACCGGGACTCCCGCTTTGCTGGCTATCTCGAATGAAGCCGCTCCTGTTGCCGGCGGCGGCACCTTCTTCGACGTCGGACTTTCGGGCATCTTAACTTTCAATAATCACAACGCGGAATTCTTGGGGGCTGTCGCCACCGGCCTATCGACGTTACAATTCGGCGCATTCTCCGCCACACCCGGGAATCCCGTTATCCTCAACGAGCTTTTCTATACCGGTGATTCGCTGCCCGCGGGCTCCCCTGTAAACATCGTCGCCGCCAATCACGCGGCTGCCGGCCACTTCGTGGCTTTCGCCGCTCAGGAGGCGGGCGGCGCGATGAGTATTTTCGAGGCCGATCTTTCCGTGACTCCGCCCGCCATCACCAAGGTCGTCACGGAGGGTGATAACGTGCCCGCGATTGGCGGCCAGATTTTTGACCTGAACCTTAGCTGCGGCTTGAACTCGTCCTGCTACCCTCTGTTTCTGAATGCCAACGGTCAGATTCTCTTCAAGGCCGATAGCGGTAGCGGCACCACGCTGTTTCTGGCGACTGTGTCCCCCTCGGTTTCCATCGCGCCGGTGGTTACCACGGGACAAGCGACGCCCATCGGCGGCACGATTAACAATTGGAACTGGAACACCAACCTACCCAATCCACTCAACGACGCCGGGCAGGTGGCGTTTAACGCGACGATCGCAGGGCTGTCAGGAATTCCTGAAGCTATTTTCCGCTACAACCCGTCCACGGGCACACTCACCAAGATCGTCGCTGTGAAAGATGCCGGGCCGTCCGGAGGCACCTTCACGAGCATCAACAACTTCCCGGTAGTAATCGCGCCGTCGTCGGTGGACGCCACAGGGATGGTGGCATTCAACGCGGTCGCCAACGGAAAGGCCGGCTTTTATGCCGGTGACGGTACTGCCACGCCCCAGCCCGTCGCTGTGGGCGGAAACACGATCGGCGCGGCGGGAACATTCAACGGTGGCATCCAACCGTATGACTCTAATGCCAACGGGATCGTTGCATTTGACGGCTTCGGCAGCAACGGGTTCCTTTTCGGCACTAACAAACCACCGGACACCAATCCTCCCTCGCTGATTGCTGGCCAAGGCTCAGCCACTCCCGCTGGAGGCACATTCAATATGGAGGTTGTCTCGGGAAACCTAGGTTTCCAGAACAGCGTGCTCGCGTTTAACGATGAAAACGATGCAGCTTTCAACTCTGCCGTCACAACCGGCGGCAGCGCCAGCGGCCTTTTCTTTTCTCCGAAAGGTGGCGCGCTGCAATCCGCCGCCTTGCAGGGCGGAGCCGCGCCTGGCGGCGGCATTTTCAACTCGTTTGCAATCGGCAACTCGTTTGGATCGGGCACCAATCCACTTTTGACTTTCGCTCTTGGCCCCAACGGCAATCTCGTATTTTCCAACAGCGTCACCAACGGCAGCCCCCTTGAAGGATTATTCCTAGTCCAGCCTAACAGCCAGTCCTTCAAGATATTGGACGCAGGAGATACCGCGCTCGGCGGCGGCACAATTAACAGTCTCTACTTGCCGCAGAATTCAACGGCAGGTAATGCCGGAATCTTCACCTTCTGGGCGGGTGCTACCGGGGGGAACTTTTCGCAGGCAATCTACGCCACGCAACTCCCGTCGGGAACCAATACGGCGACAATCCTCCTGAACTCTTCGCCGAACCCCTCGAGTGTGAGCGAGTCCGTCACTCTCACCGCTACGGTTATGGGCAGTTCGGGGACTCCTACCGGCACCGTCACGTTCTTTGATAACGGTGTTGTCCTCGGCACCTCGCCGCTCGATGGGAGCGGCGCCGCCACACTGCCGGTTTCCACGTTCACCGCTGGCTCGCATCCGCTCAGCGCCCAGTACAGTGGCGACAGCAACTACGATTTCGCTGACTCCAACCAGGTCACACAAAACGTGACAGGCGTGGCCACGCACTTCGCCGTTTCCGCTCCTGCATCGGCCACGCGCCACACTCCATTTAACTTTACCGTCACGGCGCAAGATGCTTCCAACAATACGGTCGTTGGCTACTCAGGCACCGTGCGATTCAGCAGCTCCGATTCGTTGGCAGCACTGCCGGCGAATTCGACCCTCACCAACGGCACGGGAATCTTTTCGGCCACCCTGGCGACACCGGGGAATCAGACGATTACCGCAACCGATATAGCAAACGCCTCGATTACAGGGATTTCAGGCCCTATCACTCTGGGCGGTGCTTGCCTCGGCACGGAAACGAAGACGTGGATGGGCGGCACGGATCTCAACTGGACAACAGCCGCAAACTGGAATCCGACCGGCGTGCCGACTTCGGGCGATAGCGTCTGCATCGCTTCGAGCACCGGGACGGTCGTCATTGGTAGCCTCGCAGCAGCGAATCAGAGCATCACCAGCATCGTCACTGATGTGAACATGAGCTTCACGTCCGGGCCTTTGACCATCAATGGCCCGGCAACGTTTGCGGGCAACCTCAGCATCAGCGGCGGCACGCTCACGCTGAACGGCACCAGCGGCAGCAGCGTTAGCGGCACGATGACCCAATCGAGCGGGTTTCTTGTTGGTACGGACGCACTGGCCATCACCGGACACTTGACGTGGACCAGCGGCGATATGTGCACGACGTTCTCGTCCGGCGCGTGCACGACACCCGGTACACAGGCCACGACAACTCTGAGCGGCGGGGCCAGCCTTTCGGGCACTGCAGTTTTGGGAGGGCGAACGCTGAACACCAGCGGTGGGACAGTTACTTCCAGCGGTAGTTACCTGGCGCTGACCAACGGCGCCATCGTGAACAACACGACGACGTGGAACGTGAATGGAGCTTACCAATTCTATACGGCGGCATTCGTAGGAGGGACGGCCACCGGTACAGAAGCGTTCAATAACAACTCCGGGGGCACACTCACGCAGACCGCATCAGGTACCGCCAACGTTTACATACGTTTGAACAACAGCGGAACGGTGGCGGCCGGGGCGGGGATATTGAATGTACAGATGGTTGCGACCTCGACCGGCAATTGGAGCGCAGCGAGCGGAGCGACCCTGGAACTCTCAAGCGGTACAGGGAACACCTCCACGTTGAGCGGCAGTATCAGCGGGGCTGGAACTCTGGATTTTGGTGCGCAGGCGGGCACGCTGAACCTGACCGGAACAGGCTACAACGTGACTGGAACGACGGAAAATAGTGGTGGGACGACGAATTTCACGGTTCCGGTCACCAGCGTGGGAACGGTGGCGATCAGCGGTGGAACAGCTACTTTCGAGACGGGTGCGACGGTCACGGCCACGGCCATGACGTTAAGCGGCGGAACTATGGCCGGTCCGGATACGCTGACGGTGAGTGGGCTGCTGACGTGGTCGGGTGGGGACATGTGCACAACGTTCACGTCAGGCGCGAATCCGCCGTGCACGACGCCAGGTACACAGGGCACAACGAACGCGAGCGGTGGGGCCAGCCTTACGAGCACTGCAGTTTTGGGAGGGCGGACGCTGAACACCAGCGGTGGGACAGTTACTTCCAGCGGTAGTTACCTGGGGCTGACCAACGGCGCCATCGTGAACAACACGACGACGTGGAACGTGAATGGAAATTACAGCTTCTATACGGCGGCATCCATAGGAGGGACGGCCACCGGGACAGAAGTATTCAATAACAACTCCGGGGGCACACTCACGCAGACCGCATCAGGCACCGCCAACGTTTACATACGTCTGAACAACAGCGGAACGGTGGCGGCCGGGGCGGGGATATTGAATGTGCAGATGGTTGCGACCTCGACCGGGAGTTGGAGCGCAGTGAGCGGAGCGACCCTAGGGCTCTCGAGCGGTACAGGGAACACCTCCACGTTGAGCGGCAGTATCAGCGGGGTTGGAACTCTGAATTTTGGTGCGCAGGCGGGCACGCTGAACCTGACCGGAACAGGCTACAACGTGACTGGAACGACGAAAAATAGCGGTGGGACGACGAATTTCACGGTTCCGGTCACCAGCGTGGGAACGGTGGCGATCAGCGGTGGAGTAGCTAATTTCCAGACGGGTGCGACGGTCGCGGCCACGGCCATGACGTTAAGCGGCGGAACTATGGCCGGTCCGGATACGCTGAATATTGGCGGGCTGCTGACGTGGTCGGGTGGGGACATGTGCACAACGTTCACGTCAGGCGCGAATCCGCCGTGCACGACGCCAGGTACACAGGGCACAACGAACGCGAGCGGTGGGGCCAGCCTTACGAGCACTGCAGTCTTGGGGGGGCGGACGCTGAACACCAGCGGTGGGGCAGTTACTTCCAGCGGTAGTTACCTGGGACTGACCAACGGCGCCATCGTGAACAACACGACGACGTGGAACGTGAATGGAAATTACAGCTTCTATACGGCGGCATCCATAGGAGGGACGGCCACCGGGACAGAAGTATTCAATAACAACTCCGGGGGCACACTCACGCAGACCGCATCAGGCACCGCCAACGTTTACATACGTCTGAACAACAGCGGAACGGTGGCGGCCGGGGCGGGGACATTGAATGTACAGATGGTGGCGACCTCGACCGGGAGTTGGAGCGCAGCGAGCGGAGCGACCCTAGGGCTCTCGAGCGGTACAGGGAACAACTCCACTTTGAGCGGCAGTATCAGCGGGGCTGGAACTCTGGATTTTGGTGCGCAGGCGGGCACGCTGAACCTGACCGGAACAGGCTACAACGTGACTGGAACGACGGAGAATGGTGGCACCGGGACGACGAATTTCATAGCGCCGGGCACAGTCACAAGCGTGGGTGCGGTGGTGCTCACCAACGGAATACTGAACTTTTCCACGGGCAATCCTATCCCAGCCTCGACGATGACGCAGAGCGCGGGTAGTAGTTTGGCTGGCACGGATACGTTGAATATTAGCGGGCTACTGACGTGGAGCGGCGGCACCATGTGCACGACGTTCTCGTCCAGTTCCAATCCGCCGTGCCAGGCCCCCTCGGGCACACAGAGTATAACGAACGCAAACGGAGGAATTAGCAGTCTTGGTACTGGCGGGGCTATCTTGGCTGGACGGACGCTGAACACCAGCGGGGGGACGGTTACAGTTAGTACCGGCTATCTGGCTCTGACCAACGGCGCGACCGTTAACAATACTACGCAGTGGAATGTGAGCTCGAGTTTCAATCTTTATTCGGCGGCACAGGTAGGCGGGGCGGGAACGGGGACGTTCAATAACAACACCGAGGGTACTTTCACCAACACGGCATCACTGGCAGTTTACGTGCCTTTCGATAACGACGGCGGAACGGTGCAGGCGAATGGGGGCACGCTGGAATTTGAGAGTGCGAGCACGTTTACCCAGACCGCGGGGAACACGTTCCTGAACGGCGGCAGCATTCAGACCACAAATCCGCTCCAGATTGAGGGCGGCGCACTTACCGGCTCCGGCACAGTTACGGGAGGAATGGTTGCGAGTACCGGCGGGGCGCTCGCTCCGGGCACCACCACGCCTACAGTTACGAATGGCACGATCGCCTTCTCGAATGGCGCCAGTGGGACGTATTCGCAGACATCGGGAGCCTTTGACGTAAAAATCTCTGCCACGGGAGCAGGTGACTTCGATTCCGCCTCCGCTTCCGGGACCGTGACCCTAGGCGGCACGTTGAATGTCACCTTCGATGGGTACACGCCTAACATTGGCGACTCGTTTAAGATCCTGACTTTCGCGTCCAATCCGGGATCGACGACCTTCGCCACCACGAATTTGCCGACTCTCCCGGTCGGATACGGATGGCAGCTAACGTATAACTCAGCCTCAGTGGTTCTGTCCGTAGTTACTGTGGCTGTGCCAGCACCGACAGTGACGTCAGTAAGTCCGAACAACGGGTCGGCCGCGGGCGGCACGACCATCACGATCACGGGCACGAATTTAACGGGAGCGACAGCGGTGAAGTTCGGGGCCACGGCGGCCACCAGCTTCACGGTGAATAGCGCCACTTCCATCACGGCGATCTCGCCGGCGGAGGGAGCGGGACGGTGGACATCACGGTCACCACGCCGGGAGGGACGAGCGCGACTTCGGCGGGGGACCAGTTCACGTATATAGGGGCGCCGACAGTATCGGAGGTGACTCCGAGCAACGGGCCGACGGCGGGAGGCACGAGCGTCACGATCATAGGTACGAATTTCACAGCAGTAACGGCGGTGAAGTTCGGGAGCCACGGCGGCCACCAGCTTCACGGTGAATGGCGTGACGCAGATCACGGCAACGTCACCGGCGGGAACGGGGACCGTAGACGTGACGGTAACGGCGGAGGGCGGGACGAGCACAACATCGGCGGCGGACCAGTTCACGTATGTAGCAGCGCCGACAGTGACGGCAGTGAGTCCGACGCAAGGACCAGCGGCCGGGGGCACGGCTGTCACGATCACGGGTACGAGTTTTATAGGAGTCACGGCAGTGAAGTTCGGGACGACGGCGACTGGCTTCACGGTGAACAGCCCGACGCAGATCACGGCCACCTCGCCGGCGGAGGCAGCGGGCCTGGTGGACATTACGGTAACCACGGTGGGCGGGACCAGCGCGACATCGGCAGCCGACCAGTTCACCTATGTGGCGGCGCCCACGGTGACCAGCATCGCTCCGACGAGCGGGCCGACCGCGGGCGGGACCAGCGTGGCCATCACCGGCACGGGCTTCACGGCAGCCACGGCGGTGAAGTTCGGAGCCACTGCAGCCACCAGCTTCACGGTGAATAGCGCCACTTCCATCACGGCGACCTCGCCGGCGGAGGGAGCGGCCACGGTGGACGTCACGGTCACCACGGCGGGCGGGACCAGTGCGACTTCGCCGTCCGACCAGTTCACGTTCGTGGGCGCGCCGACGGTAACCAGCATCACTCCGACCAGCGGGCCGACGGCGGGCGGCACCAGCGTGGCCATCACCGGCACGGGCTTCACGGCAGCCACAGCGGTGTCGTTCGGAGCTACGGCAGCCACCAGCTTCACGGTGAATAGCGCCACTTCCATCACAGCGGCCTCGCCGGCGGAGGGAGCGGGCACGGTGGACATCACGGTCACCACGGCGGGCGGCACCAGCGCCATCTCCGCGGGTGACAAGTTCACCTTCGTGGGAGCGCCGGCGGTAACCAGCATCGCTCCGACCAGCGGGCCCACGGCGGGCGGCACCAGCGTGGCCATCACCGGCACCGGCTTCACGGCAGCTACCGCGGTGACGTTCGGGGCCACGATGCGGCCACCAGCTTCACGGTGAATAGCGCCACTTCCATCACGGCAACCTCGCCGGCGGAGGGAGCGGGCACGGTGGACGTCACGGTCACCACGGCGGGCGGCACCAGCGCGACATCTCCGCTGGCGACCAGTTCACCTTCGTGGCGAGCACCGACGGTAACCAGCATCGCTCCGACCAGCGGGCCGACGGCGGGCGGGACCAGCGTGGCCATCACCGGCACCGGCTTCACGGCAGCCACCGCAGTGTCGTTCGGAGCTACGGCGGCCACCAGCTTCACGGTCGAATAGCGCCACTTCCATCACGGCCACCTCGCCGGCGGAGGGAGCGGGCACGGTGGACATCACGGTCACCACGGCCGGCGGCACCAGCGCCATCTCCGCGGGTGACAAGTTCACCTTCGTGGGAGCGCCGGTGGTGACCGGCATCGCTCCGACCAGCGGGCCACGGCGGGCGGGACCAGCGTGGCCATCACCGGCACCGGCTTCACCGCAGCCACCGCGGTGTCGTTCGGCGCTACGGCGGCCACCAGCTTCACGGTCGAATAGCGCCACTTCCATCACGGCCACCTCGCCGGCGGAGGGAGCGGGCACGGTGGACATCACGGTCACCACGGCCGGCGGCACCAGCGCCATCTCCGCGGGTGACAAGTTCACCTTCGTGGGAGCGCCGGCGGTGACCGGCATCGCTCCGACCAGCGGACCACGGCGGGCGGGACCAGCGTGGCCATCACCGGCACCGGCTTCACGGCAGCCACCGCGGTGACGTTCGGAGCCACCGCAGCCACCAGCTTCACGGTCGAATAGCGCCACTTCCATCACGGCCACCTCGCCGGCGGAGGGAGCGGGCACGGTGGACATCACGGTCACCACGGCTGGCGGCACCAGCGCCATCTCCGCGGGTGACAAGTTCACCTTCGTGGCAGCGCCGGCGGTGACCGGCATCGCTCCGACCAGCGGACCCACGGCGGGCGGCACCAGCGTGGCCATCACCGGCACCGGCTTCACGGCAGCCACCGCGGTGTCGTTCGGAGCCACGGCAGCCACCAGCTTCACGGTCGAATAGCGCCACTTCCATCACGGCCACCTCGCCGGCGGAGGGAGCGGGCACGGTCGACGTCACGGTCACCACGGCCGGCGGCACCAGCGCCATCTCCGCGGGTGACAAGTTCACCTTCGTCGGAGCGCCGGCGGTCACCAGCATCGCTCCGACCAGCGGGCCGACGGCGGGCGGGACCAGCGTGGCCATCACCGGCACCGGGCTTCACGGCAGCCACCGCGGTGTCGTTCGGAGCTACGGCAGCCACCAGCTTCACGGTCAATAGCGCCACTTCCATCACGGCAACCTCGCCGGCGGAGGGAGCGGGCACGGTGGACGTCACGGTCACCACGCCGGGCGGCACCAGCGCCACTTCGCCGGCCGACCAGTTCACCTTTGTGGGAGCGCCGACGGTGACCGGTATCGCTCCGGCCAGCGGGCCCACGGCGGGCGGCACCGGCGGTGAGCCATCACCGGCACCGACTTCACCGGCGCCACCGCGGTCAAGTTCGGCGCCACCGCGGCCGCCAGCTTCACGGTCAATAGCGCCACTTCCATCACCGCCACCTCGCCGGCGGGAGCCGGCACGGTCGACGTGACCGTGACCACGGCCGGCGGCACCAGCGCCACTTCGCCGGCCGACCAGTTCACCTATCGTGGGAGCGCCCACGGTGACCGGCATCGCTCCGACCAGCGGGCCGACCGCGGGCGGCACCAGGGTGACCATCACCGGCACCGGCTTCACGGCTGCCACCGCGGTGAAGTTCGGAGCTAAGGCAGCCACCAGCTTCACGGTCGAATAGCGCCACTTCCATCACCGCCACCTCGCCGGCGGGAGCCGGCACGGTCGACGTGACCGTCACCACGGCCGGCGGCACCAGCGCCACTTCGCGCGGCCGACCAGTTCACCTATCGTCGCAGCGCCCACGGTGACCGGCATCGCTCCGACCAGCGGACCGACCGCGGGCGGCACCAGCGTGAGCCATCACCGGCACCGACTTCACCGCCGCCACCGCGGTGAAGTTCGGCGCCACCGCGGCCACCAGCTTCACGGTCAATAGCGCCACTTCCATCACCGCCACCTCCCCGGCGGGAGCCGGCACGGTCGACGTGACCGTCACCACGGCCGGGGGCACCAGCGCCACTCGCCGGCCGACCAGTTCACCTATCGTGGGGCGCCCACGGTGACCGGCATCGCTCCGACCAGCGGGCCGACCGCGGGCGGAACCAGCGTGAGCCATCACCGGCACCAACTTCACCGCGGCCACGCGGTGAAGTTCGGCGCCACGGCAGCCACCAGCTTCACGGTCAATAGCGCCACCTCCATCACCGCCACCTCGCCGGCCGGGAGCGGGCACGGTGGACGTGACCGTCACCACGGCCGGAGGCACCAGCGCCACCTCGCCAGCCGACCAGTTCACCTATCGTGGGAGCGCCCACGGTGACCGGCATCGCTCCGACCAGCGGGCCGACCGCCGGCGGCACCAGGGTGAGCCATCACCGGCACCGACTTCACCGCGGCCACCGCGGTGAAGTTCGGAGCCACGGCAGCCACCAGCTTCACGGTCAATAGCGCCACTTCCATCACCGCCACCTCCCCGGCGGGAGCGCGGGCACGGTGGACGTCACCGTGACCACGGCCGGCGGCACCAGCGCCACTTCGCCAGCCGACCAGTTCACCTATGTGGGAGCGCCCACGGTGACCGGCATCGCTCCGACCAGCGGACCGACGGCGGGCGGCACGGCGGTGAGCCATCACCGGCACCAACTTCACCGCAGCCACGCGGTGAAGTTCGGCGCCACCGCAGCCGCCAGCTTCACGGTCAATAGCGCCACTTCCATCACCGCCACCTCGCCGGCCGGGAGCGGGCACGGTGGACGTGACCGTGACCACGGCCGGCGGCACCAGCGCCACTTCGCCAGCCGACCAGTTCACCTATGTGGGAGCGCCCACGGTGACCGGCATCGCTCCGACCAGCGGGCCGACCGCGGGCGGCACCAGCGTGAGCATCACCGGCACCGATTTCACCGCGGCCAGCTGCGGTGAAGTTCGGGGCCACCGCGGCCACCAGCTTCACCGTGAATAGCGCCACCTCGATCACCGCCACCTCACCGGCGGGAGCCGGCACGGTCGACGTGACCGTGACCACGGCCGGAGGCACCAGCGCCACTTCGCCAGCCGACCAGTTCACCTTTGTGGGACGCCCACGGTGACCGGCATCGCTCCGACCAGCGGGCCCGACCGCGGGCGGCACGGTGGTGACCATCACCGGCACCAACTTCACCGGGGCCAGCGCGGTGAAGTTCGGCGCCACCGCGGCCACCAGCTTCACGGTCAATAGCGCCACTTCCATCACCGCCACCTCGCCGGCGGGAGCCGGCGGACGGTCGACGTGACCGTGACCACGGCCGGAGGCACCAGCGCCACTTCGCCAGCCGACCAGTTCACCTATCGTGGCAGCGCCCACGGTAACCGGCATCGCTCCGACCAGCGGACCCACCGCCGGCGGCACCAGCGTGAGCATCACCGGCACCAACTTCACCGCGGCAGCGCGGTGAAGTTCGGGGCCACCGCGGCCACCAGCTTCACAGTGAATAGCGCCACCTCGATCACCGCCACCTCACCGGCCGGGAGCCGGCACGGTGGACGTGACCGTGACCACGGCCGGAGGCACCAGCGCCACCTCGCCAGCCGACCAGTTCACCTATGTGGGAACGCCCACGGTAACCGGCATCGCTCCGCCCAGCGGACCGACCGCGGGCGGCACGGTGGTGAGCATCACCGGCACCAATTTCACCGCGGCAGCGCGGTGAAGTTCGGCAGCTAATGCAGCCACCAGCTTCACAGTGAATAGCGCCACTTCCATCACCGCCACCTCCCCGGCGGGAGCCGGCACGGTCGACGTGACCGTGACCACGGCCGGAGGCACCAGCGCCATCTCCGCGGGTGACAAGTTCACCTTCGTATCCGCAGTAGTACCAACAGTGGTTTCGTATCAGGTGTTGTGGGGCTCGGAGAGTTACAACCTGATCGGCACGCCGCGTAACCGCTTGCCGTGGCAGATCACAGGCATCCGAGTAGTATTCTCCGAAGCCATCGCCAGCGGGAACGCCAGTAGTCTGAGCGGTGTCACAGTGACCGGCTTCAGCGGGCTCGGCACGAACACACTGACGTGGTCTATCAGTCCGGTGGCGATCGGCAATTTCGCCACAGCTCTGGCGGGTAGCGGCCCCAATGCCCTCAAGGATGCAGCGGGCAATGCCCTCGCTGGAGGTGCCGGCTATAGCCAAAATGTCAAAGTGTTGGAAGGTGATTTCAACGACGACGGCGTTGTAAACTCGGCCGACCTTGTGGGCATCAATAACGCGGCTTCGCAGCCTTACAACATCTTTGCGGACATGAACGGAGATGGCGTTGTGAATATCACGGACGTGACCATCGCGCGTTTGAGGGTAGGAACATCGCTGCCCTAAAGCCAAGTGGTTGTAACGAACGATGATCACAAAGGGCTGATTATGGACGTTCTGATGCGTTGCACATTATGTGCTGTAGCTTTCTCCGGCCGGGCTAGGGCCCTTGCGGCCTGAATCGTAATAAGCCCATTGTTTCAAATAAGTAGGCCGAGGAAATCTTCTAGGGCAAGGTTGGCATGCAACATGCACAACAAATAGTGGAGACTCAAATGCACAGCCGGACGTTTTGGAGAGTAGGACTAACAGTGCTGGTACTCTTTTTGGCTGCCGAAATATTTCTGCCGATGACTGCGCGGGCGGACAATTTGGAGCTAACGCTGCAGTTTGCGTCGACAACGGTCAGTGCGGGAGGCACGGGCAGTTTCGATGTGATCTTGACGGACGAGGGTGGAGGTAGCGGCGTTACGATTGCCGGCTTCGATTTCGAACTGCAAAGCTCTAGTTCAGACCTGGTCTTGACGGATGCCAACACTTCAACATCGGCGGCACCATATATCTTTAGCACCCAATCTCTCTTTGGTCCGGACATCACCATCCAGACCACCCCGGAGCTGATCGCGGATGATATCGCCGGTTCCGGCGGAACGACCCTCACCGCCGGGGACACTATCGCTCTCGGAGAGGTTCTATTTGACGTTTCTGCGACAGCACCGACTGAAATGGTGAATATTCAATTTGATATCGGTCCTTCGGATGTCACGGACTTAAGCGACCCCAACGAAAACAATGTCCCAATTAGCAGTGCTACCGGCGGAACTGTAGATATCATCGGCACCAAGGTTCCAGAACCTTCTACACTGATGATGCTTCTCAGCGTTATCCCATTCGCCCTATTGATCGGCTTGCGCACTCGGCACAAGTTCGAAGGCTAAAGACGGGATCAAATCGATAAGGGCTCGTAGCGGAGGTTGCAGATCCTTAGCACGATTTTTGGGCCCGCCTTCCTCTTTTCTTCGTTTTGCATCTTGACCTGAGAGGGCCCGCGACCTGCCACCCGCGCTTTGACGCTTTCTTGCGCATTATCCACTCGCCGGAGCACGCTCGTATCGAAACGGAGCCTCGGACATGACGTTCTACGACACCGCATATCTCGCGACCCACAGGCCCTGGTCTTGCCTAACTGAGGTGTCCAGTTTTAGAGCGTAGCACTACACTTTTACCCTACTAGTTTTAGTTTGAAGTGACGAGTCGAGAGGAGACCTCAATACCAGCCCGAAGTTGGTCGGTGCCGCGAACCGCCACCTCATCTCCTTCGTGCAGATCGCCAAAAACTTCTATCAGGTTACCGGATCGGGCCCCTGTGGTGACATCTACCCATTCCGTAAGATTTTGGCGCACACGGATTACGAAGGTGCGTTGCAGGTCGCTGGCCACGGCGGAGTTTGGAATGAAAAGCGTCGGATAAGTGCGGCGTATCGGCCAGTCGATTTCGCAGAAGGTCCCCGGAACCAGTTCCGCCCGTGGATCGCTTACGTCCAACTCTACAGGCATAGTTCGGGTCTTGGTGTTTACGTCGCGCGAAACTCGGGCGATCGGAGCATGAAAGGTCCTGCCCGGAAACGAGGGCACCGTGAAGGCAACAATCGTACCCCCAGGAACACCCTCCACGTCGTTCTCGGGCACTGGGACAACCAGGCGGTGCCGGGTTGTTGTTTCGATGCTGACGATCGGCGTCATCGCTCCTGCTCCGCCCGCAGGGCCTACCAGCGCGCCGGGATGGACATATCGAGTCGTTACTTGGCCATCGAAAGGAGCGGTGATATGCAAATAGGCTTCCAGCTGCGTAACGGCTTTCAGGCCTTCCTGGGCCGCTTCCGCGGTCATCTGCAGGGCGCCTACATTGGCCTCATCGGATTGGGCCGTTTTTTGGACGATATCCAGGTCGTTAGCCGCTACAACGCCAGGCGTCTTCGCCGCGGCGCTCATGTGTTGATAGGTGGCTTGGTCGGCTGCGAGCTTGGCTTGGCCTGCCGCGAGCTGAGCTTCAGCGCTTTGGTAAGCGGCGTCGGCTTGAGCGCGCTGCGCCAGCAGTTCCGGAGCCTCCAGTTCGGCAATGAGTTCCCCTTGCTTCACCATTGAGCCGCGGTCGACCTTGATCGATTTCACGAACCCCGTCTCCTTGGCATAGAGGTCGACGCTTTCGTAGGGGATCAGCTCGCCCGGCAATCGCTCCGTGGTATTCAGCTTTTGCGATTTGACTGTGGTTACTTCCACGGAAGGCTTTGCCGGCGCGGATATGCCGCCGGCCTGTGTGGCGTTATTCTCCTTTTGGCTACAGGACGCCGAACTCAGGCTAATGAGTAGAAGAGTCCAAAATGCCGTGACCCTCGCGAGTTTCGTAAACTCTCCTTGAAACACAGATCGGCTCTCCATTCTTCAGACGATTGCGAACCGGCTTTGCGGATCGTCCGGATCGAGCGACGGAGATGCTGTCTGGGCTCGTCGCTGAACGATAGAGAATACGAACGGCAGCACGGTCAGGTTCGCGACTGTGGCTGCGGTCAGCCCTCCGATTACGGCCCTGCCCAGTGGGGCCGTCACTTCGGCGGCCAGCGCCATCGGAATCATTCCGGCGATCATCGCGGCACTGGTCATCAGGATGGGACGGATGCGTTCCCTGACTCCCTGTATGCCGGATTCAATGGAAGAGGCGCCGCTCCGCCGGTGCTGCTCGGCAAAGGTCACCAGCAGGATGGCGTTGGCCGTTCCGACTCCGACCGCCATGATGCCTCCCATGTAGGATTCAATGTTGAGCGTGGTATGGGTAATGAGAAGCATCAAAATCACGCCGCAGACCGTAGCGGGAGCGGTTGTCAGCACTACGAAAGCAAGCCGCAGGGACTCGTAGTTGGCAGCGAGCAGAAGGAAGATGGCCAAGATCGCGAGCAGAAGGCCGATGCCTAGGTTGTTGAACGTGTCGTGCATTGGCGCAATCTGCCCTCGAACCTGGACGGTTGTGCCGGTGGGTGGAGTACCGGCTCGTTTAACGGCCGCATCAATGCTTTTTGAAATCAGTCCCAGATCATTCCCAGCTGTATTTGCTGAGAGACTGAGCATCCGAAAGCCATTGCGGCGGTCGTATTCGCCCATGATCGTTCCGTCGCCGACTTTCGCAAGGTCACCGATCAAGGGGTGCTGAGACTGGCCAGGCATCACAGGAATATTTTGAACGTCTTGCACCGAGGTGATATTGGGCTGCGGGTATTGCACTTGCACCTGGTAGGCGACGCCTGTGTTCGGATCGGCCCAATAGTTCGGGGTTGTGAAGCGACTCGAATAGGTCGCTTCGGAGAGTGATCGAGCCACCTGGTTCGTCGTCACTCCGAGCTGCCCTGCCATTTGACGGTTCACTGTCACATCCACGCTGGGATAATCAAGGGGTTGCTCATATTTCAGATCACGAAGGTCGCCTATCTTATTCATCTCATTTCGCAATCGATCGGTATAGGCGCGGCTGGCAACGAGATTTGGGCCGATCACGGCGACTTCGACCGGAGTTGGGGCACCGAAATTCATGATTTGATTGACCAGATCTCCCGGCTCGAACGAGTACGTCGCACCCGGGAATTCGGAGGGTAAAGTATGACGCAGCTTCTCTTCCAGCGCCGCTACATCGATATGGGCCTCGGGACGAAGGGCTACGTTCAACACCGCTTCATGCGGCCCGCTGGTCCACAAGAAAACCGTGTTAATTGGATAGCTCGCGCCTTGTGTGCCGACATACCCGAGGCTAATGGCGACGTTTCCCGGCCCCGCAGTCTTGCGAATCTCATCCAGAACTCCTATCGCCAATTGTTCCGTGACTTCCGCGCGCGTTCCGATGGGAGCGTCTAATCGGAGGCGGAATTGAGTCGCACCCAAGTTGGGGAATAGCTCCTGGCCTAGCCGCGGCCCAAGCAAGAGAACGATTGCGAGCACGATCGCGGCGTATGCTCCAACTACAAGCCAGCGGATTGCCCCCAGATGTCCCAGAAAAGCCCCCCAGCGATTACGCACTTTGTCGAAGTCCCACCGTCCAGCGATGAGCACTTTGTGGGTCCGATCCACTTGGCGATGGATCCACAGGAACAGCACCGGCAAGAAGGAGCTCGACAGCAGGAACGAGGCGATCATCGCGAACGCGACCGCTAACGAAAGCGGCACAAACAGGTTTTGCGCCACGCCGGTCATCAGAAACGAAGGAAGGAAAACTGCCACCACCGAAAGCATGGATAGAAAGCGTGGCAGCACCGTGCGTTGGGTGGCGTGAAGGACGCCGCGTGCGGGCGACAAGTCTGGTTCCTGCTGCAGGGTACTGTCGATGTTTTCGATTTCGACGACGCCTTCGTCTACGAGGATCCCAACGGCAAGCGCCAAGCCACCCAGGGTCATGATATTGATCGTCTGCCCTGTGAGCCACAAAGCCACGACGGAAGTCAGCAACGCAAAGGGAATCGTGGTCATGACGATGAACGAACTACGCCAGTCACTGAGGAACAACAGGACCACGAGGCCAGTCAGCAGGGCTCCCAGCAACCCCTCGCGGACCACCGCTGTCAGCGCGCTGGTGACGTAGGGCGACTGGTCCAGCTCATAGGTGACTTTAATATCGTCGGGAACCAGCGATCGGAAGTATGGCAGGCTGTCTTTGACCTCCTTAACCACGTTCACTGTAGAAGCACCCGCCCGTTTGGTCACAGGGATGTAGACGGAGCGGCGGCCGTTTACGAGCGCATAACCCGTGGGAATATCCGTGCCGTCCTGGATACTCGCTACGTCATGAAGGTAGACCGTTGGGCCCGCCCCTGTCCTGATCGGCAGGTCTGTGAGCGCTTGGATATTGGGCGTGACGGAGTTGCTCACAGCGATCCTGAGCAAGTTGCCTGTGCGCACATTTCCAGCGGGTTGGAGAACGTTACCGCTATTGACTGCCTGAGCCACTTCATCTGGCGACATATCGTACGCACGCAATCGGTCCGGATTGATCGTCACCACCATGGTGCGCTGATTACCGCCGAATGGCGGCGGCGACGTAAGGCCCGGCAAGGTGGCGAAAGCCGGACGCACGCGGTTGAGTGCCAGGTCCTGGATCTCACCGACCGTACGCGTGTCGCTCGAGAACACGACATACCCAACGGGCACTGTTCCGGCATCAAAGCGAATTACAAATGGTGAGACGGTCCCGGGCGGCATAAACGCCCGGGCGCGATTCACATAAGAGATGGTTTCCGCCAGGGCCTGGCTCATATCCGTGTCAGGATAAAAAGTCAGCTTTAGTAATCCATTACCTTGAATGGATTTGTCTTCGACGCTCTGGATTCCGTTGATGTACAGAAAGTGGTACTCATAGTAGAAAACGAGATAGCCTTCCATCTGCGCCGGGCTCATTCCCCCGTACGGCTGCGCAACATAGATCACAGGGAAATTCAGGTTCGGAAAGATGTCGACGCTCATCCGGGTGACCGCCAGAATGGAAGCGAGGGCCACGGCAATAACAACGACCAGCGTCGCTATTGGCCGTCTCAATGCCGCTCGAATCAGCCACATGGAGTCTCTCCTTCGCTTACCCGCAGTCGCATCACCTTGCTAAGGACTCGAACCGCGCAGAACATTCAAGAAGGGCTGTAAATCGCCCTGCGCATAGGCCACTGCAAAGAGACCGCGCCAAACGTTCAATCGCGCAACGGCATCGTCCATTTCGGCTTGAGCCAGCAGGCCCTCGGCGTCGGCCACTTCTACGAGAGTGGCCAAACTTGCCTCGTAACGTGCGCGCGATTGCGTTTCCGATGCGCGCGCCGCCGCCAATTCAATGGGAGTTTGCTGCGCGACGAGTTGCGCTCCTTTGAGCTGCGCGAGGGCCGCTTGGACCTGGCCTGTTAGGTCCTGGATCGTCTTGTTGTAGAGAGCCTGCTGCGAGTTCTCGTTTGCTTTGGCTATCTGCTTTTCGGCGCTCAACGCCTTGAAGTCAAAGACGCTCGGGAATGTGATGGTCAGCCCCGCGATCCAATTTCCGCGCGCTGGGGCCAAACCGTCCCCGCTGCCGATAATCGATCCGTTGTTCGGAACTTCGCTTCCGCGCCCGAAGCCTTCGGCCTGGAGAAAGAAGCGTGGGTAATCTGTACGGCTCAGGATCTTCTCCTGCGCCTGCACCTGCCGCACAGCGGCCATCCGATCCCGGGCAAAGGGACTGATTCCGGGCGCAATGCCAGGCAAAGAATCCACCGGCGGCAGATCGAGCAGTCTTCCGCCATCTAATCGAATCTCGCTGCCCGCAGCCCCCATAAGCGACGCGAGCGTCGCCAAGGCCGCCTGTTCCATCTGTTGCGCCTGATAAAGCTGAGTTCTTGCCATCGCGAGCTGCGCGTCGGCGCGTGAAGCATCGGCGCCGGGCCGTAAGGCGTTATCGACAAGCGTGTGAATCGATTGATTGAATACCTGCCAGCGGTCGACGTTGGCCTGCGCTGCCGCCACCGCCTGTTGAGTTGCCACAGCCGTTAGAAAGAAGTTGCCTACCGCTGTCGCTACCTGCAGTCGGGTCACCGCCAAATCGGCATTGGATTTATCCTCGGCGGATTTCGCCTGTGCTACCGCCGAGGGCCGGAGTCCGAAGTCAAATGGCTCCCATGAAAACAGGGCAGCCGCTTGGCTGGTCCAGTAGCTCTGGCCACTGGATGAATTGCCGATCGGCCCTTCCACCGTGGGGGTGATCGCCGTCGGCAGCCAGATCCCCGGCACCTGGTTTTGCGTGGCGCGGCTGTCCTGATAGACGCCGCTTAGTGACGGAAGATATTGAGCCCGCGCCAGCGTTATGCCGGCATGTGTCGCGTTTACCTCTTCGACGGAGGCGCGGACCGCCGGGTAGTTCTGCAAGGCATAGTTCAGCGCGTCCTCTAAAGAGAAGGCTTTTGGAGTCGGGGCGTTTGTCTGTGAGCGCGAAGGATCAGAGAACAAACAAACGAGCAGCAGAACTGCGATGCCAATAACGGCCGAGCGCCGCAACGTCATGGTCACGCTACTACTTATGGGGGAGCGCCGAGCGAGATGCCACTGAAGAGTTTCTGAATATTTTCTGACGATTTCTTCAGAGTCAAAAGGCTGCCGGCGAATACGATCTCAAATCTCGGTTTTCAAGATTCAGTTTGCGGGCCAAGGCGCCCTGAGGATCGCTAGGGCGTATTCAGTGGAACGGCGGACTTGGATGAAGGTCGCATTGTCGTTGGCGATGGACGCACGCCATTCGTCGCGGGCAGCGCTGGCAGAACCAAGCGAAACGTACAGCCGGTGTCCGCCGGACAAATCAGCTCAAGACGGCCCGAGTGCGCTTCGGCTCCCCATTTCGCGATGGCTAAACCCAAGCCGGCGCCGCCGGCGTCGCGGGAACGCCCGCTATCAATCCGATAGAATCGGTCGAATACTTTGTCGCGATGCTCCGGAGGAATGCCCGGACCGTGGTCCTCTACCTCGACCACAGCCGTTTCCGCGGCACGCAACACACGAACCGAAATGCGGCTGTTGGAATACGAATATTTGATGGCGTTATCGAGGAGGTTGATGAGAACCTGGCGGAGGACTCCGGCGTCCCCTTGCACGTGTACGGCTTCATCTCCGGCGACCGATATGATTTGTCCCTTCTCCTCGGCCAGGACGTCGAGAAGAGAGACCGCATCCTGGGCCAGTGCGACGAGGCTAACGCCGTTGCTAGCCAGTTGGATTTGACCCGAATCCGCGCGAGCGATGGTCAGCAGGCTATCGACAAGGCGAGTGAGACGCCCTAATTCTTCCAGCATGCTGGCAATGACTTCTCGATACTCATCCGCCGAGCCCCGTTTCTGAAGTCCCACTTCGCCGACGCTGCGAATCGCGGTGAGAGGTGTTCGCAATTCATGCGATGCATCGGACGTAAAGCGCCGGAGCTGCTCAAAGGAGCGCTCCAGGCGTCCCAGCGTTTCGTTGAAACTACTGGCGAGAAACCCGAGTTCGTCATGTGGATTTTCAACATCCAGCCGGGCGTTCAGACGCTCGGCATTGATCTCATGAACCCGGCGCGCCATTCGTTCAATAGGGCCGAGGGTGTGGCGCGCCAAGAAATAGCCCCCGAGCCCGGCGAAGACGAGCACCACAGGCAATCCTACCAAAAGGCCCTCGACCACCTCCCAGAAACGCTGCCATAAGGATTCCTCGCTTAATCCGAGCCGGATCAGCCTGGGACGGCCATCCAGAATATATTGCCTGCTGACCAAGCGAACCGACATCCCATCCGATAAACGAATGGAGCGCATCGCGTAGGAGCCAGACATCTCCGCAGGTTGCGGGGAGCCGCCCAAGGAACGGCTTCCGAGCAATTCGTTGCGGTAAAGAAGCGTTCCGTCGCCGGCCAGGACCTCGATGAGCGGATCCAGCATTTTGGTGGGGTAGGACTGATCCTGGTAGTTGCTGTGAAATAGGAGCTTTCCGTCGGAGGAGAAACTCAGCAAGCCCTTGATGGTTTCCAGATCTTCGATGGCTCGATGGTCGAGCTGGCTGCGCAACTGAAAAACTAGAAAAAGGGAGGTGCTGGCGCCGTAGATCAACAATGCGGCTGCCAGCACAGCCACATACCAAAGCGTCAGCCGAGTGCGTACGTTCCAGGGCCTAGGGCGCTTCATCATTTTCCCGCCTTCATGACAAATCCGACGCCGCGCACGGTGTGAATCAGTTTTCGCGAGAACCCTTCATCCACCTTCCTGCGCAGCCGCCCCATATGCACGTCGATCACATTATCCAGCGGAGTATATCTTACGGCCACTTTCCAGACGTCCTTCGCAAGCATCTCGCGAGAAACCACGTGCCCCTGATGGCGAAGAAGGCATTCCAGCAGGTCGAACTCCTTGGCGGTCAGTTCGAGCGTGCGCGGTCCGCGCGCGACCGTGTGGCTCACCAAATCCATTCGTAAGTCGTCGACCCGCAAAGCCGATACGGACTCCGACTTTCCGCGGCGCAGAAGCGCCCGAATGCGAGCGGAGAGCTCCGGGAAAGCGAAGGGCTTGACCAGATAGTCGTCCGCTCCTGCATCCAGTCCCAGCACGCGATCGGCAAGCGTATCTTTCGCGGTCAACAGAAGGACCGGAATTTTGATGCCCTGACTTCTCATGGCCGAGAGCATCTCGATACCACTTCGGCCAGGGAGCATGACATCGAGCACGGCCAGATCGAATAGCTCCGAGGTGACTCGCTGAAAGCCTTCCTCGCCGGTATGGGCGACAGCGATTGAATACGATTCGGCTTCGAGCCCTTCTTGCAGAGCCTTTGCGACCTTTCGTTCGTCTTCCACTAAAAGTATTCGCAAGGGTCCTCGTCGTGCTCCGGCCGGAACCGGAAGCCAAGCTTACTTACCTGCAATCAGGATTAGATGTCCTGTTTCGCATGCTCCTCGCTAGATCGCTTCCTTGCAGGAACTTATTGTCGAACAAGGAGCGGGCAATAGACACGATTTTCTTTGCCGATACTGAAAGGCGGTCGCGGCCCATAACAATGAGGTGCGAAGCTCCATCCGTTGGGCAGGAACGACTCGGGCGGAGCCAGGCACCTATGGCGGCATCATCCGCGCTTGGTTGGGGTTATTCGCGCTGAGCTCAGACTCCGATGTTTTTCCTGGAGCCCCGAACAGGGAAAAATACAGGGAAAACTCTCAGGTATGTCCGTTGCCATTTCCGTGTAATCCTTTGCGCGAAAAGGGCCTTCGCGCCATTCTGGTTGCCGATCGTTGCGAGATTAACAGGGAATTTAGAGGAATGTCCGAAAATCGCGAGAATAGGTTTTAAGAAACAACAACAGTATTCACAGTTACTTACAAGCAAAACGTGTTTTTGAGATCTACCAAAAAAAGGAGTGTTTCCTACCAACGCCCGTCATCGAACGCACGGCTCCATCTCGACCGCTGAAGAGCGGAAGTACCGGAAGCGAATGGCGTACGTCTTATTGGTACGGTCATGACCTCCACCCAAGGAGCTGATCTTCGCTCCTTGGCCCAGTCGAGGGCTTGAGAAGTCGAGTCGGCTTGATCGTCGAACTTACCGTTGGGGAATACCATCATTTCGTGCAAGTACTCTGGCAACCAAGGCGCCTGCTCGGGGATATGCACGAAACCATTCTCAATGGTGCTGGTTACCGAGTGCATTCGCAGAACTTTCTCCATCTTCGGCTCAATGCGCTTAACGCAATGTACGCCATCAGCTATAAGATCTTGAATCAGCTGGGTACCTGAAGCTTTGTCTTCGATCAAGATATTTGAAGCTTTGTAGACCTCGGCATGCGCTTTTACTGCCCGTCTCAAATCAGGGTAAGTCAGGCGCTTCCGCAAAACGTCGAGAAGAAAAAGCTTGTGGTCTAGCTTTCCCCAAGTAGTGCAAACGCTATAGTCATTCAGTTCAGAACTTTTATTGGCAGTGTCCCAACTCTGGAATACCAATGCGAACTCTTTCGGCAGCTCCTGCGGAGTGTAGGAATGGAACCATTGCCTCTTTATCATCCCTCCGCCGACCGGTGACGGCGCCTGTTGGTATTGGCCGGCGAAATTGAATTCGCCCAGAACGTCACGCAGCCGTGCGAGGACTTCTAAAGGTTCCCGGTCAGCATGTAAGGCCTCCCCTCGCCGACGCTCGAACCGCTTCCGGCCATAAAGTGTCTGGACACAGTAATTCTCATCGTCTTCCGCGATGGCAGGAAACTTCAACAACTCCCAATCCCCTTGCTTCAGAACGTGGCCCACTAGGTCATCTTCGTGAAGACGTTGCATGATCAAAATGATGCAGCCTCTCTGTTTGTCATTGAGACGTGTGAAAAGTGAGTGGTCGTACCAGTCATTCACTATTTTGCGCCGTGTGTCCGAAAGTGCTTCGTCGGGTTTGAGAGGATCATCAATGACGATGATATCTGCGCCTCGGCCTGTCAGTACGCCGCCCACGGATGTTGCCAAGCGGGAGCCCTTTCGCGTGGTCATAAAATCATGGATCGACTGCCTGCCCGCCGCCAGCCGCGTGTTGGGAAATAGATCCTGATACCAGTCAGCTGCGATAATCGATCGACAATCTATAGCCAGCCTGTCGGCCAAGTCTTGAGCATAGCTGGCACAGATGAGTTGAGCTGCCGGGCGATGCCCCAAAATCCAGGCTACGAAACTAATCGATACCATGTGTGATTTCAAAGATCGAGGCGGAACATTGATAATCAGGCGGCGTAACTTGCCCGTAAAGCACCGCTCCAGAGCCTCAGCAATAACTTCGATATGCCAATTGTGGAAATATTCTGTTCCCGGATTGAGGTCGTCGAAGGCTTTTTCGGCGAAGGCAATAAAATCTTGGCGTAAAAATGCTTGAAATTCCTCTCTAGTGATGCTCACCTGTTTCTCCTTTTGCGCACGTGCCCTTCCTCCGCAGTACACGTTGCATGATTTTGAGATCGACATCACTCAGCTTTTTTGTCTCCGGCTCGACAGTGTGTTGCTCAGTAGAGCCCGCGAGTAAGATCAATTGCCGTACCGCGATCAAATCGCCGGAGGTCGCCTTATTAACGAGCTGTTTCAAGGCCGCGTCTAGTTTCGTGACGGTCTTCCGCACTCCGTTTTCATTGACTACAATTTTTTCTCTTAAGATCTCTTCGAGGATTGTCGCAATATTGCGCCTACCTTTCGGTCGGCCCTTTCGATTTCCAGAGGCACCTTTCCGGAAGCGACAATGCCTCGGCGGCTTCCCATAGCCCACGTTGGAGGAGCTATCCATGACTTCCATTGATCTCTATGTCTGAGCGCCGAGAGCAGTTGGACTTATGCATCTTAATTTCTCTTGGGTCCCAACTGTTTGGGATGATGTTCCGTAGGGCTGTCATCTTCGTCAGGCCAGTTCATCTCATTGGCGATTCGCAAGAAATCCAGGGACACTGCATAAGTTTTCGCGATCTCTCCTGACTTGGACTCGTTCTCGATCTTGTACACGGCGCGTGCAGGAAGCTTATGGGCTGCTGCCTGCTTGCTAATGCCTGACAACACTCCGGCCAATTGTTTGTTGTCATCCAGTTTCAAAAATTGTCGCAACTCTTTGTCGCTGAGCGACCTCTTGAGAACCAACACGCTGAGGACGCGCTTTTGCGTATCGCCTAAGCTGTCCATGAATTCCCAGAACAACTCGCCACTCCAAGAAGCGGCTTTCGATTTGTCTTTATCGATAACTGACGCGATGGCAAGCTCCAACACGGATCGGTTCCGGAGGCGCCTTTTCTCTTCCTCCTGTGTAAGGTGGGCGAGTAGACTCTTGGCTTCGGCCTCCGTCGAGCATTCAACTTCAATTCCTCTATACCGGAACTTGATCACTAAATACGCCTCCATGCATTATAAACGCTTGCAAGCGTTTATAACAGCGCCCTTCAAGTTTGTCCAGAACTAGCTGCGGGCTACGCTTCTGCTATGGGAGCCAGCCACGAGGCGCTCGGGGTGATTACGGTTGTGCCGCCACAGCCGAGCAGCAACAGGCAGAAACGGGCGCTAAGCGCTAAGAAGGATAGGTGAAATGCTGGTGATCTAATGGGTCGCGCCTATCACAGCCACTCGCAGAGCCCCGCTAGAAAGCCAGCTTCAAGCCGAACTGGATGTGGCGCGGCCCGCCTGAGCCGAGTACAGGATTGCCCGAATCGGGCGTATTTGTAGAGTAGCCGAATCCCGAGGGGGAAGTCGGATCGGTACTGGCGGGAGCCGCGAAATCGGTACGGTTAAAGAAGTTGAAGAACTCCACGCGGAACTGAGCGCTGTACCGTTCCCTGAACTTCCAGTTCTTTGAGACGGATAGATCAAGGTTCCTGTATGGCTGGCCCCGGAAGAAGTTTCTTCCGGCGTTGCCGACCGTGCCGAATGCGGGCGGCGTCAGGACGCCTCCGTTTTGTATGTAGCAAGCACCATTGGCGAGTGCCGCCAAAGCTAGCGACTGCATTTGAGCATTTCCCGCGTAAGGAGCCTGCGCCGCGTTCTGACACGCCGTTTGTATCGAGGCGCCTGCATAGCTCGTTGACGTATAGGGAATGCAGCCGCCATATGTCCCGAAACAGGGGATTGGATTTGGTCCCGTATTGCTGAAGGCAGAGCGGAGGCCCGCTGTAATTCCAATATTGGTATACTCCGCCGCCGATCTGCTGATTGTTAATCTCACCGGTTCCGAGCCAGTCCGTCGTCCCAAGATCGGCTGCGGTCCACGGCAGCCCACTTTGTACCGTTAGAATGCCACTGATCGACCAGCCCTCCAGCATTTGCGCCGGAGATTTCATGCCCGGGATCAGATAGGTCGGGGAGAAAGTAAAGCGGTGGCGGAGATCGTAATTGCCGTTTCCATAGTCCAGGCGCTGATTATTCTTATCGGTAGGTAGCACATCGCCACCCCCGCCGGTGTTGCCGACCAACACATCTAGCGAATGCGAATATGTATAAGAGGCGAGAAACGATAGCCCGTGGTAGTTCCGCGCCTGCAGGGTGGCCTGGAGGGCCGTTGTAATTCGAAAAGTCGCCGTATGTCGTTTCGTCTATCTGGCTGAGGTAGGGAAAGTTTTGTGTACTGTCCAGCTTCAGCCGCGACATCAGGTGTGCAGTTCTTGTAATTCGCGGCGACACTGGCAGGGCTTAGGCAGGTAGCAATCGCGCTCGCGTCCCACCCAGCGCCAAGTACCGGCTGATTGAGGTCGACGATGTCCTCTTCATTAAATCCGTGATTGCCAACGTAGGCGACATCCACAGTCAGGTTATTGGTGATGGCCCGTTGGATATCAAGATTCCACTCAGCAGCGGAAGCTTGTTTAAAGTCGGGATTTACCGCGCCGCTCTGACAGGGCGTTCCAAGGGCTGAGGGGAGGCAAGTAATTCCCGTGTACGTCACATTGTTAAAGACCGTTGTGCCGGCAGTTGGAAATATAGGCACGCCTGTCAGGTTCCAATTCCATTGGCCCGGGCACACGGATGTGGCGCATTTAGCCAGGGTAATGGAGTCGGGGGTATGAAGGCTTATATCAGTGCCGCTATTATTGACGCCGGCAGTTGGAAAATTTGCCCCGAACGGAGATTGGGTAATGAACGCCGTCAGGACAGAGGGGGCTGTCAGGAGAGCGCCTCCGGCACGGACGACGGTCTTCCCGTCGCCTCGCACGTCCCAGGCCACGCCCGCACGCGGTGAGAGTTCGCCCCAATTGGTTTTGAATTCTGAAGAAAGCGGCGCGCCGGGACCAAACTGCAGGACTGCGGCAGTCGTCGTCGGATTGACGCTCGGATCAAAATTGGCAAGATAGTTGTGACGTTCCGTCGGAGGCGTGTAGTTTTCGTAACGCAAACCTAAGTTCAAAGTTATTCTCGGTTTGATGCGCCAATCGTCCTGGATGAACCCCCCATACCAGTGCATTCGCGTGTTCTGGTCAGGATTGCCCAACAAAATCGACCCCTTGTTCGGCGTGCCCTGGAGAAAACTTTGCAAGCTCGAGAAGCTGGCCACGCCTTGAGCCCCGGTAAATGAGTCCCCGTCGTAGATCATGTCCAAATACTCGAAGCCAAATTTGAAGGCGTGCTTGCCCCGCAGATACGAGACGCTTTCCACCAGGTCGACGTCGCCTTGCGGGCCGCGGCGACTCGTTCGGGTACTCCCGCCGCCCAAACCGCCGCTGAAGCCGGTAATCTTGATGTTGGGAAAACCTCCGTAAAGCGGATTCGTCACTCCGGTATTCATGCCATAGCCGTTTGGCCAGGGATTCGAGGGAAGCAGGTTGTCGTCTCCGATAAGAGTTATATTTCTTATAAATACATAGCCCATCCTGAAGTCGTTGACCCATGTGGAATTGGGAGTCCAAGTCCAGTCTCCGGAGTACTGCTGCGCATTATTTGTGATGGAGGCTGCCCATTGAGGCAATAGAATCGTAGCGCCCGCGCTTACACCCTGTGACTTGGATACGAATGCCAAGCCGCTCAGATGCTGGTGAGGACTGAGGGCATAGTCGGCTTTGAAGAGTCCGTTGTTGAGCGGCGCCTGACTCGCGATACCCGGGGCAAAATTGTTCGATGTGGCGCTATTCAGGTAGGGGAAAACGTTCTCAAATGTGGGCGAGGCAGGAGTTACAACGCACGTGTTGGGGTTAAGGCCCGCCAATTGCGCGCTCAGCCCGTTAATTTTTGCCGATGTCAAGGACTTACACGCGTCCACCATGCTCAATTGGTTGTTCGGATCTGCCGCCGGCGTCATGGCGACGGATGAGGGGATCGTGGGCACTCCTACGTCCCCTACATTCACACGCAGCCCCTCATAACCTGCAAACCAGAAAAGCTTGTCCTTGATGATCGGGCCTCCAGCTGTCGCGCCGAACTGCTCGAGGGTTGCAGGGGTGACCGCCGGCGGTGGGGGAATCCCCGGAGTGGGAACAAGGGCCTTAGTGAAGTAGTTGCCCGCATCCGTTGCGCTGGCATCGCGCCCGAATGCGTACGCCGTGCCATGCAAACTATTGGTGCCGGACTTTAACCCGACATTGATCACCGAACCGTTCCTGAAGCCATATTCTGCCTTCGGATTCTGTTCGGTGCTGAACTCTTGTATGGCGTCAATGGGCACGAGCGAGCTTGAATCTCCTCCCTTGTAAGAGGCATTTAAAAGAGTTGAGCCAACACTATCGGCAATTCCGGCGATACCTTCCAGCCGCAGCAAATCTTGATCGCTTCGACGACCATTGGTACTCGAGGTTCCGGTGCCGGCTCCCACAGAAGTGACGACGCCGGGACGTACCTGGAGCAGGCGCTCAAAGTTGCGGCCGTTCAAGGGCAGCGCGTTGATCGACTGGTTGCTGACAGTCCCACCCAAAGTGGTGTCGGTCGCATCGATGGCCGGGACTTCTCCGGTGACTGTAATGGTTTGGGTTTGCTCGCCGGGCTGCAGCACAAGATCGATACGAACGCTTTGACCCACCTCGACCAACACACCATCGTGTTCCACGGTGCGGAAGCCTTTGGCCTCGGCACGCACGGTGTATGTGCCAGGGATCACATTATTGGCCACGTATGCTCCGGCATTGTCGGTGGTAAGGGCTCGCGTGACACCTCGGGCGACGTCGATCACGGACACGCTGGCGCCGACAATGACGCCGCCGGACTGATCGAATACTCCGCCCTGGATGGTGCCTTGACTGGTTTGTGAAAACAAAGGCAGGCAAAACAGGAGATACGGTCGCATAAGACTCCTGAACGAGCGTGCCGCAGACTTTGGGACTCTTGTACACAAGTGTGCCGTCGAAAACTAGCCGAGTGGGAGCCCATAGTGTCCCCCTTTTTTGAAATGCGAGTTTTTAAGAACAGCGTTGGTGGGCGTGTTAACACCGTTTTGACGCAAAGTCAACAAGAAGCGACACAAAAAGCGGCAGCGCCCGGCCGACAGCGGCTTGGACTCGCAGCAAGTAGCAACGTGATCTTGCTTCCGAGGTCTGTTTATTTCCCGACCATCAAAAGGGAAAAAGAACCGGGCACCATGGGGCCGAGAGGAGGACGATCCCCAGGCATGGCGGACGCGTTGGGCGGGGGCGGCTCGAAGTCGGCTGTCATCGTCAGCAGGCGGTTCGTCTTCGTGTCGAGTGCCAGGGTCTTAGCGCCCGTCTTTGTGTCCAGCGTCTGCTCTACTTCGAAGCTGGTGGGACTATTTTCCTTGATGAACGTCATAAGTGCCATCCTCTTCGGCGCTGATCGCTTCCCTCATGGTGGGATTGAACGCGATAGTGCGCTCATAACTTCCCCTAAAGGACCGCGAAGTTTCTCGATTGGAGTTCTTTTGATCGCACGACTTGTTCTCGGAACCCTAAACATGACGAAGAACGCGATAGAGACGACTTCGATTCGCGACCGGGAAAGGTGATAGCGCCGTTATGCGAGGGAGCGCGAAACACAATTCCTTTCATCCAAGGGAGCCTCGGGTGTATACATATCGCGACCGGGAGAGGAGGCTTACGATGCGTCGCGCTGCTATCGTCCTTTTTATAGCGCTGATGGGTGCACTAGCTTTTGCTGTGGTCCATAGCTCGGCTCAACAGCCTTCGACCGGGCTGTATAGGGTGCTCAAGACCGCCCGAGTTGGTGGTGAAGGCACTTGGGACTACATCTATGCAGATTCCGCGGGGCGCCGGCTGTACATTCCGCGCCGCGCACCAGCGCCACCTGCGGGAGGGGCCTCCGCGGCTGAGGTCAAGACGCGCCTCTCCATCTACAATCTAGACACGCTTGAGCTGGTCAGTGAAATCGACGGCATCGGCGGGCAGGGCACGGTTGTGGATCCGAAATCAGGCCACGGCTTCACCAGCAGCACGCCGATTTCGATGTTCGACACCAAAACCATGAAGTTGATCAAGACCATCGACGCGGGCGATGCCCGGCCAGACGGCATCACCTTCGACGCGTCCAACGAAAGAGTCTACATCTTTAGCCATCCCACTAAGGATGCGACAGTCATTGATGCAAAGGATGGTACCGTACTCGGACGGATTGACCTGGGCGGGGTGCCGGAAGAGGGTATCGCGGACGGCCGAGGTAAGCTCTACGACGTCATGCAGGACGCGCAGGGCAGCGTGGCCGTCGTAGACGTGAAGACCATGAAGACAATCGCGCACTATCCGTTTGGAGATAAGGGACGATGCAACGGGCTCGCGCTCGATGCGAAAAACCACATCCTCTTTGCCGCCTGCGGCAATTCCGGTAATCCTCCAGCTGATCCGCCTCAACCAATGATGGTGATCTTGAATGCGGATACCGGAAAAATTCTTGCCAACCTGCCGCTGCCCGGCGGGTCTGACGGGGCAATTTTCAACGCGGCTACAATGGAGGCCTACAGTACGCAGGGCAGTGGCACTCTGACGATCGTCAAGGAGAACGGCCCCACAAGTTTTGACGTGGTGCAGAAACTTCCGACAATGAATGGCGCCCGAACAATCGCGTTCGACAGTAAGACAAACCACATCTTCACAATGAGCGATGAGCGCGGAGCAGCTTCCGCGCCACAACCTGGCGGACGCGGGGGTCGAGGTCCGGCAATACCAGGTTCATTCACAATTCTGATGATCGGCAAGGGAACGAACTAAACCACGCTTTCGGTTGGATATCCATTCGTCTAGGGCTTACACGAAAAGCGCGTTATCGCCTCGTCGAAGGGCGCAAACAGCAGGGTTACGTCCAAAGCCCCACCTTGCTGAACCGTTTTCCGCGTGCCCACACCGGTGCCGTAAGTCGTCTGCACCTTAATACCGGTCTTTTTTTCGAAGTTTTGAACGATGGCATTGATCTCCTTCGTGAGTGGGTTTGGAGCTAACAAGGTAACCTGAGTTTGGGCACGCGCGTTAGACGCAAGACAGAAGAGAATAACAATAGAGGCAATCCAGGAAACCAGACGGTTCACGATACCTCCTTTATGTTGGCTGAACAATTTTATTTCGGCTCTCAAGGGCCACACAGCCGCAATGATTCCCTAAAGGTAGAGAGATACTCCCCACACTTCTCCACGTCAACTTCAAATCATCTCGCTGCCAATCGCGTGAGCTTGCCGAGCACAGCCATACTATCCCGAAACCTAGCCCGTTCTCATTCCCGCGGGTTACGTTCGCACGGTTTACGATCCGGTTTTCGTCCTGAGCCCCGACAAAAGGCGCTACGTTTCGACGAATAGCAATACGCCGACCACTCTGCGCGCTACCGGCCTCCCCTTTTCCCTCGTTTTTCGCGCCGAGCCCGGAGAGGAGTATGTCATTTTGAAGATAGCGTCTTCTTATGAAGTCGCCTCCAAACGGCGTGTTCCTCCGCCAGAATTCGGCCCCGTTACAGGAGAACCTTAGGAGCTTCGTCCGAGATGCGCCAATCGACTGTCCTATGAATGGATGAGCAGAATCGGTTAGAAAGCTTTAACCGGCTTCGCGGGCGAGCTTTGGATAGAGCAGAGTTTCTTTTGTTATTTTGGGACACTAGGCAGATGCGAAATGCCGGAAATACTGCCATGCGAATCATTCTCGACATTCGTCCCGGGAGAATGTTGCGGGTTGTAACAGGGAGCGATTCACCGCCAGCGAATTAGTTGGACTGTTGCTAATTCGGTTCCCCAATTTCGCCCGGCCTATCACGAAGCCGTAGCGCGCCCTTTCGCTCTGCGCCGGTGCCGTTCCGCTCGCGCTTCCCTCAACGTAATTACAAACGCTTACGTGGAGGCTCGTAATCTGTCAATCTCGGAAAATGCGTGTGTTCTTGCCGAGGAAAGAGCGAGAGTACGGACAGTTTGTAGTGGGTCAGTTTGAATTGTCAGGTTTGATCAGCGTTTACATCGGGCCAATTTAGCGTTCACCTTGGGCGCGGGAGGCCTCCCGTTAAATCGCCCGCCCCGACAGCGGTTTCGAGCCTAGAGCTTTGTCAAAGCGCAGCCGGGAATGCGCGCGCGGCACGCTTAGAGCGGCTGCATTTTTAGAGTCAGTGGAGTGAAACAGTTCAATGAGACGTTTGCGCGGCTACCAGAGCAGCTTCAGGCCAAGCTGAATCTGCCGCGCGGTTGTGGATGTGTAAGTGATCTGGCCAGCGCTCGGCGACGGATTTCCCGGAGGCAGCTTTCGTAAAAGTACTCACGAGAGGCATCCCGAAATTGGGGCGATTGAGCAAGTTGAAAAATTCCGCCCGGAACTGCACTTTCAGGTTTTCCCGAATCGTTGTGGTTTTGAAGAGCGAAGAGTCTAGCTCGCCCAAGCCGGGTCCACGCAGAATGTCTCTGCCAGCGTTTCCGTAGGTTCCCGGCAACGGCAGGATGAAGGCCGCTGGATTGAACCATTCGTTCGGGGTGCCCACAATGACCGGTCCGGTAAAGTTGGGATTGATCGAAACGCGGTCCGGCGCTCGCGTGTCGCCATTGTTAGATTGATTGAAACCCACCAGCGGCGTGAACGGGAAGCCGGTCTGCACGGCGGCGATGCCGTTCCACTCCCATCCGCTCACCAGCTTATCCTGCCAGCCGACCACGTTTTTTCCGACTATTTGGCCGCGTCCAAAAGGCAAGTTGTAGCTGAAATTGCCGTGGAACTGATGGGTGATATCGAAGTTGGACGGACCGTAGTCGTCCCGCGGGTCTTGGGGAATCATGATGGTTGTGGTTCCAGCCACGCCTTCGTTGGCAAGAAACGAGGATGAATGCTCGTCCAGGCTTCTCGCAAACGTATAACTGCCGCGGAACATCAATCCTTTGCTGAATCGCTTGGTTACATCGAGTTGCAGAGCGTTGTAGTTGCTATTAGCGTTAGACAGCGTGTATCGCGTGTTGCTGAGCGAAGGATCGGGCCGCACCAGGGTTGCCGGAAACGGAGTAGTGGGCGAGAGTCCATTTGCCGTTGGAGTTGGTACCACGGTGTTCACGTCCACGGTATCGGGCAGATGAAACCCGTGTTCTCCGACGTACCCAACGCTGACCAGGAGGTTGGTGGTCATGCCTTGCTCCACCTTGAAACTCCATTCCTCAACTGTCGGAATCTTCAAAGCCGGCTCGATTCCGGCTGGCGATGGCGTTGCGCCACTCAGCCCGGGAGCAATGACTACGGGAAACGCATGTGGCTTGCTGGTCGAGCCTATAGAAAGAGCATCGTTGAAAGTTCCGATTGGGCTCCCGTCGCAGCACGAACCAAGATAATCAAGCTGGTCATAATACGTGCCAAATCCGGCGTGAATGGCCGTTTTCCGCAGCGGTGAATATGCGATACCGATGCGTGGACCAAACAGCAGCTTGGCATTATTCGTAGAAAAAACGTGTCTTCCCACCACCGGCGTCGGCAGCAGCACGCCATTAGGGCCAAAAACATAATTTGACGCCTCGCCCGCAGGTGAATTCCAGCCGTTGTTGAATTCGTGCCGAAGGCCCAGCGTAACCGTCAGGTTGGACCGCACGTGCACGGAATCCTCCACGTACCATGCTCCCTCCAGTTGACGCCAGCCAATCTCCGCAGGGTTAAGCACGCCGACGACTTGTGTAGCTTGGCCTTGGATCAGTTGCGTCAGACCGGCGAAACTCGCCACGCCATTTCTTTGGTTCGCAGCATCGTCGTTCGACTGAACTTGCTGGAACCATACGCCGAAGCTGAGCAAGTGGCTTCCCCGCGTAAGCTGGACATCGTCCGCGTAGGTGAAGAGGTTTCTGGCAATATTCTCGACCTGCTGCGAGCCAAAGCTGCCCGCGGCCGTCAAGCTGCCGGCGTTGCCCAGACCGGAGGAGCCCACGGAAAGTTCTCCCACTACAGGCGTGCCCTCAACAAAGGGGAGCCCGGGCGGATTTACCGCTGGGTCTCCATTAAGGTTCCACTTCGCCCGCGAGAAACCGAAGCGAGCGTTGTTCAAAGTGGAGGAGGAAAAGATATGCGTTTCCTGCACGCTCAAGACTTGAGCGCGAAGAACGCTGGTGAACTGTTGCAGCGGATTCTGAATCACGCCCTCTGGTCCTGGATCGATCGCGTTGCCGTCGTCGATCGTGTAGACACCGGAAAGAGAATCGGCGCTTGAAATCGTCTGATCGATGCGAATATTTCCGAAATCCTCGCGGATACTTTGTAGTGGATGGCTGAAGAACTCGGCCACTCCGGTGGAAACACCGTTGTTGAAAATCTCGGGGCTGGTCGGCAGGGGAGCGGGCCACAGCGAAAGGTATGGCACCATCGCGGGCGAGGCATTTGGCACGGGCACATAGGTGCTGGGGGAAAGCCCCGCGCAAGTTGCAGGTGCGCTTGTGCCCAAAGTGGCGCAAGGCAATAATCCCTGCCGTGCCAGCGCATTCGGTACGATTGCCTCGCTGCTAAGACCCAGCCGTTGCCGAAAACCTTCGTAATTTCCGAAGATGAAAAGCTTCGACTTGATAATCGGGCCGCCCGCGGAAGCGCCGAACTGATTCCGCTCGAACGGTGGGATCGCGCCTTGATCGTAGAAGTTCTTCGCATCGAAAGCGCTGTTGCGCACGAATTCAAATACTGTGCCATGAAAATCGTTGCCGCCCGATTGCGTGACCACGGAGACTTGTCCGCCGGACCGCTTTCCATATTCGGCTCCGTAGGTATTCTCCAACACGTTAAATTCTCGTACAGCATCCACGCCCAAAAGTTGACCGCTCACACCGCCTGGACTTACGTCAGCCGTGGAAACTCCGGTGTATTCGATGCCATTGAGCATGAACAGATTGAAATCTTCACGATTACCGGAAACCACGAAGTTGTAGCCTTGTCCCGCTCCCGTGCTCGTTCCCGAGCGGTAAGAAGTTGTGTTGGCCGTGCTCGGATTGAGCGTAATTAGATTGTCAAAGCTCCGGCCATTGAGCGGCAAATCCTTCACCTGCTGCTCGGAGACGAGGCCGGAGGTTGGCGATGTCGTGGTGTTTACGATCTGCGCTTCCCCGAGCACGGTGACTGCTTGCGTAACCTCACCAACGGCGAGTTGTATGTTCACCACTGCTTGCTGGGCGACTACGAGATCAATTCCGCTCCTTACTACGGCTTTGAAGCCGGTTTTTTCCACGCGGACTTCGTAATTTCCTACTGGCAAGGAGAGAACGCGGTAGTCGCCGCCATCGTCCGTCATGATGGTCCGCGCGATACCGGTCTCAGTATTTCTAACGGTTACATTCGCTGCCGGGATGGCCGCACCAGTCGAATCCGTGACATTCCCGATGATGGCTGAAGTGGCCTGTCCGTATAACACAAGGGACTGCACTCCACACAAAACGCCCAGTACGAGGAGGCGAACGGGCTTCCGAAATAGGTACATAGAAGAACATCCCCCTTCACACGTTTGCCTATAAGATGCTGAAGTTCAGGTAGTGGGCTTGCTATCTTGTTCGGTACTCCCGGGATGCGCGTCCCTTCAAGTGACCTACTCTTGAGTGGATCTTACTGCGAAAGTATCTTGGCTCCGCCGTTTCCAATAGGCAAGGAATGCCAGACGTTGTATGGTGGTACGGCCTCCACGGCGGCAGCGCTTCCAGTAGTATGGGTGCTCGTGCGGTCGGGTTCAGTCAGGCTGGCCGAAAGCTACAGGCGCGAGTGGTTGAGTGGTTGAGTGGTTGAGTGGTTGAGGGATCCGGAAACGGTCCCTCCGAAGTCATCTGGTAAGCTGACAGAATTTTACCTTAGCACGGCCCCTGCGATCCATCTGAGGATTGAATCCGCGCATTCGCCCTCGCATACATGCCCTTAACATCCCGTTCCATGTACACGGCGATCGGAGCTTTGACATATATCTCCACAAATCGTGGTATGGATCCACGCACGCGCTCGCGGATCGCGATACGGAGAGACAGCAGCACCAATGGCAACAACACCGTGCTTGCTCAGCGCACCGCAGACCCAGCCCATGCAGGCAACGCTTTCATTGCGATCAGCCATAGCTGAAGCCCAGTCCCTGACAAACAGTAGCCCGAAGTACTTCGCCATCGAGGATTTCAACAAGATGCCCGCCGGCTCGAAGTTGATGCCCAACTCGGCATGCCAGGATCGATTTTCCTGAGCATTGACACGGCTCGGACGTGGGGCATATAGTCGGGCAATCCAAAGTGATCGAGGCCGAGAGAGGTAGGGCTGGCCTTGCCAATCTAGATAGTTCAGACCTCTCTTTCTTGAGGCTGACTCTGGCATATTTGGCGGAGCCGCTTCTGTCCTCGCGAACTATGGTCCGGTTAGTATTCGCTGCCGGTTCCGCTCGGTTTCTGATTTGCGATCACCATGACAGGTGTTGAGGAGATTTAAGATGGAATATTCTCGCCGAAATTTCATGAAGGCTGCGGGGGTGGGCGCGGCGGCGCTGACCACCACTGTCAGCGCGGTGGTGGCGGCCAGCGAACCAGTCTCGGCCGCGCCGAAGCCGTCTCCCCTGGCGATTCCCACGGCGATGACCAAAGAGACGAGCTACGTTTAACGTGAACGGTAAGAACTATCAGGCGGAATACGAGGCGCGCACCACGCTGTGGGAAGTGATCGCGGTGAAGCTGGGTTTGACAGGGACGAATCGCAGCTGCAACCGCGCCAGTTGTGGAGCGTGCAGCGTGCTGATGGATGGGACGCCGTTCTACTCCTGCCACACGCTGGCGATGGAGGCGGTGGGGAAGAAGATTTTCACGGTGGAAGGATTAGGGGACGAGAAGAACCTGCATCCGCTGCAGCGGGTGGCGCACCTGTACTCGGCGGCGGAGTGCGGGTTCTGCACGCCGGGATGGGAAGTGACGGCGAAGGGGTTTTTGGATAAGAACCCCAATCCCTCGGTGGAGCAGGTAAAGGCGGCGCTGGCGGGGCACATCTGCCGCTGCGCGGCTTATGCGGCGATCATTCGCACGGTAGTGGATACGGGCAAGGTGCTGCGAGGGGAGGCGGAAATCGCATGAGCGGGAATACTCCGAAGGCAAAGCTCGAAGGCAAACCTGACAATTGCATCATTATCGATCAACCGGCAGTTCGGAACTTCTCCACGGGCGGGGGCCACGGCCCGGAAGATACGCTGGTCGAAGGCGATGAGAAATTGGTTACCCGCAAGTGGCAGGGCTACCCTCCCCAGAATCTCAACCTCATCGGCAAGCCGCACCCGCCAATGCCGGAAGTGGGGATCCCGCGGCTTACGGGCAAAGCTGAGTACGCCACTCGTGTCTTGCTGCCGAACATGCTCTATATCAAGCTGCTCACAAATCCGCATCCGCGCGCCAAGGTAAAGATGCTGGATGTTTCGACGGCGGAAAAGATGCCGGGCGTGGCTTTATCCTTACCGCGAAGAACGCGCCGAAGACCTATGCTTTGCCCGACGAGCTCTTTTTTCAGGGTGAAGTCGTGGCCTTTGTAGCTGCGGACACGGAAGACTTGGCCGAAGACGCCGTCTCGGCCATTCGGACGGAGTATGAGCTTCTTCCATTCTCGGGAAACCTCGCGCAAGCTATGGCTAATAATGCGCCCGACTTGGCGAGTAAGAACCGTCCAAGCGTCATCAAAACGCTTTATGAATGGGGAGAGGTGGACAAAGCATTCACCCAATCGGACGTCATCAAAGAGTTTACCTATTCCTACAGAGGTTCGGTTCCCGTCCCATTGCAGCCAATCAGCTGTGTGGCCAAATGGGATGGCGACAAGCTCACCGTTTGGGGCACCGGTCAAAATATCTACCCATCGCGCGCCACCACAGCCCGCCGGTTGGGCATCCCTGTCGAGAATGTCCGTTTCATCAACAAATGGAACGGCGGGACTTTCGGAGGAGCCGACGCCGCAGGAGAAAAGTTCTACGCCTGGGTCGCCTTCATCTCCAAACAGACTGGGCGGCCGGCGAAGATGGTGCTGCCGAAGGATCAGGAAATCGCGCAGTTGAAGGTGAAGCCGGAGACGCTCAGCAAGTTCAAAGTCGGAGCGACCAAGGACGGTAAGATCGTCGCCTGCCACCGCGAGTTCCACGTTAATACCGGCGTGAATGCGGGATCGGGAGTAGAGGGAACTGGTGGAGGCAGGTCCGAGCTCTACATGCACGTCATTCCCAACTGGCGGGAAGTCGGATTCCTTTACAGGACCAACCAGATGGTTACGGGAGCAGCCCGCAGCAACTACCAGCAGGAGTTTAAGTGGGCTTGGGAACAGATGATGGATGAAATGGCCGAGGCCGTGGGCATGGACCCGGTGCAGTTCCGCTTGCTGAACGTGCAGAAGCCCGGAACGAAAGTAGCCATCAAACAGGGCGGGCCCACGATCGTTCCGATGCCCGAAACCGAAAACGGATACCTGCACTACGATTGCTATGCCTCGGTCGAAGTACTGCAAGAAGGAGCGAAAGCCATTGGATGGGACAAGAGGAATCCCGTTCCCGGCGGAAATCCTGGAAGATTCAAGCGCGGAATGGGAATGGCCATGTCCCAGCATCACGCCGGACGAGTTGGCTACCAGGAAGGTGAGCCCGGCTACAACTGGATCATGTCCAAAATTAAGCCCAACCAAGGCGCGCAGCTTGGCCCCGGCGGCGCTGGTACCGAAGGCGTTCTGTTCACTGCGGAACTTGAGGTGAATTCCGAAGGCCACGTGGTCATGCACTTCGCCCAGCCGGATAGCGGCACCAATCACGGCACCTCCATGTCCATCCAAGTCGGTGAAATTCTCGGTTACACGACTCTGGATCACATCCGCTTGGTTTGGGGAGACTCGGACCTCACACCGTCGGCGCCCGGCTGGCACAGCGGCATGGTCACGCAGTTACAGGGCGGGGCGCTCTGCAATGCCGCGGACAAAATGCGCAAGGATCTCCTCAGCCGCGCCGGCGCCGTTCTCAAAGTGGACGCTGCGAAGCTTCAGATCCGCGATGGCGTGATCTCCTCCACGGAAGAGCCGAAGAAAAAGACCACCTTCGCGGAGTTGGCCAAAGCCAACAAGGAAAGCCTCAAACAGACCGGCCGCTGCGTTCATCCCAACTCCATCGGCAGGGCCATGAACCGTGGCGTGGGAACTTGCTTCGCCGATGTTGAGGTGGACACCTGGACGGGCGATTGGCGCTATGTGAGGGCGTCTTATTGCAATGATGCCGGACACGTTATGAATCCGCTGTTGGCCGCGGCCGATCAAGACGGATCGCTCCTCCAAAGCACTTCGATCACGACGGATGGCATTCCGTGGGACCGCGAATTTCCCGGCACGTTGCATTTCAGCGTGGGCTACTTGTCCTCGCGGCTGCCCACGTTTTATGAAGCTCCGGACCAAACCAACGTATTGATCAACAGCCTCGAGCCGCGTTGGTTCTTTGGCTCCAAAGGATTCGCCGAAACGGCCATTGGCGCGGCTCCTGGTGCGCTGGCCAATGCCATTTACAACGCGTGCGGCGTGCGCATCCGGGAGCATCCGATCACCAAGGACAAGATCCTGGCGGGCTTGAGAGCCAAGGGAGGGAATCGTATGAAGCCGATCTCGGTCTACCGGCCCTCGAGCGTCGAGGAAGCTATCCAGATCCTTTCGCTGCACGGGACGCAAGCCGGCGTGTATGCCGGCGGCACCGACCTGCTCATTCAGTTGAAGAACCGCATCGAAGCGGCGCCGTCGTTTTTGGTGGACATCAAGAAGATCGACGGCCTGCGCTACATCAAGGAAGACGGGCAGGGCGGCGTGCAGATCGGCGCGCTCACGAAACTGGGCTGAAGTCGCCGAATCGGATCTGCTGGCGAAGAAGTACCCCATGCTGGTGACGGCGGTGCAGAAGATCTCCTCGCCGGAGTTGCGCAATGCCTCCACGGTGGGCGGAGACATGTTGCAGCAGGTGTGGTGCCAGTATTTGCGCGGCGGCTACTCCTGCTATCGCAATGGCGGCTACATCTGCTACGGAGCGATCGGGGACAACAGCTACTACCACTCGGCGATGGGCGGGCGATTGTGTTACGCCGTCTATCCGGGAGACTTGGCGACGGCGTTGATTCCGCACGATGCCACAGCCAAAGTGGCGACTCCGTTTGGAGTGAAGGAGATGACCATCGAGCAGTTGGTGCCCGGAGACATGATGGTGGACGGGCGGCTGCAGTCGCACGTGCTGCGGTTCAACGAGATTCTGACGGAAGTGACCATACCGGCGCCGAAGCCCGGGTTCAAAGCCTCGTTCGAGAAGCTGCGGCCGCGCGGCGTGTGGGATTTTGCCATGGCCTCGCTGGCGATGAGCGTGCAGATGCAGGGCAACACCATCGAGGATGCGCGCGTGGTGTTTGGCGGGATCGCGGGCAAGCCCTGGCGCGAAACGGCGATAGAAGGTTATCTGAAGGGCAAGACGCTGAACACGGACCTGACGCGCGGAGCATTGGCCGCCGCGCTGACGAATGCAGCGCCGCTGAAATACAACGCCACGAAGATCGACATGGCCAAGGGGCTGTTGGCTTCCGGCATCGCCAAGCTGGCCAGCGCCTGAATTCTCATACGAATTTCTTTCCCCGGCGCGGCGAAATTAGCTGCGCGGCGCCTTGGCGTTTTCCGCCACCAGCCGGATGGCATCAGGCAATTCTTTCAGCGAAACGATCCCGCCACTGGGCGCATATAGAGCCAATCTCCTGCCCTGCTCGTATTCATCGATCATTGACCTGACTGGCGATTTTTGTACCAGGTGAAGTGAGAGAGAATTTCACCTGGGAGGACCGGTCATGGCCATCAAGAGGTACAAGCGGGAGCAGATCGTGAACGCTGCTGCGGCAGATCGAAGTAGCAATCGCGAACGGAAAGCCGACCCCGCAAGCCTGCAAGGAAGCCGAAATCACGGTACAGACCTACTACCGCTGGCGCAAAGAATACGGCGGGTTGAAGCTGGATCAAGCGAAGCGACTGAAGGAACTGGTTAGGGAAAACAGCAAGCTGAAGCGGCTGGTGGCGGAGCTGTCGCTGGAGAAGCAGGTGCTCAAGGATGTGGCCGAGGGAAACTTCTAAGCCCTGAGCGGTGACGTTGTGCGGTGGAGCGTGCCCGCGAGGAGTACCGAATGAGCGAACGGCATGCCTGCCGGCTGCTGGGGCAGTGGAGAGGGACACAACGCTATGAGCCGCTGCAGCGGATCGACGAAGAGGCGCTCACCCGAGCCATCATCGCCTTGGCCAGTGAGTATGGCCGTTACGGCTACCGGAGGATCACGGTGAAGGTGCGAGAAGCGGGCTTGCCGGTGAGCGCAGATCGGGTGCAACGCATTTGGCGGCGGGAAGGGTTGAAAGTGCCGCAGAAACAGAGGCCGCGAGGGCGGTTGTGGCTGAACGATGGATCGTGTGTACGTCTGCGGCCGGAGCGGGCTAACCACGTGTGGAGCTACGATTTCGTCAGCGCCAGGACTCACGACGGTCGAACGATGCGGCTGCTAGTGTTGATCGACGAATACACGCGGGAATGCTTGGCGATTCGGGTGGCACGGCGGTTGGGGAGCAACGAGGTGATCGAGACACTGGCAGATGTGATGGTGTGGCGAGGGATCCCGGAGCACATTCGCTCCGATAACGGCCCGGAGTTCGTGGCCCAGGAACTGCGGAATTGGCTGGGGAAAGTGGGAACGGGAACACTGTACATCGAGCCGGGCAGTCCCTGGGAAAACGGCTACTGCGAGAGCTTCAACGGAAAGCTGCGGGAATGAGTGTCTGAATGGAGAAATCTTTTACTCGCTGAAGGAGGCGCAGATCGTGATTGAGCAATGGCGAGTGGAGTACAACACCAGGAGACCGCACTCGGCCCTGGTTCCACCGAACTCGATTTCACAGCCCTCGGTTGTGATGTAGACTCTCTCACTCGCCTTGGTACAAAAACTCCACCCGGTCAACCTCAGTCGCTGTGTTGCGCCGGACCTGAATCATTCCTGGTTTCCCACCCATCAAGAGGACAACAACTCGTACCCGGATAACACTTTGGGACAAAGCCTGAACAATGGATTCGTCCTGGTCAATGACGCGACCGAGCAGATTGACAGCGGCGCCGAAACTCCCACCGACGATCAGACGATCGACTTCTACAACCAGGACGACATTCCTTTTTATTATGACTTAGCTGAGAAGTTCGCGATTAGCGACCTGCACTTCTCCTCCGTACTGGGTCCAACGTTTCCCAACCGTTCCTACTTAATGGCTGCCACCTCGTTCGGCCACCTGACGACCAACGACACATTCCCCCCGGTAGGAAGCACTGGCTACAAGCCGATTACCGGCACGATTTTCGACTTGCTCGACAAAAACGCGGTTACCTGGGCCGACTCTTTCAGGACGCTCCACAGGGAGCCAGTTTCCGTGTTTTCAGCACCACTAGTCCACTTCTCAACGATCCGCACTTCTTGCCTCTTTCAGCCTTTCTGGCCTCGGCTGCGGCAGGATCGCTGCCTTCGGTTTCGTTTGTCGACCCCAATTTTGGCTTGTCCGGAACGGCGAGCGAAGACGATGAGCATCCGCCGACCGACATTCAGCGCGGGCAGGCCTACGTCTCTCAGGTAATTAACGCCGTTCGCAACGGTCCGAACTGGAAAGACTCGATCATCTTTCTTACCTATGATGAGCACGGCGGGTTCTACGATCACGCCGCGCCTCCGCCCGCGCCGCAGAATCATGGGCTCGCTCCGGACGGAATCGCACCCGGTCAGTGCGCCGATCTGTCGAATCCGCCGGCCAGCGAGAAGCCAGGAGGCGGCGCGGAGTGCGCCAGCAACCCCCTGAGCACGACCGACACCAGCGTAAAAGACGCAATCCAGCTCTGCCCGGCAATGGCGGCCAATCCCACGGGCCCGTACCCGGCGAAATGCCCGAACTTCAACCAACTCGGTATTCGCATTCCCCTGATCGCAATCTCTCCATTCGCGAAACCTCACTATGTATCGCATACCATAGGCGACCACACGTCCCTGCTCGCTCTGATCGAGAAGCGCTTTCTTTCGACAGCAGCGAATAGCGCGGCTCCGGAACACTTAACGTTGCGAGATCAATACGCAAACGCGCTGGAAGATATGTTTGACTTTTCCAATTCGCCATCTCTGAATACGGTGGTGACCCAAGCTCTGCCTCCGGCGAACGACTGCACTCCAGTGAAGGCGCCTTAAATTAAATCCCTGCTGCATCGGTCCGTTCGGCGATCATCGTCCACCAGTTTCAAGATCTTCTTTTCTATTTCGGCGAGGTCCGTCGCTGAAGGGTCTTGCGCGTACCCCGGCGGTTTCGCAAGATCATCGGAGCTTTTAGAATGGGCTTCACGAGAGGCTATCCTTCAGTAGCTTCGTTGCGCTGGGAACGGAGGGTCGGTTACCGGACTTAGCGTGTGCGTGTTGCTGTCTTTCGAGGCTGGAAATCGTGGTCCGGAGCCACGTCCTGTACGTTTGCTCGATGGGACCTCCATAACGGTAGAGCGAGTCCAGCGTCTGGCCCTCGGCGTTCAACGGGATGTGCCGGCACGGAATTCTGTTCTCGTGAAACTCAGGCGGCACCAGCTGTATCAAGACGCACTCGGAGCAAGGGGCGAAATTGCTGAAGTTATAATTCATGCAAGCCGGCGAATCCTCGAAAATATGCTGGAATCTCGGCACCGGACGTGGCCAGTTTGCATAGCCGCCCTTCTCCAGGAATGCCAACTCGGACTTGAGGACATCGAGAATATCGCGCTGATCTTTATTCATCTGTCCGTCCCTCCCACAAGAGCTTATTTGCTCCAGATGAACAAGATGCGCTGTGATCCTGGTCACCCTTCGACGTGAGGAGCGTCGTCGAGCGGCGTCGGCTATGGGGATGGCAGTCTCAATTTTTAAGTCTCCACTTCTCGACTACCTTCTCACCTGGCGAAGCGCCGAGACCAGTCAAAGATTGGTCCAAGGGAGTCCTTGAGGCACGTCAGCGATATCAGGCCGCGAATTGGGAGCTCGGCCATAGTTCGGACTCCGAAGCTGAAGGCCGGGTGAAGTGCATGATGCTTACGGTGTCGTCAGCAGCGATACAGGATCTTGCTGATTCTCTTCAAGATCTTAACCTGAGCACGGTGCTTCCATAACCATGTCAGGAAGTGACTTGCCGCACCTGCCGCACAGCCCCTTGGATCTCAGGGTTTTACGGCATCTCCCCTATTGTCACAACCGTAGGTTGGTGTTTTCCTCCATGTCGGAGGGTAGCCATGCTCTTCGCGATTGCCGCGCTTCTCGTTCACCTTCCAGCGGTTCCGCAGAACTCGATTCCGATAGCTACTGCGGCCGCATCCGATTCGGGTTCAAGCACCGTCTTCACTGCCGGCCGTATCGTGCCTCCGCTAGGCGGCGTAGCGACGGTTGTGCCGAGTTCCTTGTCGCTTCCTTTGGCTGCGCCAAGGGCATTCTTGGCGCCGGTCTATCAAGTTCAGGAAAAGCCCCGTTCCGAGCACCCTAGCCGAGGTCTGTGGCTCACGCTGACCATTGCGCAGCATAGTGCCGCGACATTTGACGCATGGTCCACGGATCGCGTGATTTCGTCGGGCCAAGGTCGCGAACTGAATCCGCTACTGAAACCGTTCGCCGGGAACGCATCTCTGTACGCAGCGATCCAAGTGAGCCCGGCCGTACTCGATTATCTGGGCCGCCGAATGATGAACAGTCGGCGAGGGTGGGCGAGGCAAGTATGGTGGTTGCCCCAAGTATTGGGTACAACCGTATCAGTGGCCAGCACCAAGCATAATCTGCACGTGGCTAGCGTACCCCAATGACCGCCTTCCCTGAGTCTCTGTTATGAGAACACAGCCTTGAGCAAAATATTCGATGCTCTGAAGCGCGCCGAATTGCCCCCCGTTAATCACGAGGACTGCGCAACGTTAGGAAGAGACACTTCCCGGAAACCCGAGCGTCGGCGGACGCGCAGGGTCTGCGTCTACATCCCGCTGCTCGTGTATGCCTACACGGGCGACAGCCCATTCCATGAAAATGGCTGCATCGTCGAGATCAATGCGCACGGAGGATTGATCTCTATGCAGACTCCCGTCCTACCAGACCAGAAAATACTCGTGATTAACAAGGGAGACGAAACCGCGCATCAATGCGTCGTCTTATCCGTCAGGGCCCGGCAGGGGCGTGTCTTCGATGTCGGTTTTGAATTTCCCGCTTCGACACCGCAGTTGTGGCAAAGTTTGGAGACCCACTCCGAGAATCCCGTTTTTGTGGGACCTGTCGGGGTGAGGATACAGCCCATGGAATGAGTTCGAAAAGACAAAGGCCAGCTCGATTCATGGCTTCATGAATCATTCGGAGCGTCGGAATGCGGATCGATTTCCCTCAGGAATGACCCGCTTTTATTTGGCCTTCGTCTGGGCTTGGGTTATTTTCTTGTATTCCTCCGGCTCTTGATTCAAGGTGCAGAAGACTTCTCCCCATTCATCGTGCGGATCTTCCGCGAGTGACCATATTCGAGGCGCCGACTTCCAGGGCTGCGCCAGAACGACCGGGTCCTCGATGGTGATTTGGTAAGTCAGATAGTTCTGGGACGTGCGTGTAATGCGCTCGGTGACGTGCTCCTGGGCACTGGGATACCAACCACCGCCGGCCCCGCCGCCGAAATTCCTCATTCTCTCATCGATAGCGATCACGTCGAGAACCAGCGTGTCTCCCTCCCAACGCGCGGTTGTGTCGCCATTGAACGTAGGATCGGGATCCTTAGGATGCTGACGGTTCATGTAGACCATGCGGACGTCCATCGGATATTCGTAAAGCATGACTAGCCGTTGGGGAGTCGCAATCAACTCCATAGGAGCGTGCTGGCCCTCTTGCTCCAAGGTCGTGCTCGGAGTGCCCGGTTGATCGCATTCGCCATACGGGACGGGCCGCTTGTATTTTGCCGCCATGCCGGGCTTGAAGACCGGAGCGACCTCCGGCGTTTTCTTGGGATCGAATTGCCTAAAGATGCCGGGATCGAGCGGATAGGCGACTTGAAGCATTTTCCCGCCAGCGTTTGGATACCAGCGCCCGGTCAGGTCCACATGCCCATCGGACATGTGTGGCGCCGGTCCGCCCGGCGGCAGCCGATGCAGGTTCTTAAAATCACCGACGATGTTTGCGGGAGCTTCCCCACATTCACCATACCCAGTGCACGTGTCGTCCTTGGATTTCGGATTTTGGGTCCTATCATTGTTTCCCTGCGCGAAGGCGGGCGCAAACGCCAGGCACAGAACGGCAATTAAGACTCCGGCACTCTCGATACCATAGCGGAAGCGTGGCTCCATTCCTTTCATTCTCAATTTCTCCTTTCACGGGCTGTGCGGACCTAATCTCTTCAACCAGCCCAATGATCCGAATTTGGCCCATACGACGATTCGAGGAACCGCATCGCGGGTATGTAACGAACGGAATACAGTGGCACCCAAGCCGACGTGGGGAAGACATATTTATCGGCCTCGATTGATGGGCGGACTATAGGTCCGAGAGAAAGGAGAAGTCAATTTCAAATTTCGCTCTGGTACTTCCGGGGCCTGCGGACTCACAAATCCCAAGTTTTGATAAGTCGATTTTTCGGAAACTGGCCCGCTGCCCATAACATGTGTTCCTCGGCAGTTAAAGCTCCGAACATCGGGCTGTTGATTCAGGAACTCGCGGACCAATCTGTAGTTTTCTTCAAAGCACTTTTTGGTTCAGTTCTCTCATCAATCAAAAATGCCGCAGGAGAAGCCCTAGGTCTTATTAGAAGGTGATCATGTCCGTGCGGCTCAGCGTTGGGGCGCTTGGCTTTAAAGGCTGGTTCGTCATGTTGCCATTGCGCTGATTCAATATGTTGTAGAAACCGATAATCTGCTCGTAGTCCGTGGGGGCTGCGGTCGTATCCACCGGGACGACCACGGTGTAACCGCGCACCGCGGCTCCGACCGATGAGTAGGCCACCGAGCCACTGACCTCGTCGTGCCGAGGCAACAAAAATAGAGTTCCCCACGAGCCTTGGATTCAATAGAGGGCAAGTCTGCCAGGTCGTCAATCAAGACTTCCGTCAGTTTTGCATTCGAAATGTTCAAAGGCCTCCGGGAAATGGAGATCACTTTCGTGATCGCCGGATCAGCCAATAGATGCCGAACCAGAAATGAACCCGTCAGGCCCGTGCTACCAATGAGCGTTGCAATCATTGATGAAGATTTAGAGGAAGTCAGTGACTGTTAGGTTGTGGGTTCCACTGGCTGCATTGATCGCATCTGCGAATCGCCTACGCCGCTCTTCGAGAATCGCCAGCATCGCGGCCAGTGTTTCCGATTCCTCGGATGAGAGGCACTCTAAGAACTTTATGAGAGAGCGAGTGACGCACATCGGTCAAGAGCGCAGATGTCTACGCCGGTACTCCGCACGAGCTTCTTTTAACTAGGTTACGAATACCGGACGCGGAGAATGACCTCGATTGGCTTTTCGTGTGCACATCTAACGCGCGGATTTGCCGTAAGCGACTAGTTCCATGTCGGTCATACGCTTGAGTCGCGAACGGAGTTCGCCCAAGTCAATCGAGTCGACACTGAACTGCGGAGATGAAAGGCCCATGAAATCGCACCTGCGTACAGGAATTTTGTACCACTCAGGTTTGGGCGGGACGCTATCCTACCACTACTTTTGCACCTCAGTCTCAAATGTGCGGCCATGAATGCTTAGCGGCGCCCGAGCAGTGGCGCTGATGCAAATACAGTAAGTAGCCCGAGGATGATATAACCCGGACTTACCGTCTTAAGGCCCAAAGCTAAGACGGCTATCCCCAAAAGCGCGATTAGAGATGAGCCGATGGTTCGTACTCTTCGGAGCGCCTGTTGCATCGTGGGAGTTTACACCAGTGCGCCACGTGTGGCGTGCTCGGAGCGGCTGGGTTAAATGGTGCGCTGCTTTAGGAACCGAATGGAAACTGGCCCACTACCGAGGCGCTCGCACGCTTCCGAAGTGCAGGGCTCTAGGAGCTTGCCAGCTGTAGATTGGCTACCGGCGGGCGTACGACTGAAAAAACCATGTCCATGTCGAGGGCGTTACACCCGTTCAGGAAGGTGAGAACCTGGGATGGAATAATGTCGATCAAGGTGCACGAGTTTAGATACGCCCACAGTTCCGTCTCGCTCATCGGTCCAAGCTCGGTTTTGATTCCCGCATGGCTCTGCTCGACGGCAAATGCGTCCGGCGATAACCGCTCAATCGACAATGATGCGACGGTGGCAAACATCAAGGCGTCGCTATCAGTCTCGAACCTGCGACCGCAAGAACAACGAACGGATACCAGGCCAAACTTGCCCAGGCGAACGACCTGTTGGCCCGCATAGTCGGTGGCCGGAAACCTTGGAAAGGAGCGACAAGTTCCACACGATGGGCACTTCCCAACCCACGCCCCACGAGCCATAGACATTGTCGCTGGATTCGCCATGAGTTGATTCTACTACGGTTGCGTTCAATGCGTTGTGAAACACGTATTGCACGCAGCCAACTCCCGAAAAGTCCTGGATTTTTGATTAGATAACGGCGTCGGCTCCCCCCGGCCGAGTAAAGTTGGTAGCGGCAACTGACCAAGACTCGGAAGGAAAGGAGCCGAGCATGCTGATTATAGGATGCGATTTCCATTCGCGGTTCCAGCAAATTGCGATGCTGGATCCACAGACCGGCGAAATGATTGAGCGTCGGTTAGAACACGAGAACGGTGAGGCTCGGAAGTTTTACGCCGGGCTTGCGATTCCGGCGCGAGTAGGAATGGAGGCCACCGGATACGCGCAGTGGTTCGAACGGATGCTCGCCGAGCAAGGGCATCAGTTGTGGGTAGGAGATGCGGCGGAGATCCGTGCGGCGATGGTGCGGAAGCAGAAGACGGACTCGCGTGATGCTTGCCATATTCTGGACCTGCTGCTCAGAGACAAGTTTCCGCGGATCTGGATTCCGTCCACGGAGGAGCGGGACGTGCGACAACTGCTGCGGCACCGATATAAATTGGTCTGCATGCGAACTTCCTTGAAGAACCAATTGCATGCCATGGCCATGGGCCAGGGCATCTGCCGAAAAAAGAAGCTGTGGACGGCCGTGGGGCGCAAGGAACTAGAGGGTCTGTCCCTGGGTCCCTGGGCCAGTCGTCGCAGACAGCAACTTTTAGAGATGCTGGACCAGTTCGAGCCTGTAATCGATGAATTGGATCGAGCGGTGATCCAGGAAGCAGAGAAGCGTCCCGCGGCCGTGCGCTTGATGACACAGCCAGGAGTGGGGCCGGTGACGGCACTGGCGTTCGTACTGACGATTGGGCCCGTCAGCCGTTTCCAGAGAAGCAAGCAGGTGGTGAGTTACCTGGGTTTGAATCCTACTGAAGAGAGCAGTGGCGGCAGGCAACGCTTGGGTTCGATCAGCAAGCAAGGCAACTCCATGCTGCGATTTTTGCTGGTCGAAGCAGCCCAGACGGCCTCGATCTACGATCCGGAATTGCGGCGGGACTATCAGCGATTGAAGTTCCGCCGCGGTAGTGGGGTGGCGAAGGTAGCCATCGCACGAAAGTTGGCGGTGCGGCTGTATGGGAAGCTGCGGGAAGCAGCGCAGCCCGTGCCGCCGGCTCCCATGCAGGGCAGCCCGGCAGTTTCCGTGGTAGGCGAAAGCCTATCGTGTTTTTGATTGAGCGCCCTGCCTCCTCTGGAAAGAGACGGAGGAGTTCGAACAGGTGAATCATGGTCCGTGGTTGAGGATCGCATAGATGGTTGGTGGGAAGCTGACTTCCCCCGCAGGATTCAAAGAGAGGAGTCTTGGTCAGACGCCGCAAAGGAATCCCGGGTAAGGACGAAGCTTCGCTTCGTCCAGACGCCATGGTAGCGAGCCGTCCGCAGCGTCAAGGGTCTGGCGATGAACGGTCCGACAAAAACGGTCGGACCGCCCTGGACGCCGCTCCCGGCTCGCAAAAGTAAGGGTGTGCTTGAAAAAGTTCTTGACGACGCCGACGCCGTTATAGACGGAAACTGACTTTCTGACCCTCACAGCGGTTTGTTCACTGCCGCAATGGGCCTTCCTATTTCAACGATAGTTTGTTATCAGGATCGGGCCGCACAATCAGATAGGTAACGTCGCCCTCGGTACTCGCCCATCCATGTGGAACGCCGCCCGGAATGATGATTACATCGCCCTTAGTTACCCGACGTGAGGTGCCGCCCTCGATTCCGTCGCTGGCAACATCAGTCCAATTTCCGAGAGTCGACGGCCGCGGCGTGGCCGGCTTCTTTAGAGTGCCGCCGGTGACCAACATCCCGGCGCCGTCCAGCACGTAGTAGACCTCGGCGACGTTGGTCTGGTGCACAGTCGCGTTAGGTGGAGTGCCCTTAGGTCGAAAAACGCCAAAGACACCGACACGGTACCCCCCTGCGTCGATCACGCGAATAGGTCGATCGCTATTGCGATCACGGGGCGCATCTTTGAGAAACGCCTGCACCTGCGCGGCGGTGATGTCCGTAGCAACCATCGACGCCTGTGCCCCCGCCGAAGATGCGATAAGCATCAGAAAGATTCCCAGAACTATTTTACGCATTCAGAGCTCCTCCTTTTTTGCGATTAGAGGCTTACGTTTTCTCTAAGGGTGCTTCGGCATCCTCCGCTTACCATCGACCGCGGGCGGAAAGTCCGTTACCTCGTCGTACACTTCTGTGATTCAATCGGGGAGGTTTTCATCAGCAATGTTCAGCAGCACTTCTGCACCCATGCCGACATTTCCATGTCCGATGGTTGTAAATAGTTTTGGCTTACGCCGATTCCACGCGCACATTCCGCATTTTACCGCGATCCGCGAATGCTGGTGACGAGATGAAGTTTGCGGCCGCGCTTTTAATTGGGCTGATTCTTCGTGTCCCCGGATATGCAATCAGCGTATTGTCCGAAGAATTGCTGTAGAGCGGCACCACTGATGCAGGTTGAAAGTGCGATCCTACAGCGGATGGCATAAGCGAACGACCGACAGGCAGCTTTAGGTTTAGAAATGCTCATTAAGCAGGTGGCGCGAAGGAGTAAAGCGCCGATCGCGCTTTAACTGAGAGTCTAATTGGGATTATCAATTCTCCTAGTTTTTCCGGCGTGTGCAACGGATGCCCGCCTGCGCTGGTCGTCCTCACACCTTTATCGATGTGAAGCGCATGAGGAAAATCTACGATGGCGTTACTTTTGTTCCTTCTTCTTTGGCAAAAAAGAGGTAAATCCCGCCTTCGTTTGGAAATCGTCGAAGAGGTATTGGTCCTCGCAAAAGTAGTCCCCCAGATGCCAGTCGGAATGCAGCTTGAAAAGCTTCTGCCCCGTCCAGTCGCGGGTATACGCCTTGGGGTCGTGGAAGGTGATGTCCAATTGCAGCGTTTGCGGATCGACTCGGCGGAAACGCTCGTGAATCACGAGCTCTTCGGAATACGGATGGCCTACGCGATCGAGCCAGCCCTTGGCGTTGAATCCCGTCGCATCCACGACCAGCGTGTCGCCCTCCCAGTGCCCATTCGACCAACCCATGTATGTTGGATCCGAGTCCTTGGGTCGTTGTTTCCCGTCCATGTAGATGATCCGGAACAAGGAGTTGTACTCGAAAAGCTCCACCACCCGGTCAGGAGTCTGGACGATCTCCATCGGAGACGGCAGCACGTATACCCGCGGTATGCTCGGTGGAACACAGTTATTGATAGGGTCGTTGGAGCCCCCACTTCCGCCTTCTCCGTAGGTAATCGATTGTGCCGATCCGTGGGCGGGCCTGTTGGCCTTGAATCTCTCCAGACCCCAAGGCCTCATCGGATATTTCGTCAGGTCTGCCGCCTTCTTGCCTTGTGGGTCGGACGGATCGAAGGTAACGTCGCCGATTGGCGACCATAGCCCCGTCAGGTTCGGTCCCGAACCCGGCGCAGCAGGCTTGGTCTGAGCCCGCGTCGCGAGCGAAATGGCGAGCGGCGCTATCACCGCCAGAGTCGCGGCCACTAACGGCTTTCCCATGTTAAGCCCTCCTGTGTGTATCTCTCGTCTCGCTGAAAAGGCGTCTTGCAGTGGTTCTTCCAGGCAATTTCCCTCTTCCGTACTCTCATTCTGGTGCCTGTCCGGCGCTGCCGGCGCGCTCTCCCATCACCGCAGGAAGTATCTTTTTGCCGTTCACCAGGATTTTCTCGGGAGTGGAGATCATGGTAGGCTCGCCGTTTCTGGACGGACTTCCGGTAATCGTTACCGCGTCTCCCGCCTTGATCGTTTTGCTCGTCCAGCCAACGCTCCTGTTTAGGTTATTCGGAGCCCCCACTTCAGCCGCCCATTTCTGGATTTTGCCGTTGGCGTCCTTCGCGTCGAAGAACAGTAATACGTGGGGATTCGCAAACCTGTATTCGGTCACGGTTCCGGAAATGGTGACGGGATGTTTCGCATCGTATACCGCCGTTCCGTGATGCGCCCATAGCGGAGCCGCAAGCATGAGAACACCAATAACCAGTGCCGTTAAACTCCATGAAGCACTCTTCATAAAAACCCTCCGAGTCAAATTCCAAACTGGATGCTGGAACACCGTCTCTTGCCAGGAGCGCACTCCGATCCCCCTGCCGTGTTGAGGAGCAATGGGCATTTTCACGCTGCTTAGAAAAGCAACTTCAAGCCGAACTGGATGTGCCGCGGCCGACCGGAACCCACCACGGGGTTGCTCGAATCGGCAGTGGTTGTAGTGTAACCGAATTTTCCGTTGGCCCCGCTGGCCGGGTTCGTGCCCGGGAGCGCGAAGGTGGGCGTATTAAAGAGATTGAAAAACTCCGTCCGGAATTCGGCGCTGTATCGTTCTGACGAACGATCTTGGCTCGATGCGAATGGCCGCATAGCGACGGCATGAAGATGGTTGAGCGTTACACCCACCCTGATGCTTTAACTTTGCAGATCAGCATGACCATCGACGATCCCAAGATCTATACCAAGCCGTGGTCGGGCCAGAAAACCTTCAAGCTGGTACTCCCCAAGGGACTCACCGTACTCAACGCGTGGTACTGCGTGCCTTCCGAAGAAGAAAGCTTTAATGAGAATGTCAGAGACCGCGCGACGGGGTTAGACAACAAAGATAAGTAAGGTTTCCAAAACCGTGCGGCGGATACGCACTGGGCCCGTTGACATGAAGCGCGGCTTCGAGGCTCAGGGCAAATCGAGCCCATCCCGCCAAAAAAAAAGAGACTCGGAGGGGCGTCCGAGCCTCTTTCGTCTTTGACTGAGGTGAAACTGCAGTTGTTGTTCTAGTAGGTCAATTTCAAGCCAAACTGGATGTGCCGCGGTCCTCCCGATCCGAACACTGGATTACTGAGGTCCGGTGTGGAGCAGGAGCAACCGAATTGTCCGGTCAGGCCCGCGTTAGGGTCACTGGCTTTGGTAGCGGGTACCGCAAAGTCAGTCCTGTTCAAGAGATTAAAGAACTCCACCCGAAACTGGGCGCTGTATCGCTCCCTAATCTTCCAAATCTTCGATACCGAAAAGTCCACATTGTAATAAGCCGGGCTGCGGAATAGGTTGCGGGATGCATTTCCAATACTCCCGTAAGCGGGAGGAGTCAACACGCCGCCATTTTGCAGATAGCAGCCAAAATTCATGAGCGATGCCACGGCCAGCTCTCCATTCGCCTGCGCGGCGCTCATGCATGCTGCCGGTGGCTGTCCGCCCGTATATGGTGTGCAGCCAGGCAGGACCGGGCTCCCTTTGGAACCTAGGGCACTGAAGCAGGGGATGGCTGCCGCACCAGAATCAAACGCGGTGGCTGGTCCGGTGTAATTCCAAGGCTGCGTCACGCTGCTGGCGCCGGTGCTGTTGTTGAACTCTCCAGTTCCCAGAAAGTCATTGGTAACGTCATTCGGGGACCACGGCAGTCCGCTTTGCAATGTCAGAATACCTCCGGCCGTCCAACCTTCCAGCATCTGTCCCGGAACTTTCCTTCCGGGAATCGCATATGTCGGCGCGAACGTAAAGCGATGCCGGACGTCTTGATTCGTGTTTCCGTAATTAAGGCCTAGGTTGGTGTTGGTCGATGGCAGGATCGGTGTGGCGCTCCCAGAATCCAGTGCCGCCAGAGCATGAGCATAGGTGTAACCGGCAAGGAAGCTTAGTCCGTGGGAGGTTCGCTCGTTAAGCGTGAGTTGCAGCGCATCATAGTTGGAATAATCTCCAAACGTCGCTGCGGTGATGTAATTCAGGTAGGGAAATGTGGCGCTGTACGGCCCCACTTCCGCAGCCGTATTAACCTTACACTTATTGTATAGCGGTGCGCTAGCAAGGCAAGCGGCGGCGGTAGCCCCGGCCCAGCCAGCGCCAAGTGCCGGCTGATTGAGGTCCTCGGAGAGCTCCTGATTGAAACTATGGTTGCCGACGTAGGCTACGTCCACGGTTAAGCTGTTCGTAACAGCTCGCTGAACGTCCAGATTCCATGCGGCGACGTACGATTGTCGCAAATTCGGAACCACGGCCCCGGTGCCGCAAGGCCCAGGGTTGGGAATACTTGCAGGCGTGCAGGTAACCCCCGTGTAATTAGTGCCGTTGACCGTAACAGAGCCATTGGGGAATATCGTCGGGCCTGTTTGATTCCAGTTAATCTGACCAGGAGTCAAACTCGGCTGATCCGGAGTGTGCAGGTTCGCTTGAGTACCGCTGGTATTTATATTGAGAGTGGGAAAGTTGGCCCCAAAGGGAACGACGTTAACCAAATCCGAGAACGTCGCGGGATCTCTTAATACGCTGGCTCCCGCGCGAACTACCGTTTTCCCATTGCCTCGCACGTCCCAGGCCACGCCCAGGCGGGGGGCAAAGTCTTTATAGTCAGCATTAAACATCGAAGAAATCGGTGCGCCTGGACCGACCTGTTCGACCGCTGGCGTGGTCAGCGGATTCACATTCGGATTAAAGTTACCGATATAGTTGTTTTTCTCCACGGGAGGTCCGTAGTACTCGTATCGCAAGCCCAGGTTGAGGCTCACCCTCGTCGTGAGCCGCCAGTCGTCCTGCACGAAACCGGCAAGCCAATGCCCTCGGGCTGCCAAAGTGGCATCGCCCAACAGAATCGTACCGCTTCGAGGAGTGCCCGTTAGGAAGTTTTGTAGCGAGGAGAAGCTGACCTGGCCCTGAGCCTGGCTGAACGTGTTCCCGTCGAAAACGATATCCAAATACTCGAACCCGAATCTGAAAGCATGCTTCCCGCGCAAATAGGAAACGCTTTCGACGAAATCGAGATTGCCTTCCGGCCCGCGAATGCTGGAACGCTGGCCTGCGCCGAGGTATCCGCTAAAACCGCTGATCTGGATTTGCGGCAGTCCGCCATAGAGAGGGTTCGTCACCCCTGTGTTCATCCCGTAGCCGTTCGGCCAAGGGGCCGACGCGATATTATTAATGTCGGCGGGAATCGTCTGATCGTCCAGGTAGGCGTAGCCCATCCGGAAGTCGTTCACCCAACTCGAATTCGGCGTCCAGGTCCAGTCGCCGGCGTACATCTGCACGTCGGTAAGCACATTCGCTTCCCACTGCGGGAGCAGTTGCCCGGAAGCGTAGTTATTGACTTGGCTGGATTTGGACGCGTAATACATGCCGCTCAGATGGTGGTGCGGACCGATGATGTAATCGGCCTTGAAGATTCCGTTGTCGAGCGGACCCGTACTAATCAAGCCGGGAGCGAAGTTGCCCTTCGTGTTGGTGTTTGTAGTGAAGGGAAACAGATTTTCGACGCTAGCCGAAGACGGTTGCGGCACACAACTATTTGCGGGAAGGCCTGCCAATTGAGCGCTCAGCGGGTTGACATTATTACGTCCTAGTGCATTGCAAGCGTCGACCATACTGAAGCTCGTGTTCCCCATCGCGACGTCCGCGGGGATTGTGTCTACGGCAACGTCGCCCAGTGTGGCGCGCAGGCCCTCATAGTTCGCAAACCAGAAGAGCTTATCCTTGATGATTCGTCCGCCCGCCGAGGCGCCGAATTGCTCGACGGATGCGGGGGTCACCGGATTTACTCCCGGCGTCCTGAAGAAGTTGCCTGCATCGGTAGCCTGAGCATCGCGGCCAAAGGCGTAGGCCGTACCGTGGAGGCTGTTGGTGCCCGATTTCACGCCGACGGTTACGACCGATCCCGCCTTCCAGCCGTACTCTGCCTTGGGATCTTGTTCGGTATTGAACTCCTGTATGGCATCGATGGGCAACAACGAGCCGGAATCCCCGAAGCGGTACGAGCTGTTGATCACGCTGGTTATCTGTGCGCTCTGAGCGATGGTGGTGATTCCCTCAACTAGGACGATGTCGTCGCCAACGCGCATTCCGTTCGTGCTCTCGTTACTGCCGGCGCCCGATCCTACAGAAGTAACCACGCCCGGACGCAATTGCAGTAATCGATCGAAATTGCGGCCATTCAAAGGCAGATTGTTGATGGCCTCGTTGCTCACCGTTCCGCCCAAAGTCGCGTCGGTGGTATCGATCGCCGGAATTTCCCCGGTAACGGTGATCGTCTGTGTTTGCTCCCCGGGCTGCACCGTCAGGTCAACACGAAGGTTTTTCCCCACTTCCACCAGCACCCCCCTGTGCTCTACCGTCCGAAAACCCTTAGCTTCCGCGCGAACCGTATACGTCCCGGGTGTTAGGTTAGGGGCCACGTATTGTCCGGCGTTATCGGTTGTCAGCGATCGCGTCGCCCCGCGAGCTATGTCAATTACGCTGACGCTAGCGCCGGCAACGGCGCCACCGGTTTGGTCGAAAACGCCTCCTTGGATCGTGCCTTGACTGGTTTGCGAGAATACCGGCAAAGTGACCAGCAGCAGTGCCATAGCCGATGCGAGAATTTGAGCCGAGAGCCGAATGTTGGCGCACGCCCACTTCGTTGCTCGGACGAAGATACTCATAGTTCTCACCATCCTCTCTAGAAGCAGATCGGCAAACGGTGACCGCCTGATAACACAGCTTGGCCGTGAAGGTCAATCTTTCTCTGACATCTTTCTCTGACATCTTTCTCTGACATCTTTCTCTGACATCTTTCTCTGACATCTTTCTCTGACGTGATCTCAGAGATAAGCCGACTAACCGAAGATGGAAGCCTACGTGTAGAATTTTAGCGGCGCTCGAAGACGACCGACTGAGCGTCTTCGAACGCCACGAGAAACCTTGGGTCGGTGCGCGCAGAGCGGCAATCGCCGAGGCCCTCGGCGTGTCACATTGGCGCGGACAAGATCAGACGTCGAGTCCCAGCCTGGCTTACCGGTTTACAGGTCGGAAAACTGTTGCGTGAGACCGAGAAGCACTGCTTAGCCTTTTGCCAGCTTGAGACCTGATGGCCAGACGAGTTTGGTCAAGCTTCATGGCGAGTGCCTGCCTTGGCAAATGATCGATGACTGGTTTGAGCAGCAATCGAATTGATCCAGGAAGATCTTTACTCAGACCGATCACCTCCAGTTCCAGGTACAGTCCGCCATCGCGCTCTTCGAATCTTGCAACGCTCACCAGGCGCCAAAGATAACCACTTCCCTCATCCGGCGCCAACCTGCGTTCGTCCTTTTCCCCGTAATTCTCGATCTGCTGCACGCGAGTCGTGTCGAAGGTCATGTACCCTTGCTGGCTATTCAGCGTGAAATTGTGAGAGACCAATTCGGTGTAGAACGCCGCGGTCAACAGAAGTACTCTCTGAACCCACACGATTGAAAACTTTTGTTCATCCGCTGTGGAATCGAGTAACTCTGCTTTGACCAGCGTGGGACGATAGACCGCGCTATATCTGCCGTAATCGCTCACCGTGGCTGCAAGATCCTGAATTTTTGTGCCCGGAATGAACACGGCTCCAATCCAGTGGTGTATGAGTCCATGTGGCACGACTACCGGATGGTGGTCACCCAGAGGCGAAATGACGATCTCGCCGGATTTGACGTGCTCGGTCCTCCTCGGATCTTCGTTCATCCAAAGGAATGGTGCCTTTCCGGTGGCACGCTCTTGCATATGCAGCTTCGCGCTCGCGACGTAGTTGTCCCATGCCGCCAGGGTCTCCTGATTCAGTTCGGCTGCAAAACATGAGCCCGCAGTGACAAAGATGATCAAGAGTTGTAGCAGCGCTGATCGAAATCTCACGTACAGCACCTTATCATCTCCTTAAGTCCGCGCGGTTATGCCCAGACCGCAGAATTCGAGAGTGGGCACGTATTACTGCCGCGGTCGGTTTCGTGGCTTGACGCCTATGTACGCGAGCTCACGAGCTTTTCAGGCAGCAAATATGATGATCAGGTGGATTCCACAACGCAAGCCCTTGATGACCTCAAGACGGATAGAAGTCTTCGCGTCTGGGCTTACACGAAAAGCGCGTTATCGAGCTGAATGAAGGGTTCTGTCGAACTCAGGGCTCAGCCGCCCCGATGTGTGTGCCGTCTTCCGGCAGACTCGGCTGTCCGACCGTGGGTTATTCCTAAAAAGCCAACGCGATCCCCTATCCCGCATTAGCATCTTCAACTGAATCAAAAGGAATTAGCCGAGTTCGTTTTGTAATTTCGTCTTTCCTTTTTTATTACTCTCTTCTCCCTACCCCGCTATCTGAACAGGAGGTGCAACCGGTTGGCCTAGACGCATCCGCTGGAGCCGTTCTAACTGAGCCATAGTGCGCTCGATCGATCGTTCAAGCGTGATTTGGTACCGCAACAGCTTTTCCGCCACCTCCGGACTCGGAATCAGTGCAGCTGTAGTCGCTCGGTAACGCTGGATTCCCTCTTCATCGAACCATTCTAGATTGATGGCATCCAGATATTCCGTCATTTTGTCCAATTCCGCCACAATGGCTTCTGCGTTTTGAGCCGCGAGTTGCTGGTTGTCGCGGGATCTCTCGACTGCTTCCCGATACTTCCTTATGAATCGCTCCTTGTTCTGTTTTTTATCAGGGTCTTCGGTTTCTTCGAGAGGCTCTCTAGTTTTGCCAAAGACCTCTTCTAATCTGTCGTGATCTCGTTCCCATGACAAACCGTGCTTTCGAATATCATCGCGAATGCCCTTCAAGGCACCTAGAGTTTGAATCAAGTCGAGACGGCTATTTGTTAGAAACGCCATTTCAAACCTGCCCGATGAAGGCATCAGACTTCTCACAACGGAATTCCTCAGCATCTCTTTCTCCGAGATGTTCTCAGCGGGTTGAGTCTTTGAAATTTCAGCGCTCTCTGCCATCAGCAATCTCCGAAAACGCCATAGTGACGTCGCCAGTTGATCGACCAGAGCTTCCTCCAAGGAACCAACGGGTTGGTAGTGAGCCATCAGGCCGGAGACTAGGCTATCGAATTCACCCTTGGACTCGGAACGGAGTAGCATGACGCTGGAAAAGATTCCGTACTTCACGGCGTTGAGCTTAGACCGTTGCTTCCCAAGTTCCGTTCTCGGCCCTGTTGGTCCTCTTCGCTTCCCGAGTTTGTGTCCATTCCGCTCTTCATGACGGTTCGATCCCAACTGTGGCCTATTGGTCATAGCGCTAGGCTCCTCCGATCACGCTCAATCGGCTGAATGTTCGCCTGTCCTTCGCTCAGAATCCAGAAGGAAATTGGGAAAAACGGGGACGGGTGTTAACGCATTAAACAAGGGACACGTGGTAGGCGGGATGGGCCGTTCTTGCTGCCCTCAAGACTTCACAGCAATGCAATGCATCCACTCGCAATGGTTTTCAGGTTCCAAACCGGTTGCGTCAACCACTCGTTTTGGGACGGCTCTGCTTCAAGTCGTGCTTAGCAAGTTCTTCTTTCAAAAGCTTTTCTATAAGATTGGAAAGGCTCCTATTTTCTGCCTTAGCTAGCGCAACCAGTTTGGCTTTCAATCCTCGCTCTAACTTGAAAGAGATAGTCGTATCCTTCATCAGCCGCGCATAGTACAACGTAAGACTTCTCACTATCAAGTCAGCTGGGTGCCACTTGACAATGGTTACTTCACGACGTAATATATAGTAATACTACGTCTTACTATATAGGACTGCTGCGCGCACGGATCAAGCCGGTTCACAGACCAAATTTCGACAGGGAGGTGTACCCCTTGGTGAGAAAAGAAATTGAGAGCAGCTCATTCCGAAGAAATGCGAGGCGTGCTCGGGCCACATGGGGCATTCTCTCTAAGAATGCGCTAGAACAGCTCAAGCACCTTACAAATCGGTATGGATTGTCGGTAGCAGCTGGCGATCTCCAGGTACTTGATAGCAGATGGTATGTTACGCACGCTGGCCTTCTGCGAATTGCGGAACGTGCCCGATGCTCTGGAATTCGTACAGTGTTAGACCGCCCATTATCAGAACCCTCCGCGGGTCGCTGGGTATTCAAGGCTACAGTTTACAAGTCAGCTAAATCGAAAGGTTTTGTAGGCTATGGCGACGCCGATCCATCCAATGTCTCTCCCGTCGTTCGCGGTGCTGAGATGCGCGTGGCCGAAACCCGGGCCGTCAATCGTGCTCTGCGCAAGGCATACGGCATCGGCCTCTGCTCGATCGAGGAGCTCAGCTGGACGCCGCGAGTTCCCTCCTCCCCCACAGCCAGCCAGAATGGATCCTCTCCTGCAGGAGTTAATGGCAACGGCCATTCTGCTTCGCCACGTCTTCGCGACCGCCTCTGCCTCCTAATTCGCGAGCATCAGCTCGATCCCACTCTCGTAAAAGCGTATGCCGCCGATTATTGCGGGACCCCTGCCATTCACAATGCCACCAAGGAGCAAGTCGAAGCCTTCGTGAATCATCTAGGCGAACGGGCCGCAAAAGATCGAGCAGCACTTCTTTGCCATTTGAATAGTTTCTCCAGACGAGAGGAGATCAACAAATGACGCGCCACATACCGGGCCTACATCGCCCAACCACTATTGTATGCTGCATAAATAATGCAATAGTTTAGCGCAAAAAAGAGGGCAATTCGGATTGCACGATGCAGCCGCGCAGTTTGGCCGGGGACTGCCGGATGCCGTTGATGGAGCGAATGATGTCTTCCATCAACTCATCGGCATGGTCCGGACAACTGTTGGCGAGTTCCCGTTTGGCCAGCGACCAGACTCCTTCGTCGGGATTGAGGTCCGGGGCGTAGGCGGGGAAATGCTCAATGTGCAGGCGGGGATGTCGCTGGAGCAGGTTCTGGAGCGGCTTCCCCTGGTGCGTGGAGGAATTATCCAGCAGAACGATGACCGGTCCCCGGAGATGCCGCAACAACTCACGCAGGAACCTGCAGACCTCCTCCTGCCCAATGTTGTCAAGAAAGAGGAGATAGTAGAGGCTCAAGTGATGCCGCCGAGGGCTCACCGAAATTCCGGAAATGACGGAGACCTTGTCGCGCCGTCCCTGGCGATGGCGATACACGGGAGTTTGGCCTTGCGGAGCCCAGGTTCTGACCACGTTGGGGATCAAGAGGAAGCCCGATTCATCGGCAAAGACGATGTGGGCACCCATCCGCGTAGCGTTTTTTTTATCCGCAGCCAGTTTTTTTGTTTCCAGCGCCCGATGGCTTTTTCATTCTGTTCCAGCGCCCGCCGTTCTGGCTTTTGAGGACTCCATTGCAGGCGGTGCATCAACCGGCCGACATGGTCGCGGTGATAGTGGACACCGAACTCCCGCCGGATCAGTTCCGCAATGCGGGCCGTGGTCCACAGGTTGGTTCGGTAGCCGTGCGCGAGCGGTCCTTGCAGAAGCACCTTCTCCAAACGCTTTCGTTCAGTGGATCCCAGTTTGAGCGGCCGTCCCGGAGAGAAGCGCACCCGCAAAGCCCTGGTGCCGCCTCGTCGCCGGGTATCCCGCCAGCGCATCACCGAACTGGCATGGCATCGGACGCGTCGTCCCACTTCGTTGAGAGAATGACCGGCATCCAGCAACGCTAAAGCTCGCTTGCGCCGGTCTTCCAGTAGGTCCGCGCTCCCCTTCAGCCTGGGCATGGGTGTTCTCCTCCCCACTGCCCATTATTGCATTATTTATGCAGATCTCAATAATGGCTCCGATGAAATCGAGGGTGTCTTCCTGGTCCGTGTGGAGCGAACGTTTTATCGTTGGCACCCTACCAGACCTTTTTATCTCCTGCGCTTGTCCGTGCTCGAACCCAAAGAGCACACCGGCCACTCCCTATCCGGCCGGATCTACTGCACACCAAAAGCTCTGTGGCGCCTGAGCTGGTTCCTGCGCGATTTCGGCTATAACACCGATCTGCTGGGTAGAGATGAACTCGACGAGAAAGCGCTCATTGGGCTGCAAGGTATTGTTCGCGTCTCTCACACCGTCCTGAACGGTCATTCCTTCCTCAATTTCGATGGATTCGCGCCCGCAGCTGACTGGGAAGAGTTTGCGCCGGCAAGGAGCCAGGAAGTCGGCCATGACCTATAGCTACACCCAAATTTCGCAGTACCTGCGCTGCCCGAGAAGCTATCGCTATCGGTATCTCGACGGTTGGAAGGAAAAGGACAGCCGAGCAACATTGCTGTTCGGCCGCGCATTTGAACAGGCACTCGCGGCTTACTTCCGGCGGGAGGACTGTACGGCCGCGCTGTTCACCGAATGGTCAAAATACCAGGAAGCGCAGCTCGAATATTCCCATGGGGACAGCTGGGAACGGATGTTCCGGCACGGTGTTCAGCTCCTTGAGAGGCTGGCACAAGACGATCGCATCGAAGTTAGCCGCCCAATCCAAAACCTACAGATCAAGTTGGTTCGCTCCCTACCAAACGGAAACGATTTCGTTGCGTACGTCGACGCGATTGGCAAGCTGGACGGCAGCCCGTGTTTGCTCGAATGGAAGACCACCACTTCTCGATATCCAGAAGAACCCACCGGAGTGCTCTCGCTTGATCCTCAACTCATCTGCTACTCCTGGATGAGCGGGATCTCGGACGTGGCACTGGTCGCATTTGTTAGGAAGCGATTCTCTGAAATTCAGTACTTGAAGACCACTATCACTGATCAGCAGCGGGAAGAATTCGGCCGTATGGTCGAGACCACGGCCAGCCATATCGAGGCTGGCGAGTTCCTGCCGCACAGCGGCATCCGCTTCCCCCAAAACGGCTGTATCAGCTGCCCGCAACTGGGGTTGTGTCTTGGTAACCAGCAGCTTGTTGAATCGAAACTCGTCCGTCGTCCTGGAGCTAGCGACCTTGATTGGCTTGACCAGCTTGTGGATTAACGGAAGGCCTGCTTTGGAGCCAAAGCTCAATTCGAGAAGAGCCTCACTTGTCCTGTCGAAGATCGATGAGATTCTGGCATGGGAGAAGAATTCGGACCGCGCTCGAGATGCCTATTTCGTGGAACTGGGTCGGTATCTTTGTGAGGTGCGGGCAGGACAATACTGGCGATTGGATAATCTGAGGTCTTTCGACGAATTCTTGGAAAGGAAGTTTCCGGAATCAAGACGCAAGGCGTATTACCTCATGGCTATTCACGAGCATCTGCCCAAAATTCCCAAACCGGAGCTGAAACTCGTCGGATGGAGCAAAGCAACGGAACTGGTGAAGGTGGCCCGAAGAGATCGAGAGCAGTTCGACTGTGCAACCTGGTTGCACAAAGCGACAGAGATGCCCAAGGAAGAGTTCAAACGAGAGGTGGAAAAGCACCTGACGGGCCAAGAAACCGAGCCCTGGGAGATCATCTATTTCAAGGTCTATAAAAGCCAACTGCCGGTCATTGAGCAGGCCCTGGAGACAGCCACCTTAATGTTGGGGAGCGATAAATCTCGTGGCTATTGTCTGGAGATGATCTCCGCAGATTTCTTGGCGGGAGCAAATCTGGAGACCGGTGATACGAAGCCGTTACGGCTTGCATTAGATCGCCTCTTCGGGCTGCTATCTTCTGCAGAGCAACAGGAATTCCTTGAGAGTGTGGCCACCACTTCGTGAACACTAAAGGCCCACGAGTCCGCCTTCGTCCAAAGGAGTATTCCTCATTGCATCGATCAGTTTTGGAGAGGGACGGATGGCGCTGCCAAAGATGCGGCTCCCGAACAGGATTGGAAGTTCACCATATCATCCCGCGAAGTAGGCTGGGCCATGATGCCGAGGAGAATCTCATCACTCTCTGTTGGAAATGCCATCGCCAGATCCATGCCCTGCGAGGTCTCGCATAACCAATCAGACGGTTACCGAAGAATGATCGAAATCAAAAGACGACCGGATGCACTAAAATAGGGCATCTGCTTACCCGATTACTGCAAAGGTTTTCACCATCTTGTACTTGAACCTTTCCGCCACCCCTCCGCAATGCCGCCTAATAGCTTAGTTTCAACAGCTTAGAGCCGTGGTTTAGGGCTGCATTCCCTCGGGTTGGGAACAAGGGTTGCTACACACTTACCCGTATATTCCGGGGCCCCGTGATAAATCTGAACTGCCAGGTCGGGAAAGAGGTCATCTACAATGCGCGCGCCGTATATGGCAGGTCCAAGCCGGCCCCCGAACCTACTGTCCAAGCGGACGGCCTTACGTCGTGAATTAGTATCGCCTTCCGAGCATCCCACTTCGTCTCTGCTAACAACTCGATTTGCCCTTGCCCTCTTGCTTATGGCGATTTTTCCGTTCTGAGACTACTCGAAAACGACCATGAATTCTCAGAACTCTGACGGGGCGGACGCACCTCTTCTTCCGATTCTTCCGAAGAACGGAGCACCACTACTTTCTACTTTCCGGCGGAAGAATGCCTTACGACCGCTCGGTTTGAATTTCCCGCAGAAGAATCGGCTCGGCATCCGAAAGTCGAAGGTAGCAGCATGGTTCATTGGGGCCGCCGCGCTTGTATTGAGTCCATCGTTTGCGCGCGCTCAAACGATACCCACGGCTCCTAGCGCCCGTGCCCTCATTACGGGCAGTATTGATGAAGCGAAACTAGTCCCGCTGCCGGGCAACACCCGCCCGGAAGCAATTCCAGAGAATGATCGCGGTGCGGTCGCCAACGCATTTCCCCTGGCCCACGTCCTGCTGCAGCTACGCCGTCCTCCTGAGACGGAAAGTATGCTGGAGCAATTTCTCGGCGAGCTCCAGGATCCTAAATCTCCTGAATTCCACAAATGGCTGAAGGCGGATCAATTCGGGCAGAGCTTTGGCGTCGCGCAGCAAGACCTCGATACGATCGCGCAGTGGCTCCAGTCACATGGCTTCATCGTGAATTCGATCTATCCGAGCCGAATGGTGATCGATTTTTCAGGTACGGCAGGCCAGATTCGTGACGCCTTCCACACGGAAATACACAGCCTCAATGTGAACGGAGTGGAACATATCGCGAATTTGAGCGATCCGCTGATTCCCGCGGCTCTGGCGCCAGCGATCGTGGGTATCGTCTCCCTACATGACTTCAAACCACGCGCTCAACATGAAATGCGCCACCCAACCGCCAATTACACTACTGGTTCTGGCACCTACGCTGTCGTGCCTGCGGACCTTGCGACCATCTACAACTTGAATCCACTTTTCAGTGCCGGGCTACTCCGGTCAGGGCCAAACCATCGCCGTAATCGAAGACACCGACGTTTTCAGCACTTCGGACTGGGACACCTTCCGCTCAACCTTTGGCCTCTCCAGCTACTCATCTGGATCATTTTCGACGGTTCATCCGGCACCTCTGAATGGCGCCAATAACTGCGCTGATCCCGGGGTATTAACTTCCAACGAGGGCGAGGCTATCCTTGATGCGGAATGGTCCAGTGCGGCCGCACCCAGCGCCGCAATTGTTCTGGCTTCCTGTGCGGACACCAGTAGCACCTTCGGCGGCTTGATCGCGCTGCAAAACTTGATCAACGGCAGTGATCCACCACCGGCGGTGGTTAGCATCAGCTACGGCGAATGCGAAGCGGAAGACGGCGCTACGGCCAACGCGGCATACAACTCCGCTTATCAGCAAGCGGTCGCCGAAGGTGTTTCCGTTTTTGTTTCCGCGGGCGACAGCGGGTCAGCGGGCTGTGATGGCGGCGCCACTGTCACACACGCAACTCACGGCATCGGTGTTAACGCGCTTGCCTCCACGCCCAACAACGTGGCCGTTGGGGGCACCGACTTCAGCGACACATACTCCCTTGCCAACAGCACGTACTGGGGTGCCACCAATAGCTCCAATTACGGTTCGGCCCTATCCTATATCCCAGAGATTCCCTGGAATGACTCTTGCGCCAGCGCGCTCCTTTCTAACTTTCTCACCGGCTCCGAAACGACCTACGGCACGAACGGCTTTTGCAATTCGAGCCAGGGAGAATTGTACCTAACCACAGCAGCGGGGAGCGGCGGCCCCAGCGGCTGTGCCACGGGGTCTCCCAGCGGTACAGGGATCGTCAGCGGCAGCTGCCAGGGTTGGGCTAAACCTTCGTGGCAGGCCGCGCTCAGTAACTTAGGAAACCCCAACGATGGTGTGCGGGACCTCCCGGATGTCTCGCTGTTTGCTGCGAATGGTGTTTGGGGGCATTACTACATATTTTGCTGGTCCGATACTGAAAACCTCGGGGCTGATTGCGCCTCTGATCCCAGCGGCTGGTCGAAAGCAGGCGGGACGTCGTTTGCTTCGCCTATCATGGCGGGCATCCAAGCCCTCATAAACCAAAAGACTGGTCAGAATCAGGGCAATCCCAATTCCGTCTACTATCAACTCGCCGCAACTGAGTACAACGGCAGCAGCGCCGCTTGCAACTCGTCAAACGGCACTGGGGTGGCGAGTACTTGCATTTTCTACGACGTCACACAAGGCGATATAGACGTCAACTGCACAGGCAGGCATAACTGTTACCTCGATTCGGCGACGAATGGCGTTCTTTCTACTCTGAACAATTCGTACAATCCCGCTTACGGCACCACAACCGGTTGGGACTTCGCAACTGGGATTGGCAGCGTTAATGCGGCCAATCTAGCCAACAATTGGCCGAATCCTCCGCTGATCACGAGTGCGGCCAGCACCAGTTTCCTCGTAGGATCACAAGCAATATTCACGGTAACAGCTACCGGAGAGCCAACCCCAAGTCTGACGGAGTCAGGAGCTTTGCCCAGCGGCGTAACATTCAATGCAACTACGGGCGTGCTTGGTGGAACGCCCACAGCGGGCACAGGTGGCGTCTACAACATTACTTTCACAGCTAGCAATGGCGTGGGAACAGCTACTACCCAGAATTTCACGCTGACGGTAGATGAGGCACCAGCAATTGCGAGCGCAAACAGCACACACTTCGCAGTGGGATCACCGGGAACATTCACCGTGATGGAAACAGGCTTCCCCGCGCCGACGCTCTCTGAGTCGGGAGGCCTGCCCAATGGAGTCACGTTCAACGCAGCCACTGGGGTGCTTGGCGGAACGCCCGCAACCGGCACTGCCGGCATCTACAGCATTAGCTTCACGGCAAGCAATGGCGTGGGCGCGAATGCGGTTCAAAGCTTCACGCTCACTGTTACAACCTCAAACCCTGCCGCGATCTCCTTCGTGCAGGTCAACTCAGCGGATCCGCAGACTCCTCAAAGCACCGTAACGGTTACATATACTGCTGCTCAGATGGCTGGAGATTTGAACGTGGTCGTCGTGGGCTGGAACGATTCCACCACGACGATCAGTTCGGTTGCGGACTCCGCGGGCAATATCTATTCACTGGCGGTGGGACCCACCGTACAGACCGGCACGGCTACTCAGTCCATCTATTATGCCAAGAGCATTGTTGCGGCCACCCCAAATACCAATACGGTCACCGTAACCTTCAGCACGGCAGCCAACTTTCCGGACATTCGCATCGCAGAATATGCGGGACTGGATCCCTCCAACCCGCTTGATGTGTCGGCTGCGGCGCAGGGAACATCCACATCCAGCAACAGCGGCTCGGTGGCGACCACCAGCGCCAACGATCTTTTGTTGGGCGCGAATCTCGTGCAGTCGGCCACCACGTCTGCTGGAACCGGATACACAAAACGGGTGATTACCACTCCTAGCGGAGACATCCTCGAAGATCAGGTTGTGGCGACCACGGGAAGCTACAGTGCGACGGCCACGATATCGCCCTCCGCTGCATGGATCATGCAAATGGTCGCGTTTCGCGGTGCAAGCGGTGGCGCCGGGGCACCACCGAGCATCACCAGCCTCAGCCCGAGTTCAGGGCCAGTGGGCACAGCGATCACCATCACCGGAACAAACTTCGGGTCCACTCAAGGGACCAGCACAGTCACATTCAATGGCACCGTGGCCACACCGACGAGCTGGAGCGCGACCCGCATCATGGTTTCCGTGCCAGCTGGGGCGACGACAGGTAACGCAGTTGTGACGGTGGGGGACAATTAAGCAACAGCATTGTCTTCACAGTAGGCGCGAGCATCAGCAGCATTAGTCCGATTTCGGGTCCGGTGGGTACAGCGGTCACCATCACTGGAACGAACTTCGGCTCCGCGCAAGGCAGCAGCACGATCACCTTCAACGGGACCGTCGCCGCACCGACGAGCTGGAGCGCATCCAGCATCGTGGCTCCTGTGCCCCCCGGCGCCACTTCGGGCAACGTCGTTGTGACCGTCTCGAATGTAGCCAGTAATGGCGTCAACTTCACAGTAGGCACGACAGTTTCAGCGGGGCCGACGCTCGTACAACACGTCAGTAGCTCGAACAATCGCTCCATCAGTTTTGGATTTCCCAACTGCTACTACTTCCAGTTGCCAAATCCAACCACCCAGGGCAACGCCGTCATCGTGGGATTCACGTTTAGCAATAACCCCACTCCCACCGTCACGGATGACCAGAACAATAGTTATGCGATCGCGCAGAATTATTACGATTCCGCTGACAATCAGTCTGTGGCCATCGCCGCTGCCTTTAATGTATCCGCCGGAGCCCGGAACATATCGGTATGCTTCAGCTCGGATCCCGGCGCGTACGTGCAGCCGATGGCAACGGAGTTCGACAATGTAATTGCAGTTGACGGCTCCGGAACGGGCAGCAACGGCACAGGTACTTCGGTGACCGCAGGAAGCTTGCAACCGACCCTGAGCGGCGATCTGGCTTATCAAATTGTGTTTAGCCTATCGGTGAATCAGTCGAGCTTCACCGCGGGCTCACAAGGGAACATTGGCTGGAATCTTCTGAGCGCCGATCTGATGGACGGATGGGCGGGCCAATACGGCGTCTACGACTCGACAAGCGTTATCAATCCCACCATGAGCATGGGCACAGCTCAAAACTGGGTGACAGGGGCGATTCTCCTGCAACAAGGAAGTGCCGGTAGCGTCCCGTCGGGGATGCGGATTGTGCATATGGTGCATGAGAACATTCCGTATAACATCTATGCCGGCGGGACCGAAACCCCCTTCCCCAATCCTTTGCCACTTCAATTTCCCGCTTCCGGGAACCTTCTCGTGGCCATGATCGGAGGAGGAGATGAATCCGAGACGATCACCAGCATGACCGACACGAACAACAATACCTGGAGCCAAGCGGGATCAACGTTCATAGCACCCAACAGCGATACCGTTCAAACCTACTACGCCGGGAATGCCACCTCCTCGAGCAATCTGGGGCTTACTCTGAATTGGACTGGTACCAGTGGAGATTTCACGATCTTCCTCTACGACGTGACCGGGGCGGCCAACTCACCATTGGACACAACCACCGGAGCCACCGGCAACCAGGATTCAACCAATGGGACGCTTACCACGCCCTACACGCTCGCGCCCGCGCAGTCGGGCGAACTGATCTTCACTGATATTATGTGGGAATTCAACACAGCGACGGGGCTAACCTCCAACCCAGGGACCTCCTACTTCGATACGAATACATTCTCCGGTGAGTCGCTGAGCGGGCCGGAGCCTGTGGACGAGAATAATGGCTGGGGCCACGTCATTTCGACTTCGACGAGCCCGATTAGCTTCACATGGCCTCAATTGGATACCAGTCTCCCGGCGGGAAACTGGGCTTCGATGGTCGTAGCATTCCTGCCAGCGGGAAACCAAAATTCGCAACCCGTTGCAACGCCAACCTTCAGCCCGGCGGCCGGTACTTATGGTGTAGCTCAATCGGTCACGATTTCCGATGTAACCGCTGGCGCGCAGATTTATTACACAACAGACGGGAGTATCCCCAGCACTGCTTCGACCCTCTACGACGGTACGGCAATCGTGGTCAGCACCACGACTACTATTCAGGCTATTGCCGTAGCCAGCGGACTCCCCAACAGCGCGGTAGGCAGCGCCACCTATACAATACAGACTACGTCTCAACCTCCGTCGATCACGAGCGCCGCCGGTGCAACTTTCGTCGTCGGAACGCAGGGAACGTTTACGGTGACGGCCACGGGAACGCCGACGCCGACTCTAGCAGAATCGGGAGCTTTGCCCAGCGGCGTAACCTTCGATATAGCTACAGGCGTACTCGGTGGAACGCCTTTGAGTGGCACCGGCGGCGCTTACAACCCCACGTTCACGGCAAGCAATGGCGTGGGAACAAATGCCACGCAGAGTTTCGCGCTGACGGTGAATGAGGCGCCAGCAATTACCAGCGCAAACAACACAACCTTCACGGTGGGTTCAGCAGGAACCTTCACCCTGACGGCCAGCGGTTACCCCGCTGCAATGCTCAGTGAATCGGGGGCTCTGCCAACGGGAGTGACGTTCAATCCAACCACGGGCGTGCTGAGCGGAACACCTGCGGCCAATACCGGCGGCGTCTATAACATCACCTTCGCGGCGAATAACGGCGTGGGAGTAGATCCCACACAGAACTTCACCCTCACGGTGACGGCCTCCACTGAACCTCCTTTGGTCGTCTCGGTGACGCCCAGCAGCGGCAGCGGCTCAGGGCCGCAGACCTTTAGCTTTGTCTACTCTGACCCGAACGGGTTCACTTACCTGAACACAGTCCAGGCCCTGTTCAGTGCCACTGGCTCGAGCTCCAATTCCTGCTGGCTTCGCTATGTCCAGGCCGCGAACAGCCTCTACCTAATGAATGATGCCGGGACCAGTTGGACGGGCCCGATGACCCCAGGGGCTGTGGGCACCTTGCAGAACAGCCAGTGCAGCGTCGATGTGGGCAACTCCTCGGCCTCGGGATCTGGCAATAGCCTGACCCTGAACTTACTCATGACCTTTAATTCTTCCTTCGCCGGCCCCCAGTCCACCTGGATGAAGGCCGACGATAATGGGGGACAGACTAGCGGCTGGCAGATTCCGGGCAGTTGGTCGGTGCCTCCGGCAGTCAATCAACCTCCGTCAGTTCTCTCGGTGACGCCCAGCAGCGGCAGCGGCTCAGGGCCGCAGACCTTTAGCTTTGTCTACTCTGACCCGAACGGGTTCACTTACCTGAACACAGTCCAGGCCCTGTTCAGTGCCACTGGCTCGAGCTCCAATTCCTGCTGGCTTCGCTATGTCCAGGCCGCGAACAGCCTCTACCTAATGAATGATGCCGGGACCAGTTGGACGGGCCCGATGACCCCAGGGGCTGTGGGCACCTTGCAGAACAGCCAGTGCAGCGTCGATGTGGGCAACTCCTCGGCCTCGGGATCTGGCAATAGCCTGACCCTGAACTTACTCATGACCTTTAATTCTTCCTTCGCCGGCCCCCAGTCCACCTGGATGAAGGCCGACGATAATGGGGGACAGACTAGCGGCTGGCAGATTCCGGGCAGTTGGTCGGTGCCTCCGGCAGTCAATCAACCTCCGTCAGTTCTCTCGGTGACGCCCAGCAGCGGCAGCGGCTCGGGGCCGCAGACCTTTAGCTTTGTCTACTCTGACCCGAACGGGTTCACTTACCTGAACACAGTCCTGGCCCTGTTCAGTGCCACTGGCTCGAGCTCCAATTCCTGCTGGCTTCGCTATGTCCAGGCCGCGAACAGCCTCTACCTGATAATGATGCCGGGACCAGTTGGACGGGCCCGATGACCCCAGGGGCTGCGGGAACCTTGCAGAACAGCCAGTGCAGCGTCGATGTGGGCAATTCCTCGGCCTCGGGATCCGGCAATAACCTGACCCTGAACTTACCCATGACCTTTGCCTCTTCCTTCGCCGGCCCCCAGTCCACCTGGATGAAGGCCGACGATAATGGGGGACAGACTAGCGGCTGGCAGATTCCGGGCAGTTGGTCGGTGCCTCCGGCGGTCAATCAACCTCCTTCAGTTTCTCGGTGACACCCAGCAGCGGCAGCGGCTCAGGGCCGCAGGCCTTCAGCTTTGTGTATTCGGACCCCAACGGGTTCACTTACCTGAACACAGTCCAGGCCCTGTTCAGTGCCACTGGCTCGAGCTCTAATTCCTGCTGGCTTCGCTATGTCCAGGCCGCGAACAACCTCTACCTAATGAATGATGCCGGGACCAGTTGGACGGGCCCGATGACCCCGGGGGCTGTGGGAACCTTGCAGAACAGCCAGTGCAGCGTCGATGTGGGCAACTCCTCGGCCTCGGGATCCGGCAACAACCTGACACTGAACCTAGCCATAACCTTTACCTCTTCCTTCGCCGGCCCCCAGTCCACCTGGATGAAGGCCGACGATAATGGGGGACAGACTAGCGGTTGGCAGATTCCAGGCAGTTGGTCGGTACCGCCGGCCGTCAATCAACCTCCTTCGGTCGTCTCCGTGACTCCAAACAGCGGCAGCGGCTTGGGCCCTCAGGCCTTCAGCTTCGTCTACTCGGATCCGAACGGGTTCACTTATCTGAATCGGTCCAAGCCCTGTTTAGTGCCACTGGCTCGGGCTCCAATTCCTGCTGGGCTTTCTATTTGCGGTCTACAAACAATCTGTACCTGATGAATGATGCTGGGACGAACTGGCTCGGCCCAATGACTCCGGGAGCTGCGGGAACTTTGCAGAACAGCCAGTGCAGCGTCGATGTAGGCAACTCCTCGGCTTCGGGATCTGGCAATAGCCTGACCCTGAACTTAGCCATGACCTTTACCTCTTCCTTCGCCGGCACGCAGTCGACTTGGATGAAGGCCGATGATAATGGGGGACAGACTAGCGGCTGGCAGATTCCGGGCAGTTGGTTGGTACCCTCGGAATAGAAGCAGTTCCTGGAGCAAGCGCCTTCAGTCGTCTTATTTTACAAATAGGGTTTGGTTCCTCCGTGGAGATCCTCGTCGGGTTCAGCCACGGGAACTGTAGGCTGTCGAACTCCCGCGCGACCGAAACCAAACTGCGAGCTGTGCAGCCGCAGCACCAAATGTATCAAGCAATGAATCCCAGGGCGATGCAGTCCGGCTAGGCACAAATGATTGGTGAAATTCATCGAACATGGAAAATACAGCAGCCATCACCAAAGCTAGAAGGGCCCAACGTAACATCCAACAGCGGCGGTCGCCGCGCACGGCACGTAGCAAGAGGAGACTAAAGATGAAATATTCGACGAAGTGCGCAGACTTACGGATCGCGAAGTGGATTGATTCGAGAGTTGCCGCGCTTGCGTACGGCAGCAGATCTCGCAGGAGAGGCAATATAATGCGTGATGTATGCTCGGAAGAAAACGCATCCGTCGATGCTGTGGACATCACAAGAGCCCACAGACACACGGGGAGCCAGAGTTTGAGCCAATTCACGAGTGCTGGTGAGAGTTCGCTTTCCAGAATTCACGCATTGCGGGCACACTATAATCTATCGTTCCCACAAACGGCAAAGGTCGGCGCTTCGCTCTCCACACCTGAGTTCATTTTGTAGTTTGCCTCCTTGAAGCGCAACCAATTCGTGGAGCGGATCGCAGGGCTGTTGAGTCGTTCTCTATCGGTTTCCGCTGTGGCGCTGCCATCATCGCCTATCACCACCTTATGGCGACGCGTGTTAGTAGAGCGCGATTGGGTTATGGTAGCCAGAATACCTTCGACACCCTGCTTCATTTCCTGTTCGGCTATCGCCGTGGCCTGGGGTTTTGTATGTCGAACCTGATCAGTGCGGCGCCAAGCTAGCCGAACTGATCGTGAGCAATCATCGGTTAACCATGGGGGTGATCATCGGGCCTCTGGGACCGAACCGGCTCGATACGCAATTCCGACCGATATCCGAACGCTGTTTTGCATGGCTGAAGGGGAGCCGGGGATAACAAGATCGTATCGCTGTTGACGAGTATAGATCCAATCTCCAGAAGCCTTGATCGCAAAATGCCGCGAGAACTTCCACTCCGTTCCTACACCAGCCGCTACGGCGAGGCTATCCTGCGCCACTCTGGTGCCAAGCGGAACCAATGAAATGCGATCCATGCCAATCAAACCGTGAACAAAAAATTTCCCGCCATTGTAACGGGCACCGCCAAGAATGTCATATTCACGCTGATCGAGGTTGACTGTGCCGTTTCCCAGGTTTATCAGGTTTTCTGATTGCGACAGGAGATAGCCGCTGAAATTAGCTTCTGCGCCGAGCCGTCTGGTTCCGTTGAACGTGAAGGAGGACTCGAAGCCATTCACATTTTGGCGACTTGTCGTAAAGCCATCCGTGTCGGCATTGAGCAATGAATATCCGCCCGAAACTTCCACCCGAGGCGTATCCGATTCGTCCAACCTGGACAAGGACACACCTACCGATGCCGCTGGAGCGGGAGCTACCGGGGCGGCCTTCGACGGAGGAGGAGGTTCGGTAGCTTGTGGTGCAACGCTTTGTGGTGCAGCACCTTGTGGTGCGGCGCTTTGTGGCGCGGCGCTTTGTGGCGCGGCTGCTTGCGGTGCGGCGCTTTGTGGCGCGGCGGCTTGTGGTGCGGCGCCTTGTGGTGGGCTGACTGGCACGGGCGCAGCTATCGATGTTTGCGGCAGGTAGCCTTCTCTCCCATCAGCCGTCCGGACTCTCACCCGAACGCTGTTTTGCGAATCAATAATTTCGATCTGCTGTCCACACTTGAGATCAGCCACCACCTGGAAATTATCCGCGGACTGATAGAGGTACACGTACTCTTCGCCCGCCGGGCAATGTACGTAGCCAATATCCCCGGCCGTGAGTTTGGCGGCGGAGAGGAAGAGAAGCGTTGTGAATACTGTGAACACGAGCAGCTTGGCACGAATCATATGGCCTCCGCGAAATAGTCTGAGGGAAGCGACAGGAGGCCGCAATTCTCAACTCGGGAAAGCGCTGTTAGGTAAGTATTAAGAGGTAGGATACAAGAGGTCAGAGCAGGCTTCTGACTCGGCTGGGGTCATCGGCTTTTCCAGCAGGCCCCCCAACCTCATCAGTATCCCATCGTGCAGCTGTAAACCGCTGATTCTTCCGGCTTAAGCCCCAGATGTCGTGTACCGGAGGAATTTTCGGGGCGGTTTGAAAAACGCGCAACGGCTCCTGCTCAAATAAGCTTCGTAGCAGCAGCCCGGAATTGGCCAACTCCTTCATTTGATTAGAGAACTCTGAGTTCGTTTTGTAATTTTGCCTCTGTGAGCTGTTCGGTTATATACTACACTAGCAGTAACTACTGACGGTTTGACTGCCACGGGAGGGCGAGCGGGTACCGCTCTAGGACGCCAGGTGTCCGCTTAGCGAAGTCACGGCCACCCCTATCCGGCTAGCTGAACCTTACTCATTGAACAAAGACAACGTTAGTGGTGCTCTGAAAGACCTTCGTGAACTTCCCGTTACTGAGGCTTCTGCTGATTTTCTTTATACTTAGCCCAACGCGCTAGAACCGCTTTGCGGGCAATTTCGCGCCGCCGTTCCGGCGTCATCTTCTCTATCCGCGCCTTCCCACCTCTTTTGCCCAATGCCACAGCGTGCGGGTCCTTCCCTTTTCTTTTAGCCATCGCGTTCAAACATATATCTGGCCACCTTCAGAAATCAACCCGGGCTTGACATACTAAGCGCTTCGTATAATACTAAGCGCTTAGTATGGGAGGTTTAGATGAAACGGAAGCTGAGTTCTTATCGATCGGAACTTCGCGCTGCTCGACATAGGTGGGTGGATCTTGATCGAGAACAAATAACAGAACTGCGGAAATTTCTTTGCGCCAATCAGTTATCGGTTGTGATGGGAGACGTCCTCTATCTTTATGGGCACTGGTACGTAACACACTCCGGATTGCTCCGGTTAGCCCAACGGAAGCACTGCTTGGGCATAAGAACTATTCCAGAGTTCCGCTGCTCCGACGCATCCATGAATCGTTGGGTCTTCAAAGCTATTGTTTACAAATCAACGCGACTCGAAGGGTTTTGTGGGCTACGGCGACGCCGATCCCTCAAATGTCTCTCCCCTCGTTCGCGGCGCCGAGATGCGAGTCGCCGAGACCCGCGCCGTCAATCGAGCACTCCGGAAAGCTTATGGCATCGGTCTCTGCTCGGTCGAAGAGCTTGGCTGGGAGCCGAAGGCATACGGCCGCCCAGCCCAGCCGCAATGGAAGTTCCCTGCGGCAGCAAATAGCAACGGCCATCAGAACCGTCATCCTCGACTCCGCGATCGTCTCTGCCTTCTGATCCGCCAGCATCAGCTCGATCCCACTCTCGTAAAAGCGTATGCCGCCGATTATTGCGGTACTCCTGACCTTCACAATGCCACCAGAGAGCAGATCGAAGCCTTCATTAACAATCTGGCCGAACGGGCCGACAAAAGACCGCGCGGCCCTTCTTTGCAAGCTCAACAGCTATCGCCAGACCGCAGGAGGTCAACTCATGAAACGCCACATTCCCGGCCTGCATCGCGAAAGCAGAAACGGATCCAATGAGCTTGAGGGTGTCTTCCTCGTCCGTGTGGATCGAGCGTTCTACCGGTGGCATCCAACCAGACCTTTTTATCTGGTGCGATTGTCCGTGGTTGAACCCAAAGAACAGCTGGGCCATTCCCTTACTGGGCGCATCTACTGCACACCAAAAGCACTCTGGCGGCTGAGCTGGTTCCTGCGCGATTTCGGCTATAACACCGATCTGCTGGGTAGAGATGAACTCGATGAGAAAGCGCTCATTGGGCTGCAAGGTATTGTTCGCGTCTCGCACACCGTCCTGAACGGTCATTCCTTCCTCAATTTTGATGGATTCGCGCCGGCGGCTGATTGGGAAGAGTTTGCTCCAGCAACGAGCCAGGAAGTCGGCCATGACCTATAGCTACACCCAAATTTCGCAGTACCTGCGCTGCCCGAGAAGTTATCGCTATCGGTATCTCGACGGCTGGAAGGAAAAGGACAGCCGGGCAACGTTGCTGTTCGGCCGCGCATTTGAACAGGCACTCGCGGCTTACTTCCGGCGGGAGGACTGTACTGCCGCGCTATTCACCGAATGGGCAAAATACCAGGAAGCGCAGCTCGAATATTCCCATGGGGACAGCTGGGAACGGATGTTCCGGCACGGTGTTCAGCTCCTTGAGAGGCTGGCACAAGACGATCGCATCGAAGTTAGCCGTCCAATCCAAAACCTACAGATCAAGTTGGTTCGCTCCCTACCAAACGGAAACGATTTCGTCGCGTACGTCGACGCGATTGGCAAGCTCGACGGCAGCCCGTGTTTGCTCGAATGGAAGACCACCACTTCTCGCTATCCAGAAGAACCCAACGGAGTGCTCTCGCTTGATCCTCAACTCATCTGCTACTCCTGGATGAGCGGGATGTCGGACGTGGCACTAGTCGCGTTTGTTAGGAAGCGATTCTCTGAAATTCAGTACCTGAAGACCACTATCACTGATCAGCAGAGGGAAGAATTCGGCCGTATGGTCGAGACCACGGCCAGCCATATCGAAGCTGGCGAGTTCCTGCCGCACAGCGGCATCCGCTTCCCCCAAAACGGCTGTATCAGCTGCCCGCAACTGGGGTTGTGTCTAGGTAACCAGCAGCTTGTTGAATCGAAACTCGTCCGTCGTCCTGGAGCTAGCGACCTTGATTGGCTTGACCAGCTTGTGGATTAACGGAAGGCCTACTTTGGAGCCGAAGCTCAATTCGAGAAGAGCCTCCCTTGTCCTGTCGAAGATCGATGAGATTCTGGCATGGGAGAAGAATTCGGACCGCGCGCGAGATGCCTATTTCGTGGAACTGGGTCGGTATCTTTGTGAGGTACGGGCAGGACAATACTGGCGATTGGATAATCTGAGGTCCTTCGACGAATTTCTGGAAAGGAAGTTTCCGGAATCAAGACGCAAGGCGTATTACCTCATGGCTATTCACGAGCATCTGCCCAAAATCCCCAAACCGGAGCTGAAACTCGTCGGATGGAGCAAAGCAACGGAACTGGTGAAGGTGGCCCGAAGAGATCGAGAGCGGTTCGACTGTGCAACCTGGTTGCACAAAGCGACAGAGATGCCCAAGGAAGAGTTCAAACGAGAGGTGGAAAAACACCTGACGGGCCAAGAAACCGAGCCCTGGGAGATCATCTATTTCAAGGTTTATAAAAGCCAACTGCCGGTCATTGAGCAGGCCCTAGAGACAGCCACCTTAATGTTGGGGAGCGATAAATCGAGAGGCTACTGCTTGGAGATGATTTGCGCGGATTTTCTGGCGGGAGCCAACCTGGAGAGCGGCGATAACAAAGCGTTGCGGCTTGCATTAAATCGGCTGTTCGGGTTTCTTTCTTCTTCAGAACAACAAGAATTCCTTGAAACTATGGCCACAATGTCGTGAGCATTTCACAACGCCCGCGGGTGCGTCTTGGTCGGGAGCAGTATTCGGTGTTGCATCGATCGATTTTGGAACGCGATGGCTGGCGCTGCCAATTCTGCGGTTCACGGGCGGCATTGGAAGTTCACCACATTATGCCGCGAAGTAAACTGGGCCATGATGCAGAAGAAAATCTCATCACCCTATGTTGGAAATGCCACCGTCGGATCCATTCGAAGTGAGGTGCTCAGCATTTTGGAATTCTCGAAACAAGAAGGGCGTGACTGGTTGAAGCGCCTACCGAGCCAGCCGCACAAGAAGGGCGGTGGAAGTCTGATTGGCTTCGTCGGCTCTACTGCTTCGATCCGATGCCTCTGTCATTAATCTTCAATTGACCTAAAGTTGTCTGCACGAATCTGCCCAAGGCTTCAGATGCTTGCAGTGGCGCCTGATCGACGTTCGATGCTTGCTGTCGGATGCATTGCAGATCTCCACTGGTCTTGCCCGCATACGTAATCTGAGTGCGCGTTCCGAAGGAGACCGATTTCGCGCAGCCTCCCGTCGGGATCCTGCTGACATCGCCAATCTCTGTAAGCAGACTCCGCAGCGTCTTTGTATCGATCGCTCCAGGAGGAAACTGTTGCGATCGCGATGGCTCAGTAGGAAGGGCCAAACTGGCGCCATCAATTTCCGCTGTGGCGCTGCCATCATCGCGTATCACAACCTTATAGCCACGGGTGTTTGTAGAGCGCGATTGGGTTATGGTAGCCAGAATACCTTCGACGCTCTGCTTGATTTCCGTTCCGCTGTCGCCGTGGCCTGGTGGTTCTCTGGCGTGTTTGCCTGCTGAGCGGCTGCGGGGTTGTTCTGGAGCAGTCCTGCCAACGCGAGAACTACGGGAAGAACGCACAGCAGACTCGGGATTCATCGGCCCACTCCCTAACCCGATCGTCTTTAGTACGGGGGTTAGCCAACGATCGGCTACTCGAATCTTACAAAACTGACACCCGTCACGCGAACTTTCTCCGCAACAAAAAACACCTCACTATAACGCCGCGCCCCGGAAGACTTCGTCCCAAACATGGGACAGCTCAGACACCCTGGCCCGAAACTGTCCGTTGGTACGTTCCGAGGCGCTCCCCCTGACAGGTAGACTTGCACGATAGCGAAATCTCTCTTTTGCGATCGGACGTGGCTGAAACGCGTCCCTTTCGAAGTTCTCAACCCCGAGGGAACGACTTTGGATTCGAAAAATGGATTAGTGCGACCACTCTTTGCCCGTTTGGGGCGAATCGCCTCTCCAAGTATCTGGTCTGCACTTCTCCACGAAAGGAAACCCATGCGCCGAACACTGGGCGTTGCATCGTGGCTCTTTGGCGTCCTGGCGTTTGTATTGAGCTTCCAGCTCGTCCTCGCCCAGGCACAAACGATCAATACAGCTTCGAGCGCGAGTGCCTCATCACGCAGGCCGTTAACGAAGGAAATTTGGTCACACTCCCTGGCAACGTGCGCCCCGAAACGATCGCGCAGAACGATCGCGGCGCAGTGGCGGACGGATTTGCGATGGACCACCTGCTGCTTCAGTTGCGGCGCGCTCCCGAGCAAGAGACTGCGCTGAGCGATACCTGGATGAGGTGCAAGATCCCACGTCGGCTAACTTCCACAAATGGCTCACGGCGGAGCAGTTCGGTCAGCAGTTTGGCTTGGCGCAACAAGACTCGACACGATCACGCGATGGCTCGAGTCGCACGGATTCAGCGTAAATCTGGTGTATCCGAACCGGATGGTGATCGATTTTTCAGGAACAGCGGGCCAGGTGAGGCAAGCGTTTCACACGGAGATCCATAACCTCGAGGTGCGCGGCGAGAGTCATATCGCAAACATGAGCGACCCGCAGATTCCGGCCGCGCTGGCGCCGGCAATCGCAGGCATCGTATCTTTGCACGACTTCAAACCGCGCGCTCAGCATGAAATCGGCGGCCCAATTACACCTTTAACTCTCCGGTGAACGGCCCCACCTATGCGGTGGTGCCCGCGGACCTGGCAACCATCTACAACTTGAATCCGCTCTTCAAGGCGGGCTACTCAGGCCAGGGACAGACGATCGTGGTCATCGAAGACACAAACGTCTTCAAGACCACGGACTGGAACACGTTCCGCACCAAATTTGGCCTCTCGAGCTACACGTCGGGATCGTTTACGACGAGCCATCCGGCGCCTCTGAGCGGGCCAAACAACTGCACGAACCCCGGCGTCGTGGCCAACAATGACGGCGAGGCGATCCTCGATGCGGAATGGGCCAGCGCGGCCGCGCCCAGCGCAGCGATTCAGCTGGCCTCGTGCGCGGATACCACCACGACGTTCGGCGGCCTGATTGCGCTGCAAAACCTGATCAACGCAAGCGGGCAGCCGCCAGCGCTGGTTAGCATCAGCTACGGCGAGTGCGAAACGGAGAACGGGGCCGCGGCGAACGCGGCGTTTAATGCAGCCTATCAGCAGGCGGTGTCTGAGGGCGTTTCCGTTTTCGTTTCGGCGGGCGACAGCGGGGCGGCGGCCTGCGATAACCCCGCCAGCCGCGGCAACACACGGCATTGGCGCCAACGCGTTTGCTTCCACGCCGTATAACGTGGCCGTGGGCGGCACAGACTTCAGCGACACGTACACCGGCACGAACGACGTCTATTGGAATTCGAGCAACGCGTGCGAACTTTGGCTCGGCTTTGTCCTACGTTCCTGAGATTCCGTGGAACGACTCTTGCGCCGGGGCTTGGTTACTGACCTCTTCGGAGAGGGAATATCCTACGGCGCGGATGGCTTTTGCAACGACACGACACTGGGCGTACTTTTTCTGACCACGACTGCCGGCGGTGGCGGCCCCAGCGGGTGCGCGACGGGTTCGCCCGCCGTAGCAGGGGTGGTCGGCGGCACGTGTCTAGGCTGGGCGAAGCCTTCATGGCAGGCCTTGCTGAGCAATTTGGGGAATCCTAACGACGGCGTGCGGGATACTCCGGACGTTTCCTTGTTCGCCGCGAACGGACTTTGGAGCCACTACTACATTTTTTGCTGGTCCGACACGGCAAACGGCGGGGCAGCCTGCTCGGGCGCTCCTAGCGACTGGTCCGGCGCAGGCGGAACCTCGTTCGGGGCGCCGATAATGGCGGGCATCCAGGCCCTTGTAAATCAAAAGGTGGGGGAGCGCCAGGGGAATCCCAATCCCGCTTACTATCAACTCGCCGCCAGCGAATACAACACCAGCAGCAGCGCCTGCAACTCGTCGAACGGCAATGGCGTGGCCGGCACCTGCATCTTTTACGACGTCACACAAGGCGATATGGACGTCAATTGCACCGGCACCTACAACTGCTACTTGCCCTCGGGCACGGAGGGTGTGCTTTCCACGACGGACAATTCGTATAGCCCCGCTTATGGCACCACGACGGGCTGGGATTTCGCCACCGGGATTGGCAGCGTCAATGCCGCAAACTTAGTGAACAGTTGGCCGAACGCGGGGATCGCACCGCCAGCGCCAACTTTAGTTTCCGCCACCCCTATTTCCTCCGCAGAAGTCGATTTGGTCTGGACGAACCCCGCCGGTTCGAATGCGACAGGGAATTCTGTTTTGCGCTGCGCTGGCGTGAGCTGCACACCCTCGACCCCAATCGCGTCGCTGTTAGCTACCGCCACAGCCTATCAGGACAAATCTGTATCTCCATTGACGACGTACGCGTACCTGATTCAAGCTACGGACGCCGGAGGTTCAACGAACTCTAACTCTCTGAGTGCGACGACGCCAACCTCCAATCTACCCCCCTCGATCGTCTCTGTGACTCCCAACAGCGGCAGCGGCTTAGGCCCCCAGTCCTTTAGTTTTGTCTATTCAGATCCGAACGGGTTCGCTTACCTGAACACGGTCCAGGCTCTCTTCAGTGCTACCGGATCAGGCTCCAATTCCTGCTGGGCGTTGTACGTACGGGCCACGAACAGTCTGTACCTGATGAATGATGCCGGAACAAACTGGCTGGGGCCGATGACCCCGGGGAGCTGCCGGAACCTTGCTGAACAGCCAGTGCACCGTCAATGTCGGCAGTTCCTCGGCTTCCGGATCGGGCAACAACCTAACCCTGAACCTACCCATAGCCTTTACCTCTTCGTTCGCCGGCAAACAGTCCACCTGGATGAAGGCGGACGATGATGGAGGACAGACTAGCGGCTGGCAAATCCCGGGCAGCTGGTCCATTCCGCCGGCGGTCCAATCAGCCTCCTTCGGTCGTCTCAGTGACGCCTAACAGCGGCAGCGGCTTGGGGCCCACAGACCTTCAGCTTCGTCTATTCGGACCCGAACGGATTCGCCTATCTGAATACGGTCCAGGCCCTCTTCAGTGCTACTGGCTCAAGCTCCAATTCCTGCTGGACGCTCTACGTCCGGGCCGCAAACAGCCTGTACCTGATGAATGATGCCGGAACCAGCTGGCTCGGAGCCGATGACCCGGGGAGCTGCCGGAACCTCTGCAGAACAGCCAGTGCACATGAATGTTGGCAGTTCCTCAGCTTCCGGATCGGGCAACAACCTGACGCTCAACCTGCCGATCACCTTTACATCTTCTTTCGCGGGTGCACAGTCCACATGGATGAAGGCAGACGATAACGGAGGACAGACTAGCGGCTGGCAAATCCTGGGGAGTTGGTCGATACCGCCGACCTCTAATTTACCTCCTTCGGTCGTCTCGGTGACCCCCAACAGCGGCAGCGGCTTGGGCCCTCAGTCCTTTAGTTTCGTCTATTCAGATCCGAACGGGTTCGCTTACCTGAACACGGTCCAGGCTCTCTTCAGTGCTACTGGCTCAAACTCCAATTCCTGCTGGGCGTTGTACGTACGGGCTACAAACAATCTGTACCTGATGAATGATGCCGGAACGAGCTGGCTCGGGCCGATGACCCCAGGGAGTGCCGGAACCCTGCTGAACAGCCAGTGCACCGTCAATGTCGCCAGTTCCTCGGCTTCCGGATCGGGCAACAACCTAACTCTGAATCTAGCCACAACCTTTACCTCCGCCTTCGCTGGAAAACAGTCCACCTGGATGAAGGCAGACGATAATGGAGGACAGACTAGCGGCTGGCAAATCCCAGGGACGTGGTCGATCCCGCCGACCTCCAATCTACCGCCCTCGATCGTCTCTGTGACTCCCAACAGCGGCAGCGGCTTGGGGCCTCAGTCCTTCAGCTTCGTCTATTCGGATCCGAACGGATTCGCCTATCTGAATACGGTCCAGGCTCTCTTCAGTGCTACTGGCTCAAACTCCAATTCCTGCTGGGCGTTGTACGTACGGGCTACAAACAATCTGTACCTGATGAATGATGCCGGAACGAGCTGGCTCGGGCCGATGACCCAGGGGAGTGCCGGAACTCTGCAGAACAGCCAGTGCACCATCAATGTCGGCAGTTCCTCAGCTTCCGGATCGGGCAACAACTTGACGCTCAACCTGCCGATCACCTTTACATCTTCTTTCGCGGGTACACAGTCCACATGGATGAAGGCAGACGATAATGGAGGACAGACTAGCGGCTGGCAAATCCCGGGGAGTTGGTCGGTGCCATAGGTTGATATCTGGCTATCTTGCTAATAGTTCAAAACGGACAGGAAATGATGAGATAAAAAGCAGAACTGTGCATACTTGCTTCCAGATGCGAGAGACTCGATATTCAACAACTTGCAAGTCAACTTGCCTAATCGCTAGCTGCAACGGCTGAGTGGTGAGTGTCGTGTAGCCTCCGGAATTCATGTACCGGTTCGCCGACGCCGAAATTATACTCAGGAACAATTTCCCTGATTTTTTCCCGGACAGCCCTCGCCGTTTCCAGGCTCACTGACTCCGCTAACTCATTTAATCGATTGAGAAGCCAAGGCCAGTCTTTCAATGTTCCGCAAGTTCTTTTGATCTTGTCGCAAGATGTCGCCAGTATTGTTTCATCCCCGTAGAAGAGTTCCTCGTGCAGCTTCTCGCCTTCCCGAAGACCCGTGAATTGAATTTTAACTTCGTCCTCGAACTTCCCGGAAAGTCGGATCAGATTTCGTGCCAGGTCAAGAATTCGAACCGATTGGCCCATATCCAAAACTAGAATGTCGCCATGATCGCCGATCGCAAAAGCTTGCAGGACTAAGGCCACCGCTTCTGGAATAAGCATGAAAAAGCGGCTCATTTCTGGATGAGTGATTGTTAAGGGCTGATGATTTTGGAGCTGCTGCCGCAGAACTGGAATAACACTTCCGCTGGAGCCCAGTACGTTGCCAAATCTGACCGAGACACTTCTCATGCCATTAGCCGGACGCGACGAGAGGATCAATTCGCAGATTCGTTTGGTAGCGCCCATCACATTGGTAGGATTTACTGCTTTGTCGGAAGAAATGAGGACAAAGTTTTTGCACCCAACTTCTTCAGCCAAATCCAACAATCCTAGCAATGCCATTACATTATTTTTGACCGCCTCCTGAACATTGGTTTCCATCATGGGAACGTGTTTGTATGCTGCCGCATGGAAAATAATTGCCGGCCGAAATTCTGCAAACAGGCTGCGCACGCGATCTGAATCGCAAACGTCCGCGATGCGAAAAGAAAGCTGGGCAGACCCACCATGTTCCAGGAGAGCTAACCGCAAAAAAAATAGCCCTGTTTCGTTCTGATCGAGGCACAACAGATGAGAGGGGCTGTAATCGAGAATTTGCCTGCACAGTTCCGAACCTATAGAACCAGCTGCTCCGGTTACTAGGACGGTTCGCCCCTGAATTGCCCTCTTTACGGTCTCGAGATCGATCTTCACGGGCTCGCGCCCTAGCAAATCCTCCAAGCTAACCTCACGGAGCTGGCCCACAGTCACATGTCCGGCAATAATATCTTTTAATGCGGGGACTGTACGAAAACTGATCTTCGAACGAGTGCACATCTCCACAAACCGGCGCATTTGTGCAGCTGTGGCAGACGGCACCGCGATGAGTATCTCATCCGCAGGATTGGACAAAAGCACTTCGGGAAGTTGGCTAACAGTACCGAGAACGCGAGTGTTTTCGATTCTAATCCCGTCTTTAGACGGATCGTCGTCCAGGCACCCCACTGCCACATACGCGCTGCCGGGATCGTTGATCTCGCGCAGTATGGTCCGCGCTGCGGATCCGGCACCGATTAGCATGACTCTCTTGCACGACGAAACATCTTCCCGCACAGACTCTGCCAGGGCTCTGGAGAGCAGTCTTACACTGCATAACAATGTAGCGGTGATGAGTGGCTCCAAAATGTAAATTGTCCGAGGAAAACTCTTAGACCTCAGGGCGAAGTGCATAGCAATCCAGAAGAGTGCCGATCCAGATATAACCGCATCGAGGATGTCCAGCCCATCCCTGATTCCTACATATCGCCACCATCCCCGAAGCAAGCCGAAATACGCCATTGTTGCAAACCTTGTTGCCACCAGAATCGGAATTGCCGGAAACAGAATGGACCGATATGGCAGTGTGAAATCAAATCGTAGCAACCAAGACAAAATCAAAGCGCACACAATTAGACCTGCTTGGAAGAAGCCAATCACCCAAGGCCTATAACGCAAGAGGAGGTATGGGAATTTATAACTCACGGAAAATTCTATAGGTTCCAGATTGGACTGCCTAGAAACGTCGACTCATGCTCCGAATTGGGAAAAGCTCAGTAAGCTAAGCTGGCGAGGCATGTGAAAGCGCGAATCTTTGTCATTAACAAGAGCGGCCAGCTACCTCAGCACATCTGCTTCTAACTCTGAACTCCGGTCGGATGATTTTTACGCTCTGAGACAAAGAAGGAGCTGGAGAGCGTCTCCAGGATGATTCGAAGATCGCCCTTCAGTGAAATTTCTTGGATATAGCAGGCATTTCGAGCCAACTTATCGGGCAGAATCTGAGAACGATAAAAGTCGTCTGGATCCCGCTGGCGGGCGAGTAGTTCTTCCTCGTGACGATAGGCTAGGCTTGCCGGATCTGTAATGCCCGGACGTGCGGTCAACACCAAGCGTTGTTCGGCGGTGTACTTGGCGACATAACTAGGTAACTCAGGCCTTGGCCCAACGAGGCTCATATCGCCGCACAGAACATTCAAAAGCTGTGGAAGTTCGTCGAGTTTGTATCGTCGCAGAAATCTGCCTACACTGGTTACTCGGTTGTCGCCTGACACAGTGATGCCTAGGCCTATCTTCGCCGCGTCAACTACCATGGAACGGAACTTTAGAATCTGGAATTGATGGCCATTCTGGCCGATACGGATTTGGCGATAAAATACCGGGCCGACAGAGCACAGCTTTATCCAACAGGCGATGATTACGAGTACCGGCAAGAGAAAGATCAGACCAATTGCAGACACAAATACATCGAGGGCGCGCTTCCCGCAACTGAGATAAACGCCTTTCGGGCTTCCATTGGTTCGCGACATGCAGTTAAATCGCGATTACCTGCTAGTAAAGGCGCCGCAGGTATCCGCGATGGAGTTTCTCCGCAATGCGATCGTCGTTTCTGAGACGGAACTGATTACGTGCTGAATCTCTGCTTCTGTCATATCCGGATAGATCGGGAGCGAAAGACAGGCGCTATACTCCTTTTCCGCCTGCGGAAATTGTCCCATTCGGTAGCCGTACTCTCGCTGGTAGTACGGGTGCATATGGAGTGGAATGAAATGGACGCTGCAAGCAACGCCTCGCCTTTGCAAGGCGTCAATAAAACTATTGCGATCTCCCGTTAACAAATCTGAGCGCAGCCTTACTACATAAAGGTGCCAAGAAGTGCTGCGATCCGTACGCACGGTCGGTACTACAAGTTCCTCAAAACAGGAAAAGGCCGATGAGTACCGCTCTGCAATACCCCGGCGGGCATCCCACAATACGTCGCACTTAGCCAATTGCACAACGCCAATAGCCGATTGGAAATCAGTTAAGTTGTATTTGAATCCTGATTCCAGCACGTCGTAGTGCCAGCTACCATCAGCGCGATAACGCTTCCAGGCGTCGCGACCGATACCATGCAGGCGCATAAGTCGCATTCGATCGGCTGCGGTGGAATTATCCGTCGTTACCATTCCGCCTTCTCCGGTCGTGAGTGTTTTAGTCGCGTAGAAACTGAAACACGTAAACTCGCTTAGTCTCCCTACCCGCTCTCCCTTATAGGCCGAAGGCAGTGCGTGAGCTGCATCCTCAATGACTCGCAGATTGTGCACTCTCGCTAGTTCATGAAATTGATCCATATCGCATGGTTGTCCACCAAAATGGACCGGAATTATTGCCTTAGTCTTGGGCGTGATTCGCCGTGCCGTCTCTTGAGGGTCTAGATTCATCGTAAGCGGATCAATATCGACTAAGATAGGTCGTGCTTTGAGATAGATAACCGCTTCGGCAGTTGCTGTGAATGTGGTTGTTGGCAGCAGTATTTCGTCGCCTTCCTGAACTCCCGCCGCCTCAAGCGCCAAGTGCAACGCTGCAGTTCCCGTCGAAACGGCGACGGCATACCTGGCGCCGACATATTTCGCAAATTTTTCTTCAAATTCAAACGTTTTCGGACCCATGGTTAACCAACCCGAACGAATCGCCTCGCTCGCCGCCCGGACCTCTTCCTCTCCAACCGAAGCTCGATGGAAGGGTACTCGCAATCTAGGCGCCTCACCCTCTGAGCTTTCTCGCGCAGTAACGAAAGGGGCTTGCATCAGGTCTCCTTGATCTGTTGCCGCGCCATGGCGTTCCATCGCTCGGCAGCGCTTCGAACGCAACAACTTAGGGCTTTTCCAGCAGACCGATGTAGTGCGTGCACAGGAAAGTCACGCCGCTTAACGCGTAGTACACGGCGGGAGAGAGTCGACCTATAAGACGAGCGAGCGGAGGCGCAAGCGTGATCCGTTGAAGCTTGATACCCCAGCCTGGAAAAAGGCTTTTGATTTCAGCGCGGCCGATCCCGCGGACATCCGGGTTCTTGGGATTATTGAACGCGAAGTCATACCAAAGAAGTTTCCCGCCACTTCCAAGCACGCGTCCAATTTCCCGCGCAATATCTCGTTTGAAGCCACCATCCAGTACAGAAGTAAGCAACGTAAATTGCAGAACGAGATGGAAGCTTGAGTCTCGAAACGGAAGCTCCGCAGCATTCCCCCGCAGAAACTGTAAATTCGGGCTTAGGCCGTAAGCTGGCGCAATACGATTTTCCAGCAGATCCAAGCCAAAGAGGAGCGAAGGCTCAGCCTCATACTCCAGTAAGCTACGGAGTGTGCTGCCACGCCCACAGCCAAGGTCGAGGATGCGCATACCTTTTAGGGATGTGATCCCAGCGGACTGCAAGAGATCGGCCAGAGCGAGCTCCCGTTCTTGCTCGCGATAGAGATTCACTCTATCAATGCGTGCATAACGCCCGGGGCCGATCGTACGGTCCCGCCGATTGTAGGCCGCGCGAATTCGTTCGAGCTCGCCTTCAGCCCGCCGCGGCTCCGCCCCATCGATTGTCGATTCTTGGGCCGTTTCCATTCGAGGCTCTGCTCAGTACGTCACAATTCTCTGGTTGCGGAACGCCTTGACCATGCCGAGAAAAAATCCCAGATTCGCCAGGCAAAAAGCAAATGGAAGAGCAAACACTCGCGTTTGCCGGCCGCTGCGAGTCCGCAGCCATCCGATGAGCGCTGATCCGTAGAACGTGATTTGCAGCAGGCACAGGAAGACATATCGGCCGTGCACAAAAGAGACGGCGCTCGCGGCCAGGAGAACAGCGAGGAAAAACGGAGTGAGCCATCGCAGAAGCTTATGAGAAACCAGGCCCCAGGCGGTTCCCGGAAAATGCAGCGGATTCAAAACTGCGGGCTGGCTCAGTATTCCTGTCCAATTTCGCGCCACCATACGTATGCGCGCGCGCAATTCGCCATCGATGCTGTGTGGAAACGTATCGAATACCGAGGCGCGTGAATCGTGCACAACGCGATAGCCCTGCAGGCGCACAACTAGCGGCAGAACGCAGTCGTCTCCGTAGCATGTCTTAATGGGTACAAAAGCCGCTCGCCGAATGGCTAGGGCCGCTCCACTCGCCGTGGCCAGCGTCCCCAGATCGCTCTCTCCTTGTCGCAGAAAAAGCTCGTAACGCCAATAGCAGCCCTGCCCCTGGGCGACCGCGTTCGACAGCTCTCCAAGGTAAATCGTTGCCGTCACCAACCCCACTTGCGGGTCCGCGAAATTCGATACCAGTAACTCCAGCGCATCTGGCTGCGTTTGCGCCTCCACATCCGTAAAAAACAAAATTTCGCCCTTGGCCGCTTGCGCCGCTAGGTTTTGCACTCCGCTCTTCCCCATGCGTCCCGCGCCTCGCAGCAAGCGGATTCGCGCATCCCGGCTGGTGAATTCCTCCGTGATTTCTTCTGTCCGGTCCGTGGACCCGTCCGAAACAACTAGGATTTCCAGGCGCTCCCGCGGATACTCCATGCCAAGGCAATCCTCTAGCTTCGCGGCGATGTGCTTTTCCCCGTTATATACGGCCACGATAATGGAGACGGACGGCCTCGTCCCGGCGCTGTCGCGAGCGACCGGACGCTCAAAGAACCGGCGCAAAGCCCACAGAAGCACCGGATATCCCGCCCAGGTGTAAACGATCATCACCATGGACAACCACACCAATTGACTCGACCAAGTCACTGAGGCTCCTCGTTTACAGTTAGCAGCTAGCTAGGCATCTAAGTTTCCGGGTGAACAGACCTGGTAAACAGGCCGTTTGGATGCCTCGTCACATGCACCCATCTCTGCCAATTTCGCGCAGTCGGCAATGGCTACCAACTCCTCGCCAGCATTTCCCGAGGTTCTGAGCATGTTTCTCTCCCGAAGCTGGAACATTAGACCCTGCAGTTGCATTCGCCATTTGACGACGGCGCTCGAATCGTTCTGTCGGCCTTGGATGGCATGGCTTGCCCCCCAAATCCACGCTGCGCTCCGTTCAGAGGTACGAAGAAACCGAACGTGCAAACCAGCCTTCTTGCAGCACGACTGGAGCGTGCTCCCTGAAAAAACGTTGATATGTCTTGGCGGTTCGAGCCCTCTCCAGAAACTCTTAAACCTCGAATGGCCATGACCCTCCGCGTTCGGCGTAATAAGGACTACAGTCCCCTCGGGCTTCAGCAACCGTCTGCATTCGCTAAGTAATGCAACGGGGTCGAACGTATGCTCGATGACATGGTTAAGCGTGATCGCATCAAACGTGCGATCGTCGAATTTCGCGTCCGCCAAATGCCCTGCAAAAACGGTCAACCCATAGCGTTCTTGCGCTCCGTGTGCCGCTGCGCCATCGGGCTCGACTCCAACCACTTTCCAGCCTGCGTCCCTCATGATTGATAGAAAGAGGCCATTGCCGCATCCGACATCAAGCAGTGTGCCTTTCTTGTCCCCCACTAGGCACATTGTTCCGAGGAAGGCGCGCTCTTTCATTAGCGACGATAGAGCCAAGCCCTTGCCTAGCAGTTTCCAAGGCCAATTGGGCGCGAGGCTATGGTAGCCCGGCAAAGTAGAGTAGAGGGCCCGCTTGGACCTCCGTCGAAGTGCCGACCGACCGCTTTCGTCATGCGTGTGATACTGCCTGTAGACCTCCTTCAGATCGCCCGGGAGGGGTCGTGGACTAAGCCAGACTAAACCACACCCAGGGCACTTAAGGAATCCCCATACGCCCGGCGCGCCGAACAAATGATCGTGCAGCTGCTCGTAAAGTAGTGTTCCAGCCCGGTTGCAGAGGAAGCATCTCGGGACGTCTTCCGTAGCGATGCTCACGTTCCGTGTCACCTCGCCCTCGCGAACATCGCGCGCAACTGCCCGGTCGCCGGAAGAAATGCGTTTCGCTCTCGCCTGTCGAGCAGGTACATCCACGCGACAAAGGCGAACGCCAAGAGAGCGGCCGACGCAAGCGCCCACAGAAGCGCCGGATATCCCACCCACGTGTAGGCCACTATCGCCAACCAAACCCGCCCGAATTCATTTGACCAACTCACTTATGTCGGTCCCCGCTAGCGTCTGGCGAGGATCTCGTGACCGCTGCTAGATCCTGACTCACGGAAATAATTCTCTACAACATACTTGAGGCCGTCCTTTTGGTATGCATATACCGACCTGCTCAGCTTGCGGCCGACGGTTTGGTGCGGATCGTGGGCGACCTGCAAATCGGGATCGTGAACTACGTCGAGGCCCAAGGAACGGCAGAGCTCGGCCACCGAGAACTCCTCGGCATACAAAAAGAAGCCGTCGTCGATAAATCCGCCCGCTTCAAAAAACCGGCGGCTCAAAATGACGAAAGCTCCATGTGGTGCATAAATAGTGCGTTTTACGCCCGGAATGGATTTCGCACGCCACCAGTACAAACGGTGACGGAGCATCCGCACATAAGGGGAAAGGGCTTGCTTGAATGCCATTAAATAGTAGTGCGCAAGCCAGAAACGAAGCCGGAATACCTGCCACGCCGTGGGCCGTTTGCAAAGAAAGGGATTGCAGTCGATTCCCGTCAGCTTCGACACGACGGCGGGCGCCAGGACTCCACACGCCTTAGGCTCCCTCTCGAAGAGTTTCGTAAGAAACTGCCTGTCCTCGAACGTAATGTCGTTGTTCGAGATGATTACCCAATCCGGCAGACCCCCTTTATCGAGTTCGATATCCAGCGCCCACTTTGCGCCCCCAAAGTATCCGCGGTTCACGCTGGATACGAGTAATTCCGCATTCGGAATCGCGTCGACAATTGGTTTAAGTTTGGCATCAGACCCGTCCCGAGAATCATTTTCCACCACCAGAACCTGCGCGCTGTCCGATTGCTCGAGACGCACAAAGCTGCTTAAAAAACGCGCCGTAGATTCGGCGGCCTTGTAATTGATCGCGATAAACAGCGCTTTCGTCACGCGATCACTCCAACGTTTGAACGGCGCGTCTTTGTGAGGACAGCCTGTAACGGCTTCAATGCGCTCAGCACAAACGAGACGATCACCCAAGCGAAAATTGCGCTGTTCGAACTGAAGAAAGACACAAGGGGGCTGAACAACGCCAAGGCATAGTACGCCGAAAGCCCGAGCATGAAACCCGGATCCCAGGATGGCCGTGAATAAACCTTTCCGGAATAGTAACCAAACACCCCGCAGAGCGTTATTGCCCCTGGCAATGTGAAATCCTGTATAAGGCCGCGAAAAACCGTAAAAATGTTCGTGTTTTCCAAGGCGACAGTGTTGGCATAATCGGTGTACGTGCGTACGACTCTCGGCTGTGCTCGCAGAGAGTCAAACGCGCCGGCGAAAGTTAAACCGCCCCAGGTGTGAGCGCTCGACTCCGAGTGTTCAAACCAAGAGGCGAATGCCAACGGTGGGCCAAACATGTAGTTATAAGTCTGACCCCTGTCAACCTGCAGCTGAAGATCATCGCCGTGAACAGCATCCCTCAGCGCAAAGACCAAGAAGAATAGAAAAACGAGAAATCCTCCCGCAAGGACTACGGACGATACGGTCGCGACGTTGAAAAGCTTCCTCGCCTTGCGCGTACGCGCGCGAGTGGTTGACCAATTTGCGCCGAGCCATGAAATGAACCCAATTAGGAAAGGTTCTCGAGCGCCGAGCAGAACGCTGACTAGTAGCGGAGGTAAAAGGGATGCAACGCTCAGCGCCTTATCGCCGAATTTCCTGGAAACACCCCACACGATTCCACCGAATAGCACACCTGGATAGGCGCATACTGCTGCGAGTCGAAAAGGCCAGGGGTCTACTTGCCCATCATAACGGCGCTGCGTCCATATTCCACCGATTCTGATAAGGCTATCGAACGTATTTGGAAGATCAAATAAGTCGACACTTGAGATCGAAAAATAAACGAGGCCTGAGAACGCCACCAAAAGAGAAATCCAGCACGCGCGGCCAACACCTGATCGTATTGAGCTTCGGCGCGCCGCATCTGCGCCAGTCGCTTGAGTGGCCTGTGAGTTCATTTCACCGAAGGTCGCCGCCAACTGAATGACAATGACCAGAATCACCAGAACCCATATCCCCAGAGGCGACACACGGTAGTTCAGCAAGAGCTGCGAGACGCTCAAATAAAGACACCACAACGCCCCGATGAAAGTGCTAGGAGCAAACCAACTGCCGCTGCGTTCCCGAAGGAAGAGCGTAACGCAAATCAAAAATAAGGTCGGGACCCAACAGGAGCCCAGAATGTTGGTCAAGAGGGCCATCGCCTACCCCTATACTGACCTTACGTTGAAGAACGCCGCACGGAACTGTCCCGCCGTCGCTATCAGCAGATGTTTCTCTTTCGCATCGAGAACAAATTTCCAAGTGGCTGCTCCGAATAACGCCATCAGGACAAGCCCGGAAGCGTATTGCGTGAGATAGGAAAAAGAGCTTGTGGCGAGCAATAGTAAAGTCCCACAAAATAATGCCAGTGCCGCGCTCGTTTTCATGATTCCACCTCGAGCGGCACCGCCGAAGGTCAGCCACTTGAGTTTGTAAGCCGCAGCAAACACGAGTACGGCGTCAAGAGAAACGCGAAGCGTCCACGCGAGAGCCGCACCAGCGATCCCCATATGCTTCAGCAGGTACATCAATGCCGCAACGTAGAGGGGCAACTCGAGCAGATGGAATTTCGCGGTCAGGTCGGGGCGTCCCAGCCCCTGAAGCAACCAGTACGGGACATAGGCAAGAGCGTTGATCAACGTCCCGACTGCCAGCAACTGCAGTACAAGTGTGCCGTTTGCAGCAAAATCAGGACCGAGCCACACGTTCAGGATTTCCCGCGCGAAGAAAATTACCAGGAGCAACATAGGCCCCAGTGCCAAAAGCAATGACTTCAGGGATCGGACGCAGAGTTCTTCGAGCCTTTCCTGGGAGCCGGAAGCATCCAGCGAACTAAACGCCGGGAAAATCGTCGCCGTCAGGCTACCGGGGAGAACATTCGCACGATTGAGCGCCTCATAAGGCGGCGTGTAGTATCCGACCGCAGCCATGGAAATCAGCGAGCCGATAAAGAACCGGTCGAGATACGTCATCAACGGGCCCAGTGTGTTCGAGACAGTCACCCAGCCGCCATAAACAAGCAGCGTGCGGACCACTTTTCGGTCGCCGGAGATATTTGTTCGAAGCACGGCATATTGCCTAAGACAGAACGCCAGATATGCCGCCGTCGCCCCGAGTCGCGCCAGAACCAGCAACAAAATCACCCTCGGCAGCCCGATCCTCAGCGGCACGGCCAGCGCCGGCAGAAGAAATATGGAAGCATTGGCCGGGATGCGCACATAATTCACCAGGTCGAAGCGCTGCCCCGCTTCCAATAACCCCCGGAAGGTATTGCCCACCATTACCGCCGGCAGCGAAGCGGCCATGATAAAGAAGCTGATCTTTGTTTCGTGCTGCAGCGAGAACGACATTTTCAAAAAGTGATCGACGACTACAGGCGTCGCCGCCGCGGCGAGGACCGTACCGGCCGAACCCAGAATGGCCTGTGCCCAGACCGAGGTCCAGACAATACCGCTAAGCTTATCGTGTTCGCCTCGCCCCAGAAACTCGGCCGCGAATTTCGTGGTCGCTCGGCCCATCCCGAGGTCGAGCGCGGTTGTGTAGCTAAGCAGCACCCAGGCAATCGAGAGAATTCCAAAGCGCTCCGTCCCCAGGCCTCGGATCACATACGGCATCGTTGGCAAGGCGACGAAGAGAGGCAGCCCCTGACCGCCGAGATTGAGGATCCAATTGCGGGTCAGAAGCCTGCCTGTGATTTCCAGTGCTTTGTTCTTGTCGTCCATCAACGATTCTTCTGCAAAGTCGCGCTTTTCGCTTAGCAAAGTCGGACCCGAACGCGGGAACGGGGGCTCATCTTGAGGTTTGATTTTCCACGAAGTATGGGAACTGCCCTATCCCTCTAAATCCAGAAGAACTAACGACTTTGCACCAAGTTGCACCCCTTCGAGTTTTTCAGGCGACCGGAATCGGCGACACCTGCCGCATGCGACCGTTGCCACGCCCGTTCGCCTTCCCATTGCCTCGCGAAACCTTTACCGCGACTTCCGCCGCGGGTGTGCGCCGTCGGTCGTTTCGAGCCTCGCGCCAGTTGACGCGCGGCAGCAGAATGGAATCGTCGATGCGGTCCCGGTATTTCACGGCAATATTCACCAGCGAATCAACCAGCGATTCAGAAAGCAGGTGCGGCTTCAACCCGAGATCGGTGAGCTTAGTGTGTTTCGCGTTGTAGTAGTGTTCTTCGGCTTCGACGCGCGGGTCGGGCAGATGATCGATCGCGACACTAAGACCGAATTTCCGGGCGGCCGCCCCAATCATGTCCGCGAGTTGCAACACCGAGAACTGCTCGGTGAACTGGTTGAATACGCGGCATTCGCCCTTGCCGGCTGGATTCAAGCAAGCCAGCTCGATACAGCGAACGGTGTCCCGGATGTCGAGGAATCCCCTCGTCTGGCCTCCCTTGCCGTATACAGTCAAAGGATGCTCGATGGCCGCTTGCACGCAGAACCGATTGAGCGCAGTGCCGAAAACCTCGTCGTAATCGAAGCGGTTCACCAGGGCCTCGTCCATTGCGACTTCATCGGTGATCGTGCCGTAGACCACTCCCTGATTGAGATCGGTCGCGCGCAAACGCCAGATCCTGCAGCAAAACATCATGTTGTGGCTGTCGTGCACCTTCGAGAGGTGATAGAACGAGCCAGGCTGCTTGGGGAATGGAAGCACGTCCTCACGTCCGTTGTGCTGAATTTTGATGAACCCTTCTTCGATGTCGATGTTTGGCGTGCCGTATTCGCCCATGGTTCCCAGCTTCACCAAGTGGCAATCTGGTTGAAATTCCCGGATAGCGAAGAGCACGTTCAGCGTGCCGACCACGTTATTCACTTGCGTGAACACCGCATGCTGCCGGTCGATCATGGAATAGGGCGCCGAGCGCTGTTCGGCGAAATGAACGATGGCCTCAGGCTCGAAAGCCTTGAACATCGTGGAAACGAATTCGTAATCGCTTATGTCCCCGACGAACAATTCGATCGTTTTTCCGGTGAGCCGCTTCCACGTCCGCAACCGCTCCGGGAGTGGCCGAATCGGCGTCAGCGTGGGCGCACCCAGTTCGTGATCCCACAAACGGCGAGAGAAATTATCGATGATGGCCACCTCATTGCCGCGCTGCGAGAGATACAGCGCGGTGGGCCAACCGCAATAACCGTCTCCGCCCAATACTGCTATCCTCATAGATCCTCCTCAAATGGTTTTGAAAGAGGGCGCAGATGAGAGGAGCGCGTGCCAAGAACCTCACTTGCACCCGGTATTGAAGTGACGTCGGCTGCATCTATTTCCACCGCCACGGACCGCTGAATCAGATCAACCGACAAAATGAGACGAACGCTGGACTTCTTGCGAACGAGAATTCCTTCCGCTCCGCGCAACGGCCCACGGGATATGCGGACGCGGCGGCCAATCGTCAGGTACGGATAGGGCTCGGCCGGCAATTTGAAACTCAAGCTGTTGCGAATTCCCTCGATTTCTTCGTCGGGCAGCGCCGCGGGCTGGCCGCCAAATCCGACTAGCCGCACCACGCTGGGAATGTCCAGAACTCTGAGCCGCTCACACAGAGCTACACAAACAAAAATGTAGCCGGCGAAAAGCGGCACTTGCAGGCGCACGCGGCGGTCTTTCCACTCGCTGACTCTCTCGTACAGCGGAAGAAAATTTTCGATGGACCTTTGACCGAGCTGCTCAGACACGCGCCTTTCGTGCTGCGCACAGGTCTGCGCCACGTACCAGCGTGGCAAGAGATTTTGTGCCGGCCTGGAAACATTTCCGGCAGCGATGGAACCTGGTTCGGATTTTAGTTCAGCTGAAATCATTCGCCTCACACAGCTTCGCCCCGTCACTTACAAGGGCTCGTGTGACCTAACCCCTATTTTAATTAACGCGTTAAGCTAAGTTCGCTGCTCCGATGTATCCGACGGCTTGGACCGGAACCAGCACCACATTCTTTGCACCGCGGCAAACGTAGCGGCGCTCTCAGGCGCCCACGCAAGCTGCCCTTTAACGGTCCCAACGATCTCTTGCACAAGGACCTTGCGCTGGTCGTCCGGACCTATCTCCCGCCAGCGCTGCGTCCCGAGAGTCGAAATGATGGAGAGCGCCATGGCGATCAAGGTGCCCAGGCCAATGATGATCAGCCGCGGCGGGTAAGATTTCTTCTCGGGTATTTCGGCCGGATCGAGTACCTTGACGCTCGGCGTTTCTTTCGCCTCTTCGACCTTGGCGAGCTCGTTCTGTTCCGTTAGCAATTCGTACACGGTCTCTTGGATCTTAGCCTCGCGATAATAATCGGCATATTTCGCACCGAGCAGTGGCAATGTTCGAATAGATGGGAACGGCATGTCCGCGGACGAATCTGCAACCGGCTGAACGGAAGGCTCGCCGTTACTTTGCCTGGCCCGCGCCACGTTGCTGCCCATACCGCCGAGCTTGTCAAGTTCCTTCCGAAGCTCGGTGACGCGAGCATTTAGCTCGCGAACACGTGCATTGTTTTCGGTATAGATCTGCCGCAATCCTTCGAGCTCAGATTCCGCTGCGATCATCTGCCCTGACAAGCCTGCAGCCGCATCTAGCATTGCTTTTCCCTGCTGCTGAATGTCCAGGGTGCTATTCTTGCTGGAGAACTGAGCAAGCTGAGCCTCAGCACTATCCAGATCTATCTTCACGGATTGAAGTCGTCCCTCTAGGAAAACGCGTTCCCGATGGGCAGAAGAGGTCGAGAGCTGAGCAACCATCGTATTCAGTTCACTGACATACGCGTTGGCGATCGCGGAAGCTCTTTGTGGACTCTGATCAGTCACCGTTATCGTGAGAATCCCGCTTTTGCGATCCTCCTGGACATCCGTGTTCTCGCTCAGCTTTTTTCGTGCGTCCGCGAGAAGTTTCGCCCGATAAATCTTTTTCAGCTCAAATTGCTGCACCAAATGGTCTTGAATCGTCTGACTTTGCAGCATGCCGACAAACAGGGCACCCGAGCTTTTCAGGCCCAGAAGATCACCAGCCATGGCTCCCAATCCACTTCCGGCTTTCTCCGCCATTCCTGCCATCATCATCATGTTGGACGTGGACTGCGAGTCCGGAGGCATCAGCCGTGTGCTTGTGGTGTACCGCTTTGGAATTACAAAGGCGACTATGGCCGAGAGCATCAGCCCGATACCCACAACACGAAGAGCGAAGTTCCGCTGGCTCCAGAGAAGGCGCAGGACGGCTATCCATCTTTCGCGGGCCTCCCTTTCTTCTTCCGCGTCCGGATCGTCATCATCACCCTCGAACGCAGCACCGGAGGGCTCATGCAATTTGATATTGTCGTCTTCCATGCGCCTATGGATTACTCTTCTGCCTTCCCGAATTTCTCTCTGGATAAAAGCCCAATTCCAGAATTGCCGTAACGTTTTTCTGCGGCCCGCCGAACAAAACCGGATAACGAGAGATGTTTTCGTACTGAAGTTCGCTTTTCAAGTAAAAGCCATTTCGTAGGTAGATCTCGTTCTCGCAAAGCGTAGTCTTGCCAAGCGCCTCCGCCGGGCATGAAATCGCCAGCCACAGAATTGTGTCTGTATGTCAGTTGCAAAGTGTTGCGCGGCGACAACCAATAGGTGAGCCAAGCCTGTATGGAGCGGCCATCCCTGTCCAACAGTGTTGCCTGTCAGGTAGCCGTAACTCTGGTTTAGATCGGGATAGTCAAATTTGTAGTACGTATAACGTCCGAAATTCCCACCGCAGCCCTGATCGTTCGCACCTATAAGTCCGCACGGAGATTCAGTCGAGACCCCTTCCATATGAAAATCGAGCTTGGGGATTCCAGGAATATGCGTGATGTAGATGCCGGGATGCCAAGGATTTCTTGGCGGGTTCTCGATCGGCAAGATGTCATCTTCTGCGTAGGCGTCCCCATAGAGAACGATGTAATGCCGGACTTTTGGAACGTAAAACGTCCAATCCATCTCCGAATCACTGCCGCCTGGTATGTGGATTGATCGACGGCCTGACGATGCCAACAAAACTAAGGCCCAAGTTTTCCGAGGTGAGCGGGCTATCGCTGCCGGTACCTCCGATGGTGGTTCGTCGTCCAAAACCGAGTTCCAGAAAGGGAAACGGTTTGACATTGATCTTTTGCCCGTAAACAAACGGATTTGGAACGTATGGATGCCCTTCAAGCCGGCCGAAGAGCTGATCAATTCGCACAGGGCCGAGATGCCGAAGAAATCCTGGCAGAGAGAATGGTTCAGGATTCACTAGCCGGACCATGGTTACGGGCTCGGTGTTGTCGCTCCACATCATCGAATCGTCTGCTGGAGACCAATCAAGGCTCTGGTTGCCAACCTCAAGCTGCCAGTTGTGAATGTCTACAGCGGCATATGCATCGAGTAGCTCCGGCCGATTTATGGTTGCAGACGCCCCCGACGGCACTTCAGAAAGGGGCACGTCGTCAGCCTGAGCGATGAAGTTCGCGAACGTGTATCTGAATATGCCGGCGCTGCGGGCGCATGCTGATACTCTGCGCGGACGTAGATGACGAGTGGCCCTGCGGCAGCCTCGAACGATCCGCCGGCTTGGCCGTTGGTTCCGCGCTCGTAAGGCCGGCCGAAGTCATACGCAACCGTTTGCCCGAAGTGATCGCTATTTGTCAGCGCTGGTCCGCTGATCGAGACTGTCCTCACATAAAGGGAATCGAGATTAGCGGTTAGGTTGTGGCCGCCGCTAAGCAGACCAGTCTCATAAGCAAATTCCTGCTGCAGTCTTGTGACGAGACCGGCAGCCTCTTGATTCGGTGCATTGGCCGTTTGTAGTGACTCGGTCGCTTCTTCAGCGAGGCGAGCGCATTCCATTCTTGTCCACGGCTTCAGCCCCATGATTGCGCTATTCACCAAGCCGAGCGCCGCGAGCCGTTCGAAAGCCGGATAGACCCAGCTATCGAGCGGCACGAACGCAGATCCCATGTCGTGCCGATCGCGTTCGCTTTCAAAGACTTCCTTTCCGGGAAGATTGTTGACCGTATCTCCGCCAAGATCAGGGTCATGGTGGAGTCGATAGATCTCTCTGCCAACCAGCCAGCCAAGTGCGCTGCCGACGAGGGCATCGGAAGGCGAGTGATCCTTCCCCAACACGACGGATGCACTCACGGCTGTGGCGAGTCCGTAAGCTAATGTCTTGGTGAGGAAACCGGGATATTCGTGGGCGATTACGGTCGCAGCGGACCAAGCCATTGCGGCGTGATCCGATGGAAATGAATTGCTGCCCTTGAAGAAATCCAGCTGCCCCTGATCAGCAGTAGGTCGCTCCCGACCAAATGAGTACTTGAGGGGTTGCGTTGTGAGCAGGCTGTCTATCACAGCCTCACCCGTAAGGATTCCCGTTTCTCTTTGGTGCTCGTCGTGCGAGATGTAGCTCCACACGTAGGAGCCAGCACCAAGCCCAACCAGCGCTCCCACTCCATAATTGGAAAAGCTGCGATACCGAGCTCAATCTCTGCGGATCACTGGACAGCGAGTGAACGAAAGATCGATCGGTCGCGACAGAGAATGCCGTCACAGTGGCAAACGGGAAAAGCCAAGTGCCGTCGGCCCAACGAAGATGAAACGGACTTGTCCAGATTGCCTTCTGATCGAGAGCAATATTCTTCAGCAACGAAAAGCCGACCCGACTTTCGGTAAAGTTGTCGGCGTTGTTCAGTTGCTTCGTGTCTGTTTCATCAGGCAAGAGCTGCTGCTCCCCAGCCGAGTTTTGTGCCCGCAGAGTCGTTCCCAGCATTGCGAGAATGATCAAACTGAAGAAAAGCTTTGTGCCAAACCTACGCACTGGCCCCAATTCGTTCCTCAGAACTTGGCCGCGATTATCGCCGATGTGGCCATGGAAGAAACCGTTGTGGCCGTCTGCCATCAGCGTCTTCCACTTCTGGTTCTGGCCGGTGGCTTTCTCCGGAACCACGACCATATCGCCCGGCCGCAGAGCCGCACTTAACGGGCTGCCCGTAAACAACCCATCGGAACTGCCTCCGCCCACAATCGATCCGTCCGCACGAATCACAAAATGGATTTCTTGTCCGCAAGCTGGGTCGGACCACCGGCCTGCGAGAGATACCAATTCGCACTCCGGCCCGGCCTATAGGTGACAGCCGTTTCGTCATAAACAGCGCCGGAAACCAGGACGAAGTTTGGCGCCTTCGGAATCACGAGCGTATCCCCGCTCCGGAGCACGACATCGTTGGGAGTCCCTTCCCATTGCTTCAAATTCGCGGAAATGCGAATGACCATGCGCCCGCTGGGCGGAGTCCCTTGAAGGCGGGAAATCGCTGTCTCGAGCTGCTGGGTGCCATTCTGTTTGACCATTTTCTTATCGGCATCGTCGTTAGGCATCGGCGCCAATTCTGCTTCTTCGCCTCGAATTCGCTGAACGAGTTCGTCGCGAGATTTCTGCTCCATCTGCAGCACTTCCGGACGCGTAAACACCGCGCCATAAACATAAGCCTGCGGCGCAAAACCTCCCGCTCGCTTCAGGACGGAGCTGAGACGTTCACCAGGCTTGATTCCGTAGTTCCCGGGGTGTTCAACTTCACCTACCGAGATTGACCGAGGCGCCGATGTCGTTCCAGCCAGACAAGCTGCCGAATCGTGAGTACGTCGCCGTCACGAAGCGGCAGGTTTTTATCGGTGTCGTTCGCCAGCGCCGCAGCGAGGTCGACTTCGAAATGCTCACCTAGTTTGTTTTCGCCGGCAGTCGGATTGAACCGGGTCAGATCAGCAGTGTCGGTGTATGCGCTGCGCTTAAATCCCCCAGCAAGCCGGACCAAATCTGAGACCTGCAGACTCCCGATCAGCGGATAGCGCCCAGGATTGACGACTTCGCCGGCAATGACGACGGTAGGCGTGTCCGCGCGAAATGCATTCTGCTGAATCAGAATCCGATCGCGCGGCTCCAGCAAGATATTGCTGCCCGAATCTCCTGCAAGCGCTTCCTTAAGAGAGACGCTCATCATCTTTAAGGAACTGTCCGGACAGGATGCGGATTACTTGAGCCGAATCCATTGCCGCATCTGGGGTGACGCCACCGGCCAACTCGACCGCGTCCCGGAAATGAACCTCGCCCGGAAGTTTGGAATGTTCCGGGGCGACGCACCGCTCCGCTTACCGAAACGGTGGGCGCATCTTCGAAATCGAAGCGGCTGAAGATGCGCACGGTATCGAGAGGTTTCAGTTGCGGCGATGCAGCCGGATTGGCCAGCGCCGCGGCCAGATCGAAGCTTTCCACCGTGGGGTGATAGTCGGGCGGATTCAGATGAATGATCTCTGCGTATTTCATCGACGGTTCCGGCAGCAAGTCGTTGTAAGAGGTAATCAGGTCGGCCAGCTTCATGCCGGGCTTAAAGGCGTATCTGCCCGGCGCGCAGCACGTGGCCCTGCAAATACACGGCGTCCTGGTTGAACGTGGCGATCGGGAAGATATGAATCTCGTCGCGGTCCTGCACCTGAAAAGCCGCCAGTTTCGCCTCGATCTCGGCGGGGTCTGCTGGTTCCGGAAATATCCAGGCTCAGCATGGTGCGCTTTTCGTGCGCATCGAGGCGCTGGACTTCGATGTGGCTGAGCGCCGCAGTGGGCAGAATCCCTCCCGCCATATCGATTGCTTGTGCCAGCGTCATATCATCACGAAGCTCATAGATCGCTGGACGCCGCACCATACCGTCCATTTGAACCAGAGCACCCACAGGAGGGACTAGCAAGCGTATCTCCCGGCTCTAGCCGCTTTAGGTCGGTACGAACGCCGCGCAGGAGCAGATCATACAAGTCCACCTGCTGCACGAGCGTGTCCCCGCGATAATGCTTCACGATGCGCATCGATCCGTCGGAGGTCGGCCCGCCAGCCGCGAGCAACGCATTCAGTGGGGTGGAAAGCGAGCTCACATCGTAGGGACCAGGATGGTTTACATCGCCAACTACGTAAACACGTACCGTGCGCAAACGGGAGAGAGATACATCAGCGGAAACGTCGCGGAACTGTGTGCGTAACAGTCGTTGAACCGATTGCTGCACATCGCCGAGGGTCTGCCCATTGACCAGCATCGGCCCGATTTCTGGAAGCGCGATGCGTCCCTCATGATCCACAGTGCGAACGAGCCGCTGAGAAACACCGCCCCAGAGATCGATGGTGAGGCCATCACCCGGGCCCACGACATAATCCGGCGAGGCCGGGAAATCGATGGGGATCGTACCCGAAGCTGAGGTCGGATTTTGAAAGACCTCCTCCCCGAAGCGCTCTATGGAATTCGTAGCGGTTGCCGAGTGAGCGAAGATGTCATAGACAGACGGAATGTCGGAATAGGGAGACCGATGGCTATTGGTTTCCGACGCATTCGTCTCCAGCAGTGACTCTCCTCCAGGATAGGTCGCTTTCAGGCTTGCGGGCGCCGGCGTGGAAGGAGAAGGCTGCGGCGGAAGGTCTGGATCCGGCAACGCCATGCGATCATACGAAATCGGCATAAGCGTCAAGTCGCTCTCGGTCCCACCCGGCATAGCGGCAGCCCCGCCGGACTCGAGCGGATTCGCACTGGTTCTGAGAAGAGAGCCATTGCCAGTAGTCGGTTGGGGAGCAGGATTCGTGAGAAGCTGGCCGAAATCTCTATCCTTTGGCAACTCGCCAGGATTTGAAGTTCCCGTTTGAACTGTGGCTTTTTGCGGCGACTTTGGCGCAGTTGGGCAATTTGAATCAGCACGCCCCGAAGAAAGACCGCATTTCGCTAACTGGTTCTGTTGCGCTTGTTGGGCCTGAGATTGCTGCGTTGATACGAGTTCCCGAATGCGTTCCTGTTCAAGAGCAGCCTGCTCACGTCCCACTTCGGAATCAGGATTTACCTTGGGAAGCAAATAACCGTAGCGTTGCAATAGCAGCGTTGCCGCGGCCCGGAAGTGGATGTCGTTCGTGAGGCGCGTGAGAATGGCCGCGTCCGTCAGGTCGGAGTCTTTGACGATCTGGCCACGATCGGCGGCATCCTTGGCGACCCAGCGCTTCAGCTCTACAAACAGACCAGGATTCGCGTTTAATACCGCGGTGATTTGCGATTCCGAAGCCGCGACTCTGTCGAGGTTATCTTTCGCAAGCTCCGAAGCGGAAATCACCTGATCACTTTGCGGTCGAGCGAAAACATGCGTAGCAAGGAGGGAAAGCACCGTGCAAAAGCAGATCGAAACAGCCGCGATTCTAAAGCTGCGCTCGCGAGTGACGAACTCAATCAGCCGAGCCTGCACCTACCCACCTTCCTTTTTCCGGCAGTTGCTGCGCAGAACATCTAGAATCTCTGCTTCGGGCTCTTTATAAACCACGGAGCGAATCCCATCGGATGCCGACAAAAGAGTGAATGAATTTCCGTCGGCGGCGAGAGCAATAATTTGCAGTTCAGGATGTCTCTGCAACATATTTTCCCGGGCTGAAGGGCCAAATCGGCGAGCGTCCATCGAGACAATCAGGAATTCCGGCTTGATCTCTTCGGTCAGTCGAGAGATTTCTGCTTCATCGCTGATTTGGGCCACGACCTCAATATCTTCTTCCTGGGCCAAGCTCACGGCTATCAAGTCCCGCATCATTCGGGGTTGGTTCGCCACGGCGACGCGAATGACTTGAGCCACAGAAGGCATCTGCCGTGCGTACCCTACTGGGAACTGGACCGAAATGTAAGGACCCAAAGAGGTTCAAATGAGTACCCACCCGCGGTACCTACTCGGTACCTAGAAAAGTACCCATTCAGTACCCAGAAAAGTACCAAGGCAGTATCAGTGGGAGGACCCGAAACCGATTTAGAAACGGCTGCCAGACTCGGGTCTAATTACGGGAATCCTCAGTGTGGGCGAGTTCTAAGATCTCCGAGTGGTCGTTTGCGCCCATCTGCGAAGAATTCTATGTCTATGGTTCTTAACGGTTTGTTCAGAGAGGTTCAGGTGCGAGGCGATCTCTTTCATAGGATGCCTCCTGGCACCGCACTTTACACAGTTCGAGAGTCTCTGCGGTGGGACCATCCCATATCTCGGCTTATAGCGACCTCAGGGCGTGGGAATCGTGGCCGATACCTCGTTGGAGTTGGAGCTCTGCACGCTACCCGATGCCACGGCAGTCACGACGTAGTAGTAAGTCTGGCCGGCCGCTACCGTGGAATCGACATACTGAGTTGCGGTAACTAACGAATCCAGTAACGCGTAAGGCCCGCACTGTTCCGCGGTAGACGTCATATCCGATAACCGTGGATGTGCTGGCAGTCCAACCAAGCGTCGCCGAATGAGAGATCACCCCAGTCCCGGACAAGCTGATGGAGGCCAGCGAATTCGATGCATTGCTGGCCACCATAACGCTGCCGGTGACGCTGCCCGTCGCGGCTGGAGCAAACGTGACGTTTAGCGTAACCATCTGTCCTGGAGTAATGATTTGCCCGTTGGAGACGCCGCTGGCCGTAAAGCCTGCGCCCGAAATCGTGACGTTGGAAACGGTGATATTGGAGCTGCCAGAGTTCGTAAAGTTCACGCCGAGGGAACTGTTGCCGCCGACCTTCACATTGCTGAAGTTCAGGCTCGTAGTGCTTGGAGTGAGCGCTCCAGGGGCCGGATTGACTGTGAGGGTCGCCGCACTGCTGGTGACACTGCCTGCCGAATTGCTGACCACCACGGTGAACTGAGCCCCATTCGCCGAAGTCGTTTCCGCGGGCGTGGTGTAGCTCGAAGATGTCGCTCCGCAGCATCGCGGTCGATCGCCTCGTCGCGAAGGGCTTGGTCAGCCGGGTCGAGAGCGCCGAAGACCGACGCGTTCGGATCGTTGCCCACCCCACGCGGCAAGGATCTCATTGTTTCAGCGTTTCGAAAGCATTCCGGGCAGATGAAGAGAGTATTCTCCGAGCTAAGCCCAGTTGAGCTTCGCGGACTTGAAGTGATGCTCAAGAAAGTCGGCAAGCGTGCCGCCGCGTTGATGCAGGAGAGTTGAGCAGCCTCATGCGGCCTCGCCTGACTGAGAACGAAGGTGGGGGCATTGCGAGAGTACTCTGACACGTCTTTTCCAGAATCTCTAAGACGTTTCAGACGGCGGTTCGGCCGCCGTCGACGGCGAGTTTTACCCCATAAATGAAACTCGACCGATCCGTCGCCAGGAAAACAATGGCCTCGGCAATCTCGTCGGCTGTCGCCGGACGGCCCGCAGGTGCCTGAGCAGCGAGTTGCTCGAGACCTTCACCCATTGCATCCGTGCCTTCCGTGCGTGTAGGTCCGGGACTGACCGCATTGACGCGAACGCCGCGCGGACCATATTCAGCCGCCCACGCCTTAGTCAGCAAATTAATCGCGGCCTTGCTCGACCCATAGAGGCTCATGCCGGACACCCCATAGTCGGCAACCATCGTCGAAACATTGACGATGGCACCTTTTCCCCTCTTTGCCATCAGCGGAGCAAGTTCCGCGACAAGAAAGTACGGCACCTTCACATTGAGCGAGTACACTCGGTCAAATTCTTCTTCCTTGGTTTGTTCCGTAGGGCCAAACGGAAAGACTCCAGCATTGTTGACCAAGATATCGACGTGGCCGCTTCCGAGTTCTAACGCCCTTTTCGCCACTTCGCGCGCGCTCGACGCGTTTCCGAGATCAGACGAGATAAAATCCGCCTTTCCTCCTGACGCACGGATTTCGGCGAGCGTATCGTCGCCGCGCTTCGCGTTGCGGCCTACCACTAAGACTTGAATGCCGAGCTTCGCCAGTTTTTTGGCTGTCGCTCGGCCAATACCACTCGTTCCTCCTGTAATAAGAGCTGTCAACGAATTAGTAGCCATTTGCGAATCCCCTTTTTGAAGCGCTGTCTCGCTTCGGGAATGTGTTTCGTGGTTTCCTTCGCTCGCTTCGGTGGATATCGAGGCAGCACATCAGTAAGTACCCCGAGGGCTCCGGGATGGGTGACATGCTTCGCGATCGCAGCACGACCTCGAAATATTCATTTAGACCGGGCCCTAGGAGGATGTCAACATGAACGAAAGATCAATGGCCGCGCAAGCCGTGGACCTGTTTCAATCTTTCTAACGAACAGAAGAGAGTCTCTTCATCATCCTACGTCACAGACAGCGCGTCTGCCGAGGGAGATAAGAGCTAAATTTTTCGCCCCACGCACAGGGGATTATCTTGCCGATTTCATTCGAACTGAACGAGATTTCAAATCCAGCGGTCAAGAAAAAGACAGGAGATGTAATACGAATCTGTATTGGGACGCGCCCAGAGGAAGAAGTTTGGAAGATTTGGATACACAATTTGACGGGATGCTTCAGGGTCGTTTTGAAAGCACCGATCCAAACGCGCGACAGGATGTTCTTCGAAGACGCGGAGGCGCTTCCTCAAAAGGTTCGGGAGTGGCTCGAATCGTATCCACCGCGATAAGCCCAGATGGTACTTTTGACATAGAGAGCCCGCCTGCTATTCGCGATTCCCGTTTTTTCCCAGCGCCGAAGGCCATATGAGCGGATGTCCTTCTGTCGAGTTTCTCTCCGACTGCAGACGCCTCCAGGTAGACGCTTAGGCACAGACCGTTTACATATATTCGTAGTTTCGAATATACTAGAGTGTATGAGAGACGAACTGCGCCAGTTCAAGAGTGAGATTTTTCAAGGTCTTGCCCATCCCACCCGGATTGCGATTGTCGAGCTTCTACGTGAGGGTGAGTTATCGGCCGGAGGTCTGATTGAAAAACTCCGCATCGAACAGGCCAATGCCTCGCAACATCTGGGGGTTCTCCGCGCCAAACAGATCGTAGTCAGCCGAAAAGTCGGCAATCAAGTCTACTATTCGATCCGCGATCGAGCGCTGATCGAGGTCCTCGATATCCTGCGCCGCTATTTTTACTCTCAGCTCGACAACACCGTAAACATGTTAAAGGAAGTTGCCAGCGAGCAGCCGAAATCACGTCTCAGGACGAATCGATGACCGATTGCAGCCACCCCAAGTTGGTCCGCTTGGACAGACTTCGTCGCGCAGTTGAACAGGCAGCGCACTTACTCCCGGTGCAGGGCCCGATTGGCGTCTTTGTTCATCACAACACGTTGCACACCTTTGAACACCTGTCCTTCGAAGAAGCTGTAATCCAGGCGGCGCACCTGTTCGACGCTGAGCCCTACATGAGCGAAGCGGCCTATCGCGCCGAGTTGTCTCGGGGGCGGATTCAACTCGTAGATGTCGATGCCGTGCTCGACCGGGAACCCGATTTGCTCATCTTCGCTCGCTTAAGTCGGGGCTCGCTGCGCAGAGCCATGATTACACCCGGGGTCAGGGAATTCGATGGCGCAACGATTATTTGGCGCACCGAACAGGGCGATCTCGCCAAGGACTTTCGCCGCCCGGCACTGCGCGCACTCTTCGATGCCTGCTTTGCGCGTGCCGTGGCTCATGAAGAAGAACCAACTCCGCCTCGGCTTGTAGACGAAGTAATCCATCCCTGGCTGATCCGGCTCTGCTCTGTGTTCTTGGATCAAGGCACAGCCTATTGGCCAATGCCAAACCGCGACAAAGGTTTTTATGAATGCGTCCGGACACTGTTTTCATGCCGGGGTGGAATGTTTCCTAAGTATCTTGTTGGACTAGATGGGGAATTTCGAAATCAGGAGCGCCTGTCCTATTCCGCATCGGACGCGGTCCTGGATTATCTGGACAGTCAGTCTTGCCGAGAAGCCGAATGGCCCGAAATTGTTCAAGCAGAACTTCTGGCGCTACCGGGTTGGGCGGGCTTGATGCACAGGCTTGAGAAAGATCCCGCTCTGGCGCCGCACAAAACCCTTCCCTGTTCCTTGATGGACTTTCTCGGTGTAAGGCTGACGATGTCCCGGGTAGCACAGCGCAGGGGAGCAGCGGAGGCCGTTCCACAAGAGAGTCCACTCAAGACGCAAGAAAAGAGACGTCTGAGCCGATCGGCGCGTATCTATGACGCTGCTCGCGTGTTGAGACTTTCCGCTGGAGAAATCAATCGCCTGTCGGAGTCCGAGTGGTCGGCGTTTGTCAATGAAGTCAAAGCGTTCAATGGTTTGGAACGCAGGCGGATTCTACATCTCGCCTATGAACGGTGGCACGAACGCGAGATTCTACGTGGGCTGGCGAGCCACAGAAAATACCGCGGCCTATTCGATCAGCAGGGGAGACCCCCGGCGCAAGTCTTCTTCTGCCTGGACGAGCGGGAGGAGTCGATGCGGCGCGCTCTCGAAGAAGCTGACCCACGGGTTGAGACTTACAGCGCCGCCGGCTACTTCGGCGTGGCCGTCGATTACAAGGGAATCGACGATCCCCACCCCGCGGCGCTGTGTCCCGTGGTGATCAAGCCCGAGCACGCCGTCGTGGAACGGCCGAAACCCGAGGACACTGCGCTGCTAGCGAGCCGTCGTTGGCGTAGGCGAATTCTTGGATTGCTGATGCGGAATTCTTTTGTTTCTTCAAAGACATTGCTGCGGGGCTGGCTTTCCACTTCAGCTCTCGGCTTGCTGTCGGCAGTTCCTCTGATTGGTCACTTGCTGGCGCCTCGACGCTATGCTCTCCTTCGTGACTGGCTAAACAGGGAGTTTCTCCCAGAGCCGAGGACCGAGCTCACCTTGATGCAAAACACGAAGCAATCCCAAAGCGCGGTGGCAGGTTTATTGACGGGGTTCGCTCCGCAAGAAAAGACTGAACGCGTCGCCTTTGTGTTGCGCCCGGCTGGCCTCGCGCGCGGATTTGCTCGCCTAGTGGTGATCCTGGGCCATGGATCGACGAGCCTCAATAATCCGCACGAGTCCGCACACGATTGTGGGGCCTGCGGCGGGCGTCGCGGCGGACCTAACGCACGACTCTTTGCCGCAATGGCCAACCGGCCGGAGGTTCGCGAGCGCTTGCGAGCTGAAGGCATCGACATTCCTGCGGATACTTGGTTCATCGGCGGCTACCACGATACTTGTAGTGACGACGTGGAACTCTTCGATCTCGACGCGGTTCCGGCTAGCCACCAGCCCGACTTGGACTCGATTCGCAACTCCTTGGATCAAGCGAGAGCGCAAAACGCCCTAGAACGTGCCCGGCGATTCGAATCGTCCCACTCGGACGTGGACGCGCGTCAATCACTTCGCCACGTGGAGGAGCGAAGCGAACATCTCGCACAACCGCGGCCCGAGTATGGGCATTGCACGAATTCGGTCTGCATCATAGGACGACGCAGCTTGACGCGCGGCCTATTTCTCGATCGCCGGGCCTTTCTTGTCTCCTACGATGCCAGCCAGGATCCCGACGATCAGAGCCTCTCAGCGCTGCTGGCCGCAGCCGTGCCGGTTTGTGCGGGGATTAGTCTTGAATACTATTTTTCGTTCGTTGACAACGACAGATACGGATGCGGGACGAAACTTCCGCACAACGTGACCGGCTTGGTGGGGGTAATGGACGGCCACGCAAGTGATCTACGCACTGGGTTGCCATGGCAGATGGTTGAAATCCACGAGCCGGTGCGAATTCTTTTTGTAATCGAGACGGCGCGTGACAGGGTCGAGAAGCTGATCAATGCGAGCGCTCCACTGAAGCAACTCGTCGAGAATCGTTGGATTCGACTCGCGACGATCGATCCGGTCTCGGGACGCGTCCACGTGCTGAGGGATAGCGGATTTGAGGAGTTCCATGAGGCTTTGGAGCGCCTGCCGGTAGCGCTCTCGTCACATGAATGGTACGCCGGCAAGCTTCAGCATCTTCCGATGGCTTGGATTCAAACGCCCCACACGGCGGCAGGAGATTAAGCGACGTGAATCTTTCGCAAGCCATTTTGGTTTTTGTGGTACTGGCTCCTGGTGTGGTGTTTGCGGTATTTGCATTGCTGTGGCTGCTTGGTTGGACCCCGAATGAACGCTTCCTTTCCTGGATTACCGGCTTGACTTTCACTGTTTGCGTGTTTGGAGTTGCGGCACTGGTCTGGACCATCGCGTCTGGGTCAACCGTCACGGTCACATTCGGCAACTGGTTTGCCGTCGGGGACTACCATTTTCCGCTGGTGCTGATGGCGGATCGGCTTTCGTTGCCGTTCCTGGCGCTGGCGGTCGTGCTATCGGGACTCATCGCGCAGTTCTCGGCGACCTACCTTCATCGCGAGCCGGGATTCTTGAGATTTTTTCTCTTGTTGCACCTGTTCGCGTTCGGATCCTTACTTGCGTTCGCCGCGGGTTCGTTTGATCTGCTTGCAGCGGGATGGGAAGTGGTCGGGATCACTTCGGTCTTGCTGATCGGTTTTTTTCAACTCAGGCCAGCTCCCGTGGAAAATGGGCTTCGCGTGTTCGGCATATATCGCGCCTGTGACATTGGGTTGTTCGTGGGCGTGTTCGCCATGCACCATTGGGCCGGAACGGCGTCGTTTGAAAGCGGTTTCCCAGCTCTGATGGGCACACAAGCGGTGATCGTGTGTCTCCTTCTGCTGCTGGCCGCGGCCGGAAAGGCCGCGCAGATTCCTTTTTCGGGATGGCTGCCGCGGGCTATGGAAGGGCCGACGCCATCGAGCGCAATTTTCTACGGAGCGATTTCCATCCATGCGGGTGCGTACCTTCTGCTGCGAGCGCAACCACTGCTTGCAAGGTCGATCTGGCTTCCGCTCTGGTGATACTGATTGGTCTGGCTACGGCAATCCACGGCACCATCGTTGGACGTGCCAGCGCGGATGCCAAGACTTCGCTTGCCTATGCCACTTTGACGCAAGTCGGCGTGGTGTTTACTGAGATTGGACTCGGATTGAAATGGCTCGCGGTGGCACATATTTTGGGAAACGCTACCGTTCGTACGATGCAGTTTCTGTGCACGCCATCGATGCTTCACGATTACCACCAAATGCACTCGGCGATTGGAGGCGAGATCTCGCCGACTGGCAAGCAAATCGAGGAACTGCTCCCCAAGCGAATCCAGTTATGGCTCTATCGCTGGGCTTTCGATCGCGGCCATCTCGATACAATACTGGACCGTTGGGCGATTGATCCCCTGCTACAGGTCTCCTCCTATCTTGCAAAACACGATCGTGTCGGAATGCGTTGGACTACGATCCGGTCCCGACAATGCGGTGCCGATTTCCTTGCACGGTCCGGCGAAACAGGGGAACGACTAGTGTCCGTGCCAGGATGGGTTCCCCATGAGCCGTTTCTCACTAGCGTCTCCATTGGCGTGCCGTGGTTCGCGGCTGTCCTTTAACGGGTTATCGCCGACACGCGCGCATCGTCGGTTGTGTAGCAGCATTTGCGTCGATCATTGGAAGCGCGGTGCTTCTAGCGGACGCGCCGAACGGCGAGTCCTTGTACCAAGCATTGATGCTGCTATTTTCCTGTCTCACTTTCGGTGCGACTTTGCTGCTTCCGCGCCGTGATTGCACAACAGGGACGATCAGTGGAATCCTGTTCCTACTCGGTTCGACGCTCTTGGCGTACTCGACTGGAAATTTACTCGTGCTGCTTGCAGCATGGATTTTGTCCATCGTTCCTTTCTTGTGGGCGGGGTGGTTCCGTGCCCGCGCATGGCGTCCGCTGGCTGGTCTTCTGTTATCAAGTTTCGCCCTTGCGCTGGCCGTCGGGCTGATTGCTCCAGCACAGGCGTCATTTCCATCGATAAACTGAAGGGTCAAAGCCCGGGTGGAGTGGCAGCGTTCGCGCTCCTCCTGATAGCCGTGGTCTTTCGCAAGGGAATTTGCCCCGCACACGCTTGGGTTGCAGACGCGGCTGAGACCGGTCCCGCACTTCCGACGGCGCTTCTGCTTAACGGGCATTTCGGAGCACTGCTGGTTGCCAAATTGATCGTGCCGTTGTTTCCGCTCATTGACAGTTTGTTTCCCGTACTTTCCTATCTCGCCATTTTGACGGCGCTTTATGTCGCGATCCGCGCGCTTGCGGAGAATTCTCCCCGCCGCCTGCTCGCCTATCTGGCGCTCAGCCAGTCGGCCTGTATCTTGAGCGGGCTGGAAAGTCGAACTGCTGAAGGAATTGCCGGCGCGATCGTGCATTGGTTCGTGGTGGCGATCTGCACTGTCGCTCTTTTCGGAATCCTGCGATTGCTCGAAGTCCGTTTCGGCGAGAACCTAACTGCGAGTAAGCACCTGGGTTTGGCCGAGCACGCGCCCCGCCTCGCCGTATCGTTTGTCATCTTCGGGCTCGCCTTAGTTGGTCTGCCGGGTACCCTAGGTTTTTGTTCTCAAGACCTTTTTGATTCACGGAGCGCTCACATCGCACCGTCTCATCGGATTGCTGCTGCCTATTGCCACCGCGATGAACGCCGTCAGTTTCTTTCGTTTGTTCACGCGCCTTTTCTTGGGAAGCGTCGAACCGGGTTTACCGTCATGGCGGATGCGTTGCCACGCGAGCGCTGGATTCTTGCTGCCGGTGTTTTGTTCGTCGTCTTCGGAGGTTTGTTCCCAAACGCGGTCGTAATTCAGCGTTCCGTACTGAGGCTGAACGAGTGCAGCAGGCGATCCGCACCGGAGTTGATCTTAACGCTGTCGGAAAGGTTTACGGGCAGCCTGGGAAACTACCAATCACTGCCACGCGCTGACGCGTGGACCTAACGGCCATCAAATGGTCGCGCTCGAAGTTGGGTATTGGGTGCAACGTTCGTCGGAGTCACTGGATGAGGAATGACAAGTTTGGCGCGCATCTCACTGTCCGGCAATGGTACCGGGACGGAAGAAGGATGCGGTGGATCGTGATCTCGAAAAGCGGCAGGAGCGCACGCGGAATTTGAGGTTCGGCATTTTC
>CAWGNM010000013.1:0-368522 GCA_963823935.1 uncultured Acidobacteriota bacterium
AGCACCGAATTGCACAAAACGAGATCGAAGCTGGCATCTCGGAACGGCAACGAATTGGCATCGCCCGGAACGAACTGAACGTTTCCCTTTGCCGTGCCTGCCCTTCCTGTGGCAAGAGACTGGTGACCCTTACCGCCCGATCCCGCTGCGAGTCGGATCATGGCAAACGAGCGGTCGACGCCACAAAACTTCCACTCCGGTAGCCGCGCCGAAAGCTTCTTCAGAATCTGTCCCGGGCCGCAGCCGATATCGACGGCACGTCCCGGAGCCGGTCCGATCAGGCCAATCGCGTGCTCCACGAACGAATCGTCGATTTTGCTGAGATAGGCTTCGACCGAGGCGGAGGAATAGGCCTGCGCCTCGCCGGCATCGTCCATAACTTCCGGTTCGGGAACACGCGCCAAATGGAGCCAGCTCATCGCAGTTCAGCAGGCGGGATTATCGGCGTTATGCGGTACTTTGCTATGGGCAAGCTTTACGCGCAATCGGTTCTGGCAGCCTGATCTGCAAGAGATTATTTCGAATACGTCGCGGCGTTCGCAGGCGCAGCGACTCTATTCATGACGGTGACTCCCGGTTCGTCGGACTCCGGAGTTGCCGCCGGCGCCTCTGGCCAATGGAGGGCTCGGATCATCGCGCCGAACACTTCTCCGGTTGTGCCCTCCGCAATCAGACACTCGCTGCCGTAGCAGCGCAGAAAGACGCCGCCGACCGGCGTATTAAACGAGAAAAAGTTCTGCCGGAGGGCAACCGCTTCGCGCTGTTCGTACTTCTGCTCCAGCAATTGATGGTAAGCCCGGAAAAAGCGCGTTGCGGCGGGCTCGTCGGTAAGTTTCAAGCGAAGGAGCAGGAGCGTTTGCATCCCCGATTCGCGCTGATAGATCGCGTACCGATCGCCAGACCACGTCGACGCCAGATCATCCGCCCGATCTCTTCCGAGAAACTGCTTGAGGACTGCATTGAGTCCAAATTCACCCAGCACATTTTCATCGAGTTTCTTCCACGTGCGGGGAACGACGCTGGCAACCGGCATGAGATCGACGCGAGCCGGCATCACTCCGCGGAAGTAAAGGTCGGGATGCATGATCTGCTGCGTCGAGGCCGGAGGATTCTCGAATAATCGGTGCATCTCGGGCCAGCCATTCCATCGTTTGAGCGCGCTTTGAACGAACTTGGCCCCGGGAATATAGGGAAAGGTGAGTTCATCCTGTATGACCATCGGCGCATCGGCAAGTTCCGGGCTGTCGTTAGCGTCTCCCATCAAAATGCTGGGATCGAAATCGCCCATATCCAGCGAACTCTTGCCCGTATTGCGCAGCAGATAGTCGATCATGGCTATGGTCGCAGAGCCTTCGAGCACCGATTCCCGCGCGAGCTGCGCATCGTCATTCGTTTTGACATCGTCTTCCCACTTCTGCACGTGGAAATATTGGTCCTGCAACGCGTGAGTCAGCTCATGCGCCATGATCATGCGCTGTTCGGCCGGTTCCGTCCAATCCGCGATGAAAAATTCGCCTTTCTTGGGATCGTAGAGCCCGGCGATCTGTTCGGTGAGCAAGGCGAGCATCTTCTGATCCAGCGGATAGCCTTTCGGAATCAAACCCAGCGCCTCCAGCGCTTTCTGATCGGCGTAGCGCTTGGCGTCGTCCTTGCCCTCGCGCATCTGGCTCACAAGGTACTGCCGGATCTCCTCGCGCGAGCGCACACTTTTCTTCAGCGGCTGTTTGACGGGAAGCGATAGCAACCTGCTCATCTCCGCTAATACTTCGTCCGCTTCGCGGAGAAACTCGGCACTCGCTATGCCGTCACCTGGGAACTCCTCGCTAGGTCGGTTCGGTTGCTGTGCCCAGCACGATAGGGCTGCCGCCATGACGAGGCAGAACGCCGCGATCAAGGTTTTTATCTTTGCCATGGTGACGTCAATCCGCCTGATGAAGTCAGCCGCCCCGAAAATCCAAGGCCACATACTCTTCCCGCTCGCGTTTTTAGTATACTCGCTGAGTCACGCGTTCGCCTGGATGCTTCAGCCGCTCGTGCTCCTTGCGCTAATTCGTATGCATACAGGCACTTAGCAACTTCGGCACGTTAGCTCCGGCGAGGCCCTAGCGTTGCCGCGCTCGCCTCTATAATGAACCCCGTATCGGATTCACCGCTGCGCCAATCTGCGCCTGCAGGAGTCAGTGTGAGCAAGGGCCAAGTCCTAATCGTCGACGACGAGGAGGCCATACGCGAGGTTGTCTCGACCTTGCTCGAAACCCAGGGGTACGCCTGTTCCTGCAGTCGCCAATGGCCGGGAAGCAGTCGAGCGCCTCAAGAAGAACTCCCTTGACCTTGTCCTCAGCGACATGCTCATGCCGGAAATGGACGGTTTGCAACTGCTTTCCTGGCTCCATTCCCACGATCCGGAGATACCGATGATCATGGTCACGGCCATGCACGATGTCTCCACGGCCCTCGAAGCCATTCGTCGCGGCGCTTACGACTATATCCTCAAGCCCTTTGAAAAAGACCAGCTTTTTCTCAGCGTGCGCCGGGCCCTGGAACATCGCCGCCTCCTCCTCGAAAACCGCAATTACCAGCGAAATCTGGAACAATTGGTGGCCCAGCGCACCGCCGAGCTGAGAAAGGCGCTCAGTGCAACTCGAGCAGTCCTACGACGCCACGCTCGAAGCGTTGGGCGGGGCGCTGGACCTCAAGGACTCCGAAACCGTCGGCCACTGCAAGCGCGTAACCGCCTTTACCATGGCTATCGCCAAAGCCATGAAGCTTCCCGCCGAAATTCTTCCGCAGATTGCGCGCGCCGCATTCCTGCATGACATCGGTAAAATGGCCATTCCCGATCGCATCCTGCAAAAGCCCGGGCCGCTTGACTGATGACGGAACGCGCCATCATGCGCACCCATTGCGATATCGGCTACAAGATGCTCCTGCGCATTCCCTTTCTGCGCGAGGCCGCCGAAATCGTCTTATCTCACCAGGAATATTATGACGGCTCCGGCTATCCTCGCGGCTTGCGCGGAGAAGAGATTCCCCTGGGCGCGCGGATTTTCGCCGTCGCCGACGCCGTGGACGCCATGACTCTCCGACCGGCCTTATCGCAAAGCGCTCACCGATCGAGCACGCCCGCGACGAAGTGGCTCGCTGCAGCGGCACGCAATTCGATCCTCGACGTCGTGGAGATCTTTCTCTCCCTTCCTGAATCCATCTGGATGGAATCTGCGCGAGAGCGCCCAGCAGAATTTCCGGCTGGCCACTTCCGCCGTGCTGGTTTAGTCAGCCCGTCGCTCCTTGCGCTGAACCGCCGCTGAAATGTACTATTCCCCTCCGCGGTTCCGAAGGAGCGAACAGGCATGGCATTGGTTCCCATCAAGACGGCATCGACCACCGGCTATTGCGACTGCATCCACGGATGTTACGAATTGGCCAGCCTGCGCGACGAGGACACAGGCAAGGGTTACTGCCCCCGCTGCGCCAAGGACCACCTGGACCTGAACAAGGGAATCGGCATCCCCCAGCCCGCTCCTTCGAAGATTGCCGCCAGCGACGCTGAGCCTGCCGCGCATCCGTTGATCCCTGCTCCTGCCGATCCACCCGGGACGTCTGCGCTAAGCTGGCGCCGCGTTGAAATTTCCCCCGAAACCTGACCCTGCAACATCGCCCGGCGACTCTGCCAAACGCATTCCCATGGTCGATCTCGCGCCCAGTTCGCCGCGATCGAGCGAGGAGATCCGCGCACGCGATCGACGAAGTTCTGGCTAGCCAGCAATTTCGTTCTGGGTCCGCAGCTCGAAGCGTTGGAACGGGAGATGGCGCATTACTGCGAACGTCGCTTCGCCATAGGCGTGGCCTCGGGAACGGACGCTCTTACGATTGGTCTTCGCGCGTGCCGGTGTCGCAACCTGGCGACGAGGTGATCTCCCCGCCTTCACATTTTTAGCCACTGCCGGAGCGGTGAGCGCGGCGGGCGCGCGCCCCGTCTTCGCCGATAGCGAGCCCGAAACGCTGAACGTCGATCCTGAATCGGTCCGCTCCCTCATCACGCCCCGAACCCGCGCCATCGTCGCCGTGCATCTCTATGGCGGGGCGGCCGATATCGAGCCGCTGGTTGAGCTGGCCTCGCAGCGCGGCCTCGTGCTCGTCGAAGACAATGCGCAGTCGCTCGGAGCCGCCTTAAACGGCAAAAAGCTCGGCTCTTTCGGCGCGGTTGCGGCCACCAGCTTCTATCCCAGCAAGAATCTGGGCGCCTATGGCGACGCGGGAATGATTTTTACCGATAGCGAAGAGATCGCGGAACGCGCCCTGCGGTTGCGAAACCATGGCCAAACCGGCCGCTACATCAGCGCCGAGCCCGGTTGGAATAGCCGCCTCGACGAAATTCAAGCTGCGGTGCTGCGTGTGAAGGCTCGCTATCTGGACCGCTGGATTGCAGCCCGGCGCGCCCATGCCGCGCGGTATGACGCGCGCCTTGCCGGTGTGAAGGGACTTCACCCTTTGAGCCCCAGGGAAAATTCATTTCACAGCTATTACTTGTATACGATCCGAATCACGTCCCAGGGGACCGATCCCGCCGCCCGAGGAGACCGCGTCGCGAAGCATCTCGCTGCGCATGGAATCGACACATCCGTCTTTTACCCGCTGCCGCTGCATCTTCAGCCGGCTTACGCCTCGCTCGGCGGCAAGCCGGGTCAACTGCCCGTAGCCGAGCGCGCCGCACAAGAAGTATTGTCGCTGCCGCTTTATCCGGAGATGACCACCGAGCAGATCGATCGCGTGGCTGACGCGGTCCGCGAAGCTCTTCGCGCCTGATCCCTTTCTCCAGCTCTGTTTTGGGCAGACTTCGGCGTTGATCTCCGCAAGCTGGGACAGAGATCTCCCCTACGCAGAAACGCCTGTATTGTGCTTGTCTAAGCGCGGCCTTCCGCAGGATTGATGCTGTGCGGAATCGGACGCACGGCGTTGACTCGCTTCCGCATGGTTGCGGGTGCGGCAGGTCTCGTCCGGGCGCGTAGAAAAATCAGCAGGAACACACCGAGAAAAAGCAGCAGCGCGGGAATCAACAGCGCAAACATCGCCATTTGGAAAGCGTGCATGGCTCCCGGACCGCTATTAGACAACGAGGTATAGCAAAGCACGCATCCTTGCGCCCAGGCGCCCGGCGTGAAACCCAGCGCCATCGTCAAAGCCACCGCGATCTTATGAGAAAGCTTCATCCTATTCACCTCAATTAACGCCGCCTGCGGCTCGCTCTTAGTGCCCCATGCGGTTCTGCATAAGCCGCACGCCATCAGGCATAAAGAAAATCATAATCATGCAGATGCAAAATATAGTCGAAGGAATCAGCATCAGCGTCAGACCGATCTTTTCGTATTTCAAATGCATGAAGTACGAGACGATCAGCGCCGCCTTCACAAGCGACAGCACCACCAGAAGCGTAAGCATCAACTCCGGCTGCAATCTCTCGTAGCCCAGGAAGACTTCGATAAACGTGATCGCCGCCAGCCAAACCCAGACCATCACGAAAAGCTTGGTGCTCCCGACCGCGTGAGATTCCGAACCGCTTCCGTGTGCGCTCATGCGCTCCTCGCCGAAAGTTATCCCTAGAGACTTATCGACATCAGGTAAATCATCGGAAACACGAACATCCAGACCAGATCGACGAAGTGCCAATACAGCCCGCTGACCTCGACGTCGTCGGCGTCGAACTTTCCCTTGCCGTAGCCGATCGCCATGACGATCAGGTAGATCACGCCGATCGTGACGTGCGTCATGTGCAGGCCGGTGATGCCAAAGAACGTGGCGCCGAAAAGCGGCACGCCCTGCGGCGTGCTCCAGGGCGTGTAGCCCTCGTGAAAAAGATTGATCCATTCGGTCAAGTGCAGAACGGCGAACGCCAGCGCCGCCCAGCGCCGTCAGCAGCAGCCAGCGCACCGTCTTGGCCGGTCGTTTTTGTGCGCGGCCGCCACGCCCAGCACCATGGTCAAGCTGCTGACCAGCAGAATGATCGTCATCGACGTGGACTTGGCGATCGCCGGATAAATTTCAAACGGCCGGGGCCAGTCCGGATTCGCCAGGCGGCTGTAGCTGTAGGCCAGCAGAAGCGCCGAAAACGTCAGCGTATCGGAGACGATGAACAGCCACATCCCGAATTTCTTGGAATTGATCGCAAAGGGCGACCCTCCGCCGCCCCACGGCGAGCTAACCGGCACACCCACCTCGCTCTTCGTTTCATGCCACGATTCACCGTCCCAGATAGAGAAGTGCGAGCAGAAAAACCCACAGCCCATCCATGAAATGCCAATAAATTGAGGCCACATCGGCCGCAGTCGCCCTGCGTGATTCGCGAGCGCCGCCAATTCCGCTGCGAGACGTACAACAGCGCCAGGATTCCGCCCACCAGGTGCAGCCCGTGCGCAGCCGTCAGCACATAAAAAAAACTGCTGCTGGGATTGGTCACCAGGAACACGCCTTGCTCCGCGAGCTGCCGCCAGGCGATCAATTGGCCGCCCAAGAACAGAATGCCCAAGCCCGTCGTAAGCGCCCACCAGCGCCTGAATGCGGCCCGCTGATCTTGGTGCAGGTATCGCCGTGCCGCTTGAATGGTGACGCTGCTGGCCAGCAGAACCAGCGTATTGACCCAAAGAATGCGCGGCAAGCTGAATGCCACCCAATCGTTCCCCAGGCCCTTGCGCACCAGGAACGAACTGGTCAAGCGCCATGAAGAACATCATGATGCCGGCAAGCCCGAGCTGAATGACTGTGAAGTAGGCTCGCTGCGGCATCTCGAAAGGCCGCCGCCGGAACCTTCTCCGTCGTCGTCCCCGCCGGCGGGAACGTCCGTGCCCGCCGCCGTGACCGGCGTCGATGATTTCGATATCGTCCGTGAGGGTGCCCGGCATAACTGTTCTCCGTTAGTGCGCCTTGCCAACCTTCTCCGGCGTCAGGTGCTGCGGAATGTAATCCTCCGACGCGCCGGGAACGCTGAACTCATAGGGACCGCGATAGACCACCGGCACGTGTCCGGCAAAGTTATCGAACGGAGGCGGCGAAGGAATGCTCCATTCCAGCGTGGTCGCGTTCCACGGATTCTCGCTGGCCTTCTGGCCGGCCTTCATACTGTAAAAGAAGTTGAACAGGAAGAGCAACTGGGCCGTGATGGTAATCATTGCCGCGATGGTGATGAAGTAATGCACCGGATGCAGCGCCGCGAGGAAGTTGACGCCGGTCGAATCGGCATAGCGGCGCGGATTCCCGGCCAGGCCCAGAAAGTGCATGGGCATGAAGATGGAGTAAACGCCGATGAACGTGAGCCAGAAATGGATCTTCCCGATGGGCTCATTGAGCATTCGGCCAAACATCTTCGGATACCAGAAATAGGTGGCGGCAAAGATGCCAAAGATCGCCGCCACGCCCATGATCAGATGGAAGTGCGCCACCACAAAATAGGTGTCGTGCAGGTAGAGATCAAGCGAAGGCTGCGCCAGGAAAAGTCCGGAAAGGCCGCCGGTTACGAATAGAGACACGAAGCCCAGCGCGAACAGCATCGCCGTGGTGAACTGAATCTTTCCGCCCCACAGGGTTCCCAGCCAGTTGAAGGTCTTGATCGCCGAAGGCACGCCAATGGTCATGGTCAGCAGCGAGAACGCGAATGCCGAATAAGGGCTCATCCCGCTGACGAACATGTGGTGGCCCCAAACGCAAAAGCCCAGGAAGCCAATCGCGCCCATCGCACCCACCATGGCCTTATAGCCGAACACCGGCTTGCGCGCGAAGGTGGACAGCACGTGCGAGGCCACGCCCATGCCTGGAAGAATGGCGATATAAACCTCCGGATGGCCGAAGAACCAGAACAGGTGCTGCCACAGCAGCGGCGACCCGCCCTTATGCCAGGTGATGGGCGTATCGGTCACCACCAGGCCGCCGGGAATGAAGAAGCTCGTTCCCGCCACTCGATCGAGCAGCAGCAGCAGGCATGCGGCAAGCAGGACGCCGAACGCCAGCAAGCCGAGGATCGCCGTGATCAGCCACGCCCACACCGTCAGCGGCATGCGTCCCAGCGTCATCCCCTTGGCTCGCAAGTCCACCGTCGTGGTAATGAAGTTCAGAGCGCCCAGCAGCGACGCGATGCAGAAGATCGCCAGGCCAATCACCCACAAGGTCTGCCCCGCGCCTTCCCCAGGACCGGTAATCTGCCCCAGCGCGCTCAGGGTCGGATAAGCAGTCCAGCCCGAGATGGGTGCTCCGCCGGTGACGAAAAACGCCGAGACCAGCACGACCAGGGAAACGAATGTCGTCCAGAACGACAGCATGTTCAGGACGGGAAAAGCCATGTCCTCCGCGCCAATCTGAATCGGCAGCATGTAATTGCCAAAGCCCGATTGCGGCGCCGTGGTCAGCACCATGAACACCATGATCGACCCGTGCATCGTCACCAGCGCCAGGTATTGTTCTGGAGTCATAATGCCCGCCCGGCGTGAGCGGCAGTTTGAGGTTCGGCCACACCAGGTGGATGCGCATCAGCAGCGAGAGCGCCATGCCCAGGAACACCGAGAAAAGCGCCAGAAGGTAGTACTGAATCCCGATGACTTTGTGATCGATGCTGAAAATATACTTGCGAATAAAACCGCTCGGCGGGTGGTGATGACCGCCGCTCTCGTGCGTCACCATCGAATCGCTCCTGGAACCTTTCGGCTCCGCCTCAAACGATCTACTGCTGCTGCAATGCTGTCTCCTGATCGCTCATCCACTTATCGAACTCCGCCTGCGAAACCACATTCAAAAAGGTGCGCATGTTGTAATGACCCAGCCCGCACAGCTCCGCGCAAGCAATCTCGTATTGCCCTGGATCGAGCGCGTCGAAATGCATGTGGATCACCATGCCCGGCACCGCATCCTGCTTGAGGCGCAACTCGCGCACGTAAAAGCTGTGCGTGACGTCCTGCGTCCGGATCAGGAGCTCCACTTCGTGCCCTTCCGGCGCGTACATCACCGGCGATACCACGTCATCCTTCGCGGCCGGGTCCTTCGGATCGAGTCCCAGCGGATTTCCGGTGGATGCGCTAACCAGCTCTGGCTTGGTCCCGCCAAACTTGCCGTCCGGTCCGGCATATCGGAAATTCCACGTGAACTGTTGCCCGGTAACCTCCACTTGTACCGCACCAGGCGCGGCGCCCTGAAAATGGGCCTCCGCCCACGCGTGCTCGCCGTAGAGTCCCAGGCCCACGAACATGACGATCGTGGCCAGCGTCCACACGAACTCCATCGTCGAATTTCCTTCGAAGAAGCTTACCTTCTGGCCATGATCGCGCGAACGGAAAATGACCAGCGCCAGCCCAAGTTGCGCCAGCACGAATACTACGCCCGTAATAACCAGCGTGCGGTGGAACTGGTCGTCAATCTGCGTCCCAAATTGGGTAATGGGGGCCGGAAACCACCAAATCTTAGCCAGAAAGAGGTAGACGGTTACGGCGGTGAAAATTACGAGGAAAGTGGCCAATGTGAACGCAACCGCGGCGGAACCCTGTTCTTCGCTTTTTCTGGTCATCTTCCTCCACTCCGGACGATTCGCAGCCGGGATCGCAAACTTCGCTCGCAGCCCGTGCTCACGCTGCCGCCGCTAGTAAGTGGCCCAAAAACCGATTCCGACGCTCGGCCATGGCGGCAAAGACCCCACATCATATACATCCGTCATCGAATTTCAAATGCTTTTCACTTTCCGGGTGTGTCAGTTCGAATTTCTCGGTCGTCACACACGAGGTCACAATTCAAATCGACCCACTACCCGCTTTGCGTTACCCATACGGCCGCAGTGGCTTGCTCCGATTTTTCGCTCGGTTGCAACGCGCTCGCCATTACGGTTCCCTTATATTTCGGCGGCTTTAACATCGTCACCTGGTGTGAAGCGAACCTTCGCCCCGCCCCATTACAGCTTATTCTGTATGGGAAAACTCTTGCGCTTTTGGCTATGGCTGTTTATAACAATCCGGCTGCCGTATTTGGTCCTAACCGCGCGGGGTGGAACGCGGTCCTCTTCGCCCCCCCTGCTTCCCGAACATGCCGGTGGACCTGCTAGGTCGGAGGATTTAGATGCCAGCCAGAATCCTGGTCGCGGACGATCATGAAGTCGTGCGGCAAGGCATACGCGCGATTTTACAATCGCGGCCGGATTGGGAAATCTGCGGGGAGGCTGTGGATGGCCATGAGGCCGTGCGCCTTGCCCAGGAACTTCATCCCGACGTCATCGTTATGGACATTACCATGCCCAGGATGAGCGGTTTGGAAGCCTCTCAAGAGATCGCCAGGCTCAAACTGCCCGCGCGCGTATTGATCTTTACCATGCACGAATCCAAGAGCCTGGCTCCCTCGGTGCGAAAGGCAGACGCCCAAGGATACGTCGTCAAATCTCGTGCCGCCCGCGACCTCATTGAGGCTTTGGAGCGTCTTCTCGCCGGCGGAACCTTTTTCGATGCTTCATCTCCTTCCGGCGCGAAGGCTGGGGAGGAGAAGCCCGACCCCGACATTCTTCTTCGTCAGGCCCTGAGCTTTGCTCGTTACTCCTTCTCGTTTTGACCGGACCTTCTGGAAGAGAGTTCGTGCCGTCGGCCCGCGGCTCGCGCTCGCCTGTCACCAGCCTTTCTAAGTGAAAGCCCGGATAGGAGCAGGCCGCGATTTATAGTATAAAGACGGCCCCCTCATGCCTTGTCGCTTGTTATTGGCGGATGATCACGAAATCGTGCGGAGAAGTTTGCGCGAGATCATCGAATTGAAGACCGATTGCCTCATTGTCGCCGAGGCCATCGACGGGCTGGAGGCCGTTCGGTTAGCCAAGGAGCTCATGCCCGACATCGCCTTGGTCGATATCAGCATGCCCCATTTGGATGGCCTCGATGCTGCCCGCCAGATTCGCCAGCAGAGCCCGAAAACCAAGATTCTGATTCTCACCATGCATGATGCCGCCCCTTTGATCGCCAAAATTCAGGAGACCGGCGTCGACGGATATCTCTTGAAATCCGAGGCCCCCAAGGGCTTGCCGCTGGCCATAGACTCTCTGCTTAGCAATCGGCCGTTTTTCACCGGCCCGGACCAGGGCCCATCTCGCCACCGACCTTCTACCTGACGTTTCTCATACGACCATCCTTCTTCCGTTTCGGCGTCCCAACCTTCGCGGGCTGCTCATTGTCGCTGTGGCCATGGCTCGTATCGCTGGCGCCGGCTGTTCCTCCACGATCACCTCTTCCAGGGCCTGAGCGACAACGCTCAGCAGATGGTCTCGCGAGAATGGCTTCTGCAGCAGCAAAGGCCCGTCCTCCGTCTGCTCGTCGCCTTCTCCTCGCTCGTGATAGCCAGACATGTAAACGATCTTGATATCGGGATAGAGGCGTTTGAGCTTTCCCGCCAGTTCGGGCCCGCGCATTTGCGGCATAACCATATCCGTCAAAAGCAGATCAATCGGCTTGCCCCACCGCTTCGCGCCTTCCAGCGCCTCCCCGCCGCTGCTCGCGGAGAGCACTTTGTAACCCGCGGACTTGAGAAAATTGGAGGCCAAATCTCTGACCCCATCTTCGTCTTCCGCGATCATTACGGTTTGGCCTCGCGCTGCCGCCACAGCCGTCTGGGCCGCTGTGTGAACCGTTTCTTCGGCGTCCATCACCCGGGGAAGGTAAACCTCGAACCGGCTTCCCTTTCCCGGCTCCGATTCCACCCAAATCCATCCGCCGCTCTGCTTGATCACTCCGTAGACGGTCGCCAGACCCAGGCCAGTGCCCTTGCCCAACTCCTTCGTCGTGAAGAAAGGCTCAAAAATGCGCGACTTTGTTTGGGCGTCCATACCGCACCCGGTATCGGTGACAGCCAGCATCACGTAGGCGCCCAGCGGCATCCCCGGCCGATTTCTTGCAACTCCCCCATCCATCGTGACGTTCTGGGTTTCGATCCTCAGCGTGCCGCCGTTAGGCATGGCGTCGACCGCGTTCACTGTAAAATTCAAGATCACTTGCTCGAGTTGTCCCAGGTCGGCCCTAACCCTGCCGAGCGAATCGTCCGGATGGAAGCTGAAGTGGATATCCGCGCGTACCAGCCGCGCGAGCATTTTGGTCATATCGGAGATGAGCCCATTCACGTTCAGCACCTTCGGCTGCAGGACCTGCATCCTGCAAAAGGCCAGTAATTGCCTGGTAAGCGAGGCCGCCCGGTCGGCAGCCTGCTCGATTTGGTGGCCGCTCGAGTGAAGCGTATCGCCGGGCTGCAACTGCTCGAGCATCATGCCGGTGTGCCCCTTGATGACCGTCAGAAGGTTATTGAAATCGTGCGCCACTCCCCCCGCCAGCCTTCCAATCGCTTCCATCTTCTGAGAACGCCGCAGGTGCTCTTCCAGCCTTTGCCGTTGAGCCTCGTTCGCCTGCAATGTCGAACGCATTCGGCCAAATGCTCGCGTTAACTGGGCCACTTCATCACTCCCTCGCGCCCCCAGCCGATACTCGAAATCGCCTTTTTCCAATGCGTCCACGCCGCCCAGCAGATTCCCCAGCGGACGCGTGAAGGCGTCGCAAATAGCGAATACCAGTGCGCCTGCCGCAAAAACAGCCAGCAAACCAAGGCCCAGCAGCATGTGGTTCAACTGCGCCAGCGAAGCCATGGCTTCGCGGTCGGATTTCAGCACGATCAGGCTCACCGGCGGGTTCAGCTCGGGAGTCAGGACTTTCAAGCTGCCCCAATAGCGCTCGTCATCGATCTGAACCTGTTCCGGCGCCGCCTGGTCGCGTAGTTGATCCGCCAGCTCGGCCTGCTTTAGTGCCGGTATCGTGCTGGCCACAATATCGTCGCCAAACCGCAGAGCTACTTGGGTTGACGAAATCCTCGCCAGATCGTTCAGCTCCTGAGCGCCGATTCCCCGGCCCGCGATGACCACGCCGGACGCAATCTTCTTCGAGGGATCGTTATAAAACGGCTGAATAGCCACCTGGTAGAGACGCGCCCCGCTGTACCACCATGCGCTTGCTTGCCGCGCGTGGCCGGATCGCCGCAGCATCACTTCAGCCACGGCAATGGGAAACTCACCGTCCGTCGAGTGCATGGCCAGAATATGTCCGCTCGGGTCGGCCAGAGCTAAAAGATCGCAATCGGAGGATCCCCAGGGGTCCTCGCCGGCGTCGTTGATGGTCGTCACGTCGCCGTTCCTCATCGATGCCACCGTCGCCAGCAAGTCGGCTGTATGGTTGAGGGAGATCTGGTGTTGCTGCTGCATCACTTGGAAAGTCAGAATGACGTTTCCAGTTTCATCCTTCACCTGGTCCTTGATTTCGATTTCCGCGCGCCGGTGCAAAACGAGTAGCGTCGCGCAGCTAAGCCCCGCAATCACCAGGACCAGCGACGACAGCAGTTTCGTGCGAAGTTTCAGAATTCCGCCTTTCCGACCAGAATACGCTTAACATTAAGACAATAAAAGACTTAGTAAAGACCGCTCCCCATTTCAATGCAGAATACGGCAGGGTATCACTTCGGGACAATGGAACGTCAGTACCTCCCTGTGCTCAGGGAGTACTACGACAAGCGGAATGGAAAAGGCCTCGCGGCGCGCCTAGATCGTCTTACAAATCCACCAAACCGTAGCCGACACCGCCATCCAGACTAGCGCTCCGGCTAACAGCACTTGCCAAGCAGGTTGCCGAGGCAACAGGGAAGAAACGAAGAGTGCAAACGCGAGTAATCCTAAGCTACCCATCACCGCCCCCGCGGCATCCGCCCCCGCCACTTCTCGGCTCCGCAGCAGGCCATTCATGCCGGCGTTTCGTTTTTTCTCCAGCTCATGCTTCTCGACCAGCGTGGCGCTCGCCGGAAAGATCGCCGGGAATGCCAGAAAGAGACCCCCGATGCTCGGTCCAAACTTCCTTCCGATAATGCCCACCAGCGCCGTGATCGTTCCGCCCGCCACGAACCGGATTCCATATTCGTGCCATCTGGTCCGCCGCAGGCCGTCAAAGTTGAGCACGATTTTACTCACGCCCTTGCCCACCAAGCCAGCCAAAGCCCAAAAGCAGCCGCCACCCATACGATTAGCGCAAGGCCGGTTGCCACCAAGGCGCTAACGCGCCCGCGCATCATTACCCAGCTCGCGCATGCGGCGTACAGGAAGAAGGCAATTGCCCCTGGCGCCATGGAATGTGCTTCGATCGCCGCATATACGCGTCCTTCTCGAAAAATCGCCAGGCCTAGAGTGGCAAGCGCTATCGACGGCGCGGCTCCGAATAGTCCGGCGAAGCTCTGGGGCTTAAACAGGTCGCTGAGGGCGGCAAAGAGCGAAACGAATACGCCGCCCACCAGGAATCGAAATAGCAGCTCCAGCATATCTCCAGCGACTCGCGCTTCTCTGTCCCTTTATCAGATGTCTGAATGGGTCAAGTGAGGTGGTGCGATCTGCATTTCCGTAAAACGCGGGGGCGCGAATTATTCGGATTGAGCGACTGCGGAATTGAAGCCTAAGCGGGCTACCCGCTCCGGAACTGTTGTAGCGATTTGTGGCGTCTCAACGGCTGCATCCAACTTGGCCTGCCGAATGTACGCAATCGCCATGGTCGCCGCCGAGAGCGCCCACGGCACGATCGGCGACGTCCAGAAAAGTTTCGCGCCATAGCGGAACGTCGCGAGCCATGCCAAAGTAACCCCTAACCCCACAAGGATCGCCGCCACTCGCCGTGAGTCTTTCCAGGACACTTGGTACGCGCTGAGTCCGCAAATCAGCAACGCAAATGGGAATGCAACCACCAAATCGGCGAAAAAATGCTCGCCCGTGCCCATGGTTGCGAATGCCGTCAACGCGAGAAAAGCGAACGCAATCGTTCGTTCAATCCAGCTCAATCCTCGCGAATACCACCAGGCCAGCAGCGTCCATGCCAAGTGCAACGAGGGCATCGCATTTCGCGGACCCGGTAGGGCCAAGGGCGCTAAGACCAGTCGCGGCAAATCGGCGATAGGAAATGGGTGGAACGGAAAATTGGCCCTGAATAAGTTGTGCGGGCCCGATGCCGGAAATAAGTTGTAAAACAAAATTCCCATGGGGCCGGCAACAAGAAACGCCAGCATTGCCGGAAATGCGCCTTCCTTGAAACGCACCAAGCGGCCGGCATACACCATGGTGATGGGAATCGCCAATCCCATATAGGCAATCAGCGCGAGGTTATGAAGGGTCGGAATCCGCGCGTAGAGTTGGCCGGTTACAAACGCCAACTGCGTGCGCAAGCTGCCGTCAAACGATAAGAGGTAAAGATCCAGTGTCTTGGGATGTGCGTTCGCGGTCCATTCCAGCATATTGGAGGCGAAATAATCGGACATGACGAACGCTGCGGCCGGAATCCAGGCGTAAAGAAACTTCCTGCGGCTCTGACTCCAGATGCTTCGCAAAGCCAGGATGGCGAAGCTGCTCAATCCCGCGAATGAAAACCACGCCATGATTTTGGGAGGGTAGTGCAGAAAGTGAAAATCCACGATGCCCAGGACCGCCATCCCCGCCGCCGTCCACGCTGCGTCCAACCAGCTCGGCCCAACCCTCTGGTGAACGATCACCACGCTTGCCAGCGCCAAGCCAAAGAAAGCATCGTACAGGGCTTCGCCATAGAATTGCGAGCTGAAGCCCAGCATCCCCAAGGCTACCAGCACCACGGCTGTAAGCAGGCTCTGCACCAGAAGTTGCTTCTTGCTTCCCACCGCACTCTCCTGCAAAGGCGTTCGCGCTGGACTGATTGCTCTGGCTTGCGTTTCTAAATTGTCGCACCTTCAACTTGGCCCGCGCGTTCAGAGACCACACCCGTTGCCTAAAAAGAGAACGCCAAGGCGGGGCAGCAAGGCCCGCAAGCATCTCGGATTTTTCTGAATGGACGCTCCGCTCGTCGTTTGGGTTTAGAGCCGAACAGATACGGCATGCGCGGGGCGTGGCAGGAACAAAAGGCCGGCGCAAAAAGAAAGGAGAGGAGCCGAGGCTCCTCTCCTTGTGCCCTTTGCGGTTAGTAGAAACTTAGCCGATGGGCGTGCTGTTGACGCTCGCGCCCGAACCGGAAGAATCTGCTCGGATCACGCCCGACTGGTCGGTGAAGAACATCCGCTGGCCGGTTGTGCCCGCGACGACTGGAGTCGCGGTAATCGTGTAGGTGTCGATGCTGCCGGCTGTGTCGGCCGTGCCTGCATGGTAAAGAAAGGTGTAGCCGCTCTTTACGCCGCCAGCCAACACTGAGTCAATCAACCCTGCCGACGCCGAAGTCGCCGTGCCCGTTCCGCCAAGAGCGGGTAGCGTTCCGGGATAGCCGGTGCCGTACGTCGTCGAATATTCGACGCAAGACGTATTGATCGTCCGCAGAGAGCCCACCGCCGAAGCCTCATTGGCGGCCATCTTCGCCCTCAAGAGGTTCGGGATAGCTATGGCGGCGATAATCAGAATGATTGCCACCACGATCAAGAGCTCGATTAACGAGAAACCCTTTTGTTTCCGCATTTGAATGTCATCTCCTCCGAAAAGGCCGCTGTGTGTGCTTCTATGGTCGCTTGCCTTCGGTACTAGTGATTCCGCACTGCGGGGGCCAATCACCTTCTCGGCCCTTGACTCTTAGCGCACAATTCCCAGACCCTGCTTATAGATACATAACAGGGTGAGTAGTTACGCCCCAACTCTAATCCACAACTACCGCGTAGCGGCCGGGTTTGGATGCGTCAGCCCCAACCAGAACTGACACATTCCGGCGTTCTCGGAGGCCGAGAAGTGCCGTGGATTGTCGTCCAGCACCGCGCAATGGCTATCGTTCCATGATGAAACGTAGGCCCCTTAGCCGATCGCCTTGCCACAGCGCATTGACCTCGCCGCAATTTCCGGCCGGCAATTACATCCGCAAACTAATGGCTCATCCACACAATTAGTGGAATTGCAGCCTTGGAAACTGATCGCTTCGCCTTCCGTGATTCGGCGCTCCCCAGCTTGCACAATCAGGATGCCCTGAGGCCCAACAACGATGGAGTTTCTTGAGCTTGGTTATGTTTGCACTGTCGCGGAGGTAGGAAGGTTTACCTGCGGCGCGCGGCGACAGCGCGTCACCCAGCCGACAGGCGTCCGCTTTCGATGAAGCGGCTCATCGTGAATGCCGACGACTTTGGCCTCGCCGAAAGCGTCAATGATGGAATCATTGCCGCGCACGACTTCGGCATTTTGACCAGCACATCCTTGCTCGCCAATGGCTCCGCATTTGCCCACGCCATTGCCTCCAGTCTCCAATATTCTGGCTTGTCTCTCGGAGTGCACCTGAATCTCAGCTCGGGAGCTCCGGTCTCAGGCGCCGCCCTTGTCCCCTCTCTTGTCAACGAGCGTGGCGAGCTCTACTTGAGTCCCGTGCGCCTGGGCATCGCACTCGTCCAGCGGCGCATACGGCTGGAACACATTCGCGCCGAACTTCGCGCTCAGGTTATCAAGGTATTTGACGCCGGTGTGACTCCGACGCACCTCGACGGCCACCTCCACGTGCACGTCCTGCCTCAGATCGCGCCCGTGGTGATCGAGATCGCGCGCGAGTTTTGCATACGGTGCATCCGCTGTCCCGCCGAAGATCTCGAGACCTCGCTGCCTCTGCTTTGGCGGTCTGGCCGGGCCTCCCTGGCCAAATGGAACCGCTCAGTCATAGCCTATGGTGTGACTTCCTTGGCCCAGCCACTCAGAGCGCAATTGCGCGCGGCCGGCCTCTTATGCCCCGACGCATTTTTCGGCCTGGCCCACACCGGATTCTTGAACGTGAGAACGTTGAGCGAACTCCTCGCTTCCATAAAGCCCGGAGTCACCGAATTGATGTGCCATCCCGGCTATGCCAGCGCCGAACTGCAATCCTTTGGCGGCTCTCTTACCAAAGCGCGCGCATCCGAACTGGTTGCCCTCACCGCGCCTGAAATCAAACACAGAGTGGAGCGCCTGGGAATTCGTCTGATAAATTTCTGCGATGTTTAAGGGGGGTTAGCGCTGCGGGATTAAACGATGCGCGGGGTGCCTATGCGCCGGTTTTGTGCGTGGGATCCACGTGCCGGCAATCCGCGCCTTCGCGTTTACCGAGGCGCGTCCGGGGCGCTCGGCGCCGGCTCGGCTTCCACGGGCGCCCTCTCGATTTTTGCGTCTTCGGCCCTTGCGTCCCGGGGCGCTCGCCCGGAGAAGATCCGTATTCTCAGCAGGTCGATCAACATCCGCGGAGACTGAAGCAAAATGGCATAGCGCGTCGGCCGCCGCTCCAGCACTTCGAAATCGACTTCCCGAATCGCCAGCCCTCGTTTCCACGCGGCATACAGGAATTCGACGTCGAAGGAAAATCCTCCCAATCGAAGGTCTCGGGCGATCGGTACAAGCGGCTCGCGCCAGAACGCTTTGAACCCGCACTGCGTGTCTCGCAGGGGCAAATTCAGAATCAACCGCACCAGCGTTCGGTAAACGGTGCTGGCAAGAAATCGCGAGGTGCTCGGCGCGGAACCGAGCGGTGCCGGGCGCCGCGAAGCGATCGCCACCACGGCCCCATCGCGCAGCGCCTCCAGCAATCGGACGATATCGTCGGGCCTGCCGGGCAAATCCGCGTCCGAAACGAATACGCATTCGCCGCGGCTCGCCAGTATCCCTCTGCGAATGCTCGCTCCTTTTCCCAGATTCACGGAATTGCGCAATACGCGCAGGTTTTCAAAAGAGCGGCGCCATTCGCCCAGCACCGCCGAACTATTGTCCGTCGATCCGTCGTCGACGACGATCACTTCCGCGGTGAACGGCCGCTCGTCTAAAAATTTGCGCAGACACTCCAACGTCACCGGCAGGATCGCCGCTTCGTTATGGGCCGGTATGACAATCGACAAATAAGGATTCATGTAGTCCCGCGCGCGACGCGAATTCGTCGGAGACGAAAGTTTACACCGTTCGTGCTCTTCCGAGACCTGGTGCGTCCGCGAACACCCCAGCTAACCGCTTACCTAACTTGTACTTTCACCTTGCCTCGAAGTCAAGCAAGCCGTCTGCTTGGTGTTGGAATTAATCCCGGAATAAGAGCAATGCGGGCTGTTCCAGCGTTTCCGCGATCCAGCGCAGGAAGCGCGCTCCATCGGCGCCGTCGATCAGCCGATGATCGTACGAAAGCGAAAGGGGCAGGATCTTGCGCGGCTCAAACGTGGCGCCGCCGCTGACTTGCCGCGGTTCCACCCTGAGGCGCGAAATGCCCAATATCGCCACCTCGGGATAGTTCACGATCGGCGAAAATCCCGAGCCGCCGATCCCCCCGAGATTAGTTATCGTGAAGACGCCGCCGGCCATCTCCTCCAGCCCAAGCTTTTTCGCTCGCGCCCTCTCCGAAAGCTCGGTCAATTCCCGCGCCAGCTGAGGAATGCTTTTGCGATCCACGTCCCGCACCACGGGGACCAGCAGGCCATAGCTCGTATCGACGGCGACTCCGATATTGCGGTAGCGCTTATAAACGATCTCCAGATTGGCCATGTCGATGCTGGCCGCAAACTGCGGAAATTTCTGCAGCGCCGCCGCCGCCACTTTTAACGCGATCGCGGTCACGGTGATCTTGGGTGCTCCCCCACTTTGCTCATCCGCAAAGTGGCTCCTGAGAGTCTCCAGGTCCGTAATATCGGCGCTGTCGAATTGCGTCACTTGCGGGACATTTTGCCAGGCCTGCGCGAGATGCTCCGCGGTGCTGCGCCGCACGCTGCTCATGGGCTTGCGCTCGACTTCGCCCCATTTCGAGAAATCCGGCAGCGCCGAGGAAAGCCCCGGCCGGCAATTGCGCGCCGGCCGCCCGGGAGATGATCTCGCGCGCATAACTTTTCACGTCCTCGTCATCGATGCGCCCTTCCGGTCCCGTGCCCTTAACCTGATTGATATCCACGCCTAATTCCCGCGCAAACCGGCGGATTGCCGGAGACGCCGCGGCCAAGTGGCTCGGGCGTCGCGCCTGCTCCGGAACTTCCGCTCGGAAGGGAATCACGGTGTCTTCGCTTTGTGTTTCGGCTGACGTTTCCGCCTCAGCGGAAACCTCGGCGCGAGCCACTTTGGGTTCACGCCTCTGCCCTTCTTCCCTCTCCGGCAGCGCCGCTGGCCCGGACTCCGGTTTCGCCGCCTCTGGCTTCGCCTCCGCGCGGGCTTGCCGCGCGGGCGCTCTCTCTGCGGGCGCCGATCTTGCTTCGGGTCTTCTCTCCGATCCTGTCCTTTCCTCCCGAACCGCGGCCGGAACCACCGTCGTGCCTTTCGCCGCCACCTCTTGCGCGGATGCTTCGGGCCTCGATGCTTCCGCTGAACGTTCTTCTTTTTGCGCCTTCTGCTTTTGCTGCGCGCCGTCTCCACTCTCCTCAATGGTGAAGAGGGTGTCGCCCACTTTTATCTTGCGTCCTTCCTGAACGTGAAGTTCCTTGATCGTGCCCGCAACGGGAGAAGGCACTTCGATCGTGGCTTTATCCGTCTCCAGTTCCAGTAGCGCCTGGTCCTTGGAGACCGTGTCGCCCGCCGAGACGAGTATCTTCGTCAGCTCGCCCGAATCGACGTTCTCGCCCAGTTCAGGAAGTTTAATCGTGGTGGTCACGGCGAACTCCTCGAAACGGTCCTTTTGCGGTCGCCCATTGCACGCGGTATGGCATGTGATAAGAAGGCCATCGGCTCAGGAGATCATCGGGTTCGCTTTGGCGTGATCGATCCCCAAATCCTCGATCGCCTTTTGCACCAGCGTATGCTTGATCGCTTTTTGCCGCGCCAGCTCGTTCAGTGTGGCCAAGGTAATGAAACGGGCATCCACTTCGAAGAAGTCCCGCAAAGCCGCGCGCGTGTCGCTGCGCCCATACCCATCGGTTCCCAGCGAAATCAGTGGCCGCGGCATCCACCGGCAGATGCTATCGGGCAAAGCTCGCAGATAATCCGACGCGGCCACCAGCGCCCCCGGCGCGTCTCGAAAACACTCGGTCACGTAGGGAACGCGCGGCTCCTCCGACGGATGAAGCATATTCCAGCGGTCGCAGGAGTGGCCGTTTTGATACAGCTCCTTGTAGCTGGTAACGCTCCAGACGTCCGCCGCTACGTCGTAATTCTCCGCCAGGATTTTCTGCGCCTTCAGCGCCTCGCGAAGAATCGCGCCGCTTCCCAGCAGCTGGGCGTGCAGGTGCGCGTGCTGATTCTCGGCCGGCGCCAGCCGGTACATCCCTTTCAAGATGCCTTCTTCCGCGCCCTTCGGCATGGCCGGCATCGGATAAGGTTCGTTCGTCACCGTGAGGTAATAGAAGACGCTCTCATCTTCCTTGTACATGCGCCGGATTCCGTCGCGCACGATCACCGCAATCTCATAGGCGAATGCTGGATCGAAGGCATGCAGGTTCGGCACCGGATATGCCAGAACGTGGCTTTGCCCGTCCTGATGCTGCAAGCCTTCGCCGGCCAGCGTGGTGCGCCCGGCGGTGCCGCCAATCAGAAAGCCGCGCGTGCGCGCGTCGCCCGCGGCCCAGATCAAGTCGCCAATCCTCTGGAAGCCGAACATGGAGTAAAAAATGAAAAAGGGAATCGTGGGGATTCGATGCGTGGCATAGGCGGTTCCTGCGGCGATGAACGAAGACATCGAACCGGCTTCGGTGATGCCTTCTTCCAGAATTTGCCCGTCGACCGCCTCTTTGTAATAGAGCAAGGTCTCGCGATCCACCGGCTCATAATTCTGGCCGATATGTGAATAGATTCCCACCTGCCGGAAAAGCGATTCCATGCCGAACGTGCGCGCCTCGTCCGGGATGATCGGCACGATCAACTTGCCCAGCTCTTTGTCGCGCAGCAGCTTCGCCAGCAGGCGCACGAAAGCCATCGTCGTGGCCACGTCGCGGCCCTCGGTGCCTTTGAAAAACTCCTCGTAAAGCTCGTCGGCCGGTTCCTGAACGCTGATCGGATACACCTTCCGCGCCGGAACATATCCGCCCAGCTCGCGCCGCCGCTCCTGCAGATATTGCATCTCCACGCTGTCTTCGGACGGTTTGTAGAAGGGCGCCTGCGCCACCTCCTCGTCGGATATGGGAATTCCGAATCGAGACCGGAATTCGCGCAACTCGTCTTCGTTCATTTTCTTCTGCTGGTGAGTGACGTTGCGGCCTTCCCCCGCCTCGCCCAGGCCATAACCCTTGATCGTTTTCGCCAAAATCACCGTGGGCGAACCTTTGTGCTCCACCGCGGCCTTGTACGCCGCATACACCTTCTTCGGATCGTGCCCGCCCAGCCTCAGCTTGTGGATCTGCTCGTCGGAGAGATGCTTGACCATCTCCAAGAGGCGCGCATCCACGCCGAAAAAATGCTCCCGGAAATACCCGCCGGACTCCACGCTGTTCTTCTGGTACTGCCCGTCCACCACTTCGCCCATCCGCTTCACCAGAAGCCCCTCTGCGTCCTTTTCGAGCAGCGCGTCCCAATCGCTGCCCCACAGAACTTTGATCACGTTCCATCCCGCTCCTCGAAATATGGCCTCCAGCTCCTGAACGATCTTGCCGTTTCCGCGCACCGGCCCATCGAGGCGTTGCAAATTGCAATTGATCACCCAAATCAGATTGTTGAGCTGTTCGCGTGACGCCAGGGTTATGGCCCCCAGCGATTCCGGTTCGTCCGTCTCGCCGTCTCCGATGAAGGCCCACACCTTGCTGTCCGAACGCTCCTTCAAGCCCCGGTCCTCGAGATAGCGATTGAACCGCGCTTGATAGATGGACATGATCGGGCCCAGGCCCATGGATACCGTGGGGAACTCCCAAAAATTCGGCATCAGCCAGGGATGCGGATAGGAGCTAAGTCCGCCGCCGGGTTTCAACTCCCGCCGGAAATTCTCCAGTTGATCGACGCTGATGCGCCCTTCCAGATAAGCTCGCGCGTAGATTCCCGGCGAGGCGTGGCCCTGAAAATAGACGATGTCCCCTTCGCTGGTTTCATTCCGCGCTCGAAAGAAATGATTGAATCCCACCTCGTAGAGCGTCGCCGCCGACCCGTAAGTCGAGATGTGTCCGCCGATCCCGCTCTCCAGCCGGTTCGCGCGCACCACCATGGCCAGCGCATTCCAACGAGCGAAGCTCTTGATGCGCCTTTCGATCTCCTGGCTTCCGGGATAGGGCGGCTGTTCGCTGGCGGGAATCGTGTTCACATACGGCGTGTTCGCCGTAAACGATAAACTGACCCCCGCCTGCCTCGCGTGCTGGCGAAGCCGCCGCAAAATCTCCTGGGCTCGCTCCGCTCCCGCGCTCCTGGAGCACGAAGTCGAGCGACTCCAGCCATTCCCGCAGTTCGACGTCTTCCTCGGGAGCGAGGCTGCGGGCATGCGGCAAACTCATCGTTCAGTCTCCGGCAAAACCAAGTATCCCTCCGACCCCTCTATTACCCTTCTAAGCCCTCTATAAGTTTGATTAACGATCCGGTGTCCCGGTTTTATGTCAACTGAAGCAAAAACGGTTCAGGTGAGCCTCGCGCTGGGTTTCCTCGCTCGCCTGCATGACGGGTAAATGCACCCTCGGCGGCGAAGCGGCGGCCTCACTCGATACTATAGTCTGTAATTTTCTTGTAGAGAAGGCGGCGGTTGATCTGCAAACGGTCGGCGGCGTCGGTCTTGTTCCCCTTGGAATCTCGAAGGGCATTGGTAATCAGGGCTTTCTCTAATTCTGCAACAGCCTTGTGAAAGGGCAGCGAAAGCAGTTCCGTTCGCAACGAATGAGGTTCGCCCCGCTGGTCGGATCCGTCTCTCGAAGAAAGATGCGTCGGCATGATCACGCGCCCTCGCGCCATGAGCACTGCGCGCTCGATCGTGTTTTCGAGCTCCCTCACATTTCCCGGATAGGAATGCGTTTGCATCGCCAGAATAGCGTCCTCGGAGAATCCCACCGCCGGCAGATCGTTCTTCTCGCTATAGAGCCGGAGAAAGTGCTCCGCGAGCAACACGATATCCGAGCGGCGTTCTCGAAGAGGCGGCACGGAAATGCGTACCACGTTCAAGCGGTAGAAAAGATCCTCGCGGAATAGCTTCTCCTGCACGCATGCTTCGAGGTCTCGATTCGTCGCCGCGATCACACGAAAGTTCCCTTCGATTGTTTCGCTGCTGCCTACCCGTTCAAAACTGTGGTCCTGGATCACGCGCAATAGCTTCGCCTGCAAGGCCGGCGAAAGCTCGCCGATCTCGTCCAGAAAAACGGTGCCGCCTTCGGCGATCTCGAATCGGCCCGCTTTCCGCGCCACTGCCCCGGTAAAGGCGCCGCGCTCATGGCCAAATAGCTCCGATTCCAGAAGAGTTTCGGGCAAAGCGGCGCAGTTCACCACGGTGAACGGCTTGCCCTTGCGACGGCTGTAGTTGTGGATGCCTTCCGCGACCAGCTCCTTCCCCGTCCCGGACTCGCCGCAAATCAGCACCGTCGCATCCGTTTCGGCCACCGTGCCAATCGTCTTGAAGACATCCAGCATCAACCGGCTGGAGCCGATCAGCCGCCCGCTGGCGCTGCCGCCATTGCGTCCCACCTGCGCGCGCAACTGCGCGACTTCCGCATTCAACGAGTAATGTTCCAGCGCGCGATTGGCGGTCAGCGAGATTTCGTCGAGATCAAAGGGCTTGGTCACGAAATCATAAGCGCCCAGCCGAAGCGCCTCGATGGTCGTGTGGCTGGAGCCAAACGCCGTGATCACGATCACCGGGACGGAAGCCAGCCGCCGTTCTTCGCGCATGTACCGCAAAACTTCCTCTCCGCCCGCCGAGGGCATTTTCCAGTCGCTGAACACAAGATCTGGTGTCGTTCTTCGAAGCAGTTCGATCGCTTCCATTCCGTCCCCGGCCTCGAGCGTTGCATAGCCCTGCGCGCTCAAAATCTCGGCCAAAGTGCGCCTGAGATTCGCCTCGTCGTCGGCGATCAGTATGGTTTTCTTCAATTCGCCCGCCGCTCCGCCGCGGCTGTGCTGATCCGTGTTTCCAGGGGCAGCAAAATGCGCACTGTCGTCCCCTGGCCTTCGCGGCTCTCCACATCGATGTCGCCTTGATGCGCCCGCACCAATTCATGGCAGATGGAAAGCCCCAGCCCGGTTCCGGAAGCCTTGGTCGTGAAAAAGGGGTCAAAGATACGGCGAATCAACGTCGGATGGATGCCTTTTCCTGTATCGCGAAACTCCAGGCACACCGCGCCCTGGCCTGTTGCCATGGACCTCCGGGAGAGAATCGCCGAAAGCGTCCCGCCCGTTTCCGCCATCGCTTCGATCGCGTTTTGAATGACGTTGTCGATGACTTGTGCCATGCGGCCTTGGTCCAATCTCAACGTGCTTCCATCCTCCCGAAAATCCGTGATGAAGCGCACTCCTTTTTTCTCCGCGGCCTCCCGAAACGCATCGAGCCTTTGCTCGACGAGATCGTGCACCCGCGTGGACTGAACGTGCAGGCTCATGGGCTCGGCAAAATTCAATAGCCGGCTCACGATGCTATTCAGTCTTTCAATCTCCTCCAGCGCCACGGCGCAGGATTGCTGCAACGTCGGCTCCTGCGAATTGCGCTGGCACATCTGCACTCGCAGGCGGATCGTGGCGAGGGGATTGCGCACCTCATGGGCCACGCCTGCCACCAGTTTCCCCAATGCCGAGAGCCGCTCGGAGTGTCGCAGTTGATTTTCGAGTTGCCTTTCGTGCTCGATATTCCCTCTTAGCGTTGCCCCCAAGCGGTTGATTGCCAGCACGATCCTCTGAATCTCATTGGGGTCGCTGCCGGTCGGCAGTTGCGAATCCAGGCTCTGCTCCAGCCCTGCAAGCCCGCCCTCAATCTTCCTGACGCCGTTCTGAAGATTACGAACCATGACCAATGTCAGAAGCACGCAGAATAGCGCCGCCGCCCCTAAAGCAACAGCAATCACATATGCGTGGAAGCGATTCGTGCCGGGAATGCTGGGCAGGGACTCCAGGGTCCACGCGCTGCCGATGTAATTCTGGCCGTCGCGTACCGGCATCGCCTCGATCAGAGTAAAATTCTGCACTCTGGCAAGAACCTGCTCGGACGGACGGCCCGTGAGAAATGCGGTCCGCGCGACCTGGACCACTGCGGGGCGTATATCGGAGTTCTCTGCCGAGCTGAAGTCGCTTGCGGTGTCGTCCCCTTTGCGTCCCGAAAATGTGTATCCGGTAAGATCGTCGGTCGCGCTCGAGTAAAATCCCGCCACGTTCGCATCTGTTCTTTGCAGGACGATGCGCGCGAAAAGCGTCAGGAGTTCCTGGGAAGATCCTTCGGCGGGATTCTCCAGTAGCGATCGGGCGCCGCCCTCTTGCCCGGAGTTTCCTCTATCTTCGTACTCGCGGACCAATTCGCGAGTCGTGGTCGCCAGGCTCTTCTTCTCGTCGTTGAGAACCGCGGACGTCGTGTAGTGAAGGGCGCTGAATCCCGCGACCAGCACGGCTAGAAACAATACGACCACGAGCGCGCCCAACAGGGTTATCTGCCAGCGAAAACTAAGCCTCGATAGTGGGAGTTTCCATCTCATGCTCTGAACCTGCTCGAAAGCGTTAGCTAATCATAACAATTAGAGTTAGGGGGGTGCGCGTTCCGATGAGGGCTCCCGCCTAATGCGCCGGCAGGCCGCCGAGAACCCACGCCGCCAGCGTCAGCGCGAGCAGCGCGAGCATCACCGCTGCCTTCTCCACCGAATCGAGATCCGACCACCTGTTCCGCACAGTTATCAGCCGCAAGGCTTCCCTCCGCTCGATTGTGGTAAACGTACTTCCACAGCACCGGCTATGCCAAAACTCGGCGCGCGGCCCGCCGAATAATCTCTTTCCTTAGTGGCGATTCCACTGGACTAAAACAGCGGGGTCACGAGAAGGCCTTGAATTGCGTGCATAAAGCGAACAGTCGTGGGAAAGAAGCGAACAGATTCAACGTGCCCTCCTTTGCCTTCACCGGTGAACGATTCCCGCCCCGAAAACGCCACTCGCGGAGATCGAGGTAGCCTTTTCCCCGTTGCTGCTTGATCTCTCTATGTTTAGAGCCGGCTATCCTGAGCCCCGCTTCAACTCGTGTTTTTGAACGGAAAAAAGGATCGCTGATTCGGCCGCATGGAAACGCAAATGCATAAAGGATTCTGTCGGAGGCCAGCGAAGTCGCCCGCATGGAGACTTCCTGGAAGGAAGCGCTTGAGACCGCAAGGAACAGCGCAAAGAACAGAAGGAACAGAACTGCAATTGAACACTGTTCCTGGGGAGGACGAAATGGCCCTGGACGAGCTTTTCATTCCGCATATGCCCCGCCTCTATCGCGCGGCGGCCCAAGTCCTGCGCCACCCGCAAGATTCCGAAGACGCCCTCCAGGAGGGACTGCTGGCCGCTTTCTCTCACTTGGATCAATTTCAGGGCCGCTCAAAGTTCTCCACCTGGCTTCACAGCATTGTGGTGAACGCCGCTCTTCAGAACTTGCGCCGCCGCAAGCGAGAGGTCACCATCACCTCGACGGACGATGAATTCGACGACGCTGACCCGGCATCCTCAGTATCTTTTCCGGACCACAGGCCCAACCCGGAAGAAGAATACTCGTCCGTTGAGCGTTCTCGAATCCTGGAGCAGGGGATTCGGGAACTGCCTGCGCCCTATCGAACTGTCCTCCAAATGTGCGATATCCAGGGTTTGATGGAGCGGGAAGCTGCCGAAAGGTTGGGCACGGCGGTCCACGTGGTCAAATCGCGTCGCTTTCGCGGCCGCAGAATGCTGTTCAAGCGCTTGCGTTGCAAGCCGGTTTAAAACGCTCTGCTCCGAGAACATTTAAGCTCTGCCGCCCCCGGGCACCGTTCTCTCCCGCAGTCGCACCCGCCGGCCACTTACCTGCCGCCATTGAGCGTCACCGCCAACCTGCTGGGTTTCGATTTTCCCCGCCCTTGTGCTACTTTCAAAAGGGTTGACCATGGCTTCGACCGTTGACTCCGTTGTCCGCGCCCCGGCAGCATTTCGGACCCAATCCTCGGCTGAACTGGCTGCGGTCCCCTGGTACGTCTGGTCCCTTTTCGCCGCCGTTGTGTCCGTGGTCATCGGCGGCTATTGGGATATCTCCTGGCACATGTCCATCGGCCGCGACTCCTTCTGGACTCCCGCGCACATGGCCATTCAATTATGCGGCATCCTGGCGGGATTCACCTGCGGCTACCTGATTCTTTCCTGCACTTTCGGCCGCAATCCGGAGTTGGCATCCGCCAGCGTCAGCGTGTGGAAATTCCGCGGGCCCCTGGGCGCCTTCATTGCCGCCTGGGGTGGCGCCACCATGCTCACCTCCGCGCCTTTCGATAACTGGTGGCACAACGCCTACGGCCTCGACGTCAAAATCTTCAGCCCGCCCCACGTGGTGCTCGATGGAGGCGTTCTGGCCATTCAGATTGGCGCCCTGGTCTTGATCGCCAGCACCCGTAACCGCGCCAGCGGCGCCTTGCGCCGCAAGCTCGATTGGCTCCTGCTGGTTTTGGGCGGGATGATCACCATGCTGGCCCTTACGGTCGTCTGGGAATCCACCTACCGCGTCCTGATGCACACCGCGCAGTGCTATCGCGCCGTGGCCATCGTCGTTCCGGTCGTCTTTGCCGGCTTTGCGGCCATCTCCGAGCAGCGCTGGGCCCGCACCATCGTCGCGGGCGTCTACACCGCCTACGCCATGGTCATGCTATGGCTCTTTCCGCTCTTCCCGGCCACGCCAAAGCTCGGCCCCGTCTATCAGAAAATCACCCACATGGTGCCCATGGAGTTTCCGCTGCTGGTCATCGTCCCGGCATTGCTGCTCGACATCTTCGAGCCGCGCCTGTCGGGCTGGAAGAAGTGGCCCAAGGCCGCGGCCTTCGGCCTGCATTTTCCTTGGCGGCTTCCTGGCCGCGCAATGGCCCTTCGCCACTTTTCTGGTTTCGCCCGCTTCGGCCAACTGGTTTTTCGGCACCAAGTATTTCGCCTATTTCGCCACGCCCGACGGCTTCGACATTCGCCACCTGTTCGTACCCGTGGACTACGCCGCCTTCGGATTCTGGCTCATCATGGCCGAAGCCGTGCTCCTCGCCATCCTGAGCAGCCGCCTCGGCGCCGCCGCCGGAGACTGGTTCCGCGCCATCCGCCGTTGACCGCACCCCGAGCGATGAAAATTACGACGCCAGTGACGACATGATCCAAATGAAGAACATTTCTACGCGTTTGCTATTCCTCATGATCGTGATAGCAGGTGCAGAGGCATTTGCCCAAACAACCGAGCCATACAAGCCACAGTGCGATGCCGACCCCAACCACATTGCCTCAATGGTTGGGACGGTTGCTCTGAGTCTGGGCGTCGAGCGCGTCGCCAGTCCCACGATGGTTTGCCTCCTAAAGCTGTGGCGAGAGGATAAAGGTGGGACAATGAAGTACTACACCTCCAATGCTTTCCTCGCCGTAATGGATCAGAACCCGCGGCTATTCTTCGCTTCCATGGCAAACGAGGCCGCAATATTCGATGAATGGTTGAATCGCATGCAAGCTGACTCGTTTACCTGGCCGCTCGACCCGCCTTGCCCCTTGGATATGAGGCGGACAGAACTAATCGCCGTGCTTGAGCACGTCGAGAGCCTCTCTCCTAACCTGTCTGCTCTGAAGGCGGCAGTAATTGCAAAGCTGTCTTCGATCCGCTGCCGCCAGATCAAGTAGCGAGTTAACTGTGAATCGCATTCTATTACTCTTCGTTGCTATCGCCGCCTGCGCTGTTCCGCTTTCCGCTCACGTTGGCAGCCCTGACGTTTTCTTGGAGGGAAATGCCGGGCCCTACAAGCTGTTTGTTACTGTTCGTGTGCCCCAGGTAATCCCCGGCATCGCGGAAATCGAAATTCGCAGCGAGTCCAGCGACGTAAGCGACATTCGCATCGCCCCCATGCAGCTCACCGGCCCCGGCTCGCAATACGCTCCAGCCCCGGAGGCGGCGGCGCGTTCTAAAGACGACCCGCAGTTCTTCCAGGGAAACCTTTGGCTGATGGAGTTCGGCTCGCTCCAGGTACGCATCCAGGCCGACGGCGCTCAGGGCCAAGGCTTGCTGGCCGTGCCCATTCCGGCGGTTGCGCAGCGCATGCTGCCCATGCAGCGCTCGTTAGGCCTGCTTCTATTCGCCCTCATGACCGTTCTCGCCCTGGCGCTTGTCTCCATCGTCGCGGCGGCGGTTCGCGAAGGCAATCTCGCGCCCGGCGCGCTCCCCACGCCCGCGCGCAAAAGGCGAGTGCCCTTCGCCGCGGCAATCGCCAGCCTGGTGGTCATCGGAGTTCTTACTCTTGGCGCCTTGTGGTGGAGGGCCGACGCGCGCCAATACGCCAGCCATATCTATAGCCCTCCCGAAATGGAAGCGGTGGTCAATTCCGCTGGCCAATTAGTCCTGCATCCCAAGTCGCTGCGCGTCGCTTCGGGAAATCCTCGCCGTCCCGCCAGTCTGATCGATTTCAACGACCTCATGCTCGATCACGAGCACTTGATGCATTTTTTCATCATCGGCAGCCCCGGCATGAACCACTTCTGGCATTTGCACCCGCAGCGCGCCGGTGCCGATACCTTCATCCAGAATCTTCCCGCCATGCCTCCGGGGCACTATCAGCTTTTTGCCGACGTGGTATTGAACAGCGGCTTCCCCGTGACCATGCTCGGCCAAATCGATCTCCCTTCGGCCATCCCCGGCACGCCGCTCACCGGAGACGATAGCGGAATCGCCGCGGCCCCCATCCTCACAGAATCGTCTTCCGCCGCCGCAGCCGGCACCGCGGATTTTGCCCTTCCCGACGGCGCCCACATCATTTGGCAGCGCGATCCATCGCCTCTCCGCTCCGGCGTTCCGCTCGCGCTTCGTTTTCACGTCACCGATCCTGCCGGTAATCCCGCCCAGGATCTCGAGCCTTACATGGGAATGCCGGCGCACGCCGAAATCGTTCGCTCCGATTATTCCGTCTTCGCGCACATCCATCCCACCGGCTCCGTGCCCATGGCTTCGTTTGAGCTCGCGCAAGCCAGCTTGCCGGGGAGCGCCGGCGCTGGCGCAATCCGCCAGGCCCAGCGCCGCCATGAACATGCCGAATATGCCCCAAATGGCCGCCGCCAAAGTCGAGCCGGACATCTCCTTGCCCTACGGCTTTCCTCAGCCCGGCCTTTACCGCATCTTCATCCAGGTAAAGCGCTCCGGCCGCATCGACACCGCCTTTTTCGACGCCGTCGTGAACTGAAAAGTGTCCTATATCGCCTTCGTCTCGTTCAGTCCTCGCCCCGTCCCGTTGCCTTGAGCATCAAAACGAGCAGGCCCTATATGCCCTCGGCAATTGAAGACTACGCCCTCATCGGCGATTGCCAGACCGCTGCCCTCGTCGCCCGCGATGGCTCGCTCGATTGGCTTTGCTTTCCGCGTTTCGATTCAGACGCCTGCTTCGCCGCGCTTCTAGGAAACGACCAGAACGGCCGCTGGCAATTGGCGCCCCTCGGGCCCGCGAAAGTGAGCCGCCGCTATCGCCCCGGAACGCTCATCCTCGAAACCGAATTCGTAACCGATAGCGGAACCGCCACGCTGGTCGACTTCATGCCGGTGCGAAAGGTTCATTCGGAAGCGCAGCACCCGCGAGTTTTGCGGATCGTCCACTGCACCCGCGGCAGCGTCCAGATGCGCATGGACCTGGTCATCCGCTTCGACTACGGCCGCACCATCCCTTGGGTCACGCGCCAGCCCGACGGCGCTCTGGTCGCCATTGCCGGTCCCCATCTCCTGGCCCTTCGGACCGATGTTCCCATCCGCGGCGAAGATCTGCGCACCGTAAGCGACTTCACTCTTCATGAGGGCCAGACCGCGCGCTTCGACCTCGCTTATGGAAGCTCGTTCCTTCCCGTGCCCCCGGCTTCGGACATCGACGCATCCCTCCGCAAAACACAGGAGTGGTGGAGCGCCTGGATCTCCCGCTGCACGTACAACGGCCGTTGGGCCGACGTCGTCAAGCGCTCCCTGATTACCCTGAAAGCCCTGACGTACGAACCCACCGGCGGAATCGCCGCCGCCGCAACTACGTCCTTGCCCGAGCAGCCGCGCGGCACGCGCAATTGGGACTACCGCTTTTGCTGGCTGCGCGATGCCACTTTCACCCTTTTCGCCTTCATGCATGCCGGCTACAACGAAGAGGCCCGCCGCTGGCGCGACTGGCTCTTGCGCAGCGTCGCGGGAAGCGCCGATCAGGTTCAGGTGCTCTACGGCTTCGCCGGCGAGCGTCAATTGCTGGAATGGGAGGTGCCCTGGCTCACCGGCTATGAAGGAGCCTCCCCGGTGCGCGTGGGCAATGCCGCCAGCAAGCAATTGCAGTTGGATATCTTCGGGGAGATCGCGGACGTCCTCTACCATACCCCGATGCAGCCAGCGCCACCCGGCGTCGCCGAAGACGGCGCGGTATTTCATTTCGATCTCCAGATCTCCTTGCTGGAGCACCTTCAGAAGATTTGGCGCCATGCCGATCACGGCATCTGGGAAGTCCGCGGCCCGCAAAGGCACTTCACCCATTCCAAAGTAATGGCTTGGGTGGCCTTCGATCGCGCCATCCGCAGCAGCGAGCGCCTCCACTTGCAAGCTCCGCTTGACGAATGGCGCGCCGCCCGCCAGCAGATCCACGACGACGTCTGCCGTCAGGCGTTCGATCCGCAACTCGGCAGCTTCGTACAGTCCTACGGATCGAAGGAGATGGACGCCAGCCTCCTCTTCATTCCTCTCGTCGGCTTTCTGCCCGCATCCGATCCGCGCGTTGCCGGCACCGTCCGTCAGATCGAAAAGCAGTTGATGCGCGATGGCTTCGTCATGCGCTATGAGACGCAGCGGTTCGACGACGGTTTGCCCCCCGGCGAAGGAGTCTTTCTCGCCTGCAGCTTCTGGCTCGCCGACACCTACAAGCTCATGGGACGGGACGCCGAAGCCGAGCGCCTCTTGGAACGATTGCTGCCGCTTCAAAACGACGTCGGCTTGCTCTCCGAGGAATATCATCCCCAGGAAAAGCGCCTCTTGGGCAATTTTCCCCAGGCTTTCTCGCATGTCGCTCTGGTCAATACCATCATCAACCTCAATACGGAGCATGGCCCCGCGCGACAGCGCTCCTCCCATAACCATCCCAGCGCCGACAGTCACGCCGAAGCTTCCGAGCCAACGAGAAGGTTTGAAAAAGTAATCGAAGGGCGGTGTGGGTGGCGCAGGCTGCGGTGAGCTGTTGGGTGCCGCACCCTTCGTTTCCAAGGGCGCGGTTTTTGACGTTGCGTTACCTATGAGGTCTTTTCCCGCGTGCCGGTCAAGAAGGGAACAAGGCCAATCTCGAGACGACCCGTTCCCCCCTTCCGGTATCAATGGTCTTTCGTCAGGAAATACGCGATGTGTAGTAACCCAGCCGGAAGACTCCTGCTAATTGCGCGGCGCAAAGCGTTCAGGGCCCCGGCGCGCTCGCGGTGGCGCCTTGGGTATCCCTCTGCCGGCCGCGAGAGTCCAATAGGCGGACTTCTAGGGAGTGCACATGCGCAAGATGGCTGCTTTGAGAACTTTCGGTCGCATCTCTCTCTTTTTCTTCGTTGCCGTTCTGCTTGGCTCGAGCGCCTTCGCTCAGGGATTCGATCCGCGGATCTCCTTCCTCCTGGGCGCCTCTCTTCCCAGCGGATCGAGAACATTCGTGGTCGGTCCCAGCGTCTACGACTCGGAGTTTCAGAACGGCGCTAAGCTCGGCCTGCGCGGCGCCGTCAATATCGGCGAACACTGGGGCGCGGAAGCAACCTATAGCTTCAGCGCCGACGGTTTGCAGATCACTCAAGTCGCCCCGGCCATCGTGCAGAATTTCGGTGTTCACGTCGACGAATTCACCGGCAACGCCCTCTTCTTCTTCACCGGCCACGAACGGTTCCTTCGCCCCTTTTTGACCGCCGGTCTTGGCGGCAGCCACTTCAGTCCCACCGACAACGCCAAGCTCATGGCCGCGACGAACTTCCTCGGCCAGCGCGCGGTCATCACCGGTTCGAGCGAATTCGACTTCAATTTCGGCGCGGGAATCGAAGCCAGGCCTTGGGAACACTTCGGCGTGCGCTTCGATCTCCGCGATCACGTCACCGGGTTTCCGACCTTTGGATTGCCGCAGGCTGCCACAGGCCCCAACGCGCCCTTCTTTCCCGTGTCGGGACGCGTGCAGGACGTGGAGCTCACGGCAGGCTTCGTCTACCACTTCTTGGGTAAATAGCGGCCACGTCGGCCACATCCGCAGGGAAGCGCCGCGTCCGCCAGCCGGATCGCTAACCGCCCCAAAATAACAAGCGGGACGCACAGGCTAAGCCGCGCGCCCCGCTTTCGACCGACTTCGCCTTATCCCAGGCTTATCGGAACAGCCCTGTATGGCCCAATGAGTACCGGCCCGGTTGCGGGTACACGCACACGCCGTGCGGCCCCTTGCCCACTGGAATTCGCGCCAGCAGCTTTCCGCTGTCGGTGTCGAACGCGTAGACCTCCGCGTTGTAGCGGCCGGAAATCCACAGAACTTTTCCGTCCGCCGAAAGTCCGCCCATATCCGGGCTGCCTCCATTCGGTATCACCCACTTGCCGACAATCTTCCGTGTGGCGATATCGACCACAGAGATGCTTCCCTCGCCTCGATTGGAGACGTAGAGCAGCTTTGAATCCCGGCTCACCAGGATGCCGTGGGTGCCCTTCCCGGTTGGCAGGAATCCAATCCGTTTGAAGTTTTCCGGATCGATTTCAAACACGCCGTTGGCCATCATGTCCGCGACGAAGAAAACTTTGCCGTCGGGTGATGTCCGCACGTCTTGCGGCATGTCGTGCGCCCCCAGCTCCATCGTCGCCAGAATTTTTCGCGAAGCCGTATCGATCTTCAGCAGCTGCCCGTCGAATTCGCAACTGGCGATGAAGTAGCTTCCATCCGCGGAGTAATCCAAATGGTTCACGCCCTTGCACGGCACCTTCAGCGAATAGATCAACTTCATGGTTTGCGCGTCGCGAAAATCCAATCGGTGCAGAGCCTCGGCCACCACGATGGCTTCCTTGCCGTCGGGAGTGAAGTAGAGGTTATAGGGATCCTCAACAGGAACCGAGTCGCCCTTTTTCGCCGTGGCGGGATCGATCTTGGTCAGGGCATTGCCCTCATCGTCAAGCACCCATAGCGTTTGCAAATCGTAAGAGGGAACGATGTGCTGCGGCAGCTTGCCCACGCTGAAGTGATCGACGATCTTAAAGGTCGCCGGGTCGATAACGTCAACGGTCGCGCTCTCCGTATTGGGCACGTAAACGCGCGAGGGGAAATTCTTCACTTTCGGGCTCAGTTGGTTGGGCCGGTCCGCGGCATAAATATCTACATCGGCAGTGCCCGGCGCCGCCGGGGAAGCAACGCCCGCGCGCGGTTCAGGCCGGGACTTCGCGGCAACGATCGCCGCCACAAAAATCAGAAGAACCAAGCTTGCACGTGCAAACCGCATATTCGTCACGCCTCGTTCAAAAGCTATTTTTGGGTTGCGGCCCTCGCTGGCCGCCTGCAGAAATTGTAAGTCATAAAACCGCAAATCAAATGTGCCTGCTGCCTATCATTTTATAGGCTTGCTACCTATCGTTACCGGGGCTCCGGGACTGCTTTCCCGCGTCAAATGAGGGTAGAATGCACCAAAGAGGCATTTTTTGTATTCAAATCGCCAAGCCCGTTCCGGTCAAGACTGCCAGCTCTGGCCCCGCCGTCACTTTCTCCACATGGGCCTCGCGGTGGCCCTGGCCCTCGCGATCGTGGCCACGGCGCCCGCTCAAGCGCCTGCCCAAGCTCCGGCGCTCGGAAAAGCAGACGCCACACGCTATCTCGACACCATCAAAACTCTCGCCGCTCCCGATATGGAAGGCCGCGGCGCCGGCACCAAAGGCATCGAACGCGCGGCGCATCTGCTCGAGCAGCGCTATCAGAGCCTGGGCCTCGATCCCGCCGGAACGCAAGGGTTCTTCCAGCCCTTCACCGTAACGACCGGTGCGCGGCTCACCGCCAATAACGGCCTCGCCGAAGAGCTCGGCGGCAAACATCGCGCGCTGAAACTGAACGACGACTTCGTTCCCTTTAGCTTTTCTTCGTCAGGTGAAGTGACAGGCCGGCTCGTCTTCGCCGGCTACGGCGCCTCCGCCGACGAATTCGGCTACGACGATTACTCCGGCCTCGACGTGAAGGGCAAGGTTGTCGTCCTGCTTCGATACGAGCCCAGCGGCTTCGCCGCGAAAAGCGGAAATCAGGGGCTCACCCGTCATGCGGCCCTCATTACGAAAGCGATCAACGCGCGTAACCATGGCGCCAGCGCCGTAATCATCGTTAACGGCAAACTCGGCGACGGCGAGGAGGATTTGCTGACGCGCTTCGGCAGCGTGAGCGGACCGGAAAACGCCGGCATCCTTTTGGTGCAAGTAAAGAACACCGTAGCGCAAGACTGGTTCGCCGCCGCGGGCAAATCGCTCGCCGCCGTGCAAAGCCAGATCAACGCAGGCACCAAGCCCGAATCCTTCGCCTTTCCCGAAAGCGTGTCAGTTAACTCTCGACGTGCACGTCGATACCGTCCGCGCCACCGTAAGCAACGTCCTGGCCTATCTTCCGGGCAAAACCGACGAATACGTCATCGTTGGCGCGCACTACGATCATCTCGGTTACGGCAACGCCGATTCCCTGGCCCCTTCGCAAATCGGCCAGATCCATCCCGGCGCCGACGACAACGCTTCCGGCACCGCCGGCGTCCTCGAACTCGCGCGCCTGTTCGCGCCATACAAAGGGAAGCTCACGCGCGGAATCCTGTTTGAATCTTTCGCCGGCGAAGAGCTCGGCCTGCTCGGCTCGGCCCATTGGACCGAGCAGCCCACGCGTCCCCTCGACAAAGCCGTGGCCATGGTCAATATGGATATGATCGGCCGCATCAAGGACGAAAAGGTCTACGTCGGCGGCGTGGGCACCGGCTCGTCGTTTCAAACCATCCTCGCCGCCGCGCAAAAAGATGCGCCGTTTCATTTCGAGTACTCGCCGGGCGGTTACGCCGCGAGCGACCACACCTCCTTCGTCGCCCGCAAAATCCCGGTGCTTTTCTTCTTCTCCGGATTGCATTCCGATTACCACAAGCCCTCAGACACCTGGGACAAGATCAACGCGCCCGATGCCGCGCGCCTGCTCGACTTCATCGCCGTGGTCATCGAGCGTCTCGATACCGCTGCCGAGCGTCCCAAATTCATCACCGTCGCGGCGGACGACCCGCACAGCGGCGTCACCGGCAACGGCGGCGGCGGTGGTTATGGCCCTTGGTTCGGCTCCATTCCCGATTTCGGGCAATCGGAAAACGGAGTGCGCTTCAGCGACGTCCAACCCGGCTCGCCCGCCGCGAAAGCGGGATTGAAAGCCGGCGACGTGCTGGTGGATTTCTCCGGCAAAGCCATCCACAACCTTTATGATTTCACGGACGCCTTGCGCGCCAGCAAGGTGGGCGAAGTCGTCAACGTCACCGTGCTTCGCGACGGCAAGCCGCTGAAAGCTTCCGTCAAACTCGAACAGCGCCGCTGAAGTCGTTAGAAGAGCAGCTTCAATGCCAGCTGAATCTCGCGCGCCGGCGTCGCCGTTGCGGTGATCAGGCCTGCCGAAGCGCTTACCGCGCCGCTTGAAAATACAGTCGTGTTTGGCACGCCATAATTCGAGCGGTTGAGCGTATTGAAAGCCTCGGCCCTGAATTGCAGCGTTTGCTTTTCCGACAGGGCGATATTTTTGAAAAGCGAGAGGTCCAAGTCCGCCAATCCCGGCCCCGTGAGCACTCCTCTTCCCACATTGCCGTAGGTTCCCGCAGTCGGCAAAACGAAGGCTTTGGGATTGAACCATTGATTGGGATTCCCCAGGATCACGGGACCGCTGAAATTCGGATTCCAGGACGGCCGGTCTGGATTTCTGGTGTCCCCATCGCCCGAAGTATTCGTGCCAATGAGCGGCGTGAGAGGAAAGCCGCTGAGCAGCGTGGCGATTCCGTTCAGTTGCCAGCCATTCACCAGCTTGCCTTTCACCCCGCTGAGCGTATTCAGCCAGGCCTTGCCTTTGCCGAAGGGCAGGTCGTACATGGCGGAAATGCTGGCTTGGCTGGCGACATTCAGCGCCGACAGCCCCCAATCGCGGCTGATGTCGTTTCGATCCAGGATCATCTGCGGCTGATTATTGGCCTGGGCGCCGGTGAGCGCCGAATTGTCGTCCAGATTTTTCGACCAGGTGTAGTTCCCACGCAGTTGCAGGCCCCGATTCAGGCGGCGGAGCACGTCGATCTCGAGAGCGTTATAGCTGGTGTTTCCTTCGGTATACCAGAAGAATCCGGCGCCCAGATCGGGGTTCGGCCGGCTGGCAACGACGGGGATGTATTGCGCGCCTTGCGCCACCAAACCCTTCGCCGCGTTGATGCCTCCGGACGCACAGCCAGCCGGCTGCGGCGCAAATCTGCGCGGGGACATCATTGGGATCGATGCTGACGAGGCCGTGATATCCGTGCGAGCCCGCGTATCCGACGCGCAGAACCGTTTGCGGGTCGAGCTGCTGCTCGATGGTCAAGTGCCATTCTTCGACGGTGGGAGTTTGCGCATTGGCTTGCACTCCCTGGGGCGCGAAGATGGTGCAGTTGGTGGTCACTTGCGGAGTGCAGGAGGGCGCGGGAGGCACTCCTTCGACAACCGGGAGAACGGAAGCGAGAGGACGATTGCTGTACGAGACAGCGCCATTCGCGGGCGGCAGGGAGTTCAGCAGGAAGGCCAGATCGTCGATGAGCGAGTAGTAGGTGCCGAAGCCGGCGCGCACGGCCGTTTTGCCGTTTCCGAAGACGTCCCAGGCCAGGCTCAGTCGCGGGACCAAGCAAGTGCTTGGCGTTGTTTTGGGTGAAAACGGAATTGCCGACGATGCGGATTGGTGGCCAGAATTCCGGAAGCATTGGTGACGTAATTGGCGGCGCGGCCGAACTCTTCGTTCCAGCCGGTGGTGAATTCGTAGCGCAGGCCGGCCTCGAGGGTCAGATTGGGCCGCAGCTTGATGGCGTCTTGCACATACCAGGCGCCCAGCAGGCTTCTCCAGCCGAGTTCGCTGGCGCTGGGCACCACTTGAAACGAGCTCACCGTCCCTTGCAAAAAGGTTTGCAGGCTGGTGAACGTCGCCTGGCCCAGCTGGCGCGAGGCGGAATCCTCGTTGTCCTGTAGCGGCTGCAACCAAACGCCAAAGCTGATCCGATGGCTGCCCTTCACCAGCTGAAAATCGTCGGCAAAGGTGAAGAGATTGCGGCGATTCCAAACGCCGGCGGCGTTATTCGGGCCGGCGGAGGTGATGCTGGAGTGCCGGTGGTGGTGACGCCGCCGTTGATGACGATTCCGCCCGGACCCTGGCCGGTGACGAAAGAGAGGCTGGGCGGAAACGAAGCCAGCAGGGAGGAGTTCAGATTGAATCCGGCGCGCGAGAAGCCGGCGCGAAACGTGTTCAGCATCTCGGGCGAAAAGATGTGCGTCTCCTCGATGCTGGCCACCTGCATGCGCAGCGTCGTAGAGGAAGCAAACAGGGGATCGGCCAGGGGAATCAGGCTGGTGCCGTCGTCGACGGTGTACGCGCCCGAAAGCGTGTCTCGATTGCCAACTCTGTAGTCCGTTCGGGCGGTGCCGAAATCTTCGCGGATGGATTGATTGGGATTGTTGAAAGAGAATGCCGTCCCGCTCGGGAGGCCATTGGCCAGGAGTTCGGGGCCGTTCGCAGCAGGCCACAAAGCCATATACGGCAGCATGGCGGGATTTGGCGAGAACACGCCCGTGATGACATTCGGCGGCAAAATCCCCAGGCGGGCATTAGCGTCCGGGACAATCGCGATATTGTCGACTGCCATGGACTGGCGGAAGCCTTCGTAATTGCCAAACAGAAACCAGCGATCTTTCGCGATGGGGCCACCCAGCGCCGCGCCGAATTGGTTCTGCTGGTAAGGAGAGACCGCGGAGCCTTGCGTGAACGGGTTGCGCGCATCGAGCGCGCTATTGCGGAGAAACTCGAATAGCGTGCCGTGCAGCTCGTTGGTGCCGGAGCGCGTGACCACACTCACCTGCGCGCCCGCTCGCTTGCCGTATTCGGCCGAGTAGGTGTCCGTGAGCACGTTGAATTCGCGGACGGCGTCGATTCCCAGCAGATAGCCGCTGATGCCTCCCGGCGTGATGGCCAGTTGGCTGGAGCCGGTGTACTCGATGCCATTGAGCAAAAACAGATTCTCGCTGGTGCGCCGGCCTGCCACCGAAAACGTATTCCCGTTGCTGGTGCTGGTATTCAGGCTTTTCATAGCGCTGTAGTTAATCGCGCCGGGATTTAGCGCGATCAGGTTGTCGAAGCTGCGGCCGTTCAGCGGGAGATCCTTTACTTCGCTCTCGCTCACCAGGCCGGAAACAGCGGCGGTGGTGGCATTCACCACGGGGACATCTTCGGAGACGGTGACTTGCTGAAGATACTCGCCGACCTCGAGCCGCACATTCACCACCGCCTCTTCGCCCACGACCAGATTGATGCCTGTGCGCACCTCGGACTTGAATCCCGTTTTCTGCACGGTGAGTTCTAGCGGACCCAGGGGCACCGAGAGAACCCGATAATTCCCGGCATCGCCAGTGGTCGCGGACCGAGTGGCTCCCGTCTCGAGACTCTTCACGGTCACCGTGGCGCCGGCGACTCCTGCGCCGGAGGCGTCTTCCACTTGGCCCGAAACCGTCGCGGAAACTTGGGCGGATGCGGAAGTGGCGGCGAGAAGAAGCGCTGCGGCAATGGTGCACACGGAGGGAAGCAGCGCTCGTACAAGGCGCATGGTCAAGTGAGCTGTTGACTTTCGATAACTGCTGATTATGCGTGGTTTACGCAGGAAAGCAGCGGCGAATGGCACGCAAAGTGCGCGCTGGGGGGGTATCCCCCCCCTTTTTTGTAAAGAGTGTGATTCTAAAGGAGTTTCGGCGTCAATTATGCAAGAGTGTGATTGCAAATGGTTTCCGTCTAGCCCCCTACAAGAGTCTGATTCTACAGTGCTTAATTCTGATTGGCGGACCAAGGAATTTCGCGGCTCCTTTTCCGACCCCTCCGATTCCAGGAATGGGGCCGATGAGGTAAGCAGTTCTGATCCAGAGAAGATCCGTCCTGGCAAAGACAATGCTCCACTATAGGGGTGCGAAACGGATTGCGAGCATGTTCTATTTTACCGCGCGAGTAAATAGCGATTGAAAAAAGCGCGAAGGAAAAGAAAGAGAATTGCCAACACCCGAACATTCAGTCATAATCCCGGCGCGCAAGCGAATACAAAGCGAAGCCTAAATAAATATGGCCCGTTCGCTCGAATTTGACGAAATCGGCGTATGGTCCGAGATTAAACTCGAAATCATACGGGAATATGCTAAGGCGTATTCCACGATTCTTTCGGCCCAGAAGGCGTCATTCTCACACGTCTACATCGATGCATTCGCCGGGGCAGGTCAGCACATCTCCAGATCGACCCACGAACTCGTTCCCGGCAGTCCTCTGAACGCTCTCAACGTAACGCCACCGTTTGATGAGTCTTATCTTATAGACATCGAGGCACACAAGATTGACAACCTGCGGGAGTTAATTGGAAATCGCGGCGATGTTCATCTCTTCCAGGGTGATTGCAACGTTGTTCTTTTGCGCGATGTCTTTCCGCACGTGCGATTTAAGGACTACCGTCGAGGTTTGTGCGTGCTCGATCCCTACGGACTTCATCTCGAGTGGAAAGCTATCTTCACCGCCGGTCAAATGAAAACCATCGACATATTTCTCAATTTTCCAGTTCAGGATATGAACCGCAACGTCTTCTGGCGCAACCCAGATAAAGTGAGCGATACTCAAATCCAGCGAATGAACCTGTTTTGGGGCGATGATTCGTGGAGAAATGTCGCTTACCAAGCCAATAATCTCTTCAGGATACCGGAAAAGGAGCCTAACGACGTCATCGCTGAGGCGTTTCGCAAAAGACTATCCGAGGTTGCGGGCTTCCGTTACGTGCCAGAACCCCTCCCGATGCAGAATTCGATTGGCGCAATTGTCTATTATTTATTTTTCGCATCTCACAATGCGACAGCCGAAAAAATAGCGCGTCATATTTTTTCCAAATATCGCGCAGGGCGGACTCAATAAATGTCGGCAGGATCTTCGATCGAATGGACGGATGCAACGTGGAACCCAGTTCGGGGCTGCACCAAGGTCAGCCCGGGCTGCGCGCATTGTTACGCGGAGAGATTCGCGGAAAGATTCCGGGGTGTGAGGGGGCATCCGTACGAGCAGGGATTTGATCTGCGGCTTATTCCCGAAAAGCTGTGCGAGCCCCTGCGCTGGCGTACGCCCAGAACGATCTTCGTAAACTCCATGAGTGATCTCTTTCATGATGGAATAAGCGAAGATTACGTCGCTGCCGTGGCTAAGGTAATGGTTGCGGCGGACTGGCACACGTATCAGGTTCTTACCAAGCGATCCGAACGGCTCCGCCTGGCGCTGCAATCCCATTTGTCTTTTGCCGCAAAACAGGCGCACATCTGGTGGGGAGTGAGTATCGAAGACCGCAAACATGGATTCCCGCGACTAAATAATTTGCAAACTTCAGACGCTGCCGTCCGATTTCTATCGATCGAGCCACTGCTGGAGGATCTCGGCACGTTAGACCTGAGCGGCATCGATTGGGTAATTGTCGGTGGCGAGAGCGGCCCAAGAGCGCGGCCAATGAAACCGGAGTGGGTGACGTCGATTCGGGATCAATGTAGCGCGGCGAACGTGTCGTTTTTTTTCAAGCAATGGGGCGGCGCGCGCAAATCTGTTGCAGGTCGAAGGCTGGAAGGAAGGATATACGACGAGATGCCTCGCCGTGAGAGTCGTCCCGTTCCAGCGGAGGATTCGTGCATGACGTTAGCTTCGCAGATCGAATCCTTATTCTTGTCGATACCTTCCGTGGCGTGACAAGCCTAACGCGCTCGCAGATTAGTGCAGGAGTTTTCGACGGCGGCGCGGGCGCGACTATGCTAATTTGACGTGCTTATGAGCAAGCGGATTGGCGTGCTGCTGAGCGGGCGCGGTTCTAACTTTGAGGCGCTGGCCGACAGCGTTCAAGCCGGGCGCATTCCCGACGCGGAAATCGCCATCGTGATCAGCAATCGTGAAGACGCGCCTGGGCTTCTGCGGGCGACGGAGCGGGGCATTGCCGCGCGCGCGATTCCCTCGAAAGGGCTGCAGCGGGAAGCTTACGACCGGCTGGTGGTGGCGGCGCTGAACGAGGCACGGGTGGACCTGGTGTGCCTGGCCGGATTCATGCGGCTGCTCTCGCCCTATTTTGTGGCGGCGTTTCCGGGCCGAATCCTGAATATCCATCCCTCGCTGCTGCCCTCCTTTCCGGGACTCGAGGCGCAGCGGCAGGCGCTCGACTACGGCGTGAAGTTCAGCGGCTGCACCGTGCACCTGGTGGACGAAAATCTGGACGCGGGCCCCATCGTGGCGCAGGCGATTGTTCCTGTAAAACCTGGGGACACCGAAGAGACGCTGGCCGCACGCATTCTGAGCGAGGAGCACCGCATTTATACGGAGGCGGTTCGCCTGGTGCTTTCGGGCAAGTTCCGCATTGAGGGCCGCCGCGTGCTGCCGACGACGGAGCCAGCGACAAAGGAAGACCAGGAGGAACGGCTGGCCGGGCGCGCCAAACGAGGCTGAAAACGCCCGACTCCTTTTTCAGCTTACGAAGGTTTTTCGCGTTGCCAAGGCTCCTTCGCCAGATCCCATTTCATGGCCACCATCTCATGACCACGCCGCAAACATTTCGCCCCGTAGACGAACAGCTCGCCGCGCTGCGTAAAGGCGCCGCCGAAATTATTCGCGAGGAAGAGTTGCGCGCCAAGCTGGAGCGCTCGCGAGCGTCCGGCAAGCCGCTGCGCGTGAAATTAGGCGTCGATCCAACGGCCCCGGACCTGCACCTGGGCCACACCGTGGTGCTGCGGAAGCTGAAGCATTTTCAGGACGAAGGGCACACGGCGATTTTTCTGGTGGGGGATTTCACCGCCATGGTCGGCGATCCGACCGGGCAATCCGAAACGCGTCCGCCGCTCACGCGGGAACAGGTGCGGGCCAATGCAGACACGTATCTCGAGCAGGTTTACAAGATCCTGGATCGCGAACGCACCGAGGTGCGTTACAACAGCGAATGGCTCGGCGATTTCAGCGGAATGGAGATCGTGCGGCTCTGCGGACATTATCGGCTGGCGCGCATGCTGGAACGCGAGGATTTCCGCTCGCGGCTGGCCAACAACCACCCAATTTCCGTTCACGAATTGCTCTACCCCCTGTTTCAGGCCTACGACTCGGTCGCCCTGAAGTCGGACGTGGAGCTGGGCGCCACCGAGCAGAAGTTCAATCTGCTGGTGGGCCGCGATATTCAGCGCGAATACGGGCAGGAGTCGCAAGTGGCGCTGACCATGCCCATCCTGGTGGGCACCGATGGGCAGCGCAAAATGTCCAAGAGCCTGGGCAATTACGTGGGCATCACCGAGACGCCCACGCAGATGTTTGGCAAGCTCATGTCCATCTCGGACGAGCTGATGTGGTCCTACTACGAACTGGTGACGGATTTCGCGCCGGCGGTGATCGTGCGGCTCAAGGAAGAGGTGCGCACGGGCGTGCTGCATCCGATGGACGCGAAGATGCAGCTGGCGCACAACATCATCGCGGGGTTCCACGGCGAGGACGCGGCGCGGAAAGCGTCGGACGAATTCGGCGCGTCTTCCGCGAGCGCCAAGCGCCCGACAGATGAAGCAGTACGATTCGTAATGCAGCGCGGCGATCGAATACGGTTGAACGCGACTGATGAACACGCTGGCAGCGATTCCCGAGCGAAGCTGAGCGCCTAATTCGGCAAGGCGGCAGTGGAGATCGATGGCAGCGCGATCGGACCGCGGCGCATGTCATCAACAAGGTACTCCGGACACTCATCGAGAATTGGCAGGGCACCGTTCCTGCTTCGGACGGGCACAAAGAATTTCGTCGCGTGGTGTCGAATGAGCGCGGCGGAATCAGATCTTGCTGTCGCCGGAACGGCAGAAGCGAGTCTTCGCCGCGCGCCGGGATCGCTTGTCGCGAGATAGGCTTTGTTCGTGGCGGTAGATGCGATCGAAGATCACAAAACAATAGCCAGAACCACGAAATCGAAGATGCTGCCCTCCGGGCCGATCGGTGCCGCCCGTGAGCCAGGCGGGACCGTGAAACGACGACGAGAGCAGATGGCCGGGCATGACGATGCCGCTATCGGGCACCGAGTAGACGTACGTCTCGCAGTAGTCCCAGGCGGCATGAAATCCGATGGCGAACCACAGCGTTCCGGTGCGCCGCAGCGTGAAGCAGAAAAACATGCCGATGACGAAGACGCTCAGCGCTCCGACGGGACCTTCGCCGGGATTGCGCAAATGCACGGCGCCGAACAGGAAGGAGAGCAGCACGGCGGCGGGCCAAAAACGCATACCCGAGCTGAGCGTGAATAGCAGGTAGCCGCGAAAGAAAAACTCCTCGTAGAGTCCCACCAGTAAAAAGACCGCGGCCCATTCGAGGGCGTAGCGCACCAGGGCGGCGCGAGGAAGATCGATTGCGCCCAAAGAGTAGCCGCCCAGCGCGTGGATCAGAAAGATCATGGCGCTCATGGCGCCGACTCCCCAGATGGCGCCGATCCAGAAATTTTTGCCAAATGCCCGGGCCAAGGGCAGGCCGTAATCGTCGAAAGGGTGGCGCTCGAGACGGGCGAGGATCAGCGCCGCGAGAAGCGCGCACACCACGGCCAAGGCCTCCTGCGAACCGAGCACGCGCGGCGTGATCGGTCCCGGTTCCCCGAGCAAGGAGAGATGCAGCAGCCGGGCGGCGTTTGCCGCAATGACCATGAAGAGGAAAAAAAGCGCGACGAAGAGCGCGGCGCGCCAGCCCGCGCGCACTCCATTGGGACCGACAAAGACCGGTTCGAGCCGCAAACGGGCGCGGCCGGGAAGGCGGCGCGGGGAGCGCCGCCGAGGCCGGAGGGAGCGGATGCGGGAGCCGTTCATGGGATCAGGGCCTCAGGGGCCTCAGGGACGGCGCTCGGCAAGGCGCGCAAGGCGGTCGAGATAATCGCGGTTCCGGCGGGCCAACGCGTGGCGCGTGAAGAGCCAATCGAGCGCGCGGCCGATGCGTCCAGGCACTTCATACTCGTTCGTAAAACGAATGATCGTCTGGGCGCCGGCGCCATTTTCCACCGGCTCGAGTTCCCAGCGTTCTTTGCCGCGCACGCCGTAGGAGTCTTCAAATTGCCACTCGAAGAGACGTCCGCGGTCGAATGCGGTGACCACCGCCGAATGGGAAAAGGTTTTGTTGGCCATGGTGGCGGAGATGCGCACCGTGGAGCCGGCGCGGAAGTCCGATCCGCAGCCCTGGGTCTCGAACGAGGCGCGCATCTCCGGGCCATACCAATAGGGCATGCGCTGCGGAACGAAAAAGACGAAGACGTCCTGCGGCGGAACGGCAACTCGGCGCGTCAGGACGATTTTCCTCATGATTTGGCGTCCGCGTGAATGGGCATCGGTCCGGCGTGTAGGGCCCTTGCCAATGTATCACGGAGAATTCCGCATGCGCCACTGGGCCGCGCGCCCGCGGGCGCGGGAACTATTTCACGAAAGCGGGCGATTGGCCTCTGTCCCAAGGATCGTAGGTCTGCGCGAAGAGGATGCGTTCGTCGAGCGTGGGATGATCGTAGAACCAGATTTTGACGGCCTCGGAGGGGGCGGGTTCGGAGAGATCGATTTCGCCCAAAACCTGAAAGCTGCGCGCGGCCACTTGCGGCGCGTCCGGCACGATGCCGTGCACCACTTCGAGCCCGTACTGATCGGCCTGATGCTCCAGATGGCGGCTGTAGGCGTTGTCGATGGGGGTGAGAACCAGATTGAAAAGCATCAGCACGAGAATGAGCGCCGGCAGGGAGGCCCAATCGTCCACGCCACGAATCTTCCAGGCCGCGCCGAATCGGCCGATGGCCCAATGCAGCGCATGAAAGCCGGCGAAGAGAGCGAGGAACAAAACGCCCGCGGTGAAAAGAATGCCGTTGCGGATGTGGTGCAGAACGTAATGGCCCATCTCGTGGCCGAAAACAAAAAGAATTTCCGGCGTGGTCATTCGCGCGATGGTGGTGTCCCAAACGACCACGCGCTGCGACGCGCCGAGGCCGGTGACGTAGGCGTTCACCTCGTTGAGCTTGGAGCTGGCGTTCATCAGGAACATGCGGCTCTCGGGAATATTCTGCCCGGCGCGCTGCACCACTCGTTCGAGCTGGGCGGCGAGCTGCGGATCGGCGTTCGCGAGCGGCGTAAAACGGAAGAAAAGCGGCTCGAGCACCAGCGGCTCGACAAAGATGAGAAAGATCAGAAGAGGCAGCGAGCAGAGCCAGGCGTAGAACCACCAGCGGCGCGGGCTGCGCCGCACCAGTCCGTAGAAAAGCCACAGGAGAACGACGGCCAGGGCCAACGCGACGGCGCCTCCCTTGACGGCGTCCGCGAACCAGGAGCCCCATCCCTGAACCGATTGCCCGTAATAGCGCGCGAGAGAATGGCCGGCCGCCGCGGAAGGCAGGGTGAAAAGCCAGAGCAGAATCAGGAAGGGCACGCCAAAAATCACGGCCTGCAGCGATCGCTTCGATGAGATGCGCTCAGCCAGATTTCGCAAACGCGGCGCCACGCCCAGTTGGAGGATCAGCAACAATCCCGCGAGGCTGAAAAGAAGATCGAGGAAATAAAGCTGGCGGCGCAGGTGCGCGTAGGCGATGGCCCGGCGCTTCTTCACTGGGAGAGAGTTTGTACGGGGTGGGCTGCTGAGTTTCCGGCGCGGGGGGCTGTGCTTCTTGGCCGCCAGCCTGGAAAGAGGCGGGCGCGCTTCGAGCCAACCCGCCGGAGGATGCGGCGGCAGGCACGGGAGCGCTCGCCGCCAAGAAGAGCACGGCGGCAATTGCGCTCAGGCGCACGATGGCGATAAATGACTTCACAATAAAGTTGAGATGAGGCGCGCTGCCCGCGGGTTATCGCTCTTGACTTACGATTATATCGAGCGACCGCCGGGCGATCAGCGCCCCGGTTGCGCCGGGCGCGGCTCGGAGGACGATGGCACGATGTCCTTGATGCGCAAATAGGTGACCATGCTTCCGTAGACTTCGTTGTTGTGCGCCACGTTCAGCATCAAGAGACCGAATCGCGGATTGTGAGTTTGGCGCCCATTTTCCTGGGTAACGTCGACGATCTCCATGCCGGAGGCGTCGGTCAGCGAGGAGTAAACGCCGTCGCAGTAGGCGAAGGCGTCGTTCAGCGCCTTCAGGAACTCCGCTTTCGTATTCAGCTTTTCGAGATTGGTGCCGGCATTCGGATTCTTCTCGCCCTTGGCTTGCGAACACCACAGGAAGTTGTAATCGGCGATGTGCCCGAGTTGTTGGCCGAAGGTGCGCACCTCCTGCTGCGTCCCGGGACGCATACCGTAATTTTCTTCCGGCATCTTCTCGGCGGATTTAACGATGTTATTGCGATTGCCCATATAAACGTTGCGCAGCCAGGTGGACAGCGGATTGGGATTCGCGGCGGCCGCCGGGCGGTCCTGGGCGGCAGCGGGAATCGCCAGAATCGACCCGAGTAGGGCCAAAACAAATAGCCTGCTCATAAAGTACTTCCTCCCTAAAACTTGATTCCCTATCAGTCCCTATCAGGGGGCGGGCTCGCGCTCGCGAGCCGCGGAAATCTACACGTTTATATCACAAGGGGAGAAAAGTCTCGCGTTCGGTGAGGCGCTGGGGGCGAGCACGGCCGGCACGATTTCCACAGGTTCGGAACTCACCCACTACTTATAGTAGCTTTGTTCTTGACGCCACAAGAAGCTCAGCGCAAAATCCAGCCACTCTGTTCCGGCGCGTGCCCGCGGCGCGCCAGGGGAGGCAGCGTGCGCTACTTGCCAGGATGGACCGTGCAGTGCATCAATCCCGAGTGCCAGGCCCGCGGCCATTGGCTGCGCGCCGACTCCGCCCCGGAGGAGAATTGCAGCAACTGCGGCGAGCCTCTGCGCACCGTGCCGCCCCCGCTGGCCTCGCGGCTCAGGCTGCGTCCGCGCCCGCTGACGGTGTACCGGCCGGGGCGCGCTCGCTAGCTGGTTCGTCCGCCACGGCCGCTCTCGCCTATATGCCGCGCTAATCTGTCTCCAAATTTTTTGGCAAAGCTCGTCCCACGCGATTCAATTCCAACTCCGACGCAGAAACTGGAAAGGATCAAGGCTGTGCTGAAGGAAGGCAGAAAAGTGGCCACAAAAGAAAAGCGGCCGGTGGGGGCCCGGCCGCTTGTGGCATGGGGGTTTTTGGAAGGAACTATGTAAGACGCTACTTGCGGCGGCTGCCGAACTAGCCGGCTCAGGAACCTCGCCGATAAGGGCAGGTTATCGAGAGGTCCGGCCTACCGCACATCACGTCCAACATGCGTATAGTTTGCCTGTGGCAGCGTTTCCGGTCCATGGCCCAGCGGTCCCATCGCGACGGTACTTTTGTACCTAACCGCTAACTATCACAAACTAAATAAGTAACATGCAGCCCGCAGCGGATTGAGTAAAATCGAGGGGTGGAGAAGAAGAACCCAGCGTGCGATAAGGGCGGCCGGGCCACGATCGAAGCCCAAGTGCAGGAGATCACGCGCGATCTTTTGCGCGAATTGGGGAATACCTCGGCCATTGATAGCGTGCGCGCGTCCGCCCACCTGGACGAGGACCTCGGCTTAGAAAGCATCGAGGGCGCGGAACTGATGGCGCGCCTGAATCGCGTCTTGGGAACCAGCCTGGCGGAAAGCGCGATCGCCGAAGCTCGAACTCTCAACGACATCGTTACCGCCATAGCCGGTTCATCCGGAACCGAAGCGGGCAGCGCGGAAGATGTGGCCGCCGCCGAGCCCCTGCGGGGAACGGAGCGGAGTTCAGCCTCCACTGCGTCCTCCGCGGGGCGGGCAGCCAGCCCCGGCGCAGGGCTGATAAGGACCGCGCTCGACACCGTCTACGGCATCTATGCGGCAGGCGTATTTATCGTCTGGCTCGTGCTGGCATGGCTGCTGTTGAAGCTTATCCCGCCCGGGCAGCCCGCGGCGCGAATGACTTCCGCCGCGCTGCGCATTTACTTCCGGCTCGTCGGATGCCGCCTCGTTCTGATCGGCGGCGAGAATATCGAAGCGCACGGCGCGTCGATCTACGTCAGCAATCATACGAGCTATGCCGACGTGCTGGTGGTGATGGCCCTCTTCGGGACGAACTATCACTTCGTGGCCAAGAGCGAAATCAACGATATGCCCTTCATCGGCTCGTTCCTGCGCAAGATCGGCCACTTCTCGTTCGAACGCGGGAAGATCCGGGCGCGGTCGCGCCAGATCGAACAGATGGAAAAAGCTCTTCTGCGCGGCAAATCCGTATTCGTATTCGCGGAGGGAACTTTTACCGCCGAGGCCGGAGTGCGTCCTTTTCATCTGGGGGCATTCCGCGCGTCCGTCAAAACGGGAAAGCCCATCGTACCCGTGGCGCTGAGGGGCGCCCGCGAATTCCTTCGCGACGGCACTTTCCTGCCTAAACCTCGACGCATTACCCTGACAGTCTCTCCGGCTCTTTTCCCCGCGGCCGACAGCGCTGGCCGCGAGTGGGCCGAAGTTTTGCGGCTACGGGATGAGACTCGCCGGATCATCTCCAGCCATGCCGGAGAGCCCATGCTGACCGCCCCTGGCCCCCGAGAGAGCGCCGGAAGCACGTCCTAATTCCTTGCGGTGCAGTGAATTAAGCAAAGTTGAAACAAAAAGAGGCCCGACTGCATCAATTCTCCGCAAGCCGGCATCTATAGGGTTGGAAATTTCATAAAAGAGGACCCTAGCCATGAACCGTCATATTCAAACCGAAGAGATTGTAGGAGTCCGATACACCGGGTGGGCCGCCCTCAACCGCGACCCACAGGAAGATCTGGTCGAGTTTCTCTGCCCGCACTGTAATCAGAAAGGCGTCAAGCCGGCAAAACGGGAACGAGCGGAATATCACTTCACCGACGGGTTTCTGCAGGACACACAAGGCGAGTCGGCCACCTGCAAGAACTGCCGCCGGCCTCTGCACGTAGCGCCCGTGGTCCTGGTGCACGACCGCGACGAGAAGCGCCGCTTCGAGGCCATGTTTGCCGAGGTCGAAGAGACGGTCGCGGCGGCCAGCTAAACAAAACGGCCGGATCGTGGTCACGATCCGGCCGTGCTTGCGGGTAGATGCCAACCGTCTAGCGGACGTAAATTCCCACGTCGAAGCGGCTGTGGTCCCAGTCTGCGTGGTGATCGCGGCACCATCTGCGCGCATCCTCGAGCCGGTCGCGATCGCGGTCGACTCTGGGATTGTGCTCGCCGAAACGGGCCGCGTCATGATCCAACCTGGCCCTGGCGTCTTCCAGCCGCTCATGGCAGTCATTGGCCCAACCATGGTCCGCAAGGGCCGGGAGGGCCGCCGAGCTCAAGAGCAGACCTCCGCCTAGAGCTGCGGTCAAGATCACTCGGCCCAGAAATTGCTTTCCTAACATGATTCACCTCCCAGATGAACAAATGCCGCCACGGGCTGAGGTGACAGAACGCGGTGGACGGCGTTTGGCAGTTCACCCATTGGATGCGCGTGCGTTATCCCGTGCTGCTGGCGGCGGTAGGCTGATCGCTGTAAGCGCAGCGAGGTTTTATCCTCTGCCCTATTCGTAGAAGAGCGTATCGGGGGACATATGGAACTCCTCGAGGCCGGTGCGGATGCGCTCGAAAGCCTCATCCACGCTATCGGCAAATTGCAGCAGGTTATATTCGCGGCGGTTGATGGTGCCCCAGTTGAGCATTTCGCGCCAATCGATCACGCGATTCCAATAGCGGCGGCCATAGATCAAGATGAGGTTGCGGCGCTGCAGCTTGCCGGTTTGCATCAGGGTGAGGATCTCCCAAAGCTCATCCATGGTGCCGAAGCCGCCGGGAAAGACGATGAGGGCTTTGGCCAGCTGCGCGAACCACAGCTTGCGCATGAAGAAATAGTGGAACTGAAAATTCAGGCCGGGGCTGATATACGTGTTGGGCCATTGCTCGTGCGGGAGTTCGATGCTCAAGCCGACGCTTTTTCCGCCGGCCTCCGCTGCGCCGCGATTGGCCGCTTCCATGATGCCGGGGCCGCCGCCGGAGCAGACGACGAAGCGGCGCGGATGCTCGCCGAGGGTGAGCGACCAGGCGGTGATGCGGCGGGCCAGTTCGCGGGCCTCCTCGTAGTAGCGGGACATGGAGAGCGCGGCGCGTGCATCGCGCAGCGCCAGGCGGCGGCGCGCGGTGGGCTTTCCGCGAAGCTCCTTCAAGTGGCGAAGACGGGCCAGGGCGCGGTCGCGCGCAACAATGCGGGCCGATCCAAACATCACGATGGTGTCGCCGACCTCCTCCCGCCGCAGCCGAACCAAGGGATCGATGTATTCCGTGAGAATGCGAACCGGCCGGGCGGCGACGCTCTCCATGAAGAGAGCATCGCGGTAGGCGGGCTGCTGCGGCGTTTGCTTACGGCGAGCCATGAACCCTCCCTATATAGATGAGGCATCATTCTACGTAAGGCGCGAAGGCCAATCCAACAAGAGCGACCCCGCGAGCGTCCAATCTAGTAAACTTATGCCAGGCACGGGGCCGAGCGCGATCGAGTGGAGGCACCACATGAAGGCTACCGCACGAGTGCAGAAGATGCGATTTTTGACGGCGCTGCTGGCCGTGCTGGCCCTGGTGGGCGCCAGGCCCGCGCGGGCCCAATCCACCTCGGGGCCGATCCCGCCGCAGCCAGGCCAGACGCCCCAGAGGGCGCCTCTACAGCAGCAGCAGCAAAAAACGCCCGACCAATCCATCCGCGTACGCGTGAACCTGGTGAACGCGCCCGTGGTGGTGCGGGACGCCAAGGGCGAGCTGGTGCTGGACCTCGAGGAGAACAACTTCCGTATCTTCGATAACGGCGTGCAGCAGAAGATCGATGGCTTCGACGTGGGCGGCGCGCCGCTTTCCGTGGTGATCGTGATGGAAACCAGCTCGCGCATCCAGGCCCTGCTTCCGGCCGTGCGCCGCACGGGGATTTTGTTCACAGAGACCGTGATCGGCGAAAACGGAGACGCGGCGGTAATCGGCTACGACGACGAAGTAAAACACCTGCAAGATTTCACCAGCGATCACGACGCCATCGAAAAGGCCGTGACCAACCTTAAGCCGGGGACATCGGGAACGAGGCTCTACGACGCGCTTTCAGCCGCTGTGACTATGCTGGAGAGCCGGCCAGCCTCGCGCCGCCGCGTGATCATCACTGTGGCGGAAGCCCTGGACGGCGGAAGCGAAACGAAGCTGGGAGAAGTGCTGCGAGACGCGCAGCTCGCCAACATCACCATCTATTCGGTAGGGCTCTCTTCCACGGCTGCGGCAGCGCGTGGGGAGCAAAAGAACGGCGGGACGCCATCGCCTACGCCTCCCGGTGTGTTCGGCGCGCCGGGCATACCCGGAACGCCGCAAACGCCGACCACGGAAGCGCAGCGCAACAGCGGCGTGGATATCCTGTCGCTGGCAACGTGGGTGGTGCAGCACGCGGAAACGGTGGTGAAGGAACGGCCTCTGGAAGTGGCCACCGCGGCCACCGGCGGGCTTTACGAATCCACGGTGAAGGACGACTCGATCGAAAAGGCCATCGATAATATCGGCGGCGAGCTGCACGCCGAGTACACCATCAGCTACCGTCCCACCACGATGAGCTCCGGCGGATACCACGAAATTCGCGTGCAGGTGATCGATGCCCGGGGGCTGACCGTGCGCTCGCGGCCGGGATACTACGTCGGCGGCCCCGGCGCGTAAGCACCCCAATCGCGCCACACCGGCGCGCATTGGGACCCCGCATAACGCTCAGGACTTTTCGGGCTCGTCCTCTTTTGCGTCTTTCGCGCCGGGCTTCGCCCCGGCATCCTTCGCGCTTTCTGGCGCTGCGCCGCCGGCGCCGTTCGCCCCGGGTACTTCCTCTTCGAGAATGGCCGCGGCCGCGGCGATCTTGTCCTGCTCCTCGAGCCGCAGCAGGCGCACTCCCTGGGTGGACCGGCCGGCCTCGCGAATCTCATTCGAATGCACGCGGATGATCTTCCCGAATTCGGTGATGATCATGACGTCGGAATCCTCGCTGACCTGCAGCGTGGCCACCACGGAGCCGTTGCGGTCGGTGGTCTTCAGGTTGATCACGCCCTTTCCGCCGCGCGAGGTGATGCGGTATTCGGCCAGCGGCGTGCGCTTGCCGTAGCCCTTTTCGGATATGGTCAGCATCAGGGAGGTGAGCGAATCCTTGATCACCTCGTTTTCCAGTTCGTCGAGGTTCTGGGTATCCTTGCCGGACTCCTTGCGCAGGATCTCGTAGTCCGGCTGCACCGCGTCCATGCTGACGACGTAGTCGTCCTTCCCCAGATCCATGCCGTTGACGCCGCCGGCGTTGCGGCCCATGGCGCGAACTTCCGATTCGCGGAAGAGGATGGCCTGCCCTTCGTGGCTGGCGAGAAAGATCATCTGCTTGCCGTCGGTGAGCTTCACGCCGATCAATTCGTCCTTGGGCTCCAGATTGATGGCGATGATTCCAGAGGGCCGCGGATTGCTGAACTCGGCCAGTTCGGTCTTCTTCACCGTGCCGCTGCGCGTGGCGAAAAAGACGTAGCGGCCGGCCTCTTCCAGATTGCGCGCCGGAACCAGGGCCGTCAGGTGCTCGTCTTCCTGGAACTTCACCAGGCTGCTGATGGCCCTCCCGCGCGTGGCCGCGGCCGCCTCCGGAATTTCGTACACCTTCAGCCAGTAGACGCGGCCCTTGGAGCTGAACAGGAGAATGTAGCTGTGCGCCGAGGCGACGAAGAGATGCTCGACGAAATCTTCTTCGCGCGTGCGCGCGCCGATGCGCCCCTTTCCGCCGCGGGACTGGTGGCGATAGACGTCCACCGAGGTGCGCTTGATATAGCCGGCGTGGCTGATGGTGATGGCCATGTCGGTATCGGCGATCAGGTCCTCGACCTTGATTTCGTCCACGGCGTCGACGATTTGCGTGCGCCGCGCGTCTCCGAACTGCTTCTGCACGTCGCGCAGCTCGGTGACGATCACCTGCTTCAGCTTCTTTTCGCTGGCGAGAATCTCCTTCAAGTCGGCGATCTTCACGCGGAGTTCGGCCAGCTCTTTCAGGATGTCGTCGATGGAGAGCCGCGTCAGACGGTGTAATTGCAGTTCGAGGATGGCGTCGATCTGTATGTAGCTCAGCCCCGCCAAATCGCCGGAAATTCCGTATCGCTTGCCGTCCAGCTTCACGCCCTTGAGCGTTTCGGTGCGTTCTCCGCGGCCCGTGAGTATCTCCACCGACTTATTTCCGAAGTAGGCGAACAAATTCTCGCGCGCGTTGGCCCGGCTGGAAGAACCGCGAACGATCTTGATGACGTTGTCCAGGTGGTCGAGGGCGATCTGGTAGCCAAGCAAAACGTGTTCGCGCTCTTCGGCCTTGCGCAGGTCGTAGCGCGTGCGGCGAATCACCACTTCGCGGCGATGCTCCAGGAAGAGGCGCAGAAACTCGAGCAGGCCCATCTCGCGCGGCTGGCCGCCGGTAATGGCCAGCAGGATCATGCCGAACGATTCCTGCATCTGGGTGAGCTTGTAGAGATGGTTCAGGACCAGCTGGGACTCCTCGCCGCGCTTGACCTCGATCACGACGCGCATGCCGTCGCGATCGGATTCGTCGCGCACGTCGGAGATGCCTTCGATCTTTTTGGTCTGCACCAGATCGGCGATGCGCTCGACCAGGCGCGCTTTGTTGACCTGGTAGGGAATTTCAGTGACCACGATGTTCTCGCGGTCCTTGCCCACCTGCTCGATGGAAGCCTTGGCGCGCATGATGAAGCTGCCGCGCCCGCCCTTGTAGGCCTGCTCGATGCCTTCGCGCCCGGCGATGTATCCGCCGGTGGGCAAATCCGGGCCGGGCACCAGCTTCATCACTTCCTTGAGCGTGACGTCCGGCTTCTCCACCAGCAGCACGGTGGCGTCGATGATCTCCTTGAGGTTGTGCGGCGGAATATTCGTGGCCATGCCCACGGCGATTCCGCTCGCGCCATTGACCAGCAAATTGGGAACTCGCGTGGGGAGCACGACCGGCTCGTGCTCGGTCTCGTCGAAATTGGGAGTGAAGTCGACCGTTTCGCGGTCGATATCCGCCAGCAGCTCCTCGCTGATGCGCGCCAGGCGCGCCTCGGTATAACGCATGGCCGCCGGCGGATCGCCGTCGACCGAGCCGAAATTGCCCTGGCCGTCCACCAGCGGATAGCGCATGCTGAAGGGCTGGGCCATGCGCACCAGCGCGTCGTAAACCGGCGCGTCGCCGTGCGGATGGAATTTGCCGAGGACTTCGCCGGTGATCTTGGCGCACTTGCGGTAGCCCCGCGTGGAGGCCAGGCCCATCTCGTTCATGCCGAAAAGAATGCGCCGGTGCACCGGCTTGAGGCCGTCACGCACGTCGGGCAGGGCGCGCCCGATGATCACGCTCATGGCGTAGTCGAGATAGGACTTCCTCATCTCGGCTTCGATATCCACCGGAATCAAAATCGCCGTCGATTTTTCCTCTGGCATTCCTTTGGCTTCCTTTCTGGGTTCGCTTAAAGCAAAGTACGCTGAATCGAGCTAATGTTTCCCGCCCGCGCGTTCGAGCGCGTAGGTTTTCACGGCTTCGAAGGCGGACTTGGCGTCCTCGAAGCGTTGCGCGGCGAAGTGCATCTCCAGCTCGGCGAGAAGCCCCTCGCGCTGCTCATCGTTTTCGAGAGAGACGGCCACGCAGCGCTGCTGGTCCGGCGTTCGCGTCTCCACCACGCGAAATTTCGAGCACACAAATCCGCGCAAACCGGGGGTCGTCTGCCAGCTCAGCTCATGCATCATCGCGCCGCTAAAGCCCCTGAGTTCCGGCTAATCTGTGTCGCGGCTAAAGCCGCGACCCACAAAGCAGCATGCTCAGATATCCAGGTTCTGCACGTCGAGAGCATTCTCTTCGATGAATTTGCGGCGCTCCTCGACGTTTTCGCCCATCAGCGTGGTGAACATCTTCTCCGCCTCGACCACGTCTTCGAGCTTCACCTGCAGCAGCGTGCGCGTCTCGGCGTTCATGGTGGTGGCCCACAGCTGCTCGGGATTCATCTCGCCCAAGCCCTTGAACCGCGTGATGGTGAAATCCTTCTTGGCGTCTTCCAGCACAAAAGCGAGCACCTGCGAGGCATTCTCCTTGTTCACCTTGTCGCCATTGCGCTGGACGGTGAAGGGCGGCTTATCCGACGGCGGAGATGGCCCGGCTCAGCGTCCGCAGCCGCTTCACGTCGGGCATGGAAGCCAGCGCCCAATTGATGCGCGCCGAATGGCCGGAGCCATTCCCCAGCACCAACTCATGCAGGCTGTGCTCCTCGTCATAAACGATCTTAGCCTTCGATTTTGATCTTGGCCTTTTCGATGGCCTTGAGCAGCTTCTCCAGTGCTTTCTTATCCTCGAAATCCGCTTTCTTTTCGAGATCGCTGGAGGCCAGCAGGTCCACCAGGGCCCGCTCCCGCAACCGCCGCAGCAGCTTGGCGGCGACCTGATCGTACTCCTGCACGTTGAGCAGGAAGGTGGTGAGCCCGGCGCCTTCCAGCGGAGCGCCTTCTTTGGCCTTGACGACGTGGTCCTCGGTGGCGCGCTTCATCAGCTCGCGGGAAAACTCGCGTGTCGTCGCGGATGTAGCGGTCCGTCTTGCCGCGCTTCACGCGATAAAGCGGCGGCTGGGCGATGTACACGTGCCCGCGCTCGATGAGCTCCTTCATGTGCCGGAAGAAAAAGGTCAGCAGCAGAGTGCGAATGTGGCTGCCGTCCACGTCCGCGTCGGTCATCAGGATGATTTTGTGGTAGCGCAGCGGCCGGCGTCGAAATCGTCCTTGCCGATTCCGGTTCCCAGCGCGGTGATGATGGCGCGGATTTCTTCGTGGCCGAGCATCTTGTCGTAGCGGGCCTTCTCCACGTTCAGGATTTTGCCCTTGAGCGGCAGGATCGCCTGGTAGCTGCGGTCGCGGCCCTGCTTGGCCGAGCCGCCGGCCGATTCGCCCTCGACGATGAAGACTTCGCAGTGGGCGGGATCGCGCTCCTGGCAATCGGCCAATTTGCCGGGCAAGCCTCCGGAGTCCATGGCCGATTTGCGGCGGGTGAGCTCGCGGGCCTTGCGGGCCGCCTCGCGCGCGCGCGCCGCGTCAATGCACTTGCCGATGATGCGGCGGGCCACGGTGGTGTGCTTATCGAAATACTCACCCAGGCGCTCGTTCACCATCTGCTCGACCTGGCCCTTGATGTCGCTATTCAGCTTGCCTTTGGTCTGCCCTTCGAACTGCGGCTGCGGCAGCTTTACGGATACGACGGCGATCAGGCCTTCGCGCACGTCGTCACCGGTGATGGTGACGTGCGTCTTTCTGCTCCTTGAGCATGCCCGACGGAGCTGGCGAAATTATTGATGGAGCGCGTCAGCGCGGAACGGAAGCCGGAAAGGTGCGTGCCGCCATCGACCGTGTTGATGGTGTTGGCGAAGGCAAAGACGTTTTCGGCGTAGCTGTCGTTATATTGCAGCGCGATTTCCACTTCCACGTTGTCGCGCTTGCCTTCGATGTAGATGGGAGAATCGTGCAGCGTCTGCTTGCCGCGGTTGAGATGCTTGACGAACTCCGCGATGCCGCCGGTGAAGCGAAACTCGGTGGATTTGTCGCTGCGCTCGTCCTGCAGCGTGATCTTCAGGCCCTTGTTCAGGAAGGCCAGTTCGCGCAGGCGCTGCGCCAGGATGTCGTAGCTGTACTCGACCTTGTCGAAGATGCTGGGATCGGGATGAAACGTGATCTTGGTGCCCGTCTTGCGGGTCTTGCCGGTGACTTTCAGCTTCGATTTGGGAACGCCGCAGGCGTACGACTGCTCCCAGACCTCGCCGTCGCGCCAGATCTCCAGCTCCAGCCAATCGGAAAGCGCGTTGACCACGGAAACGCCCACGCCGTGCAAGGCCGCCGGAAACTTTGTAGGTCTCGCTGTCGAATTTTCCGCCGGCGTGCAGGACGGTCATGACCACTTCGGCGGCGGGCTTCTTTTCCGTGGCGTGCATATCCACGGGAATGCCGCGGCCGTTGTCGATCACGGTGACGCTGTTGTCGTCGTGGACGACGACGTTGATCTCGTCGCAATAGCCGGCCATGGCTTCGTCCACCGAGTTGTCCACGACTTCCCAGACGAGGTGATGCAAACCCGTCTCGCTGGTCGAGCCGATGTACATGGCCGGACGCTTGCGCACCGCTTCGAGGCCGCCCAGCACCTTGATCGAGGTCGCGTCGTACCGATGGCCGGCGGCTTTGCCGGTCACCGTCTCTTTTTCACCCATATTGTGTGCGTCTCCTGACTAACCGTGGAGGGGAAGGCTGCCGCAGAACGGTTTCCCGCCTCCGAGTGCATCGCTGGTTTCGCTTCGAGAACCGAGAGGCGCTTCTGCTCCATCCCGTCCGGATTTTCGTCTTGCGAAAGCGGACGCGGCGAAGACTGTGTTTACCCCGCCTCGTGCCCGCTCGTTCTGGCGCGAACGAGAAAACGCGGGCGCAAATCGGGGCCAAAATGCCGTTCCGGAAGACCCAAAAACTTGTGTGAATACCGAAACTAATTCTACGCTATTCGAGGGCTTTTCTCAAGGGCCTGCGGCATTATTATTGTACTGCTAACACATTATTATTCATACATTTAGGGGCACACAGAGCCGCCACTGTGATCGTTGGCGCGGAGGGAGCGCTCGCCTAAATTGCGCCGCGAAAATTTCGCGTTTAGCAGATCGGAAATATCAGATGCGCATGGGCATGATGACGTAGCGATAGCGGTATTTTTCGTCCGCCAGCGGACGCAATTGCCCGGCAGATTGCTCGTCCTTCAGCTCGACGCTGATGGGGCCGTCGGCAGCGGCCGCGAGAAAATCGAGTAAGGTACTGGCCGTTAAAGCCGATGGAGATCGGCTCGCCCTTGTAGTCGTTCTCAAGATTCTCCTTGGCCTCGCCATATTCCGGACTCGACGCGGAGAGTTCCACGCCCTCCTGATTCGACCGAGAACCTCACAGCATGATAGCGCTGATCGGCCAGTTGCGAGACGCGGCGCACCGCATCGTTGAATTCGCCGCGCGCCAGAATAATTTTTTTGCCGTTGTCGCGCGGCAGCACCGCTTCGTAATTGGGGAACTGGCCGGTGAGAATGCGGGAGATCAGCAGGCGCGAATCCACGCGGAAGAAAAGATGGCTATCGTCGCGCGCGAATTCGATTTGCCCGTTCTCGCCCGCCTCGCTGGCAAGGCGCTGGATTTCAGCCATCGCTTTTTTGGGGATCAAGGGCTTGCGCCTCGTTCGATAGGCCCGCGAAGGAGTGATCGGTCTCCGCCAGGGCCAGGCGGTGGCCGTCGGTGGCCACCATGGCGATGGTGTCCGGCTTCAGCATGAGCAGCGCGCCGTTCAGCGTGTAACGAGACTCCTCCATGGAAATCGCGAAGGCCGTTCTGGCAATCAGCACGGAAAGAATTCCCGCGGGTATGGTGACCAGCGGATGAGGGAAGGCCGGTATCGCCGGAAAATTATCCTTGGCCATGCCCACCATCTTGTAGTTCCGCCGGTCGGAGGTGATCTGCATCCAGTGATTTTCGAGCAGCTTGAAACGGATCTCGCCTTCCGGCAGCAAGCGCACCAGTTCCAGCAGCTTTTTCGCGGGAATGGTCCCGGCGCCTTCCTTCTTCACTTTCGCTTCGCAGGAAGTGCGCATGCTGAGCTCCAGGTCGGTGGCCGTGAGCGTGACAGCGATTGCCCTTGGCCTCGCAGAGCAGGTGCGAAAGGATGGGAATGGTCGTCTTTCGCTCGACGACGCCCTGCGTCAGATTCAGCTCCTGCAACAGGTCAAACTTCTTTACCGCTGAATTCCATCTACGATTTCCTCCGCCGGGCCCCACGCGATTCAAACCGGCTACTCTACCCTGTTTTACAGTAGGGATAAAGATAGTAGTAGTAGCCGACGACTGAAGAAACGAGGATATCGTCGCAAAGAGCGCCGTTGTATCGCGATAGCCTGTGGACGAAAGCGCAGGAATCGCGCGCGTCCGGTGGAAATCGCGGGCCGGCGCTGGCCGCCAGCCGAAAGCGTGCACAGGCGCAGGCAAGCGCGCACAGCCTTTTGCACAGTTTTTCTCGCCCGAAGTTGGAGGCGAGCGTGGAGGCGATCGCGCGCACCGGATTGGCACACGCGGACGCGCGCAGTGGAGCCTTCAGCGACTGCGAATGCAAAGGTCCGCGGAGCCTTAGTGAAGCTGGGTTTAGTTAGCCGAGCGTATCGAGCAAGCGGCTGATGGTGCGGTTCAGATCCTTGTCGGTACGGCGCAGGGTTTCGATTTTATTGATGGAGTGCAGGACGGTGGTGTGGTGTTTGCCGCCAAACTGCCGTCCGATTTCCGGCAGCGAAGCCGTGGTGAGCTGCTTCACGAGGTACATGGCAATCTGGCGCGGGAAGGAGATGGCTTTGGAGTTCGAGCGCACCTTCAGATCCTGATCGCGCAGGCCGAACTGCTCGCCCACGCGCTTCTGGATCAGCTCGATGGTGACCTTTTTCTCCTGCGTGGCGATGATATTGCGCAAGCGCTTGCTGCGCTGTGCCCAAGATTTACGGGCGCGCCCGTCAGCGAAGCGAAAGCGACCAGCCGCGTGAGCGCCCCTTCCAGTTCGCGCACGTTGGATTTGATCGAACGGGCGATGAACTCGGCCACGTCGTCGGCCAGCGCGAAGTGCTCCGATTCGGCCTTCTTCTGCAGGATGGCGATCTTGGTCTCCAGGTCCGGCGGCTGGATATCGGCGATCAAGCCCCATTCGAATCGCGAACGCAGGCGCTCTTCGATGGCGGCGATCTCCTTGGGCGGGCAATCGGAGGAGAGCACGATCTGCTTTTGCAGGTCGTGCAGGGCGTTGAAGGTGTGAAAGAACTCCTCCTGCGTGCGCTCCTTGCCGGCGATGAACTCGATATCGTCCACCAGCAGCACATCCACCGAGCGGAAGCGGTCCCGGAAGCTGACCATGCGGTCGAAGCGCAGCGAGTTGATCACCTCATTGGTGAACTTTTCGGCGCTGATGTAAGTCAGCCGCAGCCCGGGTTGCGCGCCTTCACCAGATGGCCGATGGCCTGCATCAGGTGGGTTTTGCCCATGCCCACGCCGCCATAGAGGTAAAGCGGGTTGTAAGCCTTCGAGGGCGCTTCGGCCACGGCCGCGCGGCGGCATGCGCGAACTGGTTCGAGCCGCCCACCACAAACGAATCGAACGTGTAGCGCTGGATTGAGTTGATGATCGACGCAGTCGAAATCCAGGCGCGCCTGCTTGCTGGGTCCCGGTGCGACGGACGCGGTAGCCGGTTCCGGCTCGTTGCAGACGAAGTTGAGCTGCACGTCCGGCATGCCCACTTCCACCAGCACGGCTTGCAGCAGCTCGCCGTAAGTTTCCGTCAGGCGCTTGCGGAATGGCCGCGAAGGGACGCGAACGACCACCTTGCCGTTATCGCCGCCCTCCTGCTTGGTCGGCACAAACCAGGTGGCGAAGCTATGCGGGTTCACCCGCCGTTCCATGTGCTGTAGAATTTTTTCCCACGAGTTCATGAGTTTTCGGAACCTCGAAGACAAAAGACGCAGTATTTCCACAGCGTGTGGAAATACTGTGGAAATAGCCGCCTCCTGGCGGCTAACCACTCCATCTTGGATATTTTGAGCCTAGGGTCCTGGTCTAACTCTTCCCCTGCTTTTGCGCCGGCCCCGCGAAGGTGGCTGGGGTGTCTGCTGAACGCTTCACGTTGTGGCGCAGACGAGGTCCGATTGTCCACGAAAGTCGCTCGGCGCGGCAAGGGAAAAATCGCGAAGGATACAGCGAACGCTGCACAGGAGATGCACAGGATTTCCACAGCCGCGAAATTCGGGCTGGCAGCATCGCAAAAAATGTTCGCGTGGAATTGCGCGTGCGCCCGCGCAAAAATTCGGCGCCGCTCAAGTGCAAGGCGAGTCGAGCCTTAACCCTCGAGCCGATAGCGCCGCCGGGCGATGGAGACCGCGCGTCCGCTGAGCGAATCCACCTCGATTAGCACGGCGTTCATCTGAATATCGCCCGTGGCCACCTCGAAACGCGCGGGCAGCCCATCGAGAAATCGCTTGATGATCGGGCCCTTTTCCATGCCGATCACCGAATCGTGCGGCCCGGTCATGCCCACGTCGGTGATGTAGGCCGTGCCGTTGGGCAGAATGCGCTCGTCCGCGGTGGCCACGTGGGTGTGCGTTCCCACCACGGCCGAGACGCGGCCGTCGAGATACCAGCCCATGGCTTGCTTTTCGCTGGTCGCTTCGGCGTGCATATCCACCAGGATCACTTTGGTTTCCGGACCAGGTTGGCCAGTTCGCGATCGGCGGTGCTGAAAGGATCTTCGTTGGACGCCATGAAGATGCGCCCTTGCAGGCAAAGCACGGCGTAGGGTATGCCCTTGCGGGCCGTGCCGCGGAAAAGCCCTTTTCCGGGCGTGGCCGCGGGAAAATTCGCCGGCCGCAGCAGGCGCGGCTCGCGCGGGATGAAATCCAGAATCTCCTTGCGGTCCCAGATGTGGTTCCCGCCAGACAGGACTTCGATTCCGGTGGAGAGCAACTCCTCGGTGAGCCGCGGCGTGATGCCGAAGCCCGAAGCGGAGTTCTCGCCGTTGGCGATCACCAGATCGGCTTGTTCATTGCCGATGATGTCTTCCAGGCGCTCGACCACGATTCGACGGCCGGGCGCGCCCACAATGTCCCCAATGAATAGAATCCGCATGAAATAACTTGGTGGAAAATGGAGCGGTCCACTTCGCCGTGTGGAGCTAGATCCTGAACCTCTGTATAAGGTGGGTGCCCTGCGTCGGCCTTTAGGCTTTCCCGGAACCGGGACGTGCCCGGCTGCGGGCCATGCGCACAGGCCGCCTGACCCGGGTCCCCAGAGATCCAGCATTGGTTCAAAAGATCTTCGCGCCAAGCACGCGCGTCGCAGGCCTACTCCACGTCCATTCTAGCGGCCCCGGGGCGAGCGTCAAACCGAATTCCCCCTAGAGCGTTTCCTGCGCTAGATGCCCCTCTGCAACTCAGTTCTGGGGGCAGACACGCATTCATTCCGATGATGAAGAAGCCTCTGGGGGCTCAGGCGGATTGCTGCAGCGCGCGGTCGATCAGCTTCAGGCAATGTTCCGCCGTCTCGCGCAGCGACTCCGTATTCTGCTCGCGGCTTTGCCGCAGCGAGTGCAATTCGTCGGCGATGGAGAGCGCCGCCAATACGGCCACCTTTACCGAATCCACGGCGCCGGTGCCGCGGGCGACCTGGCGCATGCGCACATCCACGTACTTGGCCAATTGCTGGAGATAGTCGGGATCGAGCTCTCCGGCGACGTTGTAAAGCTGATCGTAAATTTCGACTTTCATGCCTGCGGGCCTCCCGGCGCAAAGAGCGGCTTGGCTAGGGCGGCGCTATTGTCCGATAGCGGGACGGCCTGAGCAAGCGGCCTGAGCAAGCCCTGGGCAAGTTGGTTGACGGCTCGCGCCGGAAATAGGGTGCTCCGCCGGTCGCGGCCTTGCGGCGCCCCGCTCACTTCGTCAGCGTAATCTCGAATCCGATGGGCGTTTCCTGTATTTCGGAGTTTCCGAATCCGCCTTGGGAAATAAATTCGCCGAACTGCTGTTTGGTGTAGGCGCGCCGGATCAGCATCAGCCGGAAAGTCCACTTCATCATGAAGGCATCCAGAATGCCGACCTTCAACCCGCGAATGTAATCGTCCAGCGCCTTTTTATTCACATCCTTGCGCAGGTCGATCACCAAAGCCCGGCCGCCCGGCTTCAGCACGCGCCGCATTTCGCGAAGCGCGCCCACAGGGTCGGAGAAATTTTTGAAGGCCGCGCGGCAGAGCAGAAAATCAAAGCTGGCTTCGGCAAACGGCATTTGCGAAGCGTTTCCTTCGCGGAAATCCACCTCGACGTGTTCCTGCCGGGCATTTCCTTTGGCGATATCCACGAAGCTTTTGCTGATATCCAGGCCGGTGATTTCGTATTTTCCGATCTTGGCCAGCTCAATCGCGAAGAAGCCCGGACCCGGCGCGACTTCGAGCACTTTTGCGCCCGGCGCCAGGCCCGCCGCCACTCTGCGCGCCAGCGCTTTGAATTCCGGCAGATCTCTGCGCGTAGTTTTGTCGTACCAGCGGGCCACGCCGCCTTCCATTCCCATTCCCTTATAAGCTTTGGCTTGCATGTATGTACCTCACGTAATAAGATACTCATACAGTAAGGTACATGGAGAGCGCATGTCAAATGGAAAAAAGGGCCAGGCTGGCCGAAGCGCTGATCCGCGAAATGCGCGAGTTTATCGCCGGCGCCATCCTGAATAACCAGCGCGTCGCCGACCGCCTGGGAATCAACTACACCGACCAGCAGGTGCTGAATCTGGTCGATCTTCTGAGCGACGCCAAACCCGGCGATTTGGCGCGCTTGACCGGGCTCACCACCGGCGGCATTACGATGTCGCTGGACCGCCTGGAAAAGGCGGGATACGTGCGCAGGGAGAGAAATCCGCGGGACCGGCGCAGCGTGATTATTCGCATGGCGCCGGAGCGCCGGCGCAAAATCCTGGAATTGCACCAAACCGCAAGCCAGGTCATGGCCAAGATTTTTGCGGCTTATGGAGAGAAGGAACTCGCGCTCATCCTGGATTTCTTTGGACGCACCAACCGCGCGCGAGTGGAGCACTATCAGGCGATGTCACAGGATACTTAGCGCCGGTTGGCGAGCCTAGGCGGCACGCAGCGTGGCGCCCAGCTTCTGTTCCCATGCGGAAATAATTCGCGAAGAAAAATCGCTGAGTTGCGCTTCGGTGAGCGTGGCTTCGTGGCTTTGCAACGTGACGCGAACCAGGAGCGAGAACTTTCCCTGCGGAATATGCTTGCCTCGAAAAAGATCGACGGCTTCGATGGAGACGACTTCCTTGATCCCCAGCGCCTCTACGGTTTCCCGCACGGCCGCGAAGCTGGTGCCCTCGGGAAGAATCAAGCGAGAAATCGCGCTCCACCGCGGGGAAGCGCGAAATCGGCCGATATTGCCGCGCCTCGCGAGCCAGACGATAGCCTTCATAAAACGGATCGAGCGCCCATTCGGCGAGAAAAACGTCCTGCCGCAGCTTGAACTTCTCGGCGACGCGCCCAACAAGCTGGCCCGCATGGCCCCTCGCTGAAGCCTGGCCCGTTCCATTCTTGCTCGGCGCGAAATCGCCCGCCTGCGCGGGATGCTGCCAGCCGCCTTTGGCCGTCTCCCACGCAAATCCGCCGGCCAGCGCGCCGATCTGGTCGAGATCGCCTTTGAGGTCGGCGAAGCCATACTCGCGCGCGTCTTCGGCGACGCCTTTCTCTCGGGCCAAGCCCGTTGCGCCGATCGTCACGATGCGAATCTCTTGCGGCGCGCCATTGTGCAGCCGGTAGGCGCGGCCAATCTCAAAGAGCCGCAGGTCGTGCTGCCCGCGGTTCAAATTCCACGCCAGCGCGTGCGCCATGCTCACCAGGCCCGTCGAGCGCAAGAGCGCGGCATCTTCGGCGAGGGGATTGGCAACGCGAGCGGGCGTCACGCCGGCGGGCCGGAAGAGCGCGTCTTCGCCTTCGTTGACCAGAGGAATGCTGACGATCTCCCGATAGCCCAGGCCGATCAGCCGCTCGCGCAGCCGGTCTTCCGCCTGGGCGTGGGGCAGGCGAGCCGCTGGCTGTTTTGCGGCATGAAGGCGCGGCGGGAATTTATCCAAGCCGTAATGCCGCGCGACTTCTTCGATCAGGTCCACCTCGCGCCAGACGTCCTGGCGCCAGGAGGGCTGCTCGCATTGCCAGCGGGCCAGCGGCGAATCGAACTCGCGCTCGTCGTCAATGCGATGCGGAGCAAAGCCCAGCGCGCCGAGAATCGCTTCGATCTCCTCATCCGGCACATCGGCGCCCATCAGGCGCAGCAACTCCTTGCGCGAAAGCTCGATCGGCAAAGGCTCGCGCCGCGCCGGGATAAACGTCCACAACGCCGGCAAGGATTTCGCCTCCGGCGAGTTCCTGAATGAGCGCGGCGCAGCGCCGCGAGGCCAGCTCGGCCATCTCCGGATCGGCCCCGCGCTCGAAGCGCGTGGACGCCTCCGTGCGCAGGCCCAGCGCTTTGGAGCTGCGGCGAATGGAGATGGGATCGAACCAGGCCGATTCGAGCAGAACGTTGCGCGTCGCGAAGCCGATTTCGCTTTCCGCGCCGCCCATGATTCCGCCGATGGCCACGGCGCGGGCCGCGTCCGCGATCACGCAGATCTCCGGCGTGAGCGTCCGCTCGACGCCGTCGAGCGTGCGCATCTTTTCGCCCGCGCGCGCCCGGCGCACCACGATGCGCCGCTCCGCCAGCCGGTCCATATCGAAGGCGTGCATGGGCTGGCCCGAGCTCGAGCATGACGTAATTGGTGGCGTCCACGATATTGTTGATGGACGCCTGCCCCAGCGCCTCCAGGCGCCTGCGCAGCCACTCCGGCGAGGGCTGCACCTTCACGCCGCGCAACACGCGCGCCGTGTACCGGCCGCAAAGCTCCGGCGCACTCGATCTCCACGCGCGTGGCGCTCGCGGCCGTCTCGCTCGCTTCCGCCAGCTCCGGCGAAACCGGCTGCAGCCGATTTCGCCCCAGCGCCGCCACTTCGCGCGCCACGCCGTAATGGCCCAGGCAATCCGGCCGATTGATGGTGAGATCGAGATCGAGCAGCGGACCGGCGGGCGTCTCCGCGAGTCCCTCGACCGCGATTCCCGCCAGAGACAGCCGTTCGCGCAGCTCTGGCGGCGCAAACGGAACCGGCGGTGAACTCCTTCAGCCAGTCGTAAAGAATTTTCATCGAGGTTCAGGGCATCGCGCGTCAGGGAAACTGCCGCAGGAAGCGCACGTCGTTTTGAAAGAAGAGCTGCACGTCGTCGATCCCGTATTTGAGCTGCGAGAGGCGGTCCACGCCCAGGCCGAAGGCGTAGCCCGAGACGCGCGCCGGGTCGTAATCGACGAAGCCATACACCGCCGGATCCACCATGCCCGCGCCGAAAAGCTCGATCCAGCCCGAGGATTTGCACAGGCGGCAGCCGCTGCCGTGGCAAACGAAGCAGGTCGCGTCCACCTCCACGGAAGGCTCGGTGAACGGGAAATAGCTCGGCCGCAGCCGCGTCTTGGCCGCGGGCCCCAGAAATTCGCGCACGAAATATTCCACCGTGCCCTTGAATTCGCAGAAGGTGATGTCGGTATCCACGGCCAGGCCCTCCACCTGGTGGAACATGTAGGAGTGCGTGACGTCGGGATTATCGCGGCGATAGACCTTGCCCGGCACGATGATGCGCACCGGCGGCTTCTGCTTCTCCATGGTGTGCACCTGCATGGGCGAGGTGTGGGTGCGCAGAAGATGCGGCGGCGTTCCCGGCGGCAGTGTCGAGGTAGAACGTATCCATGGTGTCGCGCGCCGGATGGTGCTCGGGAATATTGAGCGCCTCGAAATTATAGTAAGGCGTCTCGATCTCGTTGCCTTCCACCACCGTAAAGCCCAGCGAAAGAAAGATGCGCTCGATCTCCTCGAACGTCTGCCGCACCAGATGCCGCGAGCCGATCGGGCGAAGCACGCCGGGCAGCGAGAGATCCACGCGCTCGCGCGCCACAGCCGCGCTTTCCGCCGCGGCTGCCAGCGAGCGCTGCGTCTCTTCGAGACGCTGCTCGACGTGCTTGCGCAGATCGTTGAGGTGCTGGCCCACCAGCGGCCGCAGATCGGGCGGCGCCGGCTTCAGCCAGTGTTCGGTGATGCGATTCAGCACGCCGGATTTGCGGCCCAGCCAGGCATCGCGCAGGGCCTTCCAGGCGGCTTCGTCCGGGGCGGAAGCGCTCTCCTTGTCGAATTCGGCGCGAAGAGCGTCGAAGCGGGCGGAAAGCTCCTGGGACGTGGAGACGCCCAGCGCCGCGAGGGTTTGTCGGGTGATATCGGCTACTTCGGGCATGCGAATCGCGCGTGTGAGCTTACACCAAAGCGAGGCGTCCACGACGTTGTGCCGCGGCGGCCGCTTCGGCCAAAGCGCGCCTCATCGGAATCCCTAGGCCGAGGCCTTGGTTCCCGCCGCCAGCTTGGCCTGCGCGGCGATCTGCGCGAAGCCCGCGGCGTCGCGCACGGCCAGGTCGGCCAGGATCTTGCGATCGATGTCCACGCCTGCGGCCTTCAGGCCGTGCATCAGCTGGCTATAGGAAAGCCCGTTCAAGCGCGCGGCGGCGCCGATGCGCTGAATCCACAGCCGCCGGAACTGCCGCTTGCGATTGCGGCGATCGCGATAGGAATAGCGCTCGGCGCGATTCGCGGCTTCCTGCGCCGATTGATAGAGCTTGCTCTTGGTAAGGAAGAAACCCTTGGTGCGCCGCAAATACTTTTTGCGTCGCGCGCGGCGCTTGGTCCCGCGTTTTACTCGAGCCATTGTTTTATCTCCTGCGCGGAGACCGCGCGAAACGGCGGCGCGATTAGCGGCGCAGCTCGCGCACGCATCAATCCGCGCACAAGCGGCACAGCAGACGGCCCACGACGTTGTCGAGCGTCTCCACGGCGTGTTGAGGTTTGTCGCCGCGGCTCAAAAATCGAGCGCGGCAGCAGGGCCGCCAGTCAAACCAGTTTCGATTTGACCGTGGCCATTGGCCGGCAGGCCCGCCGTGGCGGATAACGCGCTGCCTGGCACAAAATCAGAAAATCTGAATCTTAGCCGTAAGGCAACATCCGGCGGACATGTGCAACATCCGCGGGATTGACCTTTGCCAACTTCTTCAGGTGCCGCATGCGCTTGGGCTTCTTGGTGCCCATCAGGTGCCTCTTGCCCGAATGCATGCGCAGTATCTTGCCGTTGGCGGTGATCTTGAATCTCTTCGCGGCGCCGCGATGCGTCTTCAGCTTGAGCTTTGGCTTTGTTTTTTTCCGATTCGCCACAGAGTGTCCTTTTTTCGGGTTTCGTTTTTGCGCCCCGCCAGAACGTCAGGCTGGGCTTGCGCTCGCCGTTGCCGGCGGCCTGGCCACCGTTCCGCCCCGCTTGGGCGCCAGCAGCGCCATCAGGATATTCGCTTCCATGCGCGGCCCGATCTCCACCAGGGCGTGCTCGGAAATCTCTTTCAGCAGCCGATCCATCTTCGCCCGGCCCACTTCCTGGTGCGCCATCTCCCGGCCGCGATGGAAAATCATCGCCTTTACCTTGTGGCCCTCGCCGAGAAACTTGATGATCTGGTTCTTGCGAACCTGATAATCGTGCTCGGCGGTTGCCGGCCGGAACTTCACTTCCTTGAGCTGCGTGCCCTTCTGGTGCTTGCGCTGCTCGTGCGCCTTCTTGTTGGCTTGATAGAGAAATTTTCCGTAATCGGTGATCTTGCAGACCGGCGGGTCGGCGTTGGGCGAAATCTCCACCAGGTCCAAGCCGCGCTCGCGAGCCACGCGCATCGCCTCGAACGGCTGCATCACACCCAATTGCCCGCCGTCGTCATCTATTACACGAACTTCCCGTGCCCGGATGCGTTCGTTTATCCGGGTTCGTTCTGTGGCTCGAAAACTTCGTTCAGCGATAAACCCACCTCCGCAGCGGCGCTTTGGACTGCCGTCCTTGCCCGCCATCTGGACGGGGCAAGGGCCAAAAGTATAGCACGGTTACTTCTGGCAATCATTCCCCGTCCCATGGGTCGGGTCCTATGCGTCTGAAGCGATGGGACTGGCCGGTCAGTATGTGCCTCGGCGGCTGGAAGCCGAAACAATCTCGGCCAATCCGCCGCCTCGGCTGCGCCCTGCACTTATGCGATGCGCACTGTCAGGCCGAGGGCAACATAATTTGGTGTCACCCCGCGAAGCGTTTTAGACGCAAAGGCAACACCGTTTTCAATAACTGAATGAGAGCGCAAATGGGGAGCCCGGCACAACCAGGAGCATATGGTGTCAAATAGATTATGAGCAAAACACGATGGACATTGGTCGTCTCGCTGGGCGCAGCCTCTGCGTTACTCGTTATAGGTTGGGCCTGGATCAGGACCGACAGCTATCGGCAGTCCCGCAGAGCCGCGGAAATGCTCAGCGATCTTGGTCAGCTTAGCCTTGATCGGTCTACCGGTGAGGACGCCAAAAATGTAATTCTCCTGTTCCAGGGCACGAGAACTCGATATCCGCAGACGCTCACGGGTCTCGATGTGGTTTGCGAGGAAGCAGACGAAATCTATAGCACTTCGCTAAAACCTCAATTGGCGGAAAGTGTATTACGGAGAATTCCTCAGCTCGTGTACGCGGGAATTCACGACTGGAGGGTTGACGCGAGTGTCCAAATAAAAGAAGGGAAACTGTTGTGTGCTAGCCACACGATCACCTTCATCAGCGACCGCCCGACTTTACCGTCAGCCCTGGTTTTCGGGGCCATGCAGCCACGCCCCGAATGGATCGCGCCCGAACAAGCTGATGCCGTTTTCTTCGACAACCACGCGAGAGGGCACTCCCTTGGCACCGTAACGTTTCCAAAAGCTACTCAAAGCGAAATCGAAAGCGCTTTTCGACCTAGCCTTGGGTGTTTAAGCAGCTTTCGTGGATGCAAATATCCCTGTGAATTGGCACCCACTGCTTGGCAGCGTTATGAAACGACATCTGATTATCAACACCTTGTGTTGGGATTTGGCAAACCTCCTGATGCAGAAGATTCCCGCTGTACAGGTCCTAGGTAAGATTTGCGCTCCCAACTGCGCCTCGGCGACGCATCCATCGAGAGCCGCAAGCTTGTTCATCTTACCTGCCCGAGGAATCTCTCTTGCTTTGGATGTCCTGCTATTTCGGCACAGCGGAGCGCGCAGTTTCCAGCGCCCTGAACTGCTTGCTGAGCGCCAGCCCTTGCTGCTGGTAAGAGGACCCAATCGCCTGCCCGTAGAGCTTCTCCGGAGCGTTGGCCATGCGGTGATAGATGAGCCGCCCTACGATCTGCCGGTCCTCCAGCAGGAGCGGCACCTCATGCGCGCGAACTTCCAGCACCGCCTTGGTGCCCTTGATCTCGCCCCCCGCGCCATAACCGAATCCCGGATCGAAGAAGCCCGCATAGTGCACGCTGAAATCGCCAATCGATTGGTCGAAGGGCTCCATCTCCGCGGCGTACGAAGGCGGCACGGAGAACCGTTCCTTGGAAGCCATGAGGTAGAAATCCCCCGGGTCGAGAACCACGCTCTTCGATCTCGGGCTGTAGATCGGCACCCAGAAGTCGCGCCGCATCGTAAGCCCGCACCTTGCTCAAATCCACGGGCGGGCAATGTCTCTTGGCCTTATAGGCCACGATGCTTTCGGCGCTGCCCTCGAAGTCGGTGGTGGTGCGCAGGCCGCGGTCAATGACCGCCTGCTGATCTCCGCCCTGCCGCGCCACCAGATTTTTCAGTCCGCGCTCGATCACCGCCTCGGCCGGGCCGTCTCCGTTCTCGTAGTAAACCAGCCGCTCTTTTTCGGCCAACTGTTCGAGAACTCCGTCCGTGGACACCGGATTTCCCCGGATGAAACGAAGCTGATTGAGCTTGGTTCCCGCGGCGACGACGATCGGGAACGTCCGCGGCACGATCTCGACATACAGATCGCCCGAGTAGCCTTTCAGCACGTGCTCGAATTCCAGCCCGCCGTCGGTGATCAGCCGCGTGAAAATATCCAGCCGTCCGGTGGTGCTCTTGGGATTGGCCTTCCCGCCAATATCGTGCGGCAAGGAGAGGCTTTCCAGCAGCGGCACGACGTAGACCGCATTCGTCTCCAGCAGCGCCGGCCGGCTCAGGTCATACTCCGCGATCTTGAGCTCCGCGATCTTGTCCCGCAGCGTCACCGAGCGTCCCGGAAGGAAGCTGGCCTGCACGCGGTAGGCGACGTTCCCCAGGCGCAAGTCCATGGAGGCGGGCTGAATTTGCGCGTCGGAGATTTCCGCCGACGAGCGAATTTTGCCGTTGGCGATCAGTTCGCGGATCTCCTGCGAAGGCAGGATCCCCGTTTTGCGCTCAGGGCGCAGTGGTTGTGAAAGGCCCAATCGGCTCGTTTCCTTTCTTCGGCGTTTCGCGATTCTAGCACGGCGCGCATGGCAACACGGGCATGCCGCGCTTGAGGAAAACGTCGGAAAAGTAGGAAAAGCCTAGGCTGTGGTGCGGGCGGCGGCTTCCTCGCGCAATTTCGCGACAAACTCCGCCAGCGGCTGCACGCCCACGTCGCCTTGGCCATGGTGGCGCACGGAAACCGTGCGCGCCTCGGCTTCCTTGCCGCCCACCACGGTCATGTAGGGAATCTTCTGCATCTCCGAATCGCGAATCTTGGCCTGCAGTTTCTCGTTGCGGTCGTCCAGCGTGGCGCGAATTCCGGCGGCGCCCAGCTCCGCCGCCACGGCCTTGGCGTAATCCATGAACTTGTTGCTCACCGGCAGCACCGCCACCTGCACCGGCGCCAGCCACAGCGGAAACGCCCCGGCATAGTGCTCGATGAGGATGCCGAAGAATCGCTCCACCGAACCCCACAGCGCGCGGTGCACCATCAGCGGCTGATGCCGGCTGCCGTCTTCGCCCACGTACTCCAGGTCGAATCGCTTCGGCAGGTTGAAATCGAACTGCACGGTGGTGAGCTGCCAGGGACGCCCGATGGCGTCGATCAGCTTCACGTCGATCTTCGGCCCGTAAAACGCCGCCTCGCCCTCCATGCGCTTGAAGGGAACCTGCATGCGGTCGAGCGTGGACGAGAGCGCGCTCGTGGAGCGTTCCCAATCCTCGCGCGAACCGGCGTAGTTCTCCGGATGCGCCGCGTCCCACTCCGAAAGCTCCACCTGGTAGCGCGAGAACCCAAACGTCTTCATCACCGCGAAGGCGAAATCGATGCAGGCCTCCACCTCCGCTTCGATCTGGCTGGGCATGCAGAAAATGTGCGCGTCGTCCTGCGTGAAGCCGCGCACGCGCAGAAGCCCGTGCAGCACGCCGGAGCGCTCGTAGCGATAGACCGTGCCCAGTTCCGCCAGCCGCACCGGCAAATCGCGATAGCTGCGCATGCGCGATTTGTAGATCAGAATGTGCCCCGGGCAGTTCATGGGCTTGAGCTGGTAGTCGTCTTTCTCCACTTCGATCGGCCCAAACATATTTTCGCGATAAAAATTGGCGTGGCCGCTGGTCTTCCACAGCTCCAGCCGCATGATGTGCGGCGTGTAGACCAGCTGATAGCCGCGGCGCAGCAGTTCGTCGCGCAGCCAATCTTCCATCAGCTTGCGCACCAGCCCGCCCTTGGGATGCCAGAAGATCAGCCCCGGCCCGGCCTCCTCCTGAATGCTGAAAAGATCGAGCTCCGTTCCCAGCCGCCGGTGATCGCGCCGCTTGGCCTCTTCCAGCCGGTGCAGATACTCATCCAGCTCCGGCTGCGTGAAAAAGCACGCGGCGTACACGCGCTGCATCTGCGGATTGCCTTCCTGACCTTTCCAGTAGGCGCCCGCCACGTTCATCAATTTGAACGCCCGAATGCGCCCGGTGCTGGGGATGTGCGGCCCGCGGCAAAAATCGATGAACTTGCCCGTGGTGTAAAACGAGACCATCGGCTCGACAGCCTTCTCCTCCACCAGTTCGCACTTGAATCCCTGATTCCAGTTCTTGTAGAGCTCGATGGCCTCGGCCTTGGGCATCATCTTGCGTTCGTTGGGCACGTCGCGCGCCGCGATCTCGTGCATCTTTTTCTCGATGCGCTCCAGGTCTTCCGGCGTGAAGGGCTGCTCGCGCAGAAATTCGTAGAAGAAGCCGTTATCGATGGGCGGGCCGATGCCCAGCTTCACGTCGGGAAAAAGCTCCAGCACCGCCGCGGCCAGCAGGTGCGCCGCCGAATGCCGGAACACTTGCAGCGACTCGGGATCTTTCGAGGTGAGAATCCGCAGCGAGGCGTTCTCTTCGAGAGGCCGCGAAAGGTCGATCAGCTCGCCATCGACGCGCGCCACCAGCGCCTCGCGCGCCAGTCCGTGCGAAATCTTGCGGGCGATCTCCGCGGGCGTGGTGCCGCGCGGCACCTCTTGCTTCGAGCCGTCCGGCAGCGTGACTTGAATGGTATCCATGGGCGATTGGGGCGCGACTGCGCTCGAACCTCGATCCAGCGCGAAATCCAGAGCGAAGCCCTAACGCTAGCAAATCGTTTCCAGCAGGGTCAAGACAAGCGGCGCGTGGACGACAAAATTGTTATAGTGTCGCGGTCTGGAACAGGTGCGAAAAATGGATTCGACTAGGCAGCAGCTGAAAGAGCTTTTGCAGCGCAAATCCATCGTCTGGGGCAAGGTGAAGCTCGCTTCGGGGCAGGAGAGCGACTACTACTTCGATTGCAAGCGCACCACGCTCGATCCCGAGGGCGCTTTTCTCACCGCCCACGCGGTGCTCGATCTCCTCGCCGAGCACGGCATCAAGGCCGACGCCATCGGCGGCCCTCCCATCGGCGCGCATCCCATTGTGGCCGCTGTCGCCGCCGTGAGCCATCTTCGCGCCAAAGAAGGAAACGGCCGCCCGCTGCCCGCTTTTCTCATCCGCAAGCAAGCCAAGGCGCACGGCCTCGAAAAGCAGATCGAAGGCCTCGATCTCCAGAAGGTTCGCGACGTGGTGATCATCGACGACGTTTGCACCAGGGGCGAATCCACGTTGGAAGCGCTGAAGATCGTCGAGGATGCCGGCCTGCACGTCGCGGCCGTGCTCAGCATCGTCGATCGCGAAGCGGGCGGCTCGGAAAAGCTGCGCCAGAAGTATCCCTACTACGCCTTGTTCACCGGCAAAGAGTTGCTCGAGAACGCCTCCCGAAGCGCGGCCGAATCGCGTTAGCTCTTGGCGCTCGCGCCGCTCATTGCGCCGGCGCCGATTGAGCCCCGTCGAAGGGCGCGACGCCGGTCATCACCGGCGTAACCTTGGCCAGCTCTTTCGCAAACAGCGGATTCTCCGGAAACTCCATCACCAAATCCTGAAGTTGCTGGCGGCTGACGTCGGCATTCATCTCCCGCATCGACGCCAGGGCCAGCATCAGCCTGGCGTAAGGACGCAGGTAATGAGCATGCTCGCTCCCAGCCGCGCGGGCCAGTTGCTGCATTCCCAGAGTTTTGTCGCCGTGAACGCCGCCCACCCACAGCACGGCTCGCTTGTACCCGGGCAGGCATCCGATGATGTAGTTTGCCGCGCCCAGCGCGACGTAGGCATCGTCCGCATCGGGGGCTACGTCCAGCAGCATGCGCGCGCGCCGATCGGCCTCCCGCAAATGGTGCAAACTCTCGATCTGCCGCTTTTGGATCAGGAAGAGATCGTCGGCCTGCATGCCCTCGATCAACGTGAGGGCAAAGAGCGCATTGGGATCGGTGGGCATCTCTTCCAGGAGTGCGCGCGCCATCTTCTGCCCGCGCTCCACCGCCGACACGAACTGCCGTTCGAGATCGGCGTCCGGCTCGCTCTTGATTCCGCCGAGCAGCCGCTTGTCGTCCAGGAAAAAGTCGGACGTCAGGACGCCCTTGCGATAGAACTCCTCGAAAAGGTCGGCAGCCGCCTCCATTGCCGGACCCGAAGGTTCCGCGGGCCGTTCCTGCTCCCATTTCATAAACCGCTGGCGGGCCTCGTCGAATTTCAGGTCGTAGAGAAGCTGAAATCCGCCGAGCGCCTCGGGATCGTTCATTACGCTGGCTGTCAGTTTCGCGCCGGTATCGTCCGCTTTCCGCGGCCGCGCTTGCGCGCCCCCGCCCCAGGCGAATCCGGCTACCAAGGCCGCCAGCCCGAATAGGGCAGCGCGCCGCGATGTGCGCCCAAGCTTCTGGCGGAATTCCTTGCAAACGAAGCACTTAAAGCCCCGCGACTTTCGGGCGTCTATGACGGTTGCTGGCATCACTGGTTAGATGCCCGGGTGCGCCGTGTGTTGCCGGGAGAGTGTCGATGGTGAAAACGGCGTTGAAAGGGATTGAAAGGGCTGGACGGAAAGGCCGGATCGGGAGGGCTGGACCGAAAGCGAGGAAATTTGGCGGGTTGGGTAGCTGCCTACGACTTCGATTTCTCGAGCCGTCGTCCCCGCAGCGGCTCCCAACCCGCGATCATCATCGCAACACGATGCGGCGCGGGCTATGGATCAGTAGGCCTAAAAACGAAGTACCGGCGTTTTAGTACGTTTGGTTACCGCTGCTGGAAGGCTGGACGGCGGCAGGCCGGGGGATGCGGTGAGATAGGCGCAGCGTCACGCTGGCCTCTCCTCCGGGGCGCACCACCACATTGTGCTGCCACTCCGAAGTCATTCCCGCCGCTTGCGCGCGTACGTCGTAAAGTCCCTGGCGAACCCCGGCGATGCGAAATCGTCCGCTGGCGTCGGTGCGAGTGGCACGCGGAGCCGTGCCGTCGGCTGATTGCCAGAAGATCTCCGCAGCATTTACCGGCGCGCCTTTGGTGTTCAGCACGATTCCGCCCAGCACCCCATCCACGGGTTTGGCGTAGCCGATCCCCCCAGCGCACGCCGCGAGAATCAACAGGATAATCCCTGCCTCAAAACGAAGTTTTCGCATTTTCGCAGCCTCGAAACGAACCCTACCGTTGCCTTTATTTTATCCCGCCTCGGGCGTAGCCGGCTCTCCCCTGGCGCCAAAGCGTCAACGTCCGCCCCGCGTCCATCGGGATCGGCTTGCGCGGCCTGCCCCGCGTCGTTATTGTGTCGATTCGCTTTAAGCTTAGGAGGCCCTAGGAGGCTTTGATGCCGCGCTATCTCTCCCTGCACACCCTCGCCTGCCTCACCCGACAAGGCGCCGGCCAGCTCAGCGAACGCATATTCTCGTCGAGCCGCATCCAAGCGCGGCGCGTGCAGGTGAACATGGTGGAAGGGAAGATGCTCGCCGAATTTGAAGCGCCGGACCGCGAGACCGTCGAAGCGTGGCTAGCTGCCGAAGGGTTTCACTACGATTGGCTGATGCGGGTCGAGTACGAATCCGAACCGGGTTCGGGGAAGCTGATCCCCACTCCCTGAGCGGGGCAGCTTAGCAAGCCACGCAACGGCGCGGGCTAGTTCGCGTTCGCGAAAATCTTGGGATGCTCGCGGCGCACCACCAGAAGAGCTTCGTCGGGGCTGCCTACGTGCAAGTATTCCGAGTACTCGGAGCGATCGTGCGCGCTCAGGCTGAAGACAAACTTGCGCCCGTCAAAGTCGTAGGAATAATACGTGGGCATCCACACCCCGTCCGAGACTTCGTGCTGCTCGTAACGGAATCGCCCTCCGCGATAGAGCTTGGCGATCAAGCCTCCGCCCCAGGAAACATCGTCGGTTAGCTCCGCCTCGGCCTTGACCATTTGCGCGCTGGACTCATCCACCCAGGCGGTTCCTTTGCTATGCCTGAAGACGGGCGCGAACCGTTCCGAGGATCGGTAGGCCGGGTCTGGTTCAAAATTCAGCTTCACCACTGTGTGGCCGTTTATCGTGACCCGCCCGGCCCAGGTAAACACGTATGCTTTGCCGATTTCGCCCACCATTTCGGCGCGCTGGTGCCTGTGCCGCTCGCCCTCGTACAGACCGGCGCCGCGGATCTCTTCTCCCCGCGCCGAGGCCCGTAAGGGCCTGCGCCACCGTGCGCCATTGCTGGTCGAGGTACGGAGCATCGGTCATCTTGCCGTTGTGTTCCAGTTCCACGCGCAGGACCAACGTGCCCGCCGGGATCAGCCGGCGAACTGTCTCTCGGTTCGGTTCTTTGCCCGTTCCCTGCAGGAATTCGTGCTCTGTGCGCGCGTATTGATCCAGCTGGACGTCGTTGCGGTGCTGATTCTCGATGGCGCGGTCGACGAGGTTCCGGATCTCTTGCGCCGTGAGGGGAATTTGCGATTGCGATTGCCCTTGGTCCTCGTGCTCGGAGTCGCTCGAGGCCATGGCCGGCGGCCACATTGCACACAGTGTCATCCCGGCAGCCAGAATGGCCAGCAAGCCGAAGCCGACCTGTGTACTTTGCCGCATCCTCTTCCAAACGGGGGCGGGTCCCCGTCGCCTTGTTTTTCGTTCAGGGTGGGTAAGCAGGCTGATTATCTCACCAGAGCGCCGGGAAGCAAACGGGTATTCTTCCCGCCTTGCCAAGGGTGGAAACATGGTATGGGCCGCTTTCTTGAGAGCCGGTCACCGCTTCTGTACGTATGATGATTCCACGTCAAAAGCGGACGCCCCGCTTTTTGTGAGGGCGGCTTCCGAGGATCTATCGCCGAAGAAATTTTCCACAAAAGCCTGTGAAATGGCTGTGAAAACCACAATCGGCGCCTGGAGATGCTATACTAGTAATAGTGGTGGTTGGAGAGTGTGCTAACAATATTTTGCACAAACCGTTCCAATTGTTCTTGACAACCCTCCGGCCACTCGCCTATGGTTTCGTCCACAACATGATGGCGTAAAAAAAGCGTCAACCAGGTATGGCGCAATCTCAAAGAGAAATTTACGGAATTGGCTGTCCACCCATCGCCGACCAAGAGCAGCGGGTAATAAACCTGCTCTGGACCGGCCCGAGCGGTGGCATTTGCGCTTTTTTGGACTTGGTTAAAAAACGAGGCTTTTTGCCGTACACCGAGAGGCGGTTGCAGCCGCTTTTTCGACTGTTAAAATAGGAGGGAAGTCGGCATGGCGGATCCCCAAATGGCGCTCCAGAACAGCACGGTTACCACCACAACTACGTCGGAACCCCGCCCGAAAACCGGGCTGGATTTCAAACGCTATTTTACCGACGGGCGCGTTTCTCCTTTTGACGCCGTGGAATGGGAGCGGCGCATCGCCCAGATCGGCAACGAAAAGGGGCAGGTGATCTTCCGCCAGGAAAACGTGGAGGTTCCCAAGTCCTGGTCGCAGACGGCGACCAATATCGTCGCCTCGAAATACTTCCACGGCAAGCTGGATACGCCGGAGCGCGAAACCTCCGTGCGGCAATTGATCGGCCGCGTGGTCGATACCATCGTCGGCTGGGGCGAGAACGGCGGCTATTTCGCCTCCACCGCCTCGCGCGACGCTTTCCGCGACGACCTGACGCACCTGCTCGTCGAGCAGAAGATGAGCTTCAATTCGCCGGTCTGGTTCAACGTGGGCGTGCAGGCCAAGCCGCAGTGCTCGGCCTGCTTCATCAACTCCGTGCAGGACGACATGGAGTCCATCATGGACCTGGTGAAGACCGAGGGCATGCTCTTCAAGTGGGGCTCCGGCACGGGCACCAATTTCTCCTCGCTGCGCGGCAGCCACGAAGCCGCTTTCCGGCGGCGGCATCGCTTCCGGGCCGGTCAGCTTCATGAAGGGCTTTGACGCCTTCGCCGGCGTCATCAAGAGCGGCGGCAAGACGCGCCGCGCCGCCAAGATGGTCATCCTCAACGTCGATCATCCGGACATCGTGGAGTTCATCGACAGCAAGATGAAGCGAGGAGCGCAAGGCCCACGTGCTGATCGAGCAGGGCTACGACAGCTCCATCGACGGCGAAGCCTACAGCTCGGTCTTCTTCCAGAACGCCAACCACTCCGTGCGCGTCACCGACGAATTCATGCAAGCCGTCGAGGACGATCGCGACTGGTGGACGCGCAACGTCAACGACGGCTCGCCCGCCGAAAAGCTCCGCGCCCGCGAACTGCTGCAAGGACATGGCCGAATCCGCCTGGCAGTGCGGCGATCCCGGCATGCAGTACGACACCACGGTCAATCGCTGGCACACCTGCAAGGCCACCGCGCGCATCAACGCTTCGAATCCCTGCTCCGAGTACATGTTCCTGGACGACACGGCCTGCAATCTGGCTTCGCTCAACCTGATGAAGTTCCTGGGACCCAACGGCGTGTTCGACGTGGAGGCCTTCCGCCACGCCGTGGACATCACCATCACCGCGCAGGAAATTCTGGTCGACAACGCCGGCTATCCCACGCCCAGAATCGCCGAGAATTCCCACAACTTCCGCCCGCTCGGCCTGGGCTACGCCAATCTCGGCGCGCTGCTCATGTCCCTGGCGCTGCCTTACGATTCCGATGGCGGCCGCGACATGGCCGGCGCCATCACGGCGCTGATGTGCGGCGAAGCCTACGCGCAGTCGGCGCGCATCGCCGAGCAGGCTGGGGCCGTTCCCGGGCTATGCCGTCAACCGCGAGCCCATGCTGGACGTCATTCGCATGCACCGCGATTCGCTGCGGCCCATCAAGGCCGGAGAACGTCCAGCCGCCGCTCCTGGCGGCGCGCGCGCCAGTCTTGGGACGACGCGCTGGCCCTCGGCGAAAAGTACGGCTACAAGAATTCGCAGGTCACCGTGCTCGCGCCCACCGGCACCATCGGCTTCATGATGGATTGCGACACCACCGGCATCGAGCCCGATCTGGCGCTGGTGAAGCACAAGAAGCTGGTCGGCGGCGGCGCTGATCAAGATCGTCAACAACACCGTTCCGCAGGCGCTGATGCGCCTGGGATATTCGCCCGAAGCAGACTTCGCAGATCGTTTCGCACATCGATCGCCGAAGGCACCATCGAAGGCGCGCCCGGGCTCAAGCCCGAGCATCTGCCGGTTTTCGATTGCTCGCTGGCTCGCCGGCCGGCGGCGGCCGCTCCATCGCCTGGCGCGGCCATCTGAAGATGATGGCCGCCGCGCAGCCCTTCCTCTCCGGCGCCATCAGCAAGACCATCAACATGCCCGAGGAGTCCACGGTCGAAGACATCATGCAGGCCTATATCGAATCGTGGAAGCTGGGCCTGAAGGCCGTGGCCATCTACCGCGACAATTCCAAGCGCAGCCAGCCGCTCTCCGCCGCGGGCGCAAAGAAAGAAACCAGCGGTGGCAAGAGCCGAAAGCGAATCCGCCGTCGCCCAGCAGCAGGAGCTGTTCGTGCGCGTCCATCGCCGCAAGCTGCCCAGCGAGCGCCAATCGATCACCCACAAATTCTCCGTGGGCGGCCACGAAGGCTACATCACCGTAGGCATGTACGAGGACGGCAACGCCCGGAGAGATCTTCATCAAGATGGCCAAGGAAGGCTCCACGCTTTCCGGCTTCATGGATGGCTTCGCGCTGTCCGTCTCCATCGGCTTGCAATACGGCGTGCCGCTCAAGGCCCTGGTGGACAAATTCATCAACACCCGCTTCGAGCCTTCCGGCTTCACCGGCCATCGCGTCCATCCCCTATGCGAAATCGGTGCTGGACTACATCGGCCGCTGGCTCGGCGGGCGGTTCATCTCTGCCGACTATTTGACACCGGCGGTCGAGACCGTCAGTCGCCTGCCGTCATTACGGCAGTCCCGAACAGCCTGCCGGCGAGGGCTTCCTTGAGAGGAAGATCTCCACCCCACTCACAGGTCTCGCTTCGACGGCGCGCCAACCTGCGCCGAATGCGGCATGCTCATGACCCCCAACGGCGCCTGCTACAAGTGCGAGAATTGCGGCGGCACGTCCGGCTGCAGCTGATCGCTCCTAAGCGGCTTCCATCGGATCCAGGCTTATACGGTCGGAATCTTTAAGTCAGAAGAAACTGAACGAAGATCAGAAGTAGAGAGCAGAAAAAAATAAAGGGGCCCGCTCCGGGCCCCTTGCTTTCACCCCACTCCAGCAACAACATTCACCCACCATTCCCATCAAATTCGGGAATCTTAGACCCCCCGGGAAACAGTGCCTATCTAGGTGCACGCGCGATGCCATTTTGGTCCCTCATTCCCAATTTATAGCTAAGCACAATAATATCAGTTGGCTTAGCAAAGTGCTCCGGACCATCGGCGCGCACGTTCGCCACGGCATTCTATGGTTTTTCACACATTTTTAATATCGCGATACGGGGTTTTGTAGGCAGGGAGTACGGCTTCTCACGCACCGATGGCCGATTTAACCGCATGGGCCAGCTTTTCCGTCCAGTGCTCCACATCCTCGGCGCGCTCGGCTTCGACCATCACCCGCGCTTTCGGCTCCGTCCCCGAATAGCGCAGGACCACGCGGCCGGAGCCCCCCAGCGCCCGCGTGGCGTCTTTCAGAGCCCGCGAGACTTCCGGGAGGGACTCCAGCGGCGGTTTCGACCGCACCTTCACGTTCACGATGGTTTGCGGAAACACCTTGAGGTCGTTGACCAACTCATCGAGCGGCCCTCGCAGGGCCACCAGGCAGGCGATCTTGAGCGCGGTCAGCAGGCCATCGCCGGTGGTGGCGTCGTCGAGGAAGATCACGTGGCCGGACTGTTCGCCGCCCAGGTTGGCCCCGCTGCGCAGCATCTCTTCGAGCACGTAGCGGTCGCCCACGGGCACGCGCACCAGCGCCAGCCCTTCGGCCCCCAAGGCGCGTTCCAGGCCGAGGTTGGTCATGGTCGTGCCGATCACGCTCTTGCCCTTCAGCTGGCCCACCGAGCGCAGATAACGGGCTGCCGCCAGCAGCACGCCATCCCCGTCCACGATGCGCCCCGAGCTGGTAACGAACATGGCGCGGTCGGCGTCGCCGTCAAAGGCCACGCCCAAGCGCCGCGCGCGTCTCCGGGACTTCTCTCTGGAGGTCCTCGGGATGCAGCGAGCCGCAATTGGCGTTGATGTTGCGCCCGTCGGGCGAGTCGTGAATGGCGATGACATTCGCGCCCAGCGAGCGGAATAGCGCCGGAGCCAGCGAGCTTGCGGCGCCATTGGCGCAATCCAGCACCATCCTCAAGCCGGAAAGATTGGCGCCCGCGATGACGCATCCCCGCAGGAACTCCAGGTAGTCCTCGATCCAGTTGGCGATCCGGTGAAAGCCGCGGCGCCGCCTGGGGCGGCCGTCCGTTGCGATGCCGCAGAATTTCCGCTTCGATCTGTTCCTCGATCTCGTCGGGAAACTTCATTCCCGAGCCGGCGAAGAGCTTCACGCCATTGTCGTGGTAGGGATTGTGCGAAGCGGAAATCACCACGCCGGCCGCAAATCCCTCTTTGCGCACCAGGCAGGCGACTCCGGGCGTGGTGATTACCCCCGCAAAGGAGTTGCGAGCGCCCTCTTCGGCCAGCCCGGCGGCGATCTCGGCGGCGATATGGGCCCCGGATTCGCGGGTGTCCATGCCGATCAGCACGCGAGGCTGCTGGTTGCGCAGCCGGAGGTAGCCTCCGAGGCTGCGGCCCACCCAGTAAAGGGTTTGGTCGTCGAGCGGGTACTCTCCGGGTACGCCCCGGATGCCATCGGTTCCGAAAAGTTCCTTGGGCATGTCTAGGATCGTCGAGCCGCGCCGGGCCTCCTGCGGCGGGGCCAGCCATCGTAACACGACGATTGGATTATTCGGATGCCTCTGGGGGTGTCGAGGTAGGCACCAGCGCGATGTGGAACTCCGCGGGCGCCAGGCGCACCACCTCGGTGCCATAAGGCACGCCGACCATGCCCGGCGAGAGGCGGATCGGAACTTCGCCCGAAGGCGCCGTGGCTAGATCGACGTCCAGAGTCAAATCGGCTGGCGTGAGCCGCCGCAGCAGCCCGGTGCGCCCGCGCAGCACCACCCGAACGATGTTGGGCGGAGCGCCGGCCACGGCCAGCCCGTCCGGCACATTCACGAACGCCACGGGCACGTTATATGCCACTTGCGGCAAAGGGCTCGGCCGTGTACGTGGCCCACAGGAAAAACGAGATGCCCAGGGCGATCAGCTTCAGCCCCCAGTTATGCAAGAAGACGCTGCGCAGCAGGCGCATCATTCGCTTTTTCCCGTGACGCGCGCGCCCGGCAAGGGCACGGGAAAAGTCAACGTCGTGCGGAAGCGCCGGAAGAGCTCGGTCAGCCGGTCGGTCAGTTGATCCGACGCTCAAGCCCAGCTCGATCGTGCCGCTCACGGCCAGGGAGATCGCTCCGGTCTGCTCGGATACCACCACCGCCACGGCATCGCTTTCCTCCGTGACGCCGATGGCCGCGCGATGCCGGGTGCCCAGCTGATTGGAGATCAAGGGGTTGAGAGACAGCGGCAAAAAACACGCCGCGGCCGCGATGCGGCTGCCCTGCACGATCACCGCGCCATCGTGCATCGGCGACCCGGGACGGAAAATGGCCAGCAGCAGGTCGTAGCTCAAGTTGGCGTCCAGGGGAATTCCGCTCTCGATATAGGTTCGCAAGCCCACGTCGCGCTCGAAGGCGATCAGGGCGCCGATGCGGTTCTGGGCGAAGTAGCCCGCCGCCAGCACCACGTCGTCGAACGAAGACGCGGGGTTGGTCGAAGAGAAGCGGGCCAGCGAAAGATTGCGCCCGAAGCGATCGAGCGCGCGCCGGATCTCCGGCTGGAAGAGCACGATCAAGGCGATGGCCACATAAGGCAGCAGCGTGTCCAGCAGCCATTCCACCATCTCGAACTGCGCCCTGCGAGCGGCCTCGTACAAGACGATCAGCAGCAGGATAGCCACCAGCATCTGCATGGCCCGCGTGCCGCGCAACAGCTTCAGCGTGTAGTAAATCAGCAGGGCGATGATGAGGATGTCCATCGCCGCGCGCGGGCCGAGGCGCGCGAATGGGTTGGAGATAATCAGCGCGTACATGTTTAGCGTTAAGGTAACGCAGCGTGCCGTGGCGGGCAAGCCGCCGATTGCGGTGATCGTGCTTGCAGCGATCGCCTAGGACGGCGCGGGGTTGCCCGGCGCCGGGAGATCAACCTCCGCGTAGGCGGCCGACGATTTCCGCCAGATCGGCGCTCTCTTGAAAGAGGCGAATCGCCGCGATTCCCGCGGCGCCCGCCTCGCGGCAAGAGCCGGCGTTTTCCACCGTGATTCCCCCGATCGCGATCACTGGTATCGAAACGGCTTCGCAGGCCTCGGCCAATTTTGTCAATCCCTGCGGAGCGCCAAAGCTCGCTTTCGATGGGGTCGCAAACACCGGCCCGAAGAAAACATAATCGGCGCCGTCCTCCGCGGCGCCGGCGACTCCTTTCAGCGAGTGGCACGAGGCGCCCAGCAGAAAATCCTCGCGCCCCAATCTGCGGCGCGCCTCGGCCAGCGCCCGAATGGGCAGCGAACTCTCTCCCGCGTGCACGCCCGCGGCAGCGGCGGCCCAGGCTACGTCCAATCGGTCATTCACCAGCACGCGCGCACGCCCGGCCGCGGCTCGCTCGCTGGCCCCGATTGCCGCTCGAGCGATTGCCGCTCGAGTAAGATCAGTGAGGTTCCGCGCCGCCAGATCCTTTTCGCGGATTTGCACCCAATCCACTCCCGCCTGGACGGCATCCTCGATGCGCCGCGTCAAATTCGTTTCCGCATCCGGCGTCGCGCCTGATTCGAGCGAGCGGCGGTCGGTCACGTAACAAACGATAAATTTGCCGGCTTTGCGCAAAGCTCAGGAAGTGTGGCCGGCGCCCGCCGGGGACTGGCGGCGCAGCATTCCGGCGGCCACCACAATATCGAGCGCGCCAAGGCCGGTGATCACACCGCGCACGGAGGGATGCAGCAGGAAGGGACGAAGGCTGGGATAGAGGCTGAGAAAATAATTGCGCTCCCACAAGCTCAGCCAGGGCAGGAAGAGAAGGACCACTCCGATCTCGAAGAGTAGGAGCGTGAAGAGTACGCGGCCCAGACGCGCCAGAAAGGAGCGCTCGTTAGCGCTCGTTTCCAAGTGAGGAGAGCCGTTCGGCAACGTCCCGATAGTCAATGTTCATGCCGTAGACTTGCGAGAAACTCTTTCGCGCCGCGGCCATGTCGCCCGCGAGTTCTTGCGCGACTCCTAGATCATACCGCAGGGCGAGGATAGATTCCTGATCGAGTCCGGGCATGGCCAGCGCGCGCTCGTACCACGTGGCGGCAATGGCCGGCTGCCCTTTTTCCATGAAGGCCAGTCCCAGCAACGTGCAGCACTGCATCGCGTAGCGGAAGGCCTGTCCTTCGCTGCTGCCTTTGGCCACTTTCTGAAACTCGCTGATGGCCTCTTCGATCAAACCCATTTCGCGATAGGCGATTCCCAGATTGTAGTGCGTCTCCAGGTCCTCGTCCTCCGCGCCGGGCTCGCCGACTTCGGAGCGGAATTGATCGAAGATCTCGCTCAGTGGGCCTTGGGGAACGTCGGGGCGCTGGCTTGGCGGCAGGAGATTTCGCCGCTTGGTCCGCGTCATGCGAGTTGTTTTTCGCCGCTCGTTCCGGCGCGAGCTCAGGTAGCGCGGCGTCCAGGTCGCTGGAGAGCGCGTCGAAGAAGTCTTTCGCCGTGCCCGCCGGCGTCTTGGCCACGGCTTCGTTCGCGTCCTGCTCGGTTGCCAGCTCCAGCACGTAATCCGCGGCCGGCTCGCTACCATTGTTGGAAGTTCCATTGCTGGAAGCAGGACCCGCAGCTTCGGCCTTAAGGAGATCCTCGATCTCCGCCACTTCGTCAACCGCGGGTGTTTCGGCTGCCGGCATTGCGAACTCTTGGGCCGCATCGGCTTCTGGCGGCGCTTCGTTCGTTTCGCTCGCATTGGCCTCGAGTTCGGTCGCCAGCGCGGCCCACTCTTCGGATAGATCGAGTTCGTGAACGGCTGAATCGGGCGAAGCCGCATCGTCAGCCACTTCCGCGTTAGCTTCCACGATTTCGCTCGTCTCGATCGTGAACTCGGCTGGTTCCGTTGCCGGGGCAGTCGCTGGCAGAGAAAACTCCGGAACCGGAACGGGCGGTTCGGCTGGCGTGGGGTTGGCCTTTTCCGTGGCTTGAGCCGCTTGCGCGTAGCGCCGTCGCAGATCGGCGAACCGGTCGGCGGCGGCCGTATTTCCGCTGCTGGTGTGGATCTGCTCGAGTTGCGCCGCCAATTCCGCGGTCCGCCTCTCGTCGCCCGCGCCAAGATGATGGTCGAGCAGAAGCTCGAGCGTCTGGGCGTGGCCCGGAACTCGCTGCAAAATGACTTCGAGAAGATCGATGGCCTTTTGCGTCAGGCCATAGCTGGAAAAGAGCTCCACGTCCGTAAGCGCCTGGGAGATGAATCGCTGGGTCTCGTCGTCGAGTCGGCCCCTCCGTCGCGTTGGCCGGCGCGGCGGTTTGTTTCGCCTCGGCCTGCGGCAAGCGCTCCACCGCCGAAATCATTTCCGCCGGCGCGGCAGGCGCCTCTTTCTTGGCTGGCGTCGTCGCGGGCGCTTCCTTCGTCTCAGCCGATGTGGCAGGCGCATCCTTGGCCGCTGCGGCAAGAGCGGGCGTCTCTTTCTTGGCTGGCGGCGTCCCGTTGCCCTTTAGCCGTCGCGCTCGCGGCGGGCCGCCTCGTTCTCCGGATCCCGGTCCAGAATCTCCTCGTATACTTGCAGCGCCCCATCCGTTTTCCCCGCCGCTTCGCGAACCTTAGCCAGGCTCAACAACGCATCCGGCAGGCGGAAGGAGTCGCTGGTGTGCTTGTAAAGTTCCACCAGCCATTCATGGGGCTCGACGACATTGGGAAGCCGCTCGACAGCCGACGTAAGCAGCTCGCCCAGCGCTTCGTGCTCGCCCTTTTCGGTCATCGGCGTGCGAATCGAATCGATCAGCTGCAGAGAGGCGTCCGGCTTGCCGCCCGCGAGCAGTTTTGCCGAGACTTGACGCAAGGGCGCAAACTTTTTCGCGTTACGCGCGAAGATTCGTGAGGCCAGTTCGGTGGCCTCGGTGAGTTGCTCTTGCTGCAAGTAGAGGTGAACGAGCAGTTCGGCGGCTTCTTCTCCCGTCTTCTAAGTTCGGCAGAGAGGCGAGCAGCGAAGTCGCCGAGGAGTGCTGCCCCATGGCGGTCAGCGATCGGGCCTTGATGACCACCACGTGCCCATCCTTGGCGTCGATCTTGATTACGCGATCGGCGTACTTGATCGCCTCGGCGTGATTCCCCTGCTCATAGAGCCGTTCCGCGGCATTGCGATATGCCGCCGCCGCCTCCTTGGGCTGATTCATCGAGATCGCCAATTCGGCGACTCGCGAGAGAACGCGCAGGTTATCGGGCTCGGCCTCGAGCAGCTTGCGCAGCAAAGCCGAGGCTTGCTCCTGGCGCCCCGCGCGCTGGTGCAGCTCGGCCAACTGCAAATAGATGGGACGCGCTTCGCTGAGGACGCCTTGCTGTACGTAGAGTTCCGCTAACTTCTCCACTGGCCGCGTCTCTTCGGGCGCCAGTTTGGCGATCTTCTTGTAGATGGCGATGGCTTTGGTGACAAATCCGTCGGCCAGGTAGATCTGCGCCAGCCGCTCGAAGTATTCCAGCGCCTGAAAGGTGTCGCCCTGGCGGACGTACAGGTCGCCGACGGTCATCAGCGTGGCCTGATCCTTGGGCTCCTGCTTCAGAATCTGAACGTATTCCTGAATCGCTTGGGCGATTTTCCCCTGATGAAGGAGTTTCTGTGCGTTGGCGACGAATTTGGCTTTATTGTAAGCCATCTGGTATCTGCGTGCTTTTCGCGCCGCGAACGAATCTCTCCGCGGCAGCCACTGCCCGATCGACTCTTTATCCGCCCAAAACCGGTGTTATCGGATTGCGCACTCGGTCGCTGAGTACTAGCCCGAATTCACGCTAGCACGCGACCCTACACGCGTCAACGAAACGCGCGCAGGCGAGTTCGCGCTAGTCACAGGGGGTGATGCGATATGCTTGGCGGCTTCAGCGAGCGAGCGCTACGTTGCTCTCAAGCGGGGGGATTTCCGCAGTAGGCGCCGTCGGAAGGAAGAGGAAGATTTTCCTGCGTCGCGGCTGCCGCCCACGACATTGCGTTGCGCACGGGGGCAAAAGAGAAGCGGTGCAGCGGCGAAGGCCCATGCGCACGCAGCGCCTCCAGGTGAACGCGCGTGGCATAACCTTTGTTGGCCGCCAGGCCATACACCGGATAGACCTGGTCGAACTCCCTCATCACCGCGTCGCGCGCAACCTTGGCCAGGATGGAGGCCGCGGCGATGGAGACCGAGCGCGCGTCGCCCTTGATGATGGGCTTCTGCTCGACCAGCAGATCGAGATGCATGGCGTCGATCAGCAGGAAATCGGGCTGCAGGGAGAGTTGCGAAACGGCGTCGGACATCGCCTGGCGGCTGGCCTGATAGATGTTCCAGGCATCGATGCGCGTGGAATCCACTTGCGCCACGCACCAGGCCAAGGCGTGCTCGCGGATGCGCTCGGCGAGAATTTCGCGGCGTTCAGCGGTGAGTTTCTTGGAGTCGTCCAGGCCCACGATGCGGCGCCGTGGGTTGAGAATCACCGCCGCCGCGAATACCGGGCCGAAAAGGGAGCCGCGGCCTGCTTCGTCCAGGCCGGCGATACGCTGCCAGCCTTTGTGCCGCGCCGTGCGCTCGAATCGCGAGGAACAGAGCCTCTGCATCGGCGCGGATTCTAGCACAGCCTCCGGCGGGACTACACGCGCTATACGGCGGGAAGACACAACAATGTGACCTACCGATTCAGCTCTTGCCCTCGACCGCTGCCGCGGCTACCTCGGTGGGCCGCTCGGCGCGGCGAATGCGAGCCGCCTTGCCCTTGAGAGCGCGCAGGTAATAAAGCTTCGCGCGGCGAACGCGGCCCTGCTGCAAGACTTCGATCGAGCTGATCATCGGCGAGTTGACCGGAAAGATGCGCTCGACGCCGATGCCAAAGCTCACTCGGCGCACGGTAAATGTCGCGCCGGAAGATTGCCCGCGCCGGCTGACCACAACTCCCTCAAACGGTTGCAGGCGCTCTTTATCGCCTTCGCCCTCTTTCAACCGGACGTGGACACGTATGGTGTCGCCGGGGTTGAAGGCGGGGACATTTTGGCGAGACTGGTCCGAACGGACCTTATCAATTAAGCGGCTCATATGGATTCACCCGGGCAGACCCGCTACGGTGGGGCCAGCGCCACAGAAGACGCGAAGATTATAACCAAATCCGCGCGCTGGGGACAGGCTAAATCCTCACTTTGTGCGAGATTGCGGTCACCCCGGCGGGCAATTCACTTGGCAGGCGAAAGCAGGTCCGGACGATTGCGGCGGGTTTTCTCCAGCGCCACGCGCTGGCGCCAGCGGCGAATCTCTTCGTGATTTCCGCTCAGCAGCACCTCGGGCACGCTGTAGCCGCGGAAATCCGCGGGCCGCGTGTAGTGAGGATACTCGAGCGTCGCGCGCGCGGCGTCAGGCGACCGATCGTTAGAGTTGGCGTGCGGGATTTCGGATTCAAGTTGTGTTCGATGGCGATCACTTTGAGCGGAAGCGCCGCGGGACGGGGACAACGACGAGGAAGACGAGGAAGACGAGGAAGACGAGAACGACTCGTGCAGCGAGGAGGCCTCGTTCCCCAGCGCGCCGGGCAGCAAGCGCGTCACGGCATCGACGACCATCGCGGCGGCCAGCTCTCCGCCCGAGAGCACGAAATCGCCAATGGAAACTTCGTCCGTCGCCAGATGTTCGGCCACGCGCTCGTCCACGCCTTCGTAGCGGCCGCACAGCAGAACCATGCGCTCGAGCTTGGCGAAGCGTTCGGCCATCTCCTGCACAAAGATCTTGCCGGAGGCGGAGAGAAGCACCACGGCGGCGCCGTCGGGAGGCTTGGGCGAACGGCCCGCGGTGGGATTCCTTGGCGCGGTATCGCTCAGGATTGTCTCCACAGCCTCAAACATCGGCTCCGGCTTGAACACCATGCCTTCGCCGCCGCCGAACGGGCGATCATCCACGGTCTTGTGGCGGTCGTGAGCGAACTGCCGCAGATCGTGCACGCGAATATCGATCAAGCCGGCCTCTCGGGCTCTGCGGACAATGCCGTAGTGGAAAGGTCCGGCGAAAAATTCCGGGAAGATGGTGATGACGTCAAACTTCATAGGCTCGCAAAACTACGCGCAAGGCTAATTTCGGACTCGCGCATGAGGTTACACCGAAATGATTGTACGCGCGGCCGCATGTGCTTAGGATGCGTTCAGGTCGCGCAGACCCTCCGGCAAGCGCACCTCGATTCGCCGTCCTGCCGTATCAATCTGCGTGCAGATTTCCGTCGCTAATGGGATGAGGAGTTCGCCGCGCGGGGTGATGACGACCAGAACCCAGGAGTCCGCGGCTGCGCCCTGGAGCTGCTCGCCGCTGCGCTGCACGTCTTGAACGGTTCCCAGCGGGGCCGCGGCATCCGCTTCCCAAATGGCGCAGCCGATCAAGTCCGCGATGTAGTGGCGGCCTTCGCCAGCAGGAGCGCGCTCCGAGAGCGGAACCTGCACTTCGAGGCCGCGCAGAGTCTCCGCGTCGGAGATGCTGTCAACGCCCTCGAAGTGAAAAATAGCCTGGCCGAGATGCAGGCGGCAGGAAAGAATCTTGGCCGGCCGGCGAGCTTTCCTTCGGCCGCCAGCCAAGCCTCTCTCCTCTCGGTAAGCCGATCGGGGAAATCCGTGAGGATTTCCGCGGCCACCTCGCCTCGCCGGCCCCAGGGGCGCAGAATGCGCGCCAGGGTCAGGGGGATAAATGAGTCCTCGAGCACTTACTGGGCGCGCTTACTCGAGGATTTCAAGCGTGAGGCGCTTCTTCAGCTTCATTCCAGCCGCGCCGAGGATGGTGCGGATGGACTTTGCCGTTCGGCCTTGTCTTCCGATCACTTTGCCGAGATCGGTGGGGTGAACGCGGAGCTCCAAAACGGTGACTTGTTCACCCTCTACAGCGCGAACCTGCACTTGTTCAGGATTATCCACGAGCGCCTTCGCGATGGCTTCAACTAGTTCCTTCATGTGCCCTCCGCGATTCGCAGGTATCAGCAGTCAGCAGGAGTTTTCGCTTGCGCGTGTCTCGTTGACTCCGGACGAAGGATTCCAATCGCAGGAACCTTCCTACCTTGAGATGAGAGACGGGGCGTAAGAGTGCAACGCTCAGGCGGGCTTCTTCTGGGCGACCAGGAAGCTGCGGACGGTGTCACTGGGTTGAGCACCGCGGGCAAGCCAGTATTCGATCCGTTCGGCGTTCAGCTTAATTGCAGCCGGCTTCTTGAGGGGATCGTAGGTTCCCACAATTTCGGTGAAACGGCCATTGCGGGGACGCCTCTTATCAATCACCACAATGCGATAACACGGCATCTTCTTCTTGCCATATCTAGCCAGGCGGATTGCGAGCACTCTGAAATTCCTCCTATAAACTCATTGTATATCGGAAACGCGGATTCTCCAACGCTGCATACGGCCCGCCAGTTCGCCGTGCCGAAAGCAATCGACGAGATGGTCATTGACCATTCCGGCGGCTTGCATGAAGGCGTAGCAGATGGTGGAACCGACAAAGCGGAAACCGCGCTTCTTCAGGGCTTTACTCATGGCGTCCGACTCGGGGCTGGTGACGGGAATCTCTTTGAGCGAGCGGACGGCATTGACTTTGGGCGCGCCGCCGACGAACTGCCAGATGTAGCAGGCGAAGCTGCCGCAGTCTTCTTGCACTTGCAGAAAGGCGCGGGCATTGCTGATGGCCGACTCGATTTTCAGGCGATTGCGGATGATTCCGGGATCGGCCAGAAGCGCTTGAATTTTTCGGCTGTCGTAGCGGGCGATCTTTTCGTGGATCGAAATTGTCGAAGGCGGCGCGAAATCCTTCGCGCTTGCGAAGGATGATCTCCCAGCTCAGCCCCGCCTGCGCGGCGTCCAGAACGAGAAACTCGAAGAGCTTGCGGTCGTTCTTGAGGGGCACGCCCCATTCGCGATCGTGATAGGCGACGGAGATGGCGCTCGAGGGCCAGGCGCAGCGAATGCGGCTGGGGCCATTGGAGGCTTTCGTTTTGGTGGCGGCCATGATCGTTGCGCTTCTACAGCGCCACTTAAAAAACGAACTGCAGATCCCTCCGCCCTGCGGGCCTCGGATGAGAGCCTTAAGGCTATGGCACTCCGGAGCCCAAAGCGGAACGGCGCGCGCCTCGTGATGACAGCTTCCACACTTTTGGCCGGGTGGCTCGAGGGCTCAGCTTTCGAGACGCGGGTCATTCGTAGGATCATTCTTCCGGCGCCTCTTTGCCTTGCTGCATCTGCTCTAGCGCGGCGCGTGCCTTGCCCATTCCGCGCAGGCGGCCCTGCGCGGCGAGCGCTCCGTATTGCTTCATCATCTTGCGCATCTGCATGTATTGCTTCAGCACCTGGTTTACTTCCTGCACGGAAGTGCCGCTGCCGTTGGCGATGCGCTTGCGCCGCTTGCCATCGATCAAATCGTGGTCGTCGCGTTCGGCCTCGGTCATGGAGTTGATGATGGCTTCGACGTGCTTCAAGCGCGCCTCATCGACGTGCGCGTCCTTGGGAAGATTGGCGAATGGGCCGATCTTGGGGAGCATGCCCAGGACTTGCTCGAGCGGGCCCATCTTGCGGACCTGCTTCAATTGATCGCGGAAATCGCCGAGGGTGAATTCGCTGCGGCGCAGCTTGCGTTCGAGTTCGGCGGCTTTTTTGTGATCGATGGCCTGCTCGGCGCGCTCGATCAGGGTGAGCATATCGCCCATGCCGATGACGCGGGAGACGATGCGCTCGGGAAAAAAGGCTTCGAGCGCGTCGTACTTTTCGCCCATGCCGACGAATTTGACGGGGGCGCCGGTGACTTTGCCGATGGAGAGCGCCGCGCCGCCGCGCGCGTCGCCATCGAGCTTGGTGAGAATCACGCCGGTGAGGCCCAGGCGGCGATGGAATTCGCCGGCGGAGCGCACCGCGTCCTGGCCGATCATGGCGTCGGCGATGAACAGGATTTCGCTGGGCTGGAGCTCGCGCTTGAGGAAGCCGAGTTCGTTCATCAACTCTTCGTCGATGTGCAGGCGGCCGGCCGTATCCACCAGGATCACGTCGGAGGCGGAGAGCTTGGCTTCGCGGATGGCGCCCTTGGCGATTTCGAGAGGCTTGTCCGTGCCGGCGCCGGGCCAGCAGCTCACGCCCACGGCTTTGGCCACCTGGGCGAGCTGTTCGCGGGCGGCGGGGCGATAGACGTCGGTGGAGACCACCAGCGGGCGATGGCCGTGGCTGGCCAGCCACTTGGCGAGCTTGCCGGTGGTGGTGGTTTTGCCGGAGCCTTGCAGGCCGACGATCATCCAGACGGAAGGAGGACGCGAAGCGAAGGCGGGCTTGGCTTGTTTGCCGAGCAGCTCCAGCAGCTCGTCGCGGACGATCTTGAGGATCTGCTGATCCGGCGAGAGTTGCAGCAGCACTTCCGAGCCGAGGGCCTTGGCGCGAATGTGGGCCAGGAGTTCGTCGGCGACGTCCACGTTGACGTCGCCATCGAGGAGGGCTTCGCGGATGCCGACCAGGGCGGCGTCCATGTGCTCGTCGGTGAGCTTGCCCTGGCCGCGCAGGTTCTTGAAGACGCGCTGAAGTTTTTCGGTAAGATTTTCAAACATTGGTTAATGCTCGCTTGTGCGACAGAGACCCTGCTTGCGTCTCGTTTGGGTTTCCGTTCTAGGTTCTAGTGTAATGCACGTGCATCTTCAGGGGCTAAAGCCCCGTTTGTATTTAGACCTTATTGTCAGGGCTGAAGCCCTGACCCACAACCCGTCGCGACTTCGTGCCGGATTAGGCGGCGCGTAGGCCGGAGTCAATTCAATTCCAGCACTCGTGCACGAGCCGGAAACGTGGTGCTGGCAGCAAGTACTTTGGAATCATGGAGTGGCCTCGTAAGTGCACCCCTCGGCCCCCTCCCCCCTTTTTTTTCACAAGAATATCATTCCAGGCGACTTATTCTTAACGAATATGCAAGAGTATCATTCTATGGCACTTATTTACCCATCGCGCAAGAGCATCAATCTAAGCGACTTGGGTACATGAGCCATCCTCCAAGAACCGTGGCCCGCACCCTTGAAAACGAAGGTTCCGGCACCCACAGAACCGCGACTACAGATCCCTCGGCCTGCGGGCCTCGTGATGACAGCCGGAGGCGATGCGCTACGATCTGCCAAAATGCGGCTCGCGAGCCAGCTCCTCGGGAGCAGGCATATATCTATTTTACCGCGGGAGTAAAGCGAGTCTTCAGGGAAGCAGCCGACGAGCAAAAGCAGATCCCTCGGTCGCCGCGGCGACCTCGTGATGACAACTTAGAACTGCTGGGCGCTCTGGTCTGCGTGGCAACCGCGGGAGCGAATCAAGCTGGTTTTTGTGCGGCGGCTTGGGCGCGCATGGCTTGGGACTCTTCGCGGTTGGGGCCATACAGGCCGGGAGTTTGGCCTCCAGCCAGGCGGCACATCAGCGCCAACTGTCCGCGATGATGCACGCCGTGAATAATCATCATGTCCCAGAGGATGTCGCGAATGGCCAGGTCTTGGCCAAAAAAGGGAATTTTGCGGTCGAGGTCTGCGGGGGTGAGCTTTTTGATGCGCGCGACGGCGTCCTTATGAACGCGTTCGAACGCGGGCGCGAGCGCCTCCACCTGGCGCGGCCGCTCGATGTTCTGTGGCTTCATGTCCATCCCGAAATTGCCTCTTTCGATTCCGAAGCTCATGTAGGCGTCGCCCTCGGCCAGATGCCAGGCGAGCTCACCGAGGGAGCGGCCGCCCTGATCGGGACGGAAGTCGTATTGCGATGCGGGGAGAGCGCGCATCAGCTTCAGCGTATTGTCAGCTTCACGATCCCAAGTGTTGAGGAACCTTTCCAGTTCGTTGACGGGCATGTTCAGTCTCCTTTGATGTGCCGCGCGGTGCCGCTGTGCGGTGGGCTGGGGGAGAGCACATTCTAACCCGACTTGTGGCAGGACCAAATCGCGAGTTGAACGCGGCAAAAGCGCGCGTGCTAAACTCCAGCGATTTCTCAATTGTGAAGCAGGGAGGTTTTCACACCCGTGAGCGATTTTCTGCGGGCTAATCGAGGGGAGCGCGCCAGCTTGCGCAAACTGCTGAGCGGCGGCGAACCGATTGTGGCGCCGGGCGCCTATGATGCGTTGACGGCGCGCCTCGTCGAGCAAGCCGGATTCCCGGCGGTGTACATGACCGGTTTTGGCACGGCGGCGTCGCTGCTGGGGCGGCCGGACGTGGGCCTGCTGACGATGTCGCAGATGGTGGACAACGCCCGGCGCATCGCGCGCGCCGTGGACGTTCCCGTGATCGCGGACGCGGACACCGGCTATGGCAATCCACTCAACGTGATCCACACGGTTCAGGAGTACGAACGCGCGGGCGTTTCCGCGATCCACATCGAAGACCAGATCACGCCCAAGAAGTGCGGGCACATGGAGAACAAGCAGGTGGTCGTCCGGCGCGGAGATGTGCGAAAAGATTCGCGCCGCGACCGAGGCGCGCTCGTCCGCCGAGTTTCTGATTATCGCGCGCACGGATGCTCGCGCCATCGAGGGGCTGGAGAGCGCGCTGCGCCGAGCGCGTTCTTACCGGGAAGCGGGCGCCGACTTGCTGTTTGTGGAAGCGCCGCAGAGCGAAGACGAAGTGGCCGAGATCGCGCGCGCGTTCCCGGACGTGCCGCTTCTATTCAACTGGGCGGAGGGCGGGAAGACTCCACCGATGCCGCTCGAGCGGCTGAAGGAGCTGGGCTATCGCATCATCATCTTTCCGATTGGCGCGCTTTTGATGGCGACGCAGGCGGTGCGCAGGCTGCTGGCCGAAATTCGGGAGCACGGCTCGCCGATGCGCATGGCGCATGAGTGGATCTCGTTTCAGGAGTTCAACGAGATGATCGGGCTGGCCGAGATTCGGGAGTTGGAAAAGCGCTTCTCGACGAAGAGCGGGAGTTAGATACAGAGCGAGGGGATACACAGCGAAGGCGAACATTCTGCCCGAACAAACGACTGGGCGTGGATTCGAGTGATTGATCGTGGTGAGAGTCTATCCGCCCCAGCCGCTAGAAGGTTCTCTTGGGCGCTGCTCCAACTCTCGCGCTCCCGCTCTGCGACCTTCTCTACTTAGACTTAGGCCGCGGCAGCCCGCAATAGCCGTTGTCCCCAAAGGTCATCCCGCATAACGCCTTGCCATCGGAAAGCTCGATCCTGGCGAGCCAGCCAACCGGGCTGCCAGATTTGGCCTGATGAATGTAAACCGTGATTACGTCCCCGGGCTGCAGAGAATTCCTGTTCCACCCAAGCTGGATCAGTCCGGGTGGACTGGAGACTTCCCCAACCCAATGCACGACCTTGCCGCTGTCATCCTTCGCATCGAACATCACGATGGCGTGCGGATTGGCCCACACCAATTTCGTCACCGTGGCATTTTTCAATACGGCCACAGTTTCTGAATACGCCGCATTTCCGTGATGTGCGAACAGGGGGCCGCAAACAGTTAGAAGACCCGCAACCAACGAAACACTCGTGAGAAGGTTGCTTCTCATTCGTTACCTCCGCAACTGGAATTCGCTCGCTTCAGGCTCCGAAATACCGCGCCGGGGATTGCCCCAACTGGAAGGATAAGTGAGCCGCACCTGCAAGGGTCCATCATTATCGGTGGCCCTTATTTTTTAGGCTGCTTGCCCGGACCCTTCGCCGCGGGATCGGCAACTATGCTCAAATACGCCGCCATCTCCGACGGTACGCAGAACCACTCCTCCGGGAACTTCTGTTCTGGAACCCACCTGAACTTCACGGTGCTGATGACAAAAGGCTTCGTATATGTCTTCGGGTCATCAATGGTGACGGTCACTTCCAAATCGTTATGATCGACGCGCGTGTAGCGTTCCTGCACGCGCATGTCGATGCTGTGGGGATGCCCCACCTCATCTAACCAACTCCTCTCGTCGCTTCCCACCGTATCCACGACGAAGCTGTAATCTCCATCCCAATGTCCCAGCGAGTATCCGTACCAGTGGGGATCGGCCGCGTCGGCCGACCTCCCGCCGACATTTTTCGGAAGCGGCGGCCCGTCCATCGGGATTTCGCGCCATATTTTGTTGTATTCATTCAGTACAAGGATCTTGCCCGGCATCTGAGCGAAGGCGATCCCTCGGATTTCGTCGAGCATGTTGCGCGGGAAGCCCAGGGGATCGCACGATTTCAAGGGATCATTGGATTCCGCGACGTAAACCTGCTTTACACCCTTATGGGCGCGGAACTGCTCCTGTCCCCAGGGCGTCATGAGAGGCACCTGGTTGATTGTGGCGTGAAGGGGCCCTGTCCAGAACCCAGTGAGATCCCTGCGGGGAGCCGGTCCCCCAGGACCCTGAGTGCTTAATTTGTCATACAAAAGATTGGTGAACTGATCGCCGCTTTCGCGTGGAGTTTGCGACCATGAATACGACGAAAGAAACAGCAATGCCGCCCCAGCAAGGACGCAGCTCCTAAGCACGCTTCGCATATCTGCACCTCTCACTTCTACCGTCGACTCCAGATTTTCCTCGGCCCTTGGCTCACAGCTCCGCCATTTTACAAGCGGCCTCATACTACACGCGATTTAGGGTGTCAAGAAGCGAGTAAGCAACCTGCTGGCGCACCTTCACGGGGCCAATCGGCACGTCGTCGCAATCTCGCCGTTCTGTGGTCGGATAAGTCGAGCCGATAGCGAGCCATGTTCGGATCGGTTTCAGGGCAATCAAAAAGGATTCCCCGGGGGCGTCTTGACCGGTCTGGGCGCGTCGCATACACTGAATCTTTCAATTGCTGCTGCGAGAAACCCAGTAAGTGTGCGGCCCCTTGATCGCTGTGGCAGCAGGAGTTCGGGGCCTGCTATGAGGAGCATTCGTTGCCTAAACGCACGTTTCAACCCAAAGTGCGCCGGCGCCATAAGACCCATGGCTTCCGCGCCCGCATGAAGAGCGTAGGGGGCCGGAAAGTGCTGGCCGCGCGCCGCAAGAAGGGCCGTCATCGCCTCACGCCCGTCTAAAACTTCCGAGGGTGGGCCGCAGGGTTTTCCCCGCGCCGCTCGTCTGGTACGCCGTCCCGAATTCGAGGCTGTCTATCGAAAGGGCGCGCGGAAAGCTTCGGCGCGGTTCGTGGTTTTCTACCGCGCCAATGGCGGGCCGCGCAGCCGCTTCGGCATCAGCGTGAAGAAGGCGCTGGGGGACGCGGTGGCACGCAATCGAATCCGCCGCCGCATTCGAGAAATCGTCCGGCGCAATAGTTCGGAGATCTCCCCAGGATGGGACATCGTAATTCATCCGCGCAATGCCATGACCCGGGCTGTCTTTGCCTCGATGGAGGCGGAGCTGGTGGCGACGCTGCGCGGACTGCCCCGCTGAATGCGTCGGCGCGCGACGGGCAGGAACTGGTGAGAATGGAAATGCGAACAGCAGATTCCTCGCTGCACGGCCGGCCAGTCCGCGAAAGCGCGGACTGGAAGGAAAAGGCTCCGGCCGTTCCGCTCGGAATGACAACAGTAGAACGCCGAACGAGAGATCCCTCGGAATGGCAACGGCCTTGTCCGGGGCGGCGGCGGGGCTGCTGCTATTTGGGATACGGTTTTATCAGGCGATTTTCGCTCAGCATATGCCCATAGGCTGCAAGTTTTACCCTTCGTGTTCGCGTTACGCCGCGGAAGCGATTGAGCGGCATGGCGCCGCGCACGGCGCGCGACTGGCACTGGCGCGTTTGTGGCGCTGCAGGCCCTTTACGCAAGGCGGATTTGACCCGGTGCCGGATGCGGCTGAAGTTTCCAGCGGCGCGGCGGAAGCAGCGAGCCTTTCGGCGAATGAGGCCGAGGGTGGAGCGCGAGCGGAGGTAAGCTCGTGAAAGAAGTTTCCGATCAAGCACGCGTGGCGCTGGCGTTCGCGCTGGCGCTATTGGTTATGGTGGGCTGGTATTTCCTGAACCCGCCGAAGCCGCAGCCGCCGCCGGGCTCGGCGGCGAGCCAGGCGCAGAGCGCTGCCAACGTTCCGGGCGGAGCTGGCGGCGCGGGCGCAGTGGTGCAGCCAAACCAGCCGGTGGGCGCAAACTCAACCGGCGCTACGGCGTCGGCGGCCGTCGCTCCCGTGACGGCCACGGGAGAGAAGGATATCGTCGTCGAGAGCGACCTCTATCGCGTGGAGCTCTCGAACCGCGGCGGGGTGGTGCGCAGCTGGCAGCTCAAGAAATACACCGACGAAGGCAATCCGCCGCGGGTTCTGGATCTGGTAAACGCGGACCTGGCGCGGCAGACGAATAGCTGGCCGCTCTCCTTGCAGCTTGCGGACGGGCAACAGGAGTCCGCCGCCAATCAAGGGCTGTACGTGGTGAAGGCATCCACCGCGAGCGGCGCGGCGAACACGGACAACACCATCGCGGCTCCCGCGCAGATCGAATTTCACTGGAGCGATGGGCAGCTGGACGTCACCAAGACGCTGAAGTTCGATCGCGACTACATCATGTCGGTGGACACGTCGGTGCAGCAGAACGGGCGCCCGGTGAGCTACAGCATCGCCTGGCGCGGCGGCTTTGGCGACGTGACGGCATTTCGCGCCGCGGTGCAGACGCTGGTGTTCGACGACCGCGAGGGCAGCATCAGCACGATCACCAGCAAGAATGTGGGAACGCCGAATCAGCGCAACATTCCGGCTGCGGTGCCGGGAACGTTTGGCGCCGCGGGGATCGAGGACCTCTATTTTGCCGCGGCGTTCCTGCCGCCCGCGGCGCCTGCGCCGGGGCAGCCGATTCCGGACACGCTGACGCTCTCCACGCGGCAGACCACGCACACGCTGCAGGCCGACGGGAAAACGCAGCAGGAGATTTTGCCGGAGATGGCCGTGGGATCGACGGCGGGTCCGGTGGACGTGCGCCTGTACGTGGGCCCCAAGGACATCGATATTTTGAAAGCGGTGCGGCCGCCGCTGAATGGCCTGGTGCAATTCGGCTGGTTTGGATTTATCGCCGAGCCGCTCTTCTACATTCTGCGCTGGATCTATCACTACGTTCCCAACTACGGCTGGGCCATCGTGGTGATGACCGTGGCCATCAATATGCTGCTGTATCCGCTGAAGGTGAAGAGCTGGCGGTCGATGCAGAAAATGCAGAAGGTGGCGCCGGAAATCCGCCAGATTCAGGACCGCTACAAGAAATATTCCATGCGCGATCCGCGCAAGCAGGAGATGAACAAGGAAGTGATGGCGGTGTACAGCCGCGAGGGCGTTAACCCCATGGGCAGCTGTATACCGCAAGTGATCCAGATGCCCATCTGGTTTGGGCTTTACCGGATGCTGAACGCGACCATCGAATTGCGGCACGCGCCGTGGTTCGGCATATTTCACGACCTGTCCGGCCGGGACCCTTATTTCATTTTGACGATCACCATGGCGGTCCTGATGTACGCGGCACAGAAGATGACGCCCATGACGGTGACCGATCCTTCGCAACAGCGCATGATGACGCTGATGCCGCTGATGTTTACGGGCATGTTTTTCCTCATCCCTGTATCGAGCGGGCTGATTCTTTATATCGTGACGCAGAATATCGTGGCGGTGCTGCAGCAGTGGCACCTGAACCGGACTTCTCCGCTCAAACCGCCTGCGCCACCTGCGCGGGCTAAAAAACAGATGACACGCGTGGCGCTGGCGAAGTAAGTTTCGCGAGAAGGCGCTTCGGAGAGGACGCATGCCCGCCAGCCTGGTTCATGACGGCAAGATCGACCGCGAAGCCGCGGGGGCCGAACTGCGGCGCTACCTGGATATGGTTCTGCGCACGGCGCGGTTTCGCCTGAGCTATCGCGTGGACATCGCGCCGAAAGCGGAAACCGATGATCTGGAGACGGCGGAGATCGTGGTGGCCTTCGAGGGGCAGGACCAGGACCTTCTGCTGGAGCACAACGGGGAGTTGCTGAAGGCGCTGGAGCACGTGGGCGTGCGCTGGCTGCGCCTGGATCCACAGTTTTACAATCGCGTGCGCTTCGACTGCGGAGATTTTCGCGCTGCGCGGCTGGCGGAATTGCGGCTTTCGGCGGAAGTGGCCGCGGAGCGGGTGCGGCAGACGCACGAGGCTTTTCGCTTCAACCCCATGGGCGCGCGGGACCGGCGCATCATTCACCTGGCGCTGAAAGATCAGCCGGGAGTGCGGACCGGCAGCGAAGGGCAGGGGGAGATGCGGCAGGTGGTGATTTTCCCCGCCGATGCGAAGCCCGACGCGAAGTAGATGTTGGTGGAGATGACTCGAAGTTCGAGCGCCACGGCTTGAGCTTCCCGCTCTAATTTTCCCGCACTGTCAGTTTGAATTTTGCCGTCCTGTGCCACGATCAAGAAAATTCAAACCGACCGCTACCGAACTTACTCTTCCCGCAGGCGTCCCTGAGAGAGAATCTTGCCGTCCGGCGCGAAAACCACTTCAAAGGTGAAGTTCGTCGGACGATCAATTTCGCCGGGCGAAAATGAGGCCCGGCGCTCTCCGTAGAAGCGCATGTCGCTAATGTCCACGACGGGATTTCCGGCACGCTCGAAGAATTTGAAGAGCGGGAAGCGGGCGAAGGCCAAGTAGGTCTGCACGTCGCTGAGGCCGCGAGCCTCGGCGATGTATTGGTTGGAAGCGGCCTGGGGAAAGAACTGAAGGTGAAACGGCTCATCTCCCAACTGATCGAACTGAATGCGATAGACGCCGTCGGGAGTTTCGATCAGGCCCGCCCAGCGCGCCGCCGAAGGCGGCATGGGAATGGCGGCGATGTTCTGGACGTTCAGGCGCGCCTGGCTGGCGAATTCGGAAACGTGCTGGAAGGCGGAATGGTGCATGGCGCCGGCGAAGCTCAGGTAAGCGGCGACCAGAGCGAACCCTATGCGGCACCACTTGACGCGCCCCGCATGGGAACCGCTGCTGTGCCGGAGAGGGAGCAGAAAAAAGCAAGCTAAGGCGCCCATGGCGAAGAACGACGCGCCCGTGGAGAAGGGAATGTTCAGGGGGCGCACCAATGGGCCGATGGCGAAGGCTGCCGCCGAGGAAATGGCCCAGAGAGGAACCGCGCGCTTCCAGGGATCCTTTAGCGGGCGGAAGGCCCAGGCGGCGAGTTGCGGCATGAGGGCCAGGGAGGTGAGCGTAAGGTCCACGATGAGGACGAAGTCCCAGGAGACGCGGGAGTAGTTGAGCGGGCTCCAAACCATCGTTCCGAAAGAGGTGATCACGTCCAGAAAAATGTGGCTTCCGATGGCGACGAGATAGATGGCCACGAGATCGCCGAATTCGGGCGCGGGCCAGCGCAGGCGGCGTGCCAGAAACCACGTGACGCCCGCGAGAAGCAGCGCCCAGGCGGGCAACATGACCACGGAATGGGTGATGCCGCGATGCCAGGTCATCATGGCCAGGCTCTTGTGAGCAAGCTGCCCAGCGAGGACGTCGATATCCGGGAAGACGGAGCCAATCGTGCAGGCGAGAATTGCCACCCGGCCGGCGGTCTTGGGCGGCTCGCGCCAGGAGAACGGCGCGCGGGAAGGTTCGCCGGCGAAAAAGGCCTTGCCGATTAGAGCGCCAACGATGCCGTGAGTGATGGTATCCATGCGATTGCGGAAAAACGGCGAGGCAAATTGAAGAAGGTCAGCTGACCTCCATCAGAGGCGAGCGCTTTTCGAGGACGCGCCCGATGCGGCGCGCCGAAACTTTGCGAGCGGCGAGCGCCGCGAGAAGAGCATCGGCTTGAGCGGCTTCCACCGCGACGAGAAGTCCGCCCGACGTCTGCGGGTCGAAAAGCAGATTGCGAAACTCCTCCGGAACCGACGGCTGGAAGGCCACGCAGTCGCCGATGAACTGGCGGTTATTCTTGAGCCCGCCGGAATAGAAGCCGGCGCGCGAGGCGTCTACAGAGCCGGGAAGATATTCGATCGCAGCATGATCGATGGCCAAAGAGACGCCGCTGCCGACGGCCATTTCACGCGCATGGCCCAGGAGGGCGAAGCCGGTAACGTCTGTGACGGCGTGAACGCTGCCGGGAGTGCGCTCCTCGATTTCGGCCACGGCCTCGGAGGCGTCGCGGTTCAAACGCGCCATGGAAGATGTGGCGGCGGCGATAGCGTCCTCGGGTATGCGCCCTTGCTTCAGGCCGGTGGAAATTACGCCGGCGCCGAGAGGTTTGGTCAGCAGCAGAGCATCGCCGGGCCGCGCTCCTACATTGCGCCAGACGCGCTCCGGATCGATCAGGCCCGTAACGGCATAGCCGAACTTCATATCGTCGTCGCGAATGGAGTGGCCGCCGATCACCGTGCAGCCCGCTTCGGTCATTTTGGCCAAGCCGCCGCGGAGAATCTGGTCGAGAGTGTCGAGGTCGCCGGATTCCGGAAAGGCCACGATCGAAAGCGCTGAGATGGGCCGCCCGCCCATGGCGTAAACGTCGCTGAGCGCGTTGGCGGCGGCAATCTGGCCGAAGGAGAAAGGATCGTCGACGATGGGCGTGAAGAAGTCGACGGTCTGCACCAGGGCAATCCCGGAGCTCAGGCGATAAACGCCGGCGTCGTCGCTGGTCTCGAATCCGACGAGGACGTTTTCGTCGGTTTGCCGGGGCAGGCGGCGCAGGACCGCGTCCAGGATGCCGGGGCTTAATTTGGCGGCGCAGCCGGCAGCCTTCACGGTGGCCGTGAGCTTCACCTGCTCGAGCATCGATCTCTCCGATTCGTAAGATTTTTGATTATAGCCGCAATCGATGCGCTGCGCGCCGGACAGGGATCGGCAAGCCGCTCTCAGTTCGCAGGCATGGATTGTGCTGGAGCGATTACGGGGTTAACCGATAGGGGAAATCTAGAGGAGGGACAGGCCCAGCGGGCAGAGGCAACTGCCAGAATGATGCTGTGTTTCGCCGCGGGCGCGCCGTTTAGGTCTAGCGACGCTTTTGGTTGGAGTCCAGGGTCGGGTCCCAGGTCTAGATCCTGATGTGGAGGCATCGCCGTGATCATTCCGCTGAGTCACGAAAACATGCACGGCCGGCGCTGGCCCTTTGTCACCATAGCGATTATTGCCCTGAACGTGGTCGTTTTCCTTGGCACGCACTGGACCATGGAAAACGAAGGGAAACAGACGGCGGAAATCCAGCAGCACATCATTCTCCTGGCTGCGGCCCATCCCGGCACCCCCATGACTCCGGCGGAGCAAAAGCTGGTGGACAGCTTCCGCCAGCAGCAAGCAAAAACGTGGGACGTTCTCTCTTCTCCGGATCACACTCCGCTGAATGCCTGGGACGTGGACATGCGTTCGTGGACGGATCTGCGCTGCGAAGAAGAGATGACGCGGCTGGCCGGCCAACTGGACCAAATGCGCGCCGAGTCCATCCTGGGGCGCTTTGCGTTCTACCCCTCGCATCCATCGGCGATCAGTTTCTTGACCGCCAATTTTTTGCACGAGGGATGGACGCACCTGATCTTTAACATGTGGTTCCTGTGGCTGGCGGGAGCGGTGCTGGAAGATACCTGGGGCCGGCCTCTGTACGCGGCGTTTTATTTGATTTCCGGCGTGGCGGCGCTGGGGGGATATGCGCTGGTATACCCGCATGGGTTAATACCGGTGATCGGCGCATCGGGCGCGATTGCTTCGCTGATGGGCGGCTTTCTGGTGCGATTCCCCAAGACGAAAATCCAGTTTGGATTTTTCTATTGGATTGTGCGGCCGCGGCTCTACCGCTTCAAGGTGCCGGCCTTCGCTGTTTTGCCTTTATGGCTGGGCTTGCAGCTTCTCTCCGGAGTGCTGTCGGGCGAGAGCGGAGGCGTGGCGTACTGGGCGCATATTGGCGGCTTCGGCTTTGGCGCGGTGATGGCCTTAATTCTGCGCTACAGCGGGCTGGAGCAGAAGGCGGACCGAATCATCGAGGATAAGGTGGGCTGGTCAGCCGATCCACGCATCGTGAAAGCCACCGACCTGATCGAAAACGGGCAAATCGACGAAGCCATTTCCGAGCTGAAAGCGCTGATTGCGGAAAAGCCCGCTTCCGTGGACGCGTATGAGATGCTGCCCAGCATCTACTATCGAAAGGGCGATACGCCATCTTACTTAGCATCCCTGGAAACAGCGTGCCAGGTTCATTTGAAGCTCCAGAGCGGCGATGCCGCCTGGCAGGATTACGAGGACTACGACCGGGCCGGCGGCACGAAAATGCCAGCCGCAACATGGCTCGAGCTTTGCCGCCATGTGGAGAACCAACAGCAGTGGGAACGCGCCGCGAGCGAATACGAAAAACTGGCGCAAGCCTGGCCGGAAGATCGCCACTCCGTGCTCGCGCTGATCTCCGCGGGAAGAATCTATCTCCGGCAACTGGAGCGGCGCGATCAGGCGCTGCGCCTTTATATCGCCGCGCAAAACTCGCCGGTGCCGCACCAGGATTGGAACGAGACCATTCGCAAAGGCGTCGAGGCGGCCATGGGCAAGTCCAAGACCGGCGCGGCGAAACCGGCGGCGCCGGCAGCGACACTTCGTTCTTAACGGGATCTTAAGGGCTCAGCGCGCTCCTGATGGGTTCTCGATGCGTTCTTCACGTGGCGGTTCTAAACGGGCCGCTCTCCGCGAAACTCACAAATATAAGTTTTTGCCGGCGAGCGGGAGTCGAGCGGAATTTATCCCGCTTGGGCGGCGCGAATGGGGATGGTGATGGGCTTGGCCGCTTCCGATGCCGCAGCCATGTGACACTGACCGTCGAAGACACCGCCCGGCTCGATGACCAGGCAGCTGGTAAAGATCTCTCCGGTGGCGATTCCTTTATCGTGAATTTCGACGCGGCCCGTGGCGCGAATAATGCCGTTGAACCGTCCCGAGATGACGACCTGATTGCCTTCGATCTGGCCTTCCACGCGAGCTTCTTCGCCCAGGATGAGCGTTTGGGTGGAGATCAGCAGGCCCTTGATCTCGCCTTCCACGCGAAAGGTTCCCGGACACTCCAGAGTGCCCTCGAAACGGACGGATTTATCGAGGAAACCGGTCCAGGCCGGCGCAGGCGCACTTTCTCGCTTTCCGAACTTCCAGGGCAGAGATCACCTCGGCGGGCCTCGCTGGGGGAGGCAGTGGAAGCGGCAATTGTTTCAGAGCGCGAGGAGAGGAGACAAGTACAACCGAGCACTACTACGCTGGTAGTGTTCACTTCTGGATAACAAGCCGGTCGTACAGCCACACCAGTTGCGACTCTTCGTAATACTCGATGGCCAATTCGCCGGGCCGATTTTTCGCCGGCTTGCGCAGCCGAACGCGCATTCCCAGCGCATGCTCCATTTGCTGGAGTGCGGCGCGCGCGTTGGCGTCGAGCGGCGGCTCGGCAGGCTCATCGTCGATGGCGCGGGCCTTGCGAGAGGCGCTGCGCTCGAGTTGGCGGACGGTCATGCGGCCGCGGGAGGCGCGCTGCGCCAGCTCCAGGCGCAGCTGCGGATCGAGGATTCCCAGAAGCGCGCGGCCGTGGCCGGGAGACAGGCGGCCGTCCTCGATGAGCTCGAGGATGGGCTTCTCCAGACGCAGAAGGCGAGTGGCGTTGCCGACGGTGGCGCGGTCTTTTCCGGTTTTTGCCGCGACTTCTTCCTGGGTCAAGTGAAACTCGCTCATCAGGCGCTCGTAGGCGCGGGCCTCTTCGATGGCGTTCAGGTTCTCGCGCTGGATGTTCTCGACGAGAGTGATTTCCAGCGCGGCCTCGTCTGTGACTTCGCGAATGACAGCGGGCACACGACCCAAGCCGGCGCGCTGGGCGGCACGCCAGCGCCTTTCGCCGGCCAGCAGTTGGAAGCGAGAGCCGACGCGACGCAGCACCAGCGGCTGAATGATTCCGCTGACCAGAATGGATTGGGCCAGCTCGGCCAGCGCGTCTTCGGCAAAGTGAGTGCGCGGTTGATAGGGGCTGGGCTCGATCAGGTCGATATCGACAAGCTGCGATCCGGCCAGCCCTGGAGTGGGCTGGGCATAAGGGACGACAGGAATCTGGGCTGCTTCGGGAACTTGCGGTTCAGGCTCCCGAATTAGCGCTCCCAGCCCCCGCCCCAGCGCGTTTCTGGCCATTGGCAATTACCTCCCTGGCAAGTTGGATATAGGCTTCGGCGCCTCTACTATGAATGTCGTAGAATAAAATGGGCTTTCCGTGGCTGGGAGCTTCGGCAAGCCGCACATTCCTCGGAATTACGCTTTCAAAAACTTGAGTGCCAAAGAAGCTTCGGAGATCGGCGGCGACTTGCCGCGAGAGGGTGGTTCGCTCGTCGTACATGGTCAGGACGATGCCCTCAACGGCCAAGGTCGGGTTCAGCGTTCGCCGAATGCGCATCAGCGTATCGAGGAGCTCCGAAACCCCTTCCAGGGCGAGATATTCGCACTGGACGGGAATCAACACAGAATCGCTGGCGACCAAGGCATTCAGGGTGATGAGATCGAGCGCGGGCGGACAATCGATGATGATGAAGCGATATTGCGAGCGAAGTTGCTCGATGACCTCTTTGAAACGATATTCGCGCCGATCGGCGCTGGCAAGCTCCAAGGCGGCGCCGGCGAGGTTTTTGTCCGAAGGAATAAGGTCGAGGCCCTCGACCTGGGTTTTGACGATGATTCTGTTCAGATTCTCGCCGAGAACGAGGGTGTGATAAAGAGTTCGGCGCGAGGGATCCTTTTGGAAGCCGAGGCCGGTGGTGCTGTTTGCTTGAGGATCGGAATCGATGAGGAGGGTGGGCTGCTCTCCCGCTGCGATGGAAGCGGAAAGATTGATTGCCGTGGTGGTCTTGCCTACGCCGCCCTTTTGATTGGCCACAGCGATTACGCGCGCCAAATCAACTCCTTAGTGGACTATGCCGCTTCGGCGCGGGAATTTAGCAGAGAGAATGCGTTGAGTGCAAGACATTTCATGAGCGCGGAGCTGATTTTCGTGGCGCGTGATGAAAATTGTTTCACGTGAAACATTGTGCGGCGGTTGGAAGGGCCGAATTGCGCGGAAAATGGCAAATACAGATCGCCCGACTACGAGGAAATTGTTTCACGTGAAACAATTCACGGTTTGGGCTGCCCAATCAGGAGCACTCTGCGCTTTGATTCGGGGATATTGACGGGCAATTGCCATCTCCAGCCTTCCAATCGGCTGATCGAGGTGGAATCGTCAACTCCGAGCCATAGGATTACGCGGCCGCCGGCGCTGAGAGCCTGTCGCGACCATTGTAGTAATCGGCGGTAACCTCCGAGAGCTCGGGAAGCGATGAAATCAAAGGATTCGGGCGGCGAAGCGAGGTTTTCGTAGGTGCTGCGGGCTATTTCCACGCTTTCCAGGCACAGAACTTCCTTTACTTCGCGTAGAAAAGCGCATTTTTTCAGGTTGGGTTCGATTAGAGTTACGCGTAGGGACGGAAAAGCGATCTTCAGGGGCAGCCCGGGAAAGCCGGCTCCGCTGCCGACGTCGGCGAGCCGACCAGTTCCAAGGCCCAGGAAGCGGCCGGCGAAAATGCTCTCCCCAAAGTGACGCGCAACGACCTCCGAATCGTCTTCGATGGAGGTCAGCGGAATGGTTTGGTTCCACTTCTTGAGCAGCTTCAAATAGGCCGCTATTTTTGCGAGCTGCGGATCGGCCAGAGGCGCGGCTATATACGGGGCGAGCGAATTGGCGATCTCGGCGAGTGAAAGCGAGGTTGTGGTTTCGTCGGTCACGTCTATTGGGCTCAAATCGGCATCGATGAAAGCATTAATTTGGTGCCAGCACAAGAACGTCCACCAGTAACTCGTGCTCTTACCGCGTGGCAGCGTTGACAGGGCGCGGCTTCCCGACATAATGTTGGCACCTCATGAAAATCCTGGTTATAGGAAGCGGAGGCCGCGAGCACGCGCTGGTCTGGAAGCTGGCTCAAAGCGCGTCGGTATCGAAGATCTGGTGCATACCCGGGAATGGCGGGATATCGCAGCATGCGGAGTGTCTGGCCGGGAATCTCGCCGATATCAAGGGTCTCGCGGATCTTGCGGAGAAGCTTGGGGCGGATTTGACGGTTGTTGGGCCGGAGCAGCCGCTTGTGGATGGGATTTCTGACGAATTCGGGCTCCGCGGACTGGCAATTGTGGGGCCGTCCAGAGAATGTGCGCGCCTCGAAGGCAGCAAAATATTCGCGAAGGAGTTCCTGAACCGGCACGGGATCCCGACCGCGCAATCTTATGGCACTTTTACCTCGTCTACCGAGGCAATTGCGAGACTCAAGACGCTTCCCTATCCCCTGGTGCTGAAAGCGGACGGGCTTTGCGCCGGAAAGGGTGTTCTTGTTGCAAAATCGTACGCCGAAGCGGCTGATTTTGCGGATCGCGTTCTGGAAAAGAAGGAGTTCGGTGGCGGCGCTGCTAAGCTGCTGATCGAAGAGGCGTTAGAAGGCGATGAGCTTTCCTTTATCGTGCTGAGCGATGGCGACTATTTTGTTCCCCTGGTGGCTACTCGCGATCACAAGAGAGCATTTGACGGTGATCGAGGGCCCAATACAGGGGGTATGGGCGCCTATTCTTGCGACGGCATTATTTCAGACGCGGCAGAGAAGCAAATTCTGAAAGACGTCGTCCAGCCTACAATGGGCGCGTTCGGAAAAGAAGGCTGGAAATACCGCGGCTTTCTCTATTTTGGGCTCATGCTGACGGCAAGCGGCCCTAAAGTGCTTGAATTCAATTGCCGGCTAGGCGATCCAGAGACTCAGGCGATCATTCCGCGCATAGATTCCGATCTGGGCGACCTCTTGATGGCTACAGCGCAAGGCCAATTGCGAACGAAGCAGCTGAATTGGCGGCGCGGGGCAAGTATTTGCGTGGTGATGGCTTCTGGAGGTTATCCCGGCAAATATCAGGCTGGCCAAGAGATTAAAGGCCTGGAAAAGGCCATTTCTTTGCCTGGCGTGACGGTTTTTCACGCCGGTACGAGACGAGAAGGAGATTCGTACTACACTAGTAGTGGTAGGGTTTTAGGTGTGACGGCAGTGGGAGATAGCCTGGAACTCGCGCGTCGCGCTGCTTATGATGCTGTTCGTTACATCGACTTTGCGAAACGGCAATATCGCAGCGACATCGCTCTGGCGGCTTGCCAGCTGGCGAATGCAGGAGAGGCTTGAGGATGGCGCAGGTCTCGAACGTCTTCATCGCCGTCGAGCGCCGGAAGGCGATGAAGCCCGTTGAGCAAGCGCTGGCCGTGACGGATCGAGGTTTCCTCGGCTGTGTACATGGGCGTGCGGGAAGCAGACGGCAGGTGCTGCTGGCGGACATCGAGACGCTTCGCGAATTCGGCTTGCTGCCGGGAACGATTCGAGAAAACATAACGACCGCCGGCTTGAACCTGGCGGAGCTGCGGCCTGGGCAACGGCTCGGCATGGGCGAGGCCATACTCGAGGTGACGGTTCCCTGCGAGCCCTGTTCGCGCATGGACGAGATTCGCATGGGGCTGCAGAGGGAGCTGGAGAATCGCAGAGGGATGTTGTGCCGGGTGATCGAAGGCGGGAGAATTTCGCGAGGCGATGCAATTGAGATTTTAGAAGCATTAGTCTTAATGCCACGAATGGAGGAACGCGTTGAGCAAGAGCGACGGAACTAGAGAAAAGCCCCTTGTCGGAATCATTATGGGTTCGGACACCGATCTGCCGATCATGAGCGAATCGGCGAAGATGCTGGCGAAGTTTTCCATCCCGTTCGAGATCGAGGTTGTGTCGGCGCACCGCTCGCCTGCGCGGACGCATGAGTACGCGACCACGGCAATTGATCGAGGGCTGAAGGCGGTGATCGTGGCGGCGGGCGGCGCGGCGCACCTGGCGGGCGTGGTGGCGGCGCTGACGACGTTGCCGGTGATCGCGGTGCCCATGGCCACGACGGTGCTGTCCGGCATCGACTCGCTGCTTTCGAGCGTGCAGATGCCGGCGGGAGTGCCAGTGGCGGCGATGGCCATCGACAAGCCCGGAGCCATCAACGCGGCAATCTATGCGGCGGAGATCATCGCCACATTCGATGCGGGAGTGGCCGAGCAGTTGGTTGCATACAAGCAGGAGCTGGCCAAGTCCGTCGCGGAGAAGAGCGCGCGAGTGAAGCAGCAATTCGCGGAAAAATCTTTCGCCAAGTAGCGCGGGGCGATCCCGCCGATCCGCTTGTCCCCGATCGTTTCGTTGCGGCGCTTGTTCCGCACAGCCAAGAGTGGCTGTGCCACTCGTTCTACACGGCCATGGCGGACCATAAAAGAGCGAAAGCTCGGCGCGGAATTATTGCGGGCGAGGTCCTCGCTGGCGCAACGAGGGCGCATCGGGTTCGCTGGGCGCTTTGCCCGCGGGAATGGGCTTCTGGGGCGCGAGGATCCATTGAAAGCCGCGATCCATATCGAGTAGCGCCATGACCAGGCTCTGGTTGTCTCCACCCGCGAGCGGAATAGCGGCGCGCATGAAGTCCGAGACAGGCGAGGAGAGCGCCTTCATGCTGTTCCCTCCCGCAATCAAGTCAAACGCCTGGGATGACTCGCGGGAGGAGTTGCCGATACGCTCGAACTGCGGATCGCGGCGCGTGACATGCTCCGCCAAATCGAGCCGGGGAACATTGGCGGGGTAATCCGCTTCGACGAAAGTGTGCGCTTGGCCTTTTTCCGGCGGATAAAGCTGGAAGTATGCGGGGCGGAGGATGCGGGTCTGCCAGAAGTCCGAACCTAAATCTTGCTGGCGCACGCGATATTGCAAGGTCCAGATTTCCGGTCCGTAGTTCTGCACGTAATCGGCGAGAATCAATTCCACCAGAGGCTCATCCGGCGCGAGATCGAGCTTATGGTGAATCTGCTCTACCAAGGGGCGAATCTCTTCCAGCATTCCGACGCCGATATCCTCGATCTCGGAAGGCTGGTCCAGAGGCTTCTGCGCGGGGCGGCGCAGGGCGTCCGAAGCGACAGAGGGCAGATCGGCATCAAACCGCGTGATCTTGCCGGTAGACGGCACGGTCCATTCGATGGCGCCGAGCAGGACGCCCACGCGGCCGGGGCTGACGGGAAGCACGGTGGGCGGACGCGAGCCGACTTCACCGCCTCCGCTAGTGGCCGCGACGATAATGGCGTCATGGGTGACACAGAAGACCACCCGGCCGGTGGCGAGATTGGCTACGATTTCGCCGCTTTGCTTTTCCTGGGCGGCGGAAATGGGCAGGGCGATGGCCACAAACGCCGCAAAAGCCAGCGCCAGAAGGCGCGCATGGACCTCAGACGATTTGCAATTCAGAGACGATGCGATGCGCGAGGCTTTCGAGGGCTGCATGGCTTCACGATTCCCGCGGCGAAGAACAATCATTTCTAAGTTATCACAACTTCGAGCGACGGGACGGAAGGGCACACGGGAAACGGCGGAGAGGAAACCGATGTGTCTGGCTGACTTTGAACGCTGGCGTTAACGAGGGCTGATTTTTGCGGCGATTCTCAATAGAATGAGCCGAGCGATCGGCTTCATCTAATCGTTTTATCCAGAGAGATGGGTCATCCAGAGGGGTGGGCAAATGGGACTTTGGCATTTGATCACGGGGAAAAGCGGTTGGCGCAAGCCGAAGCGAATTCGGTACCAGGGCCGGACTCTGGTGGAGATTCTCGAAGCGCACCGCAATCATTTTCTCGGCAAGCCCGGCGGCAAGCGCGCCGATCTGCGCGAGGCGGATCTAAGAATGGCGGACCTGCGCGGCGCGAATCTTACCGGCGCGATTCTGGAGAAAGCCAATCTGGAAGGCGCGAATCTGCGGCAAAGCAAGCTCACGCACGCGAGCTTGGCGGGAGCGCGGCTGCGCGGCGCCGACCTGCGCAATTCGGACCTGACGGAATCGGATTTGCACGGCGCCGACCTAAGCGAAGTGGAAGCCAGCGGCGTGGAATTCTTTCGCTGCGATCTGGGCGAGGCGGATTTCCGCCGCGCCAACCTGCGAAACGCAAATTTTCGCTCCGCGAATATCAAGGGCGCGCAGTTTGCAGGCGCGGATATGGGCGTGACCATCCTGCGCGAGACGGACCTGGAGGGCGTGGATCTTTCCGGGGTGGACTTGGCGACGACCCTGATGCCGAAGGGGTATGCCGGCCCGGCGGTGCCTGCCGCGAAGCAGGAACACTAGGTTAGTGTCAGGGGCTAAAGCCCCTTTGGCTTCCCATCCTTGTTGTCAGGGCTGAAGCCCTGACCCACAAGCCGAGCATATGGGGATGTCCCCTCCGCCAAAGAAGGCAAGAAGCAGATTCCTCACCGACATCGGCAAACAGCGCCGCTGGGTTTGACAGCGCTTTTGGAGGTGCGTGCGGGGCACGGCTGTGTCCCTTTGGCTTCCCAGCTTTGTTGTCGGGGCTAAAGCCCCTTGCTTCTTCAGATCCGAAACGTCGCGGCTAAAGCCTCGACGCACGAAGATGATTTAGGAGCCGCTTCTAGAAAATCCGCGGAGAGTCATGTGGTGGTATCGGCGGCTTCGGCGTGAGGTGTGGCGTCTTCCGGGCCACGGCTGGAGGCGCGGCGGCGAATCTCGATGCCCAGGCGTTTGATCTTCTGGTTCAAGGTAGAAAGCGGAATCTGAAAGCGCTCGGCCGCTTCGGTCTGGTTCCAGGCGGTCTGCTCCAGCATATCGACGATCACGCGGCGTTCAATCTGCTCCATGATTTGAAACAGAGACGGCGCAGCCTGCCCGGGGCTTGCATGGCTATTGCCCGCTCTGGCCAGCGAGTTCAGAAGTTCGGAGAGCCGCAGGCGCGCATCGCCGACTAGTCCGCGGGTGAGGAGCGATTCGGGAAGCAGATCGGCGTCGAACTCCTCGCGGGTGGAGAGAACCACGGCGCGCTCGACGACATTTTCCAATTCGCGAACGTTGCCCGGCCACCCGTATTCCATCAGCAGCTTCATGGCGGGCGGCGTGAAGCGGCCCAAAGGGCGATTGTTCTCCTGCGAAAACTGGCGCAGGAAATGATTCACGAGCAGAGGAATATCCTCGCGGCGCTCGCGAAGCGGCGGCAACGTGAGAGCGATGACGTTGAGGCGATGGAATAGATCCTCGCGGAAACGGCCGGCGCGAACCAGGCCCAAGAGATCGACATTGGAAGCTGCCACGATGCGCACATCGACTTTGATATTTTCCGTGCCGCCCAGGCGCATGAATTCGCGCTCCTGAATTACGCGCAGGAGCTTGGCCTGCGTTTCCAGACTGACGGTGGAGATTTCATCGAAGAAGATGGTGCCCTGGTCGGCCACCTCGAAGAGACCCTTTTTGGAGGCAACGGCGCTGGTGAAGGCGCCCCTGACGTGGCCGAAAAGCTGGGATTCCAGGAGATCGACGGGAATGGAGCCGCTATTGACGGCCACGAAGGGCTTATCCACGCGAGGCGACGCGGAATGGATGGCCTTGGCGATGAGTTCCTTGCCGGTGCCGCTTTCGCCCATGATGAGAACCGTGGAGCGGGAAGGCGCCACCTGGGCGACGAGATCCAAAACGGAAACGATGCGTTCGCCCTTGCCGATGATGTTCGGGAAATCGTAGCGCTGCTTGAGCGCACGCTTGAGCTGCACGTTTTCTTCGCGCAGCCGGCGGCCTTCCACGGCCAGGGCGACTTGAGCGAGGAGCTCGTCATTGGACCAGGGCTTGGTGATGTAGTCCTGCGCGCCGCTCTTGAAAGCCTGGCGGGCCATGTCGATCGATCCGTAAGCGGTGATCAGAACAATGGGCAGATGGGCGTCGTGCTGGCGAATGTCGCGAAGCAGATCGAGGCCGTTGCGATCGGGCAGGTTGACGTCGAGAAGCAGCAGGTCATAGGGCTCCTGCTCGAGGCGCGCGAGCCCTGATTCGCCGGTGTCGGCGAGGGAGACGGAGTAGCCTTCGGAGGAAAGAAGAAGTTCGAGACCTTCGCGAATTTCCGCTTCGTCGTCTATGACCAGGATCGAGCCATTAGGCATGAACCGCTTTCCTTACCGCCGGAAACTCCATGCGGAAAGAGGCGCCTTTGCCGGGGGTGGAGCGCACCTCAATCTTGCCGGCGTGCTCCTTAATGATCCCATAGCTTACGGAGAGACCCAAACCGGTGCCGCGGCCGGTGGCTTTGGTGGTGAAGAAGGGATCAAAAACGCGGTGCAGATTTTCGCGCTGAATGCCCATGCCCGTGTCCGTGATTTCGATTTCGACCGAGCCATTATTGGCGGCGCTGCGCACTTCGAGCATGCCTCCGGAAGGCATGGCGTCCTTGGCGTTCAGGAAAAGATTGAGGAAGACCTGCTGCAAGCGATTGTTCGATCCGAGTACGGCGGGCAGATCGGCGTCCAGATTGCGGACGACCTGGACGCTCGAGGCGCGAAAGGGATGAGCCACCAGGGTGAGCGTCTCTTCGATGACCTGGTTGAGATTCACTTCCTTGAACTCGGCGCCGCCGGTGCGCGAGAAATTGAGCAGATTATTGACGATCTCGCTGGCGCGGAAAGTTTGTTTGACGATGCGGTCGGTTAGTTTATGGCGCGGATCGTTGGGAGGCAGCGCCTTGGCGAGCATCTGCACATAGTTGGAAATGACCGCGAGCGGCGTATTCACTTCGTGAGCCACGCCGGCGGCGAGCAAGCCGAGCGAAGTGAGCTTTTCGGTCTGCAGAAGCTGCTCTTCGAGCTGCATGCGCTGGGTGATGTCGTCGACCAGGATCAGCCTGCCCATGCGCTCGCCTGTTTTTCCGGTGAGCGGAGCGATGGAGACATTCACCACCAGGGTGCGCCCGCTGCGGTTGCGCAGGGGGAACTTATAGAGATTGGTGACGCGCTCTTCCTCGGCGCGGGAGGCAATTTCGGCCACCAGATCGGCGGAGAGAATCTCCTCGACGGCGTGCCCGACGGCTTCGGCGCGCTCGATGCCCAGCGAGCGCTCCAGCTGGTTATTCCAGAACTCGATGCGGCCCTCGAAGTCCACGGCCAGAACGCCGACGTTCATGGACTCGACGATATTTTCGCGAGAAATCCTTGAGGTGCTCGATCTGGCGGGCCTTCTGCTCGAGCGAGGAGTAGAGTGAGCATTATCGAGGGCGATGGCAGTAGCCGGCGATGGTGAGAGAGTTGAGCTGAGCATTATCGAGGGCGATGGCTACGTAGCCGGCGATGGTGAAGAGCAGTTCGACGTCCTCACTGGTGAGGAAATCGCCATCGACGGTCTTGCCCAAACCGAGGACGGCCACGATGCGGTCATGAATGCGGCAAGGGATGAAGTAGTGGAGGTCGAGCTCGTCGAGCGTGCGCTGCACGGAGGGGCTCTCGTTGCGGGCGGCGCGAGAGGATTCGTAGAAAAGATAGCCGCGGGCCAGTTCCGGCCGGTCGGAGGAGAGGAAGCTCAAGTCCAGGGCATCGTCGGAAAGCGGAGCGCGCAAACCTTGGGAGCGCACCAGGCGAACGCGGCCATCGCCGGGAACGTCTTCGAGGAAAACGGCCAGGCGGTCGACCAGCAGAGTTTGCGAAAGGCGTTCCATCACGGAAGCGAGCATGGGCTCGATGCGCACTTCGCCCGTGAGCGTGCGGCCGAACTCAATCAACGTGCGGCGGTAGTTGAGGCGATCGCGATAGAAAAAGCGGTCCAGGCGGGCTTGCGTCCAGTCGCGGAAGGGCTGAAACAAGAACGCGGCAATGACGATGGCCATGATTTCGCCCAGCAGGCCCGACGGCCACGCCGTATGAAACAGGCCGCCAATCAAGGCGACCAGGGCGAAGTAGACAGCGATGATGGCCGCGGTCGCCGCGGTATAGGCCAAGCCGCGCTTGAAGATGATGTCCACGTCCATCAGGCGATAGCGCACGATGGCGTAGGCGAAACACAACGGGACGAGCGCGAGCGATAGCACCGAGAGGTTCATCCAGGGGCGCGGGACCGCGCCCAGCGAGAACGGCAGGATGTAAAGCGCGGCGAAGGGCAGAATGCCGGCCAGCGTGCCGCCGGTGATCCACTTCAACTGCTGGCGCAAGAATCCGCTGGGAGTTTGGCGGTAGCTGTACAGGAAAATCGCCGCCGCCAAGAGGAAGTAAGACCCGAGATAGACCAACTCCAATTGATCGAGCGCCAGGCGCGAGGTGAACGAGGGAAAGAAACCGGCAAAGCCCAGGGCCGCGCAAATGTGCAGCATCAACAAAGCCGCCGCGGGCAGATAGCAGGCCCAGATGAGGAGACGCTGAGTGGCTTTGCGCGCCAGGCTTCTCTCCGGGAAGACCAGGGCAAAATGGACCAAAAGGGCGGGCGCGGCGACAAGCGCGGCGGCCTTGGCCCAGTAGATTTCCCAATCGAAGGCGTTCAGCTTGCCGGTGTAATGAAAGGTGCAAAGGACAAACGAGGCCAGGCAGAAGAGATAAAAATGGACCGCGCGCCCGGCGTTCCAGCGGCGGACGAAAATGAAGAGGCCGATGAAAAGGTAGAGCAGGCCGACGACGCGCAGGTAATTCTCGAGAGAGAGAGGCTTAGGAGCGGGCGCCGTGATCACGGCGGTATCGAAAACGCGATTCTGGCGGCTGAGTTGATAACTGGCGCGCGACCAGATGCCCAGTCCCCAGAGGCGCTTGACGACGTCGATGGAGCGAGAAACAGGCTGGCCGTCGACGGAAACCAGCACGTCGCCGGGCTTTATTCCGGCGCGCTCACCTGGGGAGCCCGGGGTTACTACCGCCGCGTGGACTCCCTGCCCACTATCGAGCCAAGTGATGCCATCATCGGGAACGTCGAAGGCCAGGCGCTGCTGGAAGTTCACGACTCCAAAAACGGCCATCGCGATCGTAAGAAGCACGAGGAGCAGGGCGCTAAGCTTGGCGCCGATGGTTTGGTTGTCGCGGATCATATGTGGCGCAGTTCAGCGTCAAGTCCTTGCTGAAAAAGCGTAGCACGTTCCATACCGTGCCATATGAAATTTAGTGGCAATTAAGCACTGTGAAGACAGAAGGATACATGAGTCGCACGAAAATATTCGCACGGGCAATACGCTTTCTCGTAGGGATCTACCAAATACGGAAAAGACCACGCTAGAACTGGAAACTCAACCCACCCCGGAATGAGCGCTCCACAGGCATCACCAGCATAGCTCCCTGCTGGGTTTCCATGGAGACGTACCCCTGACCGAGCATATTGCGAAAGTCGGCTAAGGCCTCCCAGCGGCCGGACATGATGAAGGAGGGGAGCCGTTGCCGGATGGAGAGGCTGAGATTGGGATCGACACCCAGGGAAGCATCGCCATAGAGATCCTGGCGACTGACCACGGTGCCGTTCACCCATTTGTAGCTGGCCGCCAGTTCCGTCCGGGTCTTAGGAAGCTTGCCGGCCAGGCGAGCGGCAACGCTATGGCGGTAGCGGGTTTCGAACATTCCCGGCAGGTTGGAGAGCGATGAATCCTGGCCGTCCGGCGCGAGAGCGCCAGCCCAGGCATATACGCCCGCCACTTCGATATGCTCGGAGATTTTCTCGCGATAGATTAACCGCGTGCCCCAGAAGCCCGCAGCCCCGGCGTCGTGCGCAAAGGGTCCCGGGAAGAAGCCGCCGGAAGGCGAATACGGATCCGCCGATTGCATCAATGTCGCAAAGACGGCCTCGTGGGAGGAATCGTCGCGAAATGCGGCGCCTTCAATGCGCCCGCGGCGTCCCAGGTCATGGTGAACAGCGAACTCCTCGTGCCATCCCCCGTTTAGAACCGGGCGTCCGGGACCCCAGACGATTACCGGGCCGGTCTGGAGCGCATCGATGGCCGGCTCCGCTTCCGGCGTCTGCGCTCGGAAGCCATAGGCGTCCGGATCGGTCTCCAGTAAGAAAGCGGCGCCCCAATGGGGGGAGATTCGCACGCCCACGCGGGCGTGCGGCCGCACGGACGACACCGTGTCGCCCACCAGCCCCCCGGAGAGATATTCGCCGCCATATTCCATGACGACATGGTTGCCAAAGCCGATTTGCTCGGAATTCTCGAAGCGCATGGTGCGGATCGATCTGCCCGAGTCGCCCAGGCGGACTTGATGGACGATGAGGGTGGTTTCGGGACCAACCCCAAACTGGCCGCTGGGTACCCAAAGAGTTGCGACGGAGCCGCCCAGCGTGCCCGGAAGGGTCTGGTCATAGTCGAACTCCCCGGCCATCAGGAGCTTGCCCGCTCCGCCTAAGTTCTGGTCGTAGGAAACGTCCGTACCCATACTCCCAGGGCGGGCGGAAGAGGCGCCGGGCCGAACGGAACCATTGGTAAGGCCGACGGTGGCACGAGGCTCGTCGCTTTGTTCTTGCTGGGGCCGATTGGCAATGATGACCGTGCCGTCGCGCAGCTGCAGCACCGGCCGCGAAGAACTGGCGGTGCGCAGAACCCATTTCCAGTCGTCAGGTTCAGGGAGCTTGGAGGGCTTGCGGTGCAGTTGACCGACAGACGCGAAGATCGAATCGAGCTCGATGTGCAGCGAGGTGTTGAGATGGGCCTTAACGTCAACGCTATTCTGAAAGGAAGGCATGAATCCGGCGAGCGTGACCTTGACCGAATACAAGCCCGGGACGAAGCCTCTGGCCTACGAAGATGCCGTTTTCGTCGGTAAGCAGCTCGACGGCGCGGCCACCCGCAAACTGCGGAGTGAGCCACACGGTCGCTCCCATTTGCGGATTGCCGGCCGGATCGGCCACGTAACCGCTCAGCTTACCGGAATCATTGGCGGCAAAGGCGGACGCAGCACCGAGGAGGCAAATGCTGCATAGCGCGAAGGCCCCGATTCGCAACAGCTTCACTCGTATCACCTCGCGGAAGACGTTTGCGCTGCCGTGGTCACGTTAGCCGGGGCCGTAACTTTGAACTCCGCCGATCGGGAGATGCTTTGATTGGCGAGCGCATCGGTGGTCTTGATCTCGATGCGATAGTTGCCGGGCGGCAAGGTCTGTGCCGGTATGGACTCTTGTACGGTCAATTGCTCGCCCGATTCGTGCAACTGCTCGGATGTCTGCGTCACGTGCTTGACGGCTTTATCGCCTTGAAAGATTTGAATATCGACCGAAGCGTTGTTTTTGTGGGTGTCCTGGTTAATTTTCAGGTTATAGACCTGGAAATAGATGCCCACCGGCTGATTGGCGCCGAAACTCTGGTCCAATTTCGGCCGCACTTTCGTCGAGCCGATGACAAACATGCCGATGCCGATATCCTTGGCCGCCACGGGAGCAATCTCGTCGGCCAGAATCAGGGTGCTGGCTTGCAGTTCGTCATCGTCAAAGGGCGGGACGGCAAGCCGTGTGTTGATGACGCCCACGTTGTTGCTGGTGGTATCTTTCAGCACCACGTCCAGGCGGTAAAGGCCGGAGCGCAGAGGAAGCGCTTTTTGGTAAATGGACGAGGTTTTCAGCGAGGCCTGCAAGAGCGAATCGGGGAAATCGCGGCGGACGGTGTCTTCAAAGGTCTGCACGGTGCGGCCGCTCAGGGTGGTCACGCGGGCAAAGAGGTTGAGAGTGGCGGTGTGCACGCCGTCCTTGCTCTGAAAGCTCAACTGGTTATTGGGAATTTGCAGCGTGATAGGCACCAGGACCGTGTCGCCGGCGACGCGCATGAAGTCGAAGCGATAGTCGAATTTGATCTGGTCGCGGACGATGCGCGAGGAGACGACTTCTTCGAGGTCCTTGAACTTCACGGCGGGAGGCTGCCAAATTTTGGCTTCCAGCTCGAGGCGATTAAATTCGTCAAGCGAAGTGCCCCGGGCGCCATATACGGACGGCGCCATGTGGGATCCATCGCTGTTCAGGAAGCGGGCCGACTTGCAGGAAAGCCCCTCCTGCTCGGCGAGCGTCAGGCCGGCGCCTGGGACGTAGAGCAAAGCGTCTTTCTCGGAGGGGTCGGTCGTCAGATGGAATTCGCCGGTGCCGGTGGGATCGACGAACTCCAACTCCACGTTCTCGCCGATGCCTTCGATGTAATGGTAGGTCCAATCTTCGTAGGCGTAGGTTGACGTCTCGCCGCCGCCCTGATCCAAAGGACGCTCCCAGGACTCGCCTTGGGTGTGGCTTTCCAGATCGTCGGGCTTGCCGTACATGATGTAGATGCGGCCGCGATCGGTCTTCCATCCGGCAATGCCGGATGCGAAATGCTCGTTGGCATAGGCGATGCGGCGGTAGTGCTCTTCCTTGTAGGTATTATCGACAGAATCGGGATCGGGATTGCGGCGCTGCCAGAATTGCTCGATGAAGTTCTCGCGTTCCTCGTTGGTTTGCAACTGCAGGAAGGCCTTGCGCTCGGAGTCGGTGATGATATAGGCCACGTCCTCGCTCAGCCACTTTTTGTAGGGCGTGGCGAGTTCCTTCAGGACTTGCTTCTCGCTGGGCTTTTTGGCTTTGCTGTTGTCCTGCTTTTTGTCGGACTGCTGGGCGGGTTGCGGCTGATCCGGTGGCTGATTCTGTGCCAATACGAGACCGGCTGCGGACAACACCAGTAGAAACAAAGCACTTCCCAGAATGGCAGAGGACCACCGGGATTCTGACTTCGTCATCGCTTATGCCTCTTCGCGGCTAGACTACGGATTTTAGTCCTGGAGCGCGAGCGTGCGTCAACGAAAGAATCGGGCTTCCAGGCATCACACTCCCCTGCCGTCTGAGAGGCATCCAGGGCTTACGAGGTTGCCTTACATTCGCTCGGGCGCTTCGCCTTATAATTGGGTTCAAGCGTAAGGGAGGCGAGCATGCGGTGGGTTGCCTTGGCTGTGACGATAGCAATCGCCGCCTTACCCTGTTCGGCACAAGCCACGAGATCGGTAGCGACGGCAGCGCGGGCAGCAGAGCGGTTAGGCGAAGTGAATTTCCCCACGTCCTGCTCCCCGTCCGTGCAGGGCGCGATGGCCAAAGGCTTGGCCCTTCTGCATTCCTTTCAATACGACGAGGCGGAAAAGGCATTCACCGACGCCGCGCGAGGGGATTCCCTTTGCGCTTTGGCGTATTGGGGCAAAGCCATGGCCTTGTACCAGCAGCTATGGAACTTCCCGGACGCAAGGACTCTCGCGGAGGGCGAGCAGGACGTCGAGCAAGCTCAGAAGCTGGGCGCAAAAGACGATCGCGAACGCGAGTACATCGACGCCGCGGCCGCATTTTTTAATCGGGCCGAGCTGAGCCCAAAGGCGCGCGCAGGCGCCTACTCCCTGGCGATGAAAAAGCTGTACGCAGATCATCCCGAGGATAACGAAGCCGGGGAGCTTTACGCCTTGTCACTCATTTCTCTGGCGCAGATGGGCGTACAAGATCTGGCCAATCGCACCAAGGCGATCGCCATTCTGGACCCGATCTTCGCGAAATATCCAAATAGCCCCGGCGCCGCGCACTACCTGATTCACGCAGCCGATGTTCCGGAACTCGCTCCCCAGGGGCTGGCGGCCGCGCGGGTGTATGCAAAGATCGCGCCCGACTCCGCGCACGCGCTGCATATGCCTTCGCACATCTTCCGCCGGCTGGGATTATGGCAAGAGGTGATTGATTCGAACCTGGCCTCGGCGGCGGCGGCCGCGAAGGCTACAGAGGAGCGCCGCGGGGACGCCAGCTATCAATTTCACGCCATGGATTTTCTCGATTACGCCTACCTGCAAAGCGGCCAGGAGGCCAAGGCGCGGCGGCTCGTGGCCGAACTGAAGAATGTGCCGCAGGGCGGCGAGTCCAATATCATTGAAGAGCAGAATGAGTTCGCCGCTCGCAATGCCATGGAACTGCACCGCTGGCAGGAAGCCGCGATGCTGGAAATACCCAAGGAACGTTTTGAGTGGCAGGACTATACCTACTGGACTCGCGCGATTGGCGCGGCGCGTGGCGGCGACGTGGAAGGGGCGCGCGCTGCCGTGCAGAAACTGACGGAGATCGATCGCTTGAGGGTCGCGCGGCAGAAGCAGGCCGGCGGGGCGCCCTCCGGCGAGAGTATCGACCTCAGCGAAGCGGAGGCCTGGCTGGCGTATGCGCAAGGAAAGGCCGATGACGCGGTGGCCAGGCTGCGATCGGCCGCCGATCGCGAGGACGCACGAGACGCGGAGCCCTTCGCCATGCCCGCCCGGGAGATGCTCGCGGATATGTTGGCGCTTGCCCGGCGGCCTTCGGAAGCGCTTGCGGAGTACAAGGCCGTTTTGAAAATGTACCCCAACCGCTTCGATGCGCTTTATGGCGCTGCCCGCGCCGCGGATTCCTTGGGGGACCGTCACACGGCGGCGGATTTTTACGCCAAGCTGGTTTCCATTTGCGCGCCGGGAGCGGATCGTCCCGAGCTGCAGACGGCCCGCCAGTACCTGGCGGCAAACCGGAATTGAAGCGGAATGCTGCTAAAATAGCCAAGGGGTGTGGTCGGCGACAATGTCCGAACACGACATGCGCGCGTTGCGAGTGGGAATTCGCAAGCCGGCTCACGGCTATGCCCAAATCGCAGCGTTCGTTGGGGCGCCCATAATGGTTATCGGTTCCACCGCGCCCAGTTTGTTTCGGAGCGAGTTGCCGGACGAAAGCCTGGCGATCAAGACCGAAAATCTCACCAAGAGTTATGAGATGGGCGCGGAGACGGTGCACGCCTTGCGGGGCGTGGACTTATCGATCCGGCGCGGCGAGTATGTTGCGATCATGGGCCCTTCCGGATCGGGGAAATCCACGCTGATGAACGTGATTGGCTGCCTCGATGCGCCCACCAGCGGGAAATATTGGCTGGCGGGCAAGCTGGTAAGCGATCTGAATGAGGATGAGCTGGCGCGCATACGAAACCAGGAGATCGGTTTCGTCTTCCAGACCTTCAATCTCTTGCCTCGCGCCACGGCTCTGCACAACGTGGAATTACCCATGATTTACAATGGGACGCGGGCGGAGGAGCGCTTGCAGAAGGCCAAACAGGCGCTCGAAGCGGTGGAGCTGGGCGATCGCATGATGCACAAGCCCAGCGAACTTTCCGGCGGACAAAGGCAGCGCGTGGCCATCGCGCGGGCCCTGGTGAATTCCCCTTCGATCCTGCTGGCCGATGAGCCCACGGGGAATCTGGACACCCGCGTGGGCGAAGAGATCATGGCTTTGTTCGCCCGGCTGCATGGCCAAAAAAACACCATTATTCTGGTGACCCACGAGCGCGAGATCGCGGAACACGCCGACCGGATCATTCACTTGCGCGACGGCAAGGTTGAATCCGACGAGATGCTGAGGAGTTAGCGCACGATCCGCTCAGGGCGCGGCGCGGTAACGTAGCCTGCGACTGTGCTTTAGCCTGCATGTTTGCCTCGCGTACAAATTGGCGCTTGGAGCCGAACGGGCTGGCCATGGCTCTCGAAGAGCACCGCCGCCGGGGCCAGCCGCTATTCGATCTGACCAATTCGAATCCCACGACCTGCGGGTTCCGTTATCCGGAAGAACGGATTTTTGCCGCGCTGAGCAACCGGCGCGCGCTGCGGTATGAGCCCGAAAGCAAAGGCTTGCGGACGGCTCGCGAAGCGATCGCGGATTATTATCGCGGGCGGCCGGGATTTTCTTCGGCTGGCGCGGCCATCGACCCGGAACAGATCGTCATTACTTCCGGCACCAGCGAAGCTTACGACCATGTTTTTCGCCTGCTGTGCGAGGCGGGGGACGAAGTTCTGGCGCCCGCGCCAAGCTATCCGCTCTTCGATTACCTCGCCGATCTGGCCGACGTTCGCGCGGTGCCTTACCGGCTGTTCTACGATCAGGGGTGGCAAATCGATTTCGCGGGGCTGGAAGCCGCGTTGACGAAGCGCTCGAAGGCGCTGGTTGTGGTGCATCCGAATAATCCCACGGGCTCGTTCATCAAGAAGGAAGAGGCGCGGAAGCTGGCGGAAATCTGCGCGCGCCGCGGCATGGCCATCGTGGCCGATGAGGTTTTCCTGGACTACGCGGATGGCGCGGAGCCGCAATCGAGTTTTGCGCCGGGCTCGGCGGCGCTGACCTTTACGTTCAGCGGCCTCTCGAAGATTTCTCTTCTGCCGCAGATGAAGATCGCATGGATCGTGGTGAGCGGACCGGAAGGCCTGGCCAAAGCCGCGATCGAGCGGCTGGACGTGATTGGCGATACGTATCTTTCCCCCAGCACGCCGGCACAGCTGGCGCTGCCCGAAATGCTGGCCCTGCGCGGCGATCTGCAAACGCAAATGCGCCAAAGGCTTTCGTCGAATCTGGCCTTTCTCGACGGCGTGTTCCCGGAGAGCGGCGCGGTCACGCGGCTAAAACGCGAAGGAGGATGGTACGCGGTGCTGCGCGTGCCCGCGACCGGTTCCGATGAGGATCTGGCCATCGCGCTGCGTGGAAAAGTGCGATGTGCTGGTACACCCGGGCCACTTTTTTGACTTCGCGCGAGATGGCTACCTGATCGTGAGCCTTATCGTACCTGAGGACGAATTCCAGAAGGGCGTGCGCGCCCTGCAGGATTTCTTCACGCCGAAAAGCCACGATCTGCATAACCAGCGGACATTCAAACAAAAGAGCGCCCACTGCAAGATCTGCAATGGGCGCTCGCGAGATGAAAAGCCCTACTGTTGCGGCGGGACCCGCGCTATTTTTCCGGCGCTCCGTATCGGGAGGGACTCTTGTTGTCCCGATCGGTCAATTCCTTGCCATCGGCCAAGACGAGCTTATTGAGGCGCCCCACGGTCAGGCCGGTCTTCGATTGCCAGACGTAAAGGGTGATCAAGTCTCCCTGGTGCATCGTGTTTCTGCTCCAGCCGAGCAAGGTCATCGACGGCGTGCTGCCGATTTCCGTGACCCAATGCTGCACTTTGCCGCTTTCGTCCTTGAAGTCGCACTTGATCAACGAGTGCGGGTTCATCCAATCGTATTCCGTTACCTGGCAGTCCTTCAGAACCACGGGCTTGCTCTCGTCGTATGCCGCATCTCCGTGATGCGCGAAGGCGGGAACGCCGATCGCCAGAATTCCGGCGAGGGCTACAACGAACGTCAGAATCTTCCTCATATAATGCTCCTCCGAAATTGAAATCCGTCTGAACGAGAATGAAAGCAATGCGCGCCTAGCCGTGCCTGCTATCTTCCACCAATACGTTGTCCCTCTGCGCTAGGATCGCTTCCGGCCGGATCGCCCAGGTCGCTCAAGTACTTAATGACCTCAGAAGGTATGCACGCAAAATCATCGAACTTCTGGTTCGGAATCCATCTGTAATTATAAGTCCCCAGCGACCAGGGCTTGGTGTAAACCTTGGGATCGTCAATCGTGAGCGATAACCTCAGGTCATTTTTGTCCACGCGGGTATAACGCTCCTGCACGTGGGCGTTCACCGTGTGCGGATATCCGGCACCCGTTACCCACGTTCTGTCGTCCATCCCGGTCGTATCAACGACGAATGTATTGTCGTCTTCCCAGTGGCCGACCGAGTACCCGTTGTATGTTGGGTCGAGTGCGTCCGGCCCAGTTCCGCCCACAGTCGTGGGAAGCGGCCGCCCATCCGTCCAGACTTCGCGCCATACGTTCATATACTGAAGCAAAATGATGATTCGGTCGGGCATTGTGGCGATCGTGAGACCGCGAGCTTCGGTGTAAGCGTTCTGCGGAAATCCAACCGGATCGCAATACCTGGCGTGAGGATCGTTGGTGCCCGCCGGACTGTATTTTCCGATGGGCTTGGCTTGACTCATCAGCTTTTCGCCGTATGGCGTCAGCTCGGGCTTGTCGGCGCCTCGTCCTCCTCCTCGCGGAACCAAGGGGCTAGATCCCGGTCCAGCCCAAGTGCCGGTCAGGTCGCGCTTGGGAGCCGGGCCGCCGCCGCCCTCGGGGAAGTCCTTGGGGTTAAATCTCCAGCGAGCCGACGGATCTTCCTGGCCGGACTGAGCGTGGGCCAGCGGGGCGACAGCTAAAGAAAAAACCAGCGCTGCCACTAAGCCCACGAGGGCAGCTGTGAAGCGATTTCGCATTTCCTTACCTCTCTTAGAATCTCTTGGAGTCTCGACTCCGAAGCCGTTTGTGCCGTATAGAATACGCGGGACTCAGGACGCGGTCAAGGCACCGGATGGTGCTCGCCGATGGCGACTCTTCTGCTTGTTGTGGTGCTCGTTATGGCGATTCCGGGCACGCAAAACGGCGTTCTCCGCTCCTAAACCTCGCCAATATAGACGTTGCCGGCGGCAGGTCCGTTACCGACTCAGGGGCCCGGCTGCAAATGCTGCGCTTTGAACGCCGCCGCCGCTTCAGGGGAAGAAAGATAGGCCAGGAACTCCTTGGCGGCCGCTGGATCCTTGGCATGGGTGGAGACGAAACCGACAAAGACGGTGGGAGCGGAGACCTCGCGCGGCAAGGTGCCCACAACGTCGATGCCGGGATCGGTCATAGCGTTCACAAAGGTCATGCCAATCTCGGCGTCGCCGCTGGCCACCATGGCCATGGCGCGGGCGCCTCCTTGAGAGGGTTTGATCTTCGGCTGTAGCTGCTCGGCGATGCCCAGCTTCTTCAGAGCCTCAGCGACGGTGACCCCCGCGGCCGCGCCGCCGGACGGGTCCGGAAAGGAGATGGATTTCGCGGCGAGCAGCGTGCGCTTCACCGCGTCAGGGCTGGAAATATCCGGCTTCGGAGCACCCTTGCGCACGGCGATCCCAATGGACACATTCGCGAACTGCGTTTCGGTGCTGGCCACGACGTTTCCGGAAGCGATCGCGTCCGCATCGGGCGCCTCCACCACCGGCACGTCGAACGGCTCGCCTTTGAGGATCTGCTGCCTGGTCCCGGCTTCGGCGCCAAAGGTGGCTTTGACCTTGTGGCCCGTCTTGGCCTCGAAGCCGGGGATGATTTGTTCAATCGGGGCACGAAGGATGTTTGGCGCGATGAAGGTGATCTCGTCCTGAGCGCGCGCGCCGCGCGCGCTTACGATCACCAGGGCCATAGCGGCAATAACGGAAAGCGAAACTCTCATAACGGTGTCTCCTGGTTCACTCGGCAGAGCGTTGAAGTTACTGGAGGCCGATCACGCCACGGGCCGCGGCCTGCGGTGATGCTAGCCATTTTTGTTTCGATCGCCTGGACGCGCAGTTATACACCCGAGGTCCTTGCGAGTGAACCGAATTTATTTTCGTCGCAGATTCCTTAACCTCGATTTAACCCAGGCGATTCCTGCAGCTATTGACAGCGAATGGGCCAAATGCGAGACTTCCACAGCTTGCTGGAGGTGCAGCCCGCATGAGGAATAAGGTCCTATTGTCGCTGATCGCCGTGGGTATCGCGCTTACCCTTTCGGCGCCTGTTTTCGCGCATCATGGGTCGGCCGCTTACGAGACCTCGAAAAGCATCACCGTTACCGGATCAGTAACCGATTTCCAGTTTGTCAATCCCCATGTACTGATCTCCTTGGAGGCCAAGGATCCGACCACCGGAAAGATGGAAAAGTGGCAAGGCGAATTGACGAGCCCCAATCACCTGGCGCGTGCCGGCTGGACCAAGAGCACGCTGAAGCCGGGCGACAACGTCACCATCATCGGCGGTCCGGCGAAGAGCGGGTCAACAACGATGTGGATCCGCAAAGTCTTGAAAGATGGCCAGGAAGTTTCGCTCGGGGGCGGCGGCGACAACTGAGCATGGAGCTCCGCGAATGAGAATGCGCTTTGCGCTATTCAATCTTTTTTTGCTCGCCGGCGTGCTTGTCTTTTGTTCGGCCGCCAAGGCCCAGAATGCCGGCGCGCCGGCCGGGGCTGCCGCACAAGGCACCAAGCCAGCCGGCGATGCTCCGGCGCAGCCTGCTAGAAGGCCGACGGGGCCCATACCGGGGCCGGCGCACGACCCGCACGACCTCGTGGGAGTCTGGAACGTGCGAGGCTTCGTCAACGCCTTCGGACGCGTGCCTCCTCTGACGCCTTACGGCGAACAGCTTTACAAACAAGCCAAGTCGTCGAATTCGGGGGAGTACACGCTCGCGGAGACGAACGATCCGGTGATTACCAAGTGTTACCCTCCCGGCACGCCGCGAATCTACCTCCAGCCCTTCCCGTGGCAAATCGTGCAAGCTCCTAAAGAGATGATCTTCATCTATGAGTACGACCACACGGTTCGCCACATCTTTACCGACGGGCGCAAGCATCCGGAAGATATCACCCCCACGTATATGGGCGATTCGATCGGAAGCTGGGATGGAGACACCTTCGTCGTGGACACCGTGGGGTTTAACGACAAGACCTGGGTGGATCGGCTCGGCCACGGGCATAGCGATCAGTTGCACGTGGTGGAACGTTTCCACCGCATCAATCAGAATGATCTGGAGCTCGATCTTACGATGGAAGATCCGAAGGCGTTCACAGAGCCCTGGACCGGGCACCTGCAGTTTCAGCTGCATCCCGATTGGACGCTCGAGGAGCAGGTCTGCCCGGATAACAGCGACTTCACGAACTTCGAAAAATAAGAGTTAAGAATTATTTGTACAAGAGCGGGCTCCGTTTGGAGCCCCCTTTTATTTTGCAGGACTTGGGGACTTCGCTGCGGTCTCCGCGTTGGGACATTGGTTGCAACGCAGCTATGGCAAACAAAAAAGGCTCCGAGCGCGGTGAAGCGCCGGAGCCTTTTTCTTTGTGTTTATCCTGGCAGCGACCTACGTTCCCACACAGTTACCCGTGCAGTATCATCGGCCCTGCGGGGCTTAACTTCCGTGTTCGGGATGGGAACGGGTGTGACCCCCGCGGTATGACCACCAGAAAGTCGTAATGCCAGAGGTTCGGGGCTAGAAAAGGCCTAGCCCGGAACCAATAGCATTGACAAGCTGAAGAAGCTGGCGTCCGCAAGTGCTCGCTAGAGCGTCCACACGCCACTTAAAACAAAGATGACGTGCTGGGAAAGTTTTATGGTCAAGCCGAACGGCCGATTAGTACGGGTCAGCTACACGCATTACTGCGCTTCCACCTCCCGCCTATCAAAGTCGTAGTCTTCGACTGGCCTTCTTACGCCGCCGTAGCGGCATTGGGAGACCTTATCTCGGGGTGAGTTTCTTGCTTAGATGCATTCAGCAATTATCTCTTCCGGACTTCGCTACCGAGCAATGCCCCTGGCGGGACAACTCGTACACAAGTGGTCCGTTCATCCCGGTCCTCTCGTACTAGGGACAACTCCCCTCAAGTCTCCTGCGCCCACACCAGATAGGGACCGAACTGTCTCGCGACGTTCTGAACCCAGCTCACGTACCGCTTTAATAGGCGAACAGCCTAACCCTTGGGACCTTCTACAGCCCCAGGATGCGATGAGCCGACATCGAGGTGCCAAACCTAAGCGTCGATGTGAACTCTTGGCTTAGATCAGCCTGTTATCCCCGGCGTACCTTTTATCCGTTGAGCGATGGCCCTTCCACGCGGGACCACCGGATCACTAGACCCAGCTTTCGCTCCTGCTCGACCTGTGTGTCTCGCAGTTAACCCGGCTTATGCTCTTGCACTCCACAGCGGGTTTCCAATCCGCCTGAGCCGAGCTTTGGGCGCCTCCGTTACATTTTGGGAGGCGACCGCCCCAGTCAAACTACCCGTCTGGCCATGTCCTCCGACCCGTCGCGGGTCGTAAGTTAGACCGACAGAAGAATCAGGGTGGTATTTCACCGACGCCTCCCCCCGGCCCGAAAGCCGAGGTTCATAGGCTCCCACCTATGCTACGCAGATCCTCCCGTTAATCATGACCAGAGTGCAGTAAAGGTGCACGGGGTCTTTCCGTCTAGATGCGGGCATCCGGCGTCTTCACCGGAACCACAAATTCGCCGAGCCACTCGCCAAGACAGTCGCTCTATCGTTACGCCATTCGTGCAGGTCGGAACTTACCCGACAAGGAATTTCGCTACCTTAGGACCGTTATAGTTACGGCCGCCGTTCACCGGGGCTTCAGTTCAGGCCTTCGTTGCCTTGCGGCAGCTGAGCCCTCGCTTTAACCTTCCGGCACCGGGCAGGCGTCACCCCCTATACGTCGTATTCGACTTTGCAGAGAGCTGTGTTTTTGTTAAACAGTCGCAGAGCGCGTTTCACTGCGGCCGCTTCGGGCTATAAACCCTAGTGCGGCACCCCTTCTCCCGAAGTTACGGGGCTAATGTGCCTAGTTCCTGAGCGAGTGTTCTCTCGAGCGCCTGTGGAGACTATCCTTGTCTACCTGTGTCGGTTTGTGGTACGGGCACCTTGCGGACTCCTTAGAGGTTTTTCCTGACAGCGTGGAATCGAGGACTTTGCGGCCGTGTGGCCTCGGGACCTGTCTGACCGTTGAATGACCGCGTGGATTTTCCTGCGCGATCCGGCTTACACAGAGCCATCGGGAAATCCATCTCCCGACTCCTGTATCCTTCTGTGTCACCCCATCGTGATAACGCCCGCTAGGTGGGGCAGGAATGTTGACCTGCTATCCATCAGCTACGCCTTTCGGCCTGGCCTTAGGACCCGCCTAACCCTGAGCGGATTAACCTTCCTCAGGAAACCGTAGACTTTCGGCGACACGAGTTCTCATCGTGTTTATCGCTACTTATGCCGGCAGGGTCTCTTCCGTGGCGTTGAGCAGTCCTCTCGGTCTGCCTTCGGACTCCACAGAATGCTCCCCTACCAAATATGCGGCTTGCGCCACATTTTTCCGCAGCTTCGGTCGCAGGCTTTAGCCCCGTTGGATTGTCGGTGCATGATCGCTTGACCAGTGAGCTATTACGCTTTCTTTAAAGGATGGCTGCTTCTAAGCCAACCTCCTGGCTGTCTGAGCGATCACACTTCCTTTCCCACTTAGCCTGCAGTTGGGGACCTTAGCTGGCGGTCTGGGTTCTTTCCCTCTCGACCACGAAGCTTATCCCTCGTAGTCTCACTCCCATGCTGCTGTCCGCGGCATTCGCAGTTTGATTGGATTCGGTAACCTTGGTTGGTCCCTAGTCCATTCAGTGCTCTACCGCCGCGGCAGATCACATGAGGCTGCCCCTAAAGGCATTTCGGGGAGAACGAGCTATCACGGAATTTGATTAGCCTTTCACCCCTACCCTCAGCTCATCGGAGCTATTTTCAACTAACACCCGTTCGGCCCTCCAGCAGCGGTTAAGCCGCCTTCAGCCTGGCCAAGGGTAGATCATCCCGCTTCGCGTCTATACCCACAGACTATGCGCCCTATTCGGACTCGCTTTCGCTACGGCTCGCTTACGCTTAACCTCGCCTGTGAGAATAACTAGCCGGCTCATTAAGCAAGAGGCACGCCGTCAGGCGGCTCCAACCCGAAGGCTGGAGATCGCCCTCCGACTGCTTGTAGGCATATGGTTTCAGGTTCTATTTCACTCCCCTCGCAGGGGTGCTTTTCGCCTTTCCCTCACGGTACTGGTTCACTATCGGTCGCCAGAGAGTATTTAGCCTTGGAGAGTGGTCTCCCCAGATTCCCACGAGATTTCACGTGTCCCGTAGTACTTAGGATACCGCTTCGAGTCCGGCAGACTTTCGGTTACGTGGCTATCACACTCTGTGGCCCCGCTTTCCAGCAGGTTCACCTAGCCTCCGGATTGGTAACTCTACTCACGCGGTCCTGCAACCCCGCCGTGCAAGCACGACGGTTTAGGCTGTTCCGATTTCGCTCGCCGCTACTCTCGGAATCTCTGTTGATTTATTTTCCTCCAGGTACTGAGATGGTTCACTTCCCTGGGTTAGCTCGTACCCGCCTATATATTCAGCGGGCCGTATGCCGGTTTTACCGGCACGGGTTTCCCCATTCGGAAATCCCCGGATCAAAGCCTGCTTGCGGCTCCCCGAGGCTTATCGCAGCTAGCCACGTCCTTCATCGCCTTCTGGCGCCTAGGCATCCACCATACGCCCTTAGTAGCTTGACCATAAAACTTACCCGGCACGTCGCCCCCGCGCTTGCTTGTCGCGGAAGTTTAACCGTGCGGATAATTCGCCTTTCCACAATTCGCTCTCTCGAGCAGAACTTGCGGACTACACGCGTCGCAACTCGTTCCAACTTCGGAACGAACTGCTCCGCGTTTTGCCAGCTTCTTCAGTTGTCAAAGAGCGTCGGCCCTGGGTACCGCCCAGAGCGTTCCGCGCCCGGCGGAACGTTCGAAAAACTTTCGAACCGAAAATAAAAAACCCGGCGTCGAGCGCCGGGCCAATCCGCCTGCAAAAGACGCGCAAGCGGTTTCGCGCGATGCTCGATTCAATAATTATCCGGTATTCGTAACTGACCTCACCTCGAGCCCCGAGAGGGCTCGACGAAGCTCATCGTCCCCTGAATCCCTCGGCACTTGCCGGACAACGCGGAAGTATAGCAGTTTCCGTTACAACGTCAAGCGGTCTATTTTATTTCGTCAAGTGGCCGCCCCTGTGGGAATCCGGGCCGCTGTGGAAATCGGTGAAGCTGCTCACAACCGCGGTTCACTCGAGCAGGCCGGCATGCCACATCTTGGATGTGCCGGCCTGCGTGCAGATTCAAGAAAATTGCATTTCAAAACATGGCCGCGAAGTTTTTCCTCGCGCGACACGCACTGCCAAGGCCGATTACTTCGAGTCGCCCACGGGACCGGCTGCGACAGGATCGGCGATGGGATCGATGGCATCCCCGACGTTGGCGCTCGATTGCGTCCCCTGCGTCGCCGCAGAAGGAGCGGCAGCGGCTTGCACGGAAGCGTTTTGCTCGCGGCTCAAATGCGGAATGAAAGGCGTCACCTCGAAGGGCATTTTGTCGCGCTCCGAGAGGATGCTTACCGATTTGGCCTTTAGCATCGTCAGTTCGTCGTTCCAAGGATCCATCTTGACCCGTCCGCCGAGCGGCAGAGCGACGATCAATTTGTCGTCAGTGGTTGCCGGAGCGGGAGCGGTTGCCGGAGAAGCTGCCGGCGTTGCCGCCGGGGTGGAGGCTACCGCCCAATTGTCCGGCAGAGGATCGCCGAGATGCGGGCTGATCAAATTAGGAATATCTTTGACGCGATCTTGCAGCGCTTCGATAAAGAGCCGCGGAGTGGCGAGCTGGTCTTTGTACGGCGAATTCTTCAGTAATTCCGCAGCCTTCTGCGCCGCGGCGTACTCTTCCTCCGGCGTTCGGCGGAATCCAAAATGGTGGAAGGCATCTTTCTCGTCGAACAACATGCGATCGAAGAAAGCGTATTGCGTATCGATGCGGTGACCCAAAACGATGTGGGCCAGTTCGCGCGCCAGCAGCGCCGCGAGGCTGGCCTCGTCGGGCAGCACGTCGATCAAACCGCGGCTCACGACGATGGTGTGTCCGACAGTGAAAGATTCGAGCGTGGAGGTGGTCAGGACCCGGCAGCGCACCTCGGGTTCAATATTCAAATTGTTTGTGACTTCCAGATTGTTGACCACCGTAGACAGGACTTTATCGACTTCGCCTTCCGGCGCGAGCAAAGCAAGCCGTTCCATGCGGTCCAGGACGTTGTCCTCGGCTTGGAGGTCCCAAATGCGCTGCGCCTCCAGCGGCGAGTAGTCCTTCTCGGCCTCAGCCTGATCCTTCACCGGCGTGGAGGCTTCGACCATAATTTTGTTCAGTTCCTGTTCCTGCTTGGCGCGGCCCACGTTGTAGCCCCAGAGGCGCGTCTGCGATTTGAAGGTCAGCTTCCGCGTGACGGCGTATTTGACTTGCCCTTCTTCGCTGTAAACGTAAGCGGGCAGCCATTGCCGCTGGCCGGCCATGACGCGCCAGCTATCGAAGTGGAAATAAAAATCCGTGCGCGAAGCGCCGCTGTAAGCTCCGTTGAAGCGGACGATATGGTAGCCCTGATCCTCCACCCAGATTCGTCCCATGAAGCGGCCTTTGCCGGAACTTCCCGAGGGCGTTACATCGAACACCAGGCAGCGAACGTCTCCTAGAAATTCACGGCGCACGTAATCGAAGCGATAGTTTTGCTTCGTGAATCCGTTCAGGTCCACATAGATCATCTGCAGAAAGCCGCGGGGCAGAAACTCAAAGGTGAACGCTCCCGTGACTTGATCCATCTTGTGGCGCATTCCGGTGGAGCTTCGCGGATCGGAAAGAGAAGCGAGTTCGACGCCCTTGGAGAGGTCGGCCTTCCCCAGGAAATACTTGTCGCCGGCAGGCTGCGGCCCGAGCGAAGGGTCGATCCGCATCATCTGGATATACGTCTCCACCAGAGGCGAATATTGGCGCAGCATCTCCATCTCCGCCTTTTCCTGCGTCACGATGCGGTCCACTACCTGGTCTACTTCGGAAGTTTGCGCAGCCGCGCACAGCGGCATTACGCCCAAAAGCAAAACCACCCCAAGCATTTTCCAGAGTTTCATAAACCTCTCCCCCAACTAGAAAGCGAGCTGAAATACGATGTGCGCCACCGCCGGGAAATCCACGGGCTGCCCTTGTTGAATAGCCGGTTTGAAGCGAATCTGCTCGGCGGCGCGCAGAGCGGCTTCGTCCAAGCCATGGCCTAAACCTTTCACCACACGAACTGCCTGCACCTGCCCCGAGGCGCGGAAAATCACTTCGACCAGCACCTCGCCTTCGATCCTCAGACGGCGGGCCTCATCCGTGTAGACCGGATTAGGCTTTTCCAGAATCACGATCGGCTGGACTGCCGGAGCGCTTTCCGCCTGCTTCGGAGCGGCTTTGGCTTCCGGCGCAACCGTCACGGCGCCGAAACCGCCGGATTTCACGCCGGTGCGGTTTCCGTTTGCGGCCGGAGGCACGGCAATCCCGTTTCCAAATCCCGAACTGGCCACGACGCCGCGTGCTCCGCTCGCTCCTCCGCTGCCATTTCCGTAGCCTGGTCCGGAGGGAAGATCGAACGAGCCGACGCGCGCGACATTGCCGTGCTGGGCCGGGTTCTCCGGGCTGGCAAACCCCTGCTTGTCGCCGAATCCACCGGTTTGAACTTTCTCCACTGCCGCGGTAAGCGTCGGCTGGGCCTCGCTGCCGGTGTTCAACATTCCAGTTTTCACGGGCTCGCGCGGCCGCTCCGGCTGGGCCACCGGGGCCGCCGGTATGTCGAATTTAGCGGAGGTCAACACGGGCTCGACCTTGGGCGCAACCGCTTCCTGCTCCTGCCGATTCAGAATCCTTGGCTTGGGCGCAATCAAGGCGCGAGGCGCGATCACCTTCGGCGCCGGGGGCTGCTCGATAGGTTCGGGAATTGCTTTGGGCGCTTTGGGCTGCTCAGCCGGCGCTTCCGCGGGCACCGGCACTTCCGTCACCGGGGCTGCTATGGGCGTAACCTGATAGATCATGCGCATGGAAAGGCTTTCGGGAAAAAGCAGCGGCAATGCTGCCAAGGCCATAGCAAGAGCGATCTGCACCGTGGTGCTGACGGCAAATACGCCCCGGCGCATCTTGGTTTCCGGCAGAGTCTCCAGGCGAGCGTCCACGGGCTTTGAGCCGATGAGCTTTTTCCAGGCGTCCGGATCGACCGGCGCATTTCGCCTGCGTTCGACAAAGAGAACGGTGCGTGTCGGTTCGTTCAAATCCCCAACTCCTGTTCGATCCTTAGGGCCTTAACTTATGGGTTTGCGTGAGCGCGAGCGCTCAAACGGAGCATTCTTGGCGCGGGAGGAACGATCCTGCGCGCGAGCTACGTCCCAAATGGAGGGTAATAGTACCGTCCCGGAACGGCACATAGTAATTTGGTACCAGGGTGCCCTAGTCGCAAAGGTGTACTGATTGGCCGAGCCTGGGGGCTAGGTCGTTGCGGCATCTCCGCCGTGGGTGACGATATGAACGTCCACGGCGGGAGCTTCCCGCAAGAAGCGGTGAACGGCGGAGAGATAAAAGAGCTGGTGAAGGCCCTTGACGCTGGAGCGGCCGAAGATTACCTGGGTGATGTGCCTTACTTTCACAATGGCGGCGACGGCGTCCGCTATATTTCGCCCGCTGGTACGGATCGACCTCGGCATTCAAGTTCTTGTGCGAACTGTAGATTGGCCGCCAGCGACTTTTGCAGTTCAGGGCTGGAGTCGGCGCCTGTATCCACATGGATGACATAGAACTCCGCATCCAGCCGGCGAGCCATCCGCGCTCCCCGCGCGATGAGGTATTGCGCTGACGGATTTGAGCTGATGCATACCGCCAGCCTCTCGCGCACGGCCCAGTTTTCCTCGATTTGCTTGGTCTCCTTGTAGGATTCCAAGCTGCGATCCACTTGTTCGGCGACTTGCCGCAGGGCCAGTTCGCGCAAGGCGCTCAGATTTCCGCCGCGGAAGAAGTTCTGCAGCGCCTGCTCCACTTTCTCCGCGCTGTACACGTCTCCGCGGCGCAGCCGGTTTTGCAGCGCCTCGGGGGTGAGGTCCACCATCACCGTTTCGTTGGCCATCAGCGGAACCCAGTCCGGCACCGTCTCGCGCACGGTAATTCCCGTGATCGAGCGCACGGTGGGCGCGATGCTTTCCATGTGCTGGATATTCAGCGTGGACAAGGACGTCGATTTTGTTGCCCAGGATTTCCTGCACGTCCTCGTAGCGCTTGCGGTGCTTGCTGCCGGGCACATTGGTGTGCGCGAGTTCGTCGATCAGGACCACCTGCGGGCGCCTGGCGATGATGGCGTCCACGTCCATCTCCTCGAAAGTGGTGCCTTTATATTCGATCTTCCGGCGTGGGACCGTCTCGAGCTTCTGAGCCAGCTCAGTGATGCCTTTGCGGCCATGCGTCTCCACGATACCGATAACCACGTCTTCGCCGCGGCTGTGGCGCCGAATGCCCTCGCTCAGCATCGCATAGGTTTTGCCCACGCCCGGCGCATAGCCGAGAAAGAGCTTGAAGGCTCCACTGGCCTTCGCGGGCGGGGTGACTTGCGCGAGCCACTCTTCGGGGTTTTTGGTCATGTGCTAACACAAAGCCAGCAGAGGCAAGCTAGAATACCGCCGTGCCGCGCCGCTTGGTCCTGCGACTCTTGCCCTTTGTTGCCTCGCTCGTGATCGTATTCGGCGTCGTTTTCCTCTATCGCGAACTGCTGCGCGTGAACCAGACTACCGTAGCTCTCACGCTGCTGCTGGCCATTCTAGCCGTCTCCACGGTTTGGGGCCTGGCCGTATGCCGTATTCATGTCCGTGGTGGCGATGCTGGCGTTCAATTTTTTCTTCCTTCCGCCGGTGGGAACCTTCACCATCGCCGATCCTCAAAATTGGGTGGCGCTGGGGGCTTTTCTTGTCACCTCTCTCATCGCCAGCCAGCTCTCTTCGCGCGCGCGCCGCGAGGCCCAGGAGTCCAAGCGGCGGCGGCGCGAAGTGGAGCGATTATACAAGTTCAGCCGGCAGCTCCTGGTGTCCGGAAACGTGATCGCCCTGCTCAACGCCGTGCCCAATCATATCGTGGAGACCTTTGGCGTGGGCGCCGCAGCGCTCTACCTGGACTACAAAGACAAGTTCTACCATTCGGGCGCCGCGACGCACTTCAGCGAGGAGGAGATGCGGCGCGCCACCCTGCGAGAGGAGCCTCTCCTGGACCGGGAGCGGAGTCTTAGCTTCGTTCCGGTGCGCATGGGTACGCGGTCGTTAGGGAGCCTGGCGGTTTCCGGGCCGCTGCTTTCCCGCGAAACGCTCGAGGCCCTGGGCACCCTGATCGCCATAGCCTTTGAACGAGCGCGCGCCGTGGAAGAACTGGGCAAAACGCAAGCGGCGCGAGAGGGCGAGCGGCTCAAATCGGCCTTGCTGGACTCGGTGACGCACGATTTTCGCACTCCGCTGACCTCCATCAAGGCATCGGCGACCACCCTGCTTTCCAGCGCGGAGCAGATGAAGCCGGACCAGCGCGAACTGCTCACCGTCATCGACGAGGAGTGCGACCGCCTGAATCAGTTGGTTGGCGACGCGGCCGAGATGGCCCGGCTGGACGCCGGCGAATTCGAGCTGAACCTCGAGGCCAATCGCATGGCGGATATCGTGGCGGCGGCTTTGCAGCATTGCAAAACGGCTCTGGCCGCCAGGCCCGTGCGGGTGAAGCTCCCCGACGATCTGCCGCCCGTCCGCGCCGATTTTGACCGCATTCGCGACGTTCTCGTACGCCTGATCGAAAATGCCAACGTATATACGCCCTCCGATCGCCCCATCGCGATTTCCGCCGACTCCAAAGGCTCTTTGGTAACCACCTACGTCGCCGACCAGGGCCCGGGCATCGACGAAATGGAGCTCGGCCTGATTTTTGATAAATTCTATCGGGGACGGAATCAACGTTATATCGTGCAGGGGACGGGAATGGGCCTGCCCATCGCCAAGGCCATCGTTCAGGCGCATGGAGGGACTATCGGCGTGACCAGCCAATTGGGGCAGGGATCCGTTTTCTGGTTTACGCTGCCGATCGGCAGGCCGGACGGAGTCGCCATGAGCTCCTCAACGATTCTGGTTGTGGATGATGAGCCGCAAATTCGGCGAGTCATGCGCACCGCGCTTTCGTCTCATGGTTACGCCATCGTGGAGGCTCCCAACGGGGAGGAAGCTCTCAAGAAGCTGAGCGCGGAGCGCCTGGATTTGGTCATCCTGGACATGAATATGCCCGGCATGGACGGAGTCGAGGCCTGCCGTGAAATCCGCACGGTTTCCAAGGTGCCCATCATCATGCTCACCGTGCGCGCAGCGGAAAAGGACAAGGTGCGGGCCCTGGATGCCGGGGCGGACGATTATGTGGTGAAGCCCTTTGGCATCGAGGAGCTGCTGGCTCGCATTCGAGCGGCGTTGCGCCGCGCTCCCGGCGAAACCGGCGAGGCCGCCATCGTGGCCAAGGAACTGATCCTCGATTTCGACAAGCGCCTGATCCAGGTGCGCGGCGAGGCGGTGCATCTGACGCCGAAGGAGTTCGAGCTGCTGCGGGAGTTGGCCCTGAACGCCGGCAAGCCCGTCTCGCACAAGCGGCTGCTGCAGGCCGTGTGGGGACCGGATTATGGCGAGCAAACCGAGGCGCTGCGGGTGATGGTGAACCAATTACGGAAAAAGATCGAAGCGGATCCGGCGAATCCTAAGCTGATTCGTACGGAACCCTGGATCGGCTATCGGTTCATGGTGCCGGAGGAGTCCGCAACTACACCCTCGGCTCGCGATTCTCGCCGCTAAGCCGCTATTTGCGGGAATCCAAACGCGAGAAAATCCTGGCCTTAATTTTTCCGGGTGCGATTGCGGACACGTAAAGCGCAGGTCGAGCGGTTCGTTGCGTGCCGCCAAAGACACGCCGAAGGGGCATCTCCCACTGGCCGCGGGGATCTGGGGGAGCCGCGGCTTACGCCATCCGCTTACCGGTCAGGCTGGCGAGCCCATCGTCCGCCGCTGCTGGAAGCATTCGCGGCAGTAGACGGGACGTCCCTGCGTGGGTTTGAAAGGGACAGTTGTCTCTTTCCCACACTGTGAACAGGTCGTCTTGGTCTCGCTTCGCTGGAAATTAGCTGACTGGCCGACGGTATCCGCGCGTTTTGCTTTGCAGGACTTGCACCGCTTGGGCTCGTTCTTGAAGCCCTTATCGGCGAAGAACATCTGTTCGCCGGCGGTAAACACAAATTCCGCATCGCACTCCGCGCACTTCAGGACCTTATCCCGGTACTCCATGTCTGGCTCCACGGCCCCACGCTGGATGCAAGGCCGGTAAGCATCTCGGGATCGCTCAGACAGACCAAGGGCCTAAACGTTGCCGGCGCACTCGGACTGCCTGAACGGGGCCCGAACTGCTTACGTACCCAAGGGTCTATAATGCCTAGTCCTGCTCGCGGCGCTGCTTCTTCCGCAGGCGCTTCCGGGATAATGCCTGCTTCGCACGGCGCTTCTCGCCAGGCTTCATATAAAAGCTATGTTTCTTGATCTCTTTTATGATGTCTTCCTGTTGAACCTTGCGCTTGAAACGCCTCAGCGCATTCTCCAAAGACTCGCCTTCTTGTATGACAACCTCTGCCACGCGAAGCTCACCTCCTTCGGGTTGGTATGATGGCTAACTGGCCCGAGCCGGGTCTTACTTGAGAAGGGTAGGCCCAGGGGAGCGCCATCTGCGGGCTTGTTCTAGCCATTTGTGGGCCTGTTCTAGCGGAGCCGCTTTCGTAAGTCAAGCTATCTTTTTCCGCGGCGCTCTGCCAAGAAAGCGCGTCCCGCCGGTCGGGCGCCATCCAGTATAGACGATAATGGCAGCGCGCCCTGGCCAGGACGCTGGTGCCGGCGAATCTCCACCAAGATTGCGATTGCGACAGCAAGGATTCATGCCGCTGGAGTAAAATGCCGCAGCTTCGATTCCCGAGGTAGGCACGTGATCTCTTTAATGGGCGACACCATCGGTATCCTTCTGGCCGGCGGCCAGGGGGAGCGGCTTTGGCCGCTCACTCGCGACCGCGCCAAACCCGCCGTCCCTTTCGGCGGCGTGTACCGCATCATCGACGTCACGCTGTCCAATTGCATGAATAGCGACCTGCGCCGCGTTTTCGTTCTCACCCAATACAAGGCGCTCAGCTTGAACCGCCATATTCGTTTGGGCTGGTCGTCGCTGATGGGACTCGGCGACTTCATCGAAGTTCTGCCGCCGCAAATGCGCGTCTCCACCAGCTGGTATCTGGGCACCGCGGACGCCGTTTACCAGAATATCTATTCCATCGGCAGCGAGCGCTCCAACTACGCCATCATTCTCTCCGGCGATCACATCTACAAAATGAATTACGGCAAGATGCTGCAGCAGCACGTCGATTCGGGCGCGCACGTCACCGTGGCCACCATCGAAGTCGATCCCTCGGAAGCAGCGCGGCGCTTTGGCATCATCGAGACCGACGCTCAATGGCGCGTCCTGGGCTTCGAAGAAAAACCCGCTGAGCCCAAGCGCGCCGCCCACCGCCCGGAAAAAGTGAACGCCTCCATGGGCGTGTACATCTTCAATACCCAACTGCTCATCCCCATCCTGATCTCCGACGCCGAAGATCCCGAATCCACCCACGACTTCGGGCGCGACATTCTTCCGCGCATTCTTTCCAACTATCGCGTCTTCGCTTACAACTTCGAGGATGAAAACCGCAATGGGCCGCTCTACTGGCGCGACGTGGGAACCCTCGACGCCTACTACGAAGCCAATATGGACCTGGTTTCCGTAACTCCGATCTTCAATCTCTACGATAAGAGCTGGCCTCTGCGCACCTGGCAGCAGCAATATCCGCCGGTGAAAACGGTCTTTGCCGATCCGGACCGCATGGGCGCGGCGCTGGACTCCATCGTCAGCGGGGGCGCGATTCTCTCCGGCGGCCGCGTGAGCCGTTCTGTGGTGGGCTACGATGTGCGCGTGAACAGCTATTCCGAGGTGGAAAATTCCATCATTTTCAACCACGTGAATATCGGCCGCCATTCGCGCGTGCGCAACGCCATCATCGACCGCCATGTGGTCTTGCCGGAACACACCGAAATCGGCTACGACCTGGAAGCCGACCGCAGCCGTTATCACGTGAGCGAAAAAGGAGTTGTCACGGTCGTGCGCGAAGAGTCCATGCTGGAGGAGCCGGAGTAGCCGCGCGCGGAATACACAGGAAGGCGTCGTCGTGTTTTCTTCAATGCCGCCAGAGTTCTAAGTTCTTACCTCTTGAGCTGCGGTTCACGTTAAAATGCTCTCTCGCATTTCTCGCGCGCATCCCCCGGCGACGCCTCGAGCGCGAGCACTTTAGGCAACAAAACGCGCGTGCTGGGAGTTCAAGGAGAGGGCATGGCCCATAGGATCACTGGCGTTATCGGCAGGCAGATTCTCGATTCCCGCGGTAATCCCACCGTTGAAGCCGACGTTTTGCTCGAAGACGGCACGCGCGGTCGCGCGGCGGTGCCCTCAGGCGCATCCACGGGCGAACATGAAGCCCTCGAATTGCGCGACGGCGATAAGACGCGCTACCTCGGCAAGGGCGTGCTTCGCGCGGTCGAAAATATCAATGGCGCGATCGCTCAGGCCGTCAAGGGACTCGACGTGGCCGGGCAGGCCGCGCTCGATCGCCGCATGATCGAAACCGATGGCACCCCGAACAAGGGGAAGCTGGGCGCGAACGCCATCCTGGCCGTCTCCATGGCGGCCGCTCGCGCCGCCGCGGCGGCGGAGCGCGTGTCGCTTTATCGTTATCTCTCTCGTTACTCCACCCAGCGCGAAGCCAACACGCTTCCCGTACCCATGATGAATATCCTGAACGGAGGTGCGCATGCCGACAATTCCGTCGACTTGCAGGAGTTCATGGTCATGCCCGTGGGCGCCTCGAGTTTCTCCGAAGCCCTGCGCATGGGAGTGGAGGTCTTTCACAATCTGAAAGCCGTGCTGCACAAGCGCGGCTATTCCACATCCGTGGGCGACGAGGGCGGCTTCGCCCCGAATCTGAAATCGAACGAAGAGGCCATCGAGGTCGTCCTCGAAGCGATCTCTGCCGCCGGATACACGCCCGGCAAACAGATCTCCATCGCGATCGATCCCGCCGCCAGCGAATTTTACGTAAGCGCGAGCAATCGCTACGTCTTTAAGAAGTCCGACAAGTCCTCGCGAACGCCGGAGCAGATGACCGCCTTCTGGGAGTCGTGGGTGCGGCAATTCCCCATCGTTTCTCTCGAGGACGGCCTGGCCGAAGACGATTGGAGCGGATGGAAGCACCTCACCAGCGTCCTGGGCAAGCAGGTGCAACTCGTGGGTGACGACCTCTTCGTCACCAATACGACGCGCCTGCATCGCGGAATTACCGAAAACGTCGGCAACTCCATTCTGATCAAGCTCAATCAAATCGGAACGGTTACCGAGACCATCGAGGCCATCGAGATGGCCCGCCGCGCCGGATATTCTTCCATCGTTTCGCATCGTTCCGGCGAGACCGAAGACACCTTCATTGCGGATTTCGTCGTCGGAATGGGGACAGGACAAATCAAGACCGGCTCCGCTTCCCGCACCGATCGCGTCGCTAAATACAATCAGCTGCTGCGCATCGAGGAAGAGCTGGGCTCGGCCGCCCGCTTCCCCGGCCGCTCGGCTCTGGCCCCGCGCACCCGTTAGCCGGGGCGCCAGTTAGCCAACGGGATAGTCCTGCTCCAACGGACAGTAGTTTTTCCCGCCAGGGTGAAAGTAACCTGATTGCGTCCGAATCTCTCTCGGAGAAGCCCCTTGTTCTGTGAGAATTGTGGACTGCAATTCTTTCCCCGGCAGTCGGTTTGCACCCGTTGCGATGCCACCTGCACGCGTCATTGGCTGCAGTTGACGAGCCTGGCCACGCTGCTGATTGCCGCCGTGTGCAATTCGCTCGCGTCGACGTTTTTACGGGCTTCCGCCCTGGCGCATTCCGCCGCTTCGCATCGCGGGTCGAGCTTGGCCCCCAGCCTTAAGGCCTCGGCCATAGCCATCTGGCTTTGGATCGACGGCAGAGCTTCTCTATACGGCTGGGCGCCTCTGGCTATCGCTTTGCTGACCTGGGACTACTTTGCCTGGCCGGAGTGGCGGCCCGCGTTGAGGGAAAGGATCAAGCGTTGGGTGATCCGCTCGCTGCTGGTTTCCGCATTCCTGGTGCCCATCGTTCCGCTCTTTCCGCGCTGGATCCGGCCACCTGCAGCGTTGCTATTGATGGCAGCCAAACTCCCCCGCTTCCCCATACCGATGCGCCCGGCGTTCTCTGCCGCGGTGCCCTGGGCGATTGTTGCCTTGGCCGCCGCCCTCTTGTGCATGAATGCCGAGACTCGCGATTCTCTGCTGGGACGCGGCCGAGCCTTGAGCGTAGCCAGCCTCGGAATTCTGCTGACGGTTTTGACGTTCACTCTGTTGGCCTTCATCGCCTAGCGCCCGCCCTGCCTGATCCGTGGCCGAACTTAATCCACCAGGCGATCCAAAATTCCGCACGCGGCGATCCAAAATTCTGCACTGGCACTCCCTCTAACCGCCGTGTTACCCTGAGGTTGCTATTCGCCTCGATTTGGCAGCCGCTAGGCTGTAGTGTCCGCGCTTACGAAACCAACCGTGCGGGCTGAATGTGAGAGCAAAATGAAACCGAAGCGTAATCGTGCTTTACTAATTCTCGCGGTCCTCTCTTTTTCGGCGGTGCTTGGCGTTCTGTACGGCCCTTCGCTTCGCGCCACACCCGCCGACACTTCCGATCTCCAGGACCACATCAAGAATTTCACCAATGTGCTCTCTCTCATTCAGCAGAACTACGCCATCCCCGTTGATACCGACCGCGCCCTTTATGAGGGCGCCATTCCCGGCATGCTGCGGGTGCTCGATCCGCACTCCACGTTCTTCGATCCTCGCCAGTACGCGCTCATCCGCGAAGGCCAGCGCGGCAAATACTACGGCGTCGGAATGACCATTGGCGTGCGCGAAAACTATACGGTGGTCCTCGCGCCCATGCCCGACTCCCCGGCTTGGAAAGCCGGCATTCGCCCCGGCGATATCATCAATTCCATTGACGGAAAGTCCGCCGAAGGCTTGACCACCTCGGAGGTCGCCGATCTGCTCAAAGGGCCCAAGGGAACCACCGTCCACGTGGCCATGGTTCGCCAAGGCGAGACCGCTCCTGTGACCTTCGCCGTTACGCGCGACGAGATCCCGCGCCATGCCGTGGACGTTTCGTTCATGGTGCGGCCCGGCATCGGATACATTCGGCTCACCGGCTTCGAAAGTGAAGAGACCGATAGCGATATGGCCGCCGCCCTCAAACAATTGGACGTGGCCAAGCTCGATGGCCTGGTTTTGGACCTTCGCGGCAATCCCGGGGGCCTGTTGGATAAGGCCGTTTCCGTCGCGGACATGTTCCTCGATAAGAACCAGCTCATCGTTTCGCATCATGGCCGCGCGTCGCAGGAACGCCGCTACTACGCCGTTCACGGGAACCGCGGGGTTCAGGTGCCTCTGGTGGTGGTCGTAAACGGCGGGTCCGCGTCGGCTTCCGAAATTCTCTCTGGCGCGATTCAAGACCACGACCGCGGGCTGGTCGTTGGCGAGCAAACCTTCGGCAAGGGCCTGGTGCAGTCGGTGACGCCGCTCAGCGAAAACACCGGCCTGGCGCTGACCACCGCGCGTTACTACACGCCCAGCGGGCGCCTCATTCAGCGCGACTACAAGGACATCTCCCTTTACGATTACCTTTACAACCACAAGAATCCCAAGCCGACCGAAGTGAAATTGACCGATAGCGGCAGGCAAGTTTTCGGTGGCGACGGCATTACCCCGGACGTCGTCGTTTCCGTGCCTAAGGCCAATGACTTTCAGGAGCTATTGCTTCGCCACGAAGTTTTCTTTCCGTACGAAGGCAGCGTCGGAGATTTCACCACCTATTTCCTGGGCACCAAGCCTCAAGTCACAAAGAATTTTGAGGTGAACGACTCCGTTCTTGCGGCTTTTCGCGCCTTCTTACAGAAACAGAACATCAATTACACCGATGCCGATCTAAGCGCGAATCTCGATTGGATCAAGCGCGAGATCAAGAAAGAAGTCTTCGTCTCTGTCTTCGGCTTGCCCGCGGGCGACCAGGTGGATCTCCAGGATGACCCGCAAGTGGAGAAGGCCATCGAAACGCTTCCGCAAGCTCGCGCCCTCTACGAAAACGCGCGGCGCGTGCTGGCTCAGCGCGAGTCAACGCCATTTGCGCAGCCCTGATTGGACGGCAGGGCGTGCTTACAGCTTGGCCTTATAATTTGTCGTAGAATTCGCTTGACACGTCCAGCCCCGCGGTGATATTTCCGCACGCGTAAGTGGCGCGGCGCATGAATGAGCCGGGCGCCTAATAGGGCTTTCATCGCGTTCGCAGAGTTTACTCAGCAACACCCCACCCACCCCGGGAGGTGAAGACCTTCGGTTTTCACCTCCCTTTTTATTTGCGGCCGAATTAAAGGTTCCCGCATTACAAATAGTGTCGGTCCCCACGCCGGAAACCCGGCGTTAGGCTTACCCCGGCTCTCCCGGGGCGCCGGCGGTTGCCGCCTGCGCCCTGCGCTTGCGGCGAATCTCATTGACGAAATGGTCCGCCTCGCGCGTGGGCCGTGGAATACGAAACCCGTCCGCGACAGCCATGGTGAATTCGATCGCTCGGGCCAGAGAAATGCGATTGCCTGCCGAGACGTATACCGGCTTCACCCCGGTTGCGGTGCGGACCGCCGCCCCAATCTGCTCGCTTGCCGCTGCATCGATCAGAGCCGCCGTGCTGCCGGCGCGCCGTCCCGGCTCTTTGCATTCGCCGATGAGAATCGATTTGGCCACCCCGATCGACGGCACGTCCAGCACCACGCCCAGGTGCGAGGCCAGGCCAAAGCGCCGCGGGTGCGCATATCCCTGGCCGTCGCAAAAAATCAGGTCGGGCGAGGTGCGCAGCAGTTCGAAGGCTGCCAGCAGCGCCGGGATTTCGCGGAAGCTGAGCAGGCCCGGAACATAAGGAAATCGCAAGGGCTGGATGGAACTGGCGCGCTCGACTTCTTCCATCTCGGGAAAGCGATAGACGATCACCCCGGCAATCGCGCGCCCTTGGCCGGTGCGCCACGAACCGCGTCCAGCCAGCTCCAGCGCAATGTCCGCGCCCGCCACGTAGCGGATTTTGCCGATGCGATCCTGCCGCTCCATGCGCTCGCGCAGGCGCACTTGTATATCCCGCGCTTCCGCCGGAGTCACGTCCCAGCGATGCAGATCGAGCGCCTTCATCCGTCACTTAGTTGAAATTAAAACGGGAGGGTGAAAAGAGACCGCTCGAGACCAGGGTGGCAAACGAAGCGGCAACAGGATGTTCTCGCGCCGTCAAAGAGGAAAACCATCGATCCACTCACGCGCCCTTCTTCAACTCCGCCAGCACCAGCTTGGCCACTTCGCGCAGCGTCTCGAACACGCCTCTTCCCTCCACTGCTACAGCTTCCACGACGGGTTCATTTTTGACGCGCAGGTTTTTGCACAGCGCTTCCTGCGCCATGACGTTGGGGAGATCGCGCTTGTTGAGTTGCAGAACATAAGGAATCGTGTCGAATTCCAGCTTGTGCTCTTTGAGGTGTTCCCTCAGGTTCTCCAGCGTTTCCAGATTCGCGTCCAGCCGCTCTTCCTGCGAATCGGCGACGAAGACAACTCCATCCGCGCCCTTCAAGATCAGCTTACGGCTGGCCTCGTAGAACACCTGCCCGGGAACGGTGTACAGGTGCAAACGCGTCTTGAATCCCCGGACCGTGCCCAGGTCGAGCGGTAGAAAGTCGAAAAAAAGCGTTCGGTCCGTTTCCGTGGCCAGCGAAATCATCTTCCCTTTCAAGCCCGCCCCGGTATTGTCGTAGATCCATTGCAAATTCGCCGTTTTCCCGCCTAAGCCGGGACCGTAATAGACGAGCTTGCAATTGATTTCGCGTGCGGGAAAGTTGATGAAAGGCACAGTGATCCGGCGAACCGGGAGTGTATTTATAGCATAGCGTGCGCGGAGCCCAAAGCATTGAGCCATATCGGCGTAGCCAATTGGAAACAGGTATCGCCCGCGGCACCAGACCATGGAGGCCATATAGGTCATTGCCTGTCAACCAGTTGACTCCTTTCCCAGGCCTCTTGCGGCGGCTGACCTAAACTCATTCCTTTCTGTTATTTCCAGTGTCGGGACGGCGGCGGCCGCAGACGGATTGACGCGCTGTGCCTGCTGTGCTAATAGTTGTGAACAAAATGCGCCGTTCTGGAAAGAAAAAAAAGCAGAAGAGAACGAGGCGAGTGAGCGCCCCAAGCCGGCTTACCTTCCTGAAAAAAAAGACCTTAGCGGAGCCAAAGGCCAAGGAAGCGCTCCGGCCCCTGATCGACGCAGAGACCGAGCAGCAGTTGCGAGCCTTCGAAGAGGCCGTACAGCATTTTCAGCAGCAGAAATACGCCAAGGCCAAACCCGAGTTCGAAAAAGTAATTGCCGGACCGGGAAAGGACCTCGCCGATCGCGCTCGCGTCCATCTCCGCATTATCGAACAGCGGATGCAGCGTTCCGAACCCGTCACGCCGCGCACTCCCGAGGAACACTATCAGCAGGGTGTGGCCATGATGAACATGGGGCGCTGGGACGAAGCTCGCGAACACCTTGCGCGCGCCCGCAAGTTGGCCCCCAAAGCCGATTACGTCATCTATGCTATGGCGGCTCTTGATTGCCTTACAGGGGAAGCCGAGTCGGCAATGGAAAACCTGAAGCTGGCCATACAGCTTCGGCCGGAGAATCGTTATCACGCGCGCAATGATGAAGACTTCGCCTTCCTCCAGGAAGATCCCAGGTTTACGGAACTTCTTTACCCCGATCGCGACGGCTCCGGCGTCTGACGGGTTCCCGCGCGTGTATCGTCCATCGCTTCGGCGCGCCCGCCCCGTGCGCATTGTGGCCATCGGCGGCGGCACCGGCCTTTCCATGCTGTTGCGCGGCCTGAAAAGCCACGTCGCTCCGCGGCAGCGGCCGAATTCCCATCATCCCATTTCCGATCTCGTCGCTGTGGTGACGGTTACCGATGACGGCGGCAGCTCCGGCCGCTTGCGCCGCGAGTACAGCGTCCTTCCGCCCGGCGACTTACGCAATTGCATGGTGGCGCTCTCCGAGGACGAGGCTCTGCTGAGCCGGCTGTTTCAGTATCGTTTCCACTCCGGCCGCGGCCTGCGCGGCCATAGTTTCGGCAATCTATTCCTCACCGCGCTGAGCAACATTACCGGCGATTTCACCCGCGCGGTGGCCGTGAGCGGCGAAGTGCTGGCCATTCGCGGGCGCATCTTCCCCTCCACCAATCAACTGGTCTCGCTCGAAGCCGCGCTCGAAAACGGCAAAGTGATCGCCGGCGAGACTCGAATTGGCGCGACGCGCACGCCCATTCGCCGCGTGCGTCTGGTTCCGCGCAAGGTGAAGCCCCTGCCGGACGTCCTGGAGGCTATCGCCGCGGCCGACCTGATACTCCTCGGCCCCGGATCGCTTTTCACCAGCATCATTCCCAATCTCCTGGTTTCGGGCGTGGCTGAAGCCATCGAAAAGTCCCGCGCCACGCGCGTCTACATCGCCAACCTCATGACCCAGCCGGGCGAGACGCTCGGTTACACCCTGGCCGATCATGTGCGCGCCATTCATCAACACACCACCAGGAAGGTGATCGATTGCGTGGTGATTAACAATGAGCCTCTCGCTGCGGACGTTCTGCGGCGCTATAAGTCCAAGGGCTCCGAGCCGGTCTTGGCGGATCCCGCTGAGCTGCGGCGAGCCGGATTGCAATGCGTCTTCGACAATCTCCTCGAGGTTCACGGCGTCGTGCGCCACGACTCCCGGCGGCTGGCCTCCTTTCTGCTCAAAAGATTCATCCAATAAATGGGTTCGCTCGCGGCGTTTTCGGCCCAACCTTTGCGCCGGCGCGATGGGGACTTCGATCGTCGGTCAGTTTGAATTTTCTTGATCGTGACACGATAGGTTAGAATTCACTGATCCACTACCGGGCCTTCCTGCGGGCTCCGATTTAACGCCGGGAACTGATATACTCCGCTCTTCCGCGGGCTGGCGGCCAAGGCCTTTATCTACAGGAACTCTCTGGTGCGGAAACTCCCGGAGAAGTTGGCGTATCCCAATTTGTGACCGAGGAGAAGCGGCCAATGTCTACATCCGTCCTGTCGCCCCACGATGAAATGAACGTCTACGCTTCGGCCGAAGCGCGCTTTGAAGTTGCCGCCAAAAAGCTCGGTCTCGAAGACGGCGTTTACCGCTTCATGCGCTACCCGAACAAGGAGATCACGGTCTACATTCCCGTCACGCTGGATAACGGGCGCCTGGAAGTTTTCATCGGCTATCGCGTGCAGCATTCGCTGGTGCGCGGGCCGTGCAAAGGCGGCGTCCGTTTCGCGCCCAATGTGACGCTAGATGAAATCCGCGCGCTAGCCAGCGAGATGACCTGGAAATGCGCGGTCGTGAATATCCCTTTTGGCGGCGCCAAGGGCGGCATCATTTGCGACCCGGAGAAGCTTTCCCGGGGCGAACTCGAACGCATCACGCGCCGCTATACCGCCGAACTGAGCGACTGGTTTGGGCCCGAGCGGGATGTTCCCGCGCCCGATCTCGGCACCAACGAGCAGACCATGGCCTGGATCATGGATACCTACTCCATGCACGTCCGCCGCACCACGACTGCCGTCGTCACCGGCAAGCCCATCGAGATGGGTGGCTCTCAGGGACGCCACGCCGCCACCGGCCGCGGCCTCCTGATCGTGTGCGACAAGGCGGTGACCAAATTCGGCAGGCGCCGCGCCGAAACTCGCGTCGTGGTGCAAGGCTTCGGTAATGTGGGCTCCGCCGCGGCCTCGCTCATGCACGCCGCCGGTTACAAAATTGTTGGACTCGCCGATATCCACGGCGGGCTCTACAACGAGAAGGGCTTCGATGTTCCCGCGGTGGAAGACTGGGTTTTGCGCCAGCATAAGCCGCTGCCAGATTTTCCTGGAGGAGGAGAGCGCATGCCGGCCCGGGAGATTCTGTTCCAGCCATGCGATATCGTCCTGCCCGCCGCCGTCGAGAATCAAATCACCAGCGAGAACGCGGGGCGCCTCCAAACCCGTATTCTTTGCGAAGGCGCCAATGGGCCCAGTACCGCCTATGCGGATGAGGTGCTGGACGCCAAAGGGATCTTTGTCATTCCCGATATCCTCGCCAATGCCGGCGGCGTCACGGTCAGCTATTTCGAGTGGGTGCAGGACCGCCAGGGTTTCTTCTGGCGCGAAAGCGTGGTCAATGAGAGGCTTAAAGATGTCATGGAGCACAGCTTCGATGAAGTGGTACGCTACTCCGAGGCGCATGGCGTGAATAACCGCACCGCCGCATATATGCTGGCCATCGATCGCGTCGCCTTCGTGCTGAAACTGCGCGGTATCTATGCCTGACGCAAGCGCAGGCCTGCAACAAAACTGCCGAACACTGGCGGCGAATCGCGTAAGAGCGTGCCCCGGCGAGCGGCCGATCGAGACGTTGCCTTAGCCTAAGCTAGCGAAGCGGGGAATGCCCGCGAGGCCTGAAACCGAAGAGTTGATCGCTGGTAAAAAAAAGCGAGGACCCATTGCTCGCTGAAGCCATCGCTCCTGGTAACAGCAAGTCTGAGGATACGCACCGCCGCGACATCTGCACGGCCGGCCGCTGGATTCATGCGCGCCATTTCGCGCCCGCCAGCGACGGAAATATCTCGGTGCGCCTGGATGCCTCGCGTGTCCTGACTACTCCCACCGGCGTCAGCAAAGGCTTGATGACCGCCGACGATCTGGTCGTCACCGATATTCAGGGCCGGCCGCTTTGCGGTACCCGCCCCCCTTCCAGTGAACTGGCCATGCATTTGCTCATCTACAGTCTGCGCCGCGACGTCCGCGCGGTCTGCCATGCCCATCCCCCCATCGCCACCGGGTTCGCCGCCGCCGGCATGCCGCTCGACAAGCCCATTCTCAGCGAGGCCGTGTTTGCGCTGGGCTGCGTCCCTCTGGCTCGTTACGGAACCCCTGGCACCAGCGAGTTGTGCGATTCCATCGAGCCGCTGCTCCGGAATTACGACGCCATTTTGCTGGCCAATCACGGCGTGGTTACCTACGGTCCGGACTTGCTCACCGCCTTTTTCCGTATGGAAACCGTGGAGCACTTCGCTCACGTCTCGCTGGTCACCCAGCTCCTCGGCAGGCAAGCCGAGCTCTCCGCCGCCGACGTCGAGAAGCTTCTGGCCGCACGGGCCAAAGCTCACGGCGATCGCAGCGATTCCTGACGGCATTTTTCGGGAGAAAAGCAAGCGGGCCGCGTGCGGATAAAACTGCGCGCGGCCCGTTGCACCCGAACCTCTTAAAAGCGAGGGTGTCTTCAGGACGTCGGCATCGTGCCGGTGAAGTAGAAGAAGACGTAGGCCTTGATGCTGCCGTCGGTTTGCGGCACGCCAAACACCTTGACCGGCGTGCTGGGGGTCAGATTGGTTTGCACCGTATTCAGCCCGGCTTGCGTCGTCAGGTTGACCGGGCTGATGGTGATGATGCCGCCCGTGCGGTCCACCTGGTAGACCAGCGTGGCGGAACCCGAGACGCTGCTGGCGTCAACCAGGATATGGCTCGTGCCGCCGGCCGCCGCGATGGTGAAGCTGCCGCCCGCGCTTCCGCCATTTGTAATCCAGCCCGTAGCCACGCTGGCCAGGGGAACCGGCGCTGGTTCGAGGATGCTCCACGGCGCGGCCCAGCCTGCCGGATTCGCCGGATCGTTCCAGGTCGCGAAGGTGGCGCCGAACACCGGCACGGCGCCTACGGTGCCGCCGAACGTGGCGGAGCCGCCCGTTGCCGCGATGAAATCCGAAATGGGATTGTCGCCCGCGGTAGCGTTGCTATCCAAAAGCGTGGGGAAGGCGAAGTTCCACCACTTGTAGCCGGTGATCTTTGCGCCGCTCAGCGGATCGTTGCCATTGGCGGTCGCGTTGGAGATATAGATCATCTGCTTGGTGTAGTTGTCGCCGCCGGTTACAAAGTCGCGCGTGTAGGTGAAGTTGGCCGAGTTGGGCGATGAGATCGCGCCTTCAAATCGCGCGATCTCGATATCCACAGTTTGGGCGACCAGCGGAGTTTGCAACGGATCGGCGGTTATGTGGACTTTGAAGCCGCGCACCAGATCGTTCAGGCAAGCCACGCCCGTGCAGATCGGCGTGGCGTCCACCGCCGGATTCGCCGGCGCGCGGTAGAAAAACTGCGTGCTTCCGTTGACGTCCACCGTAACTGGCTGGCCGTCCTCATTGTCCACCACCAGGGCGGAGGACGAGATGAGCACGTGGCGCACGTGGCCTTCCGGGCTTATCCAGACGGTGTTGAATGAGCTGCTGGTCCAGATGCGCACGGCGACCAGGCTGCCGTCGGACTGATAGCGCGCCGCAATGCGCAGGAATTTCCCGGTGAGACCGCTGGCCACGTTATTGAAGTTCGTGATCGTGCTCCTCGTCCCGGCGTCCATGTCATAGAAAAGCGTTCCGTTGTTGGCATCGGCCAGAATGTTCAGATTTTGAGATGAGGACATCTCCTTCTCCGGATTCACCGGCGGTTCCACGGGGAACACTCTGGTAATCGTGATCGAGGTATCTACGTTGTTTACCGAATTTGCGGATACGAAGCTGCCGTATAGATCGCGCAACACCAGCCGCGTCACGTCAAAAATGGGGTGATGCCGCAAAGCGGGAGTGAAATTCACGGCCCACAGCGTCATGCCGCCGCCCACCGGAGGATGCGCAACAATGAACGCCGGATTGGACAGATCGAAATCAAAATCGATCTGGCTGTTTTGATTCGCCGTTACCGTCACCGGAGAAACGAAAGTCACGTTCAACGGCACGGTGAGGCTGCCGGCGCTGCCCGTCGCACCCATAATTTGTATCTGGCGGAGGGGACGATTTCTCCCGGGGTGCCGGCGAATCCGGGATCGGGTTCCGACGAAGCGGTGAGGGCCACGTCACCCGGATTGGCGCTGAGCGTGAGAGTGGCCGCCGTGTAGGTGCCGGGCGGTACGCTGACGCTATTCAGGATTTCGGCGATCTGATCGAGCTCGATCAAATTGATCATGGCCGCCGGGTTGGGGTTGTACACCACCACGGGCGTGCCGCCGCTTTGCGGCTTGAGCGCGATGCTCAAAACCCTGACGCCGATCTCGGCCCAGTCGTTCGTGGGAGTATCGCTGATCATCGTCGTCATTTGGCTGGGGAGAAGACGAGGGTGTATTGGACGACGAGGAATTATTGCCGCCGCAGCCCGCCAGCAGCAGCGGAATTATCGCCAGCAGCCCCACGCGCACACCAGTAGTCCGCGAATTCATGTGAATTCTCCTTGGGGAGCCCGCGCATCGCGCGGCTCCGGCTCAATTGTCCTGTTGCGGCCCGCTGGTTAACGCCGGACCGTTTCGGGCGCTGCGATCTTTCGCCCGGCTCATCCCACAAAACACGCCCGCGAAAATTTAGTTGCGCTCCGCAAAACCGAAGTGATGGTACGAAAGTACTACGCGCTGCGCATCCGATAAACGAAAGCAACTGTCTGCACATCCAGCGAGCGCTTAGGCGCCCGCTTTTGCCGGAAACACTTCCTCACCGTGCGGGGAGAACATTTTGTCCTTCGGAACAAAGAGCGGCGCTGACCCGTTTCGGAACAAAAACGCGGTTATCTGAATGCGAAAACGCGAACGTCTCGCTGCCTAGTTCGGCCTGCTCGGCGCCGCCTTGCCGCCAAGTTCGCGCAGCCAGGACTGGATTGCGGAGTGCTGTTTTGCGGCCATCTCTCCAAACACCACGCCCACGCCAAAAATACCCATGCCATATCCCGAGTGCATGTAGATCACTTTGCCCGGGATTTCGCACGTGTTGATTCCGTGGCTGATGCGCAGCCGCAGCTCTGTTCCGATGGGAATCGGCTCCAGCGTATCGATATAGCAGCCGCCCACGCTCAACTCCGAGACTTGGGCGGAAACGGAAGTTCCGTCGCGCAGGGTCGCTTCGGCATCCGCGAAGAAGGAGAAGCGTGGATTGGCACGCCTTACCGCGTAAGTTGCTTCGGCCATGACTTTCACTCCATTCATTCTATCTGCCCGTGTTGGGTCTATTGTATGAAGCCGGAGCGGGCATCCAAGGCCGTATATGTTCTTGAATTGCCGAAAGCGGTAACTGGCTTGTCGTACAGGTTCACAACCGGCGTTCGGCTCAGTCAAGGCGGCTGTACTCGCTTGCATCAAAGGTTTTGCAAGGAACCCTGCCTGCCCTGCATCCAAGGATTCATCGGCAAAAGTTTTAGTCTTTTTCGCGCTATCATAGCGTGGGAGGGAGGTAGCTCTAAAGTGACCTCTGTGAATCGGCGAACCTTCCTGCGAAATTTGGGTATGGCGTCGGCTTCGGTAGGCGCCGGGCTGTGGGGCGGCCGTTTTCTCGGCGGACCGCAGCTTGGCTGGGCCGCAGGTGAGGACAATCCGCTGCTTGCGGGCCGGCCGCTCGTCCGCTATCCCGGCAAGACCGATCTGATTTTGCTGACGTCCCGACCGCCGCAGCTCGAAACTCCGATCAAATACTTCGAAACTCCGATCACGCCCAACGACGCATTCTACGTTCGCTATCACATCCCGCCACCGCGGGAGGTCGATCTCTCCACTTGGCGCCTGAAGGTGGCCGGGTATGTTGAAAAGCCACTCGAGCTCTCGTTAGACGACCTGCAGACCAAATTCCCGCGCACCAGCATCGTCGCTGTGAATCAGTGTTCGGGAAACGGCCGCGGATTTTTTTCGCCGCGGGTATTCGGCGGCCAATGGGCCAATGGTGCCATGGGCAATGCCGAATGGACCGGAGTTCGGCTGCGCGATATTCTCTCGGCTGCTTCTATCCAGCCGCGAGCCGTCGACGTCTCGTTTAACGGCTTGGATCAGCCCCCGCTGCCCAAAGTTCCCGATTTCGTCAAGAGCCTCAGCGCCTCCAGGATTATGGAGGATCCCAATATATTGGTCGCATTCCAGATGAATGGCCAGCCACTTCCACTGCTCAATGGTTTTCCGGCGCGCCTGATCGTTCCCGGCTGGTATGCCACCTATTGGGTAAAGAATTTGTCCGATATCACCGTTCTTGATCAGCCATTTGACGGCTTCTGGATGACCAAGGCGTATCTCATCCCGGATACGCCCTGCGGTTGCGTGCCTCCGGGGGGCACCCCCGCCCACGCCATTCCCATCAATCGTATGGATGTCCGCTCTTTGATTATTGTGCCCAATCCAGGTGCGCGTCTCCCTGCGGGCAAGCCCACGGCGATCAAGGGAATCGCATTCGACGGCGGCTATGGTATTCAGGACGTAGTGGTGTCCACCGACAATGGCCACACGTGGCGATCTGCGCAACTCGGGAAGGATCTGGGCGACTACTCATTTCGCGAGTGGTCTTTCCAGTGGACCCCGCCTCGCGCGGGAAATTATAGCGTCATGTCTCGCGCGACCAATCGCGTCGGGCAGTCGCAACCCGCTGACCCGCTATGGAACCCGGGCGGTTACCTGCGCAATGTAGTCGAGCAGGTGGAGCTCACAGTTGCCTAGAGAGACCAATCATGCGAATTCTAAATCCTATGAAGCGCATCAGCGTCAACAGTAGCGGGCGGAGGATCGCTTTCTTCACTGCGATTCTCGCGTTCGCGGCCGTCGCCGCAGCTCAAAAAACATCTATTCAATTGCCGCCTGATAACCCTGCCGCCCAGCTCAAAGCCGGTCCTGACGAGCCTGTGGTACGTAGAGACTGCGGAATTTGCCATTCCACCGATTACATTGTCATCCAGCCGCACCTCGATGCCGAGCACTGGAATGCGGAAGTCAAAAAAATGATTACGGTCTATGGCGCGCCGGTTAGCGAGGGCGACGCCAAGATCATCTCTGATTATCTTGCCCGGAATTATGGAAGTGGGAGCGCCGAATCAAAGAAAACCGAGCCTGCCAAGCCATAGATTCATTCGACTGGAGTGGCGAATGGCATCCCGCAACAAGCTCGGATGGTCTTGCCTTAGGAATCTACCGCGGAGAGCAAAAGCGGCGACCCAAGCCTGCCGGCATAATGCGGGCGGTAGCGCGTGACGTTGTACATCTTGGGGACATCGATTCTGCGGGCGCCGAGCTTGGGATCCGGGAGCGGCGCGTGCGTATATTTCCCGTCGCGCACGGCGGTAAGCCGGCCGTGAATGCCTTCGCGGATTAAATCCACGGCCACATTGGCGAACGTGATGGCCACAATCTGGTCCAAAGCGTCCGGATCGCCGCTGCGCAATTCGTACGTGAGATCGCTGACCATGGTCTCTTCGCCTTTGCGCTTGCGAAGCTCCTCGCCGAGCGCGTGGCCGATATCCACTTTTTTCTTGTGCCCGTACGCGTCGGCCTCGCCATATTCGGCGACCTCGCGTCCGCGCCACACCGCGCCCTCGGAGACGATCACGAACGCATACCGGCTGGGATTATTGCGCTTGTCCTCCATCAGGATTTCGATCAGGTGGTCCAGCTCGAATTGGATTTCGGGTATGACGCAGCGTCCGGCGGTGACGTAGGCCGTGTACAGCGCCGTGAAGCCGGAATCCCGGCCGAAGATGCGGAAAATTCCGATGCGCTCATGCGATCCCAGCGTGGTGCGCTGGCGCGTGATGGCTTCTTTGGCGCGGCTGATGGCCGTGGAAAAGCCGATGCAATATTCGGTGCCCTGGACGTCGTTGTCCATGGTCTTCGGAATGCCGATCACGCGCACTCCCTCGGTGTCCAGCCGTTTGGCAAAGCTCAGCGTGTCGTCGCCGCCGATGGCGATGAGATACTCCAGGCCGAGGTATCCGATGTTGTCCAGGACGACGGGCGTCAGGTCGTAAATGTCCTCCTTCACGCGCAGCGTCTCGGCTTTTTCCTTGCTCAAATGCGCCGGCAGCGCGGCGCGGCGCATCTTCGCTGGATTGGTGCGCGAGGTATGCAGCATCGTTCCGCCGGTGCGATCGATGCCCCGCGTGTTGTTGCGGTCCAGGGGCCGGACATAGTCCGCATCGAACTGAGTTCCCATCTGCAGATGCGTCAGCCCTTCCCATCCCCGGCGAATGCCGATAACCTCCAGATCCATGTCCGTGGTCTGATACACCACGCTCTTGATTACCGCGTTCAGCCCGGGAACATCGCCCCCGCCGGTTAGAATGCCAATGCGACGCATACACCACCGCCTAAGCGCAATCGTTGCGAATATTTGCTTTGCATCGTTCGAGAAAAATCCCGCGCAGTCAGGGAGCCTGCGAACGCGGCGCGCTAGTTGCAGCCGCAGCCGCCCATCCCGCAGCACGGTCCCGCGGGCATGCCGCCGTTCGCGGAGGGTTCCGCCGAGCTTCCTTTTGCCGGCGCGCTAAAGACGGAAAGCTGCAAGGTGTGCCGCCCGCTCTCGCACTTGGGGCAGGCAATCTTGGTCGCCTTGGACATCACGATCCGCTCGTATCGCGCGCCGCAATCGTCGCAGAGGTATTCGTAAATGGGCATGTTCGGTTCCCGCTCCTTTTTCCATCTTTATTGTAGGAATAGATGCGCGCGCGGGGCAAGTCCGGAGGGAGCTGCAGTGGCCACAAATTCCAAAGGGATTACTGTCCCAAAATGCCACGGCCCCCAAGAGGCGGGGGCCGTGGCGCACTACCCGATTTGCTGGAGGCTTAGTCGCCGGCCGGAGCCGCGACCTCCTCGGTTTCATTGACCGCATGCTTCGCGCCGGCATTCGCGATGCTGGTGAGGGCTGGGCCGGTGGCCGACTTGATCTGTTGCACCGAACCGATCTGCACCACGCGTCGGTTGCGGCTTCTTGAGCACCATCTCTTCGTAGATGGCCCGGACCTTGGCGGCCTCTTCGAGAGCCTTGCGGCGGCGCATCTTGTCTTCCTCCGCCGCGGTCATGGGGATGTCGTGCTCCTTGGGACGAACGCGCGCGGCATCCTCGTCGTCGATCACCAGGGAGTGCTCGTAGGTTTGCAGGTCCACCGCGCGGCCCTTGGCATAGATCTCGTGCTTGCCGTGGGTGCGGTACCACTGCGCGACGGTCGCGTTCTTGTACATGTTCTCGATGATCTTGCGCCAGCCGATGCCGGTGTTGTACGCGCAGAAGGAGATCTCGCCCTGCTGCGTGGCGTAGGGAATGATGCACATCTCGGTGCGGCGGAAGTCGTAGTTGAAAAGGTCCTGGAACCACATGCCGGCGATGAACAGGAAATTCCAGGGGTCCTCTTCGCGCCGCTTCTTGGTATCTTCGAAGGTGCGGTCGGGGCCCGAATTGCCGTATTTCTTCACGTGGTTGGGCGTCAGACCCCAGGACTTATCGAACTTCCGCCACAGGTCGACCAGCGCCAGGCTCGGCGGCGCTTCGAAGGGCCGGTAGTTCTTGAGCAGCGCCAGGCCCATCATGAGGTTGGAGAAGGTCTTGCCGCGGGCCGCGTCGGTGATCTTCTTGACGTCCTCCACCAGCTGAGGAACGTTCAGGAAGCGCGGCACCGGCGCCCACTCCTTGGTCTCCTTGTTGATCATCAGCGCGGTGCCCACGCCGCAGTTCGGGTGGCAGCCGCAGCTCACCGTGCCCCACTGCGATTCCGGGCCGTGCGCCAAATCGGCAAAAGCCGAGAACGCGCTGATCAGCGAAATCGGGAACCAGTCGCGCGTCGGCTCGACTCGGCCCACCTGCTTGCTGACGTCGTTGGCCAGGTGCGAGAGCGTATAGCGCTGCCGCAGACGGCGCTCCGGCGTGATGTCTTCGTCGCGGCCGGTGAACGAAACCGGCTGGAAGGCCACGAAGGAGATCTTCTTGGGGTTCTCCATCGCGAACTTCACGATCGCGCCAACCTGATCGTTGTTCACGTTGTTGACGATGGTCACGACCAGGATGATCTCGATGCCCGCCTCGTGCATGTTCTCGATGGCGCGCAGCTTCACGTCGAACAGGTTGCCCACCTGGCGGTGGCTGTTGGCGTCGTTGCCGATGCCGTCGAACTGCAGAGTAGGCATAGCGCAAGCCCGCTTCGAAGGCCTTCTTGCAGAAATCCTTGCTCTTGGCGAACTCGATGCCGTTGGTGGCCGCCTGCACGCTGTTGTAGCCCAGCTTGCGCGCGTAGCGGATGGCGTCCAGGAAATAGGGGTGCATGGTCGGCTCGCCGCCGGAGAACTGCACGGAAAGCTGGCGCCGCGGCTTGATCTTCACGGCGTTGTCCAGCACTTCCTGAATCTCTTCCCAGGCCAGCTCGTGCACGTAGCCGACCTGGTTGGCGTCCATGAAGCAGGGATCGCACATCATGTTGCAGCGGTTGGTCAGGTCCACGGTCAGCACCGCGCCGCGGCCGTATCGCACCGTGCTGGAGCCGTGCTTGTGCAGCCCTTCGTCGTTGTGCGCGGGAATGTCGCGGCCGGGGAAGTTCTTTTCGATCCAGGCCAGGAAGCGCGAATCGATGGCCATCAGGTCTTCGTAAGTGCCGTGGACCGGGCACTCCTTCACCATCCAGACCTGCCCATCGCGCTCGATGATCTGCGCCTTGATCTCGCCGACCTTTTCGTACATCAGGTCTTGCCAGTCCTTTTTGTCCGCTGAAGATGGCTTCGCGCGCCTCTTTCACGCAGCCCGGGCACAGCGAATCGGTCTGCCGCGGCCAGCCGAGCGTGGGCTTGGTCTTCTCCCACGACTTCAGCAGCGGCTTATCGGACCATTTCGGCGTGAAGGAAGGATTCGGATTGAACTTGTTGAAAAATTGCAGCGTGTCGAACGCTACGCCGGCGGTCTTGCTCATCGCCAGGTCCACCAGTTTCCATGCACGCGAACTTGCGCCTGCTTTCCTAGGCATCGAATCGCCTCGCTTTCCGGCTCTACAAATGAATTCCGAATATGTGAAAGAAGATGCACTACTGATAGTCCCATACCAACCCGCAAGGCCAGCGCTCCTGCCAGCGCCCGAAGTGCCTTGTCCTCATTCAGTTTCGCCGTTGTGGACGGAAAGCGTCTACCCGGATGCGTTCAAGGGTGAAAAAAGCGGGTCGAATGGCGCCGTGTGGATGGCCAACGGGGCCTTGAATAGGGGGCCTTTGCGGCGCAGGTGTTAACCGATAAGTGTCAGAGCCAAAGCGAGTTGGAAGCTTTTCTCCCGATTCTCACTCGTTGACCACAGGCCGCAGCACCGCGATGGCGAAGTGGGCCAGATGGCTCGCGCCTTCGTCGAGCTGCAGCCAGCGCACGGCGCAATGCTCCTTCAGGTAACTCGACACGCGAGACTCGGCTATGCCCAGATTCTCTCCCAACCGCTCGCGAAGCTTCGGATTATCCTTGGCTCCCCGTCCTCCGCGCGTCAGGTTGGCTATGCCGATTCGCAGGGTTTGGCAGGACTCAATGTAATAGTGCGTCACCTGATCCGAATCGGAAAGCAACAGCACCCCGGGTCCCGCCGGCGCTGTTTCGGCCAGGTCCAATTGAACCGGAGGACACGCCAGCAGGCGCCGAACCTGCGACTCGAGTTGCGCCATGCGGGAGGCCAGTGCCGGCTCGCCGGCACGGCTTCGCTCTCGCCAAGCTACCGCCGGTGCGATGCTCGCCGGCCCGATCGGTTCTTCGGGAGGTGTCGCTGCCACTACAGGTTGGGCCGGTGCAACTTCCTCCTGCCGTGGTGCAGGCCGAGCCATTGGCGCTCGCGATGGCGCGGGCGCCGCTCCAGGAGCCGTCGCAGGTCCCACGGCGCCGGTTTCGGCCGCCCCGCCTTCCGCGCCGCCGCGGCTTACCCCGCGCCGGCCCGGCCGTTTCCGTTGTGGCAGGCGCCGCTGTTGTGGCGGCTGCCTCCGAACCCTGCATCTCTTCAGCCCGATCCTTTGTCTCTTCGGAATCTCTTCGGACTGAGCCTCGTCTTCGGTCGCCTCGCCTGCGGCTTCCGCTTCGCTTACGCGTTCGCGCGATTCGGATGCGCGAGTGGCCCGCGCCTGGAGCGGACGAGCGCGATGTGGGACGAGCCTGAGGTGTGGGACGCGGAGGTTCAGGCGCACTCTCCTCGGCGGACTCTGCAACCTCCGCTTCGGGAACGCCTTCGACTTTGCTCTGTTCGGCTGATTCCACCGTCGCCGCGCCCGAGCGCAGGCGCGCCAGCGCCGCCTCCGCCTTGGTCTTCCACTGCGACCTGCGGAATCGTTCCGCCGCCGCCGTGTACCAGCGCGCGGCTTCGCCATGCTCGCCGGCCTTCTCGTGCCACTGCGCCAATTCAAATGCCACCATGGCATCGCGCGTGCGTTCGTAGAGTTCTGCGAGTTTTGCCGCCGCGTCGGTGCCCGTTTTAGCTTTGCGGATGCGCGCTTGGATCTGTCGCCAATCGGCCATGGCTCAGCATTGTAGCAGCGAGTGGCGCGTGCGGACAAAATCTGAATGGCCGCCCAGCGGCCATTCCTTGGAACCGGCAATACCATCGGCGACGCTTTGACGATTTGAGGTTGACGCAAGCGGACATGAGACGTAGTTTTGTGCGCCGTATTTAAGATTGGAAATCGAATTCAATCCTTTGCTTCGGAGAGGTGCGCCGTGCCACGTCTGCCCATCATCGCCGCATTCGTCCTCAGCTTCATGTCCGCGGCGGCGTTCGCCCAGAGCTCTCCGAAATTTCTGCCGCTGGGCCGCGCCGACGCCGCGCTCTACACGCCCGACGCGGGACCGGCCCCGCACGTCGGCGTCCTGGTCATCCACCGCACGGCGGATTATCTGCGCCACCCGGCTTGCACCGAACTCTCCCGTCGCGGCTTCATGGTCCTGTGCATCAACACGCGCTTTACGAATAACGAGATGCTGGTGCGCTTCGAAGACTTGGCGCTCGACGTTAAGGCCGGCGTGCAGTTCCTGCGCGGGCAGCCCGGCATCACCAAGGTGCTGCTGTTCGGGCACAGCGGCGGCGGGCCCACCACGAGCTTCTACCAAGCCGTCGCCGAGAACGGCACCGCCTTCTGCAAGGCTCCCGGCAAGCTCGTGCAGTGCACCGACGAACTCGCCGGGCTTCCGCCCGTCGACGGCATCGTCTTCGCCGACGCGCATCCGGGCAACCCCGTCAACGTGCTGCGCGGGCTCAACCCCTCGGTGATCGACGAGACCAATCCGCCATCGTCCAAAGTGAACTCCGATCTCGATCCCTTCGATCCCAAGAACGGCTTCAACCCCAAGGGGAACTCGCACTACTCGGCCGACTTCCAGAAGCGCTACTACGCGGCCCAAGCCAAGCGCATGAACGCGCTTGATCGATTCATCCCTCGCCAAGCTCGAAAAAATGAAGCACGGCGACTACCCCTATCCGGATGACGACATCCTGGTGATTCCCCGCGGCGGCAATCCCGGCGCCGGCCCGGGCGCTGCCGCGGCGCTGTTCGACTATGACAGCCGACATCCTGGAGATCTTCGGCACCGCGCGGCCCGAAAAGTTTTTGCGCAACGACGGGTCGATCGTGACCCAGGTGGTCAAGTCGGTGTTCGTCGCCGAGCCGCAGCTCGAACCCCTGCACCGCACCTTCGACGGCGGCACCAAGGTCCTGAGCATCCGTTCCTTCTTGAGCGCCAACGCGGTGCGCTCGACCGATAGCCTCTTTGGGATCGACGACTGCTCGAGCAACAACTCCACCATCTGCGCGGTGCGGTCGATCCGCGTCCCCGAGCTGTTCGCCGCCATGGGCGCGCACTATTTTGTCCGCGACATGGAGCGTGAATACGACGCTGCCACTACCAAGGACAAGGACATGATCGTCATCGAGGGCGCCACCCACGGCTTCACGCCCTGCACGCGCTGCGAGACCACGCCCGGCCAGTACTCCAATTCGGAGAAGAACTTCTTCGACTACGTGAGCGCCTGGATTTCCAAACGCTACTGACGGCGCCCGGCCCCGAAGGCCGCCGTCGTTGAAGGGCGCCACCGCCCAGCGCCGAAAGGCGCCACCCATCGATCTGAAGAGGGGGTGCCAACCTCAATAGCCCTCGCCGCCTCCCTGCGCCGTAACGATTCCAACTGATTACGGTTAACGCCTCCGCTACGCTTCCCCTCGAGCCTCGCAGGACGATGCACCTTACGCCGGTAAACTAAACCCTAAGGCGAGCTTTGCCGTCATGCCGCAAACCGAAAAACAACAGATTGGCCGATACGAAATCCTGGAGGAGATCGGCCGCGGAGCCATGGGCGTCGTCTTCAAGGGACACGATCCGCTCATTGGCCGCCTTGTCGCGGTAAAAACCATCACCGCCGGAGTCGCCGAGAACCCCGCTCTTCTGGAGCGCTTCTACCGCGAAGCCCGGGCCGCCGGCGGCCTGCAGCATCCCAACATCGTTACGATCTATGAATTGGCGGAATCGGGCGGCGCTCCCTTCATTGCCATGGAGTATCTGGAAGGCGAGAGTCTGGAGAAAATCATCGCTCGCAAGCCGGCGCTGCCCCTGGCGACCAGGCTCGGCTACGTGCTCCAAACCTGCCGCGCCCTCGATTACGCTCATCGTCGTGGCGTGATCCACCGCGACGTCAAGCCGGCCAACATCGTCGTGACCCGCGACGGAGTCGTCAAAGTCGTCGATTTCGGTATCGCCCGCCTGACATCTTCTTCCCAAACCCAGACCGGAGCGCTGCTCGGCACCCTGGCCTACATGTCTCCCGAACAGCTTCGCGGCCAGCACGCCGGCGCGCGCGCTGATATTTGGGCCCTCGGAGTCGTCCTCTACGAGCTCATCGCCTATCAGCGGCCCTTCGCCGGTGAAAACCATGGCGCCCTGCTCATGAGCATTCTGCAGAAGGAGCCTCTGCCCATACGGCAATCGCTTCCTGAATGCCCCGTTGCGCTCGAAAGGGTCGTTTTGAAATCTCTTCGCAAGAATGACCAAGAGCGCTACCAGTCCATGGAAGAGCTCCTCAAAGACCTCGAAAACTGCAACTCTTTCCTGACGGGAAAGACCCCTCAGGCCGCGGTGGAAGCGCAAATACCTTCCCGGACCGTGCCTCAGTCTTCTCGGCCGACGCCTACCATCGCCCTTCCTCCCAGCGCAGCGCCGATTGCCAAGCCCGAGACGCAGCCGCTCTTCGCGAGCATTGCCAAGCCCGCGCAGCCGAACTCCCATCCTGGGCGTAAAGCTGTAGTTGCTTTCGCGATTCTCGCCGTCATGGCGCTTGCGGCGGTCGGAGTCGTGCGCCGCTACAACATCTCGGCCCTGCCCATTCCTGCGGATTGGGCGCAGCTATCTCAAGCTGCCTGCGCCGTCTTCGCCGGCATCCTCGTCGCCGGACGTTACGGCAAACACGCAGATACCGGCAGCCATGCCGCTTGACTCGGCCCAGACCCTCGACGCCACTCGCGCCGAACGCGCCCGCCACTCCAGTCGCGGACGCCGACACGCGCGTGCCGAGCACGCCCGCCGGAAGCGCTCCCGCCATCGACGCCGCTCCGCCTGCTGCCATCCCATCTCGCGCTGTGGATTTGCAGCGCGTCGCGCGGCAGGAGCAAGCCCTGTGGGACAAAGCCACGGCCTATCTTCAGGATGGCGATCTCGACGATGCCGACAAATCCTTGCGCGACATTCTTACCTTGCCGCAGGTCGGCCCACGCTGGCCGGATGCCGCCCATTACGTCGATCAGGTGATTCCCGAACGCCGCCGGGATCGGCAGCTTTGGACCGCCGCTCTCTTTGCCTCCACTTCCCAAGCGCCCGGGCATTTTTTGCTGGAGGTAAAGACGCTCGATGAGCTCTTGGCCGCCGGAGGCGCGCACCAGAAGGAAGCGCGCCAAATGCGCGATGCGGCCATCGCCCAGTTGGTTCTGGGCAGCGCGCGCAGAAATAGCGCATCTGCGCGGGCCGAGTCCGATGCCGGCCAGTGGCAAATGACGCGGCTCAAAAATCACTTCGACGAACTGGTGCAAGAGGGTGACGCAGCCGCGCTGGACGAACTTCAGGACTTGCTGTCCAAGTTCCAATCCCTCGCCGATGGGCAAGAGCCGCTCGCCACCGATGCCCGCGACTACATGAATAGCGTGATTCCCAAGGCCCGCAAGCACATCGAGGATAGTCTCGCCGCTGCCGAGTCGAACTCGTCCGCCAACGCCGCTTATACCGACGCCGTCAAGCAATATAGCCGCGCGCTAGCCGCGCAAAATTCGGCCACGCTCCGCGACCAGGTCCTGCCCCTCTTTACCCAAATCGCGCAATCTGGCGGTCCGCGCGCCAAGGAAGCGCAGCGCTACGTCGATGTTTTGATTCCCGCTGCGCTGAAAGCCTCGGCACAGCAACAATAACATTCGATTCGCACTCCGCCTGGACGATCCCCTGCGTGGAATTGCGTTCGATCCTCCTTCTTGGCCTTCGCTTCTTGGGAGAGAATGAACGCATGCGCGCCGCCGCAGACACGCGATGGATCGTCGCCCAGGCCATCGAACTCGGCTTCGACCTTTGCGGAGTTGTGCCCGTGGAAGCGCTGGCCGATCGCGGGAATTTAGAGCAGTGGCTGGAGCGCGGCTATGCCGGCGAGATGCGCTACCTTCACGATCCCCGCCGCCTGGACGTCACGCGCGTGCTTCCGGACGCCAAGAGCGTGGTGGTCTGCGCGCTCAACTACAATACGGAAAATCCTCCCTCCATCGAGGCCGTCGCTGAAGCCGCCCGTCACGATCCCCGAGCATGGATTTCGCGCTATGCCTGGGGCGACGACTATCACGCCGTCATCGGCGAGAAGCTGGAACGGCTGCTCGCCGCCATGCGCGGCTACCTCGATGGCCAGTTTCAAGCCCGCGCTTATGTGGATACCGGCCCCGTTTCCGAGCGCCTGGTGGCGCAAAAGGCCGGCTTGGGCTGGCTGGCGAAAAATACCTGCCTCATCAACGAGAAATTGGGATCGTGGTTTTTCCTTGGCGTGATTTTGACATCGCTGGAATTGGCGCCTCCCAGCGACGCCAACGGCTCCGCGCCCGCCGACCTCTGCGGAAATTGCCGCCTCTGTCTGGACGCCTGCCCCACCGAAGCGCTGATCGAGCCTTACGTCATGGACGCGCGCCGCTGCATCTCCTACCTCACCATCGAGCTTCGCGACTCTATTCCCGAGGAGTTGCGCGCGCCCCTGGGCTGGCAGGTGTTCGGCTGCGATATCTGCCAGGACGTTTGTCCGTGGAACCGCAAAGCGCCGGTCACTTCCGCCCCAGCATTTCAGCCGCGCGAGAAGCTGCTCGCGCCCGAACTGGAGTGGCTCTTATCGCTTAGCGAAGAGGAGTTCCGCGCCGTATTCGCCGGCAGTCCGGTTCGCAGAGCGAAATGGCGCGGCCTGGTGCGCAATGCCTGCGTGGCGGCGGGCAACGTTGCGGCGAGAAATCCTGCGGATACTCCAGCACTTTCGCGGATCCGTGCGCGCTTGAGCGAACTCGCCGCCTCCGCCGATCCGTTGATTGCCGAGCACGCCGCCTGGGCCCTGTCCCGCCTGAAAAGCCCCGCATGAGCCTTCAGCATGTGGCACAGCCACTCTTGGCTGTGCTGAACGTGAGCGCCTGCTTGAACTGCTCTTTTCGGTGGCGCTGCCGCTCATGGCTGTGCGCGAGCGCCGCCCCTACTTGAATTGCTCGTCGATCTCCACCTGAAATCCCGCCACCAGCCGATTGTTCTCGTTCGCCGCGCCCACCACCGCCATCAACTCCAGGAACATGGCCTCGGACATGCCCTTCTTCCGCGCCGCCGCCGTGTGTGAAGCGATGCAGTAGCCGCACTGATTGGTCACGCTGACGGCCAGGTAGATCATCTCCTTGGTCAACGCGTCGAGCGCGCCCGGCGCCATCACCTGCTTGGCCGCTTCCCATTTCCGCTTCAGCGCCGCCGGGTCCCGCGCCAGCGCCTTCCAGAAATTATTCACCCAGTCGGTTTTCCGCGTGGCCATGATGTCGTCATAAACGGCGCGCACTTCCGGACTGGCGTCTTTGTACTCGATCAATCCGCTCGGGGACATGCCAAGGCCCTCCTTTTTTCGATTCTCAAATTCTCCTTCCATTGGGTGTTGGAGCGGTTATTTGGTCCTGAGACTCATAACATGGGCTACTAGCGGCTTGTGATCCGGGCTATCGAGAGGAATGTCTGGCATTCCTTTGTCTTGCGCTAAAGCCGCGGATACAGGCGCGAGCAAAGAGCAGCACATCAATGCTATGACCCTCGAAGGGATTGCTTTCATCGTCTGATTAGGCTCGCCTGCTGAACTATGATTGCGAGGGAGCAAGGCTAAGGGTTCTACGTTCCTGGATGGTCACTTCGGACCGCCTGGTTGCGCCGGCGCGCTATCTTTGGGGGCATTCAGGTCGCGTGACAACATCAGCTTGAAAGTCAATTTGTCTGCCCCCGCTGTCACCCCAACGCCAACGCCCGTTTCTATATTCACGTACTTGTTGTCGTGATCGAGGACCGCCCAAACCTCATGAAACTCGTCGTTTACCGGAAGGAAGTGGCGTAACTGCCCGAAATCGGCATACTCCTCGACGGCCACCGCCCATTTGTCGTTTAGGTTGTAGGCCAACCGCGTCGCTGGAACGAATTCGAGATTCCCAAAGCCCCCTGTGTAATCAGTGTCTACGATTGGGTTGAAGATGAAGTCGATCGGATGTAAATGTACTCCCACGATGGGCCGTACTTCCGAGGTAAACCGTTTGGACTCCCAATAATCGTAATTGACGCTAAACTCGAAATTCACTCCGTAGAAAAATTCATGATCGTGCGCGTGCGGCCGCACAAATAGTTCTCGGAGCTTGAAACCGTTCAGCGATCCGCCGCGGCCCTGGGAGTAAGCGGTGTATACAGGGAAATAAAGTCCCTGCTCGAACCACGGCTTGACGCCATAAGCCCACTCGGCGGCGCCATTGACTGAGTCGTTGGGAATGATGCCGCCTGGAAAATCCGGGGTCTTCCGCCCGATGGGAGTAAAGTTACTGTGCACCATGATATTGAATACGCCCACTTCCTCGATCTCAGCGTCATAGACTTGGATTTCATCCGTTTGCGCCAGACTGATCGCGGGCGCCGCGGCAACGGCAACCAAAATAGCCACCAACACGAAGGCGCGCCTGCCAGTAAAGCTGCGCAACAACGCCAGTCGCAGAAGTCGTCTCACGTTCTCCCACTCCCCTACAGCGAACGGCTACAAGCGAACGGAAGATATCTCAGCCGCTTGGGAGACCGCAAGAAATACTGATGCCGGGCGGGTAAAATCGGTGTTAAAGAGCGCAGGAGCTTACGCGTGCGGGTGCGCCTTGTCGTACACCTCCATCAACTGCCGGATGGAGGCGTGCGTGTAGCGCTGTGTAGTGGAAAGCGAGCTATGCCCCAGGAGTTCCTGAATGGCCCGCAGGTCCGCGCCATCGGCCAGCAGGTGCGTGGCAAACGCATGCCGCAGCGAGTGTGGGTGCAAATCCCAGTTGACGTTCATCAGGCGGACGTATTTTTTCACCATCCGCTCCACCGACCGCGGGGTCATGCGCCGCCCCGCGAGATTCAGGAAGATGGCCTGCACCTCGCCGCCCTTTCCCGCTCGCGCCAGCAGGTCCGCGCGCAGCGGCCAATATCGCTTGAGGGCCTCCTCCGCCTTCGACCCATAGGGAATAATGCGCTCTTTGCTGCCTTTGCCCAGGACGCGCAGCATCTGCTCCTTGCGGTCCATGTCTTCGATATCGAGCCCCGTCAACTCGCTCACCCGCAGCCCCGAGGCGTAAAGCAGTTCCAGAATCGCGCGGTCCCGCTCGAGCATCAGCCGTGCCGAATCGTCTGCCTTTTTGGAAGGCCGCCGCCTTCCTCTCGCTTTGCCGCCCATCTCCGCCGTGGCCAGCCCGTCCAGAAACTGGTTCATCTCCTCGGCGCTCAGAATCGATGGCACTCGCTTCGGCAGTTTTGGCGTGGCCACTAGCCGCGCCGCGTTTTCCTTCACCATCCCCTCGCGCGCGCAAAACTTCAAAAACGACCGCAGTGCCGCCAGCTTCCGCGCCATGGAGCTTTTTTGCAGTTTTTTGTCGTGCAGGTGGCCCAGGTATTCGCGAATTACGTGGTGATCGATCTGCGCTACCTGCGCCGGGGGACTATCGGGTGGGGTGAGATAGACGAGGAACTGCTCCAGGTCCATCGCGTAGTTCCGCAAGGTATGCGGCGAGGCATTGCGCACCGAACGCAGGTGCAGCAGAAATTTCTCGATGGCCGCTTTCATTTACCTGGGAATGTAGCAGATTTTCGGGGTGTGACTCTAGGCTTGCTCTTGATTGCTGTTGATCTGTAGGAACGGCGCACTGCACACGACGAACGGCGCGCCGCTCACGGCTTGCCCGATACCGTTACCTCTTCCGGCGCGGCTTCCTTCTGCTCGCCTTCCGGCACGGCGGTCTCCCAATCGCAGCCTTCCTTGATGCAGGACTTGGTGTGCTCCGTCTTAGTCTGCTTCTCCACGATGAAGGGTGCCCCGCATTTCGGGCAAGGCTCAGGGATGGGCTTATGAGGCGATGTGAAATCGCACTCCGGATAACGGTTGCAGCCGTAAAACACTCGCCGCCGGCCTTTCCTGGCCCTGCGCTCCAGCAGTTCGCCCGTCCCGCACTTCGGGCACTTGATGCCCAGAGTCTTGGAGCGGATGAATTTGCACTTGGGATAACCGGTGCAGCCGATAAATTCGCCGTAACGCCCGTGCTTCATCACCAGTTGCGACCCGCATTCCGGGCAATTCTCGTTCAGCGGCACGTCCGGCTGCCGCGCCCGCCTCGTCCCGGAAATGATCCGTTTCGTGGTCTTGCAATCGGGATAGCCCGAGCACGCCAGGAACGCTCCCCAGCGCCCCTTCTTCACCACCATCTCCCGCCCGCAGTTATCGCAGGTCGGCGTCTCCTTCTCGCCCTCGCCGCCCGGATCCGGCGATAGGTCCTCGATAAAATCGCAATCCGGATACCGCGAGCATCCCAGGAAAAAGCCCAGCCGGCTGATCCGCTCCAGCAGTTCGCCCTGGCCGCACTTCTCGCACTTGCGTCCCGTGGGGATACCGGCCTTGTACGACTCCATGTCGCCCTTGGCCTGTTCCAGATCCTGCTCGAACCGTGTATAGAACTCCTTCACCGAATCCTTCCAGCCCAGCCGGCCCTCTTCGATTTCGTCCAGCTCTTCCTCCATGCGCGCCGTGAAGCTCACGTCGAATATATCGTCGAAGCTCTTCACCAGCAGCTCGCTCACTTTTTCGCCCAGCATCGTCGGCGTAAATCGCCCCTGGTCCTTGTTCACGTACTCGCGTTCCACGATGGTGGAGATGATCGACGCGTAGGTCGACGGCCGCCCGATGCCCTTGTCTTCCAGCTCCTTCACCAGCGTCGCTTCCGAGTAGCGCGGCGGCGGCTCGGTAAAGTGCTGCTCCGGCCGCAGCGTTTCCAGGCGCAAGATCTCGCCCTGCGTCACCGCCGGCAATCGGCGCCCTTCGTCGGTTTCCGCGGCCTCGTCGTCCTCGCGTTCTGCGGAAATCTGATACGCGGCCAGGTATCCCTCGAACTTCATCACCGACCCCGTCGCCCGGAACGTATAATCGCCCGCCGCGATGTCGATGCTCGTCTGGTCGTAGACCGCCGGAACCATCTGCGAAGCTACGAACCGCTGCCAGATCAGCTGATACAGCTTGAAAAGATCGTCGCTGAGATACGGCTTCACGTCCGCAGGTTTGCGCCACGCGTCCGTCGGACGGATCGCTTCGTGCGCTTCCTGCGCCTCTTTCTTGGACTTGTAGAAGTTGGGCTTCTCCGGCAGATAGTTCGCGCCGAATTCCGTCCCGATCAGCTCCCGCGCTTGTCCCAGCGCCTCGCCCGACACGCGCACCGAGTCGGTGCGCATGTACGTAATCAGCGCCACAGACCCCTCGTTGCCCAGTTCCACGCCTTCATAGAGCCGCTGCGCCAGCGCCATGGTGCGCTTGGCCGTGTATCGCAGCCGGTTATAAGCCGCCTGCTGCAGTTTGGACGTCGTGAAGGGCGGCTGCGCATGCCGCCGCTTCTCCTTCTGCGTGACTTCGGAGATCTGCCAGCGCGCTTTTTCCACCGCCGCGATGATCGCGTCGGCCTCCGCCTGCGTGTGTACCTCGATATCTTCGCCCTTGTGCTTGGCCAGTTTGGCCTCGAACGAAGGCGGCTCGGCCGCCCCAAGCTGCGCGTGCAGCGTCCAATACTCCACCGGCGTGAACGCGCGAATCTCGCGTTCCCGCTCCACGATCAGCCGCAGAGCCACGGTCTGCACCCGCCCCGCCGATAGCCCGCGCCGCACCTTGTCCCACAGCAGCGGCGAAACTTTGTAACCCACCAGCCGGTCCAGCACCCGCCGCGCCTGCTGCGCGTCCACCAGATTTTCGTTGATCTGGCCTGGATTCTCGAACGCCGCGCGAATCGCCCGCGGCGTGATCTCGTTGAACATCACCCGGAAAATATGGTTCTTGCGCCGCTCGGCTTCTTCGCCGCCCTTGCGCGTCTTTTTTCTTTTTCTTGCCCGCCGCCGCCATTCGACCCGTTCTTGCCGTTCTTCGCCGCCATGGTCGGCTTCAAAATGTCCGCCAGATGCGCGCAGATCGCTTCCCCTTCGCGGTCCGGGTCGGCCGCCAGATACACGGCTTCCGCCTTCTCCGCGGCTTTCTGCAATCCCTCCACCACGTCGGTCTTCTCCGGGCTGACCTCATAGGTCGGCTCGAAGCCACGCTTGATGTTGATGCCCAGCTCTTTCCTGGGCAGGTCCATCACGTGGCCGTAGGACGCCTTCACCAGATAGTTGCGTCCCAGATATTTGTTGATCGTCTTGGCCTTTGCAGGCGACTCGACGATGACCAGTGAGCGTGCCATAAACCTTTCTTTTAAACCGAAACGCCCTTCCGCGGGCGAATAAGTTCCCTTCCGCTACCTAAAGCAAACGTAACTAACCAGAACGCGCTTCGCTGCCGCTTCCTTCCAACCATAGCAGACCACAACTCCTCGCTCCTAAAGCAGCACCCTCACAAACTGTTTCCCCGGCATCTGCCGGATCACCCCGCGCATCTCCATCTCGCAAAGCGCCGCCAGCGTCTCCGACGAGCTCAGCCCCGTCTTCTCCACCAGTTCGTCCACGTGAATCGGCTCTTCGATGCGAATCAGCTCGAAAAGCCGCTTCTCCGTCGGCGAAAGGCTCCCCTCAAACAGGGACGCTCGCTCTTCCGCCGTGGTTGCTTCCATCGGAAAAAGCTCCGCGCGCACTTCCGTGGGCAACTCCTCCACCACCTCCTGCCAGTTCGTCACCAGCTTCGCGCCCTGCTTGATCAGTTGGTTCGGCGCAAAGCTCATCGGCTCGGTTACGTTTCCCGGAATCCCATACACTTCGCGCCCAAACTCCATTGCCAGCCGCGAAGTGATCAGCGAACCCGAATAGAGCGCTCCTTGCGCCACGATCGTTCCCAGCGCCATCCCCGCCACGATGCGATTGCGCACCGGAAAGTTTTCCGGCGCGGGATGCGTCCCCAGCGGAAACTCGGTCACGATCGCTCCTCGTTTTTCCACCTCCTCGAAGAGCTTCCGGTTCTCCTTCGGATAGATGACGTCGATGCCGGAGCCCAGGACGCCGATGGTCCCGCCCCGTGCTGCGGCGCAGGCGCCGCGGTGGGCTGAGCTGTCGATCCCGCGCGCGAGCCCGCTCACGATCACCAGGCCGCGTTCGGCCAGGTCGCGCGCCAATCGTTCTGTTATTTGATTCCCGTAAGGCGTCGGGCGTCGCGTTCCCACCATGGAAATCGCGTGCCGGCTCAGAAGCTCCACGTTTCCGCGGACATACAGCAGCGGCGGCGGGTCGTAAATCTGCGTCAGAAGCTTCGGATACTCGGCCTCCGCCCAGGTGATCAGGCGAATTCCGGCCTTCTTTACCTCGCGCTAACTCTTTCTCCGCGTCGCGAAACCCGCTCTTTCCGAACACCGCCTGCGCCGCTGCCGCCGGCAATTGGCAGCCTTCCAGTTCGGTCAGCGACGCGCGAAAAATCTCTTCCGGCCCGCCGAATTGGCGCAGCAGCTTGCCCGTCAGGCGCGCGCCCAGCCCGGGCGTCAGCCGCAGCGCCAGCCACGAGAGGGAGTGGTCCAGTTCCACAGCGCCGCGACCCTAGTTCACATCCTCCGCCTCTGTCAAGCTACCGGTGTTCCTGGAGCTTGTGTAGCTCAGGTCGCGCGGCCGCCTTTGCCGCGAGACCTGAGCGCTTTTTCCTGCTTTGTGGGTCGCGGCTTTAGCCGCGACCTCCTCCCGCACGCCGGGGTTGAGTCTCAAGCAGGACAAGGGTAGGATGTGCGAGTCAAGGTTCGAATCGAATTCCGCACTCTTGAGAGAGGTAGCTTGCATATGGCGACTACATTCGTTTCGCGGCGCATCGTGGCTGCCGCTGCCGGCTCGATTCTTGCGGCGGCGATTTTTGCCGGCGCTCAGCAACAGCAGCTCGCCGGAAAAACGGCCGAGCAGGCCTTTAAGAATATCCAGGTGCTCAAGGAGATTCCGGCCGAGCAGGTCGTTCCCACCATGCGCGTGATGGCCGGCTCGCTCGGCGTGAACTGCGGCTTTTGCCACGTCGAGGATCGTTCCAAGGACGATCTGATGACCAAGCAGACCGCGCGCAAAATGATCACCATGATGATGAACATCAACAAGGACAATTTCGACGCGCGCCAGGAAGTCACCTGCTTCACCTGCCACAAGGGCACCAATGACCCGGTCAGCACCTTGCAGTATTCCGATGAGCCAGTGCCGCGCCCGGCGGCCGCGGAGAGCGCGCTCAAGGTCCTTCCGTCGATCAGATTCTCGCCAATTACGTTCAAGCGCTCGGCGGCGAGCAAGCCATCCGCAAGGTTTCCAGCGTCACGGTCATGGAGACGCGGGATGCCCCGGCGCCCCAGGGCGGTCCCCCGGCTGGAGGCGCAGGAGGCCGCGGCGAGGCTCCGGCTGCTGCTGAGGGCCGCGGCGGTGGCGGCGGACGAGGCGGCGCTGGCGGCGGGCGCGGAGAAGGCGCTGCTGCCGGGCCGCCACAGGAGCAAATCGAGCAGTATATGAAGGCGCCTAACTTGATGGTGAACATCGTTCACGCGCCCAATGGCGGCACCACGGAGATGGGTTTCGATGGCACCACGGGCTGGACGCAGAATGCCCGCGGCGTGGTCGCCGATATGAAGGGTACCGACGAGTCGCGCACCGCGCGCATGGCCGATTTCTACGAACCGCTCGACATGAGCAAGGAATACACTCGGCTCCAGGCCCGCGGCACCGCCAAGATCGACGTCTTCGCGCGCGAACACGATGCCTACGTCGTGGTCGGCACGCCCCAGGGAGACCGGCCCGAACGCCTCTTCTTCGATACCTCCACGGGCCTGCTGATCCGCAAGGTAACCGTTGATCCCACTCCGGCGGGCAACGCCCCCACTCAGACCGATTACGACGACTATCGCGACATCGGCAACGGCGTCAAGTTCCCCTACATAATTCGGGTGAGCAATCCTCCCGACGCGCACGTCACCACCATTGTGCGGAAGGTGGAAACGGGTCCCGTCGACAACAGCAAATTCACCAAGCCCGAATCCAAGCCCGCGGCCCAGTAGTCAGTCGCAGGCCCAACGGTTTTCGAAAGTGACTGTGCGCGCGGCCCCCGCCGCGCGCACTCTTGCATTAAGGTGTCATTCCGAGCGTCAGCGAGGAATCTGCTTTTTCCGCTCTTGATCCTGAAGAAAAGCGCTTGCTTCTCCTTGTCATTCTGCGGTCGCGCCGGCGTTTCCAGCGCCAATATAGCAGCCACTTGGGGTGCCGATGAGGACTGGGCCGGAGCGCGGAGTGTTATACTCCGCTCCGGCACAGCCGAGTGAGGTCAACCACATGAAGAAGTTTGTCGCCGCGTCCATCCTTCTTGTGTTCGTTGCGCTCAGCAACACGTCTCGCGCCCAGTCCCAGGATGCTATTGCGAAGCAGTTTGCCGGTATGTGGCGCCTGGTATCCAACCCGCAGCGCCTTGCGGACGGAACGACGAGGCAGGGTGCCAATAGCGTGGCCTACGCGTTTTTTGACGCACGTGCCAGTCGCATGTGCTTCATCAGCATGAATCCAAATCGCCCGCAATGGAAGTCGGAAGCCGCTCCGACACCGGAAGAGGGACTGTCGGCAATCAGGGGATTCGGCGCTTACTGCGCCACCATCGAGATCCACCCGAAAGAAGGCTTTATCCTCCGGCAATATGACATCAACCAAAACCCCAACGCGCTCGGCAGGACCACGAAGCGTTGGTATAAATTTGAAGGGGCCAATCGTATGACCTTGCGGGTCGATCCCTCGGAACTCAACTCGCCCGTCGTGGAAAACACCCTGATCTGGGAGCGCGTAACGAAGTAATGCGGGCCTCGGTCGCGGATGTCGGCGAGGGATCTGCTTTTGTTAGTTCAGGAATCGCTGATCCGCGAAGGTAAGGCTTTGGCTTTTCTTTGACAAAGCCGACTTCCGACCCCGAATTTGCTTCGTGCCTTTACTCGTGCGGTAAAATAGAACATGCTCGAATTTCGCGCCGAGCCACATTCTCTTCGCGCGGCGGCCCTGTTCGCCATGCCTGATCGTGCCTCCGCCGCGATTTCCTCTAAGTCGCCTAGAATGATACTCTTGCATGCACAATGTTCGAGCAACTCCTTTGGAATGATAACGTTTACAAGAATGATGATTGGCGCTGCAGGGCGCTCCAGCCTCTTCAGTGGCAGCAACTGACCTAGAATCTGTGGAATACGGGCAATATCGCCCCGAGTCAAGGGTGCACCTCTAACCCTTTTAGAATGACAACGTTTGCCAACCCATGGTTGCAACTCCTTTGCAATGATAACGTTTACAAAAAACCGGGGGGTGGGGGTGCGCCTGCGCCTCTACCCGGCCCGAAATGAGCGCCGCCAGTGCTGTGCTATATTTACGCGCTGAATAAATGTCATATGAAGCTGCGCGTCTCCATCGTCGAGTTCCTGAACACGGCGCCCCTCGTCTGGGGCTTCACCAACGGCCCCCTGCGCGGCCGCTACGACCTATCCTTTACTGTGCCTTCTCTTTGCGCCGAGGAACTCCGCGCGGGCTCGGTCGATATCGCCATCATTCCTGCCATCGAATACCAGCGTATCGATGATTTGGTCATGCTGCCTGAAATGGCAGTGGCCGCGCGAGGCGAAGTTCGCAGCATCCTGGTTCTCTCGAAAAAGCCCATCGAGCAGGCCCGGCGCATCGCGCTGGACACAAACTCGCGCAGCTCCGTCGCCCTCACGCGCCTGCTTTGCAAAGGATTCTGGCGCATCTCTCCCGAATTCATGAACGCCCCGCCCGATCCCGCCGCCATGCTCGCCGAAGCCGACGCCGCGCTGGTGATTGGCGATCCCGCGCTGGCCATTCGCCTTAAAGTGGATGCGCTCGCCGCGAAGGCCCCCGACGCGAAGGGCTGCGGCTGTGCCGACGAATCCGCAGGCATAAAGAGCGACCAGATCGTTCCCGGTATCGATACGCTTTTCGTCTACGACGTCGCCGACCAGTGGCGCGAGTGGACCGGCAAGCCCTGCGTCCTGGCTATCTGGGCCGGCCGCCGCGAAGCCGTCACGCCCGAAGTCGTCGCTGATTTCCAAGCCTCCAAGGAGTATGGTCTCGCGCGCATCGGCGAAATCGCCGAGGCCGCGTCCTTAAAGCTCGATCTGCCGCCGCGCGACCTCGAATCCTATCTGCGCGACAACATCAATTTCTCGTTGGACGCCGCCAATCTCGAGGGCCTCGAGCTTTATTTCCGCGAATGCGCCGCCGCCGGACTGATTCCCCGCGCGCGCCCCATTGAATTCGCGTCCCGGAACAAAGCCGAGAACCAGCGAGCATCGTGCGGTTAGCACCGCGCGCCGAACGCGCGCAAGGGAGCCGCTAAGCATCGGGCATACTCATGGAGCCGCAAAGAAGATGACTCTGTCGCAGCAGGAAGCCCTCGATCTTTTCCAGTCCGATGACCTGATCGGCATCGGCATGGCCGCCAATCAGTTGCGCAAAAAGAAAAACGATCCGCGCGTAGCCAGTTATCAGATCGACCGCAACATCAACTACACCAATTTTTGCACCGAGTATTGCTCCTTCTGCGCCTTCTATCGCCCCATGGGCGCAAAAGATGGTTACATTCTCTCGATCGATACCATCCTGCAGAAAATCGAAGAGACCATCGCTCTCGGCGGCACCGGCATTCTCATGCAAGGCGGATTGAATTCCGATCTGCGCATCGATTATTACGAGGATCTGCTTCGCTCCATCAAGCGAGCCTTTCCGAAGCTGCATCTGCATTGCTTTTCCGCGCCCGAAATTCTCTGCATCGCGGAAGTCTCGAATCTCAGCGTGCGCGATACCATCGCCCGTCTGCGCGACGCCGGCCTCGACTCCATTCCCGGCGGCGGCGCGGAAATCCTGGACGACGAAATTCGCCAGCGCATCTCCCGCCTCAAGTGCAGCGCCGACGAATGGGAGCAGATGCACCGCACCGCGCATGCGCTGGGCCTGCGCACCACGGCCACCATGATGTTCGGCTGCGGCGAGGAGTATCGCCATCGCGTGAACCACTTCGAGCGCGTCCGCCGCATTCAGGAAGACACCGGCGGCTTCACGTCGTTCATTCCCTGGATTTTCGCGCCTGAAAATACTTCTCTCGGCAAGCGCGTGCCGGAAGCCACCGCCGCGGATTATCTGAAGACGCTGGCCATCAGCCGGCTCTATCTCGACAATATCGATCACATCCAGTCGAGCTGGCTCACACCGGGAATCAAGATTTGCCAGATTGGTTTGCAGTTTGGCGCCGACGACGTGGGCAGCATTCTCATCGAGGAAAATGTTGTTTATGCCGCGGGCGTGCGCAACCGCACCAACGAAGAGGAGTTACGCCGCATCATCTCCGATGCCGGCTACATGCCCGTGCAGCGCGACACTCTCTACCGCTGCTATTACCTGAAGCAAGATTCCGCCGCTGCCGCCACTGCCGCGCTGCCTGCATGAACGCAGCGAAGGGTGGCTTGTGTCAGCGCGGCTTCTGCGCCGCAAAGCGAAGCCGCACGTAGTCCGCGGTCCAATTGCCGTTCGCGTCGCATAGTGCCGGACGCAGCGCTTCACTGACTTCCTCGATGAACGCGGGCCTTTCCGCGAGCGGCAATGCGCGCAGGAAAGTTTCCGCGAAGGTTTCGAGCCACGCGGCCATATCGCCGGGAAGCGCTGTTGGCCGCGGAAATAAAGAAATGTACGAAATCGCGAAACCCGCTTTTCGCAGCCGCGCAGAATAATCCTCGATCGTCGGAAAAAACCACGGCATCAGAGCTTGCGGATCTACTTCGCGCCGCCGCATCGCATCCACCAAAGCGGTTTTGATCGCCTGCACGTTTCCGTCTCCGCCCATTTCGCCCACGAAGCGTCCTCCGCGCCGCAGCGCGCGCCACACTCCCGCGATCACTTCATCGGGCCGCAACATCCAGTGCAATGCGGCGTTGCTGAAGACGGCGTCGAATTCATCCCGAAACGGCAGCGCTTCGCCCGCGATCACGCGAGCGTCCAAACCTCTTTTGCGAGCCGCCGCAATCTGCATTTCGCTGGCATCAACGCCCACGACTTCGCATCCCAGCGCCGCCAGCTTTTCCGTGAGCGCGCCATCTCCGCAGCCGAGGTCGAGGATTCGTTCGCCGGGCCGCGGCGCGAGCAGTTGCACGACGGGCATGCCGAGATCGGAGACGAATCGCGCGTTCCGCGCGTAGCGCTCTGGATCCCAGGTTTGCGTGCCGCTCAAGGGTTCTTTTCTCAGGAGGGATTTCGCGGGCGGCGGATCGATATCTCCAGGATCTCGTCTTCGGCGAGATCCTGGAGGGCGAGATCGTGCGGCTCGAGCGGATGGAGCGCGCCGCTTGAATAGCGCGCGCGAATCGTTCGCTCAACGACCCGCTCACTCACTCGTTCCACAGGCCGTTCGCCGCCAGACCGCGCTGGATTGTGTGGGGCTGAATTGTCGCGTGCGGGAGCTTTCGCGCCGCGATTTGCGGTGGCTTCGGGTTCCGGCTTCTCTCCGGCTGTTGGATGGAGTTTCGCGCCGGCGGTGACGTTTGCGCCGCCGCTTGAGCTCGTCCGATCGAGCGCGGTGTTGGCAAGTTCGTCGGCATCCCGATTGCGCTCGCGAGGCACATGCTCGACGGCGAAATAAGCCAAGCCACGCGCGAGCTTTCGCGCGTGCTCGTGCAAGGGACGCAAGTCCGGGCTCTTCACCTTGTAGCGGCCTTCCATCTGCCGCACCAATAGTTCGGAATCGCTGCGCACCAGCAGGCGCTCGATTCCCTGCGCCACCGCATAGTCCAGCGCGCTGATCAGGGCGTAATATTCCGCGACGTTATTGGTGGTCCGGCCGATGTATTTGCCGGCCTCGAAGCATGTGGCGCCATCGGGACCGCGGACAATCACGGCGTAAGAAGCGGGACCGGGATTTCCGCGCGAAGCTCCATCCACATTGGCAATGAACACGTTGGCGGGCTTTTCCGGCGCCGCGAAGAGGAGCCTTCCCGAAGAAGGTTTCGGCGGCCGAATCATAGGAATCGAACCGCGAGCCGCTCAGGTTTCATTCGCGGATATTCCCGCGGCGCTGGCTTTGGATTCGGCGTCGGGCGACGGAGCCGCGGGAGGTTCGATGTAGTACAGAATCCGCGAGCAAGTTTCGCACTGAAGGATTTCGTGGAAATCGCCCCGGCGCAACTCCTGAAAGACGTGCGGGCGAATGCGCAAGCCGCACAGGCTGCAGGCTTCCTCGCGCACCTCGGAGAGGCCGACTCCGTGGCGGCGCACAGCGACGCTTTCGTAAGTATCCAGCAGTGCCGCCGGAATTTCGGCGGCGATCTGGCTGCGCTCGGCCTCCTTGGCGGTCAATTCCGCTTGAAGGGAAGCCTGCTCCGACTGGATCTTTTGCCGCTCGGTCTTTGTCTCGCTCTCTACGACCGTTACAGAACGCTCCGCAGTTTTCACCTGGCGCTCGTATTCCTCGCCGGCAACCATGCGCTCGAGCAGCCGGTCCTCGGCCTGAGCCATCTCCCCTTCGGCATGCTGGATTTCGTGTTGCAGGGCTTTATACGCTTCGTTGGTTTTTACCGCGAAGCTTTGGTCGCGGTATTTGCGCGCCCGCTCTTTCCAGGAGTCCACATCCATTTCGTATTTCTTGCGGTCCTTGAGGCTGGTGGTGAGGGCTTCCTTGGCGGAGGCGATCTGCTGGCGGGCCTCGCCGACTCGCGCCTCGACCGCGGCGATCTGCGCGGGGATCGCTTCCAGGCGCTTGCGCAGTTCGCCTAGGCGCACGTCTAAAGCCTGCAAATGCACGAGCCGCTGAATCTGCGCATCCATTCGGTAATTCGATTCTAGCACAGGGGAACGGCGCGTTCGGAAGCGAGCGGGTTCGACGCCGGAAAAGAGCGCGAGGGCTACGGGAGAAAAGGCTCTGCGCCGCTATTCTTCGCGGAATTGCATGGTTTGGTCGACGGAGATCACCGGGTAGTGCGGAGGCGTGAAACCTCCGGTGGCGGGCACTTCGGGGTGGCGCGCGGTTACAGTGAAACCATTTTGGCCGGTTTCTATCGAATACGTGTACCCATCACGGCTGGTTCGCGTGAGGTTCATCGTGCCGCTGGAGGTCAGTTGGTCCAGATCGCCATAGGAGCCATTTTGCACGAAGTACATGCGTTCGGCCTGGGCGATGGAGGTCAGGTCCATCTCCACGCCGGTAGTGGAAATGGCCTGAGTGGCGACCATGCCGGGAGCAGGCGCGGCTCGCTTCAGAAAATAGTAATAACCGCCGAGGGCGATGAGTGCGGTGAAGAGCAATCCGATCATGCGCATAACATCTCGATTATCGCCTGCACGCGGGCTGGAATTTGCGGAGAAGCCGCGGGCGGCTGCGCCGAATGCGTAACGGGTCGCGAATCGCGGCTGTCATGCTATAATCGCACGTGACTAGATATCGATTCTAGACAGGTGACAAGACACCTTGGCAAGGGCCCGAGTACGGAAGAATGGAGCGCATAGGGATGCCGCGTCCGGCGCGGCGCGGCGACGGCGCATGATGGAATGGATGCGCGGACGAAGCGGGCCCGTGCCCGGAACGGAGCTGGCGCGGCATTTCCGAGTGAGCAGGCAATGCGTGGTGCAGGACGTGGCCATACTCCGCGCGGAGCGCAACGACATTCTTTCGACGCCGCGGGGCTATCGCCTGCCGGCCAAGCCGGCCAGGGACGCCCACCGCGCCGTAATCGCCTGCCAGCACGCGCCGGAGCGCACGGAAGAGGAGCTGCAGATTTTCGTGGACAACGGGGTGCGCGTCCTGGATGTGATCGTGGAGCACTCCCTTTACGGCGAGATGCGCGGGTCGCTGATGATCGAATCGCGGGCGGACGTCCAGGATTTCGTGGCGCGCTGGCGGACGACCAAGGCCAGCCTGCTTTCGTCGCTCACGCGCGGCGTGCATTTGCACACCGTGGAGGCCAGCAGGCCGGAGATGATCGCGCGGGCCAAGGCGCAGTTGCACGATCACGGATTGTTGCTCAAATGACGCAGCAGACCACACAGATGGCGCGCGCGCCGCGGCGGGAGCAGTTGCGGCGAGCATTTTTCCGCGGCGAAAGCCTGCGCCTGGAGAACCCCGCTTACCTGAACTCCGTGCGGAGCTTATTGGATGAGCTGTTGTCTTCGGATGTCGGCTCCGGCGATTTAACTGTGGCTGCGCTAAAGCTGGTTGATGAAGTGACGAGCGCGAAGATCTTAGCCAAAGAGCGGGGGGTAATTGCGGGAGTTTCCGAACTGAGCTGGCTGCTGAGGCGAGAGGGCCTGAAAGTCGCGGTACACAAACAGGATGGTGAAGCCATCGAGAGCGGAGACGCCATCCTCGAAATTGAAGGGCCTCGGAGCAAGCTGCTGGCCTATGAGAGGACGGGGCTGAATCTCCTGCAGCGGCATGAGCGGAATCGCCAGCGCCACACGGAACCTTCAGGAGTCGGTTCACCGGCGCAACCCCGACGCTCACGTCATCGGCACGAGGAAGACGCCGTGGGGTCTGCTGGACAAGCGCGCGCTGCATCTGGGCGGCGGCGGCACGCACCGGCTGGGGCTGTGGGACGCGATCCTGATCAAGAACAATCATCTGGCGCTGCTGGCCAGCCGCGAGGCGCAGGCCGCACGCATGGCCATCGAGCGAGCCTGGCCGGCGCGCGACTCCGCCGTGTTCATCGAAGTGGAAGTACGCAGCCGCGAATCGGCGCTGGCGGCGGCAGAGGCCTTCCGCCGGGTGCGGGAATCGGACGAGAGCGGCGATTGCCCGTGCTGCCTGCTGCTGGACAATATGCCGCCCGCGAAGATATCGGAAGTGATTGCCGATCTGCGGGCGCGAGATCTGCACGACCACGTTTTGACCGAAGCCAGCGGAAATATTTCCGAGGCCAACATCGAGGAGTACGCCGCCTGCGGCGTGGATGCGATTTCCATGGGCGCGCTGACGCATTCGGCGCACGCGCTCGATATTTGCCAACGACTCTAATCCCAAGGACAAACAAATGACACCAGCAACCTCCAGCGAAACTTACGAAACCCGCTACACGCTTCCGCCGATCGAGGAGATTCGGGACTCCGCGGAAGAGATCCTGGCCAAGCAGGAGCGCGTGCGGCAGCTTTGCCGCGAGCGCAACGCCATCATCCTGGCGCACCACTACGAGCGGCCCGAGGTGCAGGAGGTGGCGGATTACGTGGCGGATTCGCTGCGGCTCTCGCAAAGCGCGGCGGCCACGGGAGCGGAGACGATCGTCTTTTGCGGCGTGCATTTCATGGCCGAGACCGCGGCCATTCTCTGCCCGGACAAAACGGTGCTGCTGCCGGATTTGCGGGCCGGGTGTTCGCTTGGCGGCGGCCATCACGGCGGACGAGCTGCGCGCCTGGAAGGCGCGTTTCCCGGATGCTGTGGTGGTGGCGTACATCAATACGTCCGCCGAGGTGAAGGCGGAGAGCGACTACTGCTGCACCTCCGCCAATGCCGTGAAAGTGGTGCGAGCGATTCCGGCGGATCGGCCCATTCTTTTTCTTCCGGACAAGTTCCTGGCGCAGGTGGTGGCGCGGCAGGCGGAGCGCAGCAACATCATCGCCTATCCCGGCTACTGCCACGTGCACCGCACCATCCGGCCGGAAGACGTAACCGAAGTGCTGGAAGCGCATCCGGACGTCGAACTGCTGCTGCATCCCGGAGTGCGGATGCGTCAGTTCGTGCATGGCCAAGGCGCTCGACGGCACCTTGCCTTTCAATCGCACCTTCTTCCTCTCCACGGAAGGAATGCTGCGGCACATCGGCGCTTCGAGCGCGAAGGAGTTCGCCGTGGGCACGGAGATGGGCATTCTGCACCGGCTGAACAAGGAGTTCGCGGACCGCTCGTTCTATCCCGTGAATCCGAACGCGGTGTGCGCTTTCATGAAAACGATTACACTCGATAACGTCATACGGTCGCTGGAGACGCTTTCGCCGCGGGTGACCGTGCCCGCGGAGATCGCCAGCAAGGCGCGGCGGGCCATCGACCGCATGCTGGAACTTGCGTAATGTCTTCCGAAGCTCTCAAAGTCGGGCTATTAGGAGTGGGCGCAATCGGCCAGATTCTGGCCACGGCGCTCGACGCCGATCCCAGCCGCGCGGTGCTGGTGGCCGTCGCCGACCAGGACCGGGCGCGAGCGGAGAAGTTCGCGGCACAGCTCAAATCGCGCGCCGGCGGTGGTCGAACTGGATGAACTGGTGCGCCGCTCGGATTTAGTCATCGAAGCGGCCAGCCAGGCGGCCTTGCCGGAGATTGTTCCACGAGCGCTGCGCGCCCAGAAGGACATCATGGTCATGAGCGTGGGCGGGCTTGCTGGAGCATGAGGAATGGTTCGCGGAGGCGGAGCGGCAGGGCTGCCGGATTTACGTTCCTTCGGGCGCCATCGCCGGGCTCGACGGGCTGAGGGCCGCGGCGGCGGGCCGCTTGAGCATGGTGATTCTAACCAGCCGCAAACCCATCGCCGCCCTGCGCGGAGCGAAATACGTCACCGAACGGAGAATCGATCTGGATAGTTTGAAGGCGGAGACGGTGTTGTTTGAAGGGCCGCCGGAAGAGGCTTGCCGGGCGTTTCCCGCGACGTCCAACGTGGCGGCCTCGCTGCGCCTGGCGGCGGGCAAATCGGCGGAGATTCGCGTTCGCGTCGTCGCCGTGCCGGGCGGGACGGAGAACGTTCACGAAATCCAGGCGGTCGGCGATTTCGGCCGCTTCCGGATCGTATTGGAAAATGTGCCCTCACCCTCGAACCCGCGCACTTCCCGCCTGGCCGCGCTTTCGGCGGTAGCCACTCTCGAAGAGATCCTGCGCACGCAGAGAGTGCGCGTTTAGCCCCCAACCCGCGCCGGATGCGAGCGATAGACGGCCGAATAGGGTACACTTCCACTTTCGGCGCGATGCATCGTCTCAAGATGCATCGGGCCGCGTCAGCAAGGCGGTTCGCCGGCACAGCGGGCGACCACACGTCGGCCGACCAACTTGGCCGACCAACCCCGCGGGGCTCGCAAGCGTCTGAGTAAGTTCGTGCATTCGGCAAACCCGCGATAACAAATAAAGGTTCCGTTCTGATTTGCGACAAACGAGCGTAGACTGATGGGATTCGTGGCCCACCCTTTGGGCTGAGGAGTGACTCGCTTGAAATCAACGCGCACCGTCCTATGTGGCTTCGTGCTTCTGTTTGCGGCATCGGTGGGATGGGCCAAAGGCAAAGCGCCCCGGGTGCCTGCGGCGGCTCAGGCTGGTTCGGCCGGTCAGGCCGCCGCTTCGCCGATACTGGGAACGTTGCAGGAAGAGATGGCCCGCGAGATGGCGGTGTTCGGCAAAGCCGATCCGCCGGCTTACTTCATGACCTACACGGTGACGGATAGCGATCGCGCGGACGTGACCGGATCGAATGGAGCGCTGCTTTCGAGCCAGGAGCAACGCAGCCGCTGGCTCGAGGGACAAATTCGCGTGGGCAGCTATCAACTGGACGACACGCACCACGTGGGCAACCAGCAGGACGGCGCTCCGGGCAGCTTCGGCGAAGTGGTGCCCGTGGACGACGATGCCGGGGTGCTGAAGCGGGCGATGTGGCGGGAAACGGACGGCCAATACCGCTCGGCCGCCGAGGCCTTCATCAAGGTGAAGACCGGAAAAGACGTCGAGGTGCAAACGGTGGCGCAGGGCGCGCCGGATTTTTCTCGAGAGAAACCACAAGTTTCTTACGGGCCGCGCGCGTCGTTCACCGTGGACCGGCGTCCCTGGGAAGACAAAGTACGGCTTTACACGCGCTTCGTTCCGGCAATCGGCGGCGGTTTTGAATTCCATCGTTACGTTCACGGGGCAGGCGGAAAATCAGTATCAGGTGACGACCGAGGGCACCAAACTTCAGTTCGGCGACATACATTACCGGCTGGAGCTTTTCATTCAAGGGAAAGCGCCGGACGGCATGGATCTGGAGCGCTACTACAACTTCGATTGGGTCGATCCGTCGTTAGCTCCGGATGACAAGGCGGTTCTGGCGCAGTGCGCCCAGCTGCAAAAAGAGCTGGAGGCGCTGGTCAAGGCTCCGCTGGCCGATCCCTACGCCGGACCGGCGATGCTGACGGGGCGCGCGGCGGCGGTCTTCTTTCATGAGGTGTTCGGGCACCGCGACGAAGGCTTCCGGCAAAAGGATACGGGCGAGGGCCAGACGTTCGCGGGCAAGGTAGGCGAAGCGCTCATGCCGAACTTCATCACCATCGTCGACGATCCCACCGCGCCGAAGGTGGGCTCGACGGTGCTGCTGGGGAACTATCCCTACGATGACGAAGGCATTCCCGCGCAGAAAGTGACTCTGGTGGATCGTGGAGTGCTGCGGAGCTTCGAGATGTCGCGGCAGCCTCTGAACGGGTTTCCGCAGTCGAACGGGCACGGGCGGCGGCAGGTGGGTTTTGCGCCCGTTTCGCGGCAGGGAAACCTGATCGTGGAGAGCAGCAACAAAGTAAGCAGCGCGCGCTTGCGGCAAATGCTGATCGAGGAGATCAAGCGCCAGAACAAGCCCTATGGCCTGCTGTTCGACGACATTTCGGGCGGCTTCACGTTCACCGGCCGCAGCCAGCCGCAGGCTTTTCAGGTGCAGCCGCTGGTGGTCTATCGGGTGTATGCCGATGGGCGGCCGGATGAGCTGGTGCGGGGAGTAGACATCGTGGGCACGCCGCTGGTTTCGCTGGCGAAAATCATGGCCACCGGCGACACGATGGAGGTTTTCAACGGCTACTGCGGCGCCGAGTCTGGTTCGGTGCCGGTGGCAGCGGCGGCGCCGCCGCTGCTGATTTCGGAGATGGAAGTGCAGAAGAAGCAGACGTCCACCGACCGGCCGCCCATTCTGCCGCCGCCGGCACACGATCCGCAGGCGCAAGATCCTCCGGCGAAGGCGAACAAATCATGATCTTTCATCAAGCTATGAGAAAGACACTGTGTATTGCCTGCGCGGGCCTGCGTCTTGGGAGCGCCTGCGATTGGGTTCGCAAAGAATGCCGCGCCGGCGGCCGCCGCGTCCCGCGGCGCCAAGTAGCCGACGTGCCCGCCGGAGACACGGATAAGACGCTGGCAGCGCTGCACGATGAACTGCAGCGCTCCAAAGACCGCCTGGTGCTGCCGGGCCAGCAGAAGCCCTACTACATCGAATACCGCTTGCTGGATCTGGACGAGCGCATGGTCAGCGCGGAATTCGGCGCGCTGCTGACGACCAGCACCACGCGGAATCGCTTCATGAGCGTGGACGTGCGCGTGGGCAATTACAAGCTGGACAGCTCGAATTTTCTATCCGCGGAGGGATTCCGCGGATTCCTGGGCTCGCACGGGCACGGTGGGGATCGATCGCGATTACAACTCGCTGCGGCAGGATATCTGGCTGGCCACCGATCAGGCTTATAAAGAAGCGCTCGATTCCTATTCCAATAAACAGGCGGCGCTGCGCACGCTGGCGAACGCGCCTACCATAGACGATTTTGCGCAGGAACCGCCGGTGGTGATGGTCGAGCCGCGCGTGGAGCCGGATTGGACTTCGCGAGACTGGGAGTCGGAGGTAAGAGCCGTATCGGCGGTTCTGAAAAACTATCCCGAGCTATACACCTCGCGCGTGACCTATCACCTGATTTACGCGACGAGCTATCTGGTTTCGACGGAGGGAACGCAGATCCGCACCAGCCGCACCCTGGCCGCCATCGAGGCCAGCCTGGGCACGCAGGCGGCCGACGGCATGCCGCTGCACAATTATCTGGCGATCTACGTCAATCGTCCGGGGCAGCTCCCGCGCGGCGGAGGAGGTGCGGCAGCAACTGGACGCCAAGGGCAAGGAGCTGGCTGTGCTGCGGCTGGCGCCGCCCGTGCAGGATTACGATGGGCCCATGCTGTTCGAGGCGCGCGCCGCCGGTTCGCTGCTGGCGCAGGCCTTGGCGCCGTCGCTGAATGGAGCGCGGCCGCCGCTGGCGATGAATACGCGGTTCGAGCAGATGATGCAGGCGCTGGGCGGGCGGAGCGAATGGATGGGGCGGATCGGACAGCGCGTGCTGCCGCTAACGGTGGAGTTGGCGGACGATCCGACCGTGCAGCAGTTCCAAGGGCACGAGCTGATCGCGTCCTACAAGGTCGACCAAGAGGGCGTTCAAGCGCAGAAGGTGGCGCTGGTTCAAAACGGCTTGCTCAAGGAGATGCTGATGTCGCGGCGGCCGGGGCCGGATGCCTACGAGTCCAATGGCCACGGGCGCTCGACGTTTCTGTCGGTGCCGCGGCCGATGACCAGCAACCTCTTTTTCACGGCCAGCAACGGCGAATCGCCGGAGGAGTTGCGCAAGAAATTCCTGGAGGCCTGCAAGCAAAACGGGCAGGCATTCGGGCTGGTGGTGCGGGAGATGGATAATCCGGTGCTCGCCAGTTCCACCCAGGAGGAGCTTTCCGATTCGCTGGCGACGCTGGCCTCGGGAGCGCCGAACGGCGATCGCATGCCGCTGCTGGTTTACCGCGTAAACGTAAACGACGGGCGCGAGGAGTTGGTGCGCGGGGCGCTGATCTCGCAACTGACGGTGCGGAATCTGCGCGACTCTGCTGGGCATGGGCAACGACAACACCATCTTCGCGTATCAGCAGAGCCAGGATGCGGAGACGGCGGGAACGGCGCTGGGCGCGTTCGGCACCGCTAACGGCGGGGTGCCCAGCGACGTGATTGCGCCGTCGCTGCTGTTCGAGGAGGTCGAAGTCCGCGGCCCGCACGGGGAGCCGCGGAGCACTCCCATGGTGCCGCCTCCGCCGCTGCAATAGGGCTTCCCAGATCGATTTCAAGACGACCCGCGCCGATGGCGGTCGAAGCACGCTGGCCATGCCGCAACGCTGGCGCGTTCCGGCACTCATCGTATAATCCAAAAAGTCAAAAGCAGCTTTGGGGGCAAGCGATATCGCTACGTCCAACTCCACGTCGGCGAAACAGATGGCCGCGCTCGGTTCGGTGGGCTCGGCTATTGTTCTTTTATCGCTGAAGATTTTTCTCAGCCACCTGACGGGAAGCCTCGGGGTGCTCTCCGAGGCCCTGCATTCCAGCCTGGATCTCATCGCCGCAATCATTACCTTTCTCTCGGTGCGCGTGGCCGACCGTCCGGCCGACGCCGACCACCCCTACGGCCACGGCAAAGTGGAGAGTTTCTCGGCGTTCCTGGAGACCGGCCTCTTGATCCTCACCGCCGCGTACATCATCTGGGAAGCGGTGCAGCGGCTGTTTTTCCAGCAGGTGACGATTCGGCCCAGCCTGCTGGCCATGGCGATTCTGGGAATCGTGCTGGGAATCGATCTGCTGCGAGCGCGGGCGCTGACGCGAGTGGCGCGGGAGCAGATGAGCGAGGCGCTGGAAGCGGACGCGCTGCATTTTTCGACCGACGTGTGGAGCACGCTGGCGGTGATCGCCGGCGTGGCCATGGTGTGGCTGGGGCAGCGAACGGGGCAGGGGTGGCTTCGTTACGCCGACCCCGTGGCGGCGCTGGGCGTGGCCGCCGTGGTGATCTGGGTGGCGGCGAGGCTCGGGCGGCGCACGGCGGACGCCCTGCTGGATACCGCCCCGGCGGGCGTGCAGGAGCGCGTGGCCCGCGCGGTGGAGGAACTCCAAGGCGTGCTGCACACCGAACGGGTGCGCGTGCGGAGGGCGGGCAACCGGCATTTCGTGGACGTTACCGTGAGCATTCCGCGGGCGGTGAGTTTCGAGCAGGTGCACGCGATCAGCGACGAAGTGGAGCGGCGCGTGGGCGAGATTATTCCCGCGGACGTGATGGTGCACATGGAGCCGCGCGCGCAGGCGGGCGAGCACGTGTTCGATGCGATACGCGCCGCGGCGCAGCGGCGCGGCTTGGCGGTGCACGATCTATCGGCCCATCAACTCGACGGCCATCTCTTTATCGAGATGCATCTGGAGGTGGACGAGCACTTGAGCCTGCGGGACGCGCATCGCCAGGCGACCGACCTGGAAGAAGAGATTCGCGGTATGCCTTCCTTGGCGCGAACGGGCGGTCCCAAGGGCGCGGTCGTGAATATTCATATCGAGCCGCTGGGCGCGCATATCGCCACGGTGGATCGTTCCGCGGGCGACTTGCAAGAGCTGGAGCAGGAGGTGGAAGCGTTCGTCAACGGATTGCGGCCCGAATTCCCCGCGTTGAAGGATTGCCACGACGTTCACGTGCGGCAGGTGGAGCGGAAAATTCAGCTTTCCTGCCACTGCTCCATGGACGGCAATTTGCCCATTACGGTGATTCACGATATTACGGCCAAGCTGGAGGACCGAGTAAAGGAGCGGTTTTCGCAGATTTCGCGCGTGACCATTCATCCCGAACCGCCCGACGCGCGCGAGAATTAACCGCGCGTGGCACCGGCCCGGAAGGAGAGATTGGTCCTCTAGGCATACGCGGGCAAGTTTGTTAGGCTAACAGAAGATAGGGAAGGGCTGCATCCCGGCAAGGGAGCGGCACCGGAGGACCGAGATGAGCACCGCATTTGATGCGGGCAACGGGAAGATCACCGTGCCCGACATCGTCAGTCGCAAGAGTTCCACACTCGAATTCCAGAGCCAGTTCCAGCGGTAATTCCCAGAGCAATTCCGAAAAGCGAAAGATCGTTTGCCTGACGGCCTACGACTATCCGACGGCGCGTTTCGTTGACGAAGCGGGCGTGGACGTAGTGCTGGTGGGCGATTCGCTGGGCATGGTGGTGCTCGGCTACGAAAATACGCTGCCGCTCACGATGGAGGAGATGCTGCACCACACGCGCGCGGTGCGTCGCGGAGTGCGCAAGGCGCTGCTGGTGGCGGACATGCCCTACGGCAGCTTTCACGGCGACAAAAACGAGGCGGTGCGCAACGCGGTGCGGTTCGTAAAGGAAGCGGGCGCCGAGGGTGTGAAGATCGAAGGGGGCGAACGCCGCATGGACCTGATCGCCCAACTGGTGGAAGCGGAAATTCCGGTGATGGGCCATATCGGACTGACGCCGCAATCCATGCACGCCTTTGGAGGCTTTCGCGTTCAGGGCAAATCCGTGGAAGCGGCGGAACAGCTTTTGCGGGACGCTCGGGCCGTGGAGGCGGCGGGCGCATTTTCGGTGGTGGTCGAATCGGTGCCGCGAGAGCTCGCCGCGCGGATCACTAGCGAGCTGCGCATTCCCACCATCGGCATTGGCGCCGGCCCGGAGTGCGATGGCCAGATCCTGGTGCTGCACGATATGATCGGCCTGTCCGTGGGACACACACCCAAGTTCGCCCGGCGGTACGCCAACGTGGGCGAGGCGATTCGCAATGCCGTGGGCGCGTATGCGGACGATGTCCGCGAAGGGCGATTCCCGGCGGACGAAGAGTCCTACCATCTCTCGAGCGAAGTTCGCGAACGGCTGCTGGCCGTGCGGCGAAGCTGAGCGCAAAGGAAAAGACATGATGACACCGGAAGACGCCCGTACTTTGTACGCTTACGACGCCTGGGCCAATCGGCGAGTGCTGGACGCTTGCGCGGCGCTGGCGCCAGAGCAATTCACGAAGGACCTGGGGTCGAGCTTTCGCTCGGTGCGCGACACCATGGCGCACATCATGGGCGCGGAGTGGCTTTGGCTGGAGCGCTTCCAGGGCCACACGGCCACGCTGCCGAGCGGGGATCAGTTCCCGGACCTCGCCAGCCTGCGAAGGCGCTGGGCCGAGGTGGAGCGCGATCTTCTGGCCTACGTCGGCGCGCTCTCGGCCGCCGATCTGGAGCGCAGCTTCGATTATCGGGACATGAAAGGGAATCCGCACACTTCGGTGCTGTGGCAGACGCTGCAGCACGTGGCCAATCACAGCACCTATCATCGCGGCCAGGTGACGACGCTGTTTCGCCAGCTGGGCGCCAAACCCATCGGCACCGATCTCATCGGTTTCTACCGCGAACGCGCGGCGCAAGCCGCTCATTAAGAAATTCCGGCCGCAGCCGCGTGGAAGTCATACACACCGTTGAATGGATGAAGCAGGTCTGCCGGCAGGCGCGGGCCGAAGGCCGGCTGGTGGGCTTTGTTCCCACCATGGGCGCGCTGCACGCCGGCCATCTTTCCTTGATCGAGGCGGCACGGCGGGACGCCAGCCCGGTGGCCGTTTCGATTTTCGTGAATCCCAAACAGTTTGGGCCGAACGAGGACTTACGCAAAGTATCCTCGCGATCCGGAAAACGACCGGCAGCTTTTGGAACAAGCCGGCGTCGATTTTTTATTTGCACCCACCGTTGAGGAGATGTATCCGGCCGGCTTTCGCACTTCCGTGAATGTGGAAGGCCTTTCCGAGCGCCTGGAAGGCAAAATACGGCCGGGACATTTTCGGGGCATCGCCACGGTGGTGCTGAAGCTGCTGGAGATCGTTGCGCCGAGGTTCGCCTATTTTGGGCGCAAAGACGCGCAGCAGGCGCGCATCATCCGGCAGATGGCGCTGGACATGGCGCTGGACAGCGAAATCGTGGTTTGCCCGATCGTGCGGGAGCCGGACGGACTGGCGCTTTCTTCGCGCAACCGCTATCTCTCGCCCGCCGAGCGCAATGCCGCGACGGTGCTTTACCGGGCGCTTTCGCGCGCGCGGCGCATGATCGAGGAAGGCGAGCGGGACACGCTGCGAATCGCCACGGCGGCGCGGCAGGAGTTGGCCGGCGAGCCGCTGGCTTCGGTGGATTATGTGGAGATTGTCGATGCGGGTTCGTTCGAGCCGGTGGTGCGGCTCACGCCCTCGTGCCTGGTTCTCTTGGCGGTGCGCTTCGGCGAACACGCGCCTGATCGACAATATGCAGGTGGAGATGGATTCGCGCGGCGGAGCGATTTGCACCCTGTGATGCCGTCTTGTGGCGGAGCGGCTTGGGTATAACCGTGCGATTCTTTAGAGAAAGCAAAAGCAGATTCCTCGTCGCCGTTTCCGGCTCCTCGGAATGACAAGGTTTTTTTTGCGCGGCTGTCCTAAGAAGCTTTAGCGAGTTGCTTGACGGCTTGCAAGACTTCGGGGGCGTGGCCTTTGGACGGCGCTTTGTCCCAAATTTTGGCGATGCGGCCATCGGGCGCGATCAAGAACGTGGAGCGCACGATTCCCAGAAACGATTTTCCGAGGAACTGCTTCATGCGGCGCGCGCCGTAAGGTTCGATGGCCTTGAACTGAGGATCGCTCAGCAAAGGAAAGTTCAAATTGTATTTGGCGGCGAACTTGGCCTGCGTCTCGACGCTGTCGCTACTGCATCCGATCACCACGGCGCCTAACTTATCGAATTCCGGCTTGGCGTCACGAAACTCGGACGCTTCGTTGATTCAACCGGAAGTGAGGGCCTTGGGGAAGAAATAGAGCACCACGGGCTTGCCGCGCAGGCCGGAAAGTTCGACCTCGCGTCCATCGGCGGCCGGCAGCCTGAAAATCCGGAGCTTTGTCGCCCACTTTGAGCATCTTGATCTTGCTCCTTGGTTTCTTCCTTGCCGCCTTAGCGGGCATGGTTCAGCCTAACAAGCGCTTCAGCGTGTCATTGACGATCTGCGGATTGGCCTGGCCGCGCGAGGCTTTCATCACCTGGCCGACAAAAAACTTGAATACGCCCTCGTTGCCGGCGCGATATTTGGCGACGTTGTCGGGATTCTTCTCCACCACTTCGCGGCACAGGCGCTCGATCTCGCTGCTGTCTTGAATTTGCGACAAGCCCTGCGCGGAGATGATCTCCTCGGCCGATTTGCCGGTTTCAAACATCGCCGCGAAAACTTTTTTCCCCGAAGCTCCCGTGATGCTTCCCTTTTCGATCTGCGCCACGAGGCCGGCCAAAGCGGCGGGAGAGACGGGGCTCGATTCGACGGGCTGGCCGGAATCGTTGAGCCTGCGGAGAAGCTCGGTCTGAATCCAACTGGCCGCGGCTTTGGGGGGACCGCCGGCACGGACAACCTCCTCGAAATAATCGCCGAGCGCGCGGGTGGCGCTGAGGCCGCCGGCATCGTAAGCGGAGAGGTTGTGCTCCTCCATAAAGCGGCGGCGGCGCGCGGCGGGCAATTCCGGCATATCCCGCTGGACTTCGGCGAGCCAGCTGGTGCCGACGTGAACCGGGAGCAGGTCGGGATCCGGGAAATAGCGATAGTCGTGCGCGAACTCCTTGGAGCGCATGGCCTCGCTGCGTCCTTCGGCGACGTTCCAGAGGCGCGTCTCCTGAATCACGCGGCCGCCGGATTCGATCAAGGCGATGTGGCGCTCGATCTCGTATTCGAGAGCGCGCTGGAGATAACGGAAGGAGTTCAGATTTTTCACTTCGGCTTTTGTGCCGAAGCGCTCCTGGCCGCGCCGGCGCACGCTGACGTTGGCGTCGCAGCGAAGCGAGCCTTCCTCCATATTGCAATCGCTGACGGCGGCGTACTCGAGCACCTGCTTGAGCGCGCTGAGATACGCATAGGCCTCGGCGGGAGAGCGCAGATCGGGCTCGGAGACGATTTCGGCCAGAGGCATGCCGCCGCGGTTGTAGTCGATGTAGCTATGGCGATCGGAATCGGGGAAGCCTTCGTGCAGGTTCTTGGCGGCGTCTTCCTCGAGATGGAGGCGGGTGATGCCGATTTTTTTCACGGCGCCATCGTGCTCGATTTCCAGCCAACCGTGCGTGGCGAGCGGCAGCTCGTACATGGAAATCTGGTAGCCCTTGGGCAGATCGGGATAGAAGTAATTTTTGCGCGCAAAACGCGAAGTTTTCTGGATTTGCAAATTGAGCGCCAGCGAAGCGCGCAGAGCCAGCTCCAGGGCGCGTTTATTGAGCACCGGCAAGGAGCCGGGGAGGCCCAGGCAGACAGGGCACGTGTTCGTATTCGGCGGATCGCCGAAGCGCGTGGAGCAGCCACAGAAGATTTTGGTGGCGGTTTTCAGCTGCACGTGGACTTCAAGTCCGATGACGGGCTCATAGGCCGCGGCGACTTCCGGCGCGACACGCATTGTTGTGGATTCGGTTCGAGCCATGGCGAATCCCGCGATTATAACATCTTCAATTCCGGAGCCGGAAAGAGCGCACGAACGCCCGAAAGTCCTAGCTCGAAGAGGCAACGCCAATTTGGCCGAGGTGATGGACCAAGTGCGCAAGATAGTCCGTCGCCAAAAAGCCAAGGGTGACCGCCTGCCCCGATCCGATGCGGCAAGGCGTATCGAGCTTTGAATCAGGCAAACGTGCGATTACGTGGGCGAGGTAACGGTTGTAGGAGGCCCACAGTGAGACCAGCATGGGCCAATCCGCCCGTTGAGGGGCCTCTACACGGACGCACCCGTCCTGGTCGTAGCCAGGGAAGTCCAATGAGTCTTGGAGCGCGGCTCGGACGAATCGCTGGTGATTGTTTGACGCCGAGTCGATCAGATGCCCGATGACTTCCTTGCGGGACCATCCACCCGACAATATGGGCTTGGTACTTTCCGACTCAGGGACTTGGCGAAGCTTGGGCTCGGCAGAATCGATCACCGAAAGCAATCTTGCACTTAGCTCGTTCATCTCACTTCCTCGCCCGTGAATTATATCCGTCTTGATTAGGGCGAATTCAAGATGGTGCAGGCGCAGGAAACAGTCAGGGCGGGCCGGGCGGCGCTTGACCGACCGGCCCGCGGTGAGGCGGCTTATTCTCCGCCGAGGCGGAAGCGCATGCCGATATAGGCGGCGCGGCCGAGCGTCGCGAAGCCGAGGACGTCTTGATAGTCCTTGTTGAAAAGGTTGGTGACGTGGCCAATCACGCTGGCGTGCGTGGATAGCGCGTAGCTCGCCGCGACGTCCACCCGCATGTAACCCGGATCGCTGGTCAGACCGAGCGGCGGGAAGAGAAAGTCGCTATCGGTCCGGCGGCCAACGAACGTGGCGGCGACATTTCCATGGAAGCGGCGGATACCGCCATCGAGCACGACGTTTCCCGAATTGACGGGCCGGCGCAACAGGCGATTGCCGGGAAGCTCCGCGGGATCGAAAGCGTTCGGAGAAACGAGCACGCGGGAATCGTCGTAAGTGTAGTTGGCCGCGAGACTCAGATTCTTGGCGAGTTGCAGTTGGCCCACGAGATGGCCGCCGCGGGCGCGAGCGAGATCGGTATTGAAATATGTTCCAAAGCTGCTGGGGCAGGCAGCCGGCGGCGTAACCGGGCAAGGCCCTCCTGGAAAGCAGTTCGTAAAGCTGATGATGTTGCGAAACTGGTTGTAGAAGAAGTCGCCCGAGAGGGTGGCCTTGTCGCTGTCGAGATGCTGTTCGACGCCGGCATAAGTCGTGCGGCTCTCTTCGGGAAGCAAGTCCGGATTGCCGGGAAAGCAAGGATCGCTTCCGAAGGATTGATCGAGGCTGGGTTCCTTGATGCCCTGGCCGTAATTGACGCGCAGCCGCGTGGCGCCCCAGAAATCGTGGCCATAACGCAGCGTGTATGCGGCTCCGGCGCGCGGCACGCCGCGGGTGCCGAAATTGGCGTTGTCTTCCTCGCGGAAGCCGGCGTTGAGCACAAGACGCTCGGTGGCTTGCCAGCGCAGCTCAAGGAAGCCGGCCTGATTGTTGCGCCTGGCGTGGAGGCCGTCCAAATCCGCCAGGCCGGCGTTCTCCACTTCGTAGTAATAGCCGAGCGTGGCCGAGAAATGGCGGGCGACGTAGCTGGATTGGCCCTGGAAGCCGGCGCGGTTGAACTGATTGCGGGTGACGAATGGGAAGTCGCAGTAGGCCGAGGGGACGGCGTTGGCAGAGCGCGGGAAATCGCATTCGCCAAAGGGATCGGGCGAGAGGAAGTATGCGCTGAGCGGATCGGCGAACAGCTCGTGAAGATCGTTCTCGAAGCCAAAGAGCCGATGCTGCCAATGCGGGCCGGTGGAGAAATCCCAACTGAGGCCCGCGGATAAGTCACGCAAGTCATACTGCTCGTTGAGGGTCGGCGGAGTGAAGAGACTCTGTCCGGGCTGGCCGGCATCGCTGCTATTGCTGCGCACGGTGAGGCGCAGCGAATTCTGTTCGGCAAGGCGCAGGCCGAAATTTCCCGAGAAGGTGCGGTCCAGGAAAAAATCGTTGGGGCCCTGGCCTTGCGTCTGGAAGTAACCGCCAAGAACCGAGTAGTCGAGCGGACCGGCGAGGCCGCTGAGCTCGGCCATGCCACGGCCGGTGGAGAAAGAGCCTCCATCGGATTCGGCGACCAGAAGCGGCGTGCGCGTGGAGCCGCGATGGGTGAGGACCGCGATGACGCCGCTCATGGCGTCCGAGCCGTCGAGAGCGCTCGCGGCGCCGTGGCTCACTTCGATTTTGTCGACGCCGTCCAAAGTGAATTGCGAGAAGGTGTTCATGGCGCCGCCCGGTTCGTTCAGTGGAACGCCGTCGACGAGCACCTTGGTGTAGTTGGAATTGCCGCCGTCAAGAAAGATCGAAGCGATACCGCCGATGGCGCCGGTTTGGCCGAGCGTGACTCCGGGAAGCGATTGAAGCAGCGGAGCGATCTGGGTGATTTGCCTGCTATCGATCTGGTCGCGCGTGAGGATGGAGACAGGCTCGCTTGCCGCGTTCACCTCGATGGGCTCGGCCGATGAACTCACGACGACGCTCGAGGAGAGAGGCTCTAGCGCAAGCTGAGCGCGCAGTTCGGGATTTTGGCCCGGGGAGAGATTCAAATCCTGCTCGTAACGCCGCAGAGAAGGATGCGTGACGATCAAATGATAGCGGCCGGCGGGAACATCCAGGTGAAAGTGGCCGTCGGCGGAAGAGGTGGTTTGCTCGGGGCGATTGCCCGCAACAGAAGGGATCGCCTGCAATTGGACGGTTGCGCCGCCGACGGGCGCGTCGCTGGGATCGGTGATGATCCCGTCGACGGTTGCGGTGGTGTGCGGTGTTCTGGGCGTAAGCCGGAATGGCGAAGTCGAAAGCGAACAGCAGGAGAGCAACGGCAAGTGCGATTGCAGCAGTGGAGCGCAGGAGCGTGAGTCGCATGAGTTCCTCCTCTCCCGTCTCGCGCGGGAGGTGAAGGTTGTCCCGCGAAACGCCGAGGCGAAACGCCAAGGCGAGACGTAGGCTGCAAACTCCGCCGGTCTCCTGGCTTGGCGGCTTGGAGCGGGCGGCCTTCCCATCCGGCGGGCTCGTAAACCCAGCCGGACAGTGGCTCGCACGCATAAAAGCGCCGCCTTACAGTCGCGCGGCGGCGACGGCATTTCACCGTCTTCCCGAACGCGGAGCTTGCGGGTGGATTGTGAAAGCGGCAGGGCGGCGGGAAAGAAATCGCGCCGCGGACCGCTGCGGTTAAACCGTGCCGCGCCCTTTCGGGCGCGCGGCTTGCTAGGGTTTCTCCCTCCTTCCCTGGACCATCACGCGCGGACGGCCGTCCGGGCCGGGTTCGACTTCGAGCGGAACCTCGAAGACTTCCTCGAGCAGCTCCCGCTGATAAACGGCGGCGGGCGGGCCCACGCGCAGGCATTTGCCGCGGTGCAGCAAAACGATCTGATCGGCGAATTCGGCGGCCAGACCCAAGTCGTGGGTCACTTCGATCACCGTGTAACGGTGCTCGTCGGCAAGGTGGCGGAGGCGGCAAAGCAGATCGATCTGCGCGCGGATATCGAGATGCAAGGTGGGCTCATCCAGCAGCAGGACCAAAGGCTGCTGCGCGAGGGCGCGCGCCAGCACGACGCGCTGCTTTTCTCCTCCGGAGATTTCGTGCATCCAGCGATCGCGCAGATGCTCGGCGCCCACCTGGGCCAGAGCGCTTTCGGCGATGGCGAAATCTTCGTCCTTTTCAAACCAAAGCGAGCGGCCGTGGGGATGGCGGCCTTGCAAAACGTAGTCGCCGGCGCGAATCGGGAAGACGAGAGGGCTCTCCTGCTGCACGAAGGCGATGCGCTGGGCGCGGGTGCGCGCGTCCAGATGGCAGGTCTCGAAGCCGTCCAGCTCGACCCGGCCCGAGAGCGGAGCGATGGCGCCGGAAATCAAGCGCAGCAGGGTGGATTTTCCGCTGGCGTTGGGGCCGAGGATGGCCACGAATTCGCGCTCGCGCGCCTGGAACGTGGTGGCTTGCAGCGTGAAGAGCGGCGCGGCCTGCTTGCGGGCCGAGAAGGCGTAGCTGGCCTGCTCCACGTTGAGGCGCACGTGCGGAGTGTGCCGCGTCGCGAAATCGGGGCGCGCCTCGGTAAAGCTGGCCGTTCCGCTCATGCCAGCCTCCGGCGGAGGAGGTAAATGAAAACGGGAGCGCCGGCCATGGCGGTCATGGCGCCGACCGGAAGCTCGGTGGGCGCGATTATGGTGCGCGCCAAAGTGTCCGCCACAACAATGGCGATGGCTCCGCCGATCGCCGAGGTGGGAATGAGCAAGCGATAATCGGAGCCGAAGAGCATGCGCATGACGTGCGGCACAAGCAAGCCGACGTAACCGATGGCGCCGCTGACGGAAACGGCCAGGCCGGTAAGCACCGATGCGGAGACGTAGACGACCAGCTTCACGCGGGTAACGTCCACGCCGAGATGCATGGCCTCTCGCTCGCCGGCGAGCAGGACGTTGAGGTCGGAGGCGGTGGTCAAAATGGCTCCCGCCGCGGCAAAGAAGCCGCCCATCAAGATCCACAACAAGCCGTGCGGCAGCGAAATGGAGAGATCGCCCATCAGCCAGAAGGCAATTCCGCGGAGATCGCGGCTGGCGAGCGTGGTCATCAGGAACATGATTGTGGCCGAGAGAAAGGATGCCGTGACGATGCCCGCCAATAGAAGCATGCCGCTATCGAGCTGGCCTTGGCGGCGGCCAAGAAAATAGACAGTGGCAATCGTCGCCGCGGCGCCGAGAAAAGCCGCGAGCGGCGTCATCAAGGGCAGCGCGGGGGCAACCAACAGCGCCAAAATCGCTCCCAGCGCGGCTCCGCTCGAAACTCCCAGCACGTAAGGATCGGCCAGAGGATTCCGCAGCAGGGCCTGAAAGCTCGGCGCCAGCCACCGATAGCGCGGCGCCGACCACGATGCCCAGCAAAATTCGGGGCAGGCGGATATCGACCATGATCAGGCGAAAATCGGTGGAAATTTTCTCGGGGTGACCGCTGGCCAGCCACCACAAGTTCTGTCCCAGATCGGCGAACGAAAATGGAACCGCTCCAAGGCGCAGCGCCAGCAGCACGATGGCAAAGAGCACCGCGGTAAGAAGCGCGCAACTCCACAGCACGCGTCGCAGGGTCAAGGGCTTCATGGGGCTCCGCCTGAGGCTGAGAAAGCCAAGACTGGCTGGGACAATGGTGCGACCAAAAATTGCGGCAATTGCCCCGCGGCATGAGCGGCAAATGCGGCCTGAGAAGCAAACCGAGATGGATAGAGCGCGGCCGCGAGCTGTTCGATTCCGTCGATCAGGCGCGGCGAGGGATGGCTGATCGCTTCCGACACAACGATGAAGCGGCGATTGCGCACGGCGTCCAACTGGCGCCAGGCGGGGCGGTCCTGCAACTCGGCCAGCTGCCTTTGCACCTGTTGCGGATCGTCGCTCGAAAAGATCAGATACTTCGGTTGCAGGCGGATGACCTCTTCGAGATTGATGTTGGGCCAGGATTGCTGCGTATCGATGATGGAATGCGCGCCGGCGCGGCGCAGGGCGTCTTCCAAGAAAGTGTTACGGCCGACGGAAATCAGGGGATCGAGCCACACCACCATCATCACGGTTTGCGGCGGCAAGCCTGCGAGCCTGCGGTCGATCTGGCTCAGCCGCGCGCGCAGATTCGCGAGCAAGGAACGGCCCGCGTCACCCGCGCCGAGCAATTCGCCCAGCCGCTCGGTCGAGGTGAGCACCTGCTCGACGCTGCGCGGGTCCGTGCCGTAGACGGGGATGCCCAACTGCTCGAGCGAATGCACCGAGGCCAGCCGATTGATCGAGCGCGCCCCTACCACCAGATCCGGATGCAGGGCTGCAATCACTTCGATATTGGGATCGACGGGGCCGCCGATGCGCGTTTTCTGCTTGGCTTCGGGCGGATAATCGCAGAAATCCGTGTCGCCAACGATGCGGTCGCCGAGGCCCAGGGCGAAGAGCGTTTCGGTAACGCTGGGCGCCAGGGAGATGATGCGGCGGACCGGCTGCGGAATGCGCACCGAGCGGCCCGTTTCATCCGTTACTTCACGGGAGGCAGGTCCGGTTGTGTTGTCTCGCGGCATGGCCTGAAGTGATTCGACGCGCGCGCCTGAGAGCAGCAGACAGCCGATCGTCAGCGCGACCAACCATCGAATCAAAAAAGCGCGGGCCGGCGCAAGAGAGATTCTCCCGGCTGTGTCTTTAATTAAGACTGGCCCGGCGCCGAAGATCGAATCTTGGTGGACAGCGACACTGGCCCGAATCGAGAGGGGTTGGGGAGCCGGGAGTTCGGCTTTTCGTAAATGTGCCATGAGGCGATGCGGCGAGTTAAGCCAGGCGACAACAAAAAAGCCCCGGCGAAGGGGCTCAAAAGCCACACTCTCTCGCTCGAAGAGTGTGAGCCTGCAGCGGCCTGGGCGGGTGTCCTGACTTACGGCCTTGGCGGCCGATTACAGTGGCGGGACCGTGGCCGATTTTCACGGCCTTCCCCCAATTCCCAGACTTGCAAGATGTCGTCAGCGAGTCTAAGCGTCGCGGCGCGGAGTGTCAACCGCTCCGATTCTCCTCTAGATTGGCGGGCCCAGATCCGCGGGCGCAGATTGGCGGGCCTACGTAAAGGTCGCGATCCTTCAGGCGTCGGCCCAGCGCCGCAGCAGATTGTGATACACACCCGTAAGCTGCACGGCAGCGGGATGGCCGGGGCTGTCCCGAGAGAGGCGCTGAATGGCCAGATCGAGATCAAACAACAAGGAACGCTCGCCATCGTCGCGAACCATGCTTTGAATCCAGAAAAATGACGCGATGCGCGCGCCGCGCGTGATCGGGCGAACCTGATGCAAACTCGTCGAGGGGTAAAGGATCATGTGTCCGGCAGGCAACTTCACGCTGTGCGTGCCGTACGTGTCTTCGATAATTAATTCGCCGCCGTCGTACTCCTCCGGCGCGCTAAAAAACAGCGTAGCGGAAAGATCGGTGCGAATGCGATGCGGCGTGCCCGTCACCGGCCGAATCGCATTGTCGACATGCGTGCCGAAAGCCTGGCCTCCCTGGTAGCGGTTGAACAATGGAGGAAATACTTTCAACGGCAGGGCCGCGGTGATGAAGAGCGGGTTCTGCCCGAGAGCATTGAGGATCAACTCGCCCAGTTGCCGAGCGGCTGGGGAATCCTCGGGCAGTTGCATATTGTCTTTTACGCGAGCGGATTGATGGCCGGCGGTCACACGGCCATCAATCCAGTCTGTCTGATCGAGCAGTTGCCTGGCTTGCGTGAGTTGCGCAGCAGTGAGCACATCGGCTATGGGCGTGAGCATGGGTATGTTCCGTCTTTCGGATCAAAATCTGAAATTGAGGCCGGCGAGGGCCGTGAAACCCGCGCCGGGCACGATGTGCGCAGGATGGACCTGATCGTAGTAATACCTGTTGGTCAGGTTGTTCAGATTGAGTTGCAGACTAGTCCGCTCGGTAAGCGGGTACTTGGCCATGGCGTTGAACACCCAATAGCTCGGCACCTCCTTCAGTAGATTGACCGTCGTGGAGCCTACACCCGTGGGAACCGCCACATAAGGAACCGTGCTACTGGCCGTGCGCTTATCGACGAAATTGCCGCCGGCGCCGACCTCAAATCGTTTCCACGGAAAACGATAAGTCGTCCAGAAGTTGAACGTGTTCCTGGGCACGTTGGCCAGCTCCGCGCCGATGGACTGGGGATAGTATTGCGAGCTGACGACTTCGCTGGCCAGCAGAGCGTAGCTGGAGAGAATTTGCCAGCGGTCGGTGAGATGGCCGCTGAGCGCGACTTGAAGGCCGTTGACGCGCTGATTGCCTCCGAGAACGTTTTGCAAAGGATTATTGGGATCGGGTTCGCGGGCGTTGGCCTTATCGGTGCGGAAGATCGAGCCGACCGCGGAGAGTTTTCCGGCCAGGTCCCACTTGCTGCCAACTTCGAACGTCAGGTTTTTTTCCGGCGGCGTATTGGCATTGGCGGCGCTCAGCGAGAGCGTTTCGGCCGAGGGATCGAACGAATTGCCGGCATCGAAGTAGACGCTGCCGTTAGGCTTTGGCTTATACACCAAGGCTCCGCGCCAGCTGGGCAGAGCGACAATCTGCGTGAACGCCGATGACGGCGCAATGCTCTGGTTATAGTCCGCGTCAAAATGGTCCCATCGTCCGCCGCCGATGAGATCGAATTTACTGCCTAGGTGCATGGTGTCGAGAAGATAGGTTCCGAACGTTATGGCTGTTACCTGGACCTGGCTGCTGGGCGTGGAGGCGCCGGCGTACGGCTGGGATTCATTAGGGTTCAGCAAGCTTGTGGTGGGCACGCCGGTGATGGTGTCGCGCGAAGGATCGGAGGTCTCGCGTATGCCCTCGAGGCCGGCGACGAGAGTATGCCCGATAAAGCCGGTGTTGAATTTGAAGGTCGCGTCCATCTGGTCGTCCAACGATGTTTCCACGCTATCCACGTTGATCTCGTTTCGGGTGACGATGATGGAACTCAGCGGAGTTTGCAGAGTCGCACAGCCGGGAACCGGAGTGGTCCCACAGGCGGTGGTCTGCGGCTCGGTGATCTGCGCATTGCGTCCCTCATGCGCGTAGCGAATGACGTTGCGCAGAGTGATTCTTGGTTCACATCATGTTCGATCTTGGCGGTGAGGATATCGTCGTTGGTGCGCAGGAAATTCGCGTCCTGGAAACCGTAATAATTGTTGTGAGCGACCGGCGCCGGCGCGTTGAAGAGCCAAGGGATTCCGTAATCCGGAGTATCGTCCTCGGATTGATGGAAATAGCTGAAGACCACGCGCGTAGGACCGTCTAATCCGAGCGCGAGCGACGGCGCGAAGCCGTAGCGCCGATATTCCGCGAGATCGCGATCGGCGATTTTATTATCGTCGCCCATCAGGTTGAGGCGAAAAGCGGCGCCAGAGCCAAGCTTCGCAAGCGGTTCATCGACGTCCAGCGCCACGCGGCGGGTCAAGTCGCTGCCCCCGGTGGCATTTCCTTGAATGAAGGGCGTCATCTGCGGGGCCTTGCTGACTTCATTCACCACGCCACCGGTGGTGCCGCGGCCGAAGGTGATGGCCGAGGGACCTTCCAGCACCTGCACCTCTTCCTGATCGAATGTGTCGCGATAATAGCTGCCGAAATCGCGGATGCCGTCGAGGAAAATGTCATTCCGCGCCGTAAAACCGCGAATGGTCAGATTATCGCCCTGGGAGCTGCCTTCGCCCGCGGCCAGGCTGATGCCGGCAACGTTGCGCAGCGCATCGCGCAACGTGGTGGTGTTCTGCTCCGACATGATCTGCCCGGGAACCACGCTGATGGATTGAGGCGTATCGAGAATCGGCGAGGTGTATTTCGGAGAAGCAACCTGGTCGATCTCAATGGGTGGAGCGTTCACCGTGAGCGACTGTTCGACGGAAGCCAGATCCAACCGGACGAGCTCGGCGCCGGCAAAGCGGTAGCTCACCCCTGTGTCGTCGAGCAATCGCGCGAGGGCCTGTTCGTTCGTATAGTCGCCGCTCGCGCCTGGCGATTGCACTTTTCCGATCGCCACATTGCCAAGTACCACGTGCAAGCCGCTGGCGGTTTCAAAGGCGGGCAGGATTTCTTCGAGTGGTCCGGGCGGAACGTCAAAGAAGTGCGTCGGTAGAGTTGCCTGCGTTTGCGGGGGCGTGTTTTTGGGGCTGGCGGGCGCCTGGGGAACCTGAGCTAAAGCTACCTTGTGGCTTCCCAGAGCGCTGTAGGCGACCAGGGTACCAATGGCCACCCACTTGTACGTGATCGGCCACGAGCCTTTCTGGATTTGCTTCTCTCGTCTTTTTGCGTTTTTCTTGTCGCGCTTGCTGCTCGTATTTTCAGCCACGGTTGTACTCTCCTGTAAACCCGTGGCCGGTTCTCGTATAATCACGACGATTGCCAGCCTTCGGGTTGTCGATTCCGGTCCCTGCGGCCCTTGGCAAAAGGTTCGCCGTGGGGATCGGCCTAAAATCTCGATCTTGTCTTTCCGTCCGCTACTTCACTTTACTTGCCGTCTACCATCCTTATGTCCTTGCCACCGATTTGTGTTGCGACTCAGTCGCATCTGAGGAATCATCAACCGCCTCGGCGAGAGCCACCTATTTGATCACCTGGTTGGGACGTTTACTGAGGATGCGCTTCGGGCCGCGCCTTTCCGCCCTGGGCGCGGCACTTGTTGCAGGATCCGCCCGCTTCCAGACGGATCACGGCGATTTGAAAACCGCTCCGCGCGGCCATCTCCTTCTTCAGCGCGTCAAAGCTGGGGCTGGCGTATTCCACGATCGACCCGCAGTAAAGACATGCCAAGTGACAGTGATCGCGGCTGGTCTTCACTTCGTAATAATGCTTTTCACCCTCGATGTGCATCAGATCGAGCTCATCGATCAACCCCAGATTCTTGAGCAGGGAGATGGTGCGATAGACGGTTGCACGGTCAATTTGGGGATCGCGCTGTTTGGCAAGGCGCAGAAGCGCCGCCGCGTCGAGATGGCGCGGCGATTCTTGAATGATTTTCACGAGCAATCGGCGTTGCGCCGTGATGCGGACGCCTCGCGCCAGCAGTTCCTTCAGGAGAGCATGCCTGGCGATGCTGGACTTTTTGCCCGAGCGGCCTAGCTGCGACTCAGTCGCAAGTAAAGAGTGAGTTCCCATACGGGGCCTGATCTAACCGCCTTCTAGTTGCAACTCAGTTTCAACTAGGAGAGCTATTCCACTCCATGCAGTGCCCTTCTGTCAAGTCTGATCTACGAAGGGGGGCAAACCGCCTTTCAGCCAAGGGCCGTGCAGCCCAGGTGGTAATCCCGCGGCAACCTTGACGCAGGGAGTAGTATCGTAACGGTGATTGGGGCGGTGATCGGGGCCATTACGTCTTGAAAGGAGCACATCGATGAAGACTACAGTGATCCTGGTGGGCGGCCTGCTTTTGCTAAGCCTGGCGGTTTGGGCCCAAGACGACGCGGAGTATCAGAGCTGGATGAAGTCGAATAACGCGAATGTGGCGAGCCTGCGTATGAATTTGACGGCCAAGTCAGGCGACGCCGCCGCAGCCGATGCCAAGAAGCTGCAAGATACCTTCACGCAGGTGCATGCCTACTGGCAGAAGAAGAACGTCAGCGACGCCACGCAGTTTGCTATGAACGCGGAGAACGGTTTCAAGGAAGTTGGCGAGCTGGCCGCGGCCGGCAAGTTTGACGAAGCTTCGGCAACACTGATGAAGACGCAGGCCAATTGCGGCGGCTGCCACATGGCGCACCGCGAGAAGGCGACGGACGGCTCCTGGAAGATCAAGTAGCACACGACAACGCAGCCAGCGGCTAGTTGCGTTCTTCTTATGGCACGGCTGAGCAGAGGAATTCTGCCGTTTTCTGTGATAGCCTGACAGGCGAATCTAGGGATAATACGGACTCAGGCCAACCCCATAGGGGAAATTCGTCATCTTCAGGCGCGTTGACGCGTTGAAAAGAATTAGGGAGGAGATCATGCCGAATCGCAGAGATTTCATCAAGGGCGTGGCGGGCGCGACGGCGGGACTTTGGGTTGCAAACGGCGTCTTCACCGGTGACGCGCTGGCTCAGAATCAGGGGCAGGGGCGCGGCGGCCGAGGCGGCGCGCGCCAGGAGGAAGCGCCGTCTGGTCCCGTGGTGCGGCGCGAGGTACGCGTCGGGAACAAGCGCGTCAAAGTGATCGACGTGCATGCCCATGCCTCGATTCCGGAAGTCGCGGACGTGGTGAAGGGTACAGCGGCGGAGCGCTTCGCCCGTGGCGGCGGGGGGCGGCCGCTGGGCGACGATCGCATCCGGGAACTGGACAAGCGAGGCATTGACGTCCAGGTGCTGGATATCAATATGTTCTGGTGGTACGGCGTGGCGGATCGCGATCTGGCCGCGAAGATTGTTGACACTCAGGACAAAGGGCTATCGGCCTGGTGCAGCGCGCATCACGATCGTTTCGCGGCCATGACCTCTCCCACGCTGCAGTTTCCCGATCTGGCCGCTCAGCAACTCGAGCATGCGGTGAAGGATTTGGGCATGGTGGGAGCGGCGATCGGAGGGCACGTGGAAGGTGAACCGCTTTCCGATCCCAAGTACGATCCTTTCTGGGCCAAGGCGCAGGAATTAGACGTGATCGTCTTCATGCATCCCAATGGCGCCACCAACGTGGCCAAAGAAGATGCCTTCAAAGGGCGAGCCGATTTGGGGAATATCATCGGCAATCCGCTGGAAACGAGTCTCTTCCTTTCTCACCTGATGTACGACGGAGTGTTCGATAAGTTTCCGAATCTGAAAGTAGTGGCGGCGCACGCGGGCGGCTACATGCCGTCTTATCTCGGCCGGAGCGAAGTGGCTTGCGAGGTGCGCGCGAATGCCGGTTGCCTGAACAAAAAGAAGCCCAGCGATTATCTCAAGTCGCAGGTGTATATCGACTCGATGATCTTTTCGCCGGAGGGCATACGGCATCTGGTGGCGGAGGTTGGCGCCAGCCAGATCGTTTATGGCACGGACATTCCGCTGGTCTGGCCGGACACGATCGATGCGGTTCTAAACGCGCAGATCTCCGACGCTGATAAGGAAGCAATCCTGGGCGGGAATCTCACCAAAATGCTGCGGCTCAAGACATAGCTAAGCAACGCAGCCAGTCTCGAAATCAACTGCGCCATCGCAGGGTGACCGGGCCTTCCAGGGGATGCCGCATCGGCACGCCATTCCGCTGCGAATCCATATAGGCCGACTTCAGCTGAAAATACCAGCGCGCTTGTCGGTCCGCATCGTCGATCAGCATCATGCGAGGCTGCACTTCGAGGCCCGGCTTTTGCAGTTCGATCACGCGCTGATCCTGGGCGATGAAGCGCTTTCCAAAAAAATGAAGCAGCGGCGCCACCAAGGGAAACCAGGAAAAGAGGTTCCAGGCGGCGCAGAAATCCAGGCGGCAAAGCTCGCGCCGGATGGGCGTGATGGTGGTGCGATTGGTGAACCAGTATTTTCCGCAGCGAACTTCCTCGGTGCGCATACTGGGCAGAACAAAATCGATTTGCGTGGTGACTGCCGCGCCGTAGATCTTCAGCAGCTTGTAAGGCGCGCTATTGGCCGAGGGCGCGTGCGGACTCATGCGAAAACCGCGAGGAATTGGCTCGAAGGTTTTCTGCTTCTCGCGAATGCTGTGGCGGCTTCGCCACCACCAGGAGCGGTGCACGAACGGGCCGTGCGCCGGGTCCATCAGCCCGATGATGGCGGTATCCATGCTGCAGGCCAGGGTCGCGGAAAGATGCGCGAGGCGATAGTTGCCGCTGTATTTGGGCAATTCGGGCACGGGCGGCAGCGCGCCGTCGGCAGGCGCACGCCCTTCCGCGTTGGCAAGATAGGCCCAGATGTAGCCGTCGCGCTCCTGGCAAGGGAAGCTGCCGGCATAGATCCGGCCGCACTGCAGCTTGGAATCGTCCGTGACGGAGGGAATCACGCGACATTGGCCGCTATGCGCGTCGAAACGCCAGCCGTGGTAAGCGCATTCGACGGTCTGCCCGTCATAATGGCCAACTGAAAGCGGGAAGGCGCGGTGGGGGCAGACGTCGCGCAGGGCAAACGGCTGGCCGTGGGCATCGCGTCCGAGAACCAGAGGGATCTCCAGGCGCTGCGAAGTGACCAGCTTTCGGCCGCGTATTTCGTTGCTGCGCAGGACCGGGTACCAAAAACCCCACAGAAATTCGCCGCCGTCCGAAGCCGTTGAGACGGGCAGTGCCGCGCTTTGCTCCATCAATTCCATGAGCGGATATGGTTCATGATAACCGTCATCCTATATCGTCCACCAGCGTTGCCCAAGAGAGAAGAGTTGCGCCGGTGGTAAGGGCCGGGTTTCCTGTGCCGCGCGCTTACGGTATCCTGTCCCTCCATGCATGACCTCAACTATTTTCGCGAGCACCTGCCTGAATTCGAGAAGATGGCGGCAAACCGCGGCGTAAGCATCGATTTCGACGCCTTTCGCGCGCTGGACCGCAAGCGGCGCGAACTCGTTACCGCGACCGAGCAGCGCAAGGCCGAGCGCAATCGCGCCAGCGAAGAGATTGCCCGGCGCAAACGCGCGGGCGAAAAAGCCGACGATCTGCTGGCGGCGATGAAAGCGGCATCGGAGGAGATCAAGCGCGGCGACGAGGAGATTGCCCGCCTGGACCCGCAGTTGCAGGATTTCATGCTGTCCATGCCGAACCTGCCGCATTCGTCGGTTCCGCAGGGGCACGATGCCAACTGCAACGTGGAAGTTCGGCGCTGGGGTACTCCGCCGAAATTCGATTTCGTGCCCAAGCCGCACTGGGAGGTCGGCGAGCGCGCCGGCATTTTGGATTTGGCGAGGGCCGCCAAGATTGCGGGAGCGCGGTTCGCGCTGTATCGCGGATTAGGCTCGCGGCTGGAAAGGGCGCTGGCGAATTTCTTCCTGGATGAGCATGCCCGCAAAGGATATACGGAATATCTTCCGCCGTTTCTCGTCAACACGGCTTCTCTTACCGGCGTTGGGCAGTTGCCGAAGTTCGCGGCGGACATGTTTCATCTGGAGGGAACCGATCTGTGGCTGACTCCCACGGCCGAGGTCGAGCTGACCAGCCTTTACCGGGACGAAATGCTCGATCCGGACCAACTTCCGATCAAGGCGTGCGCCTGGACGGCCTGCTTTCGTTCCGAAGCGGGCGCCGCCGGCAAAGACACCCGAGGCATTCTGCGCCAGCATCAGTTTCAGAAGGTGGAGATGTTCAAGTTCACGCGGCCGGAGCAGAGCTATGATGAACTGGAATCGCTGGTTGGCGACGCGGAGTCTCTGCTGCAGAAGCTCGGGCTGCATTATCGAGTGGTGCTCCTCTGCACCGGGGACATGGGCTTCGCCTCGAGCAAGACCTATGATATTGAGGTGTGGCTGCCTTCGGCCAAGGAGTTCCGCGAGATCTCTTCCTGCTCCAACTGCGAGGCTTTTCAGGCGCGGCGCAGCGGCATTCGCTTCAAGCCCAAGGGCGGCAAAAGCGATTTCGTGCATACTCTGAACGGATCGGGCCTCGCCGTTGGGCGCACCTGGCTGGCATTGGTCGAAAACTATCAGCAGGCCGATGGATCGATCGCCATCCCAGAGGTATTGCGGCCATACATGGGGGTCGAAAGCATCCGCCCCTGACGCACGCGTCAGCGCCGCGTGTCCTAACTACCTGACATATATAAGGATAGGCGGTGTCGGGCGCAATCCTAGTGTCCTAAGTTGAACCAATCATTTCCATAAGACCTGCCGGATTCAATTGACAACCGCTTTTGGTAATCAATACACTGCGCCCTTGTTTGCTAGCAACTTAGAGAATCCAATGAATTCGCTCAGTCGCATATTTCGAGTGGTGCTGTGGGGAGTGGTGACGGGCGGGCTGCTCTCTTTTGTGCGGCAAGCCTCGAACCTCCAGGTGACCCACGGCGCGCCGCCTCGAAAATCACCCGCCGCAAACCGGCTTCACCGGGACCCCGTTTGCGGCACCTACGTCTCCGCGGAGATTTCGGTAAAGCTGGAGCAATCGGGCCATGTCACACACTTCTGTTCGTCCGAGTGCCGTGAACGGTATGCGCAGCCGGCTGCGCGCGCGGCAGGGGCCTAGAAGTGACGGCGCAACGAGCGCCGAAACGAGAAGGAGAGAGTGGATGGGAACGGTGCCCAAAGCTATGCCGCAACCGGTGATTCCGAAAATCGCTCCTCGGGAAGATCTCAATCCTTTCCGCATTGCTCAAATGCAGTTCGATATGGCCGCGGAGTTTCTGAAGATCGACGCGGGACTGCGGCAAATTCTGCGCACCCCCAAGCGAGTGATGGAAGTCTCCATTCCGATCAAGCTGGATAACGGCCAAGTGAAGGTTTTCGCCGGGTATCGCGTGCAACATAACATGGCGCGAGGACCGGCGAAGGGGGGCGTTCGCTACCATCCGAATCTGACGCTGGACGAAGTGAAGGCGCTGGCTTCGTGGATGACGTGGAAGACGGCGACGGTGAACATTCCTTACGGCGGCGCCAAAGGCGGGGTGATCTGCGACGCGAAGCGGATGTCGCGAACGGAATTGGAACGGCTGACGCGGCGATTCACCTACGAAATCATGCCCATTCTGGGACCAGAGCGGGATGTGCCCGCGCCGGATGTAGCGACAGACTCCCAAACGATGGCCTGGATGATGGACACGTATTCCACTCTGGCTGGCGAAGCCGCGCTGGGGTGCGTTACCGGCAAGCCCGTTTCGCTGGGCGGCTCGGAAGGCCGCTCGGATGCCACGGCTCGGGGCCTCGCTTTTGCCATCGAGGAAGCCTGTAAGTTGAAAAAGATGTCTCTGCGCGGGGCGAGCGTGGCGGTGCAGGGCTACGGGAATGTGGGCTCGGCGGCGGCGCGCATCCTTTCCGAGAAAAAGGCAAAGATCGTGGCCGTCAGCGACTCGCGGGGCGGCGTGCTGAATCCGCGCGGAATCGATCCGCTCAAGGCTTACCGCTATAAGGAGCGCGCCGGGACCGTGGTGGGCATGCCGGGCGCTTCGCGCATTTCCAATGAAGACCTGCTGGCGCTGAAATGCGACATTCTCGTGCCTGCGGCGCTGGAAAACGCCATAACGCTGCACAACGCCGACCAAATCAAGGCCAAAATCCTGGCGGAGGGCGCCAATGGGCCGACCACGCCGCATGCCGACGAAGTTTTGGCGCGCAAGGGCATTTTCGTGATCCCGGACATCCTGGCGAATGCGGGCGGAGTGGCCGTCAGCTATTTCGAATGGGCACAGAATCTGCAAGGCGCCCACTGGCTGGATACCGAAGTGAACCAGAAGCTCGAGATGGTGATGCGCCGCGCCTTCAACGACGTGTACATGACGATGCGCAAACACCGCACGCATTCCCGTGCGGGCGCTTACGTGCTGGCGGTGAGCCGCGTGACGGAAGCGATGCTGACGCGGGGTCTCTTCCCCTGAACTTTTTTCCCCGATTCGCTCACCTTGCAGGTTCGCCGCGCATCTGTATAAGAGATGAGAGCGGCTTTTGAGTGGCAAGAGTCTCTTAATCCCACGAAAAAAACTTGCACTGGCACATCGAGGCGCGTAAATTCTGCTGTGCCGGTTCACTCCCGGGCGAGTGGCCGGCTTTTGTGCCTGGCACGGAGGACACGGCGAGTTGAATAACCACCATCATCCTTCTTTTCCCATTGTCTTGACGATTGCGGGGTTCGATCCTTCCTGTGGCGCCGGGGTCGGTGCCGACCTGAAGACATTGGCGGCTAACAATTGTTATGGCGTCGCGGCGATCACGGCTTTGACGGTGCAGTCCACTCAGGGCGTGAAGGCGGTTCACGCCACTCCCGCGACAACTTTGCGCGCGCAACTCGACGCGCTGGCGGAAGATATGCAGATCGCGGCGGTGAAGATCGGGATGCTGGGCACGCGAGCCAATGCGGTGGCCGTTGCAGAATTTCTGGACAAGACGAATTTGCCAAACGTCGTGCTGGACCCGGTAGTGCAGCCCACGGCAGGCGGGCCGGATCTGCTCGATGCCAGCGGGGTGAAGTACCTGGCCGAGGAATTGATGAAGCGCGCCTCAGTGATCACGCCGAACGTTCCAGAGGCGGCGCTGCTTACGGGCATGGAGATCAAGGACCTGGCGGGAATGGAAGCGGCGGCGCGCAAGCTCGTGGAGGCTGGGGCGCGGGCGGTGGTCGTAAAGGGCGGTCACATGGATAAAGCCGTCGATCTGCTTTTTGACGGCTCCGAAGCCCTCGTGCTTGGGGGCGACCACGTGCGCACGGAACACACGCATGGTTCCGGGTGTACATTTGCGTCGGCGATTGCCGCGCAACTTGCCCTAGGGCGCGGGCTGCGGGAAGCCGTGATGCTGGCGAAAGCCTATGTGGTTAAGGCGATCGAGAACGGCTTTGCCATCGGAAAGGGCCCCGGGCCTCTCGATCATTTTTATCGCACTCATCACGAGCCGCCGCCGCGGGGTATCCACGAAGTGCCGCAGCACGGTATGCATCCGGCAGCCGAGCCGGCCACGCGCTAGCTCGTCTCGCCGCGTTCAGTTTCGCGCGGATTTACAGGAAAATCTCGCCGGTTCAGACGTCCCGCCGATAGACAATTCTTCCGCCGACAACAGTGACCATGGGAGCGCCGCGGAAGGAGCGGCCGTCGAACGGGCTATTGGTGGATTTACTGGCGGACTCGTTGGCGTGAAACGTCCAAGGGTGAGCCGTGGAAAAAATCGTGACGTCGGCCGGCTCCCCAACGGCGATGGCGCGCTTTCGTCCCAAGACTCGCGCCGGCCCGGTCGTAAACAGATCCACCATACGCATTAGCGATAGCCTCCCGGCGTGGACCAATTCCAAAGCCAGGCCCAAGGCGGTTTCAAAGCCAGTGACGCCAAAGGGAGCGCGATCGAATTCGACTTCCTTGAGCGCCGCTTCGTGGGGCGCATGGTCGGTGGCGATTGCATCCACGGTGCCGTCGGCGAATCCTGCGATCAACGCTTCGCGATCTTGCGTGGAGGCCAGCGGAGGATTCATCTTGAAGCGGGAGTCATAGACCACGTCTTCGTCGCAAAGCGTGAAATGATGCGGAGTGACTTCACAACTTACCGATAGGCCCTGCTTCTTGGCCGTACGGACGAGATCGAGCGAGTCACGCGACGAGAGGTGGGCCACATGAAAGCGGCAGCCGGTGAGTTCAGCGACTTGAATGTCGCGTCCCACGGCAATGGATTCGGTGGCGGAGGGCATGCCGCGAAGGCCCAGGCGCACCGACTGGCGCCCCTCGCGCATCACGGCTCCGGCGAAAAGCGAGGAGTCCTCGCAGTGGTCGATTACGGGCAGATCGAGGGCCCGGCAATAATCCATCACTTGGCGCAGCAGCTTGGCCGTGGCGATGGGCCGTCCGTCATCACTCACGGCGACAATGCCCGCCTTCTGCATGGCGCCGATTTCGGAAAGGCCCTCGCCGCGGCTTCCGATGGACGCCGCGCCGATGGGCCAGACATGCGTGCTGGCCACGGAAGCCGAGCGCTCGAGGATCGCGCGTGTCACGGAGGCATTGTCGTTGACGGGCCGCGTGTTGGGCATGGGGCACACAGCCGTGAAGCCGCCGCGCGCCGCGGCTCGCGTCCCGGTTTCGATGGTTTCCGAACTCTCTCCGCCCGGCTCGCGCAGGTGGCAGTGCAAATCGATGAACCCGGGAGCGATCACCAGGCCAGCGGCGTCGAGTGTCTCGCCGTTCGACGAGCTATGCGTGCCGGCAGAATTTTCCGGAGGCGAGACCCGCGAGATGCGTCCGGCGTCGATCCAAATATCGCGATTGGCGTCCGTGCCGCTGGCAGGATCGAGCACCCGGCCGTTCTTAATGTGCAACATGAGCGGATCCTTTGGCCTCATCGGCTTCCGAGCCGGTGGCCAGCGTGACAAAGAGCACAGCCATGCGCACAGCCAGGCCGTTGGTCACCTGTTCCAAGACGCAGGATTGCGGGCCGTCGGCCACGGCGGGATCGATCTCCAGGCCGCGAATCATGGGTCCGGGATGAAGCACCAGCGCGCCCGGGCGGGCGATCTTGAGGCGCTGGGGCGTAAGTTGATACAGCATGATGTATTCGTCGAGCGGCAGGGCCGGCTCATGCAGGCGCTCTTGTTGCACGCGCAGAACAATGATCACGTCGGCTCCCTCAAGCGCCTCTTCGACCCTGGAGCAGCGCCGCACGCCCTTGCCAAGGCACTCAAATTCGCGCGGCAGCCACATGGGCGGCCCGCAGAGAGTGAAGCGGCAGCCAAATCTGCTGAGCAGGTGGATATTGGAACGGGCCACGCGGCTGTGGAGTAGGTCTCCGATAATCGTGACGTTGAGATTCTGGATGTCGCCGCGGCGATCGCGAATGGTGAGGGCGTCGAGGAGCCCCTGTGTGGGATGTTCATGGGTGCCATCGCCGGCGTTGATCACGGGGATATCCAGATGGCGGGCCACGAAATCGGCGGAGCCGGAAGAACTGTGGCGCATGACGATGCAGTCCGGCCGCATGGCGTCGAGGGTGCGAACGGTATCCAGCAGCGATTCGCCCTTTTTCAGGCTGGAAGACTCAGCCTGCAAATTCATGGTGTCCGCGCCGAGGCGCGAGGCGGCGGTTCCGAAGCTGATGCGCGTGCGCGTGGAAGCCTCGAAAAAGGCCAAGGCCACGGTCTTGCCGCGCAGGGTGGCCAGTTTTTTCAGCGGATGGCGCTGGAATTCCTGAAATGGCTTGGCTTCATCGAGAAGAAAAGCGATCTGCTCTTTGGTTAGATCTTCGATGGCCAGCAGGTCGTGCAGGCGTTCTGCCACTTCGTCCCCTTAGAAAATTTGCCCCGTCCGGTGCGTCGCCGCGCCGGGGCTATTCCACGCGTTCGACCAGCATGACCCGATCTTCGCTGTCGATTTCATGCAGCCGGACCTCGACGATTTCGCGGGCGCTGGTCTGGATAGACCGGCCCACGAAACTGGCTTCGATGGGAAGCTCGCGATGCCCTCGATCGATCAGCACCAGCATGCGCACACGGCTGGGGCGCCCCAGGTCGAATAGCCCGTTCATGGCCGCGCGGGCGGTGCGTCCGGTATAGAGCACGTCGTCCACCAGCAGCACGTCTTTATCGTCCACGGGAAAGGATATCTCGCTCGAATGCAGCACGGGCTGCGCAGCGATCTTGGAGAGATCATCGCGGTAAAGCGTGATATCCAGCGTTCCTACCGGAACTTCCAGGTGCTCGATGGCGTTCATGGAGCGCGCAATGCGCTGCGCCAGAGGCACGCCTCGGCGGCGGATTCCGATGAGCGCCAGATTCGCGGTGCCGCCGCTTTTCTCCACGATTTCGTGAGCCAGGCGCTGTAATGTCCGGTCGATCTCGGTGGCGGACATCAATTGGTTTTTCTCGACGACGCGCATCCGGGCGAACATCCTAGCACAGGAGACCGAAGGCGCAGCAGCCTGTGTCCTGTGGATTCGTCCAGCGGATTCAATGACCCGAGGAGTCCGAGATATGGGAGGTCCAGCGGCATTTCCAAGTCGGGGTAAGCGAGCGAGTTCCGTGGTTTCGCGTGTTAGACTACGCGCCGTGAATCCTCCGAGTGGAGTGGATCTCTCCGTCGATGTAGGCGCAGTGCACCTCGCCAATCCCATTATTGCGGCGAGCGGCACCTTCGGCTACGGCATTGAATTCGCCGACCTTACCGACCTCAATCGGCTCGGCGGCATCGTGGTGAAAGGGCTCTCGCTCGAGCCCATGGAGGGGGCGCCGGCGCCGCGCCTGGTGCCCACGGCGTCCGGCATGATCAACGCGGTGGGCTTGCAAAACGTGGGCGTGCGGCGGTTCATCGCGGAGAAGCTTCCCGCGCTGAGGGCTTACCGGACGGCGATCATTGCCAACGTCTTCGGGCGGACCGTGGAGGAGTATGCCGAGGTGGTTCGCCATTTGGAAGGCGCCGAAGGCCTGGCGGCGTATGAGCTGAATATCTCCTGTCCCAATGTCGCTTGCGGCGGAATTCAATTCGGCAGCAATCCCGCCATGGCCGCGGAGGTGGTAGCCGCCGCGCGAAAGATAGCCCGCCGGCCGCTATGGGTGAAACTTTCCCCGAATGTGACGGACATTGGCTCAATTGGCAAGGCGGCCGAGGAGGCCGGGGGCGATGCCTTGACCGTTGCCAATACCTATCCCGCCATGAGCGTCGATTTCAGGACCCGGGCGTCGCGCATCGGAAATCCCACAGGAGGATTATCGGGACAAGGGATCAAGCCGATTACGCTCCGGCTGGTTTACGAAGCCTCGCGGGCGGTGCGAATACCCGTGATCGGCTTGGGCGGTATCGAGACGGCTGAGGACGTGCTCGAATACTTTGTGGTGGGCGCGTCGGCCGTTCAGGTAGGTACGGCGAGCTTTGCCGATCCGAACTCCTGCGCGCGCATCGCGACGGATGTGGAAAAGCTCTGTGCGTCCGAGAAGATCACTACTATCAGAGACTTACGGGGAGTATTTCAAGCACAAAAGGATTGAGGCAGCTGGCCGTTTGGGGTAAGATTCTTGCGTTCTTCCCGGCCGTCCACGTTCATGCGCAAGCGCCTCTCCATCTCGTCGGCCATCCTCTCCTGGCCGCTTCTCGTCTTGCTGATCACACCCGGAGTTCAGGCGCCCTTAGCCGCCCGGCCTTCTACACCCCCGAAAGCGATCAAGGTATGGTCCGGCCTGGCGAGCTGGTACGGATCGGAGTTCGACGGCAAGAAAACCGCCAGCGGCCAGCTCTACGATATGTTTGCCGCGACCGCCGCCCACCCCTGGCTCCCCTTCGGCTCGCTGCTGCGGATTACCGACGTGAAAACTGGCCACAGCCAACTGGTACGGATTAATGACCGGGGGCCGTTTATCGACGACCGCGAGCTGGACGTTTCCTACCTGGTGGCTTCCCGCCTGGGATTGATCGGCCGCGGCGTGGCCCTGGTTCGCATCGAATTGCTCCAGGAGCCGGCACTCCCATAACCTCTCCAGCCACTCAGAAGTTGATCCTGGCGCTCGACTTCGGCCGCCTCAACGAAGCGTTGGACATGGCTCGCGCAATGGCCCGCCTGGTGGGGATGTTCAAGATCAACATCCATCTATTCACGGCGGAAGGTCCGGAAGCGGTTCGCAAGATCGGGGCGCTAGGGCCGGGCGTATTCCTCGACCTCAAGTACCACGACATTCCCAACACGGTGGCCGGCGCAATTTCCGCCGCCGCCGAACTTCCCGAAGTTCGGCTTCTCGACCTCCATGCCAGCGGCGGGGCGCCGATGATGCGAGCCGCGGCGCAGGCCCTGGCGCAGCACGGCGGCAATTTGCGCGCGAAGCTCCTGGGCATCACGATACTGACGAGCCTCGACGACGCGGAACTGCGTCGCGTAGGGTTCAAGGGAACTCCGGGAGCGACAGCTTTGCGCCTGGCGCGGCTTGCCAAAAAATGCGGCCTGGATGGCGTAGTGGCTTCGCCAAAAGAAGTAAAGCGGATCCGCCGGGCCTGCGGGACGGATTTCTCGATCGTCGTTCCGGGAATTCGGCCGGCGCAAGCGGCTGCGCGTAAAACCGACGACCAGGCGCGGATCGCCACTCCGGCAGAGGCGATTCGAGCGGGAGCCGATTATCTCGTGGTGGGACGGCCCATTACGGCGGCGCCCGATCCGGCCGCAGCGGCACAAGCTATCGCGCAGGAAGTTGCGGCAGCGTTGTAGAGAGCTCGCGTCCGCCCGATTTACACTTCTGCCTCGAATTTGATCCCTCCCTCACTCTTCTGTAGCATGAGCTCACGTAATCGGACCACACTCGAATGCGAAATATCGTTGTCGGCACCGCCGGCCATATCGATCACGGCAAGTCGGCGCTCGTGGAGGCACTCACGGGCACCCATCCGGATCGTCTGGAAGAAGAGAAGCGGCGGGGCATCACGCTCGACATTGGTTTTGCCTTCCTCCAGATCGAGGATTTGAGCATTGGATTTGTCGATGTCCCGGGCCACGAACGCTTTGTGCGCAATATGCTGGCAGGGGCTTGCGGCTTCGATCTGGTGCTGCTGGTGATTGCGGCCGACGAATCCATCAAGCCACAGACGCGAGAGCATTTTGAGATTTGCAAGCTGTTGGGGATTCCCCGAGGCATCGTGGCGCTGACGAAGTGCGATCTGGTCGATCCCGAGGTGCTGGAGCTGGTACGGCTGGAGACGGAGGAGTTCGTCCGAGGGTCTTTTCTCGATGGACCTGAAGGCCCCTGCATCGTTCCCGTGAGCGCCAAGACTGGAGCGGGCCTCGACGAACTGCGCCGTCAGCTTTATCGAGTCGCCTGCGAAACGCCGGCAAAAAGTTCCTTGCGCTATTTCCGCCTACCCATCGATCGCGCGTTTGCCATGAAGGGATTCGGCACGGTGGTTACTGGAACAGTGCTCGGAGGGCAGGTAAAGCCTGAAGACGAAGTGGATCTGTTTCCTTCGGCAAGGCGCCTGCGCGTTCGCGCCGTCCAGTCCGGCGGTAAAGCGGTGACGAGCGCCTCCGCGGGGCAGCGCACGGCGCTCAATCTGGCCGGGATCGATCATCAGGAAGTGTCCCGGGGCATGGTTGTCGCAGCGCCGGGCCGGTTCGAAGCGACTTCGCGGCTGAGTGCGCGCATAACTCTGCTGGGTTCGGCGAGAAAGCTGAAGAATCGCGGGCGCGTGCATTTCCATCACGGTTCCTCGGAAACCATTGCGGAAGTTCAGCTGCTCGGCGCGCCGGAAATGGCGCCGGGAAGCTCGGCGTTGGCGCACCTGCGCCTGGCCGATGCGACGCTCGCGCTGCCGGGAGACCGCTTCATCCTGCGGCAATTTTCTCCGGTGGTTACGATTGGCGGCGGCACGGTGCTGCATATCCCGCGGCTGCGGTTGCGCGGCCCGCAAGCGGCGACTTTTCTCGAATTGCAGGAGCGCGGCCTGAATGACGATTCGGCGGCGCGCGCGGCGGCGCTCGAGGCCATGGTTTGCTCCGAGGCTCAGGGCTGCACGCTCGCGAACCTGGTGATGCGGACGGGATGGTCCGAAGAGGAGATTCGGAAAATCGCGGAGGTCCTGGCGACCGAACGCCGCTTGCGCATCATCTCGCAGCCCTTTGTAGCCGTCTCTCCTGCGGTGGTGGCCGCTTGCGCCACCCGGCTGGGGAACGAAGTGGAACGATTCCATCGCGCCAATCCCTTGCTCGAGGCTATTTCCAAAGAGGATTTGCGCACGCGCTGCGCCTCGGCGTTGCGTCCGGAAATATTTCGCGCCGCCCTCGAGGATGCCGTGACGGGCGGCAAGCTGGCCGTCGCGGGCGATTTGGTGAAGCGCGCCGGGCGCTCCATCGATTTGCAGCCGAAGGAGGCCCGTGCCAAGGAGCAGATCGAGCGCGAGTTTGCCCGCGCGGGGCTTTCCACGCCCGGCGTGGAGCAGGTGCTCGCGTCCATACCCGTGGAGTTAGCCCAGGCGCAAAAGCTCTTTGAATTGCTCGTCCGGGAGCGAGTTCTGCTCAAGATCGGAAGCGACGTGGTTCTGCATCGGGATGCCGTTCAACGCCTGACGAAACTGCTTGCCGATTACAAGAAAAGGCGCGGCGACCGGCTGGCCGTTGCGGATTTTAAGGAACTCGCCGGGGTGAGCCGCAAATTTGCCATTCCGCTGCTGGAGTATCTGGACCGCTCGGGTCTTACGAGGCGAGTAGGAGACTATCGTGTTATACTGTAGCCGCTGGGTCTTGGGTCGTCCCATATGCGCGGGCTTGACGCTTGATGGCATGGAGCGCCGGTTCGAAGCGCGGCTCAGCGAACGCAGCTTCAAGAGGCGAGGTTAACTATGGGTGAGTTTAGCCCGATTCACTGGCTGATCGTTTTGGCGATCATCGTAATTTTGTTTGGCGGCAGGCGCATCCCCGAAGTCATGCGCGGGATGGGCGAAGGCATTCGCAGCTTCAAAGAAGGAATGCGCGGCGATACTCCGGCGACGCCCGCAACGCAGAATCCCGCTCCTCCGGCCAATACGGCGGCGGCTGCTTCGGTTGAAAAGAAATAAGAGCTGTCCTCAGCGACAGCTCTTTTCCCAGCCGCAGTAGCGGTAGCGGCCCTCAACCTGCGGCTTGGCTTCCCTTGTGAGTTCTCCGGGGAGGCTGCCAGCCGAGACTAACCAGCATGCTGGTAAAGCCGCGCTAGTGGCAGTCCCACCACGTTGAAATAGCACCCGTCAATTCGTTCGATGAAGCGCCCCCCAATTCCCTGCACCGCGTAGGCCCCTGCTTTGTCCAAAGGTTCTCCGGTTGAGACGTAGGCGGCAATTTCGTCCTGGCTCAGCCGTGCGAAACGAACCCGCGTCGACTCCGTGGCGGTCTTCCTCGCGTGATCGGTAAGGCGGAGAACCGCGACCGATGTAACCACGCTATGAGTTTTTCCGCTCAACTTCAGGAGCATCTCGCGCGCCGCTTTAGCGGATTCCGGTTTGCCGAGCAGCCGCCCCTGGAGGTCCACGGTCGTGTCGGCGCCAATGACGATGGCTTCCTGCGGCTCAGCCCCTAACTTTTCCGCCACCGCGCGGACTTTCGCTTCGGCCAGGCGGCGCGTCATGGCGCGAGCGGTCTCGCCGCGAAGGCGGGTTTCGTCGATATCCGCCTGGGCGACCTCGAAAGAGAAGCCCGCGTCGCGCAGAATTTCCGAGCGCCTCGGCGAGGCCGATGCCAATATTAATTTCATTGCAAGATTGATGGACGGCCGCATCCCGGCCCAAAGAGCGCCCTAAAGAGCAAGAGTCTCGCGATGCTCGCCGAAGACGCGGCGCATGGCATCGGAGATCTCCCCCACCGTAGCGTAAGCTTCCACCGCCGCGAGGATTGCGGGCATCAGATTCTCGCCCGTACGGGCGCGGGATTCCACTTCGGCGATTGCCGCGCTGGCGCGAGCGCTATCGCGTTTGGCTGCGCAGCGCGCTGCAGGCGCTCGATCTGCTCCTGCTCGATCGCCGGGTCGATTCGCATGATGGGAATTGGCTCGTCGTGCTCGGCGCGGTAGCGGTTCACGCCCACGATGATGCGCTCGTTTTGTTCCACGCTTTGCTGGTATTCGTAAGCCGCCTTTTGAATCTCGCGCTGTACGTAACCCGCTTCGATCGCGCGCAGCATGCCGCCCATGGCGTCGATGCGTTCAATACACGCGCGCGCGGCGCGTTTCGATTTCGTTGGTCAGAGCCTCGATGGCGTACGAGCCGCCGACGGGGTCGACGGTATTCGCCACTCCGGTCTCGTGGGCCAGGATTTGCTGCGTGCGCAGCGCCAGGCGCGCGGACTCTTCCGTGGGCAGCGCCAAAGCTTCATCGAGCGCGTTGGTGTGCAGCGATTGGCATCCTCCCAGCACGGCGGCGAGCGCCTGGACGGCAACGCGCACGATATTATTTTCCGGCTGCTGCGCCGTGAGTGCGGAACCCGCGGTCTGCGCATGAAAGCGCAGCATCATCGAACGCGGGTCCCGCGCGCCGAAGCGGTCTCGCATCAGTTCCGCCCAGAGGCGGCGCGCGGCGCGAAACTTGGCAATCTCTTCGAGCAGATCGCTGTGCGCGTTGAAGAAGAAAGAAAGCCGGGGGGCGAAGTCGTCCACGCGAAGCCCCGCGGCGATGGCGGCATCCACGTAGGCGATGGCGTCGGCGAGCGTGAACCCCACTTCCTGTGCGGCGGTCGAACCGGCCTCCCGGATGTGATAGCCGGAGATGGAGATGGTGGTCCAGCCGGGCAGCTCGTCTTTGCACCAGGCAAAAATATCGGTGACGATGCGCATGGCCGGGCGCGGCGGATAGATGTAAGTACCGCGCGCAATGTATTCCTTCAGAATGTCGTTTTGGATGGTTCCCGCGAGCTTTTCGAGATCGGCTCCCTGCTCCCGGGCCACAGCCACGTACAGCGCCAGGAGAATTGCCGCCGTGGAGTTGATGGTCATCGAAGTGGAGACTTGCGCCAGCGGGATGCCTTCGAACAGCGCGCGCATATCGTCGAGCGAGCAGATGGCCACGCCGACCTTGCCCACCTCGCCGCGCGCGCGGGGATGGTCGGAATCGAACCCCATCTGCGTGGGCAGATCGAACGCCACCGAGAGCCCGGTTTGGCCCTGGGCCAACAGGTAGCGGTAGCGCTGGTTGGATTGCTGCGCCGTGCCAAAGCCGGCATACTGCCGCATTGTCCAGAACTTGCCCCGGTACATCGTGGGATAGATTCCGCGCGTGTAGGGAAATTGGCCCGGAGAGCCGAGAGACTTTTCGGGATCGAAATCCGCAAGATCTTCGGGCGTGTATACGACTTTGAGCGGGACACCCGATAAGGTCACCCCGCGAGAGCCGCTGGCGGCTGCCTGCGAGGGTTCGCCTGAATCGGCAACTCCCGCACCCTGCGGGTTGGGAGCCTCGGTGTGGTCCGGATGGGGCATCTCAGGGTTGCAGCAAGAAGGAGATCAGTTTACGCGGCGCGCTGCCCGGAATGAAGCCAGGCCAAAACACACCATTACCAGAGCCATGCCCACGGAAGTTTTCCACTCCCAACCGGGCGCTCCCTGTTTCCAGTACCGAAGCGCTCCGCTTGTCCAAGTTAAGGCCAGGAGAAAAAACACGGCGCCGGTGGTCTCATGAAAAACTTGCCGCGCGGCGCGCCAGAGTCTGCCAAAGAAACCGCGTGGCTTTGCGGCTGCCCGAACGACGCTTGCCATGGCGTAATTTTAGACCAAAAAGGCGGCTGCGAGGCTCCCTATCTGGACGATTTGGGCGACCCGAAGGCTCAGGGAATGGCTCGTGCGGCTTGGCGCGGATTACGCCAGCCGCGAGGGCTGCGTTCCGTTGAGCAACAACGCTCAGAGCGCCTCTTGTTTCGTCTCGCGGCAGCGCCTACAATTCCGAATGTACCGTGAAGGGGGGAACGACCTTGCAAATCGACGACCACCTGAAGCGCCTGCTTCGCGAACTGGGCCACGCGATCAACGACACGGTTTCCGAATCCGACAGAATTACCGAAGCGATTTCCGGGGTTCGCGCCGCGGGCTACGATATCGTATTGAAGCTTGACGCCACCATTGGCTTGGCGCGCCGCGAGTCGAACGGCTCCCAGATCACGTCGAACGACCGCCGCTTCCTCGAGTCGCTGCACATTCAGGTGGATCAAGAGGTTCTCGAAGAGGAGAAGCACGAGGCCAAACCCGAGATTACGCCGCAGGATTTGCGCTTCTTGAAGTCGTTGAAGATTTCGTTCGAAGAGCCAAAATAGCGGAAATTTCTCGCCTGCTCGAATCGGCTTCTCCCAAAAGGTGGCATTTTCGGTGCTTCGCCCGCCTGCCGTTGCCGGCCGCTTTTACCCCGCCGACCCCGCCGACTTAAATCGCCAAATATCCGAACTCACCTCCATCGCAGAGGAATTGCCGCCGCGAAACGCCATCGCCTGCATCGTCCCGCACGCGGGTTATCGATATTCCGGGCGGGTTGCTGGAGCCGTTTATGCCCGCCTGAAGCTGCCGAAGCGCTTTGTCCTGGTTGGACCCAGGCACTTCCCTCACGGCAAAGCGCAAGCCATTCTCACCGAAGGACTCTGGCAAACGCCGCTGGGCACTGCCGAGATCGATGCCCAACTGGCCGGGGAGATCAAGAACGCCTGCCCCTTCCTCTGCGAGGATGAAGAGGCGCACCAGCGCGAGCACGCCCTGGAGGTACAGCTTCCCTTCCTGCAGTATCTGTCGAACGACTTTCGCTTTGTCCCCATCGTTCTGGGCCCCAGCGATTACGATTTGCTCGAAGCGCTGGGACGGGCCATCGCCGAGGCTGTGCGGCGGCAACCGGAGCCCGTTCTCATGATTGCCAGCTCGGACATGAATCACTACGAATCGGACGAGATCACCCGCCGCAAAGACGCCCAAGCGCTCGAAGCCGTGCTGGCCCTCGACCCGCGCGGCCTATTCGACGTCGTGCGTCGCGAGGGGATTACCATGTGCGGGTACGGCGCGGCAGTGAGCGTGTTGACCGCGGCGCGCCTGCTGGGCGCCAAGCGGGCCGAGCTCGAACGTTACGCAACTTCGGGAGACGTGAACGGCGATCGTGACGAAGTGGTCGGCTATGCCGGCGTCATTGTGGAGTGAGCCGGCGGCTTCTTAAGGCTTGGCTTTAGCGGGCGCTGGAGTGGCGCTTTCCGGCGTAGCCATGCGAATTCGTTCCGCAAGCGCACGCGCACGCTGGCGGGCGACGTCAACCACGCGGGTCTCCGCGCCGATGCGATCCAAGACCCCCAAAAACAGGTCCGGTTCGGGAAGCGCCTGCTGCGCCAGGTCCATCTCGAATTGGCGCAGCGAGTCGTTAACGCCCAGGCGGTCGTATTTCAGTTTTTGTTCCAGGTCCATCAGGTCGCGTTGCTGCAGGAAAAGTCCTTCGAAGACCAGGGCCAGCTGAGTCGCCGGGCGGTTCAAGGTGTAGTTGTAGTGCGTTTCGTGCGCCTCTGCGCCTTTTTCGTAACGGAAGGTCTTTTGGCCCAGATCGGCGATGCGGCGGTGGACATCGAGATCGAGGCCCTCAAAATCGTGCAGCTCGCCGGCGAGTTCGAAAACTTTCATCCGCACGATATCGCCCACGTGGAAGGACTCGGGATCCGGAGCGTCGCTTAGTTGCCGGATATCGTAAGTTGCCGTTCCGTCGTCGCCGATCTTGATTTCAATGAATTCCGGGTTGCTGCCCTTGAAGACGCGCCGATAGGTGATCGTCGCGGCATCGGCGGCATGAAGAAGCGGCGCAAAAATCGAAATGGCGCCAAGCCAGAGAACGCCGGCCAGCCAAAGAACGAGAGGCCCGCGACGATTTTCTCGACGCATATAAATCATCGTACAGAGATGATGCGCGAAGTGGATTTGGAGTTACGGCGCTTGGCGGTTCCCGCGCCGCGCGCCGAAATCAGGCTGGCGCCAAGGCGCTCCTTCGCTTCCGCGACCTGAATGTGGCAGAGAGCAATCGCCAGAGCGTCCGCGGCATCCGCCGGCTCCGGCGTTTCCGTCATGCTCAACAATGCCCGGACCATCTGCTGCACTTGTTCCTTCCCCGCGTGGCCGTAGCCGGCCACGGTCGCCTTCACCTCTCGCGGAGAATAGCTAAAGGCCGCGATGCCGCCCTGCGCCGCAGCCAGAAGGACCACGCCGCGAACTTCCGCCAGCCGCAAGGCCACCTTCACATTGAGCGCGGTGAAAACCGACTCGATGGCGACAGCTCGCGGGCTGAATTCGCGGATGAGCTCGCTCAACAGGGCGTGAATCCGGCAGAGGTGGAGATCGCCGGCAGCAATTTCTCTTGAGGGCCGCAGGGCGCCGAGGCGAAGCAACCGGCAGCGGCTGCCTTGGCGTTCGACGATTCCGAAACCCGTCGCGCCGGCAGCGGCGGGGTCAACTCCCAGCACACAATAAGGTTCCGCACTCACGCCAATCGAACCGCCGCGGCAAAGGATACGCCAGCTTGAAAACGCCTCACTAGGGTCTTTCGCTCCGACCGAGCGGAAACTCGACGACTTTTCCATCAACTCTGCGCGGCCATAACCGCCAATTCCTTTTCGTCTATATCGAAATTAGCGAAGACGTGTTGAATGTCGTCGTGTTCTTCAAGAGCTTCCACGAGTTTGAGCATCTGCTGCGCCGCCGAGCCCGTTAGCTTGATGTAGTTCTGTGGCACCCAGGCGATCTCCGCCGATTCGGGCTTGACGCCCGCTTTGGTCAGAGCGTCGCGCACGTTCTCGAAGGCATCGGGAGGAGTGAGGACTTCCCACTCGGAGCCATCGTCGCGCAGGTCCTCCGCGCCGGCATCGAGAACGATGGAAAGCATCTTGTCCTCGCCGGCCTGTTCCTTGGAGACCACAATCTGGCCTTTGCGGCTGAACATCCAGCCCACGGCGCCAGTCTCTGCCAGATTGCCGCCGTGCCGGCTCATGATATGCCGAAGTTCGCTGACCACCCGGTTGCGATTCGTGGTGACCACCTGCACGATCATTCCCACGCCTCCCGGGCCATAGCCTTCGAAATTCACTTCCTCGTACTGCTCCCCTTCGAGTTGGCCGGTACCGCGCTGAAGTGCCCGCTCGATATTTTCGTTCGGCATGTTCTCGTTCTTGGCCGCGGCAATCGCGGTGCGCAACCTGGGGTTGGAATCCACGTCGCCGCCGCCCACTCGGGCGGCAATGGTGATTTCCCGGATCAGTTTGGTAAAAATTCGGCCCCGTTTGGCGTCCGTAGCCGCCTTCTTATGTTTGATCGTGGCCCATTTGGAATGCCCAGACATATCTTGCCTCGCGTTGAGTTTAGAGAAGTTACCGCACAACGGCCTTCAGGAGATACGCTCGAGCCGCTTTCCCTGTTTTTGCCACGCTAGTCTAGCATACCCTTGTATTCGCTGGCACCCACAGAAGCCTTGGGCAGCGGGTCGGTTAAACTGACCGCTACCAAGCCTTGGCGCCAGGAGAAATCCTGACCAGCCACTCCACCCGAACGAGCGCAACCGTCAATGGCTGATTCGCTGTTCCCCGCAAGCTGCCTCTGGATTTTGTGTGATTGAGATGCAAAAATCGCTTTACGAGGGATTCCGAAGCGATGCCAAATTCGTGCAGCGCGCCTGGATGCAAGTCGACGGTTCCCGTGGCGCTGGAGGCGGAAAAGCTTTGTATTTTGCATTTCACGCTGGAGATTGAGCGACACTGCGCCGAGATGCGCCGCGAAACGGCGACTGGCCGCGCCCCTCGCGAACGTCAGGTGGAGATCATTACTTACGTCGGGGGACGGGGCGAACTGCTCGCCCGCACTGCGACCAGCGGCTTGCACCTGCCCGATGAGCTGAAGGCGCGCATCCTCAACACTTTCCTCACCTTAATGAATCTGCGGGAAAACCTCGACCGCGCCGCGCTTCGCCATCCAATCGGACGCACCGAAGGCCGCTGAGGCCACAATCCCCAGCCCCGGCGCCCTCAGGCGCCAACGTAACGCGCGTAGATGGAACGGGCTATAGAGGTGTCGCGGGTGCCTTTTATGATGGCGCGGCCATCGGCAAACACGGTCATCTCGTAGGGCGGCACCTGCAGCCGTAGCAGGAAATCGTTCTGCCGCACCGGGTTACCCGCCGCGGCCAGGTTGTGCCCCAGCGCAGTCAAGTCCAGCCGCCTGCCGCGCTCGTGAATTTGCACCGAATCACGGCCACACATGGTCAGGCGAGGCTGTGCTTCTCCCTCCAGGTAAGAGAATCGGCCCTGCCCGCAAGCGCGGCAGTTTTCACGGCGTGGAATGCGCATGGAATGGAAACGCCCGCTCCATACGTCCGCGGTGATCAGGCGGGCATCTCGCGCTTGCGCTTGGCCGGAGAGAATCTTGATTGCCGAAGCGGCTTCCAGCGAGGCAATCACTCCGGCTGCGGGACCCAGCACCCCGACCGTGTCGCAGGTAGGCTCGTTAGCGCGTGGACCTGAACCATCTCCCCCGGATGGATCGTCTTCAGCGAGGCACGCCAGACAAGCGCTCTCTCCCGGATGGATCGGCATGGTCAGCCCATGGCTGGCTACAACGGCTGCATAAATCCAGGGCACGCGGGTTTTCACCGCGTAGTCATTGATCAGAAGCCGCGTTTCGAAATTATCGGTGCCGTCCAGCAAAAGTTCGGAATTGGCCAGCAACTCCTCGGCGTTCTCCGGCGTCAGATCCCCTACGATGCCCCGCACTTCGACGTCGGAGTTGATGCTCCGTAGCCGGCGCTCGGCCGCCACAGCCTTGGGCAATAGTTCCTGCGCGTCGGACTCCTCGAATAGGGTTTGCCGCTGGAGGTTCGATGGCTCCACGAAATCGCGGTCGACAATCCGAAGGTGGCCGACGCCGGCACGCACCAGCAGGCCCGCAAGTGCCGAACCCAATGCGCCGCAGCCGACGATGACCGCCGAAGACCGGCGCAGGCGCTCCTGACCCGCTTCGCCGATGGGGCCGAAAAGGATTTGCCGAGAGTAGCGTTCGCGGAGCTTGGCGTCCATTGGGGCCATTATACGTTGCCGGGCGGCATCCGTTTTGGGCGCATGGAACGTCTTCGTGATAGATTCACGGTGACGCCGCACATTCCGGCGTCATTCATGATAGCGCTGTTTTGGGCAGCGCCTAGTAAGCACGCTGGTGGACGGAAGTTTCCGGTAGGCAACCCGCCTTGTGCTAACCTTTTCTCTATAGTGGCGAATGATTGCGAATCGTCCGTGGGCAGTTCTTCTTTTTTTTCTGGCCGGCATGGGCCTGTCCTGCGCAGCGAGCGCTCTGGCTCAAACGCCTGCAGCGCCGCAGCCCGCGGGACAGATCGAAGGCAAGCGGGTGGTTGCGATTCGAATCCTGGACCAGTCCGGCGAAGTCCTTCAGGACCAGGCCTCGGGCCTGCCGCTCCAGGTAAATCAGTCATTCACGATTGAGGCAGAACGTCAAAGCCTGCGCCAGCTTTATCGCACCGGACTCTATGCCGACATCGTAGTGCAGGTTACCGACGTCCCCCAAGGCTTGCAGGTGGATTTCCTGGTGCGGCCAAATTTCTTCGTGGACGCGGTTCGCGTGAACGGGCTTCATGAGCCGCCTAGCGACAGTGTGGCCGTCTCTTCCATGCGACTCGGTCTGGGCGAGCCTTTTCGGGAGCCCGATATCCCCGCAGCCTTAGACCGCTTGAAAGACGCGCTGGAAGATGAAGGGCTGTATCAAGCCAAACTCAGTTACCGTCTGGTGCCTCACGCGGCTACCCGGCAAATGGACATTATTGTCGACGTCGTTCCGGGCCAGCGCGCGCGCGTGGGAACGATCAACTTGGTCAATCAGTCTCCTTTCACCGATGCGGAGATCCGCGACCGCCTCCGCCTGAAGCCCAAGACCAATGTGACCTCGGAAGCGCTGGAGAGAAGCGTGCAAAACAGCCGCAAATGGCTCATTGGGCGCGGTTATCTGGGCGCTCGCGTGTCCGTGGTGCGCGGCGCCTACGAGCCGGATACAAACACCGTGGCGCTGCAGGCATCTGTGTATGCGCAGCTCAAGGTGCGCGTGCAAGTGCTAGGAGCGAAGGTTTCGGAGAGCACGTTACGGTCCCTGCTGCCGATCTTCGAGGAGGGCGCGGTCGACGAAGATCTGCTGCAGGAAGGCCGCCGCAATTTGCGCGATTACCTGGAACGCCGAGGGTATTTCAACGCCGACGTCGATTACACGACTTCCGAGGATCCGGCGGAGGACCAGCCGGGAAATACGGAAGTGATCACCTATCACGTGGAGTTAGGGTCGCACCAGCGGCTGGTGGGTTTGGCGTTCTCGGGAAATCATTACTTTGGCGACGATTTGCTGCGCGGCCGCATCCGCATTCAACCGGCGGCATTTGGCTCCCCGGCGCGCTTCAGTTCAGGGCAGCTGACGAGTGACGTGGCCTCGCTCACCGAACTGTATCAATCCAACGGCTTCCGGGAAGTGCAGGTAAGCAGCGATCTGATGGACAAATATCGAGGCCACCCGGGCGACCTCTTTATCACTTTCCGGATCGCGGAAGGCCCGCAGACGCGCATTGCCAACCTCATGATCGAGGGCAACCACGCCATCAGCAGCCAGGAGCTTTCCGGGGCGATCGGATCCACGGCCGGGCAGCCCTATTCGGATCTCAACGTCGCCGGCGACCGTGACAACGTGCTGACGCTTTACTACGACCAGGGTTTTCCCAACGCCCAATTTCATGCCGTGGTGGATAACATTCCCGCCCAGCCCGGTCAGGGTCCGCGCGTGAACCTTACGTATCAAATTGAGGAAGGCGAGCAGATTCGCGTCGCGCAGGTTCTCGTGGGCGGCTACGAACATACCCATCCCAGCGTGATTGTTCGCGAGGTGCAGCTGCACCCGGGCGGGCCTTTCAGCGAAAGCTCGGTGGTGGAAACGCAGCGCCGGCTGTATAACCTGGGGATATTCAGCCGCGTGGCCATTGCTCCGCAGGACCCGGAAGGCAGCGGTACGACAAAAACGATCGACCTCCTGGTGGATGAGGCCCGGCGCTACACCATTGGTTACGGTCTGGGCTTGGAGGCCCAGCGGCTGGGGACCGCCAGCAGCGGCCCGGTGGCCGAGCCGCTCTACTTCAGCCCGCGCCTCACCAGCGAATTCACCAAGCTCAATCTTACTGGCCGCGCCGATTCGCTTTCCTTCAAAGCGCGGGCCAGCTTACTGCAGGGACGGGCCCTGCTTACCTACAGCTCCTCGCCCCATTTTCTTCTCCCCACCATGAGCTTTCAGCTCACCGGCGACTACGTCAAAGCGCGCGACGTGCAGACTTTCACCTCCACGCGCGAAGAGGGCTCCGCTCAATTGACCGATCGGCGCTCGATCGTTACCTCCCTTCTTTATCGATTGGTGTACCGCCGCGTGCAGGCCTCCGATTTGCAGGTTGCCCCGGAAGAGATTCCACTTTTTAATCAGCCCACCCAGGTCGCTTTCTTCGCTTTCACCTGGGTTCGCGACCGCCGCGATAATGCCGCCGACCCAGCTCGCGGAAGCTTCAATACATTCGATATCGACGTGGCCAGCAAGGCCATCGGCTCCGCCGCTTCCTTTCTCCGCGCCACCTATCAGAATTCCACCTACACGCACCTGGGCTCAACATTCGTCTTTGCCCGGTCCACACGCATTGGCGTAGAGGAACCCTTCGCGGGTTCCCCCGAGTCGGACATTCCCTTGCCTGAGCGCTTTTTCGCCGGCGGCGGTACCACGCTGCGCGGATTTGGACTCAATCAGGCCGGTCCTCGCGATCCGGTGACGGGCTTTCCCGTCGGCGGATTGGGTCTACTCACTTTCAATCAGCAATTGCAATTTCCCATGCGTCTTCCCTTAATCGGCTCGCGGGCCAGCGGGGGAATTTTTTATGACGCCGGAAACGTATTCCAGACGTTTTCCACCATTACTTTGCGCTCCGCTCCCCCGATGCCCGTTGTCAACCCGGCGGGCGTTTGCCTTACGAATTGCAGCAATGACCTGAATTATTTTTCGCACACGGTGGGGTTCGAAATTCGCTATCACACGCCCGTGGGGCCGGTGAGCATCGATCTGGCGTATCAGCTCAATCCGGCCAATTTTGTCGTTCCGGCCAATTCCGCCGTGGCGGGCGGCCCCCTAACCGTGCAGCATTTGCCGGCATTTCAATTTTTCGTGAATCTGGGGTCCACGTTCTGATGCGCCTTGGGGCTATCCTCGCGTTGTGTGCTCTGCTCGGGGCCTTTTCGCCGGCCGCTTGCCTCGCGGCGCAAGGCCATTCGCAGCCGCAAATCGTGGACGGCATTGTGGCCCACATCGAAGGCGACATCATCACGCTGAGTGAACTCCGCGAACTGGCGGCCTATCAGCAACTCCTCGATGGCCACTCCCAAACCGACGAAGAGCTGCGGTCCGAGCTGATCGAGCAGTGGATGCTGAATGATGAGGCCACCGGCGCGCGATTCCCCATGCCGCCAGCGGCGGAAGTGGACCGCGAAATGAGCCGCGTCCAGAACAGCTTTCCCAATACTGCCGCCTTCGACCAGCGCCTCGGCGAAGCGGGCCTCACTTCAGAAGCTCTGCGCCGGGTGATCACGCGGCAAATTTTTCTAGCCCGTTATCTCGACTCCAAATTCCGGTCATCGGTTCAAGTGGATAATGCCGCCATCGCAAACTATTATCGCGATCACCTGGTGCCTGAACTCCAGGCCAAAGGCCAGCCAGCGCCTCCCTTAACGGATGTGACCGATCAGATTCGCGAGCTTCTCATCGAGCAAGGCGTGAATGACCGTACCGCCGAATGGTTCGACGAAACCAAGCCGAGGATGAAGATTGAACTCGAGCCGCTGGACTCTTTCTCCGCGGTCAAACCCGGTGAAAAACCGGGTGAAAAACAATGACGCGAGCGGGGAAAAGCCGAAAGTGGATGCCTCTGGATCGCGGGGTTGGTCGTTGTGATCCTGGCGGTGCCGCTCGTCGTCTTACTCATTGTTTCCAGCGGCGCGACGGATAATTACATCCGCGGCGCCATTGTCGCGCAGATCCAGAAATCCATCTCCGGCACGGCCGAATTGGGAGCCTTTCACTTTGATCCCTGGCGGCTCCGAGTGACCCTCACCGATTTCACGGTCCATGGACGCGAGCCGGCCGGGACGCCGCCATTCTTTCACGCCGAACGGCTGGAGGTCGGGCTGCGCATCGATTCGGTTTGGGCGCGCAAATTCTCCCTGGGTGACGTCGAGATCGTGCATCCCATGGTGCATGTGCGCGTGGAACGAGACGGTTCCATTAATGTGCCCATGGCGCGCATGAGCGCCTCTTCGAAGCCGTTGCGGCAGCGCATTTTTGAGGTCGCGGCGCGCCGCTTGCGCCTCACCGATGGCGAGATGCTCTTGAACGATGTGCGCGTCCCCCTGGTGGCCGAAGGCGCGCAGTTTGATTTTGCCGTCGACTATGCCGAACTGGATCGCAAGGCCATGTATTTGGGCCAATTCCGATGGAAACAGATGGAGCTGGTGGCCCGCCGCTATCTGCCCTTTCATTCCGACCTGTCGGTGAAATTCACGCTCGATCCGGATTCTTTCACGATCACCCAACTGCTCTGGCAGGGCCCGCACACCTCCCTTGACGCCCAGATTACCAACTCGAACTTTGCGCATCCCAATTGGGGCTTTCGCTATCGCGGGCACCTCAGCCTCGAGGATATCCGCACGCTGCTGCGCAAACCAACCACTCCCTCCGGCGAGGTCGAATTCTCCGGTGACGGACATTTCGTGGATAACCGCTTGGCTGTCACCGGGACCTACTCCGCGGCGAATATCGCCATGCCTTACGATTGGTTCCACGCTTCCGGCATCAGCACTCGCGGTACTTACCGCGCCAACCGCGCGTCGCTCGATGTCCCCCAATTCTCGATTGCGGCGCTGGGCGGAGCGATTGAAGGCCAGCTTCATCTTGATTTTCCGGCGCTGAAATTTCGCGTCAACGCCCACGCCCATGATATCGATCTAGCCACGCTCCTGGGGGCGGTCAACAACGACAGTCTCCCGATCGTTCCCCTGCATTGGGGCGGAATTGCCGACGTGCAAGCGGTCACCACCTGGACATCGGACTTCAAGAACCTCGATTCGCAGGGCATCTCTCTTTGGGTTCCGAAACGCCAGTTGCCTGCGAACCAGATTCCCGTCTCTGCAAGTCTGAACTATCACTACAGCATGGCGGCGCGGGACGTTGTGCTGGAGGCCAGCCATATCGATACGCCCACCAGTACCGTGCAGTTCGGCGGAACGCTCGCGGCGGAAGCTTCCAAACTCGACGTGGTGTTCGATACGCAGGACCTTACACCCTGGGATGATTTCATAAACCGCCTCAGGGGCGAGGACGCCGAGCCCAAAATCATCGCCGGACGCGCCCATTGGCAGGGCAGCATCACAGGACCCCTGGTGGGCCCAACCTTCGCCGGCCACGTGGTAGGGACAAACGCCCGTTACGACAGGCTTATGTGGGATCAAATCGAAGGCGACATGACCTATTCGCCCGAGGAGTTCAGCCTCACTCGCGCCAACGTGCGCCGCGAGCCCTCCTCCGCTCAGCTGGAGCTGTCCTTGACGCTGAATAACTGGGGCTTCGATCCCGACAGCTCCTGGCAATTGGACGCCACCCTGGTACGCACCGACGCCGATGGATTGCAGGCGCTATTCGGAACCGCCTATCCGGCGCATGGCTTGCTGAGCGGAACGTTTCACGGCCGCGGGACGCATGCCAATCCGGAGTTGACGGGCTTGTTCGACGTGGTTGATCCGCAAGCCTGGGGCTGGCGTTTCGACCGCGCCCGCGGCGAAATCACGCTGCGCCATGGCCAGGTTCGTATCGCCAATGCGGAATTGCGCCTGCTGCCTCCCGCGGGTGGCACGGCGACTCCGCAAGCTCCCGGTTTGCTGACCGGCAATTTCAACTACAGCACCGCGGATGGCCAGGCTGTTTTCGATTTGACGGGCGCCGCGCTCCCGCTCGAAAGCGTCTCGCAGATTCAGACGCCTGCGCTGCCCATCGCGGGCAAAGTGAGTTTTCATCTGAGCGGCCAGGGACCGTTGCTGGCGCCCAAACTGGATGGCGCGCTGCGCCTGGTGGATCTGCGATTCCGCAACGAAGTGGTGGGCAGTTTCGATGCCAAGCTCCAATCCGACGGCTCCAAGCTCGGCTTACAAGTGGATTCGGCGATCACTACGGGAGAGTTGCACGGCAACGTGGGCGTGGATTTGCACGGCACTTATCCGCTTACCGGCGAAGTCATGGTTTCGCAGATCGACCTCGATCCCTTGATCGTCAGCGCCTTGCATCTCGGCGGCATGACCGGCCATAGCCAGATCGTGGGCCGCTTCGGCATCTCCGGCGCGCTTCTCGAGCCGGATACGATTTCCGTGGACGCCAATCTCACCCAGCTCTCCCTCGATTACCAATATATCAAGCTGCAGAACCAGGGCCCGGTGCTGCTCCAATACGGCAATCACGAAGTCCAGGTGCGCCAGGCCAATCTGCGCGGCGCCGATACGGACTTCCGCATCACAGGGTTGGCGCGGTTTGCCGGCGACCGCGCCATGGATTTACGCCTCACCGGCGCGGCCAACCTGCGCCTGTTCAGCGGATTCGTGCCCAACCTAGATGTGCGCGGTCCCGCACAGATCGATGCCGGCATTGCCGGCACGCTGTACAACCCGCGCATCACCGGGCGCGTTCACGTACAGGACACTTCCGTGCGGTACGGAGATTTTCCCGCGGGCCTGAGCGCGCTTGCCGGCGATTTTATCTTCGATGCCAGCCGCATCACCTTTTCCAATATCACCTCGGAAACGGGAGGCGGCCGCCTGCAGCTATCCGGTTCACTGAGCTACGGCAATCGGCCCGTGAGTTACGATCTTACGGCGCGGACCGAACAGGTGCGGGTACGCTATCCGGTAGGCATGAGCTGGCTGGCGGGCGGCAATTTGCGCCTGTTGGGCACCACGCAGGCAGCCACGCTTTCCGGGACCGTAAGTGTCGACCGTTTGCTCATGTCGCAAGGGTTCGATGTCACCACGCTCATGGCCTCTTCCACCGAGACTTCCGCCGGCCCCACCACAACGACACCCTTCTTGCGGAACTTGCAGTTCGACGTGCAAGCCAATACCACTGCCGGCGCGGTGATGGAATGGTCCAGCGGCAGATTTCAGACCGAGGCCAACGTGCGTGTCCGCGGCACCTTTGACCACCCGGTCCTGCTGGGCAACATCCATTTGCTGAACGGACAGATGACCATGCGGGGCAATGACTACAATTTGACGCGCGGCGATTTGAATTTCGTGAACCCGTTTCGCGCCGATCCGGTGCTCAACGTCGAAGTGGCCACCACCATCCAGCAATATGAGGTCACCGTCGATTTCACCGGCCCCGCCAGCCACTTGATCATGTCCTATCGCTCCGATCCTCCGTTGCCCTCGAACGATATCATCACCCTGCTGGCCCTCGGACAAACGGGCGAGGAAAGCAGCCTTCGAGGCGGCGCCGCGGCCAACCAGACTCCCCAGCTTGGCGCGACCACCTTGCTTTCCGAAGCCATCTCCTCCCAACTGGGCGGGCGCGTGCAGCGGCTTTTTGGCGTGCGCCATTTCAGCGTCGACCCAGACTACATTGCCGCCACCAGCGCCACCCAGAATCCCGGCGCGCGCGTCACCATTGCCGAGCAATTCTCGCGCAACCTGGTCATCACCTACAGCACCGATGTGACCTCCACTCAGGAGCAAGTCATTCAGATCGAATACACGCTGCGGCCCGACATCTCCGTGGTCGCCTTGCGCGATGAAAACGGCACCTTCGGTGTCGACGTCGTCCGCCGGCAGCGGTTCAAGTAGCGCCCGGAAGCTTCGTGTCTGATCCGCCCAGCGCTTCCGGGAACGGCAACGGTTTCCCGCACGCCGCAGCCCCCACGGAAGCTGAACTCGCCCTGCGCCGCCAGGAGATGGTCGAGCGGCAACTGCGCAAGCGCGGCATTCGGGATGATCGCGTCCTCGCTGCCATGCTCAGCGTTCCGCGCCACCAATTTGTTCCCGCCGAACTCGCCGCCGAGGCTTACGCGGACCGGCCCCTGCCTATCGGCCAGGGGCAAACGATCTCCCAGCCTTTTATGGTCGCGGCCATGGCCGAGGCGTTGCGTCTCTCGGGAGGCGAGCGCGTGCTCGAAATCGGCGCCGGTTCGGGTTACCAGGCGGCCGTGCTATCGCTCGTGGCGCGCGAAGTTCACGCAGTGGAGATGCACCCGGAGTTGGCCCTCTCCTGTGGCGAGCGGCTGACGCGGCTGGGCTATGGCAACGTGCATGTGCACGTGGGCGATGGTTCTCTGGGATGGCCTGCCGAGGCCCCGTTCGACGCTATTCTGGTCACCGCGGCGGCGCCGGACATTCCGCCGCCCCTCGAGGCCCAACTTGCCGAAGGTGGACGCCTCGTCCTTCCGGTGGGTTCCCCGGACGAGCAGCGCCTCTTGCTCGTGGAGAAGCGCGGCAATTCCATCTCTTCGCGCCCGCTCTTTCACTGCCGCTTCGTTCCTCTCGTGGGCAAGCATGGCTGGAAGCCGCGCGGCGGCTGATTGCGGCCTCGACTCTGTGGGGCAAAGAACTTGACATCAAGCGGTCCGCGCGTATCCTCAAAATTCACGACGAATTCATGGCACCCGCAAAGCCAGCTCGGTCACCGCGCCCCGTTCTCGTTCCCCTGGAAGATCGCGCCGCGGACAATCTTCGTTTTATTCGCGAAACGATGGAGCGCGCCGGTTCCTTCACGGCCGTTCCTGGCTGGGGCGGCGCGGCGATCGGTTTCACCGCGCTTGCGGCCGCGGCGATCGCCTCGCATCAGTCCAGTGCGGCGCGCTGGCTCTTCGTCTGGCTGGCGGAAGCGGCGCTGGCTATGATTCTTGCCGTACTCACCGTCGCTCAGAAGTCCCGAGAGGCGCATATACCGCTTTTCTCCGGACCGGGCCGCAAGTTCGCCCTCGGTTTCGCTCCGCCGATGATTGTTGGCGCGCTGCTCACCGTTGCGCTGTACCGCGATGGCGATCTCCGCCTGTTGCCTGGCATGTGGCTGCTGCTCTATGGGACCGCGGTGGTCAGCGGCGGCTCGTTCTCGGTGCGCGTCGTTCCCGTCATGGGCCTTTGCTTTATTGCCCTGGGAGCCGCGGCCATTGCTTCGCCGGCTTCCTGGGGCAACGGGTACATGATGGCCGGCTTTGGCGGCTTGCAAATCGCTTTTGGACTGGTGATCGCGCAGAGATACGGCGGTTGAATTTGTTGGCAAGATCGCGCTTGCCTTAGGAGGCCACGTGCGAGCGAAGACGGGAACCGCGACCGCGGAACGCATTTCCAAGGAGCGCCCTCAGGAGTCGCGTCTCACCGCGCTCGATAACCAGGCGCGGGAGCCGCTGGCGCCGGGTCTCGATCGCCTGATCCACGAGCGCATGCGCTTGGGAATCGTCAGCGCCCTGGCGGTAAACCCCTGGCTGACCTTCAACGAATTGAAAGCCTTGCTGCGGACCACGGACGGAAATCTCTCCGTTCACGCCCGGAAGCTGGAGGAAGCGGCTTATATCAATTGCATCAAAATGTTTGACGGCCGGCTGCCCAAAACCAAATACCGCCTCACTGCAGCCGGCCGGCGCGCTTTCGAGCGCTATCTGGATCACATGGAGTCGCTGATTCGCGCGGCCCGGGAAAAGTCGGGCGCGTGATCGCTTCATGCCCGCTTTCGCTCGCGGGCCATCGCAAAGGCCTTGTGCAGAACTCGCGTCGCGGCGGGCGTAAGCCGGTAATTCGCGAGCTCCTCCTCCGGGACGAAGGCCAGATCGCTGATCTCGTCGCTGATCGCGGGCTCCCCGGAAACGCGCTCGCACAAATAATCGAGAATTACATAGTGATAGCGCGGGCGAATGCGCGCGCCGTGTATCCGCTGGGCCTCCTGCACGTCTGCGGCAACCCCGGCAGGCTCCACGCCTGGGCGGACCTCGCCTGAGTCCGAGAAAATTCGCTCCAGCGCTTCGATCAGTTCTACCACCCGCACGATCAGGCCGGTCTCTTCCTGAATTTCGCGGGCCACGCCGGCTACCAGCGTTTCGCCAACCTCCAGCAATCCGCCGGGAATCGTCCATTCGCCCAGCGCCGGTTCTCTGGCCCGGCGCACCAGCAGCGCGCGATTTTGCTCGATCACCACGCCGCCCACCCCCACCATCGGCCATTCGGGAAATTCGCGCTTGCTCATGGATAGGGCGGGACACCCCCTTGACTCGTCTGCGATATATAATACCCTTGCCTGAGGGGCCATGTTTGGCCAGGAGGTTCGGCTGTGGTGCGCTGTCCGGAATGCGCCGTCGAAATCGATCTCGACGAAGACGAAGTGGAAGAAGGCGAGATTCTGAACTGCCCGGAATGTGAAGCCGAGCTGGAAGTGGTGCAGATTCATCCCGTGCACCTGAACGTCATCTCCGAAGACGGCGAGGAAGACGAGGAAGAAGCGGAAGCGCCGGAAGCCGAGGGGGTCGACGGCGATACGCGGGATGAAGTGCTGGATGAGGAGGACGATGTCGAGTAGTGCTCTTCGCCAGGCTTGATTTTCGCATTTGGCACCGGTGTGATGGTCCGCGAGGAGGGAGGCCGTGAGACTAGCCACTCGTTATTCGCACAAAGCATTGCGCCTGCCATGGGCAGCCGTATTTTTCGCCCTGCTGGTCCTTTCCGCATCCGCCCAGCAAAACGAATTGCGTACCGTTCACGGTGCGGTGTTGGATAAAGCGGAAAATCCCGTTGCGTCGGCGGTCGTATACCTCAAGAACGTCCGTACCTTGGCTGTGAAAACCTATATCTCCGATCACGCCGGCGAGTACCGCTTCAGCGGCCTTGATCCCAACGTGGATTACGAAATTCACGCCGAAGACGACACGATGATGTCCAATAAGCGAACCGTGTCGAGTTTCGACAGCCGTAAGGACATCGTCATCTCACTCAAGCTGGATAAAGCGAAGAAGAGCTGATTTTCCCGTCGGCGGTCGTCCCGCATATACTTTGAGGTGGAATTCTGAGGAGTGTTAGCGCGATGCCCTTGTTGGGAGTTGTGTGGACCTGATCACTACCGCGATTCCGCCGCGTCCCTTAGTTCTCGAAAATCACTTCCGCCAGCGCCAAGTTGCCCGTGTGGCTGATGCTCAGGCTGATGTGCCGGGCGCCCAGGCGCTCCCCGTGTTCGCGTGCCGCGCCGTGAAGCACGATAGTCGGCCGCTGGCCGGGCGCGCGCGTTACTTCAATGTCTCGCCAGCGCACCCCTCGGCTCCAGCCGGTGCCCAGCGCTTTCATGGCCGCCTCTTTGGCGGCGAAGCGCCCGGCGAAACGCTCGGCGCTGTCGCGGTGCCGTTCGCAATAGGCGATCTCGGCGGGGGTAAACACCCGCTCGAGGAAGGCCCTGCCGTGACGCTGGATGGCCTCACGCAGGCGGCTAATCTCCTCCATGTCCACGCCCAAGCCGACAATCACTTCGCGAGCTCCTTCCCGGCGCGCCGCGGGACAAAAATCGCGCCAGCAGCGGCAGCGAATTATACCGCCGAGCCGTGCGAGTTTTGGACTCCACGTTGCTTCGCGCCGCTTTTAGCCCAGGCTGCGAACCGGAAACGGAGAGTTATGCCAGGAAGCAGCCGGTAATGCCGCGGACATCATCCATCCGGCCCCAAAAGCGAAAGCAGTCGCGAAAGCGGCAGCAAAAGCCACGGAAGCGCTCGTCTTTGAGCGCCATCGAAGAAGGCTGGTCGCTCCGCGATGTGGCGGGTTTGGAGATCCTCACGGCAAACATTTTCGACTCAATTCCATGGATGGCGCATGCTTTCAGCACGCGGAAGGGCGGCGCCAGCAAAATCGTCGGCAAAACCGTCAGGAAAAACGCCACTAAAATCGCCGGCGCGCTGAATCTCGGGTTCACCGAGTGGGATTCGCCCCAAACGGTGGCTCGCAATCGAGCCGCCTTCTTGCGCGCCGTGCTCGGTAAAAAACCAACGACGCATTCGGCGACGCCCACGGAAGCCGGAGAATCGCTGGTCACCCTCCGACAGATTCATTCCGATGCCGTGCGCATCTTTTCGACACCGGCGGCAACCGCGCCGCAAGCCGATGCCGCGATTTCCAACCGCGCAGGCTTGTTTCTAGGGATTCAGACGGCCGACTGCGTCCCGATTTTGCTGGTGGATCCACGCCGGCATGTGGTGGCCGCGGTTCATGCCGGATGGCGTGGGACGCTTGCGCGCATTGCCGTCAAGACGCTGGGCCGGATGCGGCTGGAGTTCGGCACCAATCCTGAAGAGGTTCTCGCCGCGCTGGGCCCCGCGATTGGGCCTTGCTGCTATGAAGTTGGCCCCGAAGTCGCGCAGGCTTTTCTGGGGCAGTTCGCCCACGCGGCGGAGTGGTTTGAGGGGCCCTTCGAGCGGCTGAGCTCGGGCGAAGAGCCCAACCCGCTGCCCTGGCTTACGATGATGCCGCCGGGCCATCAACCGCCGCCCGAGCGCGTCCAACTCGATTTGCGTTCGGCGAACCGCCGCCAACTCGTCGATGCGGGCATGCGCCCGCGCAACATTGCCGTGAGCGCGCTCTGTACCGCGTGCCGCAGCGATCTTTTTTTCAGCTATCGAAAAGAAGGTCCGGCCACCGGCCGCATGATGAGCGTGGTTGGAATCCTCGAAAAATCGCGCTAGGCGGAAGTTGTAGCGGAAGGCGCCGCCGAAGGTCCTGAAGGAGAAGATGCGATTGCGGGAACCAGCGATCCCCTTTCGCTCAGAGCAAGCTGTCCGCACGCGGCGTTCACGTCCAGCCCGCGTGAATAACGCACAAATGCCGGAACGCCTTTCGCGTCGAGCGCCTGCCGGAACTCCTCCGTGCTTTCGGGCGTGGGTGGGCGATAGGGCAGCTCGCCGGGATTCCACGGAATCAGATTCACCTTGACGCGCATGCCGGAGAGAAGCCGTGCCACGCGGCGGGCGTCTTCGGGCGAATCGTTGAAGCCTCCCAGCAGCACATATTCGAACGTCAGATACTCCCGAGGTCCCAGGGGATATTGGCGGCACGCCGCCAGCAGCGCCTCCAGCGGATATTTTCGATTGATGGGCATGATGGCGTCGCGCTCTTCGTCGGTCGAGGCGTTGAGCGAGATGGCCAGCCGGGGACGTACTTTCTCCCGCCCCAGCCGCTCGATTCCCGGGACAATGCCGCTGGTCGAGAGCGTAACGTGCCGCGGGCCGAGACGCATGCCGTTGGGATCGAGCATCACGCGCAGCGCCGCCACCACAGCGTCGTAGTTCAGCAGCGGTTCGCCTTGTCCCATGAGCACCACATTCGTGCGCGGCGCCAGCGCTTCCCGATTCTCCTCGAGCGCCAGCAGAACCTGAGCCAGGATCTCTCCCGCGGTCAGGTTGCGAATCAGCCCCAGCTGCGCGGTCAGGCAAAAGCGGCACTCCACCGCACATCCGGCTTGCGTCGAAATACAGACGGTTTGCCGGCCTGCCCAAGGCATGAACACGGCTTCCACTCGGGCCGGCGATTCGCTGGAAAATTCCTCGCCCCTGGCATCGAGCGCCAGCAGATAACGCACCGAACCGTCGCTGGAATGAAAGCGCCGCGAAACTTCCGGCATCCCGATGCGGAAATGTTGTGCCAGCTGCTCCCGAAGCGCGGCCGGCAAGTTGCTCATGGAAGCAAAATCGAACCGCCGTTCGGCATAGAGCGCATGGTAGAGCTGCGCGCCGCGATAAGCCGGCTCGCCGATCTCTTCCATCGCCGCGCGCAAATCTTCGCGCGATTTTCCCAGTACATCGTGCTTGGCCGCGCCGGAAGGCTCCGCTGGCGAACTCTTCGCGCTCTCCGCAACTCCGGATTCAATCTGTCGAGGCATGGAATGGGCCTTCTAAGCATCATCATAGCACGCGCGAAATGGCGGATTGCCCGGCTCCATTTGCGCCGGCTCCTTGGGGGGAGTTGGCGCGCTCGCTTCCGCACCGTTTTCCGCGTGCGGCAAACGCCTAATAGTTTTTCACTTCTGAGTGTGCCATGATCTGAATAACGATGAAGCAGGCTGCTGCTACTTCCATTGAACGCAAAGCGTTGCCGAATGGCTTGGTGCTGGTGGCCGAGCACATGCCCCACATGCGTTCGGTGGCCATTGGCATCTGGGTGCGCGCCGGTTCGCGCGGCGAGCCCTCCGAATTGAACGGCATCGCCCATTTCATCGAGCATATGGTTTTCAAGGGCACTTCGCGGCGCAGCGCGGAGCAGATTGCCCGCGAGATGGATTCCGTCGGCGGCCTGCTCGACGCCTTCACCTCCAAAGAGATGGTCAGCTTCAACGCCAAGGTCTTGGACGAAAACCTGCCCATCGCCTTCGATGTGCTCTCCGACCTGGTTCTGGGTCCGGTCTTTGCCGACGAGGATATTGGCAAGGAAAAGCAGGTCATCCTCGAAGAGATTCGCATGGAGGACGACAACCCCGAATCGCTGGCGCACGAGATGCTCACGCAAAGCTTTTGGCGTGGCCATCCGCTGGGCGCGCCCATCCTCGGCACGCGCGCGACCGTGCGGCGCTTCACGCGCGCCTCGGTCGTCAATTGTTTCCAGCGCTGGTATACCCCCGCGAACACGGTGATCACCGCCGCCGGCAATGTTCACCTCGAAAGCCTCATGAAGTTGGTGGGAAAGTCCTTTGCCGGCCTCAAGAGCAAGCCCCGCCCTTCCCCCAATGGCCGCACCGCGCCGCACACGCACGCCCGGCTGATCACCCGTAACAAGCCCGCCCTCGAACAGGCCCATATCACTCTGGCCGTGCCGTCTTATCCTCTGGTGCATCCGCGGCGCTATGCCGCTTCGGTGCTCAACAACATTCTCGGAGGCAGCATGTCTTCGCGCCTGTTTCAAAATATCCGCGAGCGCCAGGGCCTGGCCTACGCCGTCTTCAGCGAGCTGAATCCTTATTCGGACGCGGGCATGCTCTCGGTCTATGCGGGCACCAGCCGAAGCACCACCGAACGCGTGCTGCGTTCCATCGCCGGCGAATTCGCGCGCCTGAAGAAGGAACTGGTCAGCCCCGGAGGAGTTGCGCCGGGCCAAGGATCAGCTCAAGGGTTCGCTGGTGCTTTCGCTCGAATCGCCGGGGGCGCGCATGTCCAACCTGGCCCGCCAGGAGATGTACTTCGGGCGCTTCTTCAGCGTGGAAGAGTTGCACGCCTCGATCGAAGCCGTCACCGCCGAGGATGTCCAGCGGACGGCCCTGGAGTTTTTCGAGCCGCGAAAAATTGCCGCCACCGTCGTCGGCCCGCTCGAGGGCTTCCGCCTGACGCGCGATCTGCTGGCCTGCTGAGATTTTCTTCACACCCACTCTCGAATCGCATTGACGTGCGCCCCGCGCTTTTGCCATGATGCGCTGCGGCCGCTTTTTTCGCTTGCAGCCGGTCAGCGGCGAGTTTCGGCGCAAGTTTCTGGGGGGAGATTCCATCAGCCTTCGCGTGAGCGTTCTCGCCTCGGGCAGTTCGGGCAATTGCACCCTGCTCGAGACTTCCCAGACGCGCCTGCTGGTGGATGCGGGCCTGGGCAAGCGCGAAACGTTGCGCCGCCTGGCCGCGCTGGCTCATTCCCTCGATCGCCTCGACGGCATCGTCATCTCTCACGAACATAGCGACCACATCGGCGGTCTGGCGGCCCTGCTGGGCGCTTGGCGCACCACCGTCTACCTCAATGCCGAAACCCATGCCGAAACTCTGCGTTTTCTTCCCGAACGGCATGCCCGCCGCCTCGAGCGCGTCGAGTTCATTGAAGCCGGCCACGGATTTTGCGTCGGCGATATCGAGGTCGCTCCCTTTCGCATCCCGCATGACGCCATCGACCCGCTCGGCTTCACCTTTCGCGCCGCCGGCGTGAAGCTTGCTCTCGTCACCGATCTCGGTTACATGCCCGAGCTGGTCAAGCAGCACCTGCGCGATTGCGATGGAATGATGCTGGAATCGAATCACGATCTGGAGATGCTCAAGGTGGGTCCGTATCCCTGGCATGTGAAGCAGCGCGTCATGAGCCGCACCGGACATCTTTCCAACGAAATGGTCAGCACCTTTCTCGCCGATCCCGAGGGCTTTGACGCGCGCCCCCGCTATCTGGTGCTGGCGCATCTTTCGGAAAATAACAACAATCCCGATGTCGCTCGTATCTGCGCCGAAGAAGCGCTGGGCCGCCGTCCCGGCGAAGCCGCCTTTCGCGGCGAACTGCTGGTCGCTTCGCAGCACGAACCTCTCGCCCCCATCCAGCTGTGACGGATAGGTTCGCCCTTCGCTCCCCAAAATAACGTTTTGAACCGCGGGCTTGACTATTGCTGTTGTTGCTGTTGTTGTTGCGCGGGTTGCTGGGCGCGTTCCATCACCGGCGCCGCGACCGGCACCGCAGCAGTCTTGGCGAGTTGCTCGTGGCCTTCGCTGTCCAGAGCCGGGCGCACCCGGACGTCCACCGAGAGGCGCTGCCCCGCATGGCCCTTGTAAACGCCGCGGACCGGCGCGACATCGCCGTAGTCGCGGCCATACGCCAATCGCACGTGCCGAAGGCCCACGGGAGCGCCGAGCGTGGGGTCCACGCTCATCCAGCCGCTTCCCGGAATCAACACTTCGGCCCAGGCGTGCGACGCTTGGCCGCCAATCACCTCTTCTTGCCTGCTTTCAGCAGACGCGGTCCGTTCCGGAACCAGATAGCCCGAAACGTATCGAGCCGGTATTCCGCGCATGCGCACCGCTCCCAGGAGCACGTGGGCGAAGTCCTGACAAACTCCCGCGCTGATCGATAGAGAATCGGCGATTGATGAATGCACGTGAGTGGCGCCCGGCAAATATCGAAAGCAATCGTGGATCAAGCTGGAAAGTTTGCGCACAAATGTGATCACGCACCCTCCGCTTACCTCCTCGGCAGCCTCGATAAAGCGGCGCAGTTCGGGAAGGTGGGGAACATACCCCGTGGGCGCGATGAAATCGAAATAATCCTCGCGCAGGTCGCCCTCTTGTGAGTCCAGGTCCGCTAGCCTCATGGATGGGCATGCCGGCTCGGGAATCTCGTGCGTCAAAACAATCGACTCAGCCTCGATCCGCAGCCGCCGGTGCTCTTGAAGCAAGTTGAACTGGTACACGGAGTTGCCGTAGGAGTCGCGATAAGCCGTGCCGCTGGCGTGAGGCGTGGTGATGATGCGAAACGAAAGGCAGCTTTGCCGCTCGTCGTGAATGGGCTTTAGGCGCAATTCGTTGTAGCTTTCCGAAACCGGACCGTCATAGGCAAATTCGGTAACGTGCATCAGGTGAAATCGGTTCATGCCACCACCGCGTAGTAGAAGTAATTGCGTGCGATATCGCTGCCAATCAGACGAAACATATCGGAAAGCTCATTCAGATAGCTATGCAGCCCTTGTTTGAAAATCTCTTCGATTTTATCGTAGCTGAGCCTCTCCACCACCCTACCGGCCAGCCGTTCCGCCTCGTTGGCGTAAGAGCCTGGGCTGGTGCCGCTGATGGCCCGCAGGCCGGATTGTACTTCCGTGGTGCTGAAGCGGATCGAACGAGGGTGTAGCGGCTGAAGAATGAGCATGCCGGCCACTTTCTCGGGTTCGATGGAAGAGTGGAACTGGCGATGGTAGGCCTCAAAAGCTCCCACCGAGCGCAGCACGGCCATCCACTGATGATTGTCGGGCGTTCCCAGCGTGGGCAATTCGTCCAATAAGTTTTGATACTGCACGTCCACCAGGCGGGAAGTCATCTCCGCGCGCTCCAGCGACCAGCCGATGCGCAGGAATTGCCAGCCCTCGTCGTGTTCCAGGGTGGCGTCGGTCACGCCGTGGAAACGATGCGTGCCGAACTTGATCTTGTCGCAAAAGCGATGCGGCCCGGCGACGATTTCGTCCGTGGGATTGAACCGGCTCACCATGTGATACAGGCCGTTGATATCCTCCCACATCTCGCGGGAGATGCAGTCGCGAATGGTGCGCGCGTTCTCGCGGGCTTTGGCGATGCATTGCACGATGGAGCTGGGATTGTCGTGGCGAAATGCCAGAAACTCGAACACGTTCTCGGCGTTCACTTCGGAGTAAAGCTTCCGAAAGAGATTCTCCTCTCCCGCCATCACCATCAGCGGCTCCCAGCGCAGCTGATAGGCGTCCTGGGATTGCTCCAGCAGCATGTGATAGTTCACATCGAGAATGCGCGCGGTATCTTCGGCGCGTTCGATATAGCGCGCCAGCCAGAAAAGCGAATCCGCGATGCGCGAGAGCATCAACCCTCTCCTCGCAGGACCCAGGTGTCCTTGCTTCCGCCGCCCTGCGACGAATTTACAACCAGCGAATCGCGCTGCAGCGCCACGCGAGTCAGGCCTCCCGGAACGATGGTCACTTTCTGGCCGTCGTAAAGGCAATAGGGCCGCAAATCGACGTGTCGGCCGGCCAGGCGCCGGCTGGAAACGTCGTAGGAGGGAACGCGCGAGAGCGGAATTACCGGCTGCGCGATGTAGTTGCGCGGATTTTGAACGATTTTGCTCCGGAACTGCTCGATCGTTTTCCGGTCGGCCGTCGGCCCCATCAGCATGCCATAACCGCCCGATTCGCCCACCGACTTCACCACCAGTTCCTCCAGGTGCCCCAGGACATAGGCCAGGTCGGCGGGTTTGGCGCAAACGTATGTTTCCACCGTGCGCAGAATCGGCTCTTCGCCCAGGTAATAGCGGATAAATTCGGGCACGTAGGCATAGATCGCCTTGTCGTCCGCCACTCCGTTGCCCACCGCGTTTGCCAGGGCCACATTGCCGGAGCGGTAAGCGCCCATCAATCCGGGAACGCCCAGCAGCGAGTCGCGCCGGAAGGCCAGAGGATCCAGGAACTCATCGTCGATGCGGCGATAGATCACGTCCACGCGGTTCAGTCCCCGGATTGTCTTCATGTAGACAATGCCGCCATCCACCACCAGGTCCCGCCCCTCCACCAGTTCGATGCCCATCTGCCTTGCCAAAAAGCTGTGCTCGAAGTAGGCGCTGTTGTAAATGCCGGGAGAGAGCAGCACGACCTGCGCGTCATCTTCCCCGCGCGGCGAAAGGCTGCGCAGGATTCGCCAGAGTTCCGCGGGATAGTGATTCACGGGCAACACTTCCGAGGCGTGAAAGATTTCGGGGAAGATTCGCGTCATCACCAGCCGGTTTTCGAGGACGTAGGAGATCCCGCTGGGTGTGCGGACGTTATCTTCCAGCACGCAGTACTCGCCCGTTTTGGAGTCGCGGACCAGGTCAATCCCGCAAATGTGCGTAAAGATTCCTCGCGGAACCTCGACGTCGACCATTTCACGAAGGAAGTGCGGGCAGGAGTAGACCAGCGCGCGCGAAAGCTTGCGGTCTTTTAAGATGCATTGCTTGCCATAGATGTCCTGCAGGAAGAGGTTCAGCGCCACCACCCGCTGCGCCAGGCCGCGATCGATTCGCCGCCATTCCGTATTCGGAATAATCCGAGGGATCAGGTCGAAGGGAAAGAGCCGCTCGGTGCCTCGGCCATCGCTATAGACCGTGAACGTGATGCCCTGGATGAGGAAGGAAAGGTCCGCCAGCTTGCGCCGCTCCTCGTATTGCTCGCGAGCCATGGAAGAGAGTTTCTGGAACACATTCGCGTAGCAAGCCCGAGGCTCGCCGGCCGAACTGAACATTTCGTCGTAGAAATTCCCCGGTTCATAACCGGAGAAGAGCCCGGTGAGCATAGCGCGGACAGGTGCGGCCTCCATAAAGTTGAATTACTGTATCAGCCGGGCTGCAGCGGCCTTCACGCAAAATTTCTATGCGGTCCATCAGCTATTTAGACGGCAATCCGGGAGCTGCTCGGAAGGAATTCCGGCAGGCCGGCATTCGCGATTGGCCCGTAAACAGCCAGCATCCGAGCCGGCCTAACTTGCGCTTAGAATAGGCGTCTGTATTGATTTCTCGGCAACTCTTCGACGCGGCGGAAGTGCTGTTGATCTGCTTTAGGAGAGAACCATGAGCATTGACCGAAGAGACCTGCTCAAAGTCTTTAGCACAGCCGCGGCTGGCGCCGCCCTCGACGGACTTATGGCCGAAGAGATGCTCCCCCAAGCAACTGCGCCCGCGCCCCGCGAGCAAGCCACGCCGGGTAAATCAGCTCCCGAGCGGGCCCCCGAGCGGTTGCTTCAATCAGAGCCTCAAGTCAGCTTCGATCCCGGAGGCTCGGCTAACATCGCCTGGGATACCGTGATTCCCACGCAGGGTGGCACGATCTATATCGGCGTGCCCAACGATGAGATCGCGCTCGATTGGCCCATCTACAATTCCAACCAGGGCCTGAATGAACCGAGTGCCACGCGGATGCATTCCGTAAAGATCGACGCGCGCGCGTACCTCAGCCGCTCGGCCCCGCAAATGTTGCAAGAGGGTGGCACGCTGACCTACCGGCTCGAGCTCTTCGATCCTCGCAAAGGCTCTGCGCAGTTCATTGACCGCCATTTCTCCTTCAATGTAGACCAGGGCAAGTTCCACAAGTTGCCCACCATTCTGGAGGGCCCTTTCCTGACCCAAATCACCGTCGATTCGGCCGTCGTTTGGTGGGTCACCGATCAGCCCACCACGGGCCAGGTGCGCCTGAATAGCGGCGCGAATGCCCGAGTAATCACGGATGCGGGCGGTGTGGCTACTCGTCATGTGGTGCCTCTGAAGGGACTTACCCCGAACACCCCCTACGGATATCTAGTGATGAGCAAGGCATCGGACGGCGGCGAGATTCGCTCGCGCAGTTACACGTTGAGAACCTCTCCCCAAGAGCCGGAATTTTCTTTCGTTTTCACTTGCGATGGCCGCACCGGCGGGCTGGGCGGTGGCGACGCGGCCCTCGAAGGCATCAATGGCGTTTCCGCGCGCGCTCTCGCCATCCAGATGGCTGCCCATGCGCCGCATCTACTGATTTTTACGGGCGATCTCATCAACGGCTACACCACGCGCGAGGACGATTTTCGCGCCCAATTGCGTTCCTGGAAGCGTATTTATGGGCCGCTCTGGCGCCAGATGCCCGTCTATACGGGAATGGGCAATCACGAGTCGCTCATTGATCTATTCGAGGATGGCGCCCAAGCTGATAAGCGCGGAGAGCAGAGCGCCGAAGCCGTGTTCGCTTCCGAATTTGTGCATCCCATGAACGGCCCGGAGCCGGAACGGCCCGGTCTGCCGCCATATAAGGGCAGCGTCTATAGCTTCGATTATGCCGGCTGCCATTTTGCCCAGCTCAATTCGGACTATTGGTACTCCAGCCGCCCTCAGCAGCACGAGGGAAATCCCTTCGGGCGTCTGCTTCCGGGACAATTGGACTGGCTGGAAAAGGATTTGACTGCGGCGCGGTCTGCCCAGGCCCGCCACATTTTTGTATTCGTGCACGAACCGGCGTTCCCAAATGGCGGGCATGTCGCGGACTCGCTTTGGGGAGGAGGCCGCGACGCTGAGGCGGTCAAAGCGCGGGATCGCTTCTGGACCATCGCCACTCAGGCCGGCGCGAGCGCCGTTTTTTGCGGGCACGAACACAACTACAGCCGCACTCTCATCGACAGCAAAACGCCGGTCCATCGGGACGGCACGGCCAACGCCGCCTTTGCCAAACCCACCTGGCAAATCACCCAGGGGGCTGCGGGCGCGCCCTTCTATCCTCGCGATAACAATGTGCCGTGGGCAAAGAGCGTGAAGAAATTCGTGGCCCACACCTGGTCCTATTGTCTGGTGCAAGTGCGAGGGCCGCAGGTCAGCCTGGAAACCTACAGTTACACAGGCGAGCTTCTCGATCGGGCGGAACTAGTGTAAGTCGGACTTCGCGTGAGCCACAAATACCGCAGTAGCTCAGGTCGCCCGCGATTTGCGGGGGAGACTTGAGGCTTTTCGCCGCGTTTGCCGCGTAACGCTTCCTGCTACAAAAATGGCCGGCTGGTTTGCCGCTCCCAAACCGCGAAATTGTGCTACAAACGCTGAGCCCCAATGTCTGCCCCCGCAGTTCTCACCGGCGTAGAACAGCGCGCCACCCGGCGCATCTCCCGCCGGCTCCTGCCCTTCCTCTTCGTCCTTTACGTCATCGCTTTTCTGGATAGGGTGAACGTCGGCTATGCCGGCCTGGAGATGTCCCGCGACCTCCATTTCAGCGATCGCGTCTTTGGATTGGGCGCGGGCATCTTCTCCATCGGCTACTTCCTCTTCGAGATACCCGGTGCGCTGATCGTGGAGCGCTGGAGCGCCCGCAAGTGGATGGCTCGCATCCTGGTCACCTGGGGACTGGTCACCGTTCTCCTGGCGGCGGTGCATACGCCGCGCCAATTCTATCTGGCTCGATTCCTGCTGGGCGTCGCGGAAGCTGGATTCTTCCCCGGAATCGTCGTCTATCTCACCCATTGGTTCCGCTATGAAGACCGCGCCAAAGCGGGTGCGATCTTCATGGCCGCCATCCCGATGTCGAACATCCTTGGCTCGCCCCTGGCTGGCTGGATTCTCAGCCATCATTGGGCCGGAATCTCCAGCTGGAGATGGCTCTTCATAGCCGAAGGCATTCCCGCGATCCTGTTTGGAATTCTCACGTTGATCTATCTGACGGACTGGCCGCACCAGGCGCGCTGGCTCGCGCCCGACGAACGGGCCTGGATCGAAGCGGAGCTCCAGCGCGAGAAAGCCGCGAAATCCAAGCTCCGCAAATGGACCATGGGCCAGGCGATGCGCAGCAAGCAAGTCATTCTGCTCACGCTGGTCTATTTCTTCGCCATTATTGGAATTTACGGCTTTGTGATCTGGTTCCCGACGATCGTGCAGCGCGCCACCAACCTGCCCAATATGGCCGTTACGCTGCTTTCCTCGTTGCCCTACGTTGCCGGCTTGGCCGCCATGCTCTGGAATGGCTGGCATTCAGACCGCACCGCCGAACGCCGCTGGCACACCGCGCTGCCCTTGTTCCTGGGCGCCGGGTGCCTGGCGATAGCCATCCGTGCCAGCGCGCATCTGTCCTTGGCGTTTCTCTGCATGGTAATCGTGGGAGCGTGCACCACAGCGTTTATGCCCAGCTTTTGGGCGCTGCCTACCGCCCTGCTGAGCGAATCCGCCGCCGCCGCATCGATCGGCCTGATCAATTCCGTCGGCAATCTGGGCGGCTTCGCAGGCCCTTTCTTTATTGGCTACTTGCGGATGCTGACGAATTCCTTCGCGCCGGGTCTTGGCTTTTCTTCTGGTATCGATGGTCCTGTCAGGCATGCTGGCGCTCTTCCTGCACGTTCCGGAAAGAGCGCCCAAGGAGATTACGGCACCAAGGGCAGAGTTAGGGGCGCAGCGTAGGTAGCTACGAGGTCGGGATTGGGCGGCTCGACGAGTGCGGCATCAACTTTCGCATGTTCCGGCTCGTAAGCCAGCATGGGGGTAACCAGGACCGGGGTCAGGCCTTTGCCGATATAATCCAGTTCCCGGGCTGCCGCTTCCGAGAGATCGAGAATCCGGTTCAGGCGGAAATTGGGCCCGCGATCCGTTACCGTCACCGTTACGGCTTTGCCGTTCTCCAGGTTGACCACTCGAACCACGGTTCCGAGGGGCACATACCACGACGCTGCCGTGAGCTTTCGGCGGTCAAATCGTTTGCCGTTGGCCATTTTCCTGCCCTGGTGCTGCAGGCCATACCAGGAGGCGATCCCCACGAAGTGGGACTTAGGATGCGCCGTGGAATTTAGCCTTTTAGCCTGAGACGCGGCAGAGATCATGGAAGCGGATAGCAGGCTGGCTGCGAAGACGATTGCGGCTGTTCGTAGCTTGGTCTGCATGTTTATCCTCCCGGTATCGTTTCGCTCGGCGGTGCTAAAGCCGAGCGTTCCTTACCCTTACCGTTTCCTCCCTTAAACCTTTCGATTAAGATTTCCTCGAGTTCGGACAGCTACCTTCTTTAAATCCGGTCATTTACAGCCCTTTCTAAATGCTTTTCCCTGGCGTTACCAACGAATCCCTCTAGCGCCATCCCTCTCGCTTCGGTCTTTTGCTCTCCGCCAGCACCAATGCCCAATTCCAACGTTCTCACTGAGCAATTAGGCTGTTTGGTATGGGAACAGTCTACGGGCGCGGCCTCGCCAGAGCGATGGGCAGGAAGCTTCATTTTTCTAGGTACGGGCGTACTAGGCCCTTACGCGCGGCTGCTTTTATATAAGTATATTAATATCAGTAAGATGTAATTATAACGAGGTACTTATCCTGTGGAGAATGCCAGAGATCGGACTTGTGAGGGGAAGGTTGCGCCTACTAACCTACATAGTTTCAGCAGTATACGCACAACATGTTGATACTAAATCAGTTATCGAAAAGCCACTCGTGCCGTTCTGAACCAACGCCCGCTTCCAGCAGTTCGGCCCACGGAGAGAGGTCAGCTAGGGAACGCTCGTGGGTGCGTTCCAATTGGATCGGCGTCACCGATACCTGGCCCGCCAGGACGGCGGCATAATCGCTCTGTGGGTCCAGGTGACCGCTCACCGGCTCCTCGTTGAGCCAGTAATAGATCCGGCCCCTGGGATCGGCGCCCTCCTGCAGAACGGTCCGGGTGACTTTTCCGGACTGTCGCGTCAACCGTACCCCTCCATTCCACTCCAACGGCACGTTCACGTTCAACAGCACGCCCGCCGGCAAGCCCTTTTGCAGAATCACTTGCGCCAGCCGCCGGCCGAATCGGGCGGCGTGGTCAAAGGCCACCTCCTTGCCTCGGTGGGCCAAAGAGATGGCGAACGCCGGAACATGGTTGATGACGGCCTCCATGGCCGCGCCTACGGTGCCTGAGTAGAAGACGTTTTCGCCCAGATTAGCCCCGCGGTTTATTCCCGAGATCACCAGGTCGGGCGGCTTCGGAAAGAGCCGATGCAGCGCGATCATCATGGCATCGGCCGGCGTTCCCTCGATCGACCATTCCCGCTCGGCGATCTGCTCGCAGAAGATGGGGTGTCGCACAGTGATGGACTGAGCCGCGGCGCTGCGCTCTTGGTTAGGCGCCACGATGCTGATGGTCCCCAGCCCGGCCAAGCCTTCCACCAGGGCTCGCAAGCCGGCAGCGTGAATGCCATCGTCGTTGGTTATGACGATCTCAGGCACGAGCTTCGCGGGATGCCGCGGCCGGATTGAAGCGGTAAATCATTCGTTTGCAATCCTCGATTTTTGATGTGGAAATGGTCGGGACGCCGGGATTTGAACCCGGGGCCTCACGCACCCCAAGCGTGCGCGCTACCAGTCTGCGCTACGTCCCGACCGGCTAGGTAAGAGGTTCTCGAAACCTTCGACCTTGAGCCTATCACTCGCTTTCGAGGAGCGTCAAGAACGCGCGCAGCGAATCTCGAAGGTCGAGCAGCACCTTGCGGCTGATCTCCGCCGCCTGAGGGACTTCCGTGGCTCGTGCGGCCTTCGCCTCGACGCCGGATTCCGATTCCAGCTCCGTCGGCGAATCCCCCACGTCGCGCAGATGCCGCCGCGCGCCTGCAATCGTAAAGCCTTCGTCGTACAAGAGCCGCTTGATCAGGAGCACCGTATCGACGTCCTTTCGCCGGTACAGGCGGTGCCCCTTGGGACTCTTCACCGGTTGCAGCGTTGGGAATTCCGTCTCCCAGTAGCGCAGCACAAAGGGTTTGGTATCCGTGATGCGGCTCACTTCCCCGATGCGGTAGAGATTCTTCTCCGCGGAGATTTCCTGATGACCGTTTTCCGACATGCCTTTCTATCCTATGCCGATTCGTTGGCAAGTCAATCGGCTCGCCCGCGCTTTCGCACAGCTCGTTCCTTTCCTTGGCGCTCGCGCTCCCGAAAGCGCTGCACAAACCGGATCGGCGCGCCGAAGAAATCAAAGCTCTCGCGGAGCTGGTTTTCAAGGAAGCGCTCATAGCTGAAATGCAGTCGCTGCTTCTGGTTGGTGAAGAGCATGAATGTGGGCGGAGAGGCGCCCGATTGGGTCATATAGTAGATTTTCACGCGGCGCGACGTGGGCGAACTTCCGCGGCTCAAGTCAACGCTTGCCAGCCAGCGGTTCAGTTCGCCCGTCGATATGCGTCTCTTTCGCGCTTCCGCCACGCGGTCGATTAGCCCGTAAAGTTTCTCCACGCGCTCCCCGGTCAGCGCCGATAAAAAAACCACCGGCGCGTAGGAGAGAAATTTCAGCCGCTCCCGCACCAGGATTTCATAGTCGGCGGCCAGGCGCTCGGGATCGCTGGCGATCGGTTTTGGCCTCTGATCCTCGCTGCCGCGATCTCGGCCGCGCGGCGCCCGCTTTCCGCCTAGCTGCTTCCGGGACTCCTTGGCGGCCTCGTGCGCCTTCTGTATCGCGAGGTCCCATTTGTTCATCACCACGATCACCGAACGGCCAGACTCCTCGGCATATCCGGCAATCGTCGCGTCGCCGGCGGTAACGCCGACGGCCGCATCCGCCACCAGCAGCGCCACGTCGGCGCGTTCCAGATGTTTGCGCGCCATGATCACGCTCAGCTTTTCGGCGATCAGATTGGTCTTGCCCTTGCGCCGGATGCCCGCCGTATCGATGAAGCGGTAGCTTTTGCCGCCGCGCATCACGAGCGTATCCACCACGTCGCGCGTCGTGCCGGGTTGGTCGGACACAATCGAGCGCTCCGCCCCGGCTAGTTCATTCATGAGCGTGGACTTCCCCACGTTCGGCCGGCCGATAATGGCCACTTGAACTTCCGTTCTTTCTTCCGGGCCGGGGGCCTCCTCGGGCGATTTGGCAAACTCGGCTGTCAAAGCGTCGAGAAGAACGTCAATGCCCAAGCCGTGTTCCGCCGAAAGAGGAAAAACATCCACGCCGATTTCGTAGAACTGCGCGGCCAGGTCCTCCTGCCGCAGCGTGTCCACCTTGTTCACGGCCACCACAAACGGCTTGCCCGTCTGCCGCATCAGCGCCGCAAGCTCCAGATCAGGAGGAGTCAACCCGGCCCGCGCGTCCACCACCAGAACCAGCGTGGTGGCATCCGCAATCGCCGTTTGTGCTTGCCGGAAAATCTCGCGGGGGATGGCCGCGCGATCGTTCGGCAGCAAACCTCCGGTATCGACCAATTCAAATGGCCGCCCCCGCCATATGGCCGGGCCGTAAATGCGATCCCGGGTGATTCCCGGCTCGTCCGTCACGATCGACCGGCGCGTGCTGGTGAGGCGATTGAAAAGCGTGGATTTGCCCACGTTGGGTCGGCCAACGATAACGATGGACGGCAGTTTTTGATTCATTCGATGCGGGTCGCCCGCGTGGTCCCTATCTATCCGTTTAAGTGTCCGTTGAAAGCCCGTTTAAAACTCAACCAGCTTATCTTATAAGATGGGCGCGGCCCCTATGGAAAACTCAAACTCCCCGCCGCTCGAGCTCCCACTGAGCCTCAAGGATCGTCTGAGAGAAATTCGCCGTGGCTTCGAACCTGCCTTTTGGGTGGCCAACGTCACCGAGCTTTTTGAGCGCCTGGCCTACTACGCCCAAGCCGCGGTGTTGGCGATTTTTCTTCACGAATCCCTGCACCTCTCCACCGAGCAAACCGGAACGCTCCTGGGATGGTTTGGATTCGCAGTTTGGTTTCTGCCCATCCTCGGCGGCAGCCTGGCGGACCGCTTCGGCTTCCGCAGATCGCTGGCCTTCGCATACCTCACACTCGCGGTCGGATATTTTCTGATGGGCTCTCTGGGCGCGCCATGGATGGCCCCGCTGCGGGATAGGCTTCCGCTTTTCTGGGTCGTCTTGATCGTGCTCATGGTTCCGGCGCTGGGCCCCTCGATTGTGAAGCCTTCCGTCGCCGGGACCACGGCGCGAGCCTCCAGCGAGTCCGTTCGATCCATCGGATATTCGATCTATTACACGCTGGTCAATGTTGGCGGGATGCTTGGCCCCATCACCGCGTTTCTCGTGCGGCGTTCGCTGGGAATTGAAAACGTATTCCGCGTATCGGCGCTTTGCGTCTTGGCCATGTTTTTTGCCACTTTGATTTTTTACCGCGAGCCCACCCGCGCCCGAGACTCAAATGTTCCCACCGTCGCCGCGGCGCTCCGAAACATGTTCGTCGTTTTCGCCAATCTCCCCTTCCTCGCCTTTTTGTTGATCTTCTCGGGCTTCTGGATCGTTTACTGGCAACAGTACATAGCCCTGCCTCTTTTTCTCCGCGGATACGTGGATCCCAACTCCAAGATCGATCTCTTGCTGTCGGTCGATCCCGCCACTGTGATCGCCTTTCAGATTGTGGTGAGTTATCTCACGCGGCGAATCCCGGCCTTCAGGGCCATCACCCTCGGTATTCTCATCTCCAGCTTCTCCTGGCTCGTTCTTTTGCTGCACGCCAGCACGGGCTTCGTGATCGCCTCGCTCTTCATTATGGCGCTCGGCGAAATCGTCCTATCGCCTCGCTATTATGAATATGTCTCCCGTTTGGCGCCGCCCGGGCAACAAGGCACCTACATGGGCTTTGCCTTCCTTCCGGTCGCCATCGGCTATCTGATCGGCGGAAAGTTGGGAGGATATGTGGTGCACTATTTCGGCGATGTTCTCCATCGCCCCCAAGAGATGTGGTGGGTTGTCTCCGCCATCGGATTCGCGACAGCCCTGCTGATGTGGATTTACAATATGTTGTTCAAGCCCGTTGCCGCTGCCGATTCTTCATTGGCGGATTCGCACTAAGGTGGATTTTGAAGAAGGGGATGATTTACGAAAAGCTTTTCAGTTCCCGCCGTCTAGCGCGCGGGTGGGGCGCCTCGTCCGCCGCCGCAGCTCTCGCCTTTTGCGTGATGTCCGGCTTTGCTCAGTCCTCTCGGACCAGTCCGGGCGCAAATCCGGCCGCCAACGCTTCCGTGCAACTGAGATCTCAGGGCCAGGGTCTGTTTCGCCAGCACTGCGCCTCCTGCCACTACTCTGAGAGCCGCGCGCAAAAAATCGCCCCGGGACTGAAGGGCCTGTACGCTCGCTCTTTTTCCGACGGCAGGAAGGTTACCGACATGCGGCTTGGCCAAGTGGATTGAGGACGGAGGGAAAGATATGCCCGGCTTCAACGAGACCCTCAAGCCCGGGCAGGTCCGCGCATTGATCGCTTACATCAAGACCCTTTGAATCAAGGCCCTTGACTCGCCGTCTCGTCCGGGTGCGCCATCTCACGCTTTCTTTGCTTTTGACGCGCCCAGCGAGTCGATGGCCTCGCGCGTCGTGGTCATCCTCGCGCCCATGGCCTGCATCTCCGCCAGTGCGCTCTCTCCATCCTCTGCTTTCAGCGTTCTGATGGCGTCGTCCACCAAGGCCACGCGCCGGCCGCGCCCCAGCAAGCCTTTGGCGGCGCAACGCACGCAATATTCCGTGACCACTCCGAAGACCACGAACTCCGCATCGGCGTCTGTAAATTGCTTGAGCCGCTCGATCACCGTTTCGGTGTGCGGATTATCGAACACATCCAGAGTTTGCTTCTCCAGGATGACCTGCTGATAAGGCGATAAATCGTTGGGAACCGTCGCTTCCCGGCGATTCGGCAGGATTAAAAACCGGTCCGCCACGGTCTCCGGGATGATCTCCGCGCCAGTGGTCCCCCGAACGCAGTGCGGCGGGAATCGTTGAAACTCCGGATCATCCGGTGTGTGGACGCACGCGTCGGAAACGAGAAAAACCCGGTCTTTGCGGGCCTGGTCAGTCAGAAGTTTTAGATTGGGAATCAGCTTTTCAGCGCCGGGAACGTAAAGTCTTCCGCCCGGCAGCATGAAATCGCTCTGAGTGTCGACGTCCCAGAAGATCACTTGGCGGGAAACCACCGAGGCTCCTGCTACCGCGCCACCGGTCGCATCGCCCGCATCGTTCGCTCGCGAACCTCTTCCAGCAGGGCCTTGAGGCGCGCGCTGTGCCTCACAGGGTAAGGAGGTTCGGCAACCGCCAGCGCGCGTAAAGCCGCGGGTAGTCGCTCCAACTGCGTTTGGCAGCGCCGCTGAGATTGCGCCAAAGGCTCGGCCGGGCTAACCCGTTTTCCTCCGCGCATCATCGGAATCAGGAGCGGCTCGCCCGGCATGTTCTCGTTCTCCAGGGCAATCACGTCGCCCCCATAATTGCCCGCGGAATCGGTCTGGCGGTACACCTGCTTGCGCCCCGGATACGTTACTTTCGTAGCCGTGAACTTGGCAGCCTCCAGCACTTCGCCGCCCCGTTCCACCTCAGCCAGCTTATAGAGCACTCCGAGCGAAGGTGCATCGGACGAAGTCGAGAGCGAAGTGCCTACGCCAAAGGTGTCCACCCGAGCGCCCCCGTCGAGCAGTGAGGAAATGCGCTCCTCGTCGAGGTCGCCGGACATGAAAATCTCCACGTCGCCCCAGCCGGTTTCGTCCAGCCGGCGCCGCACCCAGGTGCTGTCGGCGGCCAGATCGCCGCTATCCAGCCGCACGCCGCGAGGCTTGCGCCCCATGGCGATGATCTTTTCGAGCGCGGCATGCACGTCATAGGTATCCAGAAGCAGCACGGAATGTTGCGGGAAAAGGTCCATGAACTGGGCAAACGCTTCCTCTTCTTTATCATGCGCCATGATCCAGGAATGCGCCTGCGTCCCATAGGTGGGAATGCCGAATAACTGCCCAGCGCGCACGTTAGAGGTGCCCAGGCATCCGCCGATGTATGCCGCGCGGGCGGCTAGAACGCCCGATTCCGTGCCGTGGGCTCGCCGCGCGCCAAACTCCACCACGGGGCGTCCGGCGGCTGCTTTGGCTACTCGGGCGGCCTTGGACGCGACCATCGTCTGGAAACTGACCGTTGCCAGCAGCGCCGTTTCCATGATTTGTGCTTCGGCGATCGGCGCCGTAATCCGCAGAAGCGGCTCGCCCGGAAAGCAGATGGTCCCTTCCGGCAGCCCCCAGACGTCGCCGGAGAACCGGAATTCCGCCAGGAAGTCGAAAAAGTTGCCGCTGATTCCAGCAAAGGCAGGGTGCCTGCGAAGGTACGCGATATCCTCTGCGCCGAACCGCACCGTCTCCAGGAACTCGAGGGCTTGCTCCAAACCGGCGCTGACCAGAAAGTTTCGCCTCGGCGGCAGGCTTCGCACGAAAAGCTCGAACGTGGCGCGCGCCTCGAAATGCGTCTCGAGGTACCCTGCGGCCATGGTCAACTCGTAGAGGTCGGCTAATAAGCCCGAGGGTTCCGGAGGGGTTGTCATAGGGTTCCCGAACTATTATGCCACTATTGCGGGTCTTGAGTCCTCGGGCGGGCCTAATTCGGTTCGGATCGCTCTGGCGGAGGTCAGGCAGACAGAATCGACGTGGCGGCGGGCTCCAGTCCGCGGTTCGGCCCGGCCGCCACATCCCAAGCAGACTTCTATCGACTCAACTCGACAGGGAGATGCTCTATTCGGGACGATTAGCCCAGGACGGCGTCTTTGAACGCTTTCGCCGGTCGCAATCGCACCACTGTTTTGGCTTTGATCTTGATCGCCTCGCCGGTCTGCGGATTCCGGCCCATGCGCGCCTTGCGATGCGCCTTCACCGCGCGCCCGAGGTTGGGTATTACGAATTTTCCAGCGCTGCCCTTGCACTCTTTCACGGCCAGCTTGAAGAGCTCTTCAAAAAAGCTATTGACTGTCTTTCTCGGCGTTTCTAACTTGTCCGCTAGAAAGCCCACGACCTTCGACTTGCTCATCGGCTTTGCCATCTTGATTCTCTTTCCTCCTCTACTGTCCTATGATTCGAGCCTTTTGTGGAGGCCCGAACCTGGGCCGCGCACGCGCGACACTATAAAGAGAGTCTCTGCGCAACGCAAGCGAAAATGCAAAAAACCCCCGGAAAATTGATAGTTCTCGAATCGGCGAGGTTTTCTCTCGCTCGTTCTTGCTCCCCTTAGAACCATTTCGGCACAGTCCCGCTGCGCGCGCCAAGCCCTCCTGCGCGCTTTTCTCCCATGCGGCGTCCCCTCAAATAGCCCCAAAAATAGAAGCCCTGCGGCGGGTAGCTAAAGCCTGCCCAATCCCTGATAGAAACTAGCCACCGCCTTTATCCCCCCGAAATAGTTTTCGAGCAGGATGTGCTCGTCCGGCGCATGCGCGTTTTCGTCGGGCAAGCCGAAACCCAAAAGCAGGCAGGGCACCTTGAACGTATCGTACATTTGCGTGACGAACGGAATCGATCCGCCCTCGCGAATGAACACCGCGCGCTTGCCGAATCCCTTCTCCAACGCATCATGCGCCACTTCGAAGAACGGATGCGTGTAGGGCGCCACCCACGGTTTGCCCGTGCTCAGCACCTGAAATTCGCATTTCACCTGCTTCGGCAGCAGCTTGCGTATCTGCCGCTCAACCAGCCGCGCGATTTTCGCCGGATCCTGGTTCGGCACCAGGCGCGTGGAAAACTTGGCATGCGCCTTCGAGGGAATCACCGTTTTTGCGCCTTCCCCCATGTAGCCGCCCCAGATTCCATTGAGCTCCAGCGTCGGCCTGCACCACAGCTGTTCCACCACCGTGTAGCCCTTTTCGCCGCACAGCGCCGGCGCGCCCACCGTCTTCCGAAACTCCTTCTCCTTGAAGGGCAGGCTGTTGAGGGCCTTGCGCTCGGCTCGCGAGACCATCGCGACGTCATCGTAGAAACCGGGCACGCTGACGCGGAAATTCTTATCGTGCAGCTTGGCGAATAGTTCCGTAAGTATCGTCAGCGGATTGGGAACCGCGCCCCCGAAGATCCCCGAGTGCAAATCCTGCGCCGGTCCGGTGATGTCCACCTGATAGTAGTTCAGCCCGCGCAAGCCGTACGTAATCGAGGGCACTCCGCGCGCCAGCATGGAGGTATCCGAAACGACCAGCGCGTCGGCCTTGAGCTTGGCCTTGTTCTTGTTCACATACTCCCAAAGATTCTCGCTGCCCACCTCCTCTTCCCCCTCGATGATCACTTTCAGGTTGATGGGGAGTTTCCCGCCCGTCTGCCGCAACGCGTCCAGCGCCCGAATATGGATGTGCACTTGCCCCTTATCGTCCGCCGTGCCCCGGCCATAGAGATTGCCGTCGCGAACGGTGGGCTCGAATGCGGGCGAAGTCCACAGCTCCAGCGGCTCGGGCGGCTGCACGTCGTAGTGCCCGTAAAAAAGAATCGTGGGTTTCCCGGCGCTTGCAGCGATTCGCCATAAACCACCGGATGCATTTTCGTGGGCACAATTTCGACCCCGTCCAGCCCCACGCGCCGCAACCGCTCGGCCACCCATTGCGCCGCGCGCTCCACGTCCTGTTTGCGCTCCGCTTGCGCGCTGACGCTGGGAATGCGCAAAAATTCGTACAGATCGGTCAAGTGCTCGTTGTGCTTGCGCTCAATGTATTCATTCAGCTCCATCGATCCTCCTGCGGCGTCCCGATTCTAAGAGCCAAGCTCCTGCGCTGCAAGGCGCTCCGCGCCCTGTCCCCTCGGACAGTTAGCCCCGAGGAAACGCCAGGCGCGCCCGCGATTGACCCTCTTGCGCCTTTACCCGACCATGAATAGGTCATGTCCACTCTCGTTTACGAACGCGAACGCCGCAGTTCCCGCGTCTTCACGCGCGTTCGCGTCACGCTCGCCGGCAAGAACCAGCGCGGCCGCCGCTTCCGCGAGGCCACCGAAACTATCGTCGTCAGCGCTCATGGCGGGCTCCTGTATCTGGCCCAGGATCTCGAACTCGGTGCGATGCTGGTGCTTACCAATCCCTTCACTCAGGAAGAGCTGGAGTGCCGCGTGGTCTACCTCGGCGACGATTGCGACAAGGGCCGCCGCATCGGCATCGAATTTCTCACCCCGTCGCCGCGCTTCTGGGGCGTCGAATTTGCCCAGCCCGATTGGATCCCGGCTCAGCGGAATTAGCCTCTTTTCATTCATCTGTCCGCAAGCGCATCATCCGCAACCCGCGTCCATTGTTTCCCAAACCTTATTTTGTGGCGTATACTCCGCTGCAATTAAGAGGAACCGGCAATGAACAATACCGAAGTATCGACGATCGGCGTGAGCGCCGCTCCCCGCGAGCAAGCCGGCGCGCGTTCCGTCGCCATCGCCATGTATTGCATTTTGCTTCTTTCTTACGTCTTGATGGCCGCCGACCGCTATCTCTTCCCGGTCATCGCCCCGTACGTGCGGCGTGAGTTCGCCTTTTCGCCGGCGATTACCGGCCTGCTCACCACGATCTTCACGCTGGGCCTCGGCGTCGGCGGGCTCACCACCGGCTATATTCTTTCGCACCTTTCGCGCAAATCCGTAATGTTGGTAGGGATTGGCATATTTTCCGGCGCCACGGCCCTGACCACGATCACCCACGGATTTTGGGGCATGCTCTTTTGCCTCGCCGCGCAAGGCATCGGCATGGCCATGCTGGCTACCTCCATGTTCGCCCTGGCGGCCAGCTATTTCGCCACCTATCAGGCTGCCGCCATCGGCTCCGTCAATTTTTGCTACGGCATCGGCGGTTTCGTGGGCTCGTCCCTGGCCGGCGTGCTGCTCACGAAATATGGCAACTGGCGCGCGCCCATGCTGGCGTTCGGGCTGTTCGGTTTCGTGATGGTCGCGATCATCGCCGCCACTGTGCGCCCCTGGTTCAGCGAGACGCGCCGCATGGCTCACGCCCGCGCGGCGGCCGGCGGTGCCGAGGGCCTGGTGAACCGAAATACCATCGTTCTCACCATCCTCTGCATCATTCATGGTCTCAGCATGTATGGATTCCTGGGGAACTATGCTTCTTTCCTTCAGGAAACTCTGCACTATACGCCCACGCGCGCGGGAGTCGTCGTGGGCTTCTTCGCCATCGGTGCGTTAGCTTCCATTGCCGGCGGATGGGTGGGCGATCGGCTTTCTCCGCGACTCGTCTTGTGCGCGTCGTTCGTTTGCATTGCCGTGCTCGGTTATCTGTTCTTCCAGCAGGGTGCTTCGGCCCTCACGCGCGAAATCATGAGCTGCATCTACGGTGTAGTGGGCAGCGCGGTGCTTTACGTGTGCCTGGCGGCCTATCACGTGAAGTCGCTTCACGGCAGCCTTTCCAGCAAAGGATCGGGCATGTTCGTCACCAGCCTGTACGGCGGCGCCGCGTTTGGCGGTTATTTGATTCGCGCTTTGGCCAGCCACGGCGGTTGGATATTCGCTGGAGCGATTCAGATGTCGCTTTTGTGCGCCATCGGCGCGGTTCTCGCCTTGGCTTTGCAGCCCAAAGAAATGGCCGCCTAGGCCAAAGCGGAATCGCTTCGCCCCACTCAAGCTCGTGACGAAGGCCGCTCAGTCGCCCCTTATCGAAAATCCCGCATTGGAGCTGCTGCTTCTTTGCGCCCGGCGCCAGATCGGCGCCGATACCTCCAAGCGTATTCTCGCCATCGCCTCAGGCCAGCCCGATTGGAACGCGCTCCTCGCCGCGGCCTCCGAACACACCCTCACCTCTCTCGTTTGCAAAAATCTCCAGGACTGCGCCCCAGCCGCGCTGCCCGCGCCTTGGCGCGAGCGCTTCAGCCAGTCTTATTTTGAATCCTCCTGCCGCAATTTGGCGCTTACGGCCGAACTCTTCCGCGTTCTGGCGGCGCTCGAAAGTTCGCGGCGTTTCCGCTACGCCCTACAAGGGACCGGTTCTCGCCGCGCAGGCCTATGGCGACGTGGCCTTGCGCGAATTTTCCGACCTGGACATCATCGTTCCCCAGCGCCAGATCGTCGCCGCGCATGAAGCGCTCCTCGATCTCGGCTTTTCCCCGGAAATTGCCGCCATCGAACCTTCGCCATCTCCGCGGCGAACTCCCGGCCAATACGCTTATAGGAAAGGCGCGGGGACGCCCGGGAAGCTAGTCGAGCTGCATACCGAACACACGCTGCGATACTTCCCCGCTGCCTTGGATCTCGAGGCGCTGTGCGCCCGGCGCCAGCCGATCGCCCTCGCCGGGCGGCAGGTGCTGACGTTTTCGCCCGAGGACACGCTCTTGCTCCTCAGCGTGCATGGGTCGAAGCATCTCTGGGATCGCCTCTCATGGATCGCCGATATCGCCGCTCTTACGGCCTGCTCGCGGCCCGATTGGAGACCCGACTGGGCGCTGGTGCTGGAGCGTGCGCGGAGTTGGCGCGTTCAGCGCATGCTGCTGCTGGGCGTGGGACTCGCTGCGCGCCTTTTCGAAGCGGCTCCGCCCGATGAGGTGGCGAAGTGCCTGCGGCGCGATAGGGTCGCCCGCCGGATGATTGAGCAAATCTCCCGCCGATTCTTCTCGCCGGAGAAAATACAGCTAGGAGTGCTGAGCCGCTTTGCCTTTCGGGTGCGCATGCGAGGGCCCTTCACTCAGGGCTTGCCCTACGCCATTCGGCTGGCCTTGATGCCCACCGAACATGACCGCGGCAAGCGCCGCCTTCCCGACCCCCTCTATGCCCTCCTGCGTCCGCTGCGGCTTGGCCCGCACCTACGGCTGGCGCACCCGCGTCGGCCCCTAGTGTCCAGTCCCCGCTAGTGTCCTGTCTCCCCGGTGTCCTATCCCATCGACAAGTCGCAATTGTAGGTTGGTGTGTGCGGTTCTGTAGCCCAGGGCGCCCTCACGGTTTTTGTGAGGGGCCCTGGGGAATTTTCTTTGGTGGGTTGCGGCCTCGGCCTCGCCGAGCTTGCCGGGTTTGTGGGTCAGGGCTTCAGCCCTGACAAAAGAGAGGGTAAAACAAAGGGGCTTTAGCCCCTGGAGGGAGAAACTAGCCCTGCGATGTATACCAGTCCCAAGTCTTGCGCAAACCGGCTTCGAACCCGACCTGCGGCTTATATCCGAAGCTCTGGGCCGCCAGTGAAATGTCCGCCTGCGAATCGCGGATATCGCCTTCGCGCGGCGGACCATGCTTCGCTTTCGCCTGCCTCCCCGCGAACCCCTCCAGCAGCTGCAATGTGTAGTTCAGCGTGTAGCGCCCCCCGGTCCCGAGATTGAACGCCCGCCCGCCAATGCCCGGGGTCTCGCAGGCCTGCAGATTCGCCGCCACCACGTTCTGCACAAAAGTGAAATCGCGCGACTGTTCTCCGTCGCCGAATACATTCGGCTCGCCGCCATTGCGCATCGCGGCGATGAAGAGCGAAAGCACTCCCGAGTAGGGCGAGCCGGGATCCTGCCGCGGGCCAAAGACGTTGAAATAACGCAGCGCTACGAAATCGAGGCCATAGGTGCGGTGAAAAACGCGGCCGTACAGTTCGCCCACCAGCTTCGAAACGCCGTAAGGAGAGATCGGCGCGGGCGGCATGCCTTCGTGCTTCGGCAGCGTAGGCGTATCTCCGTAGATCGAAGAAGAGCTGGCGAAGACCACGCGGCGCACACCGGCGTCTCGCGCCGCCACCAGAACGTTCAGCGTGCCATCTACGTTGATTTGGTTCGTTTCCAGGGGCTGCTTCACCGAACGCGGCACCGATGTGCGCGCCGCCAGGTGCAGCACGTAATCGGCGCCACGGCATGCCTTTTCCACCGCCTCCCGATCGGTAATGCTGCCGCGAATGAAGGTGATCTGCTGCCGCACCTTTTCCAGGTTGGCCTCTTTGCCGGCGGATAGGTCGTCGAGCACGGTGACGCCATGCCCCCGGCGCACCAATTCGTCCACGGTATTCGAACCGATGAAGCCCGCTCCGCCGGTGACCAAATAATGCATGTGCAAATCCTCCCAGATTAGCCAGTTTACGAGCAAGTGGTTGCCGGCGAAGCCAGACTCTCGCCAGAAGTGCTCAGGCACCGGGTTAGATGTTTCGATCGGCCTACGGGGACTTTTGCGGCGCCGCCATCCGCAAGAGGCCCTCCTGTTCCTCGATTCGCCACGTCACACGACGGCTAACCCGGACGAAAAACGGGCAAGGAATCTGAATCGGCCTTCCTAATATAGGCAAACCTTTTCCCCTCAGCGGCTTCCCGATTCGAGGGCATTCCGCGCGAAATGCTCGAAATAGCCATATACTTCATATTGCAAGGCTTATCTTATGTTCGTTACAGATCGTGTAATACAGCGATGAGCTATACCAGTGCAAAAGTTTGGCGTTTGATGTGCTAACCACTAGGTGGGGCAGTTCTAACTTTCGTTTTCGGGGGAGCCAACAGGTGGCCTTGGCTGGTACACAACGAGTTTCCTTCACGCTTCGCGTAGAAGACTTTCCGCCCGAGGCAGTGATTTTTGGGTCCTCGGCGCTCATGCAAATCTGTCACCAGAAAATCCAGAAGTTCGCCGCGACGACCGTCCCGTTGCTGATCCAGGGCGAAAGCGGCACGGGCAAGGGAGTTCTAGCCCGTTACATTCATTCCCGGTCGGCGGTTGCCGACGGGCCCTTTGTTAACGTCAATTGCGCCGCGATTCCCGGAACACTGCTCGAAAGCGAGCTCTTTGGCTATGAAAAAGGAGCCTTTACCGGCGCATACACCAGCAAGCCGGGCCGCGTCGAGTTAGCCAATGGGGGCACGCTCTTTCTGGACGGCATTGACGAAATCGATCTGGGTCTTCAGGCTAAGCTCCTCCAGTTGCTCCAGGACTCCCAATTCTCCCGCATCGGCGGCCGGGAAGATGTCAGCGTCCAGATTCGGATTATCTGTGCCACCAATCGTCCGCTCGAAAATGAGATTAACGCCGGCAGGTTCCGCTCCGATCTCTACTATAGGATTAATGTTGCCAAGGTAGACCTGCCCGGCCTCCGCGCGCGCATCGAAGACGTACCCCGGTTGGCCGCTTATTTCTACGAACGCCACCGCAAGCGCCACAATAGTTCCGCGCGCCCCATCTCCCAGTCCCTCTTGGCGCTTCTGGAGAAGCACAATTGGCCCGGAAATATTCGCGAGCTGGAAAACCTGATGGAGCGCTATGTCATCCTGGGATCGGAAGAAGCCATCGGCGCCGAGCTTACCAATTGGGATCGCACCCCGATCTCTCCCGAACTGCCCATCAGCGGCCCGATCCACCTGAAGAAGGTCACGCGTAAAGCCGTGCAGCAGCTCGAACGCAAGATTATTCTCAGCGCCCTGGAAGCCAATCGCTGGAATCGCAAGCGCGCCGCCAGCGATCTCCGCATCAGCTACCGTGCGCTGCTCTATAAAATCCGCCAGGCGGGGCTGCCGCCGAAGCGCTCGTCAACGGTCGTCGCTGCGCCGACCGATGTTCCCACGGCCTCCGACTGACGAACTTCCTCGAACGACTTGCGCGGCCGAAGAGCCCTAGCCCTTCTTCAAATCTCAGACGCGCTTCGTTGCCTTCGCAGCCGGTTTCATTCTGAGCGAAGTGGCTGCGCTTTTCTTTCGGCCCGGTCTGCCGGGCCGCGCGGTCGCAATTCCCTCGAATTTTGGGTCACGAGCCGGTAGGCGAAATCGTGGCAGTGGCGCCCGATGTTACCGCACCGAAAAGTAGGCGATCGGGTGGGCACTGCGTGGATACAGGAAACTTGCGGACGCTGCGAATGGTGCCAGCGCGGACGCAGGAATTATCTGTCCCGATGCAAAAGAGCACCGGCGTGAATCTGCAGGGCGGTCACGCGGAGTACATGCCTATGTATGCCGACGCCACCTATTTGATTCCCGACAATATCTCCTACGAGCAAGCGGCGCCGATTTTCTGCGCCGGCTACACCGTGTATAGCGGCTTGCGCTGGGCCGATCCGAAACCGCACGAACGCGTTGGCCGTGCTGGGCATTGGCGGCCTGGGGCACCTAGCGCTGCAATACGCGAAGGCGGCTGGATTCACGACTATCGCCATCTCGCACTCGCCCGACAAAGACAAGCTGATTCGCGAACTGGGCGCGGATGAAATCGTGCGCGACGGCAAGAGCCTGGCGGGCGCGGGAGGCGCGGACATCATCCTGAGCACTTCCAATTCGACCAAGTCGATGATGGATAGCATTCAAGGCCTGCGGCCCGATGGGAGCCTGGTTACCATGGGCGTGGATGCCGAGCCGCTCTCGGTATCGCTGGTGGATCTGCTCATGAAGCGCATTCACATTATCGGAAGCCAGCAAAACGGGCCTGAATACCTGTATGAGGCGCTCGACTACGTGGCCCAGGGAAAAGTGAAAACCATCGTCGAAACCTACCCTGTTGGCAGAGGCTCCTAAGGCGTACCAGCGCGTGGTGGATGGCAAGGCGCGCTTCCGCGCCGTCACGATGTAAGGTCCCAACGGAATAAACTAGGAAGCGGTTGAAGCAGAGGCCTTACGTTTACCATTTCCTTCGGTCCAGCGTAGACGACCCGAGGGTGCCACAAGTTCCGTCACTGCCTTCCGTGATTCGGCCCGCCGTCCACCGCGTTCGTTAAGACGCCCGCGGTAAAATAGATATACGCCATTTCCAAATGACGAACTCACGTTTGATCGACGTTTTCGTGGGTGGCCCACGCGTCGGTTTTACGCGTGGGGGATTTCGGAGTGAGCTCCCCGTACAGGCAAGGCACAACCCGGCGAAAAAGCGCAGTAACCCAAAGAAAATGAGCGAGCGGGCCTATAAGCCGGATTCTGTCTTCGCGCCTGAGAGACATCGCGGCCCGAGAGCCGCAATGCCCACTCAGATTCGGAGGCGATCATTCCTCTGGGCCGCCGATCGCTCGACGGCTCAAGCGGCCTACCCGAGGGTTTGGCGAGAACGCCGAAGCGCCCTCGCGCGTAACGGGCCGGGCCGGCCCTCCCCTCCTATTTGGCCTTGCACCACGCGGGGTTTACCGTGCCGCGGACATTACTGCCTGCGCGGTAGGCTCTTACCCTACCGTTTCACCCTTACCAAGCGCGGCGATTGAAAAAGACCCGCCGGAGGTTTGGCCTCCAGCCGATCACCGATTCGCCTGCGCCGGCGGTTTATTTTCTGTGGCACTGTCCGTAGCCCAGCGCCCGCTTCGCGGACGCTCGATCCCCTGGCGTTACCAGGCGCGTTGCCCTGCGGAGTCCGGACTTTCCTCCAGCCGCTTCCCTTGCAGGAATCTCCAGCGATCGCCCAGCCCGCTCGCTCCCGGATCATTATAGCGAGCGGAATGCACCGATCCTTGAAGCCAATGGTTATTCGAGTAAGGACTTCTTCGCCGAGCTTGTCGGCCGAACTCGCCGCGGCCTTCGGCGGCATTCGCCCTCGTTGGGCCGCTTGCCTTCATCTGCCGCGGGCTGCGCCGGCGCCAGCTTTCCCTCGAGCAGCGCGTCGAATTCGTCTTCGTTCAAGATGCGCACGCCGAGCGACTTGGCTTTGTCGTACTTCGATCCAGGATCGGCGCCCACGACAACGTAATCGGTATTCTTGCTCACCGAGCTCACGACTTTGCCGCCGTGCCTGGCCACCAATTCGCCGGCCTCTTCGCGCGAACGGCGCGCCAGCGCTCCGGTGAAGACAAATGTCTTGCCCGCCAGGCGGGTGGACACCGCCTCCTGCCGGCGCGTGCTTGCGGATCGACGCCGGCCGCGCGCAGCCGCTTCGATCACCTCGCGGTTCGCGCGGTTCCTCGAAAAACTCCACGATGCTGGCGGCCACTTTGGGCCCGACTTCGCCCACTTCCGTCAGCGCTTGCTCGTTGGCATTCGGCGATTGCGCCCAGCGACCCGAAATGCTCGGCCAGCAATTGCGCCGTGCGCTCGCCGACAAAGCGTATGCCCAGCGCATAGACCAGCCGCGCCAGCTCGTTGGACTTGCTGGCGGCGATTTCGTCGCAGCAGATTGTCCGCCGATTTCTCGGCCATGCGTTCGAGCGCGGCCAGCTTCTCGGCGTCGAGATGATAGAGGTCCGCGAAATCCTTCACCATGCCCGTGGAGACGAGCTGGTCCACGATTTTCTCGCCCAGCCCATCGATATTCATGGCGTGCCGGCTGGCAAAATGGATCAGCGACTCCTCGCCGCTTGGCCGGGCAGGCGGCGTTCACGCAGCGGTAGGCAACCTCGTCCGGCGATTTATGAATGTGGCTGCCGCATTCGGGGCAGAGTTCGGGCACCGACACCGGGCGTCGGTCTTTTCCTTCCCGCACAACTTTTACGACGTGCGGGATCACTTCGCCCGCGCGCTCGATCAGCACCGCGTCCCCCGCGGCCAGGCCCAGCCGCTCGATTTCGTCCATGTTGTGCAGCGTCGACCGGCTCACCGTGACTCCGCCCACGGCCACCGGATCGAGCAAAGCCACGGGCGTAAGCGCTCCGGTGCGGCCCACCTGGAAAACCACTTCACGCACTGTGGTGGTTTCCTGGCGCGCCGGATATTTGTAAGCGATGGCCCAGCGCGGAGCCTTGGACGTGAAGCCCAGCTCCTGCTGAAGCGCAAAGTTCGTTCGCCTTGATCACGATGCCATCGATCTCGTAAGGCAGCTTCTCGCGCTTTTCTTCCCACTCCGCGCAGTATTTTTTCACCTCCTCGATCGACGCGCAGCGCTTCCATCGCAGAGGATTGAACTTCAGCGCGGAGATAGCTTCGAGTTCGTCGGAATGCCGCGGGAAAGGATTCCGCCCTCCGGCCAGCAGGTAATAGCCGAAGAAATCGAGCTGCCGCGAAGCCGTGATGCGCGAATCGAGCACGCGCACCGATCCCGCCGCGGCGTTGCGGGGATTGGCGAAGCGCTTGCCGCCGTGCTCTTCCTGCTGCTCGTTCAGCTTGGCAAAGGCCTTGAGCGGCATGATGATCTCGCCGCGCACCTCAAAATCGCCGTTCAGGCCCAGCCGCTTCGACCGGGCGGCATCCACGCGGCTGGGAATAGCCTCAATCGTGGCCACGTTGGCGGTCACGTCCTCGCCGTTTACCCCGTCGCCGCGCGTGACGGCGAGAGCCAGCCGTCCCTGGTCGTAGTGCAGGGACATGCTCAAGCCGTCGAATTTGTGCTCGACGATGTATTCGATCTCCTGCGGCCGGAAACTTCGCGGGCGCGGCGATCGAATCGGTCCAGTTCCTCGAAGGAGAACGCGTTATCCAGGCTCAGCATCGGCGGAACGTGGCGGCGCGTCTCGAAGCCTTTGCGGGGCGCTCCGCCCACGCGCTGCGTGGGAGAGTCCGGCGTGACCAGTTCCGGATGCTCGGCCTCGAGCTGCTTCAGCTCGTTCATCAGCCGGTCGAATTCGGCATCGGAGATCGAAGGGCGGTCGAGCAGGTAATAGCGATGCTCGTGCAGGCGGATCTCTTCCCGCAATTTGGCGACCCGCTCCGAGGAGTTTACTATCGTTGAGCTTGCTATCGTTTTTGGTCTTGGCCATGACGCGGCTGGCCCTTATCGGCGCGCGCTAAATCCCGAGGCGAACTCTTATTATATAAAAACGAGTTTTCGCGAGCTGCCTATCAAGCCTTTTCCCGAGGTGCTCCGCGCATCGCTACCCTCGCAATCCAATAGAACACCAGGGCAAAAGCCACCGTGGAAACAGCAAAAGCCATGCTGTGGGCCTCCAGAAAGCGAGTGGTCTGCGGGCCATACCGCGTGGCCAGATAGCCTTCGCCGAAAAAGCGCACCGCGCGCGCGATGCTCATGGCCGCCAGGAAGCCGCGAAAAGGCATGCCCAGCGCTCCAGCCGCCAGCACAAAAAGCTTGAATGGCGTGGGCGGAGGCAATAGCGCGGCGACGACCAGCGTCACGAACCCATTGCGCTCCATCCAACGATGGATCTGCGGCGCCTGCGAACCTGCCTTCTTGTGGAACGCCGCTTCTTCTCCTTTTCGGGCGATAAAGTAGAGCAGCACGGATCCCGCCACTGAACCGAGCGTCGCCAGAATGGCGTAGTAAGGCATGCGCGCCGGCGCTCGAATGCAGAGATCGATCAAAAGGAGATCATTCAGGGAGGGGAAAGGAAGCACGGTGGCATCCAAAAACGAGAGCCCAAACAGGCTCAGAGGGCTGGAGAAGGCAATCGCCCTTAGCGCCCATCTTGGAACATGATAGTTGCCCATAAATGCGAGGGAGATTCTATACTCTTGCGCCACTCGAAAGGCACGCTATTAAACACCATAAACGCCGGCGTGCGCAGGGCCTGAATTCCGGGCGCATTTGGGGTTCCGATCGGCTGGGCCGATGTTCGATGGGTCGGCCGAAGGAAGATAGGCCGGCGCCCATTCCTGGCGGCATAACTTGCCCGTTAACCAGGCTTGGCCGCATTCTTGACCATCGAGAAGGCGTGCTATAAAGTGTCCTTTTGCCTTTCTGGTGAAAGCACACCTGATTGTTCCCTGAGTGAGGCTTAATTTACGGAGGAAGCATGCAATTAATGGGATGGGTCTGGTTGTTTGCCGCGGTGGGCGGCTGGCTGCTGATGCAGCGAGCCAAAATTTGCCGGCCGCTGGGGCGCTTTCTGAAGGTCGCCGCTGCGTTTGCGGCGGTGCCGCTAATCGCGGCTTCGAGCTGGGCGCAAGCGCCTGAAGCGGGCGGCGAGGCCAGTTTGAAGCTGCCGGACCTCTCCCAGGTGACCTTTTTTGGCATCGACGGCCATAAGCTCCTGCTCTTTGGCATCCTTTTTTGTATTTTCGGCCTGATCTTCGGATTGACCATCTATCAGCGGCTCAAGAATCTGCCCGTGCACCGCTCCATGCGCGAGATTTCCGAGCTGATCTATGAAACCTGCAAAACCTATCTGATCACCCAGGGCAAGTTCCTCCTGCTCCTGGAGAGCTTCATCGCCGTGGTCATCGTGCTCTATTTCGGCGTGCTGTTGCACATGGACGCGTTTCGCGTCTTCGTCATTCTCCTCTTCAGCATCCTGGGAATTGCCGGCAGCTATAGCGTGGCTTGGTTCGGGATTCGCGTAAACACCTTTGCCAATTCGCGCACTGCCTTTGCCGGTCTCGGCGGCAAGCCCTATCCGATCTACAAAATTCCGCTGGATGCCGGCATGAGCATCGGCATGATGCTCATCAGCGTCGAGCTTGTGATGATGCTGTTCATTCTTCTCTTCGTTCCCGGAGACTACGCGGGCTCCTGCTTCATCGGCTTTGCCATCGGGGAATCGCTGGGCGCCGCGGCGCTGCGCATTGCCGGCGGCATCTTCACCAAGATCGCCGATATCGGCTCTGACCTCATGAAGATCGTCTTCCGCATCAAGGAAGACGACGCTCGCAATCCCGGCGTCATCGCCGATTGCACCGGCGACAATGCCGGCGATTCGGTCGGCCCCAGCGCGGATGGCTTCGAAACTTATGGAGTCACCGGCGTCGCGCTCATTACCTTTATCCTCTTGGGCGTAAAAAACCCCGCCGTGCAAGTGCAGCTCCTGGTATGGATTTTCGTCATGCGCATCGCCATGCTGGTGGCCAGCGCGGCCTCGTATTTTATTAACAGCGCCATCGCCCGGGCCCGCTACCTGCACGCCGATCACATGAATTTCGAGGCGCCTCTCACCTCGCTCGTATGGCTCACGTCCATCGTCTCCATCGCCATGACCTACGTAATTTCCTGGGCCGTGATTCCCAATCTTGGCGGCGACACCACGCAATGGTGGAAGCTGGCCACCATCATCTCTTGCGGAACGTTGGCGGGCGCCGTGATTCCAGAACTGGTGAAGGCTTTTACCTCCACGGAATCGCGCCACGTGAAGGAAGTGGTCATCTCCGCGCAGGAAGGCGGAGCTTCGCTGGGCATTTTGTCCGGCTTCGTTGCCGGCAATTTCTCCGCCTATTACCTGGGGCTGGCCATTATGGTCCTGATGTCCATCGGTTACATGGTTGGCCAGCTAGGACTTGGCAACTTGATGATTGCGGCTCCGGTGTTCGCTTTCGGACTCGTGGCTTTCGGCTTTCTGGGCATGGGGCCGGTAACGATCGCGGTCGACTCCTATGGGCCGGTCACCGACAACGCCCAATCCGTCTTCGAGCTTTCCCTGATCGAGCAGATTCCCGGCATTCACGAAGAGCTCAAGCGGGATTTCCACATCGATGCCAATTTCGGCCGCGCCAAGGACTTGCTGGAAGAGAACGACGGCGCCGGCAACACCTTTAAAGCCACGGCCAAGCCCGTGCTCATCGGCACGGCAGTCGTTGGCGCCACCACCATGATCTTTTCCATCATCATGGCGTTAACCAACGGCCTCACCGAAAACGTCGATAAGCTTTCCCTGCTGCACGCGCCTTTCTTGCTCGGCATTATCGCCGGCGGCTCCATGATCTATTGGTTCACCGGCGCTTCCACCCAAGCCGTCACCACCGGCGCCTATCGCGCGGTCGAGTTCATCAAAGCCAACATTCGCCTGGAAGGCGTGGAAAAGGCTTCCGTCGCGGACAGCAAGAAAGTCGTGGAGATCTGCACGCAGTACGCGCAGAAAGGCATGCTGAATATCTTTATCGCCGTCTTTTTCGCAGCGCTTTCGTTCGCCTTCGTCGAGCCCTTCTTCTTCATCGGTTACCTGATCTCCATCGCCATGTTCGGCCTTTTCCAGGCCATTTTTATGGCTGACGCGGGAGCCGCCTGGGACAACGCCAAGAAGATCGTGGAAGTCGAATTGAAGCAGAAAGGAACCGAGTTGCACGCCGCCACCGTAATCGGCGATACGGTGGGCGATCCTTTCAAGGACACGTCGTCCGTGGCGCTCAATCCGGTGATCAAGTTCACCACGTTGTTCGGTCTGCTTGCGGTGGAGCTGGCGGTGCAACTAACGGCGGAGACCGGCGGGATGCTCACTCACGTTCTTGCGGCTGTTTTCTTCGTGATCTCGTTTATTTTCGTGTATCGCTCGTTCTACGGGATGCGCATCCACGCTTCGGAAGGCGCAAAAGAGGTCTCCCGAGCCCCCGCGGATTAGCTGCTAAGATTCAGCCGATCGCGTGGATGCGCTCAAGGCTTATGCTTTTGGGCTCCGTGCCAGATTGTGACGATTTTAATTTTCTGGCCGCGTACCCGGTACTGAACCACATATGGCGTCCCTCCGATGACTAACTCCCGTACGCCAGGTTCAGTGCCGGAGCGACCGAGGTAAGGATGGTCACTCAGGGTCGCCACAACAGCAGTGATGCGTACTGCCAGCCGTTCAGCTGCTTCAGGTTTGTCGCGGGCGGTAAAGCTGCGAATTTCTGTCAGGCGTGTCTGAGCGCGGAGGGACCAGAGAATTTCTAGTGACACGGAAGATCAATCATCATGGATCTTGCCGCAGACGCACTTAGGCGGTGGCAGTTCGTCTTTCGTCCCCCAGGACAATAACCAGGCCTTCATATCCTCGTGCCTCACATAGTGGCCCGACTTTATCTGACGGTCTCCATCTCGAATGTCCGCTCTCATTCTCTCCTGGTCTGCGATGTAAGATTCCACTGCATCGGAGATGAGAAAATTAGAGCTTCGTCCTGAGGCTTTGGCCAACTGCGCCAAGCGCTTCTTCGTTTGGGGTTTTAAACGAATGCTGAACGTGCTGCCTTGAGTGTTCGCCATTAACACATTCTAACACAGTCCAAAAGGAGAAAACTCTGCTCCCTCGGGCTCATTCGCCGGTGGGGATTTGTATCCGAGAGAGCTTCGCCGCCGAACGTAGCCTCACGTCCTGAGCAGATTCGGGAATTTGCGGGGATCGTTGTTGAAGCCGGGGAACACGGCGCCCAATTCGTTCGTTCCCAGATGGCATGAAATGATCTCGCCGAGCACAGAACGGAAATCCGTGGTCAGCGCCAGGTCGCGGCCTTCGTTGAGCTGCTCGGGACCCAGCCCCGGCCATTTGCCGTACACTTTTCCGCCCTTCACGGCGCCGCCCATCACAAACATGCAGTTGGCATGGCCGTGATCGGTGCCGCGATTGCCGTTTTCGTGCGCGGTGCGGCCGAATTCGGACATGGTGACCACCACGATATCTTCCATGCGGTCGCCCATATCCTGCGAAAAAGCGGAGAGCGACTGCCCCAGATCGCGCAATAAGTTTGCCAACTGCCCTTGCGCTCCGCCTTCGTTGACGTGATTGTCCCATCCGCCGGTATCGACGAAGGTGACCTCCAGGCCAATATCGGCCTTATGGAGCTGCGCCACCTGCTGCATCATCTGGCCCACGCGATTCCGCGGATAGTCCGCGCCATTTTCGGGCTGTAAGCGCGAAGGATCGGCCTTTCGCAACATGTTGATGGCTTCGAAAGTTTCGGTGCCCGTGCCGCGCAGCGCCTGATCCACCGTATCCGCGTAAAGCGCTTCAAACCCGCCCTCCACCGCCGGCGACTGCGCGAACACGCGAAACTGCTTGATATCCGGCAGCGCGATGGCAGGAGCGGAGCCGCGCAGCGTGAGCGGCAGATTCGGCCCCATGGCCACGGCGCGGAAAGGCGAGGCGTCCGCTTCGGGGGTAGCCGTCAAGGCGCGATTGAGCCAGCCATCGTCGGTGGACTTCACGCCGGGCGTTCCCGACTCCATGTAATCCTGCGCGTCGAAATGCGAGCGCGTCGTATCCGGCGAGCCCGCCGCGTGCACGATCGCCAATTGCTGCTTCTGGAAAAGGGGCGCCAGTGGCGCAAGGCTCGGATGCAGGCCGAAAAAGCCGTCCAGATCGACCGCGGCTAATTCGCCGCCCCGCTTTGGCTGGGGAATCGCGATCGTCGGCCGAATGCGGTAGTAGTTCGGCTCGGCAAAGGGCACCACGATGTTCAAGCCGTCCGCCGCGCCGCGCTGGAAGAGCACCACGAGCTTTTTGCGGTTCGAAGCCGGCGTGGCCGCGATGGCGCGGCGCAGGAATGCCGGAAGCGTGCTCATGCCAATCATGGCTACGCCGCCGTTTTTCAAAAACGCTCGCCGTGAAACGTCCATGGCCATTCTCCTTGCGGCTTTTCGTCAGCGCCGCTGAAACTCCGGCGCGCCCAGCACCAGGCCCGCGATCATCGCGGAATTTACTCGCGTGACCGGATCGTCCAAGCTGGCTTGCAGCACTCGCGGATCGTTCATCTGTTTTTCCAGCGTCGCGCGCGTTTGCGCAGACGCTTCTCCGGAAAGCAGCAGAGCGATGGCTGCATCCAGCACCGCATCCGGTTTGGACCCGCTACCGGCCCCCAGCAGCGACGGAATGTCCGTGCGCACCGCCGCCAGCCGGTTGCCCGTGAGCGCCAGCGAATAGTTCAGCCGGTTGAGCAGCGCGCCGGTGTTCACCCAGGCGTCGGCCTTATCCGCATATCCCGTCGGCGGCTGGCATTGATAGAGCGGCTCGCCGATCCGTCCCGTCCATTGCACCAGCGTTAACGGCAGGTCGGTCTCCGCCCCCACCACCCTCGCGGCCGAGGCCACCAGTTCGAAGGGCGTCTTGATCTTGGCGCGATAGCTCTCCCGCGACCAGAATTCCGGCGAATAGATCATGGTGTGCAGCACGGCGCGGATATCGCCGTCGGTGCTTTCGTAGGTCTGCGCCATGCGATCCACCAGCGCGTCCGGAGGATTATCGGAGACGAAGTGCCGCGCGATTTCCAGCGAAATATGGCGGGCCGTATGCGGGTCGCGCGCCAGCAGGTCCAGCACTTCTTCGCCGTCCCGCATTCCGCCGCCATCGATTTTATGGCCCAGCACCATCTTCGGATCGGGGTCGTGCAGCTGTTCGTCGAAAAAGAACTCCGGATCGCGCTGCGGCTGCCGAATCGACCAGCCCGTGAACGCGCGCGCCACTTCGATCACGTCCTGCTGCGAATATCCGCCATCCACGCCCAGCGTGTGCAGCTCCATCAACTCGCGGCCGTAGTTTTCGTTCAAGCCGCGCTCCTGCTTCTTGCCCTGCTTCGCATTGGCTCCCGGCGGCATGGCCGGCGCGCCGAAAGGCCCGCCGAATCGCGCGCGATAGGCTTGGCGCATGGCGCGCTGCTGTTGCAGCCGCGCCCAGGCCCGCGGGATCCACGCTCTGCCAATTATCCAGGTAGAAGAGCATGGCCGGGCTTTTCGCCGTGGCCTCCAGCAGGTCGCGGAACTTGCCCATGGCGTGGGGGCGAATGGCGTCGCGCTCATAGGAGGTCAGCAGCCAGCGGTCCACGCCCTTTCCGGCAAAGACGTTGAAGTGGTTGAACCAGAAATCAACCATCTGTTCGTAAAGCTGCTTCTCGCTGTAAACGGCGCGATCCATCTTGGCCATGGCCAGTTCGGCAGTGATCCGCTGCGGAGTTTTGATCTGCTCGTAATTCAACAATGGATTTCCGCCGCCCTTGGCCGCGTTTTTCGCTCCAGGCAGCAGGATTTCCGCAAGCTCATCGGGAGTCATGTTCTGCGGCGCAATGGATGCTGGTGAAACAGATGACACGGACCCGTTGGCTCCAGCCTGGGCCGAATTGCCGTTGGCCTGAGCGTCGCTATTGGTCGCGGCCGTCTGTTCTTGGCCGTCCGTCGCCTGCCGCGCGGCCTGCAATTTTGCCTGCTGCTCTTGCCGATATTGTTGAGCGGTCACGCCCTCGCGTTTGGCGGCCACCTGAGGCCGCGGGAATTTATCCAAAAGCGCTTGAGAGGACATGCTCAGCGTGGGAAACCGGGAGAGCCTCGCCTGCATCGCCGAGTCGTCGATGGATTCAGGATGAAGCTGGCGGTCGATCCACTTTGCCAGGCCCATTTGCTTCACCGTCTCGATGTCGCCGGGGCGGGGACCATAACCCAAACGATTCAGAGCGTGCGCGATGGCTTCGTCTTCGTTCAGATCGCTCGGCGGCAATCCCTTCAGGCTTTGCGGAACTCGCGAGCCGCTCTGCTGCGGACGATTGGCGCCCATGTCTCCGCTTGCGGTTAAATAGGGGATCACGAAAATAAGCCCCGCGGAGAGCAGGCCAACGGCGGCGATAAGCAAAGCGTCCGGTCTTCGAGAAAAATGCTGGCGCTGAAATCTTTGCGCGGCCATTTACGGCTCCCGGCGAGCGAAAGTCTAAGAGGAACGCCTGTAATGCTCTCCATTTTAAACCCACTACAGGGCTAAAAGTTGTGCGTGGAAAAACATCGCTGCGCAAAGAGTGACGCCCCAAGCGAGGGCCTCTTCATAGTTCCGGGGCAGATTGCGAGGACTAGAGGACTAATTGTCCTGGAGCAGCACCAAAAATAAGACCAGGTAGCGCCGCAGGTTTTGCGTCACCAGGAAGTGTTCTTTGACGTGCTGATATCCATTCTCGCCCAGCGACTTGGCGAACGCCGGGTTGGCCAGCAGGAACCTGATTTGGTACGCGGTTCCTTCCGGCGAATGCACTAGCATCCCGGTGAGCTTGTGGATCACTTGCGAGGGAATGCCGCCGACCGCGGACGCCACCACCGGCTTCTTCTTCCACAGCGCTTCGCTTACCGTCAGGCCAAAGCCCTCCCGCAAGGACTTCTGAATGACGATGGTCGATCCGCGCTGCAAGGCGTTAATTTCTAGATGGCTCCACGGGGGCAAATTGAGAATGCGGATATCCGGATCGCCCGCCGCCGCTTCCTCAACCTCCCGAAGCACCGCCGCGCCTTCCGGATCGTCGGTGGCGCTGCCACCCGCCAGAACCAGTTGGCAATCCTCGTATTTTTTCACCAGACGATAGGCCCGGATCACGCCGACGGGATCCTTCAGCCGGTCGAATCGCGAGATCTGCGTCAGGATCGGCCGCCCGGGATCGATTTGAAATTGCTCCAACACGCCGCGCACGAAGTCGGGATCGAGATCGCGGTTCTTATCCGCCAGCGGGTCGATCGTCGGATAAAAAAGATATTGCGGAATGCCCAGGCCGCGCGTGAACTGCGGCGAGGAGAAAAGCGAAGCATCGTATTTTTCCACCCAGGGCTTGAGAAAATCCCACACTTGCGCGTTGGGATTGGAAAGATCGATGTGGCAGCGCCATACCCAGCGCTGCGCCTCCCTCCGGGCCGCATCCCGCGCGGCGATCAGCGCCACCGGCTGCGGATCGTGGATCACCACGAAATCTTCGTCGAACTGCATGCGCCGCCGGTTTTCCTCGTTGGTGGCCAGAAACGCGTCGAACCAGTCCGCCGAGCCTTCGTAAGGAGCTCCGTGCAAGGCATTGTGAAACGCCTTGGTGACGCTAAAAAACTTCTCGCCGCCGGTAATCACTTCCCATCGAGTCGGCACTTTCACTTCTTCCATCAGCGGAATGAGGCGGTTCAGAATTTCCGCCACTCCTCCGCCCACCGCCGTCGAATTCACCATCTTCACGCGCCGCCCCGCCAGGCGCCGCGCCAGCTCCCGCAACTCCAGAATTTCCGGCTCGCCCACGATCGCCGCATAATCCTGCAGAACGGGCAGAACTACAGCTGGTTTGGCAACCTCGGTTGCGCTCATCGGTTTTCCTGGGGCTCGAGAACGGCCAGGATATCCTGGCGCAAATCGTCGAGCGTATCGTTATAAAAGTCGATTCGGTTCAGCCGGGCGGCCAGCCACGGATGGTTCAGGTTGTGCTCGATCCAGTACGAGAAATCGTTGGTCTTCAGGTGCAGCCGCAGCCTGGAATTGATGAAGTGATAGTGGAGCGATTGATGCCCCAGGTGGCGAATTCCCTCCGCCAGTTCGGCCAAGGTCCAGGCCGGCGCGCCGGAGGGGACCGTGACTTCTCTCGCCTCGCTAAAGTAAAAAGCCTCAAAGGCCCGGCGGTCCGCCGCCTGTGAGTGCTCCTTCAAATAGTCCTGCACGGTTCCCACCAGAATATCCCGCAGATCCGCGATCGATACGATATCGCGCAGATCCACGATCGCCAACTGCTCCGCCAAAGCCGCCTCATTGCAGGCCGTTAAGGCCCATTGCGCGAAGTCGCTGGAAAAGGAGGTGTAGTGATGCGCCTCCAGGCTCTGAAAAGTGTGATAAAAAATCGAAGCGTCTGGGCAGGTTCGCAGGCTCTTGGCCAAAGCGCCCAGCGTCTGCACCGGCTCGGCGCCGATGCGGATCAGGTAAGACGCGGCGACGAACTGAAATGGCTGGTCGGCGCGCTTGGCCTCGAGCGACACCGTCATGGTACTGGAAATTGGCGCACCCTCCCGCGCAACGCTGCTTCACGCCGCGCGACTCTATCACTGAGATGCAGCGGAAGTCACAAAAGGCAACGCTGCGACGATCTCCGGCAATCGATTATCTCGAAATCCGGCGGGCTGTGCACGCGCCGTCCTTACCGGTTGGATCGCTTCGGGTGGCGCGGCGTTGCTCGCAAGTTCAAAGGGTGGGTTAGCCCATTCTAACCCGCTCTGCTAAATTCTCAACAGCTGAACCGACATTTAGCGCCATCGTTTCCGAAGCTGGCGAGAGGACGGCTTACCACGAACCCGCTGCGCGACCTGATCTTCTGGCTGTCCACAAAAAGAAAGGTGACCGATTGGGTCGCCCGCCTCGGCGCCCGGCACGACTTCACCCGCAGATTCGTCGCCGGAGAGACTCTCGATCAGGCGCTCGAAACAATCGCGCCCGTGGCGCGCGCCGGCCAGCGCGTAATCCTGAATCACCTCGGCGAAAATGTGGCCACGCCGGCCGAGGCGCGCGGCGCTCGCGATTCCTATATCCGGATGCTCCGCTCGCTCCCCGATGCCGGAATCGACGGCAACATCGCCGTCAAATTGACCCAACTCGGCCTCGATCTCGATCGCCGAACTTTGCCTGGGCCTTACGCACGAGATCGCCGCGGCTGCCGCGGCCTTGCGCAATACCATCGAGATCGATATGGAAGGCTCCGCCTATACGGACTCCACTCTCCGCATTTTCGAGGAAGTCCAGCGAGAGCACGCGAATGCCGGCGTGGCCCTGCAAGCCTATCTGCGCCGCAGCCAATCCGACCTTCAAAGGCTCGTGTCGCTGAATCCCCCGTTAAATCCAAAGATTCGGCTGGTGAAAGGAGCCTATCGGGAGCCAGCATCCGTCGCCTTTCAGAAAAAGAGCGAGGTCGACGCAAATTATCGGCGGCTGCTCGATCAGATGCTGGAGCGAATGCCGGAAGGTGCGGGAACCAGAAGTGAACGGCAACAGAGCCGCACGCCTGCAGCCGCGGCCCAGTCGTGGCCATTGCGACGCACGACCCCGCGCTTGTCGACTACGCTTTCGCAAAAATTCGCGCGCTCGGCTTGCCCCCGGCCCGATACGAATTCCAGATGCTTCTGGGCATCCGGCGCGACTTGCAACAAAAAGTGATTTCGCAGGGCCATCCATTTCGCGTGTACGTTCCCTTTGGCTCGGCCTGGGTGCCTTATTTCATGCGCCGCCTTTCGGAGCGGCCCGCCAATTTGATTTTCGTGATGCGCAGCCTGCTGGCGGAACGCAAACATTAGCAATCAATCTCGTCTGCCGCGGGCGGGCTGTATTTCGTTGGCCCAAACCGCCCCATCGCTTCACCCACCTTGCAGCCAAGTCGCGGAACTTGAATCAAAGGCCAGAGTCGTGTATCAATTATGCCGCGATAAGAGTGCGCCACTCTCCCGGTGAAAGGGTCGAGAACCGTAAATGAGAACTTATGCCTGGCTTTTGATACCTGCCTTGTTATCTTTGCTGGCCATGAGCGCCGCCCCGGCGCAGCAAGATGCGGAGAACCATCCCACCTGGGCTTTTCCCGTGGCGGATGCCAACCCGCCCGCGGGCGCCGAACCGCCCAGCGGACCGATCATGCTCCCAGACAGCACGAAGTCATACACCATGAAAGAGATCGACGACTTCAACAGCCCGCCGGATTGGTACCCGGATATGTCCAAGAGCGCGCCGTCGATCGTTAAAAGCGGCGCCTCCGATAAAGGGTACGGCTGCGCCGCCTGCCATCTTTTTTCAGGTCATGGCCATCCTGAGTCAGCCGACCTTGCCGGCATGTCCGCCGATTTTCTGGAACAGCAGATGGCCGACTTCAAGAGCGGCGATCGAACCGATCCCGCGCGCATGAATACCATCAGCCAGGCCACCTCCGACGATGATGCCAAGGCCGCCAGCGAATGGTTTGCCGGACTAAGCACGCCTCCGGCGCTCGAAGTCAAGGAAGCCGACATGGTTCCCAAGACCTGGGTTAACGGCGGACGCATGCGTCTGCCCGTGCCCGGCGGCGCCATGGAGCCCATCGGCAACCGCATCATCGAAGTGCCCGTGGATACAAAGGTTGCCCTCGCGCGCTCACCCAAGTCCAGCTTCATCGCCTATGTTCCCATGGGCAGCCTTGCCAAGGGCAAGGATCTGGCCACCACCGGCGGCGGCAAAACCATCTCCTGCACCATTTGCCACGGCGACGGCCTCAAGGGCTTCGGCAATATCCCTAAGCTCGCCGGCCAACACCCCACTTACATTGCCCGCCAGCTCTTTAACTTCAAGGCGGGCACCAACAAATCGGCGGCAGGAATGCAGATGCAATCGGTGGCGATGGGTCTGACGCCGGACGACATCCTGAACATTGCCGCTTACGCCTCGTCTCTAGCTCCCTGAAAAAAGGCACTACAGATTGGGTGAGTAACAGTAGTCCTACGCCGTCTGGCTCCCGCAGCCGGCTCCGTGTGAACGTAAAATTGTTGTAAAGGCGGGCATTATTTTGTCGCCCTGATGTATGCTTGGCGCACTACGATGCTTTTTTCAGAGGAGAGAGCTTAAGATGAAAAAGTTTCTAATCGCTGGGCTCGCGTCGGCCTCTTTATTGGCCGTCAGCTTGGCCGCCCAAAAGCCTCAAACGTTTGCCGGTGAGATTATGGACCAGCAGTGCGCGTTGCTGGGCGGACATTCGCTCATGCAGCAAAAAGGCGAAAGCGCCAAGGACTGCACCAACCGCTGCGTCAGCATCGGGGGCAAGTACGTCCTGTATGACGCCGGCACGAAGACCTCATACATGCTGGACGATCAGAAGAAACCTCAGCCCTTTGCCGGTGAGAAGGTTCAGGTTACCGGCAGTTTGGACTCGGCCACCAAGACGATTCACATCGCCAGTATCAAACCGGCCTCCTGATCCTCAGGGTCGCCTCGTACCGGTTCTTGGTGTAAGCTCTCACGCTCGACGCAGACGAATAGGGAGGATAGCGCGACGCGCAAGCGCCGCGGCCACATGCGGGCGCCGACCAGAATCAAGATAGGCCTGATCGTTGCGTTGATCGTGTTGATATGCGCCGCCGGATGGATTGGCCGGCAGACCCTCGCCCCCGGAACGGCTTCTGCCGACTCTGGCGCATCGCAACAATCCCAGGGAGACTCCACCTTCTCACCGGCGCACAGTAGCGTGCGCGCCGCCATCGCCGATTTCTTTGAGAGCCATCCCGCCCAACCCGTTCAGCCCATCGCCTTCCCCCATAAGACTCATCTCGCCAAAGGTCTGCAATGCGAGGTTTGCCACACGGGCGTGAACCAAGGTCCGGAAGCCGCCATCCCCAGTGTGAACTTCTGCATGAATTGCCATAAGGTGATCGCCACGGACCGGCCGGAGATCAAGAAAGTTGCGGCCTATCAGGCGCGCGGCGAGGATATTCCCTGGGTGCGCGTCTACGACTACAGCCCCACGGCCCACGTTCGGTTCAATCATGCGCCGCACATCCGCGCCGGAGTGGCCTGCGCGAACTGCCATGGCGATATGACGCAGCAGACCACCGCTGTCCGCGCGGTGAATATGAATATGGGTTATTGCCTCAGCTGCCACACGGCAGCGCAAGGTTTCGGTCGATTGCGAGACGTGCCATTACTGATGGAGAGAGTTAGGACATATGGAGCGGCGTAATTTCCTCAAAATCTCGGCTCTCTCTGGAGCGCTCACGGCCCTCGAGTCTTGCGGCAGCCCCGAGCACCAGCTCATTCGTTTCATTCCCGACGAAGATCTCGTCCCCGGAATCGCCACTTGGAAGCCCAGCGTCTGCACGCTCTGCTCCGCCGGCTGCGGCACGCTGGTCCGGGTGATGCAGGGCGACGCCGAAGTGGTTCGCAATGGCCAGACCGGCGTCATCAAAATGGGCTTGGCGAAAAAGCTCGAGGGCAATCCCGAGCATCCCGTCAATCGGGGCAAGCTGTGCCCGCGCGGCCAGGCCGGGCTTCAAGTTCTCTATCATCCCGATCGCCTGCGCGAATCCGCTGAAGCTCCGTGGCGCGCGCGGCTCGGGCGATTTCCAGGAAATTACCTGGGACGACGCGCTGAAGGAGCTGACTGCGCATCTCTCCGAAATTCATTCCGGAGATGCCGCCTCGCTGGCTTTCCTCGCGCGTCCTCTCCGCGGCCAGCGCCGCGAATTGATCGAGCGATTCCTGAAAGCGTTCGGCGCGCCGCCTTCCGTCTCCTACGAGCCTTTGGACGAAGCCGTCCTGCGCCAGGCCAATCTCCTGAGCTTCGGCGTGCCCGCGCTTCCCACTCTCGATCTCGCTCGCGCCGATTACCTGATCTCCTTCGGCGGCGATCTTCTCGGCACCTGGAATTCGCCCGTCGCGCAGTCGGTTGGCTATGGCGAAATGCGCCAGGGCCGCCCCGGCCGCCGCGGGAAGTTCGTGCAGGTGGAATCGCGCATGTCCCAGACCGGCGCCAACGCCGACGAATGGGTTCCTTGCCGGCCCGCGCTGGAGGGCGTGCTGGCCCTCGGCATCGCTCACGTCATCCTCGCGGAGAAGCTGCGCTCGCGCGATGCGCATCCGCGCGCCGCGACGCTCATCGCCGGTTGGTCGGCGGGCTTGCCGGACTACGCCCCTGAAGCCGTGGCCAAGCAAACCGGCATCGCGGCCGATACGATCACGCGCCTGGCCCACGAAATCGCCGCGGCGAATCGGGTGCCGTCGTCATTGCGGGCGCGCCGCTGGCGCAGACCAACGGCATGTTCAACGCTCTGGCCGTGAATGCGCTCGAGGCTTTGGTGGAAAGCGGTCACAGTAACCCCATCCTCAGCTTCACGCCCCAGCCGCCCCTCGCCAGCGCTGTGCCCGACGCTTCCCACGTTCAGGCCGGCCTAGCATCCTTGAGTTCTCTTTCGCAGGCCGTTCTGAAAGCGGACGCGCACGCGCCCAAGGTGCTGCTGCTCTACGACGCCAATCCTGTTTTTGCCGCGCCTCCGAATCTGCAAGTCCGCGAGGCCATCGCCAAGATTCCTTACATCGTCAGCTTCGGCAGCTTCATCGACGAGACCAGCGCCTACGCCGACTTGATTCTTCCGGATCAGCGCGGCGCTCGAATCCTGGCTCGACGATGTTCCGAGATCCGGCCCGACGCAGAGCGTCGTCAGCCTTGCGCCGCCCGCGGTTCATCCGCTTCACAACACCCGCGCCATGCCTGACGTCCTGCTGGACGTCGCTCACCGCCTCGGCGGACCCGTCGCCGCCGCCTTGCCTTGGAAAACTTACGACGCCATGCTGCGCGCCGCTTACGTTCCGCTGCGCCAGCACACGGGTGCGAACAACGGCGCCGATCGGAAGACGATTTCTGGAGCAAGATGACAGCAGCAGGGCGGCTGGTGGAGCGAGGCGGAATCGTGAAGCGCGCCAACCGGCGTCCGCGCACGCCCCCGTGAAATTCGCCGAAGCCCAGTTCGATGGCGCGGCCCAGGAGTTCCCTTTTTACTTTTTGCCTTACCCTTCGCAGGCGTTTCGCGATGGCTCGCTTGCGCATCTGCCCTGGCTGCAGGAGATGCCGGACGTGCTCACGACCGCGATGTGGTCGAGTTGGGTGGAGATCAATCCCAAAACGGCCGCAGCAGCTGCACATCGGCCAGGGCGACCTGGTCGAGATCACTTCGCCGCACGGGAGCTTGCGCGCGCCGGCGATACTCTCGCCCGGCATCGCTCCGGACATGATCGCCATGCCCATGGGGCAGGGGCACGAGAATTTCAGCCGCTTCGCCAGCGGCCGCGGCGCGAATCCGCTCTCGATTCGTCGGCGCATCACGGAACCGGAAACCGGCTCGCTGGCCTGGGCTGCGACCCGCGTCAAGGTGGCCCGCGTCGGCGGCGTCGAAGAAGGCAAGCTGATCGCTTTCGCGGGCGGGATGAGCCGATTCCCGCATCGAGGAGCCACGGCGTTGAAGAATATCTGCGACGGCCCGGCGCTACGGCCGAAAGAGCGCGACAGAAAGAAGACGAAATGCCTCACAAATGGGCAATGGTGGTGGATCTCGACCGCTGCACGGGCTGCGAAGCGTGCGTGGTCGCCTGTCACGCCGAAAATAATATTCCCACGGCGGGCGCCGATCAGGCCGCGCGCGGCCGCGCCAAGCACTGGATTCGCGTGGAGCGCTATTGGGAGGGCGAATTCCCCAACGCGCGGCTGCGCTTTCAGCCGGTCCTCTGCCAGCAATGCGATGACGCGCCCTGCGAGCCGGTCTGCCCCACCTACGCCAGCTATCACACGCCCGAAGGGCTGAACGCGCAGGTCTACAACCGCTGCATCGGCACGCGCTTTTGCGCCAACGCCTGCCCCTACACCGTGCGGTTCTTCAATTTCTACAATCCCGAGTGGGACAAGCCGCTGCACCTGCAGCTCAATCCGGACGTCTCCGTGCGCAGCGTGGGCATCATGGAAAAGTGCACCTTCTGCGTGCAGCGCATCCGCTCGGCGGAGATTCAGGCCGAAGGCGAAAAGCGCGAGCTGAAGGATGGCGAGTTCAATCCCGCCTGCGTGCAGTCCTGCCCGCCCAAGGCCATGGTCTTCGGCGATCTGAACGATCCCAATAGCGAAGTTTCGCGCCTGGCGCGCTCGGGCCGCGCCACCAAGCTGCTCGGCGAACTCGGCACCATGCCCAACGTCAGCTACCTCGAGCGAGAGTCCGTGGAAGCAACAATGGCATAAAACAGCGGAACAAATTCAGCGCCGACCTGCTGCGGCCTCTCGTTTCACACGAGCGCCCGCGTACTGGTTCGCCGTGGCTGTTGGCGGGCAGCCTGGTCCTGGCCGGCGTCTTCGCCTTCCGTTATCAGGTCTATCACGGCATCGGCGTCTGGGGACTGAACTCGCCCGTGTTTCTGGGCCTTCGACATCACCAATTTCGTTTTCTGGATCGGCATCAGCCATGCCGGCACGCTGATCTCCGCCATCCTGCGCCTGGCCAATGCCACTTGGCGCCGCCCGGTCACGCGCTGCGCCGAGGCCATCACCGTTTTCGCCCTTTCCATCGGCGCGATCATTCCCGTCTGCCACATCGGCCGGCCCTGGCTCTTCTTCTGGCTGATTCCGTATCCCAGCGAACGCGCACATCTGGCCCAACTTCCGCTCGCCGCTGCTCTGGGACTTCTTCGCCATCCTCACCTACCTGACGCGGCAGCATCACTGTTTCTGCTTCTGCCCATGATTCCCGATTGGGCCGCCGTCCGCGACCTCGCGAACGGGCTGGCGCAAACAGATCTACGCGCTGCTGTCGCTCGGCTGGCAGGGCACGCCGCGGCAATGGCACCGGCTGGAAACCGCCATGCACATCATGGCCATCGCCATCATTCCCGTGGCCGTCTCCGTGCACACCATCGTTTCCTGGGACTTCGCCATGACGCCCGTGCCCATGTGGCACTCCACGATCTTCGGCCCGTACTTCGTCGTGGGCGCCATCTTCAGCGGCATCGCGGCGCTGATCCTGGCCATGGCGCTGCTGCGCAAGTTCCTGCACCTCGAGGAGTATCTGAAGCCCATGCACTTCGAGAATCTCGGCAAGCTGCTGCTGACCATGAGCCTGCTGTGGTTCTACTTCACCTTCGCCGAGCGACTCACCACCTGGTACGGCAACGATGCCCTCGGAGATGGCTGTCTTCTGGTCCACCATCCGCGGCACACCTTCGCGCCGCTGTTCTGGACCATGGTGGTCTGCAACTTCATCATTCCCGTTCCCGATTCTGGCCATCAAGAGATTGCGCACGATCACCGGAACCGTGCATCGCCTCCTGCACCATCGTGTCGGCATGTGGCTCGAGCGCTTCCTGATCATCGTGCCTGCGCTGGAGCACAAGTTCCTGCCCTACTCCTGGGGAACACTATCGCCCCACCTGGGTGGAGATCACGCTGATCGTCGCGGGCTTCGGCATGATGGCCCTGCTCTATCTGCTTTTCTCGAAGTTCGTGCCCATGATCTCCATGTGGGAGTTGGAAGCCGGCGTTCGCAAAGCTCCCATCTATCGCCGTCAGGCGGTCCATTTCGAACCGCAGCCTGCCACGGCTAAGGCCGGCCTCGCCGGGGCCGAACCCTTCGCCACGGATGTGTCCCGATGAAAGCTCTTTACGCGCTCTATTCCGATCCGGACGCGGCGCAGCGCGCCGTCAACTCCCTGAAGCTCTCCGGAGGCTCGCTGGGCATCGGCGAACGGCAGATCGTCGTGGTCTCTTCCGAGCCTTTCGACGGCTACGATTTCTCCGACGAACACTCGCAAACGCGCATCTTCCTCATTGCCTCGCTGGGCGGAATATGCGGCGCGCTTCTGGGCCTTCTGTTCGTTCGCTTCACTCAGTTCGTCTATCCCTTGCCCACCGGCGGCATGCCCATCGCTCCCCATTGGACCAACGGCATCATCACTTACGAAACCACCATGCTCGGCGCTATCCTCACCACCGTCGTCACCCTGCTGGTCACCGCCCAGCTGCCGCACTTCGGCCCGCGCCTCTCCGATCCCGAAATCTGGCAGGGCAAGATCCTCGTCGGCGTCACGGATCCACCCGAAAAGGCGCGTCCCGAACTGGAAAAGCAGTTGCGCCTGGCCGGAGCTTCTCAAGTCAAAACGGTCTAGTGGATTAAAACCTACTCGGTTCCTTTCTGTTTGGAAGAGGAAGCGCGCCGCCGATGGCTAGCGGGTTGAACTCACCGTGGTTTTTGCTTTCGCCGGATACTCCCGCGTGAAGCCGTTTCTCTCGTTAACCATTTTGAAGCTGCCGTCCGCCCGCACCGACATCTTCAGATTGTGCCCATGATCGGTCTCATTGAGGTTCGCCAGAAACTGCTCCGGTGAATTGTGCTCCTCGCCGCCCTCGGCCGAGCGATGCAACTGCCAGAAATCAACCAGGCCGGGAGCGTCGTGGACGACCTGCCAGTATTCCGGCGCACCGCCCTTTCTCTCGCCGTTGTTCATCACTGCCACCCTGGCCCGAATGGCGTGCACCAGCTGCGGTGCCCCCGAATGCGGATCGCCGTGCCGCGTGGTGTGAAACACGTCGAAGGTACCCAGCAGATTCGCCGGGCAGGCCAGCGCGTGCTCCTGGTTCCAGGTGAGATCGCCCAAATCGAGCAGCCGGAAGTTGCCGTAGCGGATCGCCATTCCTACCGATTCGAAATTCTCGGGCGTGGGGTCTTGTTCTTTAAGCTGGGCATCGCGGCAAAACGGATTCGCCAAACCCGCGCCCGGCGCGCCGGTCATCGCCGTGGCAATCAGCGCGCCCGCCGAGGAGACCACTTCCACGTCCAGGCCGGCCACCGGAATTTTGTCCCCCGGTTTTGCAGTGATGGCGCGGCCCTTATCCCGCACCGCCATATAGGCCAGAAATCCCGCCGCTCGGTTCGGCTGCAACTCCACGCTGAAGGGCCCGTGATCCACGAAGTGGCGGATCGGAATGCGATTGGCCAGTTCCGCGGCGTTTCCCACGTGGTCGCCGTGATAGTGGGTGATCACCATCCAGTCCAGCACGCTCACTCCGGCCTGCTTGAAAACGGCGCTGATGCGGTCCGCGTCGCGCGTGACCCGCGCGGCCCCGGAGTTTCCGCCCGCCGCCGCGGGCATGCCTCCATTCCCCGCGAATCCCGTGTCCACCAGCATCGATTCGCCCGAGGGAGAAACGAAAAGCGTCGCCTGCCCGCCTTCCGTATCGATGAAATAAATGTCCAGCGTGCGTTCCGCGCGCGTAGCCTGCGACGGTGACGGTTGCGATTGCGCGAACACGCATGGAGCCGCCCCCAGCAGCCCAATAAACCCAATAAGTGTGATCGGTATTATCGGCAATGGAAACCGGCGCATCTAAGCCTCTCCCGGCGCGTTAATGGCGAGTACCGTACAGCGCGCCGCTCCCCGACGCAAGCCTCACCTCCGCGGTCATCCCGAACCACATCCAGGGCCTCCGACACACGCCGATCTTGCGTGTGTTGGGGTGGTAGCCGCGTTTTTTGCGGATGTCGGTGAGGGATCTGCTTTTCGCCCTCCACTGCCTCCTCGCCGCGTGCCCATGTAAACCCTCTGGCTTGTGACGCCAGTCACACCAGTAGGGGCCCTCAGCGCACCGAGCTTGCTTCCGCCGTTCGATAGCCTCCCTCCATGACCAAAAAGCTCTGCACGCGCGATCACGTATTCGCCCCGCGCGTTGATTTTGAGGAGGCTTCATGCGATTCATGCGATCTGTAGGATTTGGCCCCGTTTTCCTCTCTCTTTCGCTTCTTCTCGCTTTTGCGAGTCCTCGTCCCAGCTATGCGCAATCCAATTCCGGTGTCATACAAGGCACAGTCACCGATCCATCAAAGTCGGTCGTACCGGGCGCCAAAGTCCGCGTCGCAAATGCCATCAGCGGCCACGTCAGCGAGGCGGAAACCGGCATGGACGGTACCTTCATCGTCCCTAATCTTCCCCTCAACCGCTATCAACTCACGATAACCATGCAGGGTTTCTCCGACTTCGCGCAGGACGTGGACGTGAACTCCACCGTTCCCGTCTCGCTGGCCATCGTGCTCACCATGGCCGAAGCAAACACAAACATCACCGTTACCGCCAGCCCTACGCAATTGGTGGAACTGACGCCCACCGAGCACACTGATGTCGACCGGGGCTTATTCGAGGAACTTCCTCTCGAAAGCCAGTCTTCTTCGGTGAGCTCGCTGATTACGCTCGCGGCGCCGGGCGTGGTGGCGGATTCGAACGGCCTCTTCCATGGCCTGGGCGACCATGCCGAGAACTCCTTCTCCGTTGACGGCCAGCCCATCACCGATCAGCAGAGCAAAGTGTTCTCGAACCAGATTCCCACGGATTCGATTCAATCCATGGACGTGATCGAAGGCGCGCCGCCCGCTGAATACGGCGGAAAAACCAGCGTGATCGTGAAGGTCACCACGCGCTCCGGCCTGGGAGCGTCAACGCCGCACGGCGAGATCGGCACCTCTTACGGCAGCTTTGGCACTTCCACTCTCAACGGGGACCTCGCTTACGGAGGGCAGAACTGGGGCAACTTCATCTCCATGGGCGGACTGAATACGGACCGCTTCCTCGACCCTCCCGAATTTCAGGCGCTGCACGACAATGGCAACGAGGAGAATTTCTTCGACCGCTTCGATTTCAAGCTCAACGACATGAATACGATTCAACTGAACCTGGAATACACTCGTTCTTGGTTCCAAAATCCCAATAGCTGGGACCAGCAACTGCAAACTTGCACGTCTCTTTCCGCATTTTGCAATGGCGCGCCCTATGCCGCGGGCTCCGTCCAGCTCAATCCCGTCACCGGTCTCCCCTTGGGGCCGGCCGATCAGCGCTCCCAAATCCGCACCTTCAACATCGCCCCCTCGTGGACGCGCGTGCTCGACTTCGGACTCCGTATTCAATCTCGGTTTTTTCGTCCGCCACGACCAATATAACTACTATCCCAGCGGCGATCCTTTCGCCGATTACGGGCCCGCTTCAGAATGAGAGCGTCTCGCAGCTTCGCTTCCTTACCAATGCGGGCGCGCGTACGGATTGGTCCTACGTCAAGGGGATGCACAACATCAAGGTGGGAGCCACTTACGAGCAGACGTTTCTGACCGAGAACGACGATTTCGGAATCGTAAATCCCGGCCTGCTCTCAGGATGCTCGGCCAATGAAGCGCTGGCCTCCGAATGCCCCAGTCTGGTCGCGACTTTGGCCCCTTATGACCTGACCGCGGGCGGGCAGGCCTACCACTACTTCGGGCACACCGACGTCAAGGAACTCGCGCTTTACGCCGAGGACACCATCTCCAAAGGGGCTTGGTCCTTCAACCTCGGAATGCGCGGCGATTTCTATAATGGTTTGCAGGCCGTATCGCGCCAGCCCGAGCCCCGCGTGGGCATCGCCTATAACCTCAAGCAGACAAATACCGTCTTCCGCGTCTCTTATGCCCGCACCATGGAAAGCCCTTTCAACGAGAACCTCATCCTCTCGGGCACGGGATGCAACGACGCCGTGGTCAGCGCGATCATGACTCTCGCGCAACGCTACGATTGCACAAGCGCGCCCCTGACGCCCGGCTTTCGCAATGAATTCCACGCCGGCCTGCAGCAGGCCTTCGGCAAGCACTTCGTCCTGAGCGGCGAGTACCTCTGGAAGTACACGCATAACGCCTATGACTTCAACGTATTCGGCGCCAGTCCCATTTACTTCCCCATCGAATGGCGTAATTCCAAGATCCCCGGCTTCGCCGTTCGTGGAAGCTTTCCCAATTATCACGGCTTGAGCGCGTTTATCGTGCTGTCCCACGTCGCCGCGCGCTTCTTCCCCCCGACCGTCAGCGGAATCGCGCCCCCGCCAACCGAGGGCGTCTTCCGCATCGATCACGACGAAGTCTTCGCGCAAACCACCCACGCGCAGTATCAGCCCTTCAAGCGCGGGCCATGGTTCGGTTTCAACTGGCGCTATGACAGCGGGCTCGTCTCCGGCGCGGTGCCTTGCCTCGCGGACACCGCCACGTGCCAGTATTCCTCCACTTCCCTTGCCGACGCTCAGTCGGCCATGATCCCGGCCGGCTACATCGCCCTGATGAACAACGCCACCGGCCTGCCCCTCACCGCCGATCAGGAGTATCAGGCGGGGATCACCTGCAACGGCGTGGCCGCCACGCCCACCATGCCCGTCGGGACGCTTGTCAACGGGATGTTCCTCTGCCCCGCTTCGGCGCTCGGTTCCACTCAGCTGAAGATACCCGCGCCCGGCGCCGAAAACGACGACCACAATCCACAGCGCACCCTGCCGCGCAACCTGTTCGACGCGGCGCTCGGCCACGACAATTTGTTCCAGACAGAACGCTACAAGTGGAGCTTTCGCTTCACCGTCATCAATTTCACGAATACGGAAGCGCTCTACAACTATCTCTCCACGTTCAGCGGCACTCACTACGTTACGCCGCGTACCTTCACCGGCGAACTCGGCTTCCACTTCTAGAGCCGACCGCGGGGCGCCCCTCTTTGCCGGTCCCATGTAGCCCAGGGCGCGCTCAGGTAGTTTCTGAGCGGCCCTGGGGCTTTTTCCGGACTATTTCGATGGCTGCGCCATGCGTCGGTTTTGCGCATGAGATCTAATGAGCGTCCAGGCTGCGTGTCCGAACCCAGCGGCGTTTTTTGCGGATATTGGTGAGGTCCGCCTTGTGGACTCCGGTGGGTCCAGCGGACGCCAGACACCGGAGGCATCTACTTTTCGCCGTGGCACGGGCAGGCCGGGATTGCGTGTTTTGGGGTGGTCTAGGAAGCCCCGTGCGGCCCCGGAGGCGTGGTTACGTCCAGCGGCTGCGCCGTAATCTCGTATTCACGCGAGGTCCGGAACGCGTCCAGCGTCCACACGTCCATGGGCTCCTCGTGGCGAAGAATATAGAAGTTGCCGTCGTCGGCGCGCACCCGGAAATAGGTTTGCCCGGGAGAATACCAGCGGTCTTCCACTTCTAGGACCTCAAAAGGCCGCTCCCGCAGAACAAAGCGCAAGGGATACTCATCCGCTCGATAACCGGTATGACTTTCAACGCGAATCTGTATCTTCATGCGGCCCTCCCTAGCGCGATTTTGAACCCCAGTGTATCCCCGCCCGCCGCCTCCTGTCACGCACAACCACCGCTAGAACGCCGGGGCCTACCTAAGCACGATCGAGCCCGAGCACCCCGCACTGCCATTTGTCAACTTGACCGCAGCCCGGTACTAGGACGACCACTACGCCCCCAACCGCAGCCCTAAATAAATTAGAGCGATAGTTTGATTATTGGTTCCCTGGACTGCCTGAGAGCATTACATTGACTCGAGCACGGAAAAAGGCGAGGGAGTGATCTTGCAAAATCACCCACTTGGCTCGTGAGGACGAGATCATGTTTATAGTTTTTCGCAAAGAGCGTCTGGAAGCCGAGTTGGATGCCCTACGAACAAAGTGGATGGAGCGAATGGAGCAGTCTCTGAGGACCGTTGCCGATGAGTCCGCCGCCCGCTTGTCACGCGATTCGGAGCGGATACAACAGATGAACAAGGCTTTTGCCGAAACCACCGCCGAGGTGGAAACACGCCTGAGCGGCCTGCGCAAGGCGCTAAATCAACAGGATGACCGCTTTCAACAAGCACTCGTGGAACTCCAAGCCACGGAAAGACGCATCGGCACTCAAACCGCCAAGCTCGCGGAGGCTACCACCGAGGTCGAAGACAAGCTCAGTAGGTTACGTGAATACCTCAATGAGTTGTCGCGTCGGCAGCAAGACGCCGACCAGCGCCTCAACGAGCACATGGCTAGGATCGATATTCTCACGCAAGCGGCACGGCAGAATCTGGAACAGCGTGCCACGGCCTTGCTGGAAACAACCAACCGGGAGATGGAGCGCCTCTCCAGTCAGCTCAAAATTGAGAGTAGCTCTGCGGTGGGGAGCGCTGACGAGATGCTTCAGAATGTCGAAAATGTGGTCGCGGCCACCAAAGAATCGTTGCACAGCGCTCTGGAAAGCTTCTCAAGAACATCCCAGACCTTGTTCGCGAACGCGGAGCGCCAATTCCAGGAATCCTGCCGGGCGACAGCCGCAAAGTGGGTTGATGACATCGCGGATAAAGCCAACGACGCAACATGTACAACTTTTGAAGCGCTGTCCCAGGCGTCGGCCTGGTACAAGAAGAGACTCCTGGCAGAGACTGAAACGATGCTGCAGAGAGGCTTCCAACAGGCCACAGGTGACCTCGGAGCCAAGTCCGAAGCCGCATATCGCGATTTTGGTGACACGATCGAGAGACTAGCCGATCAATCCGTTGAGGCTCATGGGAAACACCTCCAGGAGATCGCAAACGCGTCGCTTCAGAACGCAGTGAGTACCTTCAATCAAAAGTCGGAACAACAACTGGAAATGCTCGTTCATTCCGCTGAGCAGCGGCTCCGCCAAATATGTAACGAGGTCTTTACGGAAGTCGGCGAAAACCTTCGTCGGAGCCTGGTGGAGCCCAAACCTTCCCGGCCGGCGACGGCCGGGCAATCTTAACAGCAATCCTAATTTTCCAGTCTCGACTGATCTTCCGGCTTAATTCCTGGGGAAACATACTGATCACCTTATTCGCGACTTCTGACTTCGTGCGCCGCGTTGCCAAATGTAACTGAGAATTGGGTCACTCATTCTTCATCCTCGAGTAGCCAACCAACATCTACGCCGCGCCTTTCAACGGTTTCGATTTCACCGGCAAGGCAGCATCCCGGCTTCCGCCCCTCCTGTCACGCACAACCACGCCCAAGATGCAATGGGGATGCCCGTTACCGATGAAGCGCCGCGTTAGGCTCGCGCCCTTCATTCTGAAGCCTCGGCATGCGCCGCCCGCAACTCAACGGCGCGAAGCCTAAAGATATTCAGTAGAATGGCACCCCTAAAGCCCCGCGCAGGCGGGTACTGAGGTCCCATCACGGAGCGCTGAAAATGCTTGAGCAGAGTCATCTCTACAAACAGTGGAGTGCCAGGCTCGCCAAGCTCGGCAACAACCCCGCCCTTATCCACTCCTTCGCTCAATTGCGGTCACTCGTATCTGAGCAGTCAAAGATGATCATTCATGTATTTCCTGAATACACGCCTCACGACGCCACTAGCCACCTGGAACAGCTCTTCGCCCTAGCAGACAGAATTCTCGGAGCTGAGCTTTACGCCAGGCTTAACCTCGCTGAAATGACTCTGCTTGTCTTCGGCCTTTACGCTCACGATTGGGGAATGGCAGTCAGCAACGACGACCGCGACGCAATTTCCGGGCACCGAGTCGCTCAAGATACCGTTCTGATCCCTGATGAGCTGAGCACCTTCCAGACGTTTCGAAGCGAGGAAACGAGGCTCGGGAAAACGGATAATCAAGTTTGGGAAGATTACCTGCGCCGGACACATGCGCATCGCTCTGGATGGCGCCTTCGCAAGGAGCTTAAGCCTCTAGGCCACTCCTTCGCTGAGATGGTCGCGCGCGTTGCCGAGGGCCACGGCTTGGACTTTCGTGAACTACGAGATCCTGAGCGATACCCTTTGCAGGCAGCGCTGCTAGGCGAAGTCGCGAATATTGCCGCAATCGCGACTTTTGTACGACTCGTTGACCTCCTCGATCTGGCAGAGGATCGGACGCCATTTGCACTATGGTCAATCGTACGTCCCCGTAACGAAATATCGCAAATGGAGTGGAACAAGCACCGAGCGCTCGCACCTATTGCGGTGAGCGAACTCTCTGGCATTAGACAGGTCCTCATTACCGGCACAACAGATGATCCCGACGTGTTTGCGGCTCTCGCGGACTTGAGAAACTGGGTTGATGACCAGTTTTCGGAATCGGTCGCCTTCCTTCGAAATATCGGTAAGCAATATGATCCCATGCTTGACTCCTCGATTAGATGGGACATTAAGCCGGTGGGATTTCAGCCTGTTCTCCTACGCTTTGACTTTGACCGCCCGGCAGCACTAGGGCTATTGAGCGCAGAAATCTATGGCAAGAAGAAGTTAACTTTCGTACGCGAGCTGCTGCAAAACAGTGTGGACGCTATTGACACACGGACTGAGGTGTTAAGGCACACGGATACTCTGCTTCGCAGCCGAATTTCCATAGGTATTGAGACATTGCCCGACATAATTCGCATCGAATGGGCGGACAACGGCGTTGGGATGGACCTGTATGTATTAGAAAACTACCTAACCAAAATCGGCCGCAGCTGGTATCAGAGCTCCGATTTTCGGCGGCACGCGTTCAGCCACGATCCAATTTCCAAGTTTGGCATCGGACTTCTAAGTTGCTTCGCCTTGTCGGCGAGCCTCGTCTTGACCACAAAGAGAGAACCACGGCTCGCAAGTGATCCTCATGGATGGCATGTTCGCGTTCCCACCCGAGACGGGTATTTCAGGGTTACGGAGGCTGACCAAGCGGAAGTAGGCACGAGAATTGTCCTGGAGATGGCCAGACAGAGCTCGCCGACAACTGCTGCGACTATCGCCGCCACAGTTAAGCACGTCGCGGCGCTAGTCAGATGCAACCTCACATTGAAAGTTGATGGCCTGGCGGAAGAACTTGAGCCAATATCTGAAGAGAACGATCCCCGGCTTCCATTTCTTCGGATCAGTAGCCTGGACGAAGAGGCGCTTGCGTCGCTACAATCGTTGACCGTTCAATTTAACCACCGGTATGTCTCGCCCGACGGGAGCTACGAAGCTTTCTTCTCCTGTGTATTGCCACGCGATTTACGCTCCCTCACCTCGGTGGAATCGAGCAAGTGGCACTTCGGAACTAAGACCCTTGACCTCGACGACTTCATCATCGAAAAGCCTACAAGTCTCTTTCTCAAGGGCGTAGCGAGCGGCATCGAGACACGAGGTGCCGGGCGGGGCCTTTCCTCAACTGCTCTGAATGTTCTAAAGCCCTCCCTTGTCCACCCTGACCTGTCCCGCTCACACACCGACCTTACCTCACTGAATATTACGGAGTTTTGGGGCGATGTTGCCTCCCATCTCCGCACGATAATTGGGCCACACCCGCCGTCACTCGAGGATCAAGCATTCGCGCTCTCTGCTGCACTAGAATTCGCGCACATTCCCAAGAAAGCCCTAACTTACCTCATCCCGAGCAGTGACTGGCCAGTTTGGACCTTGGAATCCGACTCCGGCCTTTCGTGGCGCGGTGCCTCTGTGGCGATCGGCGGCGAGGAGGTTCTGGAGGCACCCGACGAACTCAAATATCTCCTTCGCAGTGGGACTTACTTCGAGACAGCACTCCGCCACGTTAAGCAGTGGAAGGGCGCGACCTGTGTCGTTGGCGTTGAACACACGTCAGGTCCATGGTGGAGCTCAGCAGCGTCCCTCGTACAAACCCTCCTTCGAAGGCAGAACTTGATTCCGAGAGACGTATATTTTGTGAACAGTGCCTCAGAAGACGACGTCCCGCTGGCATGTTGTATCTGGCGCAAGCGAGCCAGACATGGACGACCGTACGAAGAGCTCGCCCCCGCTGATTTACTCTCGGAGTGGCGCAAAGACCCGATGCTCGAATACCCAGAACTTGTCCAACGGGTGATGTTTGTCAGCGGCCCGAGTTTGGAGAGCAATCCACTGCTGCTTCAGTTTCCAGATAACATGAAGGAAATCGCTGCTGTTGGTAGTCTCTATTGGAATCAAAACAACACACGAATTCAAGCGCTCGTTGAAATATTGATCGAGCTCTCCCTCCGCTACGTGCAGGGTGGCCTAGCCACGGAAGCTCGGCGGATCTTCCAGTACGCGAACAGTCATTCATATCTCGGATATGTGGTACCCGCCCGTCACTCAGGTGTCCGCGCCGCGATTGGTAGGTATAGCAGGCTACTCGCCGTAGCTGCGGACGCGGGCTTGGCCGTTCCGAAGCCACTTGCGAAGGAAGACTTTTTGCCAGGTTCAGTCGGCGACTACTGGAATCCCTACCACTATCCGATTCAGTCGTGGGCGAAATCGCAACGACCAGTCGGCACACCCTGGGCCTTCAGCCGGGCATAGGCTGCTCCTCCTCGCCAATCCTTGCTTTTCTTTAGCACCCGACTTTTCCACAGGGGCCTCTTTACGCGCACGGTAAAATAGATATATGCGTGAATCAGGAAATGCCTTCAATCTGCCTGTGCGGACGCCTCTTCAGGCGGCTTCGCCTTTCCCGATCGCGTCTACCCACACAATTCGCGCTTTACATCGGCATCCCTACCTTGAGTTCACCGCTCCTTTACTTAACCCTTGTGGAATCACACTCTTGTACAAGACGCAAAAGGAACTCCAATGGAATCACACTCTTGCGAAAAAAGTGGGGGGGAGGGGGGTATCGGGCGCACTTGCAATGCCAAAACTTTGGCGACGGCCGAGCCCAGCAATCTCTCAGGCGCTGACGGGCGTCGATTCCATCGGCGCAGGCTCCACGGGAGCGGGCTCGATGAAGCTGCGGCCGCGGCGTTCGGGGCCGAACGCCACGATAATGCCCAGCACCACGATGGTGAAGATTTCAAACCCGGCCAGCGCCCAGCTATAGCCGACGCGATCGCGCAGGCCATATTCGGCGACGGGCGTCCGCGCGGCGAGCACGATCCCCATCTGATAGGCCAGCCCGGGGACGAGCCCTCGCGTGGAGTCGGCGGAAAGCTCGCTCAGGTGGGCCGGGATAATGCCCCAGGCGCCCTGCACGCCCACTTGCATGAGAAAGGCGCCCAGGGCCAGCGCCGTCAAGGAGGTGCCAAAGGCCCACAGCGGAATCACTGCCAGCGAGAGAAGCAGGGCCGCGATCAGGCTGAGGCGGCGTCCTTTGGAGTTGGAGAACTCGCCAAAAATGATTCCGCCCAGCAGCGCGCCGATATTGCCGAGTATCACGATGTAAGAGACCACGGCCACGCCCACGTGATGCTGCGATTGCAAAAAGTCCGGATAGAGGTCCTGCGTGCCGTGCGAGAGGAACATCATGAAGGTCATGAGCAAGAGCAGGTAGGCGCAGAGCTTCCATTGCTGGCCCACGGCTTTTAGGACCTCTCCCGTGGACGACTTGCGATGCCGCCGCCAGGCCTCGGACTCCGGAACCTTGGCGGAAATATAGAGCGCCAGAAAAGCGGGTATGCCGCCGAGCCAGAACATCGGCCGCCAGCCCCACGCCGGAAAGGCAAAGCGATAGGCCAGCGCGGCCAGCATGTAGCCGATGGCGTATCCATTCTGCAGAATGCCGCTGAGCATGCCGCGCCACCGGCTGGAGGTCGCTTCCATCGCCAGCGACGTGCCCACGCCCCACTCGCCGCCCATGCCGATGCCGTAGAGGATGCGCAGCAGCAGGAAGACGCCGTAGTTGGGAGCAAAGCCGCAGAGCAGCTCGATCACCGAGAAGAAAATGACGTTGGCGATCAGCGGAATGCGGCGGCCGTAGCGATCGGTAAGCAGGCCAAAGATCAGCGCGCCCACCGGACGCATCAGCAGCGTCCAGGCGAGCGTGGCCACGATGGCCGCCTTGGATACGTGGAACTGCGCGGCGAGCGAATCGAAGAGGAAGACGACGACGAAGAAATCGAACGCGTCCAGCGTCCAGCCCAGAAATCCCGCGGCGACGGCATGGAACTGAGCTTTATTCGCGGAACCGCGCTTGGCGGCGTCGCGGCCGGTGTTTTGTAAGGCAGCCATGGCGATTGGCCGGTTCAGTTTGTGGGAGTGGCGAGACAGTGTCAACTCTCTCGCCGCCGCGTCGGCAAAAACGTGGTCACGGCAAAAATGTGGTTCGGGCCAAAAAAGGAAGGCCCCGAATCCGGCAGGGGGAGCCAGACTCGGGGCCCTTTGGGGGTTGTGCTGGGCCGGAGGAAAATCGTTAAACCAACAAGAGCGCGCGTTTTGCGCTGCGGCGGTTAGCCGGCTTCTTCGGCCGCTAACCGGCAGAGCCGGTAAAGCTCCGCATAGCTGAATAGGTGAACGCCGCTTTCGGCGTCTCGTTGACCCAATCCTGTTTTCGCGGAGAGACGCCGCAAATCTTCGGTAGAGAGGCCGAGCAACATAGCGGCCCGGCTCTCGTTGACCTTGCGATCGATCTGCTCGAGTACTTCCACGCCGGATGCTTGCATGGGCGCGCCTCGTTAATTAACCAGAACGCGAGCCCATCGATCCTGCTCCACCGCCAGGATCATGCTCTTGTAAATGTCGATGTCCCAGGTTTGTTCGACGCGAAACTGAATTGCCTCATCGGTCTCCCCGACGATGATGCCTCGCAAGGGAACCCGTAAATCCGCTGCTGCTACCTGGAGCACAACCGCCTGCCCGATCCAAACTGCGTATGCGCTTTGCATCTTTTCCCCCTCGCAGTTCTGAAGTTTGTTGACGCAGGTGAGATTGTGGGTTCGGGACACGTCCCGGCCAATGGTACGAAGGCCTCATCGTGCTATGAGAAAGGTACTGTTGGTGGATGCGGCACACGCTCGCTCTCAGGGTCCCTGTTTGCCGGTACCTTTGTTGGATTGTCGCGAACTCCCGCGCCGGGGATCATGCACAGATGCGAGAACAAGCCATTACTCGCCGGCCGGCCAGGAAGCGCTTCAGCCCTGACGCGGTCAATAGGGTGCACCAATGATCCCCGCCGCGCGCCTGCTTACCTTTATGGCCACACTCAATCTGTGCTGGCTGGAATGCGCCCAAAATCCTCTGGTTTTCTGCTACCGTATTGGGTGGGACCTGCTGGCTCCGCTCCGTCAAACCCGGCGCGGCGGGAACCCACCGCCGCCATGCTCGAATTAATCAGAACTCTTCTGCACAACCTCTATGACGTCCAGGGCCTGATTCAGTGGGGCGGCACGGTGCTGGTGTGCACCATTGTTTTTGTCGAGACCGGGCTGTTCGTCGGCTTCTTCCTGCCGGGCGATTCGCTTCTGGTTACCGCGGGTGTGTTTAGCGCCGCGGGAACTCTGAGTGTCGCTACTCTGGCCCCTCTGGTTACGCTCTGCGCGATTGCCGGCGATCAGCTGGGATATTGGATCGGGAGGCGCGCCGGGCAGGCGCTCTATAGCCGCCAGGATTCCGCGTTTTTCAAGCGGCGTCACCTGGAGCGAGCTCACGCCTTCTACGAAAAGTATGGCGGGAAGACCGTCGTTCTCGCTCGCTTCATGCCCATCGTGCGCACGTTCTGCCCGCCAGTAGCCGGCGCCGCGAGAATGAGCTACCGGCGCTATGTCGCTTTCGACATTCTGGGCGGCGGCCTCTGGGGCGGGGGCTTGGTCCTGGCGGGCTATTTTCTCGGCTCGATTGTGCCGAACATCGGGCAGCGCATTCATTGGGTGATCGCCGTCGTCGTGATTCTTTCGCTCTTGCCCGCCTTTATCGGCGCCATGCGTGCCCGCCGAATATCCAAACCGGAAGCTCTGCCGCTTGGTTCGTCCACCGAGCAATAGTCTCCAAAGGCGTCCGAAATGCCCACGGACCTGAACTTACCCGCGCCCGAGCGCCAGGCTCGGCCCAAAGCCGTAATCTTCGACATCGGCCGCGTCATTGTTCGCTTGAACTTGAACCGTGCGCTTCGCTCCCATTGCCGCGGGAATGCGCGATAACGAAGGTTCCGCTCAGCGCCTTTCTCCTGAGGAGGTCTGGAAGATGATCTGCCAGGATGAGCGTTGGCCTGACTGGCAGGAAGGGCGACTCTCCCCGCAGGAATGGCACGAGCATCTCATGCGCCGGCTGAAGCTTTCGCTTACCTACGCTCAGTTCCGAGAGGCCTGGAATCTGGTCCTCGATCCGCAAACGATCTTGAGCGACGAACTCTTCGCCAAGCTCAGTGGACGCTGCCGGCTGGCGCTGCTCTCCAATACCGATCCTCTCCATGTGGAGGCGCTCGAAGAGCGCTTCACGTTCAGCCGCCATTTCCCGGTGCGCATCTATTCCTGCAGGGTGGGCGCCAGCAAGCCTCTCCGCGGCCATCTACCGGGCAGCCCTCGAACAGTTAGGCGTTTCCGCCTCTGAAACATTGTATGTGGATGATATCCAAGAGTTTGTGGATGCCGCGCGGGGGCTCGGCCTGGACGCTATTCGGTTTGAGAGCCGTGGCGGCCTCGAAGACCATCTAGGGCGGCGGGATTTGCTCTGAAGTACAGGATGATAACTGTTCTATAGGGTAAATAGCTGAACCTAGGGCCGACGAATACAAAGTGAAAACTACGAAATCGCGTAAAGATTTCTGGTTGTAGTACTGGTTCTCCTCCGCGCCACTTTGTGGCGCAGCGTCTGCAAACCCTTTCGATCTTTCAGTATAGCCGCCTTGCCCAGTTGCCCTTGTCTTGGTGCTTCACGTGCTCAATTTGGCAATGGGCATCAGCCCAGGGTGAGGATAGACGGATCGGGGGAAAGGATTATGATCGACAATTCAGACCAGGTAGTAGAAGAAAATCACGGGACTCCCGGGTGGGTAACGGCAGCGATCGTTGTTCTGGCGATCGTTTCAATCGCTGGGTTGGGACTGGCTTGGCACAACTCCACGGAGTTGCAACAAGCGCAGCAAACCGTCAGCGGGCAAATGAAGGCCGCCGAGCAGAGCAGCACGCAGCAGGTGGCTGCGCTGGATCAGAAACTGGAGCAGGCCAACGCCACGAGCGCCAGCTTGCAGAGCGATCTTGGTGTTGTGGAGAAGAGGCTGCGGGTCACTCAGGGCGACCTGAAGAAGGCCCACGACGACGAGGCTAAAATACGGGATGAAGAGGCGCAGAAGCTGGCGCAGATGGATACGGACGTGAAGACGCAGTTGGCCACCAAGGCCAGCACCGACGACCTCACGAACGTCGACGGCAAGGTCAACACTGTGAAGACCGATCTTGACCAGACCAAGAACGACCTCAACATGGCGCGCAGCGAACTGGGTACGCTGATCGCCCGCAATCACGAGGAAGTCGACGCGCTCCGCCGCCAGGGCGAGCGGGACTACGTCGAATTCACCGTGGACGGCAAGAACAAGCCGCAGAAGGTGGGCGGCATCACCGTGGAGCTTCGCGGGGTGGATCTGAAGAAGAACAAGTTTACGGTCGCGCTGACCGTGGACGATGTTCGCACCGAGAAGAAGGACCGCACGATCGACGAGCCGGTCATCTTCTATCCGCACGGATCGCACCAGGCTGATGAGTTCGTGGTCAATTCAGTGGGCAAGAACAAGATCACGGGATATGTCAGCATGCCGAAGAATCCGACGGCTACCACCGCCAACGCGGGCAGCTAAGTCGAATCATCATCAAGGCGAAGAGGGCGGCGAGATAATTTCGCCGCCCTCTTTTTTGTTTTACTTCGGCAATAACCACTCGCTCCGATCGCTTTTAATAGACGTTCGATTCGCGCTTGCCTCCGGAGTAATCGATGTATACCGTCTTCAGCTCCGTATAGAAGTCGATGGCCACGCGGCCCATCTCGCGAATGCCTACGCCCGTGCCCTTGATGCCGCCGAACGGAACATGGGCCTCGCCGCCCACGGTGGGTGAGTTGACGTGGGTGATGCCCGTCTCGATGCGGTCGATGAACTCGAATATCTTGGCAGCGTCGTTGGTGTAGATCGCGCTGGCCAGCCCGTACTTCACGGAATTGGCTACGCGCAACGCTTCGGCAAAATCCGGCACGCGAATCACGGAGAGCACCGGCCCGAAAATCTCTTCCTGCGCGATGACGCTGTCCGGTTTCACATGATCGAAAACGGTGGGGGCCACGAAATACCCGCGCTCGCGGCCCCCGCCGCTGAGGCGCGTTCCGCCCGCGAGCAGCCGCGCTTCCTTCTTTCCGATCTCCACGTAGCGCAGCACGCTTTCGAGCTGCCGTTCGTCCACCAGCGGCCCCAGATCGGAGTTGGAGTCGAGCCCGTCGCCCGCGCGAAACTCCTGCGCGCGGGCAACCAGCCGGTCGACGAACTGGTCCGCGACGCTCTCTTCCACGATCACGCGGCTGGTGGCCGTGCATCGCTGCCCGGATGACGCGAATGCGCCGAGCGCCACGGATTCAACGGCCAAGCCCAGATCCGCGTCGCCGAGGACCACGACCGGGTTCTTCCCGCCCATCTCGCATTGGCATTTTTTCATCGTCCGCGCGCCGGCCTCATAGACGCGCGCGCCCACTTCATTCGATCCGGTGAAGGAAATGGCGCGCACGGCGGCGTGTCGCACGAGTTCGTCGCCAACGTCTTCGCCGTCTCCGAGAACCAGGTTCAGCACGCCGGCGGGCAAGCCCGCTTCGCTGAAAATCCTCACGACGTGCATCGCGGTGAGCGGGGTCAGTTCGGCCGGCTTCAGGACCACGGTATTTCCCGCCACCAGAGCGGGCGCCAGCTTCCACACCGGGATGGAAACCGGAAAATTCCACGGGGTGATGGCGCCGACCACTCCGAGAGGCTGCTTCAGCGTGTAGGCAAAGTTCCGGGGCAGCTCGCTGGGCAAGGTCTCGCCGCTCAGTCGGCGTGCTTCGCCGGACATAAACTCCAGGATGTTGATGGCTTTCTGCACTTCGCCCAGCGAATCCTTGAGCGTCTTGCCTTCCTCGCGGGTCAGCGTGCGCGCCAATTCCTCTTTCTGCTGCTCCATGAGTGTGGCGGCCCGCGCAAGGACTTGCCCGCGAACGGGCGGCGGAGTATCGCGCCACGCGGGGAACGCAGCAGCGGCCGCGGCGATCGCTTCGCGCGTCTCCTCGCGCGTGGAGAGAGTCGTGATGCTGACGACCTCGTCCCGATTCGCCGGGTTGCGCCGCTCGAACGTTCGCCCGGAACGCGACTCGAGCCATCGGCTCTTAATGAAGTTGCGGCAAATCTCGGTGGTGCGCGTTTCGGTGCTCATCCATCCATCCTCACCGGCTTTTGTGGACACTCGTTTGGCATGGCCACATTCTCATGGCCCGCCCGCGCCAATGCAACTCCCGATAGTTGACGCCACGGTGTTATCATCGGGGGCAAAGGGCTAGTTTCAACTGAACTGAGGAGGGCGGCATGAAGTCACATTGGTTGATGGCCGTGGTTTTTCTTGCGGCTTCGTGGATAGCTGTGGCGCCGGCGCGGGCGCAGGAAGTCACCAAAGAGAATATCGACGGCATCACGAATTTCCATCGCCTCGAGACGGTGGTGGCCTGCTCGGGAGCCATCAAGCCGGAGGTGATACCTCAGATCAAGAAAATGGGTTTCGTCTCGATCATCAATTTGCGTGAACCCACCGAGAATGGCGCCAATATCGAAGGCGAGGGCGCGGCCGCCAAAGTCGAAGGCCTGCGCTATTACAGCATCCCCTTCAACGCCACCAACCCCAGTAGCGCCGCGGCGGATAAGTTTGTCGAGGCCATCAGCACCAGCGGCACCGAGCCCGCGTTCATTCACTGCGCCGGAGGCGGGCGCGCCGCCACCATGTGGTTCATCAAGCGTATGGTGGTGGATCATTGGGACGAGCCGCGCGCGGAAAAAGAAGCCACGGACCTGGGCATGAACAGCCCGACGCTGAAGCAATTCGCCATCGATTACGCCAAGTCCCACAGCCGTTAAGCGGAATTAAGCCGGTTGCTGCTGGGTCATGCAGTGCAGCGTGCCCAGGCCGAGGACCAGATCGCGCGCGGCGATGCCGATCACTTCGCGGCCGGGAAAAAGCGCGGCGAGAATGTTGAGCGCGACGCGATCGTTCGGATCGCTGAACGTGGGCACCAGCACGAGTTTGTTGGCGATGTAGAAGTTGGCGTAGCTCGCGGGCAGCCGCTGTCCATCGAAGTAGACCGGCTGAGGCATGGGCAGGGTTTCCACGCGCAGCGGCCGCCCCGCTTGGTCCTTTGTCTCGCGCAGGCGCGCGAGATTCTCCTGCAACGGCTGGTAATTGGCGTCGGCGCGGTCTGGCTCCACGACCGTGACTACGGTCGTGGGATTCACGAAGCGCGCCAGGTCGTCCACGTGGCCGTGCGTGTCGTCTCCGGCAATGCCGCGTCCGAGCCAGAGAACGTTGGTCGCGCCGAGATATTCCCGGAAAACTGCTTCCCAGTCCGCGCGCTCGAATCCCGGATTGCGCACCTGAACTTCGCTCAGCAGGCACTCTTCGGTGGTGAGCAGCGTCCCCAGCCCGTTGACGTCGATGCTCCCGCCTTCCAGCACCACAGCGCGGCCGAGGTATTGCGGCTCGCGCACGGGTAGCTTCAGCTTGGGCAGAATGCGGCTCATGGCCGCGTTGTCCTTGCGCCAATCGTCGTACTTGGCCCAGGCGTTGAACCGCCATTCGTGGCGGTCACGCCGGGGTTTCGAGGCGACGCCGACGGCGTCGCATTTCTTAACAAATATCGCGCCGAAATCGCGGGTCCACCCGCGATTGGTGGGGGCGATGAAAAACTCCACCGCGCTCAGCTCCGCGCCGCTTTGTTTCAAGATGCGGCGCGCGGCGCGCTCTTCGGCGCGGTCCTGCACCAGGATGCGCACGCGTTCCACGCGCGCCAGGTGCCGCACGATGTCGGCATAGACCCAGGGAATGGGCGCGAATTTGCCCGGCCAGTCGGTGCGTTCGTGAGGCCAGGCGAGCCAGGTGGCTTCGTGCGGCTCCCACTCGGCGGGCATGCGGTAGGCAGTCTTTCGATCCGCCGCCGTTTCCGTGGAAACAGCCTCGTCGGGCGAATTCGCGCCTTGGACGCCGTCGTCAGCACGTTCTTCGGCGCGTCCGCGTTCGGAGAACGCGGGTTCAAGAGAAGTTGTGCGGCGGGACTTTACCCGAGCCATCGTTCGAGGAGCGGCGCGTAGGCGTCGGTGCGGCGGTCGCGCAGGAAGGGCCAGTTGCGGCGGACTTCCTCCATGCGTCGCGGATCGCATTCGGCGATGAGGATCTCTTCTTTGTCGGTGGAAGCTTCCGCGATCAATTGCCCGAAGGGATCGGCGACAAACGACGAGCCCCAGAATTCCAGGCCCTTATCGGGCGGGCCCTCGAAGCCCACGCGGTTCACCGCGGCCACGAAAATGCCGTTGGCGATGGCGTGGGAGCGCTGGATGGTGCGCCAGGCGTCGAGCTGCGCGGCTCCGAACTCCGCTTTCTCGCTGGGATGCCAGCCGATGGCCGTGGGATAAAACAGAATATTCGCGCCGCGCAGGGTGGCCAGCCGCGCGCCTTCGGGATACCACTGGTCCCAGCAGACCAGCACGCCGATGCGGCCGTAGCGCGTATCGAAATTGGGGAAGCCCAGATCGCCCGGCGTGAAATAGAACTTCTCGTAGTAGAGCGGATCGTCGGGGATGTGCATCTTGCGGTAGATGCCCAGCAACGCGCCGTCGGCGTCGAGCACGGCCGCGGTGTTGTGATAAAGCCCGGCGGCGCGGCGCTCGAAGAGCGACGCGACGATGACCACTTCGAGCCGGCGCGCGAGCTTGCTCAGCGCTTCGGTGCTGGGGCCGGGGATGGGCTCGGCCAGATCGAAGAGATCGCGCATTTTCCTCGCGGCAAAAATATTGCGAGCGGAAAAGTTCCTCCAGGCAAACAATCTGCGCCCCGCGGCGGGCCGCTTCGCGGATGGCCGCGATGGTGCCTTCGAGGTTTGCCGCGGGATCGGTTGAGCATTTCCGCTGCACCAGGCCCACGGTGATTTTTTGCATCGTTTTCTCGGCCACGAAGGAATACTACCAGATCAATGCGCGCTTTTTATGCTTGAGCACGCGCCGGATGCGGCGCAGCACCGCCGCGAACATGGCCGGCGTCAAGCGGCCGGTTTGCGTATTCTGCTGGCTGGGATGATAGCTGGCGAAAAGATGGGGCAGGCCGCCGGGAAGCGGGAATTCGGCGCCATGGGAGAAGACGTGCTTCGCGCGCGAAGCCAGATGTCCTTGGCGCACCAGCAGGCGCAAGTAGGCGTGAAATGCGATCGCGCCCAGCGCCAGCACCGCGCGCGGCTGCAGGATCGCGGTCTCCTCTTCGAGATAGCCGGCGCAATTGCTCAGCTCCTCGGGCAGCGGACGGTTATCGGGCGGGGCGCAGCGCGCCGCGGCGGAAATAAAGGCGTCGCGAAGCTCCAGTCCGTCGCCCGCGCGCACCGAAGTGGGTTGGCTGGCGAATCCGGCGGCGTAGAGCTGCGCGTAGAGGAAGTCGCCGGAGCGGTCGCCGGTGAACATGCGCCCGGTGCGATTGGCGCCGTGCGCGGCGGGCGCCAGGCCCACGATCAGCAGCTTGGCCCGCGCGTCGCCGAAGCCCGGCACCGGCCGGCCCCAGTAGGTCCATTCGCGAAACGCTCGGCGCTTGGTGCGCGCCACTTCCTCGCGATACTGCACCAGGCGCGGGCATTTGCGGCAGGCGATGACGGTTTGCTCGACCCGCGCGAGGCGTGCTTCCGGCGATCCGCCGCGATCCGCCGCACTCATGCGCCCTTCCCGGGCTTCCGTGCAGCGAGAAAATCGCGCAAGACAACTGCCTGATTGCGCTCTTCGTCACGGGCCCCGAAGAGCAGCGTCACCACGTGGTGTTCCTTTTCGAGCTGCCCGATTTGAAGGACGAGATTGGTTTTGGTCCGCAGCTCCCGGCGATACCGCTTCTGGAATTCCGGCCAGCGCTCAGGTTCGTGGCCGAACCACTTGCGCAGCTCCGTCGAGGGGGCGATCTCCTTCAGCCACAGGGCGATCGCCGCGCGTTCTTTGGAGACGCCGCGGGGCCAGACGCGGTCGACCAGAATACGGTAGCCGTCGGAGGGCGCGGGGGCTTCGTAGATCCGCTTCACCTTTAGCACGATGATGCGATTGTAGCGCGGCGGAAAAAGAGGGCGCAAAAAGAGACCGCCTCCGCGGGAGATCGAGTGGGAAGAAGGGTCTTGCCCGCGGAGGCGGATCCAGTGGTCTTTGGCTGCCCCTAACTTACAATCCTCGTATATGTCGTGTCAAGATATATTTTTCTTCGCTAGGATGATCGTTCAATAGCCTCAATTGGCCTGGTCATCTAGCTTGGCCAGCTCGCTGGGCCATGCGGCCGGGCAAATTGACATCGCGCAACGCGCGGCATAGCATCATGGTTTACCCTTAATGCGCCCAAGGCGCCGGAGCGGAGCTGCGTGTCCATCGCCGAAACCAAGCCGGGAACCGTCCTGACGCGCATCGTCGAGGCGCGCCGCGCCGAAGTGGCGCGCCGGCAGCGCATTATGCCCGAAGCCGTGCTGCGCATCGCGGCGCAGAAGGCCGATCCGCTGCGCGATTTTGCCGGGGCGCTCGGTGCGCAATCAGCTGAACGTGATTGCCGAAATCAAGAAAGCTTCGCCTTCGGCGGGCCTGCTGCGGCAGGAGTTTCGACGCCGTGGCGCTGGCGCGTGGCTTCGAGCAGGCTGGCGCGGCGGCGCTTTCGGTGCTGACCGAAGAGGAGAATTTTCAGGGCGCGCTGGCGCATCTGCGCGATGCGCGCAGGGCGGTGGCGCTGCCGGTGCTGCGCAAGGATTTCATCGTGGAGCGCGTGGCAGGTGTGGGAGGCGCGCGCGGCCAACGCGGATTCGTTTCTGCTGATCGTGGCGGCGCTGGACGCCGAGTCGCTGCTGGACGCTGCTGGCGCTGGGGCGCGAACTGGGCATGGAGCCGCTGGTCGAAGTGCACACGGCCGGAGAACTGCGAGTGCGCGCTGGCGGCGGGCGCGCGCATCGTCGGCGTGAACAATCGCGACCTGCACACGCTCGAAGTGCGCGTGGAGACGTCGCTCGAGCTGATCGAGGCGATTCCCGACGACTGCATCGCCGTGAGCGAGTCGGGACTGCGTTCGGCGGAGGATTTGCGCGCGGTTGCGCGCCGCCGGATTCGACGCGTTTCTGATCGGCGAGAAGCTTGATGCGCGAGGCCGACCCCGGCGCGGCCCTCCGGCGCCTGATCGAACGGCCGCCGAAAGGCCTCCGGCGCAAGTTCCGAGCGTGGCCGATGATTCCGGCGCGGGGAGCGGCGATCGTTCGCGTGAAGATTTGCGGCGTCACCAACTGGCCGGACGCCCGGCTGGCGGTGGATTTGGGCGCGCGATGCGCTGGGATTTAATTTTTATCCGCCCAGCCCGCGCTCGGTGAGCCCGGCGGCGGCCTGGGAGATCATCCGGCGGCTGCCGCCGCTGGTGGCGACGGTGGGCGTGTTCGTGAACTGGCCCGCGGAGGTGGTGGCGGCGCTGGCGCGGAGCGCTGCGCCTCGGATGCCGTGCAGCTGCACGGCGATGAGCTGCCGGGCGAGGCCGCGCGAACTGAGCGAGGCAGTTCAGCGTGATCAAGGCGTTCGCGGTGGGGCCGGGATTTCGCATTGCGGACTCTGGCGAAATACGAAGCCGCCTCGGCGTTTCTGCTGGATGGATTTCGCAGCGGCCTCCACGGCGGCACGGGCGCAAACGGCGGATTGGCGGCTGGCCGCGACAGGCCAAACGCTACGGGCGCGTGATTCTGGCCGGCGGCATCCGGCCGGACAACGTCGCGCAGGCCATTGCCGAAGCGCAGCCGTTTGCGGTGGACGTGGCCAGCGGCGTGGAGGCGCGCCCGGGGAAAAAGGATCCCGCGCGCGCATGCGCGAGCTGATGCGCGAAGCAGAGGCCGCCAGCCGCGCGCAGATCGGAGTCGCGTGACCGAAGCGAGAAGGGAAGAATCATGACGACAGCGGCAGTGCAAACCTGGCCGGATGTTCGCGGGCGATTCGGCGCCGTACGGCGGGCGCTACGTTCCGGAAACGCTGGTGGCGCCGCTCGAAGAACTCGAGCGCGCCTACGCCGCAGCGCGCGCCGACGCGCAGATTCGCGCGCGAACTGGATGAGCTGCTGCGAAATTTCGCCGGGCGGCCCACGCCGCTGCAATTTGCCGGCGCGCCTCACCGAACATCTCGGCGGCCCGCGAATTTACCTCAAGCGCGAAGACCTGCTGCACACCGGCGCGCACAAGATCAACAACTGCCTGGGCCAGGCGCTGCTCGCGATGCGCATGGGCAAGCGCCGCATCATCGCCGAGACCGGCGCGGGGCAGCACGGCGTGGCCACGGCGACGGTGGCGGCGCGCTTCGGCCTGGAGTGCGTCGTCTACATGGGCACCGAAGACATGGAGCGGCAGCGGCTGAACGTCTCTCGCATGCGCCTGCTGGGCGCGGAAGTGGTGGGCGTCGAATTCCGGCAGCCGCACGCTGAAGGACGCCATCAACGAAGCCATGCGCGATTGGGTGACCAACGTGCGCACCACGCATTATCTGCTCGGCTCGGTGCTCGGCGCGCATCCCTATCCGCATGATGGTGCGCGATTTTCACAAGGTGATCGGCGAAGAGGCGCGGCGCAGATTCTGGAAGCCGAGGGCCGCCTGCCGGACCTGCTGGTGGCCTGCGTGGGCGGCGGCTCGAACGCCATCGGGCTCTTTCTACGCGTTTCTGCGGAGACGCCGGCGTGAAGATGCTGGGCGTGGAAGCCGGCGGACGCGGCCACACGCTCGGCGAACACGCCGCGCGCCTCGCCGCGGCCGCGGGATTTGCGGCGCGCGCCCCGGCGTGCTGCAGGGCACCTACACTTATGTGCTTGCAGACGGACGACGGGCAGATCGCGACCACGCATTCGGTTTCGGCGGGCCTGGATTATCCCGCGGTCGGTCCGGAGCATGCCTGGCTGGCCGAGCAGCATCGCGCCGAATACACGGCGGTGAGCGACGAAGCGGCGCTGGACGCCGCGCGCACGCTGGCGCGCCTCGAGGGCATCATCCCGGCGCTCGAAAGCGCGCACGCGCTGGCCGAGCTGATCGCGCGCGCGCCGCGGATGCGTCGCGACGAACTCGTGATCTTGAATCTCTCCGGCCGCGGCGACAAGGACATGGAAATCCTCGGCGCGCTATCTCGTGATGCCCATGAATCCGACAGCTACTCCGAAGACTCCGGCGACCACGCGCATCGCGCGGCGCTTCGCGGAACTTGCGCGCGACGCGGCGAGATGGGCCTGGTGGCGTTTCTCACGCGCGGGCGATCCCTCGCTCGCGGCCACGCGAATCGCTTGTGCTGGCGCTGGCCGAAGCGGCGCGGACGTGATCGAACTGGGCGTGCCGTTCAGCGATCCGGTCGCCGACGGCCCGGCGATCCAGCGCTCGAGCGAACGCGCGCTGCGCGCGGGCACGACGCTCGCGGGCGTGCTCGATCTGGTCGCGGCGATCCGCCGCAAGAGCGACGTGGCGCTGGTGCTTTTCAGCTACTACAATCCCGTGCTGCAGATGGGCCTGGAGCGGTTCGCGCGAGCGCGCCGCCGGCGGCCGGCGCCGACGGCGTGCTGATCACCGATCTCACGCCCGAGGAGGCCGGCGATTATCGCCGCATCGTGCACGCGCACGGGCTGGACACGATTTTTCTGGCCGCGCCGACTTCGCCGGACGAGCGCCTGGAGCGAATCGCCGAGCGTCACCAGCGGCTTTCTGTACGTGATTTCGCGCACCGGCGTGACCGGCGCGAAGGAGTCGCTGCCGGAGGATTTGCCGGCGCTGGTGCGCCGCGTGCGCCGCGCGACCGCGCTGCCGATCGCGGTGGGCTTTGGCATTTCGCTGCCCGGGCAGGTTTCCGTGCTAGGCGGGCTGGCCGACGCGGCCGTGGTAGGTTCGGCGCTGGTGCAGGAGATCGAGCAAGCCGCGACGCTGGAAGCCGCGTGCGGCGGCGGTGGCCGCGCGCGTGCGAATGCTCAAACAGGCCGGGCATGCACGGGAATGAGCCGGCGGGAGCCGGGCGCATGAGCGTCGAAGATTGGCGTCGCAAAATCGACGAGATCGACCGCAAGCTGGTCGAGCTGCTGAACGAGCGCTCGCAGCTGCGTGCTGGAGATCGGCCGCTGAAGAAGCAGCGATGGCATCGCCGCTCTACCAGCCCGACCGCGAGCGCAGGTGCTGGCGGCGGCGGAGCGAGCCAACGCGGCCCGCTGAGCGAAGCGGCCATCCGGCGGCTGTTCGAGCGCATTCTGGACGAGGCGCGCTCGGTGGAGCGCACGGTGATGCACGACGAGCGACGCAGATCACCGGAATAGCGGCAGCGACTGAAGCTGAGCCTGCGGTCGAATCGCGTAGCGAGACGAGCGAAGAGCTCATGGTCGTGGTGATGCAAGCGGGCGCGAGCGAAGAGCAGATCCAGCACGTGATCGACCGGCTGGTGGCGCTGGGCTTCGATATCCACCGCTCGACCGGCGCGTCGCAGACGGTGCTGGGCGCCGTCGGCGTGCGGCCCGATTTCGATACGCGCGATATCGAAGTGCTGGCGGGCGTGCGCGAAGTGGTGCGCATCACGCAGCCCTACAAGCTGGCCAGCCGCGCATTTCGTCCCGAAGGCACGGTCGTCGAGTTGCCCAACGGCGTGCGCATCGGCGGCAAGGAAGTGGTCGTCGCGGCGGGGCCGTGCGCGGTGGAGTCCGCGGAGCAGATCGAATCGATCGCCGCGGCGCGTGGCGCAAGCTGGGCGCGCGCATTTTGCGCGGCGGCGCGTTCAAGCCGCGCAGCTCGCCCTACTCGTTTCAGGGCCTGGGCGAAGAGGGCCTGCGCCTGCTGCGCGCAGGCGGCGCGACCGGCACGAGCTTGCTGGTGGTCAGCGAGGTCATGGACCCCTCGCAGATCGCGCTGATGCTGCCGTACGTCGATATTCTGCAGGTCGGCGCGCGCAACATGCAGAACTATCACCTGCTGCGCGCGCTGGGCGCGGTGAGCAAGCCGGTGCTGCTCAAGCGCGGCATGTCCGCCACGATCGAGGAGTGCTGCTCAGCGCCGAGTACATCATGTCCGGCGGCAACTACAACGTGATCCTGTGCGAGCGCGGCATCCGCACGTTCGAGACCTACACGCGCAACACGCTGGACATCGCCGCCATTCCCGTGATCAAGAAGCTCTCGCACCTGCCGATCCTCGCCGATCCTTCGCACGGCACCGGCCGGCGCGATAAGGTGCCGCCGATGGCGCGCGCCGCGGTGGCCGCGGGCGCCGACGGCCTGCTCATCGAAGTGCACAACGACCCCGAGCACGCGCTTTCCGACGGCGCGCAGTCCTTCTACTTCGAGCAGTTCGAGCAGTTGATGGCCGAGTTGCGCATGATCGCGCCCGGCGGTCGGCCGCAGCATCGCCTGCGTGATGGCTCCGCTCGTTCTCGCGCGTTGCGGTGGTGGGCACCGGGCTTGATCGGCGGATCGTTTGCCCTGGCCGCGCGGCGGCGTTACTGGCCCGGAGCGCGTCGCTTCGTCGGCTGGGACAAGCCCGACGTGCTCGAACGCGCGCTCGGCATTGGGCGTGGTCGATGAAGCCAGTCCGAGCTGTCCGAAGCGCTGGCCGGCGCGGACCTGGTTTACATCGCTCTGCCCGTGGGGCTCGCCATCGAGCGCCTGCCGGAAATCGCGCGCCATGTGGCCGAAGGTGCGCTGGTCACCGACGCAGGCAGCACCAAGCGGGCCATCTGCGCGGCCGCCGAAAAACATTTTTCCCAGGCGCGTTCGTTTTCTCGGCGGCCATCCCATGGCCGGCAGCGAAGTTTCCGGAATCGACGGTGCCGATGCCTCTCTTTTTCGGGCGCCAAGTATGCTCTGGTCGCGGGCGACGCAGACGGTGCGCCGGGCGAGGAGATCGGCCGAATCCAGCAGGCCGACGCGCGCGTCGCGAATTTTGTGCGCCTGATCGAGGCCATCGGCGCGCGGCCGATCTGGATGGACGCCGCCACGCACGACCGCGCCGCGGCGTTTGTATCGCACCTGCCGCAATTGGTGGCCATCGCGCTCGCCGGCGTCGCGCGCGAGGCCACCGACCAGACGGGCTTGCCGCTCACGCTGGCGGGCCGCGGATTGCGCGACGCCCTGCGCTTGGCCGGCAGCCCCTATTCCGTGTGGCGCGATATCGTGCTCACCAATACGGACAATCTCGACGTGGCTCTCGACCGCCTGTCGCAGGCCATCGAGCATCTGCGCGCCCATCTGCGCCAGCGCGAACTGGAAGAGGAGTTTTCCGCCGCCAATGACGTATATAAGATGCTGCACAATTTGCGTTAGGGTGAGCCCGGCGAACACGAGGTCATCTTTTACAGAATGGCGTCAGATCGTCGCCAAATAATGGATACCGACCAATGGACAAAAGAGTAGCCAACGCCGACGAAGCGGTGCGGCGCATTCCGCGACGGCGCCACCATCCTGATGGGCGGCTTCGGCCTCTGCGGCATTCCCGAAAATTTGATCGCCGCGCTGCGGCGCGCCGGCACGAAGAATCTCACGGTAGTCTCCAACAACGCCGGCAGTTCGGACTTCGGGATCGGGCTTCTGCTGGAGACCGGCCAAGTTCGCAAGATGATCGCTTCCTACGTGGGCGAAAATAAGGTCTTCGAGCAACTGGTGCTGGGCGGTAAAGTCGAACTCGAGCTCAACCCACAGGGCACGCTGGCGGAACGAATCCGCGCCGGCGGCGCCGGAATTCCGGCTTTTTACACGCCCACCGGCTACGGCACGAAGGTGGCCGAGGGAAAAGAGACGCGCGAATTTGGCGGCCGCACATACGTGCTGGAAAAGGCGCTGCGCGCCGATTTTGCCTTCATCAAGGCCTGGAAGGGCGACCGCTGGGGCAATTTGATGTATCGCAAAACGGCGCGAAACTACAATCCCGTGATGGCCACGGCGGCGGACTACGTGATCGCCGAAGTGGAGCACCTGGTGGAGCTCGGCGAGATTCCCCCGGACCAGGTGCACACGCCCGGCGTTTACGTGGACGCCATCTTGCCGGGCGAGCGCTATGAGAAGCGCATCGAAAAGCGCACCGTGCGCCGGCGAGCTTGAATGTTGTACAGCGAACTGAAAGCCGCCAAAATGGGAGTCCAACAGGAGCGAAGATGCCGGCCAGTGGGGTAGACAAGCGGGAACTGATCGCGCGCCGCGTGGCGCAGGAGCTGCGCGACGGCTACTACGTGAATTTGGGAATTGGCACGCCCACTCTGGTAGCCAACTACATTCCCGCCGGGCATGGAAGTGATCCTGCAATCGGAAAACGGCATGCTCGGCGTCGGGCCTTTTCCGCTGGAAGGCGAGGAAGACGCCGATCTGGTCAACGCCGGCAAGGAGACGGTCTCCGAGATTCCCGGAAGCAGCTATTTCTCGAGCGCCGATTCTTTTGCCATGATTCGCGGCGGGCACGTGGATCTGACGGTCCTGGGCGCTTTGCAGGTGGATGAAAAGGGCAATCTCGCCAATTGGGCCATTCCAGGCAAGATGCTGAAGGGCATGGGCGGCGCGATGGATCTCGTGGCCGGCGCGCGGCGCGTGATCGTGGCCATGGAGCATGCCACCAAGGACGGCCAGCCGAAGATTCTGCGCCAATGCAATCTGCCGCTGACGGGCGTGGCCGTCGTGGATCTGATCGTCACCGAACTTGCCGTCATCGAAGTGACGCCCGATGGGCTGGTGCTGCGTGAAGTCGCGCAGGCGTGACGCCCGAGGCCGTGCAGAAGGTGACGGAAGCGCGGCTGCGCGTGGCCCCGGATTTGAAAGTCATCGACCTGGAAGCCAGCGCGCTTTAAATTGACAAGGAGAGGGACGTCTTGGATCTGCACTCGGTGGTGATCGTCAGCCTGCACACGCCGCGCGAGAAGGTCTGGGGAGAGATGGTGTCCCTGAACACGGCGGGCGTCACGCTCCGCGGCATCGATCTGAACTCCTTCGACGATTTCGTGTACCAGGTTCTGCATCCGGAAGGGGACCGCGTCGGCCTGCCCACGCTGTTTTTCCCCATGCAGCGGGTGGAGAGGATTTTGCTCGACGAACGCAGCGGCTCCATCCCTTCCTTTTCTGATATATTCGAGCGCAAGGTGGGCCGTTCGCTGAAGGAATATCTCGCACTGTTCGCCTGACCGCTTCCGAAACTCCCAATTATGGCCAATCGCATTTTCACGGTTCCGAATCAGCTCACCTTCCTGCGCCTTGGCTTCCTGCCGCTCTTCATCATTTTGGTTTTTTACCGCCGCTATGGCTGGGCCCTGGGGATCTTGATTTTTTCGGGGCTCACCGACACCTTGGATGGGCTGCTGGCGCGTTCGCTGAACCAAAAGACGAGTCTCGGCGCCTATCTCGATCCCATCGCCGATAAGCTGCTGCTCTCCTCTTCTTTCGTGGTCCTGGCGCTCAATGGGCAAATCCGCTGGTGGCTTACCATCCTGGTGCTCGGCCGCGACATCCTGATTCTCACCACGGCCGTCGTGATTCTGCTCACCGCGGGCTACCGCGCCTTTCCGCCCTCGATCTACGGCAAGATCACCACCACGCTGCAAATCTTCCTGGTTTTCACGGTGCTGGCAGCGGCCGTGTTTCATTGGCCCTTGTTCATCGTGTCGCGCCGAATCCTGGTTTATCTCGTGGCCGGGTTCACGGTTTTTTCGGGATTTCATTACAGCGTGGTCGTCGCGCGGCAACTGAGCCAGGAGAGCCCGGCGGCCTAGCGCGGGCTTGGCCGCCGCGCCGGTCCATAATTTAGGAAAACGTCAAAATTGTCATTCCGAGGAGCGGTGTGTGCGATGAGGTCCCGGTTGTGGACTCCGGTGGCCTCCCGCGGACGCCGCAACCGGAGAATCTGCAGTTTCCGCTTTTCGGCTCAGCCCAGGCCGATGGCCGAGTGGAAATAGTTGAACAGCATGAAGGCGAAGCTGGCCACCACGGCCAGCCCCGCGGTCCATCCCAGCGCCCATGCGCGGCGGCGCTCGGTCAAATCGGCAGGCTGGCGATCCGACATGATCTTGCCGAGTATGAATCCGGACACGAACCCGCCGATGTGCGCGTAGTTATCGATTCCGGGCATGAGCAGTCCCAGCACCGCGATATACACAAGCCAGTAGAGTAGTTGGCTGCGCAGCATGCGCATGCCGATGTTGTGGCTTCCCATGGTGAGCGCCAGCAGGAGGCCGATCAGACCAAGCAGCGAACCCGAGGCCCCTACGCTAAAGTGTCCTGTAACGGCGCTCAGCACGTACCCGGAAACGCCCGTGGCAATGAAGACGAAGAGAAAACGAGCCGAGCCGTACATCTCCTCGATGGTCGGCCCCAGGTCCATCAGCACCCACATATTGAAGCCGATGTGCAGCAGGCTGCCATGCAGGAAAATGGCTGTGATGAACCGCCAGGGTTGCTCGAAATTGAACGGTCCGGAAAGGCCCATGCGCATCAAGACCGCGCCGCTGATGCCGCCCAACCCGAACAGCGCGCCTAAGCCGCCGCTGGGCGCCTCAAAGCCGGTGCGGTTGATCGTCGCGAGCAGGCTGACTCCGTAGAGAACGCAGCAAAGGCCGAGGATTCCGTAGCTCACCGGAGCGGTCTGTGGCAGGAGCTTGCTCAGCGAGCGGCTGGCGGCAGCCATGGAGAAGGTCAGGCTCGCGCCGCATTGATGGCAGCGCTTTCCCGTTGAGCCCACCAGGCTTCCGCAGGCCGGGCACAGTCGAGGGCGCGCCGCCGATTGCTGCTGCGAACCAAACATGGAGCTGATTTGACCGCGCCAGCGGTTGATCTTATAGCGCCAACGAACCGGAAGTTCCAAATGGTCTCCTTGCGACCGGGTGAGAGCACTGTCTATAATACCCAAAAATGCGATGTCAGGCTCGAAGCCCCCGCGAGCACGGGCTACCCTGGGGAGCGAGGATCAACGTGGCGAAAAACCCGCTGTCATCCCGAACCCCGCTCCGGGCCTAAGGGGTTTAGGTGGCCGTTTCGGCGGGGTGAGGGATCTGCTTTTTTAGGAGCGAGGATCGGCGTGGCTACCTTCGAGGATTTCGGCCGCAAACTGGACCAGGAAATCGAACGCTTGCGCGAAGTGGCGGCGAAAAAGATCACCCCGGCGGCCCGCTTGAAGACCGCCAAATCGCTCCGGCGCATGTCCGATAAGCTCGCCCAGCTCGCCGCGGATCTCGAATCCAAAGTTGAACCCAAACCGGATTCGCGCTGACCGGCTGAATCGCGTTTGGTCTTTTCTCCCACAGCGCTGGCGTCTTTTTCTCCCAATTGTCGTGATTTTGGCGGCTGCGGGCTGCGCGCCCAGGCGCTCCGTGAACGCTGGCGTTCCGCCGCCTCCGGCGCCGAATTCGCACGCCGGGCCGGAGCGCCCCGTCCCTCCCGGAACCTACGTCGAACAGGGAGTGGCTTCCTGGTATGGCATCCCCTTTCACGGGCGGCAATCGTCGAGCGGCGAAGTTTTCGACATGAACAAATTCGTCGCCGCGCACCGCACCCTGCCGTTCGGGAGCGTCTTGCGCGTGACCAATCTGAATAACGGCAAGCATACCGAGGTGCGCGTCATCGACCGCGGCCCCTTTGTCCGCGGCCGGCTCATCGACTTGTCCCTGGCCGCCGCGCGCGCCATCGATATGGTGGGAACCGGCATCGCGCCGGTGCGCCTGGAGCTCGTCTCCAGCCCCGCGCCGCTGGCGGGCGACTTTTCCGTTCAGGTGGGCGCCTTTCAGCAGCGCGGCAATGCCGACCGCCTGCGCAACGATCTGAGCCGCCGCTACCCCGTTTTCGTGCAGAATTACGAGGCGCCCGCGGGACGCCTATATCGAGTGCGCGTGGGGCGCCTCGGCACCGAACAGGCGGCGGAGCGCTTGGCCGCACAGCTGGAGCGCGAGCGCGGGTTCCGCAATACGTTTGTCGTCAGGCTGGACGGCCTGCAATAGCGGCTGACGTCAGCAATATTCGGAAGGCGCGCAGTCCCGGGGCCAAGCGCCTTACATAGGTGACGAAGATGACCGACTGCATCTTTTGCAAGATCAGCAAGCACGAAGTGCCGGCGAAGCTCGTCTACGAAGACGCGGACCTTTTTGCCTTTGAAGACATCGCGCCTCAAGCGCCCACGCATATCCTCATCTGTTCTCGCAAGCACCTTGAGAAGCTGGGCGACGCCGTGGAGCAGGACGGCCCGCTTCTGGGGCGCGCGCTGCTCGTCGCCGCGAAGTTGGCCGCGGAACGCAAGCTGACGCCAGGCTACCGGGTGGTCGTGAATAATGGCCGCGGCGCGGGCCAAACCGTTTGGCACTTGCACTTTCATCTGCTCGGCGGCCGCGACTTCCATTGGCCCCCGGGCTAACGCTGCTACCCCGCCATTTCGGACATCAGCGTCATACTCTCATGCGCAAGAAAAGATGGTGTCATTCCGAGAAGCGCCGTTTGCGACGAGGAATCTGCTTTTTGCTTTACCCCGCTGATTCCAGGACTTTCTCAACCGGCGCGCCTTGCGCTAGCTCCTCGATCGACGCCCGCGCGCGATCCAGCTTCCGGTCGGCATCGGCATAACTCTGCTGCGCATTGCGTAGATGCGTGCCAAGCTTTTCATAAACTTCGCCGAAGTTCTCCATCTGTTTGCTCAACCCGGAGATGTTCGCCTGCAATCTCTTGGCGTTCTCCTCGATCTGCATCCCCTTCAGCCCTAGAGAAATAATCTTCAAATGCGCGAAAAGCGTGCTGGGCGAAACCGGCACCACGCAGCGCGTCCGGCAATATTCGTCCACCGGCACTCCTTTCCCGTCCACCGAGCGCAGCAGTTCGTAGTAAACCCCCTCCGAGGGCACGAACATCAGCGCGAAATCGAGCGTATCTTCGCCGGGAAGGATATATTTTTTGGCGATGGCGTCGGCGTGGCCGCGCACGGCCTGGGCGAACTCCTTGCGCGACTCCTCGCCGAGTTCGAGCAGTCGGCGATAGCCGTCCAGCGGAAACTTGGAGTCGATGGGCAGAATCTTGTCGCTCAGCCGCACGATGGCGTCGACGATCTCTCCCGTCGAGAACCGGAACTGCATGTCGTAGCTGGCGCGCGGCAGCGTATCGGCCAGAATGCGGTCCAGCGCGATTTCGCCCAGCGTGCCGCGCGTCTTGGCGCCGCCCAGCACGGTCTCGATCTGCTTGGCGGCGCTCGAAAGCTCCACGCCGGCCTGCTGCATTTCGCCGATCTGCTGGTGCAGGGTCGAGAGCATTTTCGTGGAAGCTTCGAGGCGCTCGGAGACGGCCTTCTGCGCGCCGCTGGTTATCGTTCCCACCGACGCCATGCCGCTCTGCACCTGCTGCGTCACTTGCCCCAGTTGCGCCGTCAACGATTGCGCCATTTGGCCGATCTGCGCCGAAGTGGCCTGCGTTTGCGCCGCCAGAAGCGACTGCATCTCTTTGCGAAGTTCCTCGGTTTGCGCGCCGTCCTGCCCGCGCGATTTCATCGCCGCAAAAATCGCGAGGCCGCCGGCAACCGCGATTGCCGCGGCTACGATCCATCCCATCATGGCCTGCTACTGTATCGCGAATCGGGCCGGCGGAGTATGCGGCAAAAATAAAATTGAGTTCCGATGAGGAACGACGAAGACCAAATCGTGCGGGCTAGTCGGGCGGGGCTACCCAGGCGGGCTAATCGATCAGCTTGTTGATGCGGCGGCGCAGCTTTTCGCGGTCTTCCTGGCTCATATGCACAAACTCGACTCCGCAGCCTTTGCCGCTGACGCTGCGCACCACGGCCGTGGCGCGGATCTTGTCGAAGCCGGCGTGAATCTCGATGCGCAGGGATTCGCCCACGCTGAAGGGCGCGGAACTCTCCAGCAGCGCTCCGCCCAGGGCAATCGAGCGCACCCGGGCCGCCTGCGCGCGCGGGCCCTCCAACTTCGCCTCCAGGGGATCGTCCAAAACGATGCGGAGATAGCGGCGAGGCTGCGCAAACGGAGTTGTCGAACCCGTCGGCATTCTCGGGCCGGTGCGCAGGCTCAGCGATCCCGCGCGGTCTTCGATCAGCGCAAGAGCTTCTTCGGCGGCGGAACGCAGCCCGGCCGGCTCCACGTAGGTAAGCCCGGAGCGGTTGCGCACCAGGTTGCGCAGCAGCGGCGCGGCGCTGGCCGCCTTCATTCTGCCCAGCGCTTCGATCGCTTTGATGCGGACGAAGACGTCGCTCAGCTTCTCGACCTCGCCGGTGGCGATTTCCATCAGCCGCGCGACGGATTCCGGATCGCCGTAGAGCCCGATCTGATCGATCATTCCCGGCATCACCAGCAGATGCGCTTCGCGGAGAATTCCGAGAAACGTCTGTGCCACTTGCAGGCGAAAGGCCGGGACAGATTGGCGCGCCAGTTCCGTTACCGCCAGATCTTGCAGGCTCCAATCCCAGCTCGAAAACGACCGCGGCAACGCCGCGATCAGCCGCGCAGGGTCCGCGGCGGATAGGAGCTTGATAGCGGTGGCCACGCGCAGGCGCCGCGGCTCCAGCAGATGTGTTTCGAGCGCGCCCAGCACAGGCTCGCCCGTGGCGCGCACCAGGCGCGCCATGGCCGGCAGGGAGCTCGACCCCGCCGAAGAGGTCAAAAGAAGGCGCAAGCGCTCCAGCAGCCTCTCCGGATCGCGTCGCAAAAGGCGAGGCAGCGCCGGATCGAGCGCGCGGTTCGCCAGGGCCAGATCCACCAGCAGCAGCCACTCCTCCGAAGCCACGATCTTGCGGGCCAGCGCCGCAAGGCGCAGATCGTCCGATTCGGCCGGAGGATTATCGATCTCCTTCAGCATCGCTTCGAGCTCGGCGCATTCGCCCCGCGCCAGGGCCATCTTCGATAATGTGCCGGTCAATTCCTCGAGCAGATTGGCTATGCCCGGAGAAACTTCCCGCTGCAGCGCTCCGATCACGCGCTTGCTCAAGCCGGCAAGTTGCGGGCACGGCCAGACGCGCTCCAATGCGTCTTTCAGTTCCAGCAGCCCGGCGGCCACGGCACGCCGCGCCTTTTCTTCTTCCGACTCCAGGCCGCGCGCATAATCGGCGAACGCCCGCCGCGCTTCGCGGCGCGAAGCTTCCGCTCGCCGGTTTTCCGCGGCGGCAATCAGTCCTTGCAGATAATCGCGCAGCACCGCGACCGGCAGGCACCAGCCGTCCTGGCTGGAAAGCAGCCGCGCCCTTTCGCGCGCCGGCAAAGCTCTCCAGAAGCGCTCTACCAGCGCCTCCAGCGCTAAATCGCTCTCCTCGGGACTTTCGCCGCTGCGGGCGCGCTCGCCGCGCAGCTGCCCAAGCATCAAGCGCACTTCCGCGGGCCGCAACCGCGCCGCGGAATACTCCCCGCGCGCCCAGTCGACGCTCAGCGCGTCGGCCGCGCGCGCCAGATAGGCGCCCAGCGAATCGCCTTGGCGAGGCGATTCGATCGCGGTGGCCCGCAACACCAGCGCGCGAAGCAGCTCATCGGCTGTGGCGAACTCCGCCCGTATCGCAAACGCCGCTTCCTGCGGCGCTTCCGCGCGCACGTGCTCCAGCCGCCCGGCCGAGGCCCATAAAGCGCGCAGTGCCGCGCGAAACTGTTCCGGGGTGGCGCGGACCACCACATCGGCGGTCGCGCCGTTCTGGCCTCCGGCGCCCAGCAGCGCTTCGAGCAGGCTGCCGAAATGCAGCGGATCGCCTGGGCTTGTGGGCGCTTCATTGACGCGAATTTCGCTGATGCGATGTTCCCGCAGCCGTGTAGGCCAATCCGTGCGCGTAGGACTTTGCCCGGCGCGGCAGGCTTCGTCGACAGCGCGCGCAAACTGCAGCAGTTCGTCCAGCCGGGTGCGCGGCACAAATGTAAGGGAGCGAATACTGGCGCGGCGGAATGTATCGGCCAGCGCTTTCAGCTCGCCGCGGCGGTCGGCGATGGAGTGCGCCAGCCGGGGGTCCTGGCTCATCAGCGCCAGTCCATCGCGTTCCACCGTGAAGCCGATCATGGGCGAGCCGCCCAGGAGGTCATCGAGGGCCTGCCCGGTGGTTTTGAGACCTTCGATCAAGCGGGGATGGTGCTGATGATAGAGCTGCACGGCCCGCAGCAAGACATGCAGCGAACGAAGGAATTGCGCCGCCAAAGCTTCGGAATCCCTCGGGCTTGCCGCCGCCGTGACCGCAGCCGGGCCGGGACGGCGCGGCGCGCCCTGCGGAACGGCGTCCGCCGGGCTGCGGCGAGGGAATTGTGCCAGGTTCTTGGCGGTCATGGATATTTTGAGGCGCCGCAAGCTTCAGCGCCGTTACTGCCCCACACCCCTGCGCTACGGCACAACTGGTTCCATGGATCGGGGCAGGAGCTAACTGTCAGATTGCGCTTGCAGGGCGCGCTTTACAAGCAAGGAAGGCGAAGCCGCTGCGTATGCGTAAATCACTCTTTCGCCGTGCTCGGCGGGAATCAAGCGGCTAAGGCTAAGTCCATGCAGCTCAGCAACTTGTCGGGATATGCAAAGATATGCGGGAAGGCTCTAGTCGTGGTCGGAGGCGCTCGCCCCGCCCAATTGCACGAGGTCCTGCGCTTGCGGCATCGCGGCGGGCGCGGGACGAAGCGTCTGCGGCGCGCGCCAGTTGTCCAGCATGGACACCTGCTGGGAGCAGGAGACGGTGCAGTGCGGCGCGCAAGGTTTGGCGGTATTAAACTCGCGGCGGAAATCGTCCATCGAATATTGCAGCAGGGGAATGCCGGGATAGCCGCGCTGCTGCGAGCACCAGTGCACCAGGCCGTCTTCGCAGATATAGAGGTAGCGCGCCCCGGAACGGCAGCGCCACTCATTGGCTTTGCCGCGCGCGATATTGTGCTGGAACTGGTTGAAGCGCGAATAGGAGCGCTTTCCCAGCTCCATCACTTGCTCGAAGATCTTCTGTTCGATGTCGTTCAGCGGCTTGAGCTGGCCGTTGCCGTCGTGCAGCACGCCGATCGGTGCTGGTGAAGCCCAAGTTCCAGCGCGCGGCGCGCCACCTTGAGCGCGTCCTCCGGGAATCTGAACGCCGCTTCCCAGCACGGAATTGATGTTCACCTGGAATTCGGCGTGTTCGGCGAGCAGCACCAGCTTCTGGTCCAGCACCTTCAGGCTCTTCTTGGAAGTCTCGTCCGGCAGGGCGTTATCGATGCTGATCTGCAAGTGCTCGAGGCCGGCGCGATTCAGCTGCTCGATGCGCTCGCGCGTGAGCAGGTAGCCGTTGGTGATCATCCCGGCCAGGATTCCGTGGCTGCGCACGCGGGCGATGATGCGGTCGAGGTCGGGATGCAGCAGAGGCTCGCCGCCGCTCTGGGTGATGATGGTCGTGCCCAGTTCGGCCAGCCGGTCGATGCGGCGCAGCATCTCCTCCAGCGGCACCGGCTTCGAGACATCGTCGAATTCGTTGCAATAGGTGCAGGAAAGATTGCAGCGCCGGATGGGAATCATGTGCGCGAGCACGGGATGCTCGGTCGAGAGCAGGCCCCAGGCGATCATGCGCCATTCCTTGAGGCGGGTGCTTGATGAAGCGAAGTCTGCGGCGGGCGCGAGTGCTGGCTTTCATGCGAGTCGTGGAAGAGTGCGCAAGATGTCTGGAGTTCCTTTGTCAGCTCCGTGCCAAAGCGCGCGAGCGCTCAGGCCATGAACGGCTTCAGTTCGCGCTCGATATCGGAGGGGCTGAGCTTTTCGCCGTGCGTTCAGGCGCTCCAGGATCTCGGTCACGATGCGCTTGGCTTCCTCTTTGTTGTGGTTGCGCAAATAGCCGTCGAAGACGTGCTCGCCGCGCATGGCGTCGTTGATTTCTTTTTCTTGATTGTGCTCGTCGAGCTCGGTGAAATAGACAACGCGATAGCGCCCGGCGGCGGCCGGTTCGCGGTAAATTTCAAACATGACTTTTGTCGGATTGAATCGCCGGAGCCATCGTGCGGTTGCGCGCCCGATTCGACGCGACGCATTATAGGCTACCGGCTTGCAGTTCCTCTCGTTCGCTTTCCACGCCGGCGGATTCGCCGATGCGGCCTGTGGCACGCCGAACTCGGCGCGCAGCTGCGCCTCGAATTCGGCCAGCTTGACGTCGATCTCGGATTGCTTGCGCTTGTTGCGCGACCATGTCTTCGCGATAGCGCTTCAGGAAGTAGCTGATGGTCTCGACGCGGATCTTGATGGAGCCGGCTGGGCTTGTTCTCGTCGATGTCCTTGAAGGAGAAGTAGGGCGTGCCGGACTTGGTGACGGTCTCTTCCACCGCGGTGTAGATGGGCGCGTCGTGGCCGCACTTGAAGCTGGAAAGCTCGAGCGCCACCAGGTTGGGATGGCGGGCCGTGTACTTGGCCGCCCAGACCTTCTGGCTGGTGTTCTCGCTGTAGGAGTTCTTCCAGGCGTCGGTGATGTCCATGGGGTGCTGTGATGACGCCGGCGCGCACTTCCTCGCCGAAGAGCGTTCCAGATGATCTCGTCGTCGATCGGCAGCGAGCCCAGGGTCAGCACCGGATAGCCGAGCTTCTGGAACTCCTCCAGGATGTCGTGGTTGATGCCGGGATCGTTGTGATACGGCCGGCGCCAGCAGCACGATGCCGATGCCGTCTTCGGCTTCCAGCTTGCTTCAGGATCTCGCGGCCCTGCTTGCGCAGGATCGCCCTCGGTGAAATGCATCCATGGCCTTCATGGCCTGCTTCCGACGGCGCGGTGATTTTCCTCCGGCGAGAGGCCGAGGATGTCCTCGAAGGTGCTCGTACATCTGCCGCTCGAACAGCATCGGCGTGCCGGGATTGACGAACGGATTCAGGAACACGACGCCCATCTCCTTGAAGAGGTCGCTTTCCTTGATGAACGCCGCCTTGACGGCTGCCGGCGTGGCCGTGACGGTGGGGCAGGCGCGATGGGACTGCGCGTTACCATGTCGCGACGGCAGATCGTCGATCATCGGGAAGAAGATGATGTCGAGCGGCTTCTTCTTGTGGTGCACGTAGAGCAGGTTGTGCACGTGCGGGATGCCGACCTTGGAGGGGAAGCAGGGATCGATGGAGCCGCGCTTGGCGCCGTCCTTATAAAGCTCCTCGGAGGTGTAGTCGGAGTAGATCAGGTTCTCGGCCGGAATCCCCAGCGCCTCAAAGTAGGCGCTGAACATCGGGATTCACGGTGTACTGGTTCAGGATGCGCGGGATGCCGATGCGCAGGCTGGCGCGCTTCTTCATCAGTCGACGCGCGTCTTCTGCTTCGGCGGTCAGCGCGAATCGCGGCAGCGGATCGGCCACCAGTTCGGCGGCTGGAAGGACTTGAACGCCACCTTGGCGGCCACTTCCGCCATGTTGGGATTGTCCTTCTTGGCCGAGTCCATGCCCTTCTTGATCTCGCGCATGGCGTTGACGTCTTCCACCAGGCCCTTGTCGCAACTGTTGTTGACGATCAGCCGCTTGGTGCCCGGCAGCGATGGGAATCTTGGACTTCTTGGACCGAGGTTCTCGACGGGCACGCCGGGCATCAGTTTCACGTCGATGAAGGTGCGCAGGCACTTGTTCTTGCAGAAGTAGCAGCGCGTGTCTTCGTTGCGGTGCGTGACGTAGCTGATCTTCTCGCACGGCTTCGAGGCCGATAAAGCTGGTCTGGCGGCCATTCTTCCACAGGCGGTTGCGCTTCGATGGCCGCGCCGATGGCGCCGGATTCGCCGCAATGCTCGTGCACGATCACGTTGGGCTTGACGCCCTTGTCGTGGAAGCGCGACTCGATGAAATCCACCTGCGCCTTCACCGCCGCCAGATTGTGCTGCGTGCCGCCTTGCAGAACGAAGGTGTTGCCCAGCGAAGCCAGGTTGGGAATCTGCGAAACGTACAGCCAGATGTTCTTGGGCAGCACGTTGGCCAGGCCGGCCATGATCTCTTCCGGCTTCCAGCCCTGCCGCTGGAAATCGACGATGTCCGACTGCATGAACACGGCGCAGCCGTAGCCGAACATGGGCATGGCCTTGGCGCTGAAGGCCAGGTCGGCGTAATTCGGTCACTTCGTAGCCGAAGCCCATCGCAGGTGGATTGCAGGAAGTAGCCATTGCCGGCCGAGCACTGCGTATTCAGCTTGAAGTCTTTTACGCGGCCGTCCTGCAGAATGATCAGCTTGATGTCCTGCCCGCCCACGTCGCAGATGACGTCGGCGTGCGGGATAGAAGTGCAGCGCCGCCTCGGTGTGCGCCACGGTTTCGACCATGGCCGCGTCGGCGTTGAGCACGTCCTTCAGGATGTCCTTGGCGTAGCCGGTGGTGCCCACGCCCAGGATCTTCAGCGTGGCGCCCTGTTCTTCCACCTGCTGCGCGCAGGTTCGCGAACATGTCCATGGTGTCTTCGATGGGATTGCCCTTGGAAAGCTGGTAGCACTTCACCAGGACGTTCTTGTCCTTATCGAGCAGGACGGCCTTGGTGGAAGTGGAGCCGCCGTCGATGCCCATGAAGGCTTCGACCACCTGGCCGGGCTGGAACTTCGCGGGGACGAACTTCTTGGGCTTGTAGCGCTCTTTGAACTCCGGCCAGCTCTTGCTCGGTCTTGCTGAGGCCGCTGCCGCCCTTTTTCTGCTTCTCTTCCAGGCGGCCGACGTTCATGTACCACTCGAGGTTTTCCGTGCCGCGGTAGACGCCGACGGCTTCGTCTTCGTCCTTGCCGAACTCGACGCGAGCCGAGCGCGGCGAAGTACTGCGCGTTCTCCGGAACCAGGATCAGCGAAGCGGGATCCACGCCTTCGGGCAGCGGGAACTTGCGCTCTTCCCAAACCTTGGGGATGTTGAACTTCCAGCAATCCTGCATGCCCTTGATGTAGGTGTTCGGGCCGCCGAGCAGCAGCACCTGCGGGACGCAGCGTGTTGCCGCGCGTCAGCACGGCCAGGTTCTGCTGCACGATGGCCTCGAACAGCGAGGCCATCAGTTCGTCGGGCGGCACGCCGCTCTTCTGCAGGCCGTTGATGTCGGTTTCGGCGAAGACGCCGCACTTGCCGGCCACCGGATGCAGCTTCGAGGCCCACGTAGCCCATCTTGCAGAGCTGCTCGGCGGGAATGCGCAGCTTGGCGTTGATCTTGTCGATGACCGCGCCCGTGCCGCCGGCGCACTTGTCGTTCATCGAAGGAATTTTCTTCTTGCGGCCGGTCTCGGGATCTTCCTTGAAGATGATGATCTTGGCGTCCTGGCCGCCCAGTTCGACCACCGAGCCGCACTCGGGGTAGAGCTTCTCGACCGCCAGCGCCACGGCGTTCACTTCCTGCACGAACTTGGCGCCGATCAGTGGAGCCATGCCGCCGCCGCCGCTGCCGGTGACGAAAATGCGGCGTGTGGCCGGCGACGATGCCGACTTCCTCTTCCATGCGCTTCAGGAATTCCAGGACCTTTTCCGGCTGCTTGGTGTCGTGGCGCTGGTAGTCGCTCCAGAGGATCTTGATCGTTTGCGGGATTGACGACCACGGCCTTGACCGTGGTGGAGCCGACGTCGAGGCCGACCATCAGCTGCGTGCCTTCCGGCACGGCGCGCTGGTGACGGGCTTCACGACCGGCGGAGGCGGAGCGATCAGCGGCTTGGAGAGATTGCCGAGCGGAACAAATGCTCCGCCGTGCCTTGTCGCCGTCGCTTGCGCCTGTACCGCAGCTTCCAGCTTGAGCAACCCATCATCTTATCCCCCGATCGACTTTAGGCAGCGACGCTGGCGCAGCGCTTGCGCGCGGAACCGGCCGTTCCGCCTTCATGCGCTCGGCCACGTGCAGGACGAAGTTGGCCGCCAGCGCCGACCACGCCTTCGGTCTTAGGGCACTTTGTACATGGGCGACTTCAGTTCCGGATGCTCGTCGACGTAGGCGCGAATCTCTTCGAGCGTCCGGCCGGTTGACGTCGAGCGCGGCCTTGAATTCGAGCTTGGTCTTGGCCTTGGCTTCGCCCAGCGCCATCTGCACGCGGCTGTGGGCGTTCACGTCGCCTTCGCCGGAGGTTTCGACGGGCAGGAAGATCATGTCCTTGTAGTGGGACATGACGGCCGACTGCGCGCCGTCGGACTGCGTGGAGGGCATGCAGCCGAAGGGCTTGAGCGCCAGAACCATGTGCGCCAGGCCCTTGTTCGAGTAGTAGATGTTCTTGGCGACTTCCAGGTGGCCTTCGCCGCCCGCCGCGCGCGAGTTGTAGTAGGGATGGCCGAGGCGCTGCAGTTCGTACTGATCCACCAGGTGATGGCCGATGCCGCCGAGCGCGTCGATGATGCGGTTGTACTCGCGCTTGAAAATGGCCTCGGCGATCTTGATCTGCATGATCTTCTTGTGCATGCTCAGGTTGATCTTGAGGCGCTTGTCCAGCGCGCCAGGAGGGAGGCAGCGCGGCGCCTTCCTCCAAGCCCTTCTCGATCGTGCATATTTCTGCACGACCTGGTGCATCAGGTAGCAGATCCAGGTGCCGATGGGCTCGACGACGACCTGCGCGCCTTCCTTTTCGAGGAAGCGGAACATGTTGAAGTTGCCGTCGCCCTCGGTGGTCTGCGCCCAGAATTCGCCGGTGATCTTGACGATGGGCTTCACGCGCGTGCGGTCGATGGGAATGGCGGCGAAGCGGTCGCGCACTTCGTCGCAGCGCGAGCCATGAAGTCGTCGCCGAAAAGCTGGTTGCAGGAACTTGCCGAGATATTCCGCCGGTGCCGGCGAAGCTGCGTCTTCTTGAGCAGCTTGCGCCGCGCTTGCCGTCGCAGCGTCCAGGGCTGCTGGCGCCGCATGACTTCGTGCAGCAGCTCCATGGATTCTTCGAGGACGCGGTCGGTCTCGCCGGCGTTCACTTCGTAGGGCCGAATCTGGTAGGCGACGTCGTTGATGATGTCGCCGATGTTCAGCGCGTTCAGGATGGCCAGGAAGAAGTCGAGGTTCATTTCCAGGCCGGCTTCGGCTTCGGCCTGGTTCAGGCCGCCGCTCTGCTGGAAGAGCAGCACGCGGAACTTGTCGAAGCCCGCGTTGCGCAGCGCCAGCCGGTACTCGGATTCGTACATGCCGAAGCGGCAGGGGCCGCAGGCGCCGGCGGTGAAGAAGACGTAGCGGTCGCAGATCTCGTCCTTGGTCAGGCCCTTGGCTTCCAGGTCCTGCACGAACTGCACCAGGTTGCCCACGGTGAAGTAGGTGGGATTGCACTGGCCGTTGTTGCCGTACTCCTTGCCGAGCTGGAAGGCCTTCTTGTTGGGCACCGGCACGGATTCGCACCTGTAGCCCAGGCTTTCGAGCGCGGCGTGCACCAGCCGTTCGTGCTTCCAGGTGAGGCCGCCGAACAGAATGGTGGTGTGGTCGCGCTGCAGCGAGGTGAAGGGGAGCTCGATGGGCTTGTGGAAGTGGTGGACTTCCTTGCGCTCGATGCCGGCCTCCTTTTCGCAGGCGCTGGCGCTCCTCTTCGAGGCGCTGGCGGATCAACGTCTCCGGCGACAGAATCTGAACCAGTTCACCATTGGATTGCGTGCCAGCAACGGGTGCCACAGTGCTCATGATCCACTCCAATCTGGTCAGCTATATTAATTTTGTTTTCAAACCGTAACGATGTCGGTCTTTCTCCTGGTAGTGACCGTTCGCGCCCGAATCTCCTAACGATTGCGCTCCGCTAAGGATTGCGCATACGGCTTCTCGGGGTGTGGAACTTCGCATCACTCCATGCCCACAGCTTGGGCCATGCCAGGCCGCAGCATGGAATGCCCCCCTTTTGGAGCAGCGCCTGCAATACTACCCCCTACCCCAAGTAACAAATTCTGCGGTTTTTGTCTAGGGAATGTGTACAAGAATGCAGTGGATGGCGCCCTATGCGCCCTGAATGGTTAGATCGTTGCCTGGATGGTTACGGGGAGATTACCGGCTGCGCGGCGCCGTTTGGGGTGCCGCTGCCGCAGTTTGCCCAGGCAGAGGCGCGCCTGGCGTATAGATCGTCGATTCCTGCCAGCCCCCGCCCAGCGCCTGAATCAGTTGGATCGTGGTGAGCAAGCGTTGCTCTTGAACCGCGTCGGCAAGCCGCTGATTGCTCAGCAGTTCTTCGTCCGCCGTGATCACTTCCAGGTAATTGGCCAAGCCTTCCCGGTAGCGCGAAGTGGAAATGTCCGCCGTCTCCTGGGCCGCGCTCACGGCTTTGTCGTAGGCCGCCGCTTGCTGCTCCAGGACGCGCAAGCCGGATAGATCGTCTTCCACTTCCTGGAACGCGGAAAGCACGGTCTGCCGGTAACGAGCCACGGATTCGTTGTAGGTCGCCTGCGCGAACATCATATTCGCCGATAGCCGCCCTCCGGTGTAGATCGGTTGCGCCGCGTTCGCGGTGGCCGACCACACCAGGCTGGGCACGTCCAGGAGCTGGCCCAGAAAAGAACTGAGCCCCCCGGCGGCAAAGCTCAAGGTTACGTTGGGATAGTAGGCCGCGCGATTCACCCCGATCTGCGCGTTATTGGACGCCATCAGCCTTTCGGCCGAGGCGATATCGGGACGGCGTTCCAGCAGCAACGAAGGCACTCCTGCCGGCAGCGCGGGAGGCATGTTCTGCAAAGGCTTCTCGGCCAGGCTGAATTCGGCCGGAGGCTTGCCCAGCAAAACCGCCAATGCATGCTCGAACTGCGCCCGTTGAACCCCCAGGCCCACGTAAGTCCCTTCCGTCGTATCGAGCAGGGTCTCGGCGGCGGAGACGTCCAGGCCGCTGGCTACGCCGCCCTGGTGGCGCACGTTTGCCAGGTCCACGGCGCGCTGCTGCAACTCGATGTTGTTGCGCAGGATGATCAGCTCCTGATCGATGTAGTGGGTCATGATGTAGAAGGACGCCACATCGGTCTTGAGTTGCAGCAACACGGTTTCGTAGTCGGCCACGCTCATCTGCGTCAGGGCGTTTGCCGATTCAATCGAGCGTCGAATCTGCCCCCATAGGTCCGCCTCGTAGGTCGCCTGCACCGGCAGGCTGAAGAGATTGGCGTCATATACGGACGTTTCTTCCCTGTTCGGGCCTACGATTTTTGTTCCCGTGCTCCGTGCCCGGCTGGGGGAAAATCCCGCTGAAACATTGGGATAGAGGTTGGATCTGGTGGCCAGCGCCTGCGCCCGAGCTTCCAGAACCCTTTGCGCCGCCGCCTGCAGATTCAGGTTGGCTGCGACCGCTTGCGTCTCCAGCTTGTCTAAATCCGGATCGCCAAAAACGGCCCACCAATTGCCCTTCGCGATTTCGTCATGCGGCGTGGCCGTTTTCCACCCATCGGGAGGCTGTTCCTTCCACGCTGTGGGCGCGTCGACACTCGGACGATGATAATTGGGGCCGACCAGGCAGCCCGTGAGGGTCAGCGCACAGCCTAGCGTGACCGCCAGGAGCTTGGGTGCCAAAGGACGGGCCGACTCAGACGAGGTCATTAGTTTGTCTTGTCGCTGGCATTCGGCGTCGCCGCCGCGGGCTTGGGTGCTGCGCCAGGCGCCGAATTGTCGGTCTGCTGAATGGAAACCGGTTGGCCATCGGAAAGAGAGTCCGGCGGGTTGAGGACAACCAAATCTTGCGGCTGCAAGCCGGAAAGAATTTCCAGACTGGTTCCGAAGTCGCGGCCAATGGTGAGGTTACGTAGCCGTGCGCTGTGCGAGGAGTCCACCACGGCTACCTGCGGGCCGGCCGAGCGGAAGATCAACGTGTTCGAGGGAATCACCAACGGAGGCTCCGCGCTCGAAAGTCGGAAGGTAACCTCGGCATAAGCTCCGGGCTTCAATTCGCTCTTGGGATTGGGAACCTGCACTTCGGTCAGCAAGGTGCGCGAAGCCGTATCGATGGCTCCCGAGGTATGGGCCACCTTTCCCGTGAACACGCGATCGGGAAACTCCCCGATATGCAATTCCGCCGGCATGCCGATGCGGATGTCGTTGCTGTAGCCTTCGGGCACGTTCGTATACACCCTCATCACTTCCACTTGGGCCTCTTTGAACAGTTCCTTGGCGGTCCCGTTGGTGATCAGCGCTCCGATATCGATATCTCGAGTGGTGATTACCCCCTCGAATGGCGCGGTCACTTGCTGAAACGATTGCAGCGATTTCAGCCGGTCCACATTGGCCACCGCGGCCGCAAAGTCGGCCTGGCGCGCCTTATAAGCCGCGTCGTTGCTATCCACTTCCTGCTGCGAGACGCCGTCGGATTTCAGCAGGACGTGCCAGCGCTCCGCCGTGGTCTTGGCCAAATCCAGATTGGCCTGGGCTTGTAGTTGCGCCGCTTCGGCCTGTCGAAGTTGTTGATCCAGTTCCGGCGTATCGATGGTGGCCAGGAGCTGCCCCTGTTTCACATGTCCGCCGATATCCACGTTCCATTCCTTGAGGTAACCGTCGGTGCGGGCATAAATCGGCGTCTCCACGTACGCTTGCACGTCGCCGGGAATGGTCAACTCCCGGCTGGCCGTCGAGCGCGCCGGATGCACCACATCTACCGGAATCTGCTCGGTTGCGGCAGCGGCCGGGATGAGTTCGGCGCTCACGCGATTTCGCGATTGCACTCTCCAGTACGCCAATCCGCCGAAAAGCGCCAGAATGATTGCGGGAACCGTATAGGCCCAAGCGCGCGAGCCATGCCGCCGCCGCGGCGCCGCCGGCGGAAGGTGCGAACCCCCCGTAGTTTCGGCCCTGCTCTCCGTCTCCGTGGCCTGCGGGTTCATGTCCGGGTCCCTTTCCTCGCCTCTGAAACGATTGCGCTCATGATTTTATGCGTTCCGTCCACTGACTACTCCGCGAAAATCTCCTGGTAACCCTTCCGGCGCACGTAACTGTAAACCACGGGCACGAAAAAGAGCGTCGCTATAGTGGCGATCAGCAAGCCCCCAATCACCGCCCGCCCCAGCGGTGCGTTCTGCTCCGCGCCCTCGCCGATTCCCAGCGACATCGGAATCATGCCCACCATCATGGCCAACGCGGTCATGATCACGGGCCGAAGCCGCGTAAACCCGGCGCTCACCGCCGCTTGGAAGGAGTTCCGCCCTTCGCGCATCTGGGCCGCGGCGAAGGTGACCAGCAGAATGCTGTTCGAAGTGGCCACGCCGATGCACATGATCGTTCCCATCAGCGACGGCACATTCAATGTGGTCCCGGTAAAAAACAGCATCCATGCGATTCCGCTCAGCGCGCCCGGCAAGGCCGTGATGATGATGAATGGGTCCACCCAGGATTGGAAGTTCACCACCATCAGCAAGTACACCAAAATCACCGAGAAGATCAATCCCACGAAAAGTCCCGAGAACGACGATTGCATCGTGTCGACCTGCCCGCGAATGGCTACCGATGTGCCTCGCGGAAGCTTGCTTTCGTATTGTCGTACCACCTTGACCACATCCGCCGATACCCCACCCAGATCGCGGTCCTGCGCGGTCACAAACGTATCCACCACTGGAACGATGTCATATTGCGAGGCCACCGCCAGCCCGGATTCACGTTTGATGCTCGCCAGGTTTTCGATCAGTTGCTCCTGGGTGCCTGCTCCGTTGGCCGTGATCACCGGCAATTCACGAAGGTCCGGCAAGGAATCGATCCGGTATTGCGGCGTCTGCGTGGCGATTTGTAGGTAACGCCCTGCGGGCTCACCCAGAAATTGGGCGCCGTTTGAAAGCTGTTGGTCAGGGAAACCATGGCGTTGTTGGAGACCGTTGCTTCGGTCATTCCCACTTGCTGCGCTTTCGTGCGGTCCACGTCGATGTTCAGTTGCGGCTGATCGTAGGCTTGCTGAATGTGTACGTCGGCCGCTCCTGGAATCATTTTCAGCCGCGGCAGAAATTCGCGGGCCAGGCGAAAATTCTCCTGCACATCCATTCCTGAAAGTTGCACGTCGATGGGCGCCGGCAATCCGAAGTTGAGCACCTGGCTGACAATGTCCGCAGGCTGAAAATAGAACTCCGTGCCCGGAAACTCCCTCGGCAAGGTGCGGCGCATTTGGCGGATGTAATCCGCGGGCTTGGTGCGGTGCTCGGGCTTGAGCGAGATCAGAATCTCGCCGTCCGATGTGCCGATCACGCCGCTGTTGCTGAGCGTAAGGTTGATGCCGCTGGGCGGGAACCCGATGTTATCGACGATCCCGTCCAAGTCCCCGTTGGAGATCTGCCTGCGAATCGACGTCTCGATGCGATCGCAGAGGGCCGCCGTCTCCTCGATGCGCGTTCCGATCGGCGCGCGCACGTGCAGCCGGATTTGCCCCGCATCGACGCTCGGAAAAAGGTCCGAGCCCAGAATCGGAATCAGCAGCATGCTGGCCCCGCAGAATCCCAGAAAACCAAGCGTAAATGCCAGCCGGTGCTCCAGGCACCATTCCAGCGCCTTCACGTAGCGCTCCCGCGCTCCCTCGAAACCTTCCTCGAAAGCAAGATGGAATCGCCGGAAGAAGCCGGCCTGCTCTTCTCCTTTGCCTTCCGCCGCTTCTCGCTTGCGCCTTTCCGAACGGAACGTGTACATCACCAGAGTCGGCACCAGCGTTCGCGAAAGGAAATACGACGCCAGCATGGCGAAAACCACCGCCTCCGCCAGCGGACGGAACAGAAAGCCCGGCACGCCCTTCAGGAAAAAAATGGGAACGAACACGATGCAGATGCTCAGCGTGGCCACGAACGCGGGCACCGCGATCTGCTGCGCGCCGGTGAGAATCGTATCGCGCAGCGGCATGCCTTCCGGCAGCAGGCGGTTGATGTTCTCGATTTCCACCGTGGCGTCGTCCACCAGGATGCCCACCGCCAGCGCCAGTCCTCCCAGCGTCATGATGTTGAGCGTTTCGCCGAGCAAGCTCAGCACCAGCAGCGAGGTCAAAATCGAGAGTGGAATCGAAATCGCGACCACCAGAGTGCTGCGCCAGCTTCCCAGAAACAGCAGGATCAATGCCGCCGTCAACAACGCCGCGATCACCGCTTCCCGCAGCACGCCGTTAATCGCCGCGCGCACGAAGATCGATTGATCCCCGGTCAGCGAAATATTCACGTCCGGCGGCAGCGTGGCGGCGATTTTGGGCAGCGCGGCGCGCACTTCGCGGACCACGTCCAGCGTCGAAGCCGCCCCGTGCTTCAGCACCACCTGCAGCACGCCGCGTTGCCCGTCGCGCCGCGAGATGTTGATTTGAAAGCTGGCGCCGTCGTGCACGTAAGCGACGTCGCGCAAATAAACCATCGCGCCGTTCACCACTTTGACGGGAACGTCGTTCAATTCATCCACCGTCTTGGCCGCGCTGTTCAACTCGATGTCGTATTCGCGGTCGCCGATCTTCGCCGTGCCCTGCGGCTGAACCACATTTTGCGCATTTACCGCAGTGACCACGTCGGCCCCGGAAATACTCCGCTGCAACAGTTTCTGCGGGTCCAGGTCCACAGTGACCATGCGTTGCTTGCCCCCATAGGGCCCGGGAAGCTCGATGCCGGGGATGGTCGTCAGCCGCGTCCGCAAAAAGTTCTGGGCCACGTCGGTCAATTGCTGTTCGGAAAGGCTCTTGCTGCTCAGTCCGATCTGCAGAATGGGAACGTCTGCCGCATCGTAAGGAAGCAGGAAAGGCGGGGTGGTGCCCGCAGGCATGCCGCGAATGGCCGAGGTCGATACCGAGCTTACTTCGGCGATATCGCCATAGAGGTTCGCTTTAGGCTGCAGGAAGACCTTGACCACCGAGATGCCATGATAGGACTGCGATTCATAATGATCCACGTCCTCGACCGTGTTCGTCATGTTCCTCTGCATCACGCTCGCGAGGCGGTCCTGCATGTCTTGCGGGGAAAGTCCCGTGTAGCTCAAGACGATGCCGATTACGGGAATATCGATGGAGGGAAAAATGTCCACCGGGGTCTGCACGATGGCCACCCCGCTCAGAATCAGGATCAAAACGGACACTACGATGAAGGTATACGGTCGATTAAGAGCGACCCTTACAATCCACATAGATTAAGTTTCTCTAGAACCGCACTGGCCCAGTGTTATCGCGGACGCCGGACGCGCCCCAATTGCGCCGGGGCATGTCGCGTGCTTTTTAGACGTACCAAGCAGCACCGCGGTTATATTTAACCTTCTGAGGTTGCGCAACCGCCTGGCGGTGTTTCGGGGCGCGTGCAATCAACCGCGTTATTGTAACATATCGACATGAATAGAAGGAACTTGAGTCCAATTCGGTCACAAGAGCCTGACGGCCAATTCGAGGGGCGCTGGGGCCCGCTCCGACGCTCTCTGAGAACCCGGACAAGGCCAGCTTTGGCAACTTTGCGATACTTCACTTTGCGATAGTGGGAGAGGACCTATGCCCGGTTACACCGACAAGCACGCCAAGGCGGGCGTCGACGCGCGCCTGCCCAATCTCGAGACCTGGCCGAATCAGTTTCCCGGCTACACCATTCGGACCCGGTTCCCGGAATATACCTCCGTCTGTCCCAAGACCGGCTTGCCGGACTACGGAACGATCGTCATCGAATACCAGCCTCGGCTCAAATGCCTCGAGCTAAAGGCCTTGAAGCATTACCTGCTGGCCTATCGCAATCTGGGAATCTTCTACGAGAACGCCGTCAACCGCATCCTGCGCGACGTCGTGGCCGCCACCAAGCCGGTTTGGTGCTCGGTTCGAGGCGAATTCACTCCTCGCGGCGGATTGACCACAACGATCGAAGCCCGGTGGCCTCGCCGCAAGCCATAAAAACTGCATCAAAGAGGCGACGCTTGCGGTCTCGGATAGGCATTGCTTTGAGCCTGGCATGGACGTGGACAACCTTTAGCGTCTCGGCCATAATCAATAAGGGTGGACTTTTTAGGTCAAGAGTTTGGCGCTGTTTAGCTGTGCTTGTTAACTCGGCTCGGCCCGATTCAGGGCGCGATATTCTCAGCACCCGCTTTTTTTCGGTTCCGAACTTAGCGAAGTCTCTTAGAAGAGCGAAGGAGAGAAGGCAATGAGCATTACGCCGAATGTTCCGCCGAGCGTTCCCCCGAACGTTCCCCCCTCGAATGAGGGCTATCTCTATGAGCCGCCCCCGACGCCGATGTGGATCCCTCTGGTCATCATTGTGTTGTTCCTGGGTATTGGAGTGATCGTCTATGAGGGCTATAGCTCTCGCGCGCAGCTCCAGAGTGCCTTGGCTCAGAGCGATTCACACTCCGACGTGCTGAGCAAGGAGCTCGAACAGACCAACTCCCGCGTCGCTTTGCTGCGCGCCCAGCTCGACGTCACCTCCCAGAAGCTTGGCCTCACCCAGGCCGAATTGGCGCGCGCGCGCACCATGGCCCAGCAGATCCAGCAGGATCAGCAGGATAGCGACGCCAAACTGGTGGCCCAGATCGGCCAGGTGCAGCAGGAGAGCGCTAGCAAGATTGGACAAGTTTCTACCGATCTAAGCGGAGCCAAGACCGATATAGCCGCCACCAAGAAGGATTTGGACGATACCAAGAAGAGCCTCACCAGCGCGGTCGGCGATTTGAATAACCAGGGCGTCTTGATTGCACGCAATGGCGAAGAGCTCGAAGTCCTCAAGCACATGGGCGACCGCAATGTCTATGATTTCAAGCTGAGCAAGGGCAAGAATCCCCAGCACGTAGGGCCGGTGCAAATCGTGCTGCACAGCACGGACCCCAAGCACTACAAATTCACCATGACCGTCATCGCCGACGATAAGTCCATCGACAAGAAAGACCGCAACGTCGATGAACCCATGCAGTTCTACGTCCGCGGTGTTCGCGCTCCCTATGAGCTGGTGGTCATGGACGTCAGCAAGAACGGTGTGAATGGCTATCTCACCACGCCCAAAGAGACGGGCGGACCCGGGCCTTCGGGCGCCGCCGCGCCGGCAGGCGGTCCCTCTGCCTCGGCTGCTCCCGCCAGCACTCCGGCCGCAGCCAACGCTCCGGCGGCTCCGCCTCATTTGCAATAGCGCGTTTCTGAGCATTCTGAATCGTTGAAGGAGTCAATCTCGAGGGCTGAGGCCGTTCGGCCCTTGCCCTATTTCGCCTGGCTGCAAGTAAGCGTCACATGCCGTAGTGGTCCTCGCGCACCCGCCGCCTGAACATCGAGTATTTTCTGCTCGGTCTCTTCAGTAGCAAATCGCTACGCCGAGCCCCCTATTGTTCGCTTCTGAACCAGTGAGCCACTTCTAACTAACCTGTTTATCAATCCTGCATACGGCACGCCGATTGCGGTTAGATATCAGGCGCAGAACGTGTAGGCCCACAAAGATGCCTTGGAAACGAATCGGTTGTGACGGCACGGAAAGATCCGTGCCGAGAGGATTTTCGTTCCTTGAATCGATGGTGGTGGTCGCTATCACCATAACCATCGTCGGTTTCGGTGTGCCCGTCTTTTCCAATATGGAACAGAGCCTTTGGACGGCTGGAGATAGCCGCAGTCTCGCGGCGATGATTGCAGAAGCCAAATTACGGGCCGCTGCCAATTTCACCCACGCCCGTGTCTACGCGAACCTCACCGGCAGAACTTACCGCCTCGAACTCTGGAATAAGAGCGGCAACGGCGGCGCCGGCTGCTGGCAAACCGATGGAGACTCGAACGCCTGCACCGTGGCGACAAGCCCGGTGATCGGGCTTTCTCGCAACGTGTCCTTCGGCTACGGCAGTGTGGGCGCCGCTCCTACAAATACAGAACCGTCGCTCGGCCAGGCGCCCCTCTGCTACGCGGGTTATGCCGGCCAGTCGACCAACACGACCTCCGTCGCCAACACTGCATGCATCGAGTTCAATTCGCGCGGCGTGCCTTCGGACCCCGCACCCGGCGGTTCCTCGGGCGCTTCGGGAGGCATACCCGATGCGACGGGCGCTCTGTACCTGACCGACGGGGGCGCGGTGTATGGAATTACCGTGATCGCTACCGGAGAGATTCAGAGTTGGTACTCCAACAACACGCCAACTCCGCATTGGCAGCAGCGCTGAGGATTACATAGGAGGCCAGGAATAAAAATGAATCGCATCCGCAGGCGTCGCCGGCAAGGCGGCTCGACCCTCATTGAAACCATGGTTGCTACGGCCCTGATGCTTGTGGTGGCCGCCGGAGTCATGGTCCTGGCGGCCACGTCCCTGGCCACGAGCGAGAACCAAGGGCATCTGGCGGCTCGCACGTCAGAATACTGCCAGGACAAATTGGAACAGCTTCTGGCGCTTTCCTTCAACGATTCCACGTCCAACACCACCACCATTCCGACTTCCTCGTCGGGAGGGACTGGCCTGGCCATCGGTGGTAATTCTGATCCCAGCAGCCCCGCTACCGGCTACGTGGACTATCTGGATATCACCGGAAATATCCTCACCAGCGCCGGCACCGCTCCGTCCGGTTGGTATTACGTTCGCGTGTGGTCGATCGCGGCCGGGCCCGCCGGCGCCACCAACACAAAATTGCTCACGGTCACGACCAAAGTCGACGCTTCGATCGGCTCTGTGGGAGCCGTGCCGCAGTCAACGGTGGCCGCGCTGAAGGTCAATCCGTTCTGAAGGGAGCCGGCGTGTTGCGATGCAAGACATCACGGAATCGAGCGGCGCGCATACAGGGCGGCTTTTCTCTGCTTGAAATGATGGTCAGCCTGGCGATCCTTTTGATTGTCATTACATTTGTTATGACCGGAATGTCGCAGCTGACGTTCGTTCAGAGCACGATCGCAAACCGTACCGAAATGCACAGGAACGTCCGCAGCGCCACCGAACTGCTCCAGCAAGAAGTCGGGCAGGCGGGCCTGATCTCCCTTCCCGCCACGGTGACTTTGTCCGCGGCCGCGAGTGCCAGCAGCAGCGCCGAGATTGTCGCCGTCACCTCCAGCGCCGGTATGTACGCGGGGATGTTCCTGGACGTTCTGCCGGACACGGCCGCGAGCGCAAACTACGAAACCATACAGCTCACCGCGGTTCCCTCGGCCACCAGCATCACCGCTGCCGGCTTCACGTTTCCGCACATCAGCGGAGCCCAGGTGATCGTTTCGGGCTCGCTCGGCACCGGCATCATCCCGCCGGCCGCTCTGAACTACGTCACTCCGAACTGCCCCTCCAGCACCGTGGCGCCCACAACGTACACAGCCTACGCCTACGGTTCCACTTGCAACACGCTGAAACTCTATGGGGACATCAACGGCAGCGGAAGCATGATCTATGTCGAATATTCCTGCGTTCCCGGCACGACCACTGCGCCCGGTTATCTGTACCGCAACGAAGTCCTGTCGCCGCTGAGCGCCGCTTCCAAGCCCGCGGTGAGCGCGGGCGTGGTCTTGCTCAACAATCTCCTGGCGAATCCTGGCAGCGCGCCGTGCTTCTCCTACCAAACTGCGACCGGCCAGTCGGGCAACACTTACGTGCTCGACGTCGCCGTTACCTTGACGGTGCAGACCCAGGAAGAGGACCGGTAACCCATCAATTCCAGCAAGAAACGAAGGCCCTGCTGAACGTCTCCCCGCGGAACGTGTTCGATGCCTGGGAACTGGATGGCGCCATAGCTCATTCGCTCGAACGCGTGCAGCCGATTCCCCCAAATATCACCACAAATCTTTTGAATCCTTGAGGTGTTGAAATGAAGAGAGATGAGACGAATACCCCTAAACGATCGAGCCAAAAGGGAATCGCGCTATTCTTCGCCCTCATCTTCATCCTGATTCTGTCTGTGCTGGGCGTCTCCATCATGTTCGTCTCCCAATTGGAAACCTGGTCCAGCTTGAACTATCGGGAGATGACCCAGGCGCGCTACGGCGCCGAAGCCGGCTTGAACGCCGCCGCCAATTACATCGTGAATACCTTTTGCGCTGCCGGGAACACGACCTGCACAAATGGTGCTTCGCCCGCCTCAGGAGACACGGCATCCCTCTACAACACGAATGTGTCTCCAGTGACGCTGGCCAGCAACGGCAATCCCGTTGTTTTGTCCACCACCTCCAGTGCCAGCAACTACCCGGTTGCTTCGGTTGAGACCGCCTTCCAAAGCGCCGCTTTGGGCAGCGTCGCTTCGGGCAACACAACCGTGAATTACACGGCCACCGCCACCTTGATTGCCATGAATCAGGTGACCACGGCGTCCGGTCCGGCCACCGTGCAGACTTGGCAAATCAAGGCCGACGGCGCCATCGGTGGCATTCGTCCCGCTACGGAAGAAGTCACCGGCGTGGTGGAACAGCAGGTGACCTTCGGATCGTCGTCCTTGCCGGCCTATGCGGCGTTTGCCACCGGCAACGGATGCAGCTCAGTCACCATGTCGGGCAACGCTACCGTTAACAGCTATAACTCGGCGGCCCCGCTATCCGGGGGCAGCGTCGTCTTGAACAATTATGGTGGCGACGTAGGCACGAACGGGAACATTACTCTGCAAGGTAGCGCGTCAATTCATGGAACATTTTCTTCGCCGCGCACAGGCGTTGACGACTCCAAGAAGCTTGGTTCTTGCACAGCTGGTACCGCTTCCGAAATCGCCATAGACCAAACCCTGGCAACCTCGGTGTCGGAGCGCGCCACGGCGTCTTCCTGCGGCTCGGGTCCAGTTCAATTGTCTCAACCGATCACTTTGACCAACCCGAGCATGCCGACTGCGCCGTCCAGCTGGAACACGGGCACCGCCATTACGGTGGGATCCGGCACTACCTGCGCTTCCCTCGGTCTTTCCGGTTGCAGCGGATCAGCGGGAAACCTGACATTCTCACCGTCGGCTGCACCGACGGCGGCTGGCTTCCCGCCCATAATCGTCAACGGCGGAGCGCACCTCACACTGACGCCAGGGACTTACAACATCGACAGCATCAGTGTGTCGAACGGCGCCGCGTTGACGACCAACGCCGCGACGGGCTCCCTCACCGTTAACACCAACAGCATCAATCTTTCAGGCGGTAATTCCCTGATCGTGAATAATTCCAATCCCATCACCGTGAACGTCTATGACGGACTGGGTTCGAGCAGCGGCGTCAGCATGACCAACGGCACGGCGATGGCTATGAGCGGGAGCGGCCTGGTAACCATGAATATCGATCCGACCGTCGCCAACCCGTTTACCGCCAGCGGCGCCTTCAGTAACGTAAATTCGGCAGGAGCGCCCGTCCCAGCCAATTTCCAAATTCTGTACGGCGGAACAGGTTCCATCAGCCTTTATGGCGGCGCCACGTGCGCCGGCGTAGTTTACGCTCCCAACGCCCCCATCAACATTCCGGGAGGCACCGCGTGGTATGGAAGCCTTATCGGTTCCACCATAACGGACACAAACGGAGCAGCCATCTACTACGACACGCAATTAGCCAATGTCCACATCGGCGGCATTATCGCCACCGTGCAGCCATTCATGATGGATTCCTTTAGCTGGGCCAGATTCTGACCTCTTCCTAGCAAACCGTCTTAAGTGGCAAGCGCGACTGCCGAGTTGCGCTTGCTCTTGCAGTCCTCGAAGGCTGCGGGAAAGTACGCCTTCAAAGCCCCTCAAAGCATTTGAACCGTCTCTGAGGATAGATTTTCTAAATCTTTTCACTACCGATCAGCAACACTGGTACCGGTGGACTATTGTCGGCCCACCGCTCAATAAAGAACCATAGGCACCATGGTACTGCGACTCATCCGCGGCAATGGCGAGCGTGCCCTTGGCCCCAGGGACGCGAGAGCCTATGTTGGGAAGAAACGTTACCTCCAATATGAGGGGCGCATCTGCCGCGTCCTCGAAGTCCTTATTAAGTGTTTCACTTTGAATCAATTAGGCGCGATGCCCGATTGGCAATGCGAATGCGTTCTTTAGACGGAATCCTTAGCCTTTCTTAAAAATCGAAAGGGATTCCGTAGGAAAAAGCGATGAGCCCTGCTCTATCTCGAGATTTGTGCGCGTCAAAAACAAACGGCTTGGCCGTGGCCGCTTCTCGGCTTGCGAAAGGCTATCTGCCTTCGGTGGTCGTCGCTCGGGAGGCGGATAACAAGCGTAGTCAACGGGGCTTCTCAACGCTGGAGCTGACGTTTGTGATCGTGATGAGCCTTGCCGTCATGGCCATGTCTGTCATCCAGATGCAGCCGTTCTTACAACAGACCCAAGCAAACTCGGCCCAGCAGCAACTGAAGGAGAGCCTGCGTCAGGCGCGCGAGGAGGCCATCTCCCAGCGCCGCACCATCGTGGTGCAGTTCTCCGGCACCAAGACGATATCGCTCTATCAGGTGGCGGAGCCCAGCAACATCGTGTCGAGCACGGCATACCTGAGCTTGGTGTTGCCGGGCGCGGCCCAATTCATGACCCTCACCGGCGAAATCGATACCCCGGATAATTTCGGGAAACCGGCGTCGGGAGGAATCGAGTTCGCCGGGGCTTCCGGGACCCCCACTTCGGGAGTGGAGTTTCAGAGCGACGGCACGTTTACCGACGGCAATGGCAATCCGACAAACGGCACGATCTTCATTGGTCTTCCGAACGTTCTAACTTCCGCCAGGGCCATCACCATCCTGGGAAATACCGGAAGAATTAAAGTTTATCGCTACACGGGAACCGCATGGGTGCAGTGATGCGGAGGAGAACGGTAATGAATGCTCGCATGCGTCGCCGGAATCAAGCCGGCTTTACGCTGATCGAAACGATGATCGCCACTTTGGTCTTGTCGATCGGGCTCCTGGGACTGGCCGGCATATTGGCCCAAGGATTGGCCTATATGAATGTCTCGCAATACGAATATATTGCCCAGCAGAAAGCCGCCGAGACGGTTGAATCCATATTTACCGCTCGGGACCAGGGACAACTCACTTGGACCACCATTTGCAATGTGGGCTCGAGCGTTTGCAGCGGCGGCATTTTTCTCACCGGCGCTCTTCCCCTCTGCGATCCGAATACGGACGGAATTCTGGGCACACAGGACGATTACGTCAGCGGCGCTTGTCCGGATGCCGCGCACACCGACTCGATCCTTCTTCCCAACAGTACCGGCGTCTTTGGCACATCTCCTGCGCGCATCCCGCTGACCAATTTCGGCTTTACGCGCACGATCACCATCTCTTCCGTCACCGGTATATCCAACCTGCGCACCGTTCAGGTGACGATCGCGTATCGCTCCGGGCGGTGGCCGTCGATGTCCTATACGCTCACGTCCGCAATTTCGAACTTTTCCTAAGGAAGGGTGCGCATGAAACGCCAATCTGGATTTACCCTGCTGGAAACTTTGGTGGCCACAACGATCATGCTGGTCACTGTGGGCGCCGTCATGGCTGCCCTTACCGACGCCACCCATGCCACCGAGGCGGTCTCGTTAATGGCCGATACGCAGGAAAACCTGCGCGCGGGAATGAACTACATGGTTTACGATCTAAAGCAAGCCGGCAACGGCATTCCGCAGTCTGGAATCACCATTCCCAATACCGGAGGCGCCAGCCCCACCTCCGCTGTGGTCAGGCCCGGCCCGTACACGTCTCCAGCAACCAGTTTCGGCAATTTCCCAAGTTCGTGGACAGTTTTGCCGGCCATCACGTCCGGGTACCAGGCCGGACCTACCACCACCACTTCTGGCGTGCCCACGGACATGGTCACCGTCCTTTATGCGGACACTTCCCTGATAGATGCCAACGGCCATTGGTTGAATGAATATCCCATCACCGGCTCGAGCGGGACGAACGGATGCGCCTCCGGCAACGCTAACCCGAAGCCACAGGGTTCGATTACCTCCACGGGGAGCGGGACCAGTGCTATCTACACGATCACTTTCGATTCGACCTGCATGATCATAAATAACGGAAATACCGGTCTCGAGCCCGGGGACCTGATCATGCTGCAAAACAACAATACGACCGGCAGTGCACTCGATGACCTCGAGCGATGCCGACGTGGATAACACCACGGCCGGAAACGTCTGCATCATGACCGTTTCCAGCGTAAGTCAAGCGGCCAACACGGTCACCTTCTCTCCCAATGATGCCTTCGGGCTGAACGCCTCGGGGAAGGGATATGGCACGATCCTAAACATACAATCTCCCGCGGCATCGGGAACGTATCCGGTGACGACGGCAACGCGGGTGTGGATGGTCACCTATTACATCGATAATTCCAACCCGTCGCGGCCGCAATTGATGCGTCAGGTGAACCTCAATGCGGCTAAGGCCGTCGGCGATGAGATGGAACATATGCAGATCTTTTACGACGTCCTGAACGCGGGGTCGTCGCCCGTGACGGTGACTGGGGAAGTGGAGAGCCCCTCACTCGCGCAGCTTCCCTATATCCGCGATGCCTACATCTTGTTGTACGCCCGCTCCGACGATCCCTACACCCTGACCCACGCCTACGTGCGGAACAACTTGGAGACGGTGGTCAGCATCCGCGGGCTGGATTTTTATAACGAGTTCACCTCGTCCGAGAGTAATTGATTTCATAAGGCTCGATTGCTGGGCGATTCGATGATGATAAGGAGATATCCCGTGAAGCACCGAAGCGAAGGCGGCATGGCTCTGGCCACCACAATGCTGGTTCTGCTGCTGCTCTCTACGATGATCGCCGGCTTTGCCTGGATGGTAATGGGCGATCGCACCCTGGGCGGCAACTATGCGGACCGGCAACTGGCCTTTTATGGAGCCGAGGCGGGAATGGAGACTCTCACGGCCTCGCTCGAGAATCTGTTTAATGGGAACTACGCGCCGACCGCCGCGATGATCACCGGAACGACGAGCGGCATTGTAGCCACCTCGCCCAAGAACTTGGTTCCCGGCGTGAGTTACCTGAACCCGGATGGCACCAGCGGTTTCGTCATCAAGTTCCCGACGCAAAGCAACGGAAATCCCCAGGCTAGCGCCGCCAATATCCCCAACGGCACCTATGCAGGCATGCAGGGTTTGATGACGCCGTACACGATTCAAGTCACCGCACGCACCAATGGCGGATCCGAAGTGCGCCTGCAAAGGGACGTGCAAACCGTGGCCATTCCCGTTTTTCAGTTTGGCGTCTTTTCGGTGAACGACCTCGACTATTTCGCGGAACCGCCCTTCAATTTTGGCGGACGAGTGCACTCCAACGGCAACATCTGGCTCGCTGAACTCTCGGGGAATACCCTGACTTTGGGCGGCGCGGTCACCGCCGGGGGCGAGATCATTACATCGAATCTCGAGAATGGATACTCTACCAGCTCCGTTTTTAACGGACCGATACAGGTCACAAAGGGCGGCTCCGGCTATGCCAATTTGCTGTCGCAGACTCCCAAGCAAAGCGTGAGTACGACCAGCAACTATATAGGGCACGTCAGCGCATATGTCAGTACCTTTGCCAATATGGCCACGACCATCTATGGCAAGAGTAACCTGGCAGTGGCGGAGACCGGCGGCAAGGTTCTCAAAATCAGCATCGCCACGCCCCAGATTGGCGGCCAGGAGATCGATATGATTCGCCGGCCGGTGCACGGCGAAGACACGAGCAATGCGCCCAAGCTTTCCGAGCGTTATTGGACCCAGGTGGGCATGCGAATTTTGCTTTCGGACTATGGCCCGTCCGGCACGTGCTCGGACAGCGACATCAGCAGCAGCAGTTCAACGGCGCTGCCCGGCATTTCCACGAACCTCACGGCCTCATCGACCCGGCCGGCAACGCCGGTCGATCTGGCGACGCTGGCCTGGGACGCGAGCGACTCCACGGGTAACACCAACAACGGTTCTAATGCGCCGCCCTATAAAACTGGGCCTACGTGGATGACCAACCAGACTCCTAACCCAGTTGGAACGTACGTCTGGCCGTTGCCAACTTCGGGCGCATCGGGTGGAGGGACTTACAGCTACACGGATGGATACTGGGTCAAACAGTATTACCCTATTGCCAGCGGCTGTATCAAAATCGATTACCAGAATTCGAGCGCCGGTTGGACAGATGTGACCGACCAGATTCTCGATCTAGGATTTAGCGGGAAGGATATCAACCCGCAGGGAACATCGTGGACCGCCCCTCCCGGGCTTCCGGCGACAGTCCCGTCAGGAACCCAGAAAGCGCCCCAGGGGCCTACCATCAAGACAGGGATCACGCCCGTCGTTTGCACCGATCCCAGCACCAACGCCGTGATCCGCTTGGCGCGGGTGCGAGATAATCCCTCGGGTAGCGGAGGTTTCGGGGCGACTGCCGTAAGCACTGCGAGTTCTTGCGGCACGGCCCCCTCTGCGGCCGCAAGTATGCACGGGTCGGACTTCTGGCCGAACGCGCTATTCGATAGCCGCGAAGGCACGTTGGTGGATCTCAGCGGATGTTCCGGCTCGTGCCCGAATCCCACGCTGGCTGGCACGATGTACTACGTCGAGCTGGACATAGGCAATTTGGCCAAGTGCATGACGGGCACGGCCACTCCGTTCAGCACCTATTGTTCGTGGGCGACCAACCTCACCAACGCGAATGGAGAAGGATACTCGATCTACTTCTCCGACCGGCGCAGCGAGCAAACCGACCCGAATCCGCCGGCCTCGGTGGGCACCTCAGCGGCCTTGACCGGTGGGTACGGTTACGACGACGTGGTGAACTCCAGCGACAGCCACGGATGTCCGGTGAGCAGCGGCACACCCACTCTCCAGACGGGCGAGGATCTCGAAGGCGACTACACGAATGGCGTCGATACGAGCGCACTAACTGTTCCTCGAACCTACGGCAACTACCTAAATCCGCCGTCTCCGCGCACGGCGCCAACGTATCTGTGGCCGCTGTGCCAGGGCGGATGCACGACAACTCCCACGGCGTGGAATATGTCGCTGGGAACCAATTGGGCCACGATATTAGCCAATAATTCCGCGTGCTCGGGTCCGGGTAAAACATGGCCCTTTGCCGTGCCTCTGGCAGCCAAAGGCGAGTGGGAACTGCGCGAGAACCCGTCGATTTTTTTCCGCCGGGCATTGAAGATCGCTGATGGGTCCAGCATCAGCATTGGAACAGCCGCCGCCTGCAACGGAGTGAACTGCGGACTGACCATAGTGTCCGAGAATCCGGTTTACGTGCAGGGCGATTTCAACAACAACCCCAACTCCGACGCAACGTTCGCCACGCCGAGTACCGACACGCATGTGGCTACTTCGATCATCGCCGACGCGATTACAGCCCTCTCCAATAGTTGGAACGACGTAAATTCGTTTATTTCTCCATACAATTGGAGCGGGCGCACGGCGACGCAAACAACTTATCGATTCGCGATGATGTCGGGCGAAGGCGTGCCGTTCCAGTTGCCCTCTCGCGGCATCGAAGTTGCGGAAGGGACCGACGGCGGCGTGCACAACCTCTTGCGATACGTAGAAAACTGGAACACAACACGAGCACCAGCTTCACAGCCAACCGCACGGCTGTAAATTCGTATTATCTGGGCTCGATGGTGAGCGCGTACTACGATCACCAGGCAGTGGCAATCTGGAAATGCTGCAACGGCTCCGTATATAATCCGCCGTATCGTAACTACACGTTCGATTCGGATTTCACGACGCCGTCCAAGCTGCCGCCACTGACGCCGATGCTGCGCGACCTCAACACCATCGGCTACACGCAGCTGATGCTGCCCACGCAGTAAATTAAGGACCACGCGACGAGAGTTGGCAAAGGCCGCGGAGGCAACGAGGGTTGCTATCCGCGGCCTTCGCTTTTGACGCGCAAATGTTTCAGCGAATTCCGAGCTTGTCGATCAAGCGCCGCAGATCTTCCGGGGAAACGTCATAAAGCGGGCGTTCGTCTTCTTCTTCCAATCGTTCTTTCAGATATTCGGCGGCTAGGTAGCTGGCCTCGCGATCGGTGAGGTCGCGGCCGGCCCGCGCGCGAAACTGCACGAATCCCGGGTGCGCCAGCCCCACCAGGGCGGCGCGGCCGTCGATGAGGAATTTCGTATCCACGCTATCGCTGTGGCGCGTGGCAATGCCGTTCCAGGCATGCGAGAAGCGCACGCGATAGGTTTGCGCGGTGAGCGGCGACACGACGTCAAACGGGCCGACGAAGTCGCTCATCGTCCCGCTGTTGGGAATCGTGGAGTGCGCAGGGGCAGCGGTCACGGGTGCTCGCCGCACGGGCTGAAGTGAAGTGCCAATTTAATTCCCTACCTTAATTCCGATGACCCACCGCTGCCGTTTCGGCATTGGCGTAGGTGCGGATGGCGGCGCCCACTCCCGCCCCCGGGGAAACGCTGCGCCCCTGATCGAGCAGCACTTTTTCAAGCGCCGCCAGGAAGAAGAGAATATGTTTGGCCTGGCTCACGTAGCCCATCAAGCCCACGCGCCAGATCTTGCCTTTGAGCGGGCCAATGCCGCCGGCGATTTCGATGCCGAATTCGTCCAGCAACTGCCGCCGCGCGCGCCCGTCTTCCACACCCTTGGGCACGAAGACGCTGGTGACCGTAGGCAGCCGATCCTTGGGGTTGGGAACGAATAGCTCGATTCCCAGCGCCTCGAGACCCGCAATCAGCGCCAACTGATTCTGCCGATGGCGCGCCCAGCCCGCCTCCAGCCCTTCCTCGAAAACGATGCGCAGCGCCTCGCGAAGCGCGAAAACGATGGAGATCGGAGGAGTATGGTGATAGGTGCGATCCTTGCCCCAGAAGTTCATGGTGGTGGTCAGGTCAAAGTACCAGCTTTGCACGGGCGTTTTGCGCGCGCGCAGAATCTCCTCCATGCGCGGGCCGACGGTGATGGGAGCCATGCCTGGAGGCGCGCTGATGGCCTTCTGCGTTCCGCTGAAGCAAAGATCGATGCGCTGGCGATCCACATCCAGCGGCGTGCCGCAGAGCGTGGCGACGGCGTCAACAACGAGAAGCGCGCCGACTTCGTCGGCCACTTTGCGGAAATCATCGATGGGGCTGAGCACGCCCGTGGAGGTCTCTCCGTGGCAAACGCCGATCAGCTTGATCTTCTTCCCCTTGGCGGCCTTGCGCACATCGTCGGGATCCACCACGCGTCCCGGCGGACATTCCACGCGATGGATGGTGGTTCCCGCGATGCGCGAGGCAATTACCGCCATGCGCTCCGAGAAATTGCCGTTCACGCAAACGATGGCCTCGTCGCCCGGCTCCAGCGGATTGACCACCGCGGCTTCGATGCCTCCCGAGCCGGAAGCGGAGATTGGAAAGGTTACGCGATTTTGCGTCTGAAAGGCCTGGCGAAGGAGCGTCTGCACTTCCCCAATCATCTCCGTGAACCACGGATCCATATGGCCGACCAGCGGGGTGCTCATGGCGCGATAGACCCGGGGGTCGATCGAACAGGGCCCCGGCGTCATCATCAATCGATACGGGGCTAAAAGCTCGCCTATTTGCTCGGTCATTCTCTGGCTTTCCTCGAATCAATCCATATTACCGCGGGCCACATTACCCCGGGCCACATTACTGCGGGCCAGATTCCTGCGGGGTCCAGCCGATTGAGGTCCTTCTCCCTAGTCGCGAACACCCCGGTCAGGAACACCCCGAATCAGCGCGAAATTCTGGACCCTGCGAAAACCTTTATGCTTCGTTGATTTGCGGATCGATGATTGAAACCAAAGAGATTGGAAATCGAAGATCGTAGATCAACGTACATAGTACATAGTTTCGCCGAATCAACCTCGGCTTGCAACGCGAATCTCCCCCGTTGTCCGTTGCATCAACTTCAAATTACAACACCCGCTGTAGAAAATCGGACTGATGCTCATTCCGCAGCGCCCGAGCTTGCAAAGTCATCGTCCGGTATTGGTGGCTGCGGGTCATTCTTCTATTCGGGCTTCTGTCCGGGCTTCCGTCTGGGCTGCCGGCTTGGAATCGTCGCTTCGCTCGGGTTCTCTATGGCGACGAGGGAGATCCCAGATGACGCGGGGTGGGGGCTCGACCTTGCGGCGCAGTAGCTCCAGTTCGATACTCTGAAGCTCCGCACGACCATGCGCGGCCTGGCTATTCAGGATGAGCTGGGAGATATAGGCCAGCACGATGGCGTCGCGGCGCGGAATGCGCCTGAGGGCAACCATCTTGGCGAGATTGCCAAGGAAGCGATTGACGGAGGCCGCGTCGCCGAAGTCGGTAACCGAGGCGAGGAGTTCGGCGGCAGCGGTCTGGCCGGCGCGCTGGCGATCCCGGAGGCGGCGGGCGTGGAAGGCGCAGAGGCCTTCGGTGGAAACGTCCAAGGCCGAGTCTTCGGCTAAAGAGGTGGGATTTGGCGGGTTGACGGCGAGCATACGGCAGCCGCGTCCACGGGCGTCCCGATATTGGCAGAGAGGCGCGTCATCGGTCTGAACTAGGGACTGGACCGGCACCTGGACTGGGGATGCGCTGGGATCGGAGTTTGGCATGGGAAGTGCGCCCATGGGGGGTATCCCCCCACTTTTTTCAAAACGTTGTGATTCCATTGAGTTTACCTTTCCAGGTTGGAAAACGTTGTGATTCCGAAGGAGTTAAGTATAAGGACGGTAAACGAGGGCATGAATCTTGAATTGGAAGGGCGGATGGGACCGGGATCGGCGAAGGCTCCGCAAAGAGCGGCTGCATAGGCCGAATGAGATCATTTGCTAATTTGTGCATATATACATTTTATCGTGCGAGTAAAGAGGGCCAGGGAGGTGCCTGTGGAAAAACTGTGCGGGGCTAGAGGAGCCCTCCTTCGCGATGCGCATTCGGGACGAGCATCCTGGCCGGGTGCTCGCGAGTGGAGAGGGCCTCGTGGAAGACTGCGCGGAGCCGCGGAGAGCCCTCACTACAAGATGCTCGTCCGCTAACTTCTCGCTGCCTCCTCTTCCAAGAATGACATCGGAATTCTCTTACTAAAGCTATTGTAAATTGCTCTAAGACTGCTCCACTGAGCATAAACAATGATTGTTAGGACCAGCGGTATAGTTACGAGGATTAAAAGGCCCGGACTTAGCACGAGTTGGCTTAGAACTAGCAGGTTGGCTCTGGAGTGAAAGTGCTGTAGCTTTGCTCGCACTTCGGCGTTCTCTAATTGATTGAGAGCTTGATTCCAATGCTCAGTCCATTCGTGCAGCGGTTCGCGAGTAACGTATTTCCAGCGTAGAAATGCCAGGATTGTTCGGTAAGGAGTTAGGTAATGTGCGTATCGAATAAATCCATTCATTAGTTGGCGCAGGAGAACGTATGCAGGATCCTCGAAAGAAATGTTCCCGTCCGCAGCAAAGTCAAATAATTCATCGCGCAGCGCAAACATCCCTTGACGGAAAACATCAATGCGCTGGTCGGGCCAAAGGACAAATACAAGTAACGTGAAAAGGATCAATGAAAGGAGCGATCCCAGAATCGCACCCAGTTCAGCAATACTCACTTATCCTCCTTTCTCGTCCGTCCTTTGGTAGTTAATTGGCTTGAAGTCCTTGTAGGATTAATTCGCTTCTCAAGTTCAATAGTGCGTTGCGTCAGTCGCTCCCTCGTTTTTTCGTGCTCGTGTCTTTCCCTAAAGTACAGAGCAATCGAAATGCCAGATACCGCAATCGTCAGGCTCCACCTAAACACAATGTTAGCAAGAATTCTCAAGGTGAGATTTGCAAAAGTAACCTGCCCCGCAAATGATCGCACGGCTAAGGACAACTCATAAAAGCAGAAGCCGATTGTTCCACATACGAGGAGGGTTCTACCGTTCGAGCGTCAAAGATCGAAAACTTGGCCCCAGAAGAAAAATCTGAATGGAGGAGATGGTATGGGCTTGTCGGCGGCGCTGGCCTTGCCGTTTTCCACGAGCCGGATAATACCGCTGGTCTCAGTCTCTTTCAAGGACCCAGCTGATCTGCGGCTCAAAGCATTCGTCAGGCGTAAGGGGGGTGGCTAGGGTTTGGGGGCGGGTGCGCTCGGTGCGGTCGGCGATGCGGGCGCGCTGGGGCGCGCTGGGGATTTTTCGGTCTTGCCGGGGGCGGGAGGAGGAGCGGCGGCCATTGGCGGAGACCAGAAATCGGGATCGCTGGCGGCGAGTTCCTTGGAGACGTGGCTCATTTTCGGGCCGACGAGAAACAAGCGGGTGTCGGTGGTGCCGTAGGCGATGCGCGCCAGTTCCTGGAGATGCTGCTCGACGGCGCCGCCTTCCGCTTTCTTGAGCGCCTGGCCGGCCTCGAATACGTCGTCAACCTCGTTCAACGATTGCATGGGGCTCACGATTACGAAGGCCGGTTCCGGCAGGCCGCTGACCACTTCGTACACAGCCCAGGCGGTGCGGGCATTCGCTTTTTGCGAAGCTTCGCTCAGCGACCATACGGTTTCCATGAACGCCCGCTCGTAACCCGGATGGGCAAAAACGGTGGAGAGCCGCAGGGCGCGCATTTTCGAAAAGTCGATGGTGTTGGCGCGGTAACCCATATCGTCGCGGCGAACGCCCAGCACGGTGGTCCCGCTGGAAGTGTTCTCCTGCAAAAGGCGGTCCTGCGTTTGGGCCAGCTCCGGATGCGCCGCCAAGGCCGCGCTCAAGGCCTTCTCGGATTTGGCCAGATCCTCGGCCGAATCGAATAGATTCAGAAACAACACTTCCGAAGGACCGGTGATGGATTCGAGTTCCACCCAATAGACCGGTATGGCTTCGCGGGCATAGATGCGCGCGATGGAGGTCTCCAATTCGTCGTACTCCCAAACTCTCCCAGGCTTGAGTTCCTGATGGATCATGTTCAGGAATTTCGGGGGCCCGGCAGCGACGGGGCTGGTGTCCTGGGCTCGTATGGGGCCGACGAATCCCGCGAAAAGCCCGACGACCATGGCGGCAAAAGCGACCACGTGTTTAAGGAAGCGCTTCTGTTTCGTGTGGGTTTTTAGGCGGACTTTCACGCGAGACCCTCCAGCAGGAGCCATCTCCTAGTGGGATTAAATCAGAAAACGGCGCGTTGCGGTCGATTAATCGCTAATTGCGGGCCCGGCGGAAGGGAGTGACTTTAGAAAAGGGAGTGACTTTAGAGGAGCGCCGCGCCGGGCCGCTCGAGCCCAGCTTCTCGCGGGCAAATTCAGCCCAGCGGCCTTGCGGATCGTAGCGAAGATAAGAAGCGAAGCACTGCTTCGTCTCGCTCTTGCGATGGAGTTTTTCGTAGACCAGAGCCAGATTCAGGTGCGCTTCGGCCATCTCCGGCGCACAAGCCAGCGCGGCTCGAAATTCCCGCGCGGCGCTTTCCAGATCGCCCATCCGGTCGCAAATGCAGGCCAGGTTGAAGTGCGCCAGGGAATGGTGCGGGTCGATTTTCACGGCGGTGGAGAATGCGACGCGGGACTCTTCCAGACTGCCCAAGTGGAAAAGGGCGGTGCCGAGATTGATCTGCGCGTCGATCCAATCGGGCGAGGCCGCGACGGCCCGGCGGTAGGCGTCCACCGCCTGGGCCATGGTTTCCTTGTCGGTATCGAGAGACATGGCCCGCTCGAACCATTCTTCTGCGGTGCGCGGGCCCAGGGCGTGGACTTTCTTGTGCAGCGGAGCGGTTTCAAAATCCATGACGAATTGGCCGGTGAGCGGTTCGATGGGAGGGCCGTGGCGGCCTGGTCCGCGGACCACGACCTGGTCGCCGGCGACGGAGATGTGCAGGGAGGAGAGCGAAGCGACCGTTCCTCCTAGCTGCCGCTCCAGGGCTTGCACGACGCGGCTGAGCCGCTGGGCCGAAACTCGCTCGGCGGTGAGGCGCTTGAGGGCTTCCACGGCGACGAGGTCGCTGAAGTTGAAGAAACGCTCGCCCCAGCGCGAACGCGGCTGAATCAGGCGGAGGCGGGACCAGTAATCCAGCTGCTTGCGGGAAGCGCCGGTCATGCGCTCCACTTCACTGCGCGTGAATCGTTGCTCCACTGGGCGTTCTTCCGGGAAATTTATTGGGCCGAAATTATTGGGCCGAAGTTTTTTGGCAGCCGCCCAAGAATAGGCAGCAATTCGTCTTTAGGCAATAGCGAAGTGCGGCCGGTTGGGGTGCATAAGTTTCCGGCTGTGCAAATGTGCGCCGCGCGAAGGTATTGCAACGGAGTGGCGGGGCGCGGCGGCGCCTTGGAGATAGCGAGAGCAGCCGACAAGGAAAGGCCGCTGCATTTATTCGGGGCGTTGCGCCCGGAACGCTACTGCACCGCGGGATGAGGCCCATAGTTGGTTTCGCCGGAGGCCAACTCGCGCATACACAGTTCGGTCAGGTGCGATCCGCATGGGTATATTTGAAACATGGGCAGATCCCGTGGCCGCACCACATATTCACCAAACCCGATGGCGATCGAGGTTTTAGAGTCCGCTGCGACGATGGGATTGCCAGGATAGGCCCGGACGCGGAAGGCTTTTGTTGGCGGCTCGTAGTTGCCGTAACTGAAGCAGTGGCCGATGCAGGAGCGGTCCGCGAAGTGGTAGTCGACGATTCGTGAGCCTGGGAATCGCCACATGGCAGTGATCACGCGCTGCCCTGGCGGCAAAGTCCTCTCGTAGCGCTGCGCTTGAATCTCCATGCGATTCAATGTCCCCGTATCCCGGAAGAGAACAAGGAAGAAGACGGCTGCCACGGTGGCGAATCCGGCCAGGACCCACTTGCGAGGCTTTGTTGTGCCGAGGACGCAACACATAAGGACCGCGGAAACAGAAGTCAGCCTGGCGGAGATCGCGCCTAACGGCAGGTTATATTGCGGCAAGTAGATATCATTGGGAACCAGCCGAGCGGCGAGGATCGTAATGACATAGAGTTGAAGCGGAAGGCAGGAAGCAGCCAACAGTTCCCGCGCGTTCGACCGGCGGGTCGCACAGCTCGCCAGGCAACCCACAACGACCGCGAGCAGCAAAATCGCCAGCAACAGATATTGCGGTCCGTAGAGAAGCAATTGATCCAGACCATTGTAAAAATAGAAAGGCAGCCCCACGTCGGTGACGGGATACTGGCCGGCGAGATAGAGCCGTCCAAAGAGCAACAGCAATCCTGCCAAGGCTAGCAGCACGAGTTGGCGGCTCGGCGGCAGCATCTCCGCAACCGCGATGTAAGCGCCAGCGGCGATGACAAACGCAACTCCAGCGGGGTGCGCCATCCAGATGAGCGGGAGGAACGGCAGCCGCGAGCGCCCGCTGCCATCCGCGGCCGCACAACACAATCGCCAGCGCCCAAAACGAAAGCCCCAGCGAAAGGTAATAGTTCATCAGGCCCGACTCGAAGGTCCAGCCATAGGCGAACATGGCCAGGCAGAAAAGCACGAACCACGGCACGCGCCGCGCAAAAGCGCATACGAGCGCGAACGCTCCCCAGAAAAAGAGAAGCACGGCCACGGCCACGACGATTTTCTCCGCAGCGCGCAACCCCAATAGGCTTCCCAGACGACTGAGGACCAGGTCGAAGAGTATGTTGGTCGATTGGCGGGCGAGCCATAATCCCGGCGCACGACCGCTCTCGATCAGTTGCGCCAGCCAAGCGTTATAGGTGTGGCTGGAGAGATCCCCGGCTTCGATATTGGCGTGCCAAAAGCAGGGGACAAGGACGCAGGCGGAGATGCCTAGGATCCTTCGCCAGTATTGCCGCAGGAATCGCGCGGCGGAAGTTCCGATTGCAACGGATTGTTGTGCAGGCGAATCCTGCTGCCGATCAGCAAAGATAGGTGAGTGCCGGCGGGTTGCGCTGACCATCTGGCTTTTGCCTCTGGCGATACCAGCAATCCGGTCGCCGCACGCGGCAGCCGGAAGGGCCGAAACATCGAAAGCGGCAACAGCGGTCAGGCATCAGAGGATTCGGGATCGGAGGCGGCGGCATCGGCGCGAGAGGATGCGCCGCGGGGCTTGAGCAGATCGAACATGGCTTTGGCGGCGTGGGAGAGCGGCTCGCGGCGGCGATAGAGCAAGTACAGATCGCGGGGCATGCGCAGCTCGCGGACTTTGACTTCGACGAGCAGGCCTTGCTCGATCTCCCAGCGGACGCACATGCGCGGCACGATGGCCACGCCCATATCCATCTGCACGAAGCGCTTGATGCTCTCGATGGTGGGCAGCTCGATGCGCATGTCGCAGCGGGACGTGGTGCTTGGCGAAGAGCTGAATGACGCGCTTGCGGAAGGGCGATTCGACGATGTGGGCGATGAAGATTTCCTGGCCCAGTTCGGCGAGATCGACGCGGCCGCGCTTGGCCAGGCGGTGCTTGGGCGAGACGACGAAGGCCAGTTCGTCGCGGAAAATCTTGATGGCGGCGAGCTGCGGCTCCTGGGGAACGAAGGAGGCGACGCCGAGATCGAGGCGATAGTTCAGCAGCTCGGAGGGAATGTCGCGCGAAAAGGTGCGGCGGACGGCCAGATGGACGTCGGGATACAGTCTGGCGGTAGCGGGCCAGGACGGGGAGCAGGGCGTGGATGGAGCTTTCGTTGACGCCGAGGGAGAGCTCGCCGCGGCCGCCGGCTGCGGAGGTCGTCGACGGCGCGGCTTGATTTCCTCGCGGAGATTGAGCATGCGCTCGGCGTAGCCGGCCAGGAGCTTGCCGGCGTCGGTGAGCTGGCCGGAACGGGCGCCGCGGGCGAAGAGGGGCTCGCCGACCCATTCCTCGAGCTTGCGGATGGCGATGCTGACGGCGGGCTGGGTGCGGAAGAGCTTCTGCGCGGCGCGGGAGAAGCTGCGCTCGCGGGCGACGGTGAGGAAGACGTTGAGTTCGGCGAGGTCCATAGGGCGTCTCGCAGCCGTGCAGAGCAATATAAGTGCATGATTATAGGCTGGCGCAAGAAGTATAAATTGGACATGCGTGGCCGTGTCGCGGCTGCTAGACTGGATAGGCTGCGAGGAGCGGAGGATTGCGATGGAGATGGTACGCATCTTCGACACCACGCTGCGCGATGGCGAGCAGGCGCCGGGCTTTTCCATGAATACGGCCGAAAAGCTGCGCCTGGCGCGGCAGCTGGAAAGCTGGGCGTGGACGTGATCGAGGCGGGCTTTCCCGATCGCGTCGCAAGGGCGATTTCGAGGCGGTGCGGGCGGTGGCGCGCGGAGGTTCGCGGGTCAGCACGGTGGCGGGCCTTGCGCGGGCGCGGCGCGAGGATATCGAAGCGGCGCTGGGCGCGCTGGAGCCGGCGGCGCGGCCGCGCGTGCACATTTTCCTGGCGACTTCCGACCTGCATCTGAAGTACAAGCTGCGCATTTCGCGGGCAGAAGCGCTGGAATCGATCGGCAAGATGGTGGCGTTCGCGCAAGCGCGCGGTGCCCGGAGGTGGAGTTTTCCGCCGAGGATGCCAGCCGCAGCGAACTCGAATTTCTGGCGCAGGCGTTTGCGATTGCCGCGGACGCGGGCGCGACGATCCTGAACGTGCCGGACACGGTCGGCTACGCGACGCCGGAGGAGTATGGCGGGATGTTTCGCACGCTGCGGGCGCAAGCTGGGCGACCGGCCGGGCATGGTGTGGAGCGCGCATTGCCACAACGATCTGGGGCTGGCGGTGGCGAATTCGCTGGCGGCGGTGGCGGCTGGGGCGCGGCAGGTGGAGTGCGCCATCAACGGCATCGGCGAGCGCGCGGGCAACGCGGCGCTGGAGGAGATTGCCGTGGCGCTGGCGGTGCGGCCGCGACCATTATCAGGCCGAGACGCGGCTGAAGCTTGAGCGAACTCTGCGCCACCAGCCACCTGCTTTCGGAGATTACGCGGCGTGCCGGTGCCGCCGAACAAGGCCGTGGTCGGGCGCGAATGCGTTCGCGCACGAGGCGGGCATCCACCAGGACGGCATCCTGAAGAATCCGCTGACGTATCAGGTGATTTCGCCGGAAGCCGTGGGCGTGCCGGCGCACAGGCTGGTGCTGGGGAAGCATTCCGGGCGCAACGCGCTGCGCTCGCGGCTGGCGGAACTGGGCGTGATGCTCTCCGACGACGAACTGGCGCGCTGCTACCGCCTGGTGATGGCGCTGGCGGACGTGAAGAAAGACGATCACCGACGCCGACATGCTGCGCCTGGCGCGGGAGGCGCAGCGGCGGACGTGAGCGCCGAGCGACGGGCAGCGCGAGCGTTCCGGACGTGGCGGCATGAGCCAGAAAGCTGGAACATCGCGGTTCTGCCCGGCGATGGGATCGGTCCGGAAGTGATCCGCGCGGCGGTCTCCGTGCTGCAGGATTGCGCGCGCGAATTCGGATTCCGCGTGAACCTGCTCGAATTTCCCTTTGGCGGCATTGCCATCGATCAGTGCGGGCAAGCCGCTGCCGCAGGAGACGCTGGACGGCTGCCTGAAGGCCGACGCGGTGCTGCTGGGCGCGGTGGGCGGGCCGAAGTGGGATTCGCAGCCGCTGGACCGCGGCCGGAGGCGGGCCTGCTGGCGCTGCGGCGGGCGCTGGGCGTTTACGCGAACGTGCGGCCGATCCGGCTGCGCGAGCCGCTGCGGGCGCTTTCCCCGCTGCGGCTCGGGCCGGAGACGACGATCGATTTCGAGATTATCCGCGAGCTGGTCGGCGACATCTATTTTGGCGAGCACACGATCGAAGGCGAGGGCGCGGACGAACGCGCGTCGGACGTGGCGACGCTACAGCGTGCCGGAGATCGAGCGCATCACGCGCTTCGCGTTCGAGCGGGCGCAGGCGCGGCGCGCGGCGGGTGACTTCGGTGGACAAGGCCAACGTGCTGGCGACTTCGCGGCTGTGGCGGCGAACGGTGACGCGCATGGCGGCGGCCGAGGCGCCGGACCTGGCGGTCGATCATCTGTACGTGGACAACGCGTCGATGCAGATCATCCTGCGGCCGGAGCAGTTCGACGTGCTGCTGACGTCCAATCTTTTCGGCGACATTCTGAGCGACGAGGCCGCGGCGCTGGTGGGATCGATTGGCATGGTGCCGTCGTGGAGCGCGGGCGATGGGCCGCCGCTGGTCGAGCCGATTCACGGCACGGCGCCGCAACTGGTGGGCAAGGACATGGCCAATCCTTCGGGCACGATTCTTGTGCATCAGCTTGCTGCTGCGCGAGCGGTTCCATTTGCCGGAAGCGGCGGACGCGATCGAGCGCGCGCTGGACGCGGTGCTGGCCGGCGGGATTCGCACCGCGGACATCGCCGAGGCGGGACGCGGACCGTGGGCGGCTCGCAATTCGCGGCGGAAGTGCAGGCGCGGATGCGCGCGGCCTTCCGGCAGCGCGGAGCGGAGCGGACGCAAACGGCGTAAGACGTCGATATTTCTGGGTCGAAATAGGGCATTTCTGCGGTAGATCCAGGAAGAAACCGCACCCTTGAAAACGAAGGGTGCGGCACCCAAAACCAGCCTGCCTCAGACTTTCTCTTCAGGTAGATCGAACTTCCTTCATAGCTTCGCCTAAGAGAGATCCTTCACTTCGTTCAGGATGACAGGCTTGTGGACGGCAGTGCCGAGCGGGATGACGAGTGAGCGGCACTCAGGCGGGGGTTTTGGAGCGGGTCCAGCGGGCCAGGAGCCAGAGGCGCTCGACCTGTTGGTCGAGTTCGCGGATTCGCAGCAGCTTACCCATCAGCAGCAGAAGCAGGATGCCCACCGCGGTGACGATCACCAGCAGAGAAACGCGCCGGCGAAACGGTGCCAGGCGAAGTGCGGCTCGAGGAGCCAGGCGCAGCTTATAACAGGCAACGCCGACCAGCGGCGGAAGCGGCGCAGACCTTGAGGAAAAACAGGACCATGGCGCCTTCCTCGCGGTTGTGGGTGCGGCGGCTGAGCAGGAAAAAGAGGGTCACGGTGTAGACCGTGATGCCGATGGAGCTGGCCAGGCCAATCCCAAATGCTGATAGCGGCGGACCAGGAGCCAGTAGACCGGCAGGTTGGCGAAGGTCAGCACCGTGCCGACAATGGCGGGAACCAGCGTATTGCGCGTGGCGTAGAAGCCGCGGGCCAGGATGTACTGCGCGCCCCAGCCAAACATGCCCAGCGAAAAGAAGACCAGCGTGGCGGCGGTGGCGTCCAGGTCGGGCGGGCGCAGGCGCGTGTGGGAGAAGACCAAGATAGACGACGGGCGTGCTTTCGGCGATGGTCGAGCGCGGAGATGGGCACGAGCGACGGCGATGAGGCCCTTGAGCGTGGAGTTCAGCAGGCGGTTCAGCTCGTCGAGTTTGCCCTCGGAGTAGAGCTGGGCGAGAAAAGGGAAACGAGGCCACGCCGACGCCCTGTCCGACGACGCCGAGCGGCACGCGCATGAGCGTCTTGGCATAGCTCAGCCAGGTGATGGAGGCGGGCTGCAGGTAGGAGCCGAACCAGCGGATGATCCAGTCGTCGGTAAAGGCCAGCGAGAGCGCCAGCATGATGGGGACCGAGAGCCGGATGAACAGGACGAAAGCCGGGATGGCGCAAGTTGAGATTGGCGCGGAAACGCATGCCGACCGTGGCGGCTCCGTAGACTTGGAACAGGAAATTGCCGGCAAAGCGCGCCGACCAGCACGCCCACGGCGAAGCCGGTCATGCCGATGCGGGAGGCGAGCAGAACGCCGCCCAGAATAATCATGACGTTGTAGATCACCGGCGCGAGGGAAGGGATCAGGAAGTGTCCCTTGGCGTATTGCACGGCGCTCAGGATGCTGCCCTGGTAGAAGCAGAATTGGGCCGGAAGCATCAGGCGGGTCAGGAAGATGACGCGGGCTTTTTCCGCGGGCGGAAAGCCGGGGGCGATGAGTTGCGCCAGTTGCGGGGCGAAAATCTCGCCCGCGAGGACGAAAGCGGTCAGCAGGAGGCCCATGAAGGTCATGACCGTGGAGAAAACGTGCCAGCCCTCGTCTTCGCGGTCCTCGGCGGCATATTTGGTGAAAACGGGAATGAAAGTGACGCTGAGCGAGGCGCCGGCGACCAGATAATTGAGGAAATCGGGAAGCGTGAAGGCGGCGTAGTAGGCGTCGGTGATGGCGTTGGAGCCGACCTGGTGGGCGACCGTCCATTCGCGGACGAAGCCGAGGAAGCGGCTGAGCAAGATCCCGGCCATGACGATGGCGGTGGAAGCGACCACACGGCGGTTTACGCTGGACTGGCTGGCGACGCTGGTTTCACTCACGAAAGTTTGACTCGCGAAACCATGGTAGAGGTTTTGGAAGGGTTCGCCTAGTTGGTTTGCCGGGATTGATGGAGGATTGTGGCGTCAAAGACACGCGGAGTGGAGCGCGCAGATAGGCTGGGAATAGAATCCGCGAAACGGGGTTAGTTACGCCGAAGGAGCGGCTTCCAAAACCGGCTCACAAGACCAGGTGGCGAGCAGGGTAACTCGTTGCGTGACGGGCGATATATGGATGTAGAAGACATGCTCGTCCGCATGAACCTCGAAAAAGCCGGGACGGCGTGCTTCGGGAATAGCAGGCGCACCGGAGGCCAGGGCCTGGCGCAAGCGCTCGACGATTTCCGGGGAGTGCCCCCGGGGGTCTTCTATCGTTGAGTGGGGCGCAAATCCCGCTTCGAATTGGATAAACTCTTCCATGTTCTTCGCTCGCAAACTTCTATATATTTAAACGTAGCAGAGGAAAAAAGGTTTCAGGGCGATTTCGGATTTATTGCCCAATAAGTTAAGATTTCCATTAGCGTCGAAGAGTTAGATGCGGAGGCGAGCGAATCGTCGCGCCTGAGCGTTTTGGCATCACAAGCCAGGCGAGGAATGGCGCCTAGATTGCAGGCCTTTTGATCTGTTGACCTTCGGACCTTCGGGCTTCTCAAACCAGCACATGCGGCGGCTGAGACTTCCTAGACAGCGGTGACAACACGTGGAAAAGAACAGTTCGAAGAAGACCAAAAAGCAGACCAGCTTCAGCAAGGACCGGCGTCGAAAGCATCGCCATTGGCAGGTAACCGTCTATTACGCCGACGGGCAGAAGTTCGCTCGCGTCTATACCG
>CAWGNM010000014.1:0-62523 GCA_963823935.1 uncultured Acidobacteriota bacterium
ATCGGGCCAAAGCGGCGAGTTTTGCGCGCCGGCAAAAGCGATCCCCAGTAGTGAAATCAGCGCGCGTAGTTCAGGTGGGCTGAGCTACAGCAAAGGCGAGAAGGCCGCGATGAGGTTATTTGGCGGCGTCTTGTGGCATTTCGGGCGTCATGTTATAAATTGCGATACCGAAACGCGGCCGTAGTATAGGGGTAGTACGGGAGCTTGCCAAGCTCCAGGCGGGGGTTCGAGTCCCCTCGGCCGCTCCAGTTTTTCTTCATCCTCCTTCGAGGATTCATTCCCTCCGGGTTTTCGTTTATCTTTTTACCGCCTATGGAAACGATTCGCATTGCGGTTGGGAGCAAACGCGCGCCCAAGGTAGAGGCGGTTCGGCAGGCGCTGAAGTCGCTGGGGCCATTGCTGCGCGCCAACGCGGCCTTTGATGTGGCGGGATTCGAGGTTGCGACGGGCGTGAGCCACACTCCGCTGAGCCGTGAGGAACTGATGGCTGGAGCGCGGGGGAGGTGCGAAGCCGTGATGCGCGCTTCGGGCTACGGCGCGGAGGCTTACTTCGTGGGCCTGGAGGGCGGGCTGGACGTGGTGCGGGAAAATGGGCGGAGGCTGGTTTTTCTGCAAAGCTGGGCTTTCGTGGCCGATGCCGAGGGGCGCGGATTCTACGGGCAATCCGGCGCGATCCTATTGCCGGAAGCGCTGGCGGCGGAAGTGTTAGACCGAGGCGCGGAGCTTTCCCAGGCCATCGAGGCGTTCACGGGAACGACGGGCGTGCGCGATTCGCAAGGGGCCTGGGGCGTTCTGACGAAGGGCCTGATCGATCGGCGGGAGTCGTTTCGGATCGCGGTGATCAGCGCGTTTGCGCCGTTTTTCAATGCGGAGATGTATGGGCGCTAAGAGGAAGGGCTAAAGCCCCGCTCGTTTGGGACCAAGGGGCAAGTGGCAAGTGTCATGCGCGGTCGATAAACCCAACTGCAGATCCCTCACCACCATTCGCGAAAGGCGCGACTGGGTTCGGGATGACAGGCGGCGGTATTCGACGTGTACCGGTTGTCGCAGCTAGCCGCGAACTACAAGGCAAGAGCCCCAGGGCCCCCAACCGAAACCGTTGGGGCGCCCTGGGCTACAGAAGCAAAGTCAATCTACGAGGTGCGGACGTATTTGTTGAACCAGCCAATCGTGAGCGCCCAGGCCTGCGTGGCCGCTTCCGGGTTGTAACGTTCCGGAGTCGCGTCGCAATTGAAGCCGTGAACAGAGTTTGGCCAGATGTGACCCTCGTGGGGCACATTGATCGCCGTGAGGGCCTTGTCGTAGGCGGGCCAGGTGGAGGCCAGCCGAGTGTCGAGAGCGCCGTGATGGGCCATAATCGCCGCTTTGATCTTGGGGATTTGGTCATCGGCGGGAACGGCGCCGTAGTATGGCACCGCGGCGGCGATGTCGGGGCCGAGGCGAACGGCCAAATTATTGGAGACGCCGCCGCCGAAACAGAATCCGGTGGCGCCGATCTTGCCGGTGCAATCGGGGCGCGCCTTCAGCCAGTTTGCGGCGGCCACGAAATCCTCGAGCATCTTCTTGCCATCGACCTTCATGAAAAGCAGGCCGCCGTGGTAGTCGTCGCCGGGAAAGCCGCCGAGAGAGGTGAGTCCGTCGGGCGCGAAGGCCATGAAGTTGGCCATGGCGAAGCGGCGAGCGATGTCTTCGATATGGGGGTTCAAGCCGCGGTTTTCGTGGACGACGATGATGCCGGGCAGTTTGGAAGGCTTGGCGTCTCGCGTGTCCGCACTGACCGGGCGGACGAAATATCCTTTGATGCTCCCATTGCCTTCAGGCGAGGGAACGGTCTCGTAGCTGGCTTTGATGCGGTCATCGTTGCGGGCAATTTGTTGGGCCGCGGCGTAATCGGGCATCAACGCCTCGATGAGGGTCGAAGCTACCAGACCGCCAACGGCCAAGCGCTGGATGCCGTCCAAAAAGGCACGGCGACTGATCACGGAATGGATAAAAAGGTTGTAGAGTTCTACGGCCTCGGCGGGCAGCTTGGATTTCGTGGGCTCCATCGGCTGACTCCTTTCCAGAAAAGATCTCTCCCGGGTCTTCAGGGACACAGACCGCGATGCTATCACCCCAACACGCGCAAGAACGGCGCGTATTGGGGACCCCGACGCGGAACAGGTGAGGGATGTCTCCGCGTGAAACCGAAAAATCTGGTTCCAGACGCCACGGGCGGGCAAGAGGTTAGCATGCGAAGCGTCCGGAGCGCTAGCGGCTTTATTGGCGGCGCGGGGGGCATCGCGTTGTATCGGGGCGGATGTTATGATCCGCGATCCGCGGGAAGCTTAGCGTTTTAAAAAAACGTTAAAGCAGATTACTCTTGTCACAAAATGCGCGGAGCGCTCCTCGGAATGACAACATGGAACTTTAGGGCAGCGCGGGGCAGTTGGGGGATGAGGTCAAGAAACAACAAGGAAGGAAGCGAGTAAATTGCGAATTGAATCGCGCGCTCCGACGCGCATCGACCTGGCCGGAGGAACGCTGGACATCTGGCCGCTCTACTTATTCCATCCCGGGGCGCTGACGGTGAATTGTGCGATCACGCGGTATGCGTCGTGCGTGATCGAGACCAATTCCACGCGCGGCGGAGAGATTCACCTGGTGTCGCGTGACACCAAGCGGCAGGAGAGCTTCGCTTCCATCGAAGCGCTGGAGCGCGCACGGCGTTACCGGCTGCCGCTGCTGGCGCACCTGGTGCGATTTTTTCGGCCACGCACGGGATTGACGCTGACGACGGATTCGCAGGCGCCGGCGGGTGCGGGCATCGGCGGTTCTAGCGCGATGGCCGTGGCCATCTGCGCGGCGCTGGACCGGCTGACGGGCGCGGCTTTGCGGCTGGAGGATTGGATTCACATCAGCCGCGACGCGGAAGCGATTGTGATTCGCGTGCCCACGGGAACGCAGGACCATTATCCGCCGGCGTTTGGCGGCGCGAGCGCGATCCATCTGGAACCGGGCGGCGAACGGCGCGAAGAGGTGGGCTGCGATCTGGACGAACTGGAGCGGCGGCTGGTGCTGTGCTACACGGGCAAGCCGAAGAAGCACGGCATAAATAACTGGGAGGTTTTCCGGAAGCACATTGAGGGCGACCAGCGCATCTGGCGGAATCTGGCGCGCATCGCGGACGTGGCACGGCGTCTGTTTGCGGCGCTGAACCAAAACAGGTGGGAAGAGACGGGGCGGCTGGTTCGCGAGGAGTGGGAGTATCGGCGGCGGAATTTGCCCACGATTTCGACGCCGGTGATCGACCGGGTGATCGGCGCGGCACGGCGGCAAGGGGCGCTGGCGGGCAAAGTGTGCGGCGCGGGTGGAGGAGGGTGTGTGGCTTTGCTGATCGATCCGGAGGCGCGAGCGAAGGTGGAGGCGGCGGTGACGGAGGCTGGGGCAGAGCTTTTGCCGCACGGGATCGACCGGGAGGGCGTGCGGATCCGGGTGGGGGCGGAAGGGCGGTAGGTTGGGGAGCCGAAATGGGCGCGGGGGGCACGCTCCGGAAGGTTACATTGGCATCTAATTTGGGGGTAGAATAGCGATACTGAGTGGTGAGGAATGATGGTTCGTTCTAGCTGGATTGCGGTTGCGAGCGGCCTTTTCCTGAGCTGGGTCATAGGCCCGGCAGCATATGCGCGCCCGCAGCAGCCGGCTGCGAATCAGCAGCAACCGTCTAACACTCAAGGCGCTCAAGGCGACCAGGACCAGGGCGGCCCTCCGACGTTACGGCACAGCGACGACCCGCAGCCGACGCAACCGAACAAATCCGCGAATCCGGCGCCCGCGCCGAGCGAGCCCGGCGCGCCGGCACCAAAGGCACCCGGCGAGGCAACCGCGGCGCCGACGGCGGCGCCTCCTCCTGAGAACGCTCCGGCGCTGACGGAGCAATCCAAAATAGAGCTGCTGCGGTCGATCGACGGCGAGTTCGTGAAGATTCTGACGCCGCTGCCCGGAGGCAAGAGCGGGTATCACTTCAAGGCGGGCGCTCCTCTGGATCAGGACTCGCTGCACAGGGCGCTCACGTTTGGCGGCGTGGCGTTGAACGTGGGCGATGCGGGGCAGATTACAAAGCTCGAATTTCACGAGCGCCAGATCCAACTGGACATCAACGACGGCCCCAAGGGAAAGACGTCCTGGCGGGACCACATCGAAGTGATGGGCGGCGGGCCGATTTCCACGCGCACGACGACCACGCCGGAGAACGTTCCGGCGGTTCCGCAAAAGGTAGGCGCGACGATATTTCTGGATTTCGACCGGCCCCTGCCGGACATGAGCGGGGAACAGTTGAAGGCCTATCTCGCGCGCGTGCTGGACTTTTCCAAGAGGTCCGCGGCGGTGCAGTATGCGGATTCGCTGCCACCAAAAATGCGGGATGCGATCGCGGAGAAGCGCGCGGAAGTGGGCATGGATCACGACATGGTGACCGCGGCGATGGGCCGGCCGGAAAGAAAGGTGCGGGAGCGGGACGCGGACGGCGATGACACCGAGGAATGGATTTATGGCACGCCGCCGGAGAAGACCACTTTCGTGACGTTCGTAGGCGATAAGGTGGTTCGGGTGACGGAGTATCCGTAATTCGTGGTTGGGAACCCCTTCCTGCTTGCGCTGGGCATCCTTGTCAATTGCTGCTTGCAGAACTTCACTTAACCTGCGGGTTTGACATCGGGGCGCACGCACCGTTAGCATTTCTGTTTCGCTTGGCTCGAGAGAGGCGATTGAGGCGAGCCAGTCCGCGAGAGCGCAGATTGGCGGCCGCAATGGTGTGGAAAATATCTGTTCGGAGGAAGTATGCCCATCAAGGTAGGCATTAACGGCTTCGGGCGCATCGGCCGGAACATCATGCGCACGGCGCTGAACGATCCCGAGATCCAGTTCGTGGCGGTGAACGACATCACCGATCCGAAGACATTGGCTTACCTGCTGAAGTACGACTCGATCCTGGGCAACCTGCCGAACACGGTGAAGCACACCGACGACAGCATTTCGGTGGACGGGAAGAGCTTCAACGTATTCAAGAGCAAGGATCCGGCGCAGATCGATTGGTCCTCGGTGGGCGCGCAGATCGTGGTGGAGTCGACGGGACTGTTTACGTCCGGGCCGGAGGCGCGCAAGCACCTCAAGGGGACGGTGAAGAAAGTGATCATTTCGGCGCCGGCGACCGATCCGGACCTTACCGTGGTGATGGGCGTAAACGAGAAGACCTACGATTCGGCCAAGCACAACGTGGTTTCGAACGCTTCGTGCACGACCAACTGCCTGGCGCCGGTGGCCAAGGTGCTGCAGGACAACTTCGGAATCGTGCACGGCACGATGACCACGATTCACTCCTATACGAACGATCAGAAGCTGCTGGACCTGCCGCACAAGGATTTGCGCCGGGCGCGGGCCGCGGCTCTTTCCATGATTCCCACGTCGACGGGAGCGGCGAAGGCGCTGTTCCTGGTGATTCCGGAGCTGAAGGGAAGCTGGACGGATACGCCATGCGCGTGCCGACGCCCAACGTGAGCGTGGTGGATCTGACGGTGACCACGGAGAAGCCGGTGACGGTGGAGTCCATCAACGCGGCCATGAAGCGGGCGGCGGAAGGGCCGATGAAGGGCATTCTTAGTACGAGGAAGAGGAGCTGGTCTCCATCGATTTTCGCGGCAATCCTCACTCTTCGATTGTGGATGCAGGGTACACGCGGGTGGTGGCGGGAAACTGCGCCAAGGTGCTGGCGTGGTACGACAACGAATGGGGCTACTCGTGCCGCTGCCGCGACCTGATCAAGTTCATGGCCGGCAAGCTGTAGGCGCCGATTTTTCCAACTGAATCGTCCCTCGATGAACAAACTTTCGATTCGCGATCTCCAGCTTTCGGGGAAGCGCGTCTTCGTGCGCGTGGATTTCAACGTGCCGCTGGAGAACGGGAAGGTGGCGGACGACACACGCATCCGCGAAACGCTGCCCACGCTGAAGCTGGCGCGAGAACGCGGGGCGCGGCTGGTGCTGGCGTCTCATCTGGGACGGCCGAAAGGCAAGCCCGACGCGAAGTACAGTTTGCGGCCGGTAGCCTCGAAGCTGGCGGACCTGCTGGGCGCGCCGGTGGAGTTCGCGGGGGATTGCGTGGGCGCGGAGGCGGAGGCGAAGAGCCGGGCGCTGGGCAACGGGTCGGTGCTGCTGCTGGAGAACGTGCGCTTCCATCGCGAGGAGGAAGCCAACGACGAGGGATTTTCGCGGCAGATTGGCGGCGCTGTGCGACGGATTATTCGTATGCGACGCATTTGGCTCCGCGCATCGGGCGCATGCGTCGGTGGTGGGGATCACGCGATTCGTGAAGCAATCGGCGGCGGGGCTCTTGATGGAGCGCGAGCTGAGTTATCTGGGGAAGACGCTTTCGGCGCCGGAGCGGCCGTTCGTGGCCGTGCTGGGCGGGGCCAAGGTGTCCGACAAGATCGAAGTGGTCGAAAACCTGATGAAGATCGCGGATGGCATGCTGATCGGCGGAGGCATGGCGTACACGTTTTTGAAGGCGCAGGGGATCGCGGTGGGCAAGTCCATCGTGGAGGCGGACAAGATCGAACTGGCGGCGCGGGTGCTTGCGGATGCCAAAGCGCGAAATTTCCGGCTGTTGCTGCCCTCCGATCATGTGGTGGGCGCCGAATTTCGCGCGGACACCGAGACGCGCACGGTTGCGGTGAGCGAGACGCCGGATGGCTGGATGGGGCTGGACATCGGGCCGGAGACAGTGCGGCGCTTTTCGGAGGAGATCGCGCGAGCCAAGACGATCGTGTGGAACGGGCCGATGGGCGTGTTCGAGATGCCGGCATTCGCGCGAGGCACGGTGCAAATTGCCGAGGCGGTGGCCGCGGCAACCGCGCGGGGCGCTACGTCGATTGTGGGCGGGGGCGATCGGTGGCGGCGGTGCATCAGGCAGGGCTGGCGGACAAGGTCTCGCATATATCGACCGGCGGGGGCGCTTCGCTGGAGTTTCTGGCCGGGAAGAAGCTGCCGGGCGTGGAAGCGCTGACGGATAAGGGGTCTTGAGCGAGATGGCACGCAGCGCAAGCCGGTGATCGCCGGAAACTGGAAGATGTACAAGACGCAGCAGGAGGCGCGCGAATTTTTCGCGGCGTTCAAGCCGCTGGTGGCCGGGGCCGCGCACTGCGAGATCATCGTGGCGCCGCCGTTTACGGCGATTGCGGCGTCGGTGGAGGCGGCTGCGGGTTCGGCAATCGCGATCGCCGCGCAGGACGTCTACTGGGCCAACGAGGGAGCGTTTACGGGCGAGGTATCGCCGCGCATGCTGGTGGAGGCGGGGTGCGGCGGGGTGATCATCGCGCATTCGGAGCGGCGGCAATTCTTCGGCGAGACAGACGAGACCGCCAATCGCAAGGTGAAGGCGGCGCTGGCGGCGGGATTGACGCCGATCCTGTGCGTGGGCGAGACGCTGGCGCAACGGGAAGCGGGCGAGATATGCAGAAGGTGCTGGACCGGCAATTCCGGGGCTCGCTGGCCGCGTTGACCACCCGGAATTCTCACGTATCATCATGGCTTACGAGCCGGTTTGGGCCATTGGCACGGGCCGCACGGCCACTCCCGAGATGGCAGCCGAGGCGCACAAGTTCCTGCGCGATCTGGCGGTTGGTTCGTTCAGCGCCGAAGCCGGCGCGTCCCTGCGAATCCTCTACGGCGGAAGCGTCAAACCCGAAAACGTAAAGGGGTTGATGGCGCAGGCGGATATCGACGGGGCGCTGGTGGGCGGCGCAAGCCTGGATGCGAAGCAGTTTGCGGCGATTGTGAACTATTAGAAGCTTTTCAAGGGTAGAAGCTTTCAAGGATGGAGCAGTAGATGCCGAAAGAAGTAAAGTGGGCGATCTCGTTTCTGGCCGGAGCGGCGCTGCTCTGGCTTGGCTGGAGATTCTATATCGTCCTGGTGACGATGCACGTCGTGGTGTGCCTGATTCTGATGTGCGTGATCCTGCTGCAAAGCGGGGAGGCGGCCGATCTGGCCGGCGCATTCGGCGGTTCAGGCAGCCAGACGGCCTTTGGGCCGCGGGGCGCGTCGAGTTTTTTGTCGCGAGCCACGACGTGGTGCGCGGTCATGTTCATGTTCACCTCGATGGCCCTGGCGGTGCACGTCAGGACCATGGGCGGCGGGGGAGGGGGCCGATCGATTCTCGAGCAGTTCTCTAAGCCTGCGCCCAAGTCGGCAGCTCCGGCGCCGATAAACCCGTCACAGATTCCACCACCGTCCGCGCCAGCACCTGCGCCGCCCGCGCCGGCACCCGCGAAGTAGCGCCTCTTACAAACTAGAGAGCAGCGCTTGTTTCCCACGGTACGGGTGTGCAGGCGTACGGGCGCTCTTCATGTAGTGCGCCCTAAGGGACGATTTCAGAAAACCGATTCCGCTTTCGAAATCCTAGTCTGAGCCACGATCCTGATTCAATCCAGTAGAGCGTTGTCCCGTGGAGGCGGGCGGAGCCGCCTTCTTCAATTGTTCAAGTTCGGCCTGAACTTTCGCCCACGCTTTTGGCTTTCGCTTGGTCGCATACGGAGCATCCGGATGCCCGTAGAATTCCAGGAGTTCGGCCCGAAGCTCCGGCGAAGCGCCGCTAAAGTTCTGCTTTGCGAGCGCGTCGAGCAGCTTTGCGTGCGCCTCATCGTTGAGCCGATATTTTCCGGGACCCGTTACTTCACCGGTGTCAAAATTGTCGTTTGGCAAGTCCGGCTGGCCGGTGCCTACCTGGCCTAGCAGCTTCCGGTAGCGATCCAGAGTCGCGTTGAAGCTGGCTTCGAACATGCGTTCCGTCTCCGGCGTAGGCGTCCGGAGCTGCAGCACTCTTAGCGGACCGATCTTCGGGATAATCCTCGTAAGAAAGGCGAGAAATCTTTCGCCAAAAGTGGGCGGCTGATATTTCTTTCCCCAGTTCTTTTGATAACTCGCGCGCGAAAGATTGTAGAGAAACTTCTTTTTCGTCATGCCGGGCTGGTCCTTCATGATCTCGTCTTTCTTCAGGCTCCAGGCAATGCGCGTCGCTTTGGGGAGAAGCTGGCTGACGTCATGACGGTAAGAACCGAGCACCTTGTCTTCGTCAGAGAGAACGCTCTTGAGATCCAAGCCATACGTTTCCTGAAAGGCTTGTTCCAGCGAGAGGAACTGAAACCCCAAAGCCGATAAAGTCGTGGTAACTATCCGGAGCGTAACGTCCCTGCGCTACTTCCAGAACGTCGAATCCAAATTCCGTCTTTACGTGCGCCAGCGGGTCTTCTTCATACGTAACCAAGTCGCCGTACTTCTTTTTCAACTTGGGATACAGGATGGGGACCGCGCGATTCACGCCGATGAGGTGGCCGTCGTTGTCCGCGGCGTAGTGAGAGAGCGCCCCGAGCGCAAAAGCGTAGCCGTCAAGGTCCTTGGCATCGCGCAGCAGAGCCAAGATAAAGTCTCCGCTCCGCACATAGTGCGTCAAGTCGCTGAAGAAATGACTTCCGTGCGGGTAATAGCCCATGTCCTGGATAATGGCGCCGCCATATGCATAGCCGTGCGCTTCTTTGATTTCTTCCGCCGTAGCGTTGGGAAAACGCTTCAAAAGCAACGGGCGTATGTTGGTGTCCCATACGCTGTCGATGATGGCTTCATGCGCAAGGACGGCGTAGGCTGCGCTCTGGGCTGGCCAGCCGAGAAACAAGAAAAGCGCCAGCACGAGGGCGCACACTCTCGCGAACCACGTCCTGCCTCCGCCGCGTCGCATCCTACCCATCGCACCTCGCTTCCGATCTTAGCTCAGAAGCCGCAGTTCCCGAATGGGCCTTGATCTCAGAGGCTAGCCATAGGCCACTGGGATTGGACTCCTCCTGCTCGATTCTTTGGGCCAGTTTGGCCACCGTCAGTGCACTTGCAAATAGTCGACTCCGTAGGACGGGTGCGTGTAGGAGCCGGTAAGCTTGATGGGTACTACCTCACCGGCACCTTTCTTTTTCAAGAACGGCTCCACAACCTTAAGCAGAGATAACTTGATTCCCTTTGATCCCTTGGAAAGCCTGGTATCAAGCTTGCAGGGTTCCATGGAGATCTATCTGCTCGTTCACCAGGCCGTACGTGCCATGCATCCGCGCCAGCGCGCCCGGAACGCTGAAGGATAGAGTTGAGAACGTCGCTATCCCGTTCTTGAGCTCGACGTGTCCTTTCAGATTGGAAACGACACTCTCGGGCTCGCCGTCCTCCTTCTCGCCCTGGGCTCGTTCGCTCAGAGAGTTGACGTTCTCCTGGGTCTCGGAGCGGGTGAAGCGCATCGTGTCGATTCCGAAGTCTCCCTGCAAAGTGATCTGGTCCAGGAATCGTCGCTGTTCGAGCGGAAACCCGACTCTTGCCCTGAAGTTCATCGACCCGGTGAGAGCCGGACGATTGGACTCGGCGAAGAGGCGCAACCAATCCTCGATTCGGCCTTTTGTTTCCGTTATGTCAATCGATACAGTCTTGCCTATCCCGCTTGGCTTCCCGGCTACTTCGCCTTGCGATACCACTGACGTTTCCGCGAATTGCGCGTCCACCGGCTGTAGAGCAACATTGCCATCAGTGCCGTTCACAACAGCATGGAATTGCGCCTTCAGGTGAACTGGATGGCCGCTTGTCTTCACTTGGAAATCCGGCACGTCGGTTGCGCCTTCGACGTCGATATGCTCCAGCACCCCGTGAAATGTGCCATCGGAAGACAGCGTTCCCGCAATGCCGGCAAATGTGCCCAGATTCGCGCGGCTGAAACGCGTACGAGCCGGACAGAGCGATGTGGTTGAAATCGCCCGGCTTCAAGGGACCAAACTGGCCGTCGGCACGTACTTCTCCCGGGGGCTCGGGATTCAGCAGGTCCGCATGGAACGACATCGGCCGGTCATCGGCTACGGAGTCTAACCTCAATTGGCGAATATCGAATTGGAGGGGTTCTGTCGGGTTTGTGTCGGAGCGCAAATTGCACCACCGCCCCATCGGCGATGATCTCGCCAATGATCAATGCCGACTGTGTGGTATGGCCAGTCCGTTGCACCTCATCGTCGCCGAGCGCCTTGCGCTCGCTGGGCGACGGTACGAGTACGCGCAAACCCTCCACTTTGACCCGTCCGATACGTTTGGGACTGGTGAAAAGACCGATGTATCCGCCCTGGATTGTGAGCTTCTCTACGGTGGCCAGCGGCGGGGCGCTTCGATCATTGTTGAGGTGGAACGTGATTCCTTCGGCGACACAGCCCGGGATGAGATACGTGCCGCGAAACGTCTTGAACTCGACCGTACTGGAGAACCTTTCCTGCAGTGCGGCGATGACGGCGCGCTGCGTGAATGGCCAGCGGCTCGCCAGCAACACAATGAGACTGCCGATGACAACAAGAACCGACAGATCCAGCAATCTTGATCCAGCGGTAAAACACGTTATGCTCCAGCTTTAAGAGGGACATAAGCCGCCACCCCACGCGCGCCAAGCGGAAACGTATCCTCTATTTCCCGAGGACTCTCTCCACTTGGCCGATTTTCTTTTGGACCTTCCCACCTATCTTTTCGACCTGGCCTTCGGCTTCCAAGCCGGGATCGTTCGTAGCCCGTCCAACCTTCTCTTTGACTTTGCCATTCACCTCGTGAAACTTTCCTTTTGCTTTGTCCTTAGTGCTTTGCTTCATGGACTTGTCTCCTTCATGCCCGTGCAATCTCGAATGCAGTCCGGTGGCTCATTTTGGCCGTGACGAGTTTCTTCAAAACGAACGGCCCTTAGTTCAAATAGACCTCAATTGCAATCCGATCCTGAGGATACCTGCGGTTGTACAAGTAATAGCCGTCCCCGGAATAGTCGATGTAAACATCGTCGGTGTCGTACCAATCGGCTCCCCAGTACTCTGGCGACGGGTCAAGGACGCTGAACCAAAAGCCCCATACTGGAAACTGGGATACCCGCCAAACAACACCAATGGGTAGCTGTGGATGCGGAACGCATGACCCGAACCAAAGGAGCCACGGAAACGGTCATCTGGAATCCTGTAGCCGTTATAGCCACCGCGTTGCTGCCAGGTGCGGTGCTTGAGACTGCCAGTTGGCCGCGCGATGCTGCTGCCAGACGCCCCGCTGTTCGCTCTGTTGCACACGTTGCCCTTGCTGTGAAGGCCGGCTCGGCTGCTGCTGAGCTACGTTGCGGCTGTGCCTGCTGCTGTTGCTCCTTAGCCTTACCGTCTTGTCCATGTTCGTCCCGCTGTGCGTAAGTGGGAGCACTCAATCCGAGAAGAAGGAGCAGAACTCCTGCGCCAACAAATTTGATTCGTCTCAGCGATGAACCCTCATCACACTTTTTTCCTCAATGTCTTGCCTCATGACCTGTCTCCTTTTACTCCATCCGTAACGAACTCTCCATTCGAGTCCCCACGCTGAACCTCTAACCGTCAATGCATTTGCAAGCAAACACATCTCCCATAATTTCAGAACGACCCTGGGAACATCACCGCAACCCGCCGATCAGATAGACGACGACCACGATGAGCACAACCGTCCCGACTATCCCCAGGCCTCCGCGTGACCCCCATCTGGAATACCCGTAATAACCGCCGCCTCCGCCGAACAACAACAGCAGAACTAATGATCAGTAGTAACATCGAAGGTTCCCTTTCAGCCCTGTACCCAAGATTCCTGTTATTAGCTGACGCTCCTGGCTATGACCTGCTACTCACCCCCATGACCAGCAAGACGACGCCTCCAGCCACTGCCAACCCTCCCAATATCGGGTACGTTCAACTGCCGACGCGGATGCTTGGAGAGCGTCATGAAGAAGTCCAAATACATTCAGGAGCCACACCACTACAGCGATGACTACGATTGCATTCAAGATGGACTTTATCGTTCCCTGCATTGGTATGAAGCTATTGACCAGCCAAAGCAGGACACCCACCACGACCAGAACGAGTACAACTTGAAGTAACGGCATAATCTGTTGACCTCCTCTTCTTCGTGGGCAGGCCCGTTTGGCCTGCTCCACGGTGTTGCGTCACTGATCCCTACTAATCAGACTTATTCCTCGGGGACTTCTTGTTCAGAGTGGAAACGAGCAATCTCGCCGATGCGGGCGCGTGGATCGCACTATTGATTACGATGTCCTTCGCCGTGACCCCTTTTCCGTAGAGCCTCTCATTGCCATCGTTATCGGGGCGGAGAGTTGAGCCTTCCAGAGAAATCCCGGCGAATAATCCGCGCGAACGCGAATACGACAGAATTTCTGCCCGCATGGTGACATCCGTGGAGGCTGCAGCGTCGCGGCCCTTCGGACCGGCTGCAGCAGCCACGTCGCCGCCGAGCTTGACCTGGCTAGTGAGGATTGAACTAGCCCCCCGCTGATTCATCACCAACAAGACAAAGTCTGTCGCTTGACCTCCCAACTGAAAACCGAAGCTTCCACCTTCGAGCGCCATCATGGAAGGCGCACTCCAAGGTCCGCTGAACTCCTTGCCGCTTCGGCAAGTCATTACGCCGCGGCCGTAACTGCCCCCGAACCCGATCGCAAATTTGATGACGGAAGGCAGAACGATGACGCATTCCGCCTTGTCCAGGAGATCCTCCGGAATATTGTCCGGAACATTAAGAATCTCAACCATCACTTTGCCGGCATTCTCAATCCGATTGTTTTCGTCTTTTTGCGCAAATGCAGGCAGGCCCACCAACACCATCACTGCCATTAACAAGAAGATTTTTTTCATCAACGTGCTCCTTTTCGTCCTATTCTAATCATCAGTTCAAATATCCTGGGGACATTTGATCCGGTTCGACGCTCCCCCTTGCCGACGCTCCTTTTTAATTCTTTGTCCTGTGGTCGGCGGTGACGTTCGTCACCAGCCAGAGCGTCCTGTCCTGCAGTGTATAAAAGCGGACAGTCATCTGATCGGGGTGGTCTGCGACGCCGATCGATACGGGTATTGAATCCGCGATAAGGATCCGCCCGTCAGGCGAATCCTCGAACTGAACGTCATTCCCGCCATGCGAGGCGGCGATCAGAAGTTGTTATCGAAGATTACTATCACCGAGCCTTACGCTGCGGTGATTCGCGTGGTCCGGCGCAGGCCGTTTGTTCGTTCAACCCACTGGTAAATGGAAAACACGCTCCCAGCGATCAAAATCACGATGAGCGCGATCATCACGTGGTCGAGCAACGGGGATTCAGCCTGCTTGATGATCCACCGCCCGTAGTGAATCGCAAGCGCGCCCTCGATGGCAAAGCGCACAAATCTTCCCACGCCAACAAAACTCAAGAGTTCGTTTCGCGGATACCGGAACGCCGCCGCAGCCGCCACAAACGCCGTAAAAGGGAACGGCGGCGGCATGAGCGACACCACCGCAAGTGTCCACCCTGCCCGCTTTTCCCATCTGCTTTCGAATGTAGGCGAGATTCCTGCCCGACAGGAACTTCTTCTGTCCGCCCTCGCTTTTTCGGCTGATCCAGTCTGTCGCAAAGCACCCGATCAGCGATCCGCCGTAGCCATGACCGCGTAGTAAAGCATGCGCTCGTGATAGCGAGCGCTCAGCGCCAGAACAAGCAAGTCGTTGCCCATGGGCACCACAAGAGGCGAGGAATCAAACGCGCCCAGCGTGAATAATCCCAATCCGCTAGCATGAAACAAAGCCCTGGCAATGGTGTGGATGATCGGTCTCACGCGATTGTCCCTGCCAATTAGGTGACACCATCAGCCCCCGGTCAAGAAATCCCCCGATAGACGCTGTACATATCCATTTGACATACAGGAGCCGTTCGATTTGATCTTCACGCGAGCCAAAAACGAGGATTGGTGCGGCTGAGTGGATTCGAACCACCACGCTATTGCTAGCGCCAGCCCCTCAAGCTGGTGCGTCTGCCAGTTCCGCCACAGCCGCACGCGGACTGGGGGAATTATAAGAGGGCGGCGTGGAAAATGAAAGGCGGCGGTATAAGTTGCGGCGAGGCCGGGCACGAGTATTCCCGATTTATGACGCTTGCATCCCGATTGGGCCTTAAAACGGAAGCTCGCTCGATTGTATGGCCGCGGAGCTGGGAGCATACTGGGCCGACGGGCTGGGGCGATGGCTGGGATCGATTGGCTGGGACCAGAACCGGTGTCCGGGAGGCGGGCGACGATGAAAAGATTCGGTTTTGTCGCGTTCGTTTCTTTATTGATGTTCGCGGCGGCTCCGTGTTTCGCGCAAAATGCGGCGACTTTGCATATCGGTATTGAGCCATCGACTCTGCACGCGGGGATTGAGCCGTCGAGCCTTTATGTGGGGATTGAACCTGCGAGTCTCTACATTGGAATTGAGCCATCGACTCTCTCCATGGGCATCGAACCATCCACTCTGCATATGGGAATCGAGCCGGCGAATCTGCACATCGGCGTCGAGCCATCGATTCTTATGCTTATGGGCGGAACGGCGCAGACGGCAGGGTGGGTGCGGAGCCGTCTTTTTTGGCGGCATTCTTGTGGATGCCGGGGCGATATCAGAGCTTGTGCTCTTTCAATAAGCGGGCCAGGTTCTCCGCCTGCGAACGGGTGAGCTTGAACATGACCTCCACCGAGTCTTCGTTGAAGACGCCGATATCGGGCGAATAGGCTGCGGGAAAAATCCGCTTTAGACTTTCGCGCTCGTCCAGAATCGCTTCTCGCTCGGCGGATTGTTCGTCTTCGAGCTGTTTGTGGGGCTGTTTGCGCGGCTTTGCTTTTCCGCCGGTCTTCGCCTCGGTCTTTCCCTTGGTCGTTTTCTTGGTTCTTCCCCCGCTCATTTGACCTCGCTTCTCGCCTGTTGAGATCGGCCCTCAGGACGCCAAAAGGATAGCGCCGAATTCGAGGGCGAGAATAGAGCGATGTCTGACGGACAAAATCTGGCGGCCGTGAACACCGCGGCCCTCACTTGGAAGGCTGCTTGCTTGCATGCTTAGCAGAGAGCAAAGGCTCGGGCGGCCGCTAGCGTCACATGGGGGCGCTGAGGCGCTTCGATAGACGAGAGCCTGGTACGAGAGCCGGGGGTCGATTTCGAATCGACACGATTTTTTCCCGTTCCGGGAAGGAATCCGCTCAAGAGCACGGATTCTTTCGGCGCCGGAACGAAGGAGTTTGTGATGATTCACAGGAGGAACATCGCGGTGGCCTATGCGTTGGCCATCCCGATTTTTCTGGTCGCACTGTTTGTGGAATTGGGGACGCTTTATAAGCTGAATGCGGCGGAAGGCGACGTCGTAAAAGCGATGTCTGCCTCGAATGGGTTCGACGATCTTCTGGCAGAGCTGCGAGAGGCGGAAAAGGCCGCGCAGGGATACGTTGCCAGCGGGAGCGACGATTACCGTTTGGCGTATGGCAAAGCCGCGGGCCAAGTAAACGGCGCGCTCGACCGGCTGGAGGAACAGACCAAAGACGATCCCCAAGTTCAATCTTCCAAAGCGCAGGCGAACTTGCGGCAACTGCGAGGAGCGACCGCGGAACGGTTGCAGGCGCTCGAGCGCGCCATGAGCGCGAGAAGCACGCGGCCGGCGGCGCGTGCTAATGCCAGCGAGGAGATGCGGGAATCGGACGCCGAAGCCGCCATAGGGAAGATCGTCGCCGAGTTGGGAGGGGACGAGCGGACGCAGAGCGGAGGAAGAGCAGGCCAACGCCGCGCGCAGCGCGGCGAGCGCCAATACGCTGGTGAAGTACGCGGGCGTGCTGACGATCTGGATGATCGGGGTGGCCGCGCTGCTGCTGTTTCACGACGACCGGGCGAGCTTTCGCGGGCGAATCGAACAACGGCTGCACTCGGATATTCTGGAATCGTTGCCGCTGGGCGTGTGCCTGGCAAGCGAATCGGGGGTGATTCTATACGCGAATCCCGCGGCGGAGAGCAGCTTCGGCTACAAACCCGGCGAACTGGTGGCGCGCAATGTCGAGGGGCTGCACGAATCGAGCGAGGGAGGAAGCGATTCGCGCGTTGCGGAAATCCTGGAGCAGATGTTCGGCCATGAAATCTGGTCGGGAGAGCTTTCGCTGAGAACCAAAGAGGGAGAGATCGTGCGAACGGACTCGTGGATCTCGAGCCTACGCGTGGGCGGCAAGGATTGCCGGCTGCTGGTTCAGAGAGCAGCCGGCTCTGGAAGCACGCAAGAGCACAGCCACGCGGCAGCTGGAGTATTCAGGGGCGTGCGGGAAGCGGTTCGAGGAACCGCAAGCCTGCCTGGTGCCCTTGATCCAGATGGGCCGGAGCCGACCAGACCACCTGACTCGGAACCGATCGGGGCGCGGGGCCGGTCCAAATAAGATTTACGCGCGCGCCCGGAGCGAGAGGCGATTCGGTTTCGACGCGCGCGCCCAAATTAGAGAAGTCCAGGGTGGAGGCCGCGTAAGACGTGGTGGTTCCATTGGAATCGACCGCGATTTCGACGGGCACGCGGACGTAAATGCGACTGCTGGCGCGGATGGCTGATTCGGTCGTCATTTTGCTTTTCTCCTTTGCTTGAAGAATCGACGTCAACTTCAACGATAGGCTCGCCACGGGAATGCCCAAGAGCGCTTGGACCACGCAGGGCTTTCCATTCCTTTCAGCGGGCTGAAAGGTCCATGCGGCCAGCGCTTCCAGGAGCCCGCTATTGAGACCGGAAGAGGGGCTTTCGATCAGGCGCGTGTCGCGGAGTTTGCCGTCGGTATCGATCACGGCGTAGACGACGATGGTTTCTCCGCTGTAGCTGTTCACGAGATCCTGCGGCCAGGCGGGCAGGACCTCGTTCATGGGGAGCGGGGGAACAATCGAGTCTTGCGGACCGCAGCAAGGCGTTGCCAACGCGTACTGCAAGACCCAAGGCGGCGCAGGCGGGCGCCCGGCGCGGTTACGTCGAAATAATCGGTGAAAACGCTCTCGCTTCCGAAGACCCCAAAATCCTTGAGGCCGCCGCCACTATTTCCCGAGGAGGCGATGGTGAGCGCGTAAGAAGAGCGATGTGATTCTTCGCGGCGCGGCGAGGCGGGTGTGGGCTCAGCCGGATGCGAATCCGACTTCCATTCTCCGCCTTGTATGGTGATGCCAGGGAAAAGCATTTCCGCGCGGGTTCGCGGCGCTCGTGGAGGATGCGGGTTCGCTTGCGGGGGGATCGGCTGGCACGCTGGTAAAGGCGTTCTCGGCGAAGCGCCCGCGGGATTCGGCAACGGGCGGGGGGACTGCTTCGCTGGGCGGAGCGGGGAACACGCTGAGGACGAGAGTGTCGCGCGTGCCGTCCGCGTCATCGGCACTGTTGCGGCCGTCTTGAACGGCTCGTTCCGCGTCTTGTTCTCCAGATCGGGATAGATGCGGCGGGCGCCGGCATTGGAGGGGGTTCGAGCGCAATATTTGCGCCGGACCGCAGGCCCGGGCGCCAGGAAACATGTTTGAGCGTGAGCATGTTCGGCAGGGGAATGAAATTCTCGAGCGAAGGAGGGTTTGGGAGATCCGGCTGAAGGATCGTTTGCATATGGTTCGTGGGCTTGGGCGGATTGGAGAGAATCGTTTGCGGGGCGCAGCAGATCGGAGGGGTTTCCATTTGGGGGCAACATGGCGGGAGATGCCCGTGTCCCTAGCGACTGGAGCTGAGACCGGGCCGGCGAGTCAGAGGGCGAGTCAAAGGGCATAAGGTACGACTCCTCCGTGGCGACGCTCTCTGGGATCGGAGGGGGCAAAGCGATGAGCACGGACAGGAGCGCGGAATGAATCAGAAGCGAATAAAACATGCCGCGGTGGCAGCCTGTATAGGCACGCAGGAAAATATCGCTCCTCCAAAAACGGCGCGAGGCGATGGCTCGTTCCCGTTTCGTGGCGCGTTTCGCGGCCGCCAAAGCACCACGTGGAAGCGTGCGGTGGAGGAATACTGTGTCTTGCGCATGTGCCATTTTGCGCCTTAGAAATCGCTCGCTCGGCGAGCGAGGCGTTTGCGCCGAAAACTAACGAATCAAACTCGCTTTCATAATCAAGTAGGCGGCGTTGGGGTTCAGATCCATGATGAGGCAGGACGAGCCGCCCAACGTGAGATTGTCAACGACGAGAGTTCCCAGGACGTAGGTGCCCGTGCACACATTGCCGCTGAGCGAAAATTTAGCGTCGTAGTAGGTCGTGGGAGCTCCGCAGCCTACACCTGTGCCGGAGGCATTACAGTGATGGAAATACATGCTGCCGGCGACCGCGAATTGGCCGACGCCTCCCCAAGTCGCACTGACAGCGCTTGCGGAGCGATCCTGAAAAAAAAGCATTCCTCGCTGAATACCTTGCGGATCGCTCGAACCAAGCGGGTCTCCGTAATACCCGGTGCACGGCGCCATCAAGACGTTGCCTTGAATTGCCGTTGTCGCGGGCAGATTGCCCGGCAGGGTAGAGGTGCTGGTGCACTTCAAGGAGCTGGCGGTGAACGTATCGGTGGTCGATTTTCCCGGCGCTGGCATTCACCGAGATCGTGTGCGCGCCCGAGAAATAAAAGATCGTTCCGCCGCTTCCGTCTCCGGTTCCTGTACTGGGCCGCACCGTCGAGTTGGAGTTCAGCGTGAGGTTATTCACCATGTAGTAAAGCCCCGGATCGAAGACGGCGATCTTGTTACTCGCCACAGTGATGCCGCTTGCGTAGTACCCGGCTGTGTAAAGCACGCATCCGCCCGAAGCGGGGCATCCGTGCCCGGCATCGTGATAGGCGATCGTACAGGGAATCGTCTTGCATCCTTTCGCCGCTTCGTCCGCCGGCACCGTCGCAACGCCGGGAACAGCCGGCGCCGACACGCCGTTCACTTGGGGGCAACCGCTTTGGCCGGGCGCGCATAACGTGGCAAAAGGATCGGACATCGCGGCGGAGGGATAGGTCCAGGAACCCGTGGTCCCGAAAGTGACGCCTGCCGGCGCTGCGACAGGCCCGCCAGCGACGCCGATGTCGCTGCCCGTTAGATTGGGTCCGCCCTGACTGAGAATTATCTTGGCGGTGCCGCCAATACTTAACGCGGCGGTGTTGCTGGAATTGATCTGGATGCTTTTGCTGGGCCCTCCATAAACCGTGATTTGGGGATTTCCCGAGACAGTGAGCGCCGCCGTGCTGCCGTTATTTTGGGGATCGAGGACCAGAATCGGCGTAGCAGATTTGAGCAGCAGCGCACCGCAAACGGCGAAGGCGCGGACGTTCTGAGTGGTCCCTCCGCTGAGCAAGCCCCAAAAGAAAGTTTGCACATGGTCGATGACGTCGACGCGGATGAATGGATAGGCGGCCATGGAGGCCGGCGGCAGCGGGCGGCGTGGTACTGGTGACGTTGGGATCGGAGGAGGGAAAGCTGACCAGCACCTGATTGCCGGGGACGGTGTTCGCGCCGCTGTAGCCGTTCGAGGCGGCATACTTGCAGGGCGTTGCGGCGGTGAGTCGTGGCGCAATCGAAAGCCGTGCCGATGGTGAATCCTTGCTTGCCTGTCGCGGCGCTTTGCGAAGCGACGAGAATGTCCATGGCGCCAGAGGTGCAGCCCGCGTCAGCGGCGTTCTGAGCAGCCTGGCGATGAAACCACAGATTTCCGAAGTCCACCGCGAGGGCCATGGCGCCGAGCAGAAAGAGGCCCAGGGCCAGCAGGACGAAAACGAAAACCTGGCCGGCTTCGGCCGGCAGATGGCGCGCGGTTCTCATGGCTTCAGTTCATCGCTCGCATCAACACCTGGCGATGGAACGTGCAGCTCACAGAGCCGCTCGTCGAGGAGCAGACCGGCGCGGCGAGGACGAAGATGTTGAAGATGGTGCCGTTGATCAGCGGCGAGAACGTATAGGCGACGTCCACCTGGTTCAGCACAAAAGAGGGCGATTCGGGGTCGGAGGTGGGTGCGGGAAAGGTGTAAGTGCCTCCGAAGGCGGAGCATTTCGCCACTTGCGTGGTGGCTCCCGTGTTGTTCAATCCAATGGCCTGCGAACACACTTGGACGGGAGTGGCGGACGGAGAGTAGATCGCACCGGTCATATCCTGATAGGTCAGGTAAGAGACAGCCGCCGTGGTGGTGGATGGGCCCGCGCTGGGCAGCAAGCCCGACGACGGCGAGGAGTATCCCTGAATGGAGTAGGCCACTCCGCTGCGGGGAGCGGCGGCCATATTGAGCGCGACCAGAAAAAAATATCCAAAGTTCACCGCGTTGAACAGGAGCATAAGCAACATCGGCAGCAGAAGGGCGGTTTCGACCAGGCTCTGGCCCGATGAAGAGCGGTCCGAGTCGCGAAACAGAGCCAGGCAGCGCCGGGCGATCGCGCGGGAGAATTCGGCCATGCGCATTCTCGAGGTACCGCGAAGGCGTGCCTGTGTTTCGAGGAGATCCATAAGCCCTCTGACGGAACACCATTAATCAGGCAATCGTCGTGCCAACTCTGTGCCAACTCCGTGCCGAGCTGAAGCCACGCGAAACGATTGGAGCGTGGGCGGTTGCGAATAGCCAGCGCTGGGGCCCGACGCGCTGCATTCCCATATCGGACATTGCCCAGTTCAGAACTGGTCCGAAAATAGCGTTCCTCTACATGCGCTTCGGCGTGAGACGAAAATCACGAAGGTTAATTCCAGCAGTTTCAAATGTTTCATTTCCGGCTGATGAATGGACCTCCAAGTGCAATTTGCCGTGCGGGCACAGACCAAGAGGCGAATCTCAAATTCCGTTGAATGGAGCGGTTAAATGGAGCAGATGATGACGCGTATGACGGTTCCGGTTTGCTTGATCCGGCTCTGGAATGAAGAGTCAGGCCAGGGCCTCGTGGAGTACGTCTTGATATTGGCTCTGATCGCATTCGCGGCAGTATCAGGCATGAGCAATCTCGCCAGTTCGATCAACAGCGCGTTCTCGAAGGTGGGCACGTACTTGGGCAAGTACATTTCTTAGCGTGCCATTTGGAGTGAGGAGAAAGTCTCAAACGAGCCGCTCCTATTGACGGGCGACGTGGAAGCTTGTTTCGACCTTGCTCCCGATCTTCCGGGCGCTCCGGGACCGATACCGGTTCCGTAACACTTCGCTATCACGAGCGGAATGCTGTGTTGTCTCCATGGCGACTCGGTTTGGCGGTGACTTACGGATCTGAAAAGAGTTCTCGTGGCGTTGGGTCTAGCGACCGCCTTGGCGGTGGCTGTGACCGTCGGCTTATACCGAACGTTGCGAAGAAGCGCAGGGGGGCATCCGGAGCTCACGGAAATTGTGCTGGCGAGCCGGGACCTTCCCGCGGGAGTGGTTCTGACCAGCGACGATTTGAAATTGACGGCATGGCCGGTGGGTACCGCGCTCCCGGGCTATTTCTCAAAAGTGGGAGACGTGCTGAATCGCCTGCTGATCTATCCGGTGGGGGCGAAGGAACCGATTCTGGACCGAAACCTGGCCATGCAAGGCTCGGGCTTGGGCCTGTCCGTCAGGATACCGCCCGGAATGCGGGCCACGTCGGTACGTTCCAATGAGGTGGTGGGCGTGGCCGGCTTTTTGTATCCAGGCTCGCGGGTGGACGTGCTGGCCACGTTCACGCTTGCGGGGAATACCGACTCGATCACGCAAACGATTCTGCAGGACGTGGAGGTTTTAACGGCGGGAGAGAAGATCGAGCCCGACCCACAGGGCAAGGCGGAAACCGTAAACGTGGTGACGCTGCTGCTGGCGCCGGAGGAGTCTCAAAAGCTTCTGCTGGCCAGCACCCAGGGTTCGATTCAGTTTGTATTGCGGAACGGCGTCGATCAAGCAAAGACATCCGTCGGACCCACTTCGCTCAATCAACTGGTGCCGCACGCGAAAGAGACTCCCCCGCCGCCAGCGCCCGAAAACACGAATACTCCGGCGCCCATTCGCGCCATTCCGCGGCGACCGAGCCCGATGGGCTGGAAATCATACGCGGCAATACACGCACGGTGGAAAAGTTCTGATCGCGAAAAGACATGAACGCCGAGATGGATGACCAAAAACCAGACAAGCCGCTCCCGCAAGGCCATTTTCAGATGGGCGGAGCTTTGCGGTTGGCGACGATCTGTCTGGACGCGCAGTCGGCGCAGCAACTGACCGACTTTACCGTCTCCACGCCGCTCGTTCGGCTACAAGAGGAGCTGGCCGACTATTTCATGGAAGACCGGGAGTTGCCGGTGAAGTGGACGCGAAGCGCTCCCTGCGACATCTGCCTGTCGATTTTGACCGCAATCGAATCCGCGCCCGAGTGACGGCCGAGAAAATCCACGCCAGCTTTCCGGAGGTAGCGATTTTCGCGGTCTCCAGCGATTCGCAACCGGAGCTGATCATCCAAGCGATGCGCAGCGGATGCAGCGAATATCTGCTGAAGCCGATTGCGCGCGAGCAATTGCTTCAGTCGATCGCGCGGATCGCGGGACGGAGAAAAGAGGGCCAGGGCGCGCGGGCGGATGGTGGCATTGGTAGGAGCCAAAGGAGGCATGGGCGTGACCATGATGGCCACGCACCTGGGGGCGATACTGGCGAGGTCTCATTCGCGGCGCACACTCCTGGTGGACCTGCATCCCGCGTTCGGGGATGCCGAGCTCTACCTGGGCGTCCTGAAGTATCAGTACTCGTTTCGCGATTTGGCCGCGAACGCGGATCGTCTGGATACGGATCTTTTGCAGAGCTTCGTCGTACATCACCGCAGCGGCCTGGACTTGCTGGCGGCGCCAGGGGGACCGCGGTCCTCGTCGCTGGCGACCCCCGAAAACATCGGCGCGAGCATCGATTTTCTGAGGCGTTGCTACGAGGTGGTGCTGATCGATTGTCCTCCGGGCGTGAGCGAGGATAGCCGGCAGGCGATCTACCGCGCGGACGAGATCTATTTGCTCGGAGTGCCGGAGATCGCGGCGGTGCGGAACCTGGCCCGGCTTCTCGAGTACTTCACGCGAAGCGGCCAGCCCGAGGGAAGAATCGGGGTAGTGATCAATCGCTGGTCGAAGAGAAACACGATCACGGACGAACAGATCGAAGAGGCCATTCACGCGCAGATTTCATGGAAGCTGCCGAACCAATATTACGAAGTTCTTCATGCCATTACGGATGGCGATCCGTCCGGACGATCTTCCAGTTCGGAGCTGGCGCGGCAACTGGACCAAATCGCGGTTCAGATCGCGAAGAAGAACGGAACGGCGGCGAACGCGGCGAAATCGGCCAAAGGGCTGCTGGCGCTGCTGGACCGCTGATAACGCCGGTGATAACGCCCGGTGATAAAGGAAGATCGCCAGGGAAGAAAGGTTTGTGATGGCGGAGCAAAACGCGAAGGCCGGGCTGAGTCTCAGGGAGTACCAGGAGCTGAAGTCGTCGGTCCATCAGAACCTGCTCAGCCGCGTGGATCTGGGAAAGCTGGCCGGGGTTCGCGACGGGAGCATGCGCAGCCAGGTGCTGGGCATCGTGCAGGACATCGTCGCCAATCTGAGCGTTCCGATGACGGCGGGGGAGCGCGACGGCCTGGCCCGAGAGGTGCTGGACGAGGTATTCGGGCTCGGCCCGCTGGAAACGCTGCTGCAAGACCCGACGGTGAACGACATTCTGGTGAACACGTACAGGCGGGTCTACGTGGAGCGCGCGGGGGATTCTCGAGGAGACCGACGTGAGCTTCAAGGACAACGCTCACCTGATGCACATCATTGAAAAAATCGTGGGCGCCGTGGGGCGGCGGGTGGACGAATCCTCACCCATGGTGGACGCGCGCCTGGCGGACGGCTCGCGCGTGAACGTGATTATTCCTCCGCTGGCGATCGACGGCCCGATTCTTTCCATCCGGCGGTTCGCGCACATTCCCATGACCGCGGAAGACCTGCTGGCGAATCAGACCATGACCAAGCCCATGCTGGACTTGCTGAAAGGCGCGGTGAAAGCGCGGCTGAGCATCCTGATTTCCGGGGGGACGGGCACGGGGAAAACCACGTTTCTGAACGTGCTCTCGGGTTACATTTCGGAGCGGGAAAGGATCGTCACCATCGAAGACTCCGCGGAACTGCAGCTGCAGCAACGCCACGTGGTGCGTTTGGAGTGCCGCCCGCCGAACGTGGAGGGCACCGGCGCGGTGAAGGCGCGCCAGTTGGTGACCAACAGCTTACGCATGCGTCCGGACAGAATCATCGTGGGCGAGGTGCGCGGCGAGGAGGCGCTGGACATGCTTCAGGCCATGAACACCGGCCACGACGGATCGCTGACAACCGTTCACGCCAACAGCCCACGGGATGCGATTTCCCGGCTGGAGACCATGGCGCTGATGGCCAACCTGAACGTTCCGGAGAAGGCTATCCGCCAGCAGATCGCTTCGGCCATCTCCATCGTGGTGCAGATCGCGCGCCTGAGCGACGGCACGCGCCGAGTGACGCATCTGAGCGAGATCACCGGCATGGATGAGGACGTGGTGAGCATGCAAGACATTTTTGTTTTCGAGAAGCAAGGAGTCACCGAGACGGGCCACGTGATCGGCGCGTTTTCGGCGACGGGAATACGTCCGCGGCTGGCGGAGAAACTAAAAATGTCCGGGATCGCCTTGCCTGCCGCGCTTTTCGAGCACGTGCTGCAAGTGTAGCGAGGGAACGCGTGTCGCCAGTCCTGCTCTTCATCGTGCTGCTGGTGGTCAGCTTTGGGGTACTGCTGTGGATGCTCGCGCCGAGCAAGCGAGAGACGGAGATCCAGAGGCAGCTGAGGGATATTGGAAATCTTTATACGGTGGACGCCGGCGGGACCAACATTCTGAAGCAGCAATCGCTGAGCGCCATTCCGTGGGTGAATCGCATTCTGGTGAAGTTCCCGGGGGCCATGGGGCTGCAGCTTTTTATCGTCCAAGCGGGCAGCCGCTGGAGCGTGGGGACGTTGATCATAGGCTCGCTGGTTCTGGCGTGTTTTGCGGGGTGGGGCGCGACGCTGGCCGCGCCAACTGCGTGGCTGGCCGTGGGTATTGGGCTGGCGGCAGGCGGCACCCCTTATCTCTATCTCTATTGGAAACGCCAGGGACGCTTCAAGAAATTCGACGCCCAACTTCCCGAAGCGATCGACCTGATGGCGCGGGCATTGCGGGCTGGCCACGCCATCATTTCCGCCGTGGAGATTGTTTCCGAGGAGACTTCGCAGCCGCTGGCGGCGGAATTCCGCACAGTTTTCGATGAGCAGAATCTGGGGTTAGCGATCCGCGAAGCGCTACTCAATCTGGTGAGCCGCGTGCCCACGGACGGCGTTCGTTTCCTGGCGACGGCGATTCTTCTGCAGAAGGAGACGGGCGGCAATCTCGCGGAGATCATGGACAAGGCCGCTTCGGTCATGCGGGAGCGAATTCGGCTGAAGGGCCAGCTCAGAGTTTATACGGCGCAAGGAAGAATGACGGGGTGGTTTCTTTGCTTTCTCCCGTTCTTCGTATTCGGTTTGATCAGCGTGGTGAACCGCGACTACGAGCGGCTGCTGTGGACGAGCCCGATCGGCGTGCGGCTGATTTACGGGGCATTGGCGCTGATGTTTCTGGGAGTCTATACGATCCGCAAGATCATAAGCATCAAGGTATAGCGATGAACCTGCCATTCCTAATCGTTTTCGGGCTGGCGCTTCTGGTCTCTTTTTTCGCGCTGATCTTTGTGCTCAGCCGCCCTTCGAAGGAAAGCGTCCTGCTTGCTGAAGTGGCGCAGTCGGTATTGCCGCCCAGCATCGTTCAGTCACGCGAGGGTTGGGTCACGCTGGAGGTTCTGGCAAAGCCTCTGGGGTATCTCCGCAGTTTGCTGGGCCGAGAGGTGGATCCTCAGGTCGCGCGGCGCCTGGCTCGCGCGGGCTACCGACGGGCGTACCATGCGGACATCCTGATTGGAGCGAAGCTGATCTTGCCGGCGATTGCCGGATTGGCGGTGGCCGCGTTCATCAATCAGGGCGTGGTTTTCTTTTTCATCGTCGCGCTGCCGGTGGGATTTTTCGCTCCCGAGTTCTGGCTTGCCCGGGCCATCCGAAGGCGCTGCGAGGAGATCCGGCTTTCCCTGCCGGACGCGCTGGACCTTCTGACGATCTGTTTAGAGGCCGGGCCTGGGCTTGGACCAGGCCATCGTGAAAGTTGGTTCGGAGCTGAAGATCAGCCATCCGGAACTGAGCGAGGAACTGCTGCAGATTACGCTGGAGCAACGCGCCGGCAATCCGCGCGTGGCCGCGTGGCGAAAAATGGCGGACCGCGTAGGCGTCGAGAGCGTGCGCTCGTTTGTGAACATGCTGGTGCAGACAGAGCGCTTCGGGACGCCCATTTCCAAGTCGCTGGCTATCTTCTCCGACTCGCTGCGTTCACAGAGGCGGCAGCAGGCTGAGGAGAGCGCCGCGAAGACGACGATCAAACTGGTCGTGCCGTTGGTGTTCTTCATCATGCCGAGCATTTTCGTGGTGACGATCGCTCCCGCGGTGCTCACGCTGATGAAGAGCTTCGGGACGGTGCTCTGATGCCTATTCCAGCGATGGATTTTATTCGTCGACTCAATATCGAAGATTCCACTCAAACGACAACACTCAATAAGGAGCCTATATGGACAACGTGACGCTGATCCGAATCGTATCGGGAGTTTTGGCCGCGGGTGTATTCGCCGTCCTCATCTTGCGGATGAAGAAGACTACCTCGCGCTAGCTTCGGTATTCATAGAAGAGGCCTTAGGCGTATGGGGCAGCTCGTGCAGAGAGCCCCTGCGATACGCTCCGGCGCTGAAGAAGGCCAACGCTGCGCGCCTGGCGCGCGTCGCTGGTCAGGCGGACTTCGGCCCAGGACATCGCTCCTAGCGTGAGAATTCTCGCAGCAGGGCTCGGAGAAATCTTCCGCCCCATACGCCAATCAAAAGCAAGGCGCCAAACAGAATCACAGCATCAATACTGGCGCGGCCTTCCCGCGCCCAATAGACGTCCTCGAGATTAAGCCACAGCGCGAACTCATCCAGCGTAAGCGCAGCTCCCGCACCGTAAAGCAAGGAAAGCAGGCGCCCGGCAAAAACGGAAGTCTGCTTATCGCCGGAACCCGCCTCAACGAGCCACCCGTAGCCCACCAGCAGCAGGAGGAGAATTCCCCAGACCAGGTGATGAATGTGCCGCCCGCGAAAATAGATGTCGTGAAAGGGACCAAGGTGATGATGGTTGGAATAGGCAACCAGGCGCACGCCCGCAAAGGTCAGGAAAAACGCGATGCTGGCGAGGAAAAGGCGGCGCTGGGGGCGGTCCGGGATGCTGCGAACAAAGACCGTATTTACCCGAGGGCGCCGCAGAGCGAAAAACAAAACCCCAGTGACGATGATTACCAGCAAACCGATGAAGACGGTTGTGTCAAAGAGCATCGCTTCCTCCCTGCCTCATATTATGGAGCGCGAAGTCGATTGAAGCCGGGTATGCAGCATTACGCAAATCGGCGTTGATATCCCAGGTAACGAAGATTAGACTGCGGCGTGCATCACCGCTGGGTTCGGACTCAGTAGAAGATGGGGAGGCATTGCGTGCATATTTCGAGATGCTGCAGGGTGGCCGTTGCGATGATCGGTTTGTGCTTTGTGTGGGCTTCGGCGTCTGGCGTGCTCCTGCGGGCGCAAGAGAAACCCATGTACAAGGTGGACCCTTATTGGCCCAAACCTTTGCCGAACAAGTGGATCATGCAACAGGTTCCCACGCTGACCGTAGATAGCCACGATCATATTTGGGTGCTGAATCGTTCGCGGGCGATCCGGCCGGATGAGATTGCGGCATCGACCACGCCTCCGCGCGCCGATTGCTGCATTACCGGACCCGGGGTGCTCGAATTCGACATGGAGGGCAACGTTCTCAAGGGTTGGGGAGGCCCGGGCTTCGGAGGCCCAGAGACTTTGCCGGGACAAACTATCATCGTGGACAAAGAGGGGAACGTCTGGCTATCGGGAATGGGACGAGGGGATAGTCTCACGAAATTCTCGAACGATGGGAAGCTGCTCTGGGAGTTTGGCCATCGCGGACCCGCGGCCGAGCCGGGACAAAGGGGACCGGCCTTGAAGGACAACAACCAGGAGACCGATACCCTTTACAGCGGAATGGCGGGCTTTGATTTAGACGAGGCTGCCCATGAGATCTATATCGCCGAGGGCGAGGTCATCAACAAGCGCGTTCTTGTCTATGACATGGATACCGGCGCATTCAAGCGCGGCTGGGGAGGCCACGGAATGCCCCTGAGCGAAATCTCGAACGATCCTTTACCGCCCTATGACTGGAAATCGGGAGCTTCGCCAGCGGTCAAGGACCTTGCGACCCTCCACTGCATCCACGTCTCAGCGGACGGATTGATTTACGTTTGCGAACGCGGCAGCGACCGGGTGGAGGTCTTTACGAAGCAGGGCAAGTTCGTGCAGGAGTTCTACGTGCACCCTTCGACGCCGGCCCGCGGCAAGGAATGCGGAGTTGGCAGTCCAAAATTCGCCACCTGTGGAACCGTCCTGAATCTGGCCTTCTCGCCCGCGCCGGAGCAGAAGTACGTGTTCATTGCGGACATGGCCAACAATAAGGTGTGGATCGTCGATCGTAAGGGCGGAAATACAGTCGGATCCGTCGGAGATGAAGGCCGCATGGCCGGACAGCTCTATTACATCGATGGCATCGCCGCGGATTCCCATGGGAACATTTACACCGGCGAAGTAGACACCGGCAAACGGATCCAGAAGTTTGTGCCGCTCAAGCCATACCCGAAGCGCTGACGTTCGCTGTTGGATCCGTTACTAGACGGCTTTGCCCGCAGCCTGGAGCGCAGCCAGTACCGTTTGCGGCGTGAGCGGCTGGCGCGGACGCGAACGCCAGTGGCATCGAAGATAGCGTTGGCAATCGCCGCGGCGGTCGGCCGCGTAGCGGGCTCTCCCGAGCCGCTCGGCGGAACGAACTTTCCTGTCCGGACTCATGCCGTCTGCGTTGACGATGAAGGCCGTTCACCTCCGGGATCATCCTTGATATCGACCACCGGGTAGGTGATCCAGTCGGATGCCTTGACGTTCTCGGAATCGAACGCCACACCTTCGTAGAGCGCGCGGCTCATGGACTGGATCAGATTGGCCTCGATGGCGTTCACGACGTTTTTCTGGTGAACAACAAGACCACAATCCTGCCCCAGGTGAACTTCGTCACCGTCACGCTGTCCTGTCTTGCGATTCACTTCGACTTCCGCGACCGTGGCAACGAAGCTGCCGGTGCGCGGCTGATAAGCGAAGCCGCGGCCCTGCACGATCTCCGCAGTGGGACTGCTTGTTTGCGGCGAGGGACGTGAAACCCAGTTAGAGGCCTTGCGAACCTGCTGGATGACGTTGATGTCGCGGGCGCCGGCGGAAGGATCGAGATGGGCGAGGCGGAACTCGATGGGGTCCATCTTCAGAGCGGCGGCAACTTCATCGACGAACTGCTCGCTGGCGAAGGTCACCTGCGGGCCGTTGGGGTCACGCATGTGCGCGGTGCGCAAGCCGGTCTGATAAGCCCATTTGGACGGAATCACATTGGAGATGCGCCGCTCGATTGGCGAAGACGTAGTTATCGGCGGGAAATCCATGCTCGCTCTGATTGAGGGGCTCGAAGCCCATGGCCTGGCCGATCAAGGTGTCGCCAGCGATGAGCGCGCCGGCGGCGCGCTGCGTACCATTGAGCAGGCGGGCATTGTAGTCCCAGGCGACGACATTGCCGAAGGAGTCGATTCCGGCGCGCAAGGTGGTGAGATGCGGCGGCGCCTTTGGGATCCCAGGCGATGCCTTCGTCGCGCATCCATTGGAGGCGAACGGGCTGGCCGAGCTGCTGGGAGATCCAGGCTGCTTCGGCGGCGACGTCGTCGGTGTCGTTGGTACCGTAGGAGCCCGGCACCCTGATAAAAAATCACGCGAACTTTGGAGCTGGGAATGCCTAGGAAATCCGCCACAGCCATGCGCACGCGATAAGGCTTGTGGCCGCCGAACCAGATGATCGCGCCGCCGTCCTTTACGTCGGCAATGCAGCAGCCCGGAGTCATGGAAGCGTGCGACTGGAACGAGGAATAGTAGGTAGCGGTAATCGTTCGCGCGGCGGAAGCGAGCGCGGCGTCGACGTCGCCGACTTTGACCGGCGTGGCGACAGCTTGCGGCGCCGTTTTCGCGAGATAGTCGTAAAGAGCTTCGTAGCCGTCGGGTAGGACGGGAGCTGGCGGCTTCTTCCAAGTCACCTTCAGCTGGTGAGACGCCTGGATGGCCTGCCATTCCGTTTTCGCAACGACGGCCACATAGTTGCCCTTGGAGACCACCTTGACCAGGCCGGTGGGTTCGCCGCCGTCAAAGCCGTCGACGCTGACGAGCGTGGAACCGGCCACGGGGGGCCGAACGTTTCGCGCGTGCAGCATCCCCGGGACACGCACATCCTGGGTGTATTCGAGGCTGGCCGTAACTAACTTGGCGATCTCCGGGCGATGCGGCGCGACTCTTGCCAATGATTCTGAACTGCGAGGGATCCTTGACGGGGGCTTCGGCGGAGAACGAAATGTCGAACTTCTTGTTTCCGATGAGTTCGGCATAAGTCACAGACTGCGCGTTGCTCGTCGCGGTAATCACGGCGTCCTTGACCGTCAAGCTCGATACCGGCACGTTGAGCTTTTCCGCAGCCAGACGAAGCAGCGCCTGCCGGGCAGTTGCGGCCGCCTGCCGAAGTGGAACGTATACGGCGGAGATGCCGTTGGAGGCGCCCGGTGCCGCCCTGATCGGGAGTCTCGGCGGTGTCGCCAAAGAGCACATCGACGCGATCGAGAGGCACATCAAGCTCCTCCGCGGCCATCATGGCCCAGGAGGTCGGCGTACCTTGGCCGTTATTCACCTTCCCAATTTTGACGACGACGGCCCCGTCACCGTGAATCTCGACGAAAGAGTCCACGGATTTCAGGTCAAAGGTGGGATAGTCCGGAGCGACGACCTTTCCTGCGCGGCTTTGAGACAGGGCGCTCAGGCCGGCCATGGCGCGGTGGAAAATCCGACGGCGAGCACGCCAACGTACCCTTAACAAAGTGGCGACGGCCGAAGGCGCTGGATTTGTTCGCGGGAGGCATTTGCGTGGCGAATGCAGTGTCTTTTTCGTTCATCTACGCCTCCCCCATCGTTTGGGCGGCGCGCCGGACGGCACGAAGTATGCCCACCTGAGATCCACAGCGGCATTTGAGCCCGCTCAGCGCCGCTCGAATCTGACTCTCGGTCGGTTTGTGAACCGTGGCGAGCAAGTGGGCCGAGTACATAATCCAGCCGTTCTGGCAACTTCCGCATTGCGGGGCCTGTTCGTCGATCCAGGCCTGCTGTACGGGGTGAAGCTTCGAGTGCGCCGGCATGGGAGCCCTTGTACGTGGCCGCAAGGCCTTCGAGCGTGGTGATCTTGTGCCCAACGGCGATCGCGACCGGCGTCACGCACGATCGGATCGGCTTGCCATCAAGGTGCACAGTGCAAGCTCCGCACTGTGCGAGCCCGCATCCAAACCTGGGGCCGTTGAGTTGCAATTCGCCGCGAAGCACGTACAGAAGGGGAGTGTCTGGGGTCACGACGACTTCTTGCTCCTGGCTGTTCACCGTCAATCGAAGAGTCTTCTCGGGCTGGCTGAGCGTCTTCCCGACGGCGCGTGCGATGGCGTTGTCTTTCATACGACGGCTGCTCCTTCATCGTAATAGCGAACGACAATCCGTGTGGATGCCCGTGTTACGACACATGTTACACCCGGGTGGCAACCGCGGGGCACTCAAGGTTGTTGCACACTTCTTTGAGGGAACTTCAGACTTGTACGTCTGGATATTTGGATTGGAAAGGTTCCATTACTCCACGTGAACGATGTAGTCCCATCCCTCCCACCGGCTGCTTTCCGGGTAGAAAAATGTGAACCGGATCGGAGCGCGTTGATCCGCGGCGATGGGTATATCCACGAAGTGAGCCTTCAATGCCGTTCCCGTGGAATCCGTATCCTGGAAGCTTTGCCATTCGTTATTGGTCCAATGAAGGCGAAAAGCGGAAGGATTTTGGATACGGAGCGTATAGCCTTTTTTTACCGTGCGGCATTGCCGGTTGTGTTTCCAAATTTCGAGGCAACGGCAGTTCCGGCGCTTGCCTAAGTAGCGCTCGGCAACCGCGGGGATCACGTCGAACACTTTGCCGTCGGAGGCGGAACGCAGGAGCTTGATATATTCGGCGTGAGCCCACATCAAGGGCATGGCCGCTCCCGTGGGTTTTCCTAAGTACATGTAGGATTCGGGCAGATCGAACGTGTCCCACACTTGTTCGGGCAGCAATCCTGTCGAGGTGGCAAAAGCCTCCATGGCATGCAAAAAGGGAGCCGGGCTACGGCCGGCGGCCAGTTCGTAGTGTCCCCGTTCGCCGGTTAACAGCGGCCAGGCGCGGCCCGTGCCCCAGCCATCGAAACCCGACCCATCGTTGCGCTGGCCGTAGCCGTCGTGGTTATAGCGGTGCCAGCAGGGGCCGAAGGGCGTGTCAGTTTTCAGCACGGCATCGATGACCTTCAGCGAGTCGACGATGATGGGATCGTCCGCTCGCCGGATTCCGTAGCGCACCAGTTCAAGGAATCCGGCGTCCACGATCTCTTTGGCCGGAAAGGCGTATTGCGTTTCCGGAGGGCGGTTCGACAGGACCAAGGTCCCTATATTGGGATCCTCGTCCGGGCAGCAATCGGCAACACTCACCGGGTTGATGCGGATGTAATGCCGGCTTATGCCAGGGACGAGGGTGCCCTGGGTCGTGACCGTCCAGGCTTCGATGTGGCACTCGAGGAAATCGGCGTAGTCCTCTAGGAATTGCGCCGTGGCTTCGTCTCCTCGCTGGCGGGCAAAGCCGGCGGCGCACAGCAAAGCGGCAAGTTTGACGGCGATGGTGGAAGGAGAGTACCCGGAAGCTTCTTCCCATCTCTCCTGGGCCGTGGCGGGTCCATGCAGGATGAGATTTGTCGTCGCGCCCATAACCATGGGGTATGGGTCGAATCCCGCAAGCGCGCCGCACTGGTCCATGCGCCAGGCGAGAACGATGGGATACGCGATTTCGTCGAGTTGAACGCCGCTCCAGTAGGGCTCGCCATCCAACCAGAAGTTTTGCGGGAACCCGCCATCCGCCTGCTGGCAGGAGGCGAGGTAGATCAGGGCGCGCAGGGGCGTCTCCGTGTGGCCGCACGCCAGGAGCGCGGTGGCGCTCTGGAACATATCGCGCGTCCACACCAGGTGATAGCCGCCCGTGTCTTCGTCTCCTTTCATCTCTCCCCAAGGGATCGAGAGCGAAGCGATGAAGGCGCCGGGGAAGTTCTTGTCTTCATGAGCGAGCAGCAGGCTGACGCTGCTATCGTAAAGTTTGCCCTGGTCGCCCGAGGCTGGTTGCAAGGGCAAAGTCTTTCGGGCGGGACGCGTCCATTGGTCGACGTAACGCTCGCGCTGCTGGTCGAAGGGCAATCCCAGTCCCTGCAAGAGGGTGCTGACGGAATTTTGCAAACTATCCCCGAAGGCCAGGCACAAGGTGAACTCGTCTTTGCCGGCGAGCTCCAATTCTCCCATTATGGCGATGTTGCCGTCGGGCGCCTGGTCGAACTCCCAATTCATTTGCAGGTCCTCGTTCAAGTCCGTCCAGCCGTCGCTTCGCCCTACGTAGCCGCAGGACAAGCGGCTAAAGGGCAGATTGGCGGCCATTGCGAGCCACGTTCCGTGTTTCTCCGCCGCGAGGACGCTGCGCCCGGCGACTTCGACGACGTAGCCGCTGTTGCCCCAGCCTCCGACCTCCAGGTGCGGTGCGCATATGGCGTAAAGATGAAGCTGAGACAGAAAGCGCGCATCGCAGTGCAGCTTGGTGTGTTGGAGAACGCAGGAGAGATGCGGATCGGTGATGATTTGCTTTTCAATCTGGTAGCGCCCATCCGGGTCGGAGTTCAGGATGCGATAGGCGAGTGCATTCGCCCACGGGCGCTCCATGCGGGTGTGAAGATGGCGTTTTTCTTCATGGAAGAAAGTCTTGCCGTCGGAGACGAGATATTGAAGGTCGCGAATCTGCGGGCGGTCCAGCGTGGGGTAATAGGTTTCGGTGACAATGCCATTCCAAAGAGTGAACCAGACGCGGCTGGAGGTGGCGTAGGCGGTCCCCACGCCGTCCTTGGCTCCATTCGTCCATCGAGGTTCAATGCCGGGCTTGCCGAAAGCGGTTCGATTGCCGCGAAACTTTGCCAATGGGCTCCTGCGCCGCGGATTTGATAAACGCGCCGCGGCACCTTCCTAATTATCGGAACTGTTGGCTTTGTCGCCAAGGGTATAGATGATGGCGCCGCAACCCGCCGGACAATAGGGACACGTCGAACGCGTTTCGGAAGCACGCGCGATTTTTAGTTCGCGGAGTTGTGCCTAGGCAGGCCTGAGGTCGAATCCGAAAACGGTTGCTGCGGCGCCCCAAAGCGCAGCGACCTCCAGGGAATCTCGCCGGCAGGTTTCCATAGCGAACTCGCTCAGTTACCCTTCCCTTTCGCCGCGTCTATTTTCTTGATTTCTCCCGGCTCCTCATTATGGGTGCAGAAGACTTCTCCCCATTCCTCTTTTGAATCTTGCGCCAGCGACCACTTGCGCGGCGCCGAAGTCCAGGGCTTCGCGAGCACTACGGGGTCTTCGATCGTGACTTGATAGATGAGATAGTTCTTCGAGGCGCGAGTCATGCGCTCGACTACATGCTCCTGCTCACTCGGAAACCATCCCGGCGTGGTTTCCCCCGGGACAAGATTCCTCAGCCGGGTATCGATACCGATCACGTCGACAACCAGCGTATCTCCGTCCCAATGAGTAGCCGAGTCGCCATTGAACGTGGGATCCGGATCCTTGGGATGGACACGGCCATTCGTGTAGATCATGCGAACATTCAAGGGGTATTCATAGAGCATGACCAGCCTCTCCGGAGTTTCGATCAACTCCATGGGAGCGTGCTGGCTGATTTGCTCTAGCGTCACGCTGGGAGTGCCGGGCTGATCGCAGACTCCGTAAGCGTTCGGCCTGGTATATTTCGCGTCCACGCCGGGCTTATAGGAAGGGCGCAGTTCGGGCGTCACCTTGGCATCGTATTGGTTGAACACAGCCGGGTCGACCGGGTAAGCAGCCTGCAGCATTTTTCCGCCGGCATTTGGATACCAACGTCCGGTCAGGTCCGGATGCCCATCCGCCATGCGGGGCGCGGGGCCGCCGGGAGGCAATACCTTCAACTCGTAATAGCCGCCAACCATCGGTCCAGGAACTTTTCCTTTTGGTTTTCCCTGTCCCTCGCCTCGTTCTCTTTGACTGGCTCCTTGATCTCTTTCACTCGTCGGGTTCTGTGCGAAAGCGGGCGCAAAACGAGACCCAAAGCGACAACTACGATTCCAGCCTCAGTAACAAATCACTGAACCTTAGCTTCCTGCGTATCAGACCCGTCATTAAATCGCTCCTCAATTCCGATGATTTGCTCGCCTGCGCTACTCGTTTGTGTCGGCAGCTACTCCGAAGGCAGGATTGCTGATGATATTCGTGTAGTTTATATCTGGAGTGTCAGCGAAACTTTTTGCTTCGGGCCCAAGGCCGGTCCGCGCAATCAGTTAGAACCACCTCTCGCTCCGCCTTCCCCTCCGCCCGAAGTTCCAGCGCTATCGTGCAGCTGCGTGCCGTCGGCGAGCATCACGCGAGAGATGCGGCCGACGGGATTGCCCGTTTTGGCTTGATGAATGTAAATGGTGATCACGTCGCCGGGCTGTACGCTCGCCTTGGTCCACCCCTGCAGAGTAATGGCCGATGGGCTGCCTAATTCGCCGGCCCAATGGACCACCTTGCCGCTCTCATCCTTCACGTCGAACTGGATAATCGAGTGGGGGTTAGCCCATGCGAATTTCGTGACCGTAGCGCCCTTTAGGACTACTTCTTTGCTCTCGTCGTAGGCCACGGCTCCGTGATGTGCGAACACGGGCAAGCCAACGGCGAGAAGACCAACCAGCGAGAAAACCGCTACGAATCTATTCCGCATGAGCGACTCCTTGCTGAGCTTGATGGCCTCATGGTCTACCAGAATTGCCCCCACCCTGCAACGGTTTTATAGAAACCACCTATACGCAGCGACGCCTGGTCCACAGGCTAGAAGATAGGGGGCTTACGTATGGTGTTTCTCCGAGGCACTTTGCTGCATCTAAGGGGATCGAGGTAGGTGAAATGGAAAGCCAGGCATCAGTAACGCGTAGTTCAGGGGGAAAGGCTCGCAAGTTGTGGTGGTTGGGTGGCTTGGGGGTCTTGGTCGCGCTGAAGTTTTATTACGTCCGGGAGATGATCGCGGCTCTAGTGATCTTCTCGGCGTTGTTTGTAGCCGGTGCCGCCCTAGTTTTGGTCGTATTTATTCTGGATCGCATTACGCAAGGGACCTTTGCTTGGGCCCAGTCCGGCGCGGGACGGCTGGCTGGCTGGGCCGTAAATAGCAGCGCAGCTATATTCAGGCAGGCCGGACTATCCGTTCAGCGGCTGCGGTTCGCCACGGTTCGCTCGAATTGGCTATCCCGGCACAGCTAATCGTCTCTTGCGCCGATCGCGGTCGGAAGCGCCGGTGGTGCTACCCGCGCGCGCCTACTACTTGGCGGGTGCCGAAGGCGGCGCCGGCTTGCCAAACTTGGCTGGATCGACCGGGACATTCACCTGCACGTCGGTAATTTCGAAGTTCGACCGCCCGTCCAACCAGCTCACGACGACGTGGAAAGGTACCTTGATACCGGCGACGGTGCGATAGTCGGAGTAATCCACCTGGGTTGTGTTGCGACCTAAAGGCGATACCGTGAAGCGCACCTGCCGCACCAGCAGCCCGGATTTCTGGTCGAAATAGAGCTTCACCGGCAGGCTGCCGGGCGCGGACCTTCCCTGCACCACGTCGGCGTCCTGGCCGTTGATCGTCACCGGGAAGCCTACGTGCCAGTCGCTGAGGATCTCCTTGAGGTGCGCAGGAAAAGCCAATTCCGCATCCATTTTCAGCCCGTCCAAATCCGCTCCGTTCAATGCGAGGACCGGCACCGCCGCGCCGGGCACGGCGCTCCAGCCTTCGCGGCCATCGTAGGTGTTCGCCAGATCGCCGTTCAGCGTATGCACGATGGAGGCGCGTTGATTGGGCGCCTTCTCATATATTTCCGCGGGCCGTTTGACTCCCTCTTCCGCTGAGAATCCCTCGTAAGTCCCTTTTTCCGCCACGCTCATGAGAGCGCCCACGCGCTGAGTTCCGCCAAGAGCCTGGATATATTTATCGAGGATCTGTGCCGCCGGAGGCGCGTTGGGAGCGTCCTTGACTAATTCGTCCGGCTCGTCGGGAGGCGGAGTGTTGTAGATACCGGCGATCGTGGGAACGGTTTTCGGCGTCACGTCGCCGCGATGGCACGTGTAACACGTCACCATCTGCTTTCCGCCGAAGTTTCCGCGATTCAGGGTGTTCACCATGAGCATCATCTTGCGCGCGGTTTGCTTGATGTCATTGTCGCGCGCGTATGCCGCCCAGTCCTGTTCCGATACGTGGCAATCGCTGCAATTCAGGCCCAGAGAGGCGGAGATGAATCCCATCGTCTCCATAAATTGGCTCACGGGGATTCCCCGGAGAACCTGCACGTTCTTGAAGACGTCCTCGGACATGGGCTGCTTTTGTTCCGGCTGAGCCTGTGCGGCTGCAGCCGCCGCGACCAGGACGCACAGAACCATCGTTCCGACCGACCGAGCAATTGCTTGCCTCGATGAAAACTTCATCTTGTCTTCCCTTCCCTCGCACGCACAGATTTACGCAAGAGCACACTGATCCCCCGGGTTCAAGCGGGCGGCGATCAACCTATCGAACTCGCAGCAAGATAATATATATAATATATAGAAGATTTAATGTTTCTCCCAGGGCGATAGAGTTTTTTTCGGGTAACGTCTCGGTGCCGTTTTTGCGAGGGATTGGTCATAAGCCTGTGTCTCAGGACCTTATGCGAAACAAAATGCACTGGCCATACGTCAGTGAATGTGACATTGTGCTGGCACTATCGGGGAGACGGCTGCGTCTTCCCAGGAAAGACGATTTTTCCGAGTCATGGGTGGGCGTTGTTGGCAGGCTTAACTAAACATTCTCACTAAAGGCGGAGGATATTTGCATGGCCAAGATCACTTATGCCCTTATCGCTGCGGTCGCTTTGATTTCCGTTTCGGCGCCCGTGTACGCGCACCACGGTTTTGCCGGACGTTACGATGAGGACAATCCGGTTACCGTCATGGGTACCGTGCTGGAGCTTCAGTTCGAAAACCCGCATTCCTTCATCATTTTCGAGACGAAGGACGCGAGCGGCAAGACGGAGCGGTGGTCGGCGGAACTCGGCGGCGCCAGCAATATGCATCGCGTCGACGGCTGGACCAAGGACACGCTAAAGCCCGGCGACAAGATCACCATCACAGGGCCGCGCGCCAAGAACGGCGCCCCGGACATGAATCTTTCTCATCAGAGCCGGATCGTAATGACGGATACCGGCAAAGAGATCCACAACAGCATGGTCGCTAAGGGCGGGGATAACTAGGCAGCGGCTCGTAACCCGCTGTCGGCACGAGCCAGGGGAAGCTTGCTCTGTTGATTTCGTGACGCCGTCCGGTCCGAAACGATCGGACGGCGTTTCCCAACGTCCACGCCGGAATGCATCCGGGAAACACCTGGAGGGGTGTGATGAACGACAGGAAGAAGTCTTTTCTTGCGGGCTTCCTCTGCCTCGGAGTGGCAAGTCTCAGCGTCCCCGCATCGACTTTTGCGCAAAGGCCGCGCGCCATGGCAGGCCCCCCGCAAGCACCGAATGCCATCACCAAGACAACGGGCGAGTGGCAGCCTAAATCCATTGCCTACATCAAACCTTCGAATACCAAAGCAGACCTGCAGTTCGGCTCTGCGATTGCTCTGAGCGGCGACGGCAATACTCTCGCAGTCGGCTCCGTTAACGAAGATAGCGGCGCGAAGGGGATCAACGGAAACCAGGCCGATCACTCGGCCGTTGATGCGGGCGCCGTTTATATTTACACCCGTGCTGCCAACGGTTGGAAACAGCAGGCCTACCTGAAAGCATCGAACACCCATAAAGGCTACCAGTTCGGGAACGCCTTATCGCTGAGCGACGACGGCAATACGCTCGCGGTTGGTTCGACCGGCGAAGCAAGTTCCGACACGGGCATCAACGGGGATCAGGCCGACACCTCCATGGACGAGGCGGGCGCGGTTTACGTTTTCAGCCGCAGCGGCGCCACGTGGTCACAGCAGGCGTATGTCAAAGCCTCGAACACCGGCACTCCTGACGTTGGCAACCAGTTCGGCTATTCCGTAGCCCTGAGCGGCGACGGCAACAACCTGGCGGTCGGTTCGACCAGCGAACCGAGCGCCGCCAACGGTGTGAATGGCGATCAGAAGAATACTGCCGCTCCGGATTCAGGCGCCGCCTACGTGTTCACGCGCAGCGGAAGCAGGTGGACACAACAAGCCTACGTCAAACCGTGGAACACGACCGTGCGGGGCCAGTTGTTCGGCTATTCGATAGGACTGAGCACCGACGGCAGCACCATGGCTGTGGGGGCTTTTGACGAGCAGAACGGCCGAGGCGCCCTATATATCTTCAATCGCACCGGTAGCGCCTGGTCGCAGCAGACACGATTGCAAGGCTCGAATGAGGAGGCCCAAGACTCGATCGGCTGCGCGCTGGCGATCAGCGGTGACGGCAATACTGTAGTCGGTGGCGCTTTTGACGAGGATGCCATTCTTAGCGGCGTAATCGGACCGCACGATGGCGAACACGATGAGGCTTCGGATGATTCCGCGGGCACAGCTTACGTCTTCGTAAGAGAAGATGGGCACTGGTCCCAGCAGGCAATTCTCAAAGCCTTCAACACGCGTGTTAACGATCAATTCGGCTGGGCGCTCGCTATGAGCCGCGACGGCAACACCATCGCCGTCGGCGCCCATCTAGAGGACAGTGGTGCAAAAGGCATCAACGGAGACCAAGCCGACGCCTCGGCGGAGGATTCGGGCGCGGTGTATATTTACACCCGCACGGGCAGCGAGTGGCAGTATGAGAACGGTATACGCTCGGTCTGGAGGCCGGCAGCCTACGTCAAGGCGTCGAATCCGCAGCCGGCCGCGGAATTTGGGATCTCCGTCGCGCTGAGCGGCGACGGAAAGGAGCTGGCGGTGGGCGCGTTCAAAGAGAAAAGCGACGCCAAAGGCGTTAACGGTAATCAGGCCGACCGCTCGCTCGAAAATGCCGGAGCGGCCTACGTCTATTACTAATCCCGGCGGAACGACTTAGTAACGGCTCGCCCCGAGCAGGAGCGCTTTAGATTCAGAGCCCTCCTCAGTTCGGTTCCCGCAGCTTTATAACCAGCGAAGAGAAGTTTAGCGGTTGTAAGGAACCACGATCGAAGCGTGGCCCGTGACGTGGCCGTCCATGGCCTTCATTACATCAGCGCGCGTAGCATTCGCCGGAAGGTCCAGCTTCGTCTCCAAGGCGAAGAGTTCGAAGGCGTAGTGGTGCGCCACGGGAACGTTCTGCGGAGGGCAGGGCGCCCGATAACCGAAATTGGGAGGCTGTGCCGGCGCGGCTTGGCCACCCTGCGCTCCCTGTCCGCCAGCACCACCTCGGCCGCCGGCAGCAGCCGGTGGCTGCGCGACAAAGCCGTTGGTCTGATAGCTCCCGTCGGGCAACTCATAATTTGCCGTAGAGATGCCCTCGGGCAGCCCGGTAGCAGTGGACGGTATGTTCCAAACCATCCAGTGCAGAATGTCATCAACGCCCTTGCGCGGATGACCTTCCATGTCGTGCACGATCAGCACCAAGCGTCACACTGTCTCTGGTCGGCTGACTCCACTGCAGCGCAGGCGAAACGGCATCGTTGCCTGCGGCGCAGCCGAACTTGTCGGCAAGCTTGCTGCCGTCGGTCAGATCCGGGCTCATGAGCTTCAAAGGCGCAGGCGGCTGCCCGCCACGTCCTCCCTGCCCAGCCGGCGGTGCCCCGCGTCCCTGTGGAGGCTGCGCGGCAGCTGCGCCGAGAGCAAGTAGAAACGCAACCGTGGTGAGTAGCGCCAATCTTCGCATCGTCCTTCTCCTGTTCTTTCTGAATACGTTGCCTTCCGAATACGTTGATGGATAGCAGGCAACATCCCGCTGAAAGGTGCTTTGCGGGAAGTGTCAGCTTACAACTGGTGGGCAGCTTAGCGAATGATTTTCTCGGCAGACCGGGTCAAAGCCTATAAAGCTGGTAGGGCGGCGGGGTCGGTGTTGGCATTGGCGAGTGGCGGCCACAAAGAATGGCAACTTCGGCGGCGATCCAGAAAACGGTTTTGGTGAATTTCATTGCGTCTTTAACTCCCGTGTAAGTCGAATGGAGTTCTTTCTAGGCATCTCGCTGGTCATCTCTATGAACGAGGTCGGTGGAGAACGCGGGAAGGCATACCGCGACATACTCCGCGCCATCCGGGCTTGGAGTGCTGTAGGAAACCCATTCGCCTTTGGGCGCCACGATAGCCTGGCCAGCATTTACATCGATGACTGCGGTTCGCGTGCGCACTCGAAGAAGGCCGCGCAACACTAGAGTGTATTCATCGAAATCTGGAGTTTGGCCCGGCTCGCTCCAGCCCGACGGACTAACCATTCGTGCGATGCTTAGGGCTTCAGTTCCGGAATTCAAACGCCCGACATACTCGCCGATCTGCTTAGGCTTGTTTCCTGCCGCCATTATGATTCGAGGTTGAGCGATCAGATCTGCCATGATTGTGTCCTTTCCTTTGTTGCGGTCTATTTGTTGAACTCTCTCGGGGCCAGCCCATTCTGCTCTAGGTGGGATGGGTTTCTTCGGCTGCCGCCGATGTGTTGCTCCGGTGAATCAGATTGAAAACGGCGGATCCCAAGCAGAATCGCCTCAAGAACAAGTCCAACAACGCGACAACGATCAATGCCTCGCCAATCCAGGCGATCGTCGACCATCCCTGCAGTAGCGAAATACCGATCAGCAACATAAATGTGGCGACCATGCCTTGCGCGAATCGCCTTGGTGCCGGCACAGGCTCCAGACGGGGCGTCCTCGGCGGCGCTGCGATCATGGCGTTGTACAGCGCGTCAAACGGATTCAGTGCGGGGAATAATGCGTTCCACCACAAAATTGCTGAGAGCGCCAAGAACCACTCGGGGCGCTGAATGGCAATGCCTGCCGCGACCAGAACGCCGATCACTTTCGGTTGAAACATGAGCGCCTTATACCAACCGGCGCTCGATTCCTCGTCTACATCAAGAAATCCCTGCCCTCGTACAAAGCTCCTCATCGATGCTCGCCACATGGTGCCTCCTGTTAAGTGGTCTTCTCTCTTGACGCTGTTTACTTCTGGTCTTGCTGCATCGCTGCGCCTTTTGGGTACAAAGAAGCAACGTCGCCGACTTCGAACTTGTTTAGACGGGTCACACGCGTCTGTGTGCGCACTAGTGGGGGAACGGCCATGCGGGCCTGCTCTTCGAGGATTAACGGCCCAAGGCCTTGCGGATGCGAGCAAGGTGGTGCCAGCTATGCCGGAGCGCATGATCCTCAATTACGAATTGAGTTGTGACAGGTGCGCCAAAGCTTAAAGAAAAGGGCGCTGCCCGATCCAGTTCGTCATCGGTGAACTCACGCGCGCTGGAAGCCGCTTCACGGCTGTTCTTACGCAACAGGTCAAGCGCATCGGTCTTCGTGACAAACGCGTGTTCCCGCGCGTGCTTGGTGTTCAAATTCGCGACAACCTCCCAGGTGATGTCTGTGACGGATTTACCGCTGGCGATTACCCGCGCCGCTTCGATCTCAATCGGATACATGCTCGCGACGTGGTGCACAATGACGCCGATCGAGCGACGGTCGGTGCCAGACGCCGGCAACTGCCATTCGGCCTCTGAAATTCCCTCAGCAAATGCCGCCAGACTGGCGGCCCCTTCCTCGATGCGGTTAGCCAGCAATCCAGCCCGATGACTCACGTGCCCTCGTGTCTTTCGAGCGACGCGATTGTCTGGCGCTTCCGAAAAGTGTCCATCGCGCGTTGCAATCACTTCGAGGTATTCGGCGTCTACTTTCGTAGAGTTGCCGTTGGCGTAATTACATGCGGACCAGAGCGCGACAAGGTCGTTGCGAAGTTTCTCCTGGTCACCTGCGCCGAGAGACGTGAACGCCCGCGACATTGGACCGTAGTTGGTGCGGAAAAACTCCACAACCCCCTCCGGTGAGAACGGATAATCGAAATGGTAGACACGCCGGGTGCAGCTCAGATCGGCTATTCCGTCGCGCAAGCGATTACGAACGGTGGCTTCATCTCCCCACAGTGCAGGCGCGGGCATACCAGAAGGAGCTATATGTTTGGAAATCGTCTTGAACATCTGGCCGACGAATCCTTCAGGCGTCCAATTCGCCATGGCTATTAGACCGCCCGGCCGGCACACCCGGGTGAGCTCGGCCGCGACCAGATCTGGGCGAGGCGCAAACATCGCCCCGATTAAACTCGCGACTACATCAAACTGACCATCCGTGTAGGGCAGCGACTCTGCGTCTGCCTCCTCAAAAACAATCTGAAGCCTTCCGCGGTTGCGCGGGTCCGGGCGTCCTCGAGCCAGTTTGTGGCAATATCACAGCCCCAAACCTTCGCGCCTGCCCTTGCTGCGATAAGAGCGAGTTGTCCGGCGCCGCAACCGACATCAAGCAGCCGGGTTCCCGGTTTGATGTTGAGTCCTGTGACGAATTGCTCTGCGCCCTTCTCCATGAAGCGAGAGAAAAGGTCGTAATCTCCGGTCATCCAGGTTGCTTTCAGGCGAGCCTTGAGTTGGTCAAACTCCTTTTCCGCCAACGTGTCTTTCGCAATCGCGTTCATTCTCTTGATCTCCTTCCGATTTCGTCCAGGATCTTCTTCCATCGTCTAGCTTGTGTTGCGCGAATGTCGTGCCGCGGATAGAATTCTCTAAATTCTGCGCAGCATCGTCCATGCCTCGGAGAACGAACTATTTGCTCAGGCGTCCGGCGTGAGTAGAATTATTTGCAGGTAGTCCGTGGAAATTTGCAGGTGGTCCAGAAACCACTATGGATGCTTTCTCTGAAATTCTTGCAGCCGTAAAGCTGAAGGGCGCGTTATATTTCAGCGCGGATTTTTCGTCTCCCTGGAATGTCAGTTCCCCGCCGTCTGCGGAATTGGGTCCTGCTCTCGCTCCCGGAGCCCCTCATCTACTGATCTATCATCTCGTCGTCGAAGGCAAAGCTCTTGCGCGTACGAAGAAAGGGGAATCACTCACGCTTGAGGCCGGGGATATCGTCGTCTTTCCTCACGGCGATCCACATCAATTAATGAGCGGTGAGCGAGCCTCAAACGATCTAACTCCCGACATCATCAAAAAAATCGTGACTCGCGATCTGCGCCCGTTACGAGCAGGAGGAGGAGGGCAGAATACTCGGTTTGTGTGTGGATACATGGCCTGCGATCCATTTATGTGCAGACCGATTCTCGAGGGTTTGCCGAGGGTCTTGAAGGTCAACATTCGTTCGGATAACTCAGGAAATTGGCTGGAGAATTCGATTCTTCATCTCGTCGAAGAAGCAGGATCGGGAAAAGCGGGCAGCGATGCCATGCTCGCCAAGCTCTCGGAGGCGTTGTTCGTAGACACGTTGAGAAAATATGTCGCCGGATTGCCTGAGGAGCAGATCGGCTGGCTTGCCGGGGCGCGTGATCCAATAGTGGGAAAGAGTCTGGCAATCCTTCACAGCCGGGTCACCCACCCGTGGACAATCGCTGATCTGGCGCGAGAGGTCGGCCTGTCGCGTTCCGCCCTGGTGGACCGCTTTAGCCGGTTTCTAGCTGTGCCGCCGATGACCTATCTAACACACTGGCGTCTGCAGTTAGCTGCGCGCGCATTGACGACCACACCGCGAGGTATAGCGGACATCGCGGCAGATGTTGGCTACGAATCGGAGGCAGCGTTCAACCGAGCGTTCAAGCGTGAATTCAAACTACCACCTGCGCGATACCGGCGCGAGGCTAAACAGCCAACCCGGAATGGTGAAGTAAAAGGCCCGACCAAGTTGACGACGATCACAAAGCCTTCAATCCGTTTGAGCAGAGCGTAAACTGTGGCCATGTCTCACTCGGGTTAGCTTTGAGCGAAAAGCAGATTCCCCGATTTGTTGGAAACGTCAGCAGTTAGTATGACAAGGAGCAGTTAGAGTCGAGTTCGGTGCGCCCAAGGCAGCGGGCTCCTCTAGGCCACCAACCCGCTCCGACAGTCCGAGACCAAATTAGGCGAAAGCTTCTAAGTTCTCTTGATGCCCGTGGCATCCATTTCCTAGACCCTTCCGCGCAGGCGGTTCTCTGGACTCTCGATGGGTGGCCGAATCGGTACTTCTCAAGCCATGCGGTACCTATCGGTGCTTTCCAGTCTTCGCATCTTCGTATCCATTGGAAATAATGGAGATGTGGTAGGGGCGGTGGGGGTCGAACTAAAAGCGATGTTGAAGACGCGTAAGTTATTGATTCCATTAAACGAGAAAAGCGCCAAAAACACCGAACTCGCCCAAGTGAGGTACACGCCGGGTACACGGAGCCTTCCAGAACAATCTTCGGAAGTTGGCACCTGATTGAAAGGTGGGTTAGCTGAATTTCCTCGGCGCGCGTGGAGGAGCTCCGTCTAACCGCGATTCTGCTTCGCGCGCCGGACTCCCGATGATTTTGAAGAATTCCTTTTTGCCGAATTTTTCTGTTCCTTGTGTTGATCTTCGGTTAACGCCGTTCTTGGTAGACGCAGAGGAAGTTCTCTTGGTCGCAGGGATCGAGCGGCGGCTTCTCCCACTCGACCCCGACCCGCTCGGCCACGGCCTCCCAGTCCTCCGTCCACGCCCTCAGCAGCGCCTCGGCCCAAGCGGCTGTTGCGGCGTTCGGCGACACGCCCCAGACGCGCGCGAAACCAGTCTTCGGCCCGGTGCTGTCGACAAGGTAGGCGTACTCGGGTTTGTAGTGCTGCCCGCCGATGCCGAGAGTTCCGGTGCGGAGTAGGAGGTCGAATGAGGTCGTGCGGCCCCACTGCCGCGCATGCGCCTCGCGCAAACGGCAATAGCGCGTGTCGAAGCTCTCGCCGCTATGGACCAGGTTGTGGAAGAGCTCGTAGTTGGCGCAGGCGGAAACGAGCGCCTCCTTCCCGCCCTTGACTGCGGGCTGGATACGGTGACCGCCGACGGAGCCGCGAGGGAAGTCGATGCCGTCGAGCGTGGCCTTTGCCTCGCGCGGCGGGAGCGGGCGTTGGAAGTACGGCGCCGCGACCTTCGCCCCGCGCACCGAGCCAAAGCAGGTGAAGACGACGACGCCCCACCACCGGTCGGCGAATTCCTCTGCGACGGTGGCGGCCTCCGCGATGTCCGGGCGCGCGGTCATTCGGAACGACCGCTGCTCGTTGTCGTTCTCGCGAGCCCAGAGCAGATACTCGCGCACGGCGTCGGCGCGATCGTCGACAAGAGCGAAGAGCTCGTCGCGCTCGATAGGAGAGCATTTCACAGGCCGAGCCTTCGCGCGAGGAGCTTGCCGAGTGCGGTCTCGCCTTCTCGGCCAAGGCCGGTTGGGCGGGCGAGCGGAAGGTTCCAGCCTCCGAAGCCAACGCGGCGACCGTCGAGGTCGGCGAATCCGACCCACCATTTGATCCGCGCCATTGTCCCCTCTTCTTTCACCGAGACCCCGAGCTGCCGCTGGAGTTGCACGCTGACCGTCTTTCCGTTGCAGATAACGGCGCGCAACGGAAAGGCGCGTATCTCCCACTCAAGGAAGGGCAAGTCCTGCTTGAGCAGCTTCTCGCGCTCGACGCCGTCGAGCTCTGACCAGACCGGTCTGGTTGATTCTTGAACGATGTCGAGGTGGGCGGAACTACCGGCGCGAAAGCTGGCCCCGAAACCTTCTACCACGCGGGCCACGGAGTTGAACCAAGCGCTGAACACAGGCTTTCCCGGATCATAGTACTTGCGCATCCACTGAACGGCCTCCGCGCACTGTTCGTCCGAGAGCGACGAGCGATTGTCAGCCCGCAGTGAATGGATTGTAGCGAAGCGCTGGCTGGGTCCGGCCAGCAACACACCAGCTTTGGTTAGGTATTCCTGGTCACTCGGGTTGAGCCCGACGCTTGCGATGTCAGCCCGGAAGAGGTCACCGAAGAAAAGCACCGGCAGCGTCCCTGGAACGGAGGACGGACTCGGAGAGCGCCGCAGCCGCTCGTAAAGCTTCGCCTGCCGAAGGTCCACCACGGAGGCCAGCTTAGCAGCCCGTGACGAGAGTTACCATGCAAAGACGTGCGGTGGATGTCTCGCGGTCACGCAATCTCATGCCCTCGACGGCGGCGAGAGCGAAGCAGCATCGAAGAATTAGGGGAATCCGGGTACGGTAAGGAGTTATATACTTCTGACCGATTGGTGGAGCCGATGGGATCGAACTAAAAGCGACGTTGAAAGCGCATAGGTTATTGATTTCATTAAACGGGAAAAACGTCAAAAACGCCGGACTCGCCCAAGCGGGGTACACGGCGGATACACGGAATAGGCTGACAGAGTTCTTCGCCTTAGAAAAAAAACCCTGCAATCTTCGACACTCCGCGATTTGAACAGACCAAAGCCATTCGCTGCGTGATTTTAAGGGAAGCAGATATAGACGGCCGGATGTCCCTCAGTTTTTTGCGTTGTAGGCTAAGCTAACTTAATATAATTGCCAGCAATCAGAGGCGAAAATGGATGACTACCCCCACTGAGATCAATCGTCGGAACCGTGAATACTATGGACAAGAACGGGAGTTTCCGACGCCAGCTCCTTACGAACACCGCTTCATTGCGTATATTGACATCCTGGGATGGTCCGAGGCATGTCGGGACCCTAATAACCTCACGGTAGTGGCCGAAGTCGCCCGCCGTCTCAGCGAACTGCCGCGATCCTTTAGCAAAAGGCTGAAGGACGAGTTGAAGAAGACCAAAGGCGTGGTTGCCGATCCTATTCATCAAGCGTCAGAGGTCGTTACATTTTCTGATAACCTTGCCGTCTCGACGCCTGCTGGCGTTAACTATACATTCTTCTTCAAGTTCCTCACTTTCGTTTGCCGGGACTTACTTACCCAAGGGTTCCTAACTCGTGGGGGCGTGACGGTAGGGAACCTTTGCCACAGGGAGAATATGATTTTTGGCCCTGCGCTTATCGAAGCAGTGACCTTGGAAAGAGAGGCCATCTATCCAAGACTGGTGTGCAGTCACGCTTTGATTGCGGATATCGAGAGTCGTCCGAATTGCGGTCCAAACAATTCACAAGTCGTTATCAAGGATCAACTCGGGCGGCCCATAGTAAATTTGCTGGCTTTTGCCAACCAAAGTAATCCGGTCGCTTGGTACGACCTGGAAAAAAAGATCACTGAGAATATTGGCAACTATCAGCGTCATAGCGATCCAAAATGCAAAGATAAGTCGGAAAAGCAGTTCGAAAAATGGCGTTTTATGCGTGATGTTTTAAAGATAATGATCCAAGGTGCAGCCAAAGGCTGATCCCGCTCACCTGGGCGTCAATCATCAATCATGGCTTCTGCGTAGCAGCGGCACCAGCCGGATGAGCAGCGATCGGACTGTCCAGGATGACCATCAACTGGCAACGACTCCCAGGCAAATCGCTTCCCGTTCTTCATAGCGCAGGCGGCACAAACGTCCTCGTCGCCGCATGAGCGCCAAATATACTTTGTTGACCCTGCGGCGAAAGCATTCCTGCGGTCTCTCTCAAAAAGCGCCCGACTTTTGGCCTGCATCTCTCGGCAATATTGATCCCAGTCAGCCTTCTGTTCCTCTGTCGTGCGACCCTTCTTGCGCGGGGGGTGCAGCCTGGTTGCTCCGGGATCAGATGGTAGGTCCAGTGCTAATGTGCCAGCGACATTGGTTTGTTCTTGTGGCACCTTTGGGCTTCGCACGCCAAACAATCGGGAAATCCATCCCGTGGTAGTGGGCTCGTATAAACTTGGCTCATCCGCTGATTTTTTGGGCATTTGATCTCCAACACTCAAAAATCAGATCTTGCTTTATCTGTCGCTTTCTTGGCAGCCTCGTCTAAGCGCATCGCCAATGTGCGACTTAGTTCTTTTTGAAGGTAGAACATTACGGGCTGGCGAGCACTGAGGTCGTCGCCATGCCCACAATAAGTTCCTTCTAGCACTTCTGAAATCATCTTACTCCATCCGCCGTTCTCCCACGGGCCACACATGTGATCTTGAAACTCAGCTACCGACGAATCGTCTTCCCATCGCCGAACATCAAAATCCTTCAAATTCTCATTCGGGGAGACGATGCGCACCGCAGGTCCAAGCTTGTCAGTCCAAGCTCGCAGGAGGGACTGATATGGCGAGCAAAACGCTGAATAGGAACCAAAGGCTGACGTTCCAGTTGGCGGAGGGGGCTCGAAACAACCCGGAGTGTCGGCAGGGGGTTCAACTTCGACCATCGCCAACTTGCTATCGACAAACATTGCGTTAACTCGCAGCGAGACGCTTAGATAAGTTCCTCCATAGATACAATTGACGATGCCCTTCGCTGCATTTTCCAAGTCTTTCTTCTGCTCCCCGACCGTCCAAACTGAACATTTTGCTTCTCCTGGCAGTGGCGATGCTGATGGCCCATACTTTTCAACCTTGGGAGCTGGATGTTTGGTCTTGAATTCAGCAATCGACATGCCGACATGGGTGTCTTGGAAGCCATAAGGTCCGTTCTGACCCGACTCTGATTGTGCCTTATCTATCGCTTCCTCGGCGGCCTCTTTTATGCGTGTCTGTAGCAGATTCCCAAGGGGCTTAGAAACGAATAGAACACGAGATTCGGGCGTAACCGAATCGGTGATCGCGTTGCAAGAAAGTCCTCCGAGCGTTTCCGCTATGTCGTTGGCCCAACCGGACAGCGGGCCCACAACAGAACTGCACCGGCGCTCCTCAAATTCAGCTACGGAAGTACTGTTCGCCCAAAACAGCACCTCTCCGCCACTGCGGGAGACTTTTGCTGTTATCTCGCCTGTCGGCGGCCCAAATTTATTGGTAAGCCCTTGCGGGACAAGCGTGAGTGCCTGAATGGAAGGAGCCGAGAACCCGACGCTGATTGCTGCAAGTTTCCCATCAACAAAAAGTCCGCCAACATTTGCAGGAATGTCCGCGATCGATGTGGTGTACGAGCACAATGTAAAAGCGGTTGGAACACTTTTGTCGTTTTCGTGGCACAAAGTCGAGTTCCAAGCCTTCTCGTCCTTGCACTTCTGGCAGTACACCCAATCGCCTTGGCCGGGATGGTTCGTTGTGAATCCTTCAATGGACATGCCGAGACGGTCGCCTTTGAAGTCATAAGCATCGGCCTGCTTTTCCTGTGATTGAGCAACGAGCGGCAAGGTAGGCAGCAACACGACTAAGGCGACGAACGAAAGTTTCTTCATATCGCATCTCCGATAGATGATTCCTTAAAACCGTCGTCGGCTATATCGTAGTCACCTTCCCACTCCTTGACGGCAACGAGAGCGGAGGGAAGTTTCGTACCAATCGTCTAGAACTGGATCACGGACAGACCGGGAATTCTTTGAAAATCGCGAAGGTTCAGCGTTGCAACCTCGTAGCCAAGGTGCAAGGCTGTCGCCCCAATCAGCAAATCCTCGAACGCGAACTGGATACCCATTGCTTCCTGCTGGCCTTCGATGCGCCCGGCCAGTCGCGCAATTTCGAGGGTCACCGGATGCACCGGCACGTCGCTGGAAAGCCGCTCGATGAATTCCAGTCGTCGTTGCTGTTGCACTTGGGTTTTGGTGCGATAGGCTCCATGCACCAACTCCGCGATGGTCACTACCGACACGCCGATTTCGATCTCGCCCTGAACTGCCTTCACTTGTTCTAGGATTTCCCGAACGGTATGGCCTCTGCGTTCGGCAGCGATAATGACGCTTGAGTCGAGGACTATTCCCACGCTGGCGGGTTCCACGGCTTGCGGTGGCTGACAATTTCTTCTACGTCTTTTGCGAAGTCTGGATCGAGGACGGGGGATTTACCAGTTTCTTCTTCGTGTGCTTTGGCTAATGCAATGCATTCGGAGATGCTGCGGCGCTCTGGCTCGGCTGCATGAAGGACCGCCACGGGCCGCGCGCCATTCTCGATGATGACCTTCGCGCCCGCCCGCACGCGTGCCATCAGCGCAGCAAAGTCGCTCGCCGCTTCCGCCTCGGAGATGTGGATCACATCCTTTGCCATAGAGTGATTATATACCGCTGCTTCCTTGGATTGTCAGCAATATCGGGTATTCGCTCCAGTGTGAGTTAGTGTTTTCAGGCCCTTTCAGGGCATAAAAAACAACATGCTTTACTGGAGGCGAGTTCTGGCCGTGGTTCGCGGCTGTCAAGCCCCGAAGCGCATTTCAGCGTAGCCCGGAGGGGCGCGGAAGCGAGCACGGTTGGGGTATACCGAGCGGAGCTGCACAAGCGGGCTTTACAGTGGGAGCGGACTACGGCCTATCTTGCGCCGAGTAAAGCATGTGGATGGGGAGTTGAGCGGGGCGCAGGCGAGAAGTGAAGGGTTAGCGCGACTGGTTCAATCCGTGCGTGAACTCTGTCGGCGCAGACAACCCAGCGATTACCGTAATTTAGCTATTAAAGCTAACCATGCTTATGCTTTAATATGAACTTGGCTTATTAAAGCGAGCTTGCATAGCAACCAATGGCGGACGAAAAACACTCAAGGCTCGGCACCTATGTCTCGACAACCACGGCGGGCGAGACGGTCAAAGCTTTTGTGCCTCAACCCTTGCCTCCAGACCCGCCTGTCGATCTAAGTGGACTATACCAGCAGCTCGACCGGGCAAATCAGGCTCTTGGACGCCTAGATGGCCTGACAACGCTCCTGCCGGACACTCAGCTCTTCCTTTATCTGTATGTGCGCAAGGAAGCCCTTCTTTCTTCACAGATCGAAGGCACCAAGTCTTCCTTCTCCGATTTACTCTTATTTGAAAACGAAGCAGTGCCCGGCGTTCCCATCGATGATGTCGAGGAAGTCTCCAATTACGTCGCTGCAGTGCAACACGGTCTTCGTCGCATAAAAGGTGGCTTTCCGCTTTCACTGCGACTCATTCGAGAGATTCACGGAATCCTGCTGCGAGGCGGACGCGGCGCTAACAAGACACCCGGCGAATTTCGCCGCTCACAGAATTGGATTGGCGGTAGCCGTCCGGGAAACGCTGCCTTTGTTCCTCCTCCCCCGGAACGCATGATGGAGTGTTTGGACCGCTTCGAGCATTTTCTTCACGATGAAAAACACAAGCTGCCCGTTCTCGTCGAGGCCGGACTCATTCACGTGCAGTTCGAAACGATCCACCCCTTTCTCGATGGCAATGGTCGGCTGGGCCGACTGCTGATTACATTGCTTCTCTGCGCCAAAGGCACTTTGCGTGAGCCGCTCCTCTATTTGAGTCTTTACTTCAAGGCTCACCGTCAACGCTACTACGATCTGCTTCAGCGAGTTCGTACCGAAGGCGTTTGGGAAGAATGGCTCAGCTTTTTTTCTTGAGGGCACAGAAACTACCGCGCGCCAAGCAGCCAGCGCAGCCGTTCAGATTCTTCACCTCTTCGAAGCTGATCGGAAAAAGATCCAAACGTTGGGCCGCAAGACTGCATCGGCCCTGCTCGTTCACGAGTACATGCAAGGACACCCGCTAATCAAGATTGGCCCGACAGCAAGGCCCTCAAACTATCCATTCCCACCATCACGGGTGCGCTTGAAAGCCTTGCAAAACTCAAAATCGCAAAAGAAATGACCGGCAAACGGAGAGATCGCCTGTTTGCTTATCCTCGGTATCTACACATCTTGAGCGAAGGAACCGAACCTTTAACTAATAGTTGACCTCAATCATTTGGGTTAGGCGAGATTGGCGAAGTGTTTCTGGAGTCGAGCTATGAACACTAGCGACCAATTGCAAGACCTTGCTCGATTGTCTGCTGTGTTGCCTGATTCAACGAACTTAACCGCCCGATCTGTTGTGAAGCCGCGGGCCCTGCTGCGCGTGTCGGCTCCGTTGCGGATTGATGCGACACGTCGCGGCTCAGAGTTTCGCTAAGATTGGTTTTGTCGTTGGTGTAGAGCTGCGCGTCGTAGCGGCCACGCGACACCGCCACATATGCCAACCGGCGATTCACGAGTTTTTCTCCCGCCTGCTCCGTGTCCACATGAACTAGCACGCGGTCGGCGGTCTGTCCCTGGCTGCTATGGCTAGTCATGGCATAGCCGTAGTCGAGATGCGGATTCTCTTTGACATTGAACGCGACGGCCCGGCCTGAGTCCAGACGCAGTTGCAGGTTGCCGCTCGCGTCGATCTTCTCGATGGTTCCCATCTCACGATTCGCAACGTGTTGCTCGCGGTTCGGCGCAGTGAATTGCACGCGGTCGCCTTGCGAAAACGCGCGCTCCGTTTCGCGGTACAGCGTCACGCCTTGCAGGCGGCGTGGATCGTAGCTGACCTCCTCACCGCTCTCGCGTTTGACCGTGAGTAGATTCTCTTTCGCATTGACACGTTCGACGCGTGTGTACTCGCCTGCTTCGATGCCGTGCGTCTTGCTGCCCTTCGTGTAACGCACCACGTCGCCCGGATCGTATTGCTCGGCCCACTGCCGGTCTGCCCCGGTGATCTCCTGCCGTGCTATCAGCACTCTCATTGGGTGCTCGCTGTGGTCCACCTGCCCTCGCGTCTGCATTTCCCGATGGATGATCTGATTGATCGCCACGCGCGATTGATTGTCAGGGGAGACGACTAACGTGCCCTCTGGCTGCTTCGCATACTCACGGGCGATTTCCTTCAACCGCTCGCCGTGGTCCGCAATTTCATGCACCCGGCCCTGTGCGTCGAGTTTTTCTATTGCCCCTTTCACGTCACCGCGTGAGAGCTGCTCCACTACTTCTTTGAGTCCCGGGTCTTTCTGTCGCACGATTTCGTCAAGCCGTGCCGTTTGGATTCCAGCTTCCTGTAGCTGCTGATACGGTGTCCCCGCTTCGACTGCCTGGTGCTGCCGCACGTCGCCCACCAATAGCACTCGGTCATCGTCCTTAAGTCGATGCAGGAACTCGTTCATCTGCTTCGTGCTCGCCAGACTCGATTCGTCCAGAACGTAGAGCCGCTTTGGTCCGTCGTGCTGTTCATCGTTCCGCGTGAGATGCCGCTGCAACGTGCTCGATTCGATTCCAGCCTCGCCCAGCTTTTGCGCCGCGCGTGATGTCGGAGCGAACCCTTCGACCATGTAGCCCTCTCGCTCAGCAGCTTCGCGCACCACTGCTAACGAGGTCGTTTTCCCAGAGCCGGCGACGCCTTCCATCGCCGTGACCTGATCCCGGCTTGCGAGGATTTGTTCGACCGCCGCTCGCTGGCTCTGGCTCAGATGTGGATGGTCTTTCTCGATTTCCCTGCGCGTATCGAAGCTGGCAAGCGCTCCGTATTTGTTTTGCCCGTCGCGCATGACTTGGATCGTGTCTTGCTCGTAGCCGATCATCTCGCGCGTAGTGAACGCGCGGCCAGGTGCGCCCGTTTTCTTCTCTATTCCAATGAACTCACCGGCATTGACGCGCTTCTCGAACTCAGACCGAACCTCGGTGAGTGCCGCGTCCCCCATCGAACGCCTCAGAGCATCCCGCAGAAGATCCCGCTCTTCGACAACCGCCTCACGCTCCAAGTTCCTCTCCTTCGAAAACGTCACCGCAGATTGCGCCATCTTGGGGGGAACGTCCTGCTCGATGTGGTGCGTTCTCTCCCTGGCTGCCTCCACGACACGCTCGGGCTGACTACTGAAAGCCTCCGCGATCTGTCGATGCCGCTGCTGCATCTCTTCGTGCGAAAAGTCGGTCTTCGCTTCGCGCGTCTGGTGCGCAGCGATTTGTGCAGCGCCAGCTCCTCGCTGGTTCTCCTTTGCAAGATGCTCCTCGATCTGCTGGCGGCGCGGACTCGACGCCGCCAGATATTCCTCGCTGTAGCCTTTGATTTCCGGTTGGCCGCTCTTCCCGCGCTCGATCTCATAGCCCAAACCCTTCAAGCGCGTGGCGAGTTCAGAGCGATACACCGCCGTCGCGTACTGCTGCGTTTTGTAGAGTTCCCGTGGTTGCAGCGCGTGAGATTCGCCGTCCTGTGTCTCAGTAAGATTAAAGAAGACGACGTGCGTATGCAGTTGCGGCGCGGCATAGCCGTTTACAGGCCGTGCGCTGTCATGCTCGAATTTCGCTGCTATCCATTTGCCGGTCGTTTCTGCGGGAAGATTGCCGCCGATGCGAGCCTGGACATAGCGCTCCAATTCATCGAGTGCGACGGCGACGCTCTCTCGATGTGCGTCCCGCACTCGATCATCCCCGCCTACGAGCGCCGTCAACGATACGCTCTTCGGAGCCGAGAACGTTGCATCCCATCCTGCACGGTGCTCCATCGGGCTTACTTTCTCGCCGCGTGCGCTTATGTATTCGCGCGCCGTCTGGTGGCGGATGAGTTGCTCGCCAGTGATCGGGTGCTGGCCTTCTGAGAGCCGCTGGAAGTATTCCTCGCGGACTTCGCCGCGCAGTCCCCATTGCTCGGCGAGTCTTCCGTGCCACTCGCCGCGTATCTGGTCCGCTTCCGTGTAGTAGTTCTCGCGGGCGTTGGCGAACTCTTCCGCGTGATACGCCTGTGCCTGGCCTGCGCTCAGCGGCTTGGAGATGGTCAGCATCTTGGCCTACTCGAAGAAGTGCTCTTGTCTCGGCCCGGATCGTGTCAATTGATGTTCGCGGTTCTGGCTTATTTCGTCCTGCGTGAGTTTCTGTTCCGGCATCCCACTCGCGCCCGCTGCCACCGCTGCTGCTTTTGGCGGTTCCTCCGGTCGCATGTTCGCCGGTCTCTGGATGTACTTCGGATGCTTACTCGGCAGTTCGACGAACGAGAAGCTCATCCGCACCACAAGATTCCCGCTCTTTAGATACCCGCGTAGGTTGGCAAGGCCGCTGATCTCGGAATCCATCACCAACGGTTCGACACGACGTTCAAGGTTGTAGCTCTCTGTCTTTCGCCGTTGCCCAGCCTGCCCACTCGACCGGCTCTCACTCAAACGCTCTCTCTCAACTGCGCCTATGGTTCGCGAAACCCACTCCGCCGCGTGACACTCGCTGGTGCGCAGGAAGATTTTCGTCGCGGGCTGCGACAGCATCGCCTCGGCTTCGTGACCGTAGCGCGTTTCAAGCTGGCTGCGTCCTTGGAAGCCAAGGACAACCGGGTTGTTCGATTTCCGGTTTTCAGTGACCGCCGTGTGTAGTTGCGGCAACCGCTGCAAGGTCGCCAATTCATCCAAAACAAACCAGACCTTGCCTGAACTGGTCTGCCCTTGATTCATCAATCGCAGCACCAGCGTGTCGAGCCACAAGCTGGTGAGTGGTAAGAGGCGCTGACGCGTTTCGGACGTGCTCGTGAGAAACAGCCAACCCTTGCGCTCTTTCGACCATGCCGCCGCACTCCACCGTCCAGCCGCTTCTTTTTCTGAGGGCAGCAATTTAAGGGAGTCGGCAACCATGTTGAGCGACGCCAGCACGCCGCTCCGCTGGGCTGGTGCCTGCGGGTTGATCATCGCGGCGTACTGTGTGCCTTTCACCCGCTGGTCGATCTCTTCCTCATGGCACATCCACCAAGCCATCTCTTCGGGTGTTGGCCTAAAGGTCAGAAGGTGCGCGAAGATTTTCCTCGGCCCTTCAACAAAGAATGGGTTCTCGTTACGACGGTCGGGGAACAGAGACGCAGCCAAGGTCAGTGCCTCTGCTGGATGTAGCAGTTCATCGCCTGGACTCCAGTAGGGCATCCGCTGGTCCAGCGGATTGAGGATCGCGTCGCCGCGCTCGGGCTTGTAGAACTCCGGCGTGTAATCGAGCGCCGGGTCATAGACGATGGCCGTCTCGCCGCGCTCTTGAATCTGGAGCAGAATCCTTCGGATGAGGGTGCTCTTGCCGGTGCCGGTGTCGCCCATGATAAGGATGTGGTTCGGCTCAATCGCGCGAGGGAGTTTGAGGCTCGGCACCTCGCCGAACAGTCTTTGCTTGAGGGTTCTTTCCGTCAGCTCGAAGCCGATGCCGTCTGAGTGATTTCTCCGATTGAACTTTCGCGCCGTCACTAGTTCCGGTCCCTTCAGCCTTCGGCCTTCCTTCCGTACACGGGCACGCGCCGCATCCTTCGGGATCGCGACCACAAGCCAACAAGGAACACAGCCAGGCCACCCCACAGCCCCGGCCTCAGCAAGTCCGTGAGCGTCTGATCTCGATAAACCCAATGGCCTAGGAATTCATGCAGCTTCGCGTTGTCGCACTGCCCCTGCTGCAATACGAGCCGCAGGTCGCCGACCTTCACTGCTTCCTCGGTGAGCGCAAACGTGTTCTCGCCGGATCGCGGTCTTGTCACCTGCATCACCTCTTCGTCGAAGCCCAATGGCTCCCTTTCTGGCCCGATCACGTCAGCATCTGATAGCGGTCACTCTTCGCGAGGTTTATCGCACTCTTGGGCCGCTGCGGATGTATGCGTGAGGTAGAACGCTGCAAGGGCGTCCATACCTCGGCATAGCGGTAGACGCAGACGGCTGCCACACTCACCAACGCCAGAAACATCACCGCGTACGTCCACAAAGGATGCCGATTCGGCCACTCACCCGCGTGCTCGTTGCGCCCCCACTCTTGGCTCATGACTCACCTCCTATTGCTACTGCCGCAAGGCGCTCCTGCGCCTTACGCAATTTGTCCTGGTCGGCCCGCTCGATCAGCCTCTGCATCTCCTCGGCTGACAGGGTCTCCCCCTGACTCAGTTTGTAGAGCGCATTCAGCAGGATCGTCCGCAACGCCAGCACTTCGGCGAGGACGGTGTGCTCGGTCGCATTTGGCTTGGCTGCCCTGAGCAAAACATCACGCGCCCATTCGCTGATGGTTTGCCCACCGGCGAGGGCTTCCATCTGGGCGTATTCTTCGTCCGTTACTTTCGTGCTGATGGATTTTGTGCGAAGCGAGGGCATGGGATTCCTCCCAACAAAATCAACAAGTTCCCGTATGGGAACCTGAGGTTGCTGCAAAGCGCCGTGAGGGGACTGGTTCGCGGTAAGCCGCTGGGTTTTCAAGAAGTTCCCGTATAGCAACCAAAGTTGCTATACAGCACCCGTTACGGGGTGACGTGTCCGCAAAACTCCCGGTGCCGAAGGCACCGCTCTTCTCTTGGTCGGCTAAAGGCCGACGACGCGGCCCCTTGGCCGCGTCCGGTTCGACTGCTGCGGCGAAGCAGAAGAGCATCACAGCTCACCGTATTCCAGTGTCAGCGCGTCCCAGGCCATGCGGATTTCGGGAAGCTCCCACGCGCGGCGAAACAACGCTTGGACCGACTTCCACTCCTTCTCGGAGAGGCCGAACGTGATGCCATTCTGGTGGGCACGGAACCAGTAGTCCTTACCTTTGCCTTCCTCAGACGGCGCGACATAGCCCAGGAAATGCTCACCTTCCCAACGGCGCTTTGGGTTGTCCGGGGCGAGCGCAGCAAGCATGGCGCGAAACTCGGTGATTTTCGGATAGCCGTTGATCGGGTACATCGGGCCGCGAGGGCCGGGGAAACTCAGGAGCAGGAAAATGTCGCTGCCCTCTCCGCGATTAAACGAGAGCGTGAAGTCGCCCTCCTTGATGGATGGAATCGGCGGCTGATAGAAGGAGTCTTGACTCGTGGCCTTCGCTCGAAGCGGCTCTTGTGTGAGGCAGTAGTGGCCGCGCGCGGCCAGCCGCCACAGAACCGGCCAGTAGGGACGAAGTGCGCGGTTTACCGCGTCGGCTCCAGGAAGTTTTTCGTCCTCCAGCAGGACATGCAGATTGCGGGCTGCCAGAAAGGTGTCCCACCTTATTGCCGAATCGCTGAGGCGTTTGCGAGTCTCGGCTACCGTCCGGCGCACGATCTCTGGGGTAGCGCGCTCCGAGTCCTCTGATCCCCTCGCCTTCGCAGGGCGGCACTCGGAAGGAAGATTGTCCGCGTAGTAGGAGTCCCGTGTCGAAGTACGTTCCGTCCGCAGTTCATAAACTGCGAGGAACGCGTCGAGCACCGCGATGAGAGACTCGCTAGAGACAGGGTTCGGGGTCCTGTCGGAATAGGTTTCGAGTCCCTTTTGAACAAAATGCGCGAGCAATATCCACTCGGTTCTCGACAAAATATGTTGAGCTTCTCCCTTTCTGCGAATCTGGAGAAGTGCTTCCGTGGGCTTCTCCATCAGGTCAGCTACCTCGAAGCGGTCCTCGCGGGCGGATTCAAGGAGTTGCTTGGCAATCTCTGAAGTCGAGACACTCTCCCCCGTCTTCGAGGACAGAAGTTCCTTGGCGCGCTCTAGTCGGCTATGCAGGGCGTCGCTGATTCGCAGCGAGAGCGTTTGCGGCTGTAAGGGCCTCTCGGGCTTTTTCTGGTTTCTCAGGCATCCGGGATACCTCCATTTTCATCGGCAGATGCAACCAAAGTCAGTTGCATCTTGACACTATGTTTGCAAACACAGTATACTGTCGTGCGACAGAAAGTCAAGTTGAAACACAACGCCAGGGGGACTCAAGAAGGAAGGGCAATGAAACACCGCAGTACCCAACTCGCCGCGCGCAAGAACCCAGACTCGCCAAGAGTGCATGGCTTGCGCCTCTCAGCAAGTTCGTCGTCGGAATCAGCAAGAGAGTTTGAAAACCTGCGAGACCAAGCCGATCCAGCGCCATCCCGGCGACGGACGCTAAAAGACTTTGACTTGCCACTCAGTGACACGAAGGACGAGGTCGCAGTTGGGATAGTGCGAGAAGCGGCCCAATTCCTCACAGTTCAGGAAGTCGCGGTACGTTTGGGTGTTAGCCGCAATTGGGTCTACAACCATGCGGAGACCCTCGGCGCGTATCATCTCGGGAAATACCTGCGGTTTTCATGGTTCAGAGTCTTAGAGCGATTGGAGAAGTAGCTCGTGCTGCCTGATCGTAGTGATGTTCTACAGAAGACAGGAGGTGCCTTTTGTTGTGCTTGACCCGCAGCGTAAATGTATATACATTTACGGCGGATATGGGACGGCCTCGGAAATCGGAAGATCACAAGCGTAGCAAGCTGTTTCCTCTCAGGCTTTCGCCCCGCGAGACAGAGTTCTTCTCTAGAAAAGCTCGCGACCTGGGAGAATCGGTCGCTTCAATCTTCCGTAACGGAGGCATGCTCTATATCCAAACGAGAGGCAAAGACGGGTCACGAAAACGAAAGGAGAAAAAACAGTGACTCGTCAATCGTATCAGCAGGGCTACATTTCAGAACCAATCCAGACCCGGCAGGGGACTGCTTTCAAGATTCGCTACCGGGTGCGAACACAGAGTGGCAAGTGGCAACACAGGAGAGAAACGCTGTACGGGCTAACTGGACGTAAAGCAGCCCGCGCGGTCTTGGAGCAACGCATCCAGGCAGCTTCAACGGTACGCCCGGGAGTGAGTGCTTTGACGACTCGGGGTTTCGTGGAGACCTACTGGAGACCTTACTTAGACCGCCAGAGAGTGAAGCTCTCGACGCGCGCGACATACGAATCCGCGTTGAAGCTGCACATCCTTCCTGCGTTCGGGGACTCTCCGCTACGGGACGTTATTCCTCTTCAGATCGAGAATTTCGTGCAATCCAAGTTGAAGTCCGGTCTATCTTCCAAGACTGCTCGGAATCTGCTTGTGTTGCTTCAAGGAATTTTCTCACTGGCATTGGATGACGACCTAATCGAGAAGTCTCCGATTCGCGAACGCCACAAGCCGGTCGTGGAACGTGTCGAGAAACCTGTTTGGTCACCGAAACAAGTGAAGCAAATTTTGGAAAATGTGCCGGAGCGTTACGGCGTCTTTTTCCAGGTGCTCGCTCTTACCGGTGTCCGGGCTGGGGAAATTCTCGGTCTGCAATGGAAACATGTTGATCTCGCCAAAGAGCAAATGCGGATAGAGCAGAGTCTTTGGCGTGGGCAATTGATAGCGCCGAAGACAAAGGGCAGCATTCGGACGATTAACCTTGGTGCTGTACTTGTTTCAGCATTGAAAAGGCATCGCGAGGCTGCGGAATGTAAGAGACCCAACGACTTCGTCTTCTGCAAGAAAGATGGTTTCCCGTTTGATCCGGACGTGCTTCGGAAGGACGTGTTGTATCCGACTCTCGACAGGCTCGGTATCTCACGTCCCTCAGGTGCATCCGGTTTTCACGCGTTCAGGCATTCGGTCGGAAGCTTAATCAATGCCCAGACGGGAAACCTAAAGCTTGCGCAGAATCTCTTGGGACATTCCACGATCAACATGACAGCGGATGTCTACACCCATGTTTCCAGGGAATCAGAACGCGAGGCAGCACAAGCCGTAGAACGGGCGATCTATGGTGATCTGTTCCCAATCTGTTCCCAAGTCGGGAACAGGAACAAGTCAGCGGCTGCAAACTGAGGTTGGTAAGTGTTACGGCTCGACTCGTAACTAGAAATAAGAAGGGCGCTTAGAGGATTTTCCTCATAAGCGCCCATGGTTGCGGGGGTTGGATTTGAACCAACGACCTTCG
>CAWGNM010000015.1:0-271388 GCA_963823935.1 uncultured Acidobacteriota bacterium
GAAGTGGAAGCGCCGTCGATCGCGCCGGTCGATCTCGATCAAGGCCGGCTGCCGATCGAGATCGACGAACAGTCTCGCGTTTATGCGGCCGCGCCGCTCGAGGCGATCCGAAGCTTTGCCGGCTCGCCGCCTCTGCCCCGCGTCAGGCACTGGTCGCCGCCGCGTTGGCCGCTGTCGCGCCTGCATACCGGCATCCTGGCGCTGCTGATTGTCGATTGCATTCTCGTTGGCTGGCGCGGCAACGTCGTGCGCGCCTTCCCGCAAACCGATTCCTTCTACAAGCTGGTAGGGCTGCCGGTGAATCTGCGCGGCCTCGCCTTCGACGGCATCACCACGGCCACGGAACGGCACGAGGGCGTGCCGGTTCTCGTGGTCGAAGGAAATATCGTCAACAGCGCCCGCAGTTTTGTCGACGTGCCGCGGCTCAAGTTCGTCGTGCGCAATGCCGCGCAACAGGAAATCTATTCCTGGACCGCCGTTGCATCGCGCACGCCGCTGCCGCCGGGCGAGGCGGTGTCCTTCCGCACCCGGGTCGCCTCGCCGCCGCCCGCCGCCCACGACGTGGTCCTTCGCTTCGTCGATCGCCGCGACATTGTCGCGGCGGTACGCTGACCGCCATGGCGCGCATTCTCATAGCCGAAGACGAGGAATCGTTATGCGCGCTGTCGGCACGCGCGCTCGCGACCGACGGTCATGAAGTCAAAACCGCGGGCGACGGCCGTGCGGCGCTCGAGCTGCTTAGTCGCGAAGAGGGCCGCTTCGACCTTCTGCTCACCGACATCCGCATGCCGATCATGGACGGCATTGCGCTGGCGCTAGCGGCGGCGCGCGATTACCCCGATCTGACCATCCTGTTGATGACCGGCTTCGCCGATCAGCGCGAACGCGCCCAGGGCCTCGACGCCATCATTCACGATGTGCTGGGCAAGCCGTTCTCCGTCGCGGTGCTGCGCGACACGGTCAATGAAGCGCTGGCGGTCAGAGCGCGGAACTGATCCTCAGCTCTCATCCGAGGCGGCGTAAGGCCGCGGCAGCGGCTCGACCGGAAGGTCGGGATGCGGCCGGCCGAAATCGGGCGCCGGCGAATCCTGCCCGATCTGCACGATGCCACGGCGGATGGCGCGGGTGCGGGTGAAATGCGCAAACAATGCCTCGCCGTCGCCGCGGCGGATGGCGCGGGTGAGCTGCGATAAATCCTCGTTGAAGGTGCCGAGCATTTCCAGCACGGCGTCCTTGTTGGCCAGGAACACGTCCCGCCACATGGTCGGATCGGACGCGGCGATGCGGGTGAAATCGCGAAAGCCGCCGGCGGAGAATTTGAGCACCTCGGAGCGGGTGACTTCGGCGAGCTCGTCGGCGGTGCCGACGATCGTATAGGCGATCAGGTGCGGCAGGTGGCTGGTGATCGCCAGCACGAGGTCGTGGTGTGCGGCCGGCATGGTCTCGACGGTGGCGCCGAGCGCGCGCCAGAACGCGGCCAGCTTTTCGACGGCGGTGGGATCGGCGCCGTCGGGCGGCGTGAGGATGCACCAGCGGCCGACGAACAAGGACGCGAAGCCGGCATCCGGGCCGGAATTCTCGGTGCCGGCGACCGGATGCGCGGGGACGAAATGCACGCCCTCGCGCAGATGCGGCGCCATGTCGCGAATGACGGCGCCCTTGACCGAGCCGACATCGGAAACGGTGGCGCCGCGCGCCAGATGCGGGCCGATTTCGGCGGCGACGCCGCCGCAGGCGCCGACCGGAACGCAGACGATGACCAGATCGGCGCCCGCTACCGCAGCCGCATTGCTCTCAACCACCTGGTCGGCAAGGCCGAGCTCGGCGACGCGTCGGCGCGTTTGCGCCGAGCGCGCCGTCGCCACGATCTCGCGCACGGCGCCTTGCGCGCGGGCCGCCCGCGCGATCGAGGAGCCGATCAAGCCTGTGCCAATCAGCGCGAGGCGATTGAACAGCGGTGCGGATTTGGTCACGGCGTCACGCCGCTCGCCCTAAAAATTCTTTCAGCGCGGCGACGACGAGGTGGTTTGCCTCCTCGGTGCCGACGCTCATGCGCAGCGCGTTCGGCAGTTTGTAGGGGCCGAGCTGGCGCAGGATGAGCCCGCGCGCCGTGAGGAAGGCGTCCGCGTCCTTGGCGGTACGGCCCTTGGCGTCGGGGAAGTGGATCAGCACGAAATTGGCGACGCTCGGCGTCACCTTCAGGCCGAGCTTGCCGATCTCCTGCGACAGCCAGGCGAGCCAGCGCGTGTTGTGCTCGCGCGCGCGTCTCCTGGTGCTCGTGATCCTCGATCGCCGCGATGCCGGCGGCGATCGCCGGCGCATTGACGTTGAACGGGCCGCGAATGCGATTGATGGCGGCCACGATATGGGCTGGGCCGAACATCCAGCCGAGCCGCACGGCCGCCAGCCCGTGGATCTTGGAGAACGTGCGGGTCATGACGACGTTGTCGTTGGTGGCGACGAGCTCGATGCCGGACTCGTAGTCGTTGCGGCGGACGTATTCGGCGTAAGCCGCGTCGAGCACGAGCAGCACCTGCGGCGGCAGGCTGCGGTGCAGCCGCTTGACCTCGTCGAACGAGATATACGTGCCGGTCGGGTTGTTCGGATTGGCGAGAAAGACGATCTTCGTCTTCTTCGTCACCGCGGCCAGGATCGCATCGACGCTGGCCGTATAATCCGTTTCCGCCGCCGCCACCGGGCGGCCGCCGGTGCCGAGCGTCGCGATCGGATAGACGAGAAACCCGTGCGTAGTGTGGATCGCCTCGTCGCCGTCGGCGAGGTAGGCGCGCGCCAGCAGATTTAACAAGTCGTCGGAGCCGGCGCCGCAGACGATGCGCTCCGGATCGAGTCCGAACGCCCGCCCGATCGCCTCGCGCAGTTCGCTCGCCGAACCGTCGGGATAGTCCTCCAGATGCGCGGCGACGGATTTATAGGCCGCGATCGCGCGCGGGCTCGGCCCGAGCGGCGTCTCGTTCGACGACAGCTTGAAGATCTTGGCGACGCCCGGCGCGCTGCTCTTGCCGGGCACGTAGGCCTCGATGTCGAGGACGCCAGCCCGCGGCTGGGGACGTAGAGCGGTCATCACTTTCTGCCTTCTCGTCGTCGTGCTCGCTGATGATCCGCCCCCAAGAAGCGGGGAGCGGGAAGGGGGATCAGCTTTTGTGCGGCACCGTATAGCGGGTCGCGTGGCTGCCGACGAGGGCCTTCGAGCGGATCGAAGCGCCGGTCGCAAGGAGCGCGTCGGCGACCGGGCCGATGCCGCCCCGCGCGACCGAGATGAGCAGGGCGGCGCCGTCGAAGGCGCGGTCGGGCACCGCAATGGCATCGGCAAGGCCGGCCAGCCGGTCGACCGAGCCGGCGGTCCAGCCGGAGACCCGCACGCTCCACACCTCGGTTTCGGTCACCATGGCGTCCGCCGCGACGCGGGAGACCACGAAGACCGGCATGCCGGCCGGGTGATCGGCGCGCTCGACGAAGGGCAGCCGGGCAATGATTTTCGGCGCGGTATCGAATTCAAGCGTGGTCCACCATGGGCCGGCGCCGGCAATGGCGAAGGCGGGAACCAGGCCGAGATCGCCTTTCGACGCGGTCACCGCCTGGACCACGCTCGCCGCCCCCATATGCGGCACGAACGGCACGGTGAAACCGAAATGAAACCGCGCGGAATCGCGCATCAGCGCGTCGCCGGCGGAGAGGTCGGCGTGCACGGCGAATGGCGCCTGCACGTAGGTGAAGGTGGAGATGATGACCCGCCAGATGCTCTCGGCGGTGTCGAGCGGCAGGCTGCCGTGATGGCGCTGGACGAGACGCCGCATCATGTCGGCCTCGCGCGCCGGACGGAACGCGGAGCCGGATTCCTCGGTTTTCTTGACCGCGATTAGCCGCTCGATGATCTCGCCGCGCTCGATCAAGAGCCCGTGCATCGCCTCGTCGATCCGATCGATCTCGCGACGCAGCTCGGCGAGCAGGGGTTCGTTTTGGCGCGGCGGTTTCGGCATGGGTCATCCCGGCGATGGCCTCGATTGATAAGTGCCGTTAAGCGCGAAATCAAAGAAAACATTGACTCCGGCGGGCAGCGGCCTAATTACGCCCCTTTGACCGCCCCGCGGCCGCAGCCGCCAGGCCGGGAAGCGCCGATCCGGGAAGCACTTATGGCAGAAGGGAGCGCCACGCTCGATCTCGCCGACCGCACGCGCGAAGCGGACTATCCGCATTCGCTGGTCGTGCGCTTCCCGCTGAATAATCCGCTGCGGCTCGATGCCGGCGTCGACTTCAGCCCATTGCAGATCGCCTACCAGACCTACGGCGCACTCAATGCCGAGCGCAGCAACGCCGTCCTGGTCTGCCATGCGCTCACCGGCGACCAGCATGTCGTCAACGACCATCCGGTGACCGGCAAGCCGGGCTGGTGGGAGACCATGGTCGGGCCCGGCCGGCCGATCGACACCGAACGTTATTTCGTCATCTGCCCCAACGTCGTCGGCGGCTGCATGGGCTCCTCGGGGCCGGCCTCGACCGATCCGGCGACCGGCATGCCCTGGGGCCTCGACTTTCCCGTCATCACCGTGCGCGACATGGTGCGCGCGCAGGCGATGCTGCTCGATTATCTTGGCATCGACTCGCTGTTTGCGGTCACCGGCGGCTCGATGGGGGCGATGCAGGTGCTGCAATGGGCGGCGAGCTATCCGCGGCGCGTCTTTGCGGCGCTGCCGATCGCGGGCTCCACCCGGCATTCGGCGCAGAACATCGCTTTCCATGAGGTCGGCCGCCAGGCGGTAATGGCCGATCCGGACTGGCGCGGCGGACGCTATTTTGCCGAAGGCACCAATCCGCGGCGCGGGCTCGCGGTCGCGCGCATGGGCGCGCACATCACGTATCTGTCCGACGCCGCGCTGCACCGGAAATTCGGCCGCCGCTTTCAGGACCGCGACAATCCGACGTTCTCGTTCGACGCCGACTTCCAGGTCGAGTCCTATCTGCGGCACCAGGGCATCACCTTCGTCGAGCGCTTCGACGCCAATTCGTATCTCTATCTGACCCGCGCCATGGATTATTTCGATCTCGCCGCCGATTACGACGGCGCCGTCGCCAACGCGTTCCGCGGCGCGCCGACGCGGTTCTGCGTCATTTCGTTCACCAGCGACTGGCTGTTCCCGACGCCGGAATCGCGCGCCATCGTGCATGCGCTCAACGCCGCCGGCGCGCGCGTCTCCTTCGCCGAGATCACCACCGACAAGGGCCACGACGCCTTCCTGCTCGACGAGCCGGAATTGTTCACCATCGTGCGCGGCTTCCTCGAGGGCGCGGCCAAGGCGCGCGGCCTATCGCCAGCCGGGAGATAAGATGCTGACCCGGCTCAACCGCGACCTCACCATGGCGGAAGCCGCGCGCGGCCCGGGCGGCTCGCGCGTCGACTTGCTCGTCGTCGCCGCCATGGTCGAGCAGGGCGCGCGCGTGCTCGACGTCGGCTGCGGCGACGGCGAACTGCTGCGGCTCCTGGAAACGCGCGGCGTCGACGGCCGCGGCATCGAGCTGTCGCGTGAGGGCGTCAACGAATGTGTCGCCAAGGGCCTCGCCGTGGTGCAAGGCGATGCCGACACCGACCTGGAAGATTATCCCGACGACGCCTTTGATTTCGTCATCCTGTCGCAGACGCTGCAGGCGACGCGGCAGCCGCGCGTCGTGCTCGAGCACATGCTGCGCATCGGCCGCCACGCCATCGTCTCGTTCCCCAATTTCGGCCACTGGCGCATCCGCCTGCAACTAGCGCTCGGCGGCCACATGCCGCACACCGACAATCTGCCCTATGCCTGGTACGAGACGCCCAACATCCACTTCTGCAGCATCAAGGATTTCCGCCAGCTCTGCCGCGTATCCGGCGCCAAGATCGAGGAGGCGGTGGCGCTCAACGCCTGGGGCCGACGCATGCGGCTGAAAATGCCGTGGTGGTTCTGGAATCTGTTCGGCGAGCAGGCGGTGTTTTTGCTCAGCCGCCGCGGGTAGAATAGCCACTGCCTCATATCCGGTCGCGCCGAGCGATCGGTGCGGGCCCGTAGCTCAATGGTCAGAGCCAGCGGCTCATAACCGCTTGGTTGGAGGTTCGAGTCCTCCCGGGCCCACCACCCTTCCATTCATGCGTTGATTTTGCGGTCTTTTTTGGCGAAATTGTCAAACCGGACTGAAAGTTTGACACTGGATGTTCGCTATTTAGAGCATTTTCAGGGTTGACGGAATCGGCGGGTTTCTCGCCGGGCTGGATTTGTGATTCAACCTTCGTGTCGAATCGACACGGAGGCTGTGATGGGCAAGCCATATTCTCAGGACTTGCGTAAGCGTGTGATTGCGGCAGTTGATACGGGGACTGGCGCTTATGTGGCTGCGCCACTGTTTCAGGTTAGCGTCTCCTATATTTACAAGGCTTTGATCCGGCGGGCGGCGGAAGACCGGCGAAGTGAGCGCGCGCCCATCCGGCGGCGGTCCCAAACCGAAGCTGGCGCCGCACGATGATGCCCTTCGTGCACGCGTTGCGGCCGAACCCGACATAACGCTCGCCGAATTGCAGGCTTGGCTACTCGCCGCGCGCAAGGTCAATGTCAGCATCGGGTGCCTGTGGAACAGGCTCAAGTTTCTCAAACTCCCGCTCAAAAAAAGTCGGAGCGAGCTGCCGAGCAGGATCGCTCAGATGTGGCCCAAGCGCGTGATGAGTGGCGTGCGAGCCAGGGCGAGCTAAACCCGGAACGCCTGGTCTTCATCGACGAGACCGGCGCAGCGACCGACATGGCGCGCCGCTATGGCCGCTGCCCGCGCGGTCAACGCCTGGTGTCCAGCGTGCCGTGGGGACACTGGAAGACCACGACATTCGTCGCCGCGCTGCGTGTCGGGCAGATCGCCGCGCCTTGTGTGTTCGACGGACCGATGGATGGGCCGAGCTTTCGCGCCTATGTCGAGCAGTTCGTGGTCCCGATCCTGCGCGAGGGCGATATCGTCGTGATGGACAATCTCGCCAGCCACAAAGTCGCTGGCATCCGCGAAGCCATCGAAGCCGTCGGCGCCGAGCTGCGTTACCTGCCCTCGTACAGCCCAGACTTCAACCCCATCGAACAGTTCTTCGCTAAACTCAAAGCCCTGCTGCGAAAGGCCGCCGCCAGAACCATCGAAGCCCTCATCGCAGCAATCGCCGAAGCCCTCACCAAAGTCAGTCCGCAAGAGTGCGAAAACTACCTCGCAAACCAAGGCTATCGCCGCCAATTATGAAAGTGCTCTAGCCTTATCCATTGCTGCTCGGGCAAGCCGCGCTTGGTCGGCCGCCTTCGTGTACCGCTGCACTTCGCTCAAGCTGGCATGGCCCGTGATAGCGGCAATTTCGTGCATGGTGCATCCTGCTTCAGCGAGACGGCGTGCAGCGGCCTTGCGCAATCCATGTGCCGAGCAATGGCGTAAGGCCGAGCTTCATTGCAACGATCACGGAACCAATTACCAAACCCGGCGGCACTGAATGGCTTGCCGCGTTTGCGTGGTCAATAGGGTCAAGTGATCCGCCGGTGCTTCGGCAATGATCGCGGCAAGCGTCGCGTGAATAGGTATGGCAAGTTCAATGCCAGTCTTTTGCTGGCGAACGTGCACAACACCGTCGCGTATGTGTTGTCGGCCCATCCGAATTACATCACTGCGCCGCTGGCCGGTGTAGAGCAGTAGGGTCAGGGCTAACCGCGCCCTTGTTCCTGGCCCGTGGTGTGCCTCAAATTGTTCTATCTCGGCTTCCGTCCAGCTATGATAACCGTCCGTTTTCAGGTTCGGCAGCTTCACAGCTATCGCCGGGTTATCTTCTCGTAAGCCAGCCTCGACGGCGTATTTCATTAAGGCGCGGATCGCCATGAGCCAATGGCGCGCGGCAAAACGCTTCTTCGATTTAAGCAGGGTAATGATGTGCTGGCGTTGCAGTAAGTTAATGCGCTTGTCGCCATGCTCGGCACGAAAGCGTTCCAGGATACCGCGGAGTGACCGTTGCGTGCTGGGTGCGAGCGCGAGAAAGGATTGATCGTAATAGTAACCAATGATCGCCGCTGACACTGTGCCCGGCTTGGTCCTACTCGCGCCAATCTGCAATGGCTGCCCGGACAATGCAGCTTCATAGACTTCCATAAATTGCGGCGACCAGGGCAGACCCGGCAACGGGACAGACTTGAACCCCCGACGGCGGAAATAGAACCGCGGCTTGCCGTTACGATCGATGAACGCCTGCACGAATTTTGGCGGATGCCTCATTGGAGAACCGCGTCCCATTCGTTTTTCCCCGACTTCTCTCCGTTTGCCGCATCCTCAGGTCTTCCAGTCACTACAACAATTTTGCCGTCCTTGTCGATTTCAACACGCTCGACAGCAATGCCAGCCTTGACCGTGGCCTTGAGGGCCCTGGTCACATCGTTTTGTTTGAATGTTTGCTGGCCACGAGACATTGTTAGTAAGTTTCCCGTTCGTCGGTCCGAACCGTATCCAGGTGTGCAGTGAGCTATTACGGTCTGCGAAAAGTGCCGGTGACGCCCGCTACTATTCGGCCAATCATCTCGTGTGTCGCATCCTTACCGAACACACTTTGTAGTCTGCCCGTGGGTCCTGCGGCTTCGCCGCTTGGCTGGTATTTCGGAAGCGTTTCATTGATTGTCGCTACGAAGATTTTGAAGGCATCGGCATCAGCGTACCAAGGCACGTGAAGCGGCGTATTCAGGGCGAGCCGTTCGATTTCTTCGAGCAATTCACGTGTTTTCAGGTCTGCCCGGGCTTTATCGGCCTCGAAAGACGCCTCTAGCCGGCGGCGGATTTCCTCGCCCATTCCCCGCTCACCCCCAGCTTTTTTCAGCCGTTGTAGGAGGCTTCGCGGAAGCCGTACGGCGGACTGTATCAAGTCGTCGTCTTTTTGCCTTTTCATATCAATGCCTTACCTTCGAGTTATGTGAACTTCATTTTGGAGTTCACATGAAATGCTTGACTACTATCGTTTAGTATCCCATTCTGGGGTTCCTGTCTAGGTGTTATGTAGGGAACGACCATGTGCCAGCCATTCGCGAACAAACGCAGGAGCAGGTCATGACCGTGATCGGCGCCACTGGCACCGCGCCGAATGAGGTAACCGGCAGCACGGCTGGAGACCCACAAACGTCGCAAACGGCTGGCATTGTCGCCGCGCTGACGACCAAACATTCGCAGGCCGGAGGCATTAAGCGCGAAATGCCGCTGGTTGAATGCTCACCGGGGCCGAAGGTCGTCGTGCCGGTTACCGCCACTGTAACAAGGTCTGTCGCCACTGCTGGGAGCGTCGGTGGACGAATGCCTCCCAAGATTGCTGACTTTTTCAAACGAGTTGTGGTGTGGCCAACGCCAGAACGTCCTGGATATGTAAACCTTCATTATAAGAACCCCGACCACGGCGGCATGAGCGGCAGGCCGTTTAATGACCTGTCGCAGTTCCTGTCGATGATCCCCTGGTGCAATTCGCACCCAAAATTCGTGTCCGACGTATATTTCTGCCTGTCGTTGCAGCAGCAGACGGGGATGGCAAAGGACGGCCGGCGGGCGGTCGCGGCGCGCCACGCCAATGATGCAGTGGCATTCCGGGCCATTTGGATCGACCTAGATGGCAACAAGCCGAACGACCCTGAGAAGGGCTACCCGACACTGGAAGCCGCGCTGACCGCATTCAAGAAGTTTCTCAAGGAAAGCGGATTGCCGTTGCCGACGTTCTTTGTCTGCTCCGGAGGCGGTTATCACATCTATTGGGTGTCGGATAAGCCACTGACGCAAGACGAGTGGCGTCCCTATGCACATGGGCTTTGGGCGCTCATACAAAAACATGGGCTCAAGGCTGATCCGGTGACCACTGATGCTGCCCGCATTCTACGCGTTCCGGACACGTTCAATTACAAGTCATCGCCGCCGAAGGAAGTCACGATCGAGATTGCGCAACCGCGCGATATGGACTTTGAGAAGACGCTTGGCTGGATGAAATCGGTGGCGCCCTCGCCGCGGTTACCGCACGGTAACTCGCCGGTCATCTTGAACCCCGACATTTTCAAGGGTGGCCCATCACCGGCATTACGCGCGGCAATACCCCAACAGCAGGACCGGTTGGGTGACGGCATCGAAGAGCCGCTTAGTCTGAAAGCCATCTGCAAGTGCCCGCACTATAAGGAAGCGCTGCTAACCGGCGGCAAGGGGCACAACCAGGGACTTTGGATGCAAACTGTCCTCGGCGCCACCTGGATCGAGAACCCACGAGAAGTTGCCCACGCATTGAGTGAAAAGCACCCCGGCTATACGACGGAAGGGTGCGACGCGATGTTTGATCGCAAGATGGCTGACCGCCAAAATATGGGGCTCGGCTGGCCTAGCTGCGAAACATTCAAGAACTATGGCTGTAAACTGTGTTCGCAGTGCTCGCACTTCGCCAAAGGCAAATCGCCGCTGCACCTAGGGCGGCCGAGGGTGCCTTTGGCGCAACAAAATGGCGCCAATCAATGGAAACGCCAACTGCCGGTCGCCGTATCGCTCGTTGATTTTCACGCCTACATGCCGATGCACAATTACATCTTCGCACCATCCCGCGAGCCATGGCCCGCGAGTAGTGTCGACGCGCGGCTAGGAACGATCCCGGTTTTCGGCGTGGACGGGAAGCCCCTGCTCGACGGAAAAGGCAAGCAAAAACGGTTAGCGGCCAGCGCGTGGTTGGACCGCGAACGACCGGTGGAACAGATGACGTGGGCACCGGGGCTGCCTATGGTGATCCGCGACCGCCTGATATCGGAAGGTGGGTGGATTGAGCGGCACCAGGTGAGCTGCTTCAACCTTTACCGGCCGCCAATAATCGAGCCTGGCAACGCTTGCGAGGCCGACCGCTGGCTCGATCATGTGCATAAAATCTTCGGCGGCGACGCGGATCATATCGTGAAATGGCTTGCCCAGCGCGTGCAGCGCCCGCAGGAAAAGATCAACCACGCGCTCGTGTTCGGCGGCCTCCAAGGCATTGGTAAGGACACGTTGCTCGAACCGGTCAAACATGCAGTTGGTCCTTGGAATTTTTTTGAGGTTTCACCCCAACAGATGCTTGGGCGGTTCAATGGCTTCCTCAAGAGCGTTATCCTGCGGGTGAACGAAGCGCGCGATCTTGGCGAGACCAACCGTTTCAGCTTTTACGATCATATGAAAGCTTACACAGCCGCTCCACCCGATGTGCTGCGCGTCGATGAAAAGAACCTACGCGAACACAGTATCCTTAATTGCTGCGGGGTAATCATCACCACCAATCACAAGGCGGACGGTATCTATCTGCCCGCCGACGATCGACGACATTTCGTGGCTTGGTCCGATCTCAAGAAGGAAGATTTCGCCGCTGATTACTGGAAATCCCTATGGGGCTGGTACGCTCGTGATGGCTACCGCCACGTCGCGGCGTACCTCGCCCAACTAGATATCTCCTCCTTCGATCCCAAAGCGCCACCCCCTAAGACCCCTGCTTTTTGGGATATTGTCGACGCCAACAGGGCTCCGGAGGATGCGGAACTCGCCGACGTACTCGACCAAATGAAGAACCCGAACGCCACGACCCTCATTAGCATCACGAACCATGCCACCGGCGCCTTCCAGGAGTGGATCACGGATCGCAAGAACCGCAGGGCGATCCCACACCGGTTGGAAAAATGTGGCTACGTTCCAGTACGCAACGATGCTGCCAAGGATGGCCTTTGGGTAATCGACGGCAGTCGACAAGTGATTTACGCCAAGAGCGAGCTTTCTTTCCCAGACCGGTTTAAAGCGGCCAGCGACCTGGCGCAGCCCACTAAGGCAAAGCAGACCAAAGCACGCAAAGCAGGCGAAGTAGCCGAAGTAAGTGAAGTAGGTGAAGTCAGTGAAAATCCTACTTCAGTCCTGAGCACGCCAACATTCAAATGAGAGTAACATTTACCACTGCGGTTGCTAGTCTTTGGGAAAGCGGGGGTAGGGTGAAGAATAGGATTTTCACTGACTTCACTGATCTCACTGATCCGTTGAAGTACGCCGTGCGGTAACAGAGGTGGTCCCACTTCGTGAGACAGCCGGTTAAGGTGGATTCGCCGATACAGAGGACGAACCATCATGAGGACGCGGAGACGGTTTTCGGCTGAGTTCAAAGCCAAGGTGGCGCTCGAGGCGATCAAGGGCCACGAGACGGTCGCAGAACTGGCGAGCAAGCACGAACTGCACCCGACCCAGATTGCTGCCTGGAAGCGTGAGGCGGTGGAGAAGCTGGCCAAGGTGTTCGACGAGAAGGGCAGCGCGCGCGAACAGAACCGCGACGCCGAGCTGACGAAGCTTCATGCCAAGATTGGTCAGCTGGTGGTGGAACGGGATTTTTTGTCGAAAGCCTTCGATCGCTGAGCCTGGATCGGAGGAAGACGATGATCGACCCCGGTCATCCACGGCTCTCGATCGTGCGCCAGTGCGAGCTGGCGTCGATCAGTCGCTCGACATTCTATCGTAAGCCGACGGTGGAGAACGAAGCGACGCTGCGATTGATGCGTCTCATCGACGAGCAGTTCCTCGAGACACCGTGGTACGGCTCGCGGCAGATGGTACGGCATCTGCGCCGCAACGGCTGGTGTGTCGGGCGCCATCGTGTCCGTCGACTGATGACCAAGATGGGCTTGGCGCCGATCTACCAACGCCCGAAGACCAGCGAGCCGCATCCGCAGCACCGGATATGGCCATACCTGCTTCGCCATCTGACCATCGACCGGCCCAACCAAGTCTGGTGCGCAGACGTGACCTACATCCCGATGCGCAGAGGCTTCCTATACCTGGTCGCGGTCATGGACTGGTTCAGCCGCAAGGTTCTGGCATGGAGGTTATCGAACACGATGGATGCTGACTTCTGCGTCGCGGCGCTGGCGGAGGCGATGGTCCGCTTCGGCAGACCTGAGATCTTCAACACCGATCAGGGCTCGCAGTTCACCAGCTTTAGCTTCACCAACACCTTAGAGGCTGCTGACATCCGCATCTCGATGGACGGCCGTGGCCGCTGGATGGACAACGTCTTCATCGAGCGGTTATGGCGATCGTTGAAGTACGAGTGCGTCTACCTCAATGCCTTCGAGACCGGCAGTGAGGCACGAACAGGGATCGGTCGGTGGATCGGCTACTACAATGCCGATCGACCCCACTCGGTCTTCGGCGGCAGGACGCCCGACGAGGTCTATGCTACGCAGGCAACCGAGGAGAAATTGGCGGCGTAATCGAACCCAGAATCCACCTTAGCCAAGCCGCCATTCTGTCCCGTAAGGCGGGACCACCTCTTGGGGTGGCGTCGATTACACACCGGGTTTCACTCTTCGGAAATTCACCGTGGGAAATCCTACGCGGCGGCAGGGCGAACTGCCCGTTCATACCTAGTGACTATCCGGCACCTATCGAAGTAGTGGATTTGAGAGCCGGCCCCGGAAATCTGGACAGGACGATAAGTGGAGTTTCTGCCTGACGGCGGGCAAGATTAACCCGCGAATCAGGAGAGACCATGAGCAGACGAGCGCGCCGGACGCACACACCGGCCTTCAAGGCAAAGGTGGCGCTTGCGGCCATCAAGGGCGAGTTGACGCTGGCACAGCTGGCTGAGCACTTTGACGTCCACCCAAACCAGATCACGCAATGGAAGGCGCAGCTTTCGGAATCGGCGGCCAATGTGTTCGGTCCGGGCGGCAACGCGACCATGCAGCCGAGCGTCGATGTGAAGGGGCTGCACGCCAAGATCGGCGAGCTGACGCTCGAAAATGATTTTTTAGAAGGAGCGCTCACCAAGGCCGGGCTGTTGAGCGCAAGGCGATGATCGACCGTGCACACGACCTGCCGATCAGCAAGCAGGCGGAAGCTCTGAACATCAGCCGTGGCAGCGTTTATTACCTGCCGCGGCCGGTGCCGGCTGCCGATCTCGCGATCATGCGGCGTCTGGACCGACTGCATCTGGAGTTCCCCTTCGCCGGCTCGCGGATGTTGCGCGGCTTGCTGGCCGCCGAGGGGTGCAAGATTGGCCGCCGTCATGTGACGACGCTGATGCGGCGGATGGGGATAGAAGCGCTCTATCGCCGCCCGCGCACGAGCAAGCCCGAGCCTGGCCACAAGATCTACCCGTATCTGCTGCGCGCGATGGCCATCACCCGGCCGAACCAGGTGTGGGCGATGGACATCACCTACATCCCGATGGCACGCGGCTTCGTCTATCTGGCCGTCGTACTCGATTGGTTCAGCCGCCGCGTGCTGTCGTGGCGCGTGTCGATCACGATGGAAGCGGCATTCTGCATCGAGACGCTGGAGGATGCCCTTGCTCGCCACGGCAAGCCCGAGGTCTTCAACACGGACCAGGGCTCGCAGTTCACGGGCGCGGCCTTCACCGGCGTGCTCGCCAGCAACGGCATTGCGATCAGCATGGACGGCAAAGGCGCCTGGCGCGACAATGTCTTCGTCGAGCGGCTGTGGCGCAGCGTCAAATACGAGGAGGTCTATCTGCAGGCCTACGACAGCGTCAGCGAGGCCCGTGCGTCGATCGGTCGTTATCTAGACTTCTACAATGGCCGACGACCACACTCGAGCCTTGACGGCACGACACCCGATCACGCCTACTTCACCCCGCTGCCTCTCCGCTTGGCAGCCTAACCGAGGCAGACGCTCCACTTATCGACGCGGAAAATCTGTTCAGACAACCGGGACCACCTCTGTGGCGCGAGGATGCGAGAAGTCGCTAATCGAAAGTGTTCGCTCTACAGATTTCTAGTCACTATCGTCCAGAAGTCATCACCACGTGGCCGATGATGTACCGATGCGGGAAGTCAGACCCCGCCAAAATAGCTGCGAAACTGATGCCAGATGAAACAGGTCGATCAGGCCGATCGTTAGGCTAATTGGAATAGCGAAACAATCCATTTGCCCAACGAGCGTGATTGTTACTGTACTCAAAATGATAAAAGGCGACAACCGCGAAGCGATGTTCTCTCAAAAACCGCATAATTTCGTCAGCTGCAGGCATTCCCCGTTCTGCAAGGTTAAGCTCTACGTGGACTAAACATATCCCGCCCCGCGCGATGGTGCGCTCTGCTCCCTTAAGTACGTCAAAATCAAAACCCTCGGTGTAGGACCTCAGAATGTCTATCTTTTCGACCTGCTTTGTGTCGCAATAATCGTCCACAGTGCTGATGTCGACGGGGTAGCGCTTTGCGGTTGATCCCCACTCGTTGCAGCCGGTCTCTAAGAACGAACTCGTGCCGTATTCTTCGCTTTCAAGAAACGTTCGGGTCTCTCTGCGGGAGCCAAGCGCCATATTATTAAGCGTAACGTCTCGGTAGCTACCGTAATTGTTTTTTAGCGCGGTGAAGGCAACATGGCTTGGCTCGAATGCGTGGATATGCGGATTTTGAAAAGCTTCTCGGAACTCGTTGATACCCTTTCCTATATTTGCGCCGACTTCGAAGATGAGCGGTGAAGCGGAAACCAATCGTTTCATATCGTCAAATGGGTCGCGCCGCTCATCCGGGGAGCAAATGTCGTAACCAAAGCTTCTAAGAGAACGGCGAATGAGGCGGCGCACTGGTCGAAGCATTTTAAAGTTCCGCATCCTTGCCAGCAGATCATAGGCGGATTTCTAAGCGGCGGACAATAGGCTTAAGGGTAGGCCGTCAGCACACGCCGCCCGGGCGTTCCAGTACGAAGCGATGTGAAAAAAAGATCTATCCGATGAGAGGCCTGCAGTGGATCGAGAGCAAACAGGATTTGACCGGGCTGTCGCCAAACGTGCCAGCTAAACCGGTGGGCTTTGTACCGGAAGACGAACTGCCCCGCTGGTATGCGGCGTGCGATCTATTTCTGAGTGCAGACAGGGCCGACCACGATCTGACCATAATGGCGGCGCTCGTCGAATCGAAGAGGATTGTGGCTTCCACGCAATACGACGTTTTCGTTCGGACTGGACAGGCTTCGCTGCTACTTCCATCTGGCGGAAGCCAATCCGGAATCGTTTGCACGGGCGATGGAGCGGGCGCTCGCAGCAGTCCCATGCGGCTCGCGACTTCGCCGATTTCGAGGAGCTGCAATCGTTGACATGGGAGTTCTATTTCGATCGAATCCTGGACCCATGCCCGCCGGGCCTCTTTGCGCGTAGGGGCGACACGATCCCCGCTCGGCTCAGAAAGCATTTCCGCCGCTAAACCATGACGCCACTCGTCAGCATCCTGATTCCAGTCTTCAACTGCGAAGCATGGGTCGCGAACGCGATCGAGAGCGCGCTCGCACAGACTTGGCCCAACAAGGAAGTGATTGTGCTAGACGACGGTTCGACCGACGGCACTCTCGACGTGATTCGGCGCTTCGACGGCAAGATAAAGTTTAAAAGTTGTCGGAGGGGTGGACAGAACGTGTCACGTAATCGTCTAGCGGAACTTAGTCGCGGCGACTGGCTTGTATTTCTGGATGCCGATGATGAATTGGCGCCGGACAGTATTGAAATTAAGATGAGGTATTCCGGCAAGGCCCACGTTATCTATGGGTCTATGGAGGTTGCCACATTCGCCGGACGAGTAAAGACACAGTCCTACATTGATAAGGCGATTGATTTTGAAGACCCTTTGGTAGCTGCATTCGAAATGCGGTTTCCTAATACGTCCGCGATGATGTTCAAAAGAGAAGTTTTGTCCAGCGTTGGGGGATGGCCCACGGACGTCGAGAATTTTACAGACTATGCGCTCTATTTCCATTTGCTGCTTGCGCAATGGCGCTTCTGCGCGGCGCCGGATGCCTTTTCAATCTACCGACGGTGGAGTCCGACCCAAGCAGTCAATGAGAAACCGCTGCGAACGGTGGTTACTCATCTGGACGTCTTGTGGAGGGCGGCGGAAGCACTTGAGGCGGCCGGTGCAATGACGCTGCCGCGTCTCAAGGCTTGGTCGGAGCGGACATTGAGCGCGACCCGAGCATTGTATCAGCTGGATAGGGACCGGGTCGCGTTACACTTGGAGCGGCTCCATGCGCTTAATCCAGGCTTTTTACCAAATCCTCCCGCTTTTCGGCGCGGGTACGCTCGGGCTTTTCGTTGGCTGGGATTTTACGCTGCGGAGCGGCTAGCCAACGCGACCAGATCCTGGCGCCGCAGATTAAATTGGCAAGCCAGCACTAATTTAGCTTTGGACTGCCCCAACCAAAGCTTGGTCGACAAGAATCGTGCTTCGCACTCGAGTCAAGGGATGACCGCAAAGTGAAACTGTTAGATGGTTGGCATTTTGAAGTGAATTGTGCCTATCGCTTCTGCTTCCATGGCTTATTCGCATCTTTTATTTTCAAAAAACGGACTTGTTCCTCAGTCATGAGGAAAGCCTTATCCGCCCAATCCTTCAATTCATAGCGACGAACATTCATGACACCATTTCTCTCGCCAGGTTGCCCTGATATGGAAACGATCTTAGCCAATGTCTAACAAATTTATACCTGTTAACGAGCCATTGCTTGATGGGAATGCGAAGAAATACCTGATTGATTGCATTGATACGGGTTGGATCTCTTCTGAGGGGCCGTTTGTTCAGCAGTTAGAAGAAGGACTGGCGGAGAGAGTAGGCAGAAGATTTGGAATTGCCGTGTCCAACGGATCAGCGGCGCTGGATGTGGCGGTCGCCGCCCTCGGGCTGGGGCCTGGCGATGAGGTTATCTTGCCGACGTTCACCATCATATCTTGCGCGGCGGCTATTGTGCGCGCGGGCGCCACGCCGGTAGTGGTGGACGCTGACATCACGAGCTGGAACATGGATCCAAACCAACTGGCAGACAAAATTACCTCACGAACTCGCGCGATCATGGTGGTGCATATTTATGGCCTTCCCGTGGACATGCAAGCCGTCACGACGATTGCCGAAAAACACGGATTGAAAATCATCGAAGATGCCGCCGAGGCTCATGGCCAAACCTACCACGGTAAGGCGTGTGGTGGCTTGGGTGACATCAGTACCTTTAGTTTCTATCCCAACAAGCTTGTCACCACGGGTGAGGGAGGGATGGTACTGACAGATGACCCTATATTGGCCGAACGCTCTCGTTCTCTGCGCAATCTCTGCTTTCAGAAGAAGCGATTCGTCCACGAGGAGCTCGGCTGGAATTTCCGAATGTCAAATCTTCAAGCTGCGCTGGGCGTAGCCCAACTGGAAAGGCTGGACGAATTCATCGTCAAAAAACGCGATCTTGGTCGGCGATATACTGAGCTGCTCGCCGATGTTCCCAGTCTGCAGCTGCCTCTTGCCTCGACGCCTTATGCCGAAAATATCTACTGGGTTTATGGCGTTGTGCTCAAGGACGACGTTGAATTCGATGCGCATGAAGCCATGAGGCGGCTAGCCTCCCAGGGCGTTGGAACGCGCCCATTCTTTTGGCCGATGCACGAGCAGCCAGTCTTCCGCAAAATGGGGCTCTTTAGCGGCATCTCATGTCCAGTGGCCGAGCGCATAGCGCGCCGCGGCTTTTATCTTCCTAGCGGTTTGACGCTCACCCGCAATCAGGCGGAACAGGTCGTCGAAGCGCTGCGCCAACTCGTGGCATGAACGCCGCGACGGCTAATCGTTGCCGAGGTTTCAAATCTCATGACTGAACCAATCGAAAAAATCGAACACAACGGCGAGCTGATTGCCCTCATCGTACGCGAAGAATTCTCCAAACCCGGCGTCAGCTCTCTAACACCGAACGACCTCTCGCAACAATTGGGCTATATGCATCATCCGGCGGGCAAGGTTATCGACGCACACATTCACAAGCCGATACAGCGGATCGTAGCCTACACGCAGGAGACGCTCATCATAAAGCGCGGCCGTCTAAGGGTAGACTTCTATGATGAGCAGCAGAGTTACCTAATGAGCCGCGAGCTGAAGGCTGGGTAGGCTGGGTACTAAATCTTCCCAGACCAGAGCCTGTACATTTTCCGGCACGATGAAATCCTGCTCGGTTTCCGCCAGGACGTAGGGAAGATCGGCGAGCGATCCCACCAAGTGCGCACCGCCGCCAGCGGCCCATCCGCGGCCCAAAACGAGGGGGGTGTGCCAGGCGGGGTCGCCCGAAACGACGCCCAGACCGACAAAATCGTGATAGCGGACGAAGAGGGGATTGTTGTGAAGCATCTGAGCGCCGGGCGGCTCATAGTAGGCGTAGTTCAAGCCCACCAAAGTATCCCTGAGAAAAGGAGCGAGCTGGCCGCGGGCGTCCACGGCTTCCTGCGCGGAGCGCGGGGACTGGATAATCTGGATCAGGTCCCTTCCGGTTTTGAGTTCGGTGTGGCGATTATCGTACATGCCACCGGCCCAGGTGTTTCTCTCGCTATTGGTGAAGATAGGCCGAGGCATCTCGAACTCGCGAAGCTCACCGGCAAGCGGGACGAGCGTTTCCGCCGTAGTCTTGCCTTGCGACAACTGACGCAAACCGTCGGCGAGCTGGAAGAGCGTATCCAGGGAAGCGAGCCGCTGCGACTCCATTACGGCGCGCATGCGGTTGGCGAGCAATTGCCGCACCTGGCGCCCGTCCGAGGTGGACTGCTCGGGTCCGGCGAGTAGGGTGATGAGTACATTTTCCGAGAAGCTGGTTTCGCCCGTCGAAGCGCTAACGATTTGGGTGAGCGCTGCGCGCCCTGCGTCGAAGACTTGCGGGGAAGTGGCCACACGCGAAAAAGGAGCAAGCAGGCTTTGCCAGGAGTCGTTCAGGCTGGCGCTGGGAATCTGCCCTTGGCGCGCCAGAATCTCCCAAAACCCGATGTCGGCCTGGAATACGCCGATGGCACTGGATCGCGAGGAGTGGTCGGCGATGCGATCGAGCCCTTCGGCCACGGATAGAAAGCGGGCGATGGAATTGTCGTTCAGCTCGTGAAACTCGGAAAAAATCAGATACTGGTCGTCGAAATCGGCAAATTTATCGGCCAGCAAGCGCACGGTTTGCGGGCTGAGCCGGCGGTCGGGCGTCCGTTGCCGATCGATTTCCGAAACCGTCATAAATATCTGCAGGGGCCCTTCGCTATCGGCACGCGAGAGGCCAAACATACCTTCTACAACCTGCTCGGGACTGTTCCAACCTCCCGCCTTGCGAGCCCACTCCGCGCCGACTTTGGATTTGGGCTTGCGGCGCACGATCTCTTTCCACACTTGGACATTGCCGGGAATGAGGGGCTGGTCATCGGCGTCGAATTGCAGGCGGGTGGTGAGCAGCGAAAGGCCGGCATTGGGACGAAAGACCAGGAACCGGGCGGGGCCAGGATGAGGGTCCGATCCGCGCAGGGCCTGATAGAAGCGGGCCAGCCTGCGCGCATCGGTGAAATACGCGAGCTGCTTGCGATTCAGGCGAGAGAGCGCGTCGAAATAAGCGGCCAGCCAGCCTTCATCGCGCGCCAACAGTTTGGAGAGGAACTCCTCGGGAGCTTCCGGTCCGGCGCCGACTAATTGTTTCCAGGCCGGTTCGGCCGCCGAGCCGCCAGGAACGACGACGCGCCCGGAGCGAACCAGGAGGCTGGCCCCATAGAAGTCCAGCAGCGCTTCCGATTGAATGAGCCTTGGCAATCCCGGCGCTCGCCGCAGAGAGTCGCGGGTCTCGCTATCCATGCGAGCAAAGGCCCAATAGAGGCGCGCTTCCAGCGGGTCCGCGAGCAGCCCATCGATGAAATCGGCATTGGCAGCGTCGCCCCGTTGGAGAACCTTCCAATCCTCAGGCTTGAAGATCAAGGGCACGTGAGAGGAGGGGTAGCGGTAGACGAAAGGCTTATTCTGCCGCAAGGCCTGTTCCAGGTCCGAAATCGGGAAGCCAGAGTCGTTGGTGATAAAGGCGCGATCGGCATCTTCGGCCTCGAGTTCGCTATTCGGACCGCAGCCCTGCTTCAGGCGATAGCCAATCACGGCCAGCAACTGGTCCGCTTCGCGGCAGTTGGCGACTTGCAGGATCTCCTGGGAGCCCGCGAGCATCTGCAACTCTTTGGCGATGTGCAGATATCGCTTGAGAAGGACGAGAAACTCAGTCGACTTGGGGTTCTTCTCGAGAGCGCCGTGATAGCCATTAATCTCGATATTCCTGGCCAGGAAGGGCACGATTTCATCCGGCGCCGCCTCTTGGCTGATCGCCGCCATGCGCATGAAGGGCTTGAGCGGGCCGGGGATGACGATCTCGCCGTCGCTCGCGACCGGCGCGGCAGGCGAAACGGCCGCTGGCGTTTGTTTCTGCTGAGCGTGGGCGGCGGAAATCAACAGCCCGGAAGCGAAGCAGAGACAGGCACACAACCAGAGCTTGGAAGCAAAACCAGATCGGCCAGTGGGAGATTGCATGGCCTTGAACCTCCGGGGAACCGCCGCATAACCGCTCGGAAGAGCTCTTCCTTAGAGGCGAGAGGCCCGAGCAAGTTGCCTGTGAATTGAGGTCCAACCGCCGGCCTGAGAAATCGATGCGGTGACTTGCGCCCGCGATCAGCTTATTCAGGTAGAGGCTAGCCCTCGCGGGCCCACTCGGCCCGTTTGTGGACACTGAGGGTAGATCAACTCGTGGATTGGGTCAATCCATTCGAATCCGTAAAATGGGACCGCTTTTATAGGATATGGGTGGAGGGGCGCATGACGAACGAGCGGGCAAAGCGACGATTCAGCGTGAGAAGAAGAAGGCCGCGGCATTCTGTGGAAAATGCCGCGGCCTGGGCTAACGATGAAGGGAGCCTAATCAGCGCTCCTCTCTTCTCCGGTTATCTGTGGTCGTCTTCGCGTTTGTCCTTGTGTTCTTCTACTCTCTTGTGCTCTTCGACTTTCTTGTGCTCTTCGACGCGATGTTCTTCGGCACGATGTTCTTCGGCACGATGTTCTTCGGCACGATGTTCTTCGGCACGATGTTCTTCGGCGCGATGTTCTTCGGGGCGAGCGTGGTCTGCGCGGTCGTCTACGCGCTCTCTGACGACTTGTTCATGTACCACTTCATGGCGCTCTTCGACGCGTGGGGCCACGACATGGCGGACTTCGTAAGGGTGGACATAAACCGCGCGGTTGTGCCAGTTGCGGTCCCAGCGAGCGTTGTTGATGAAGATGGCGTGGCTATCCCAGGCGATGCGGTTCAATCCCCATCCCCAGGGGCGAAAGGCAGCTCCCACGGTGACGCCGAATCCGAAACGAATGGCGCCGCCGACCGCGAAACCGAACCGGGGCCGGACAAAGACCACTGCTGGATCGTAGGCCGGCACCACGAGGAACTCCGGACGTACGGGGCGGATCTCGATATAAGGGCCGCCGGTAACGACGATCTGGGGATTGGTGCGGAGGTAGCCGTAATCGTAGGCGTGATGGCGCATCCTCTGGACGGCGTCCATTACGTCGTTATGCTGGGCCAGGAAGGCATTGCCCAGATTTTCGGTCCAGGGCATGTCCGAGGCCATCATTCCGAGAACCGAGGGAAAGGGAAGCAGGGCCTGCACGGAGGGATCCCAGGGCAGGTTGTCGTCGGAGATGGACCTGGAAAGGGCGTCGCCGGTGACGTTGCGGTGCTGGTCCGCCCAGCGCGCCGCGTCGGGGATCTGGTCCGGGAAGCTGGCAGCCGCTAGAACCTGGGCGAGCAGGGGGTCAGGGTAGAGCGCGACCCGGGAAACGAGGTGTTCCAGCTCCTGCGGCGGGTAATACCTGGGTTCCTGGGCCAATGCCGAAATGGACGTTAAGCCGACGAGCAGAAGCGACATGAGAAAGCTGTCGAGGCGATCTTCAGATAGCGCATCCGATCCTTCCTCCAAATGGATTTTCTGGGTTAGGGGCGAGCTTAAATCTTCGAATCGATTCTAAGCGGGGGGTGGAAGGGGCCCGAGGAGTTTGTGGTACAGGCTACTCGTTTCCGTTAATAACGGTTATACATGATTGATTCTACAGAAGATACTGGGAAACGGTCAGGCCGCTTTGATGTTGGGGTGGCCGGAGTATACGCGCTGCCAGCGCTTCCAAACGATTCGCAGGGCCGCGGCGATGGGAATCGATAGATAGACGCCGATAACCCCTCCAATTTCGGCGCCCACGAGGACAGCAAAGATGACCGTGAGGGGATGAAGCTGAAGCTTCACGGCCATCAGGTGCGGCGTGGTGACGTAGTCCTGAACAATACGCCAGACCGCCAGGAACAAAACGATGATGAGAACGTGGTGGTAATTCGCCAGAAAGGCGACGCCTACGATGATCGCGGCGCCGAGGAACGGCCCAACCACGGGAATGAACTCGAGCAAACCGGCGAATAGGCCGATTGCCAACGCGTAGGGTACGCGGAGAAGGGAGAGCACGGCCATATAGGCCACAATCGATAGCCCGGAAAGGATGAGCTGCATGCGTATGTAGTGGGCCAGCATCTCGTTTAGATCGTCGGTGATTCCCGTCAGGAATTGGCGTTGCTGGCGGCGCTCGACCATTTTGAGAATGTGTTCGCTGAAGGTGCGGCCGTCCTTCAGGAAGAAGACGGCCAGAATGGGGATCAGCACGACCCAGATGGCGTTGGAAGCGGCGGCGGCGACGCGGGAACCCAGCGCACCCACCCAGGACAAAATCTCATTGCTATGACCGGCGAGAAACTGCTGCAGGCGGAATTGGGTGGCGGCACTCCATCCCCGCTTGGATCCAATTTGCAGGGCGATTCGTCCTGAACTGAGTTTCTCGAACAGGCTGGGGAGCGCCTCGGCCAGCATTTTGGCCTCTTCGGCGATGCGGGGGCCGGTAAGAAAGAAAAGGACAGCCAGGGCCGCGCAGAGAACCACGTAGACTTCCAGGATCGCGAGAGTGCGAGAACCTCTCGAGACGCGGGTCCAGCGTTGCGCCGCGGAGACCAGGGGCTCCAACAAATAAGCAAACAAGATGGCCAGAAGAAAGACGACAAGAACGCGGCTGGCACCATAGATGAAGGCGCCGGCGGCGATGAACAGCAGAATAGTGGTCAGGACAGAAACCGTGCGCTTGTCGATCAGGTCCATTCTGGCAGGTCCATTCCTGGCAATTGGATGAGCTTCGTCGTCATTATGGCGTGCGGCGGGAGCGTTTTCAATTTTCCGCATCGAGGTGGTCGTCGTTAGCTGAGTTTACTCCTGCCGCGCCAATATTAGCGGTTTCCGCGGTCGCGGGTGTCGAAGTTACACAGGAGAGGAGCAATTTCTTGCGGTGGCGGCAGTGGTTCTGCGCACGTGGTGGGCGAATAAACCAGCGTAGTGTCCTCCGCGTTTCTGGCGCGTTTCTGGCGCATTTCGGCGCATTTCGTCCTTCCAAAGATTCGAGACCAGAACCACAGCTAACGGAGTATTGCGAAAGGCAGGCGTTGAGGTGTAGATTCCGGGGCTGTCCAGGGTCGAGCTAAGAATTTCGTGGCGAATAGATTTTTCGGCGCCAGGAGACTCCTGGCTGCCAGATGGGAGAGTAAGAATGAATAGGAGAGCGCGATTTCGAGGTGCAGTGCTCATCGTTTTGCAGGTGGCCCTATTGGCATTCATTTCAGGCAAGGTTTGGGCGCAGGGATCGACGCCCGCATCGTTTGACAAGGTGACGGTCTCGAATCAGGTGGCGGACCGCACGTTGATGAAGGCGGTGATCAACGCCGATACGGCGCGGGCCCTGGTGGATGCGTGCGTGGAGTGGCAGAAGGCACAGCCGGGGAACCAAACCATAGTTGTTTTTGTCTTGTCGCCGACCGGCCAGATCATCGACTCGCACCAGATGGACGGCGTGCTTCCCATCGGCGCGGAGACGGGATTGATGAAGGCCAAGACCGTGTTGTACGCGCGGTCATCTTCAGGGGCCGTGGCGCGGCGGTTCGCCGACGTCGATGGCCGGCTGATCCGGTTGGACCTGGGCAAGGAACAGGGCCTCTCCTACTACTTCGTCGCGGGGGGGCTTCCGATTGTGGTGGACCATCAACTCATCGGCGCGATTGGCGTAGGCGGCGGAAACGCGGACGAGCAGTGCGCGTACCAAGCATTGGTGAAAGTGCTGGGGCCGCAGCCTGAGGTTGCACAGCCGACCCCGCCTGCTGGCGGCGGTCGCGGAGGCGCAGGCGGAGGAGCGGGCGGAGGCGGCGGCCGTGGCGGCCGTGGCGGAGCGGCGCAGTAGCGCAGTAGACGAATTCAGCGAGGTCTGCTGAGAGGCGAGCGCCGGGGCTGAGGGCACGGCGCTCGCTTTTTTTGTGCGAGAAATTGGCTTCCGCAACATGCGCTCCGCTTCCGCGTCAGTCAGTATGTCCCGCCAAATGTTCCTTTTTGGGGCAGCCTGCCCCAATTGATGCAAACCACACACCTGTCCTTCGAGAGAGGGGACGCCCCAATGCGGTACTAGTACAATACCCTGAGTTCGGCTCTTTGTTGAGGTTGGAAGGTTTCCGGTCTTGCGGCTCTTCCCTTGAAGTCTTCAAGATGTCTTTAACGATGTCTTCAAGATGGGAATCAAAGGAGTGGGGAGTATCCCATGATTGACTGCAAGCTACTGCAAAAAAGCGGCTTACTAGCCGTCGCATTCGTCTCGGGGCTGGCCATATGCGCCTCCGGGCGAGCCGCCCAAGAACAGACCTTCGATTGGCAGGCTACGAATGACCAGAGCGTCCGCCTGGACCCGTCCGGCTACCATACGGGGCAGGTGTTCAAGTCAAGCGATCAGTTTGGAGATAATCGGGTCGGGAACGTGCACGTCGATATCGAGGCGCAAGAGCCGATAACGGTGGAGATGGCGCCGACGGGGGAGTGGAGCGAAGCCCTGCGGCACCCCGAGCTTTTGCCCCGAATTAGCTTTCGCTGCATTCGCGAACACGTGATGAAGATGACCTATGCGTGCGAGGTGCCCGCGGGGCGTCCCATGACGCTGGTGGTACGAGACGAACGCGATGGCGGCCGAACCGCGAATGTCGGTTTTGGCGCGGGCTGGGGACGATCATGGCACCGTACGCGACTTCGTGGCCCCCAACGACATTCACATCAACTACTACCGCTGGACCTGCGTGGAGAATTGCAGTCCGCCCCGGTATCAATGGACCACGGAACTCAAAGAGAGGTATGAACTGACGCGGGCCATGAAAGTTTATGACGGGATCGCGGCGGACCGGGATGGCGAGCCCTTCAGCGTGAAGGTCAGTTCGCCGGTTCCGATGACTGTGGCGATCGTGCCGACGCGCATGGCGGAACGAGCGCGCGCCAAAGGGAGCGATATCGAACGGCGCCGTGGGCGGCGGTAATTGCGCACAGCGAGGGGCGCAGTCCGGTACGTTTGAATGCACGTTCGACGTATCCGACGGGCCGCTTTCGTTGGTGGCTGCGCCCGAGGGCGGGAACAAACTGGGGTCGAAGGAGAAAGCGGAAGTGGAAGTGGAGGCGTCCAAATGCGTGGCGAACTGCTTGACCCCGATTAAGCAGGAAAAAGCCGATTCGGACAACTAGGAAATATAGATTCGTCCCCTGCGAGAGATAAGAGGGAAGCCCTGCCCTCAAAAAGCGAGGACAGGGCACCCGAAAAGGCTTCTCGGTTACAAAGTTAGGGCCACCCGCGCGAATAGACGTCGCGAAAGAGATAAAGAAACAAAGTCAGAAACAACCCACCGACGAAAGAAATAAAGAAACAAAGTCAAAAACCGCACCCTTGAAAAACGAAGGGTGCGGCACCCGCAGAAGCTCCGATGGCCCGCGGAAGAGTACTCGACAAAATTGAGGGATCAGAAGTGGTCGGACTCTACTTGTTCTGGCTTGCCGGGCGCGCGTGAAGTGATTCGTCCCCAAACGGTGTTTTCCTGGCCCGGGCGCGTTTCGAGGCCCCAGGTTGGCAGCGGCATGAGCAGCAGCTTCGAGAGCACATTGAGGGAGGGTTCGTAGAGCAGGCGCAGCTCTTTCAGCTTTTCATCAGAGGATTCGCCGCCACAGCACACTCCAGAGTCCAGTAAGAGCTGGCGCATTCTTGCCAGGCCATGTTCGGGCAGGCGGTCTACCGCCGGAGCGCGAGATTCCAAGCCAAAAATCTGAGCCAGGTCAGAGACGGCGTGGCGAGCGATGGCAAAGGTGAGTTGGGCCTGCCATTTGGTCTCCCCTTCGCCGTAGGCAATCAGAACAGCGCAGGTGTCCAAGATGGCGGCGAAAGCGGCCACCCAGGATTGGTTATCGTGCTGGGAGCGGAAGAAGCAAAGAAACGGATAGCTGAGGTGGGTCTCCATCAGTTGCCCCGACCAGGCTTCCCAATTGCGAAGGTAATCGGCGAGGCCATCATTCTGGATTCGGTCGGCGCCATGGCGGCGGAGAAGTTCGCCGGCGGTGGGCGGGGAGCCTGCGCGGGCATCGAGCAGAGAGATATTCACTTCGCGCTGGGAGAAGGAGCCGTAGAGCGTGGGCAGATAGGAAATGATGACGGCGAGAAAGCCGAAACCCGTTCCCGCTTCGGCCACGGACATGATTCGAGCGATGGACGTCTGCGGCGTGATGTCGCCCAGTCCGAGAGTAAAGAAAGTGGTGCCGCTGTAATAGAGATCGGTTCGGAATGTCCCCGGAACTCCCGGCCCACCGAGTGCCGATCCGGCAGCCCACTGGAGCATGGCATAGGCCAGGACCATGGCCAGGGCCCAAAAGCCGATCAGGAGGAGCAATGAGAGCGGGCCAAAATAACTCAGGTAGTTTTCGCGAAACTTAAGATTGCGAATGTGTCTGGCGGTGAAATGCCAGAACCTCCAGGCGGTGCGGTAGAAAAATCTGGCGATGCGGAAAGAACGCTTCACGTGACGAGGCAGAATGACGCTCTCGAAGGCGTCCCAGAGAATGGCCAGGAGGAGGAGAAATCCGAAAATTCCAATCAGAATGCGCATGGGTCGAGTTTGTGCCGCGCTCCGTGGGCCGATCGCAATCGCTCCCGAGTAGTATAGCGGGTCAGGAAAGGATTATAGAGGCGGCTGCGGTCGAATGGCGTGAACAAAACCCGAAGGACGTCTGGCCGCGGGCGCTCAACTGTTGGGATTCGGCGATCGAGGATTTCTGCTAACATCTTTAATTCGAACGGCGCCGGAGTGGCGGAATGGCAGACGCGGCGGACTCAAAATCCGTTGGGCGCAAGCCCATGAAGGTTCGACTCCTTTCTCCGGCACCAATCTTTCTTTCACTTAGTAGCTCTTCGCCTCGAGAATTCGTATCGTCGCATCGACGCCCAGGCAAATCGCGACACTCATCGTGGTAGACTCTCCAAACTTTCCTTCGGGGAGCAAAGCACACATGGCGAAGCGCAGCCCCACAACAAAAGATGTTGGGCTCTTGCATCAGCTCTACCAGGATGGCCAGCTTAAATTGGCCTCCGAGTTTCAACGCAATAGCGTCTGGCCCAGGCCGGCCAAAGCCTATCTGATTGACACCATACTTAACGATCGGCCAATCCCAATACTGTTCTTCCAACGGGCAGCTTCACCCCAGAGTGGGCGATCGGTCTTCACTGTAATCGATGGGCAGCAACGATTGCGCGCGATATTCGAGTTCCTCGATGGTCGCTTTCGACTGTCGGAAAGCAGGGGACAACAATTTTACGGAAAAAGATTTGCTGACCTTCCATCCAACCTTCAAAACCAAATTCGCAATTACGACTTAGTAGTAGAAGAGCTCTCCGGTTATTCGGAACGCGATATTCGCGACATGTTTGTCAGAATGAACAAATACGTCGTCAAGCTTTCGAGGCAGGAGCTAAGACACGCGCGTGGGGAGGGAGCTTTCAAGGATTTTGTCGAAGCCATAGGCCAGTGGGACTTTTGGGCGGAGAACGGTGTTTTTAGTCCGTTTCAGGTGCAAAGGATGCGTTCGGTGGAGTTTGCCGCCGAACTCGCAATCCTTTTGGTAGAGGGACCGCAGGACAAGAAGTCGGCAGTGGATCTTTATTATGGACAATACCAACGCAGATTCTCCGCTGGAAAAGCTGTCGCGGCACGATTGAAAAGTTACCTCACATTGGTAAAACGACTGATATCTAACTTTTCGAGCAGCCGATTTAGGCGTCCAGTCGATTTGTACTCGTTGATCGGCGCTTTAGAGCTGATCGCCAAGAAACAGCGCTCCGCAATTGACGTCCGGGCAGCGTCCAGGAGATTAGCCGAATTCGCCGAGCAGCTCAAAGGCAAGCAGCTATCTGGGCAAGCCGCGCAATACGCTATCGCGGCCAGTCGGCAAACTGACAACATTGGTCCACGAACAAAGCGCATGGAAATTCTTGCTGCTCTCCTGCGTGAATCCTAGCGACGATGGCGGGCAGTATAAAGAGGAACCGCCAGCGTTCATTTGTCCGTCTGTACGGCGCTAGGCATCCCCGCGTCAAAAAATTAGCAGCTCTTGCCGGAGCATATATAAAATCGCTCCTGGCGGATCTGCATCTAGATGTGCACCTCGTTTCATCTCGGGCAAAGAGCGTTACATCTGTTCATGAGAAAATAGTTCGCAAGTCCTACGGCAATCCAGCTCGACAACTCAGAGATGCCGTTGGTGTGCGTGTGATTACCTATTATGCGCATGACATAGATCGAGTCGTGTCGAAGCTTAGAACTGAAATGGAGGTCGATGAACGTAATTCGATTGATAAGAGACACGCTCTGGGCGTGCGAGAGTTTGGCTACCGTTCGGTGCAATTAGTCGGAAGGGTATCGCAGCGAGGTCTTGATCGCCTAAAATTCAGCGCTTTGAAGGGACTTTGGTTTGAAATCCAGGTCCGAAGTATTCTTGAACACGAGTGGGCGGAGATTGAACACGAGATTGTTTATAAGGCCGGCATCAAGTATCCGCGATCCGTATTAAGACGTTTTGCCTCGATTGCGGGCAACCTAGAGATTTTGGAACGAGAATTTCGGGCTCTCAAAAAGGCGAGGTCAAGACTAATAGAAAAGTATCGAGCAGGCTACCAGTCCAACCATGAACGTCGCCTACCGTTCGATGCTGCAAGGCTGCTGGGGTATTTGGAGGCTCGACAGCCTGCGGGCCTGAGTTGGCGCAAGGCCGAACAGAAGGGCAAGCCTTTCCCTCCCAAAATAGATGCGACCTGCACTAAGGCGCTCGATGAGATTGGCCTAGATACTCCCGACAAGCTTGACCGGTTTATCAGACGCAAGGACTTCCGACAAGCCCTAAGATCGTTCGCCGCTTCGCAGGGTGTGTTACCTAGGGATGTTTCTCACCTGGCATTAATCCAGATTGTTGTTGCTTTGAAGGATCAAGATGCTTTTGCGGACTATTTCCCGGAATTTATCGACTACCTGCCATTACTGCAACCTGCTCGGAGGCGACGCTATTAGGGAGTGCTAGACTGTGCTTATCCGCACCGACTCAGGGGCCATCGCGGCTTTCTCGAAATAGTCGATGTACTTCACCTGCCGGAGATCTCGATTGTCGGCAGCAATGATGATAAAGCTAAGTTTACGCGGGGCGGCGATGGATGGCGTCGTTGACCAGCACCGCGGCCTTCATTGCGGCCACGATAATCGCAACCTGCACGTCGAGGGGCAGAGGGGAAAAAACGGAGTTGGCGGCGAGCGAGGCTTCCGGCGGCGGGGGTGCTCCTAAAGATTCGCTGACGAGAGAGCGGAGATAGTCTCTTAGGCCGACGCCGTAGACCACGACGGCCCGGTCGGAAATTTCAGGCCAAAGGCTCATGGGCGCCGGCTCGCTAGTGGTTGGGCTTGCCGACGGCGGGCTGGCGGATTCGCTTGGTAAACGAGTTTTCTTCCGACCAAACGCAGGGAAGTTCTTCCATCTCGGCGCCCGGCTTGAGCTTCATGATTCGTTCGGGAGCGACGATGGGCTTCACGTAAGCTTTGGGATCGTCGATTGTGATGTTGTAGCGGACGGTGTCGCGATCGACGCGCTGGTAGCGCTCGGTGACGCGCATCTCTTCGCTATGCGGATAGCCGGTGGCGCCCAGCCAGGTTTTGTCGTTGAACCCCGAGGATTCCACGACCAACGTGTAGTCGCCCTCCCAATGACCGATGGCGTATCCGAACCAGGTAGGATCGGCGATCCTTGGGAAGGGAGCGGCCGTCGGTCCAGATGGCGCGCCACTCATGTTCCCGCTCGAAGAACTGCAAAATCCGGCCGGGCGCTGGATCGAACTCGAAGGGCAGCGGAAAAAGCATGACGCGCGGGAAACCGGAAGGATCGCACTGCAAGATGGGATCGTTACCGTCGGGCACGGCCCTCGATCCGTAGCCGGGGCGCTCCTGGTTGAATTTGGCCTGGGCCCAAGGCGTCATCGGCGGAATGGTTTTTTCCGGCGCGATGCCTTCCGCGCCGCCGCTGCCCTGGTATTGCCACATGCCGGAGAGATCGCGCTTGGGCGCGGGCGCGGACGTTTCGGTTCGTGGGCTTTTGCCGCGGGGCCGAGCGCGCCGGGGTGGCGAAGGCGAGGGGCAGCAACGCCAGTGCGGGCAGCAAGAGCTTGGCTAGGGATATTGGCCGACGCGGCATGCAAGCCTCCTATGCATGTGCAGGTGCGCGGAGAAGAACTACCTCTGATCCATTTTCAATATGTGGCCGTCAGGGAAGACGATCTTCCCTGTCTTCTCTCCGGAAAATCCCACCGGCGCTCCGCTTTTGGCGGGGAGCAGGGTGACGGCAATCAAATCTCCGGGCTTAATGGAGTCGCGGGACCAGCCGTTGCGGCGGAGGATGCCTGGACTTTGCGATTCGACGGACCAGCCGACTACTTTCCCCTTGGCATCTTTCACATCGAGATAAATCTGGCAGTGCGGATTGGACCATACGAATTCCGTGACGCTGCCCTTGATGGTGATGGGGTGGTCGGGGTCGTAAGCGGTATTGCCGTGATGCGCCTGGATTGAGGCGCAAATGAATAGCAGCGACGCCAAGACGCTGAGGCCTAACAGCAGACGAAATTTCATTCCGCCACCTTCAACACGATTAATCGCAGCAGCACGGGTGATCGCACCAGGCCGGGCCTGCGAACGTAATCTTAACCCATGGTCCTGGCACAGAAGCCCGAGCCGCTATAGCCAAGCATAAACCCGCTCGATTGTCATCCCCGAGCTTGCCGAGGCCGCTCAGGTCTGTTAAAAGTCGTTAGCTAAGGGTCAAGTCCGTGGTCCAGTGCGTATTCCGGGGGCAGGAAGAGAGGGAAGTATGGACCGACGCAATTTTATAAAAATTGGGGGCGCATTCGCCGGCGGCTTGGGAGTAGGGAATCTGCTGCACGCCCAGCAAATGCCGGCCATGCAGCAAGGGCAAGCCCAAAATTCCGGCGCGCCGACTACGCCGGCCGACTTCACCGTAAAAATCGGGACGGTCCTGGTGGAGCTTGCGCCTTACCGCTCGCTGAGCACGATCGGATACAACGGAACTTCGCCCGGCCCGCTGATCCGCCTTCGCGAAGGCAAGCCCGTCACCATCGACGTAATCAATGATACGGACACGCCGGAACTGGTCCATTGGCACGGCTTGCTGATTCCGTCCGAAGTGGATGGCTCGGAGGAAGAGGGCACGCCGATGGTGCCGCCGCATGGGCGCTATCGCTATCAATTTACGCCCGGGCCCGCGGGCTCTCGCTGGTATCACACGCATACGATGGCCGGCGCGGACTTGCACCGCAGCACCTACACCGGGCAGTACGGATTCTTTTATATCGATTCGGGAAAAGATCCCGGCAAATACGATCAAGAACATTTTCTGGCGCTTCGGGACTGGGAGCCTTTTCTGGCCAACGAAGACGAGGACGATGAGGACGAAGATCCCAACGCGCCGAAGCCGGAGAAACCGGACCGCATGCCTCGCGGCGCGAATGGTTACGAGGCGGTTTATCGCGTGGTCTCCATCAACGACAAGCTGATGGGCGGCGGCCCGCCGATTCAGGTGAAGGCGGGGCAGCGCGTCCTGTTTCATTTCCTGAACGCCTGCGCCACTTCCAACCGCAAAATTGCGATGACCGGGCACAAGTTTCAGGTTTTCGCGCTGGATGGCAACCCGGTGGCCAATCCGCAAGCGGTGGACGTGATCGCCATGGGGCCGGGCGAGCGCGTCGACGCCTTCGTGGAGATGAACCGTCCCGGCGTGTGGGCTCTGGGCGCGACCGCCGATGCCGACCGGAACGCGGGCTTGGGCATCATCGTCGAATACGAAAACCAGAAGGGGCAGCCGCAGTTTTTGCGGCCGGCCAATCGCGTCTGGGACTACACGGTTTTTGGCCGCCCCACAGCGCCGCCGGCGCCCGAGGAAACCATCGACATGATCGTCGGGAAGATTCCCGGAGGCGTGCACGGTTTCAATCACTGGACCATCAATGGCAAGGAGTATCCGCACGAGGACGAATTCGTGCTGCGGCCAGGCACGAAGTACCGAATTTTCTTTCGGAACCGCACCGATGACGACCATCCTCTGCACATCCACCGGCATCTTTTTGAGATAGTGGAGATCAACGGTAAGCCGACGAGCGGAGTGGTGAAGGATACGGTGGTGGTGCCGCAGTTCGGGCGCGTGGCCGTGGACTTGATGGCCGACCAGCCCGGGTTGACGCTCTTCCACTGCCACAACCAGATGCACATGGATTTTGGCTTCAAGGCGCTGTTCCGATATTCGTAACGGCTGAATCCAATGGGAGCCGGTTCGCTGGCCAGGGTTCCGGCGAGGCGCCGAAGTTGGCAGCGGGTCAGTTTGAATTTTGACCTCTTAGTGTCACGATCAAGAAAATTCAAACTGACCCACTACCTGCGGTTGAAGTCCCAAGCGGAAGTCTGATAGCCTGCAGGAGAGCTGCCATGATGAGGTCGCTGCGGTTCGTTCTATTGGCTGTGCTGTTGGCGGGCGCGGGCGCCGGTTTGCTGGCGGTGCCGGCGGCGCCGCAGCCCGGCCAAGGCTACGGCTATCAACGCTACGGTTACCGCGGTTCGCCGAACGATGAGCAGAAGGACGAGTTTGCCTTCGCCCGCTTGCGGTATCCGGTGCGAATGGCCAGCTACGGCGGATTCGGCGGATTCGGCGCGTTTCGCAATGGCGGCTGGTCCGAAGATTATCCGCGCGCTGACCGCCAATTTGTGCAGGGCGTTCTGCGCTTGACGCGCCTGGACGCGCGGCCCTACCAGGAAGTGATCGATCCCGACGACGACGCGATTTTCAATTGGCCTTGGCTGTACGCGGTGAATGTGCCCGATTGGGACTTCAACGACGCACAGGCCAAACGCATGCGCGATTATTTGCAGCGCGGCGGCTTCTTGATGGTCGACAGCATCCACGGAACGGCGGCGTGGGAGAGTTTCATGCTGGGCATGCGCAAGATTCTGCCCGACCGGCCCGTCGAGGATTTGCCCAAAGACGACATCATTTTCCATATTCTCTACGACCTTGACGACAAACCACAGGTTCCCGGTTATCAGTACATTTATACGGGACGAACGTACGAAAACGACGGTATCTATCCGGAATGGAAGGCGATCCGCGATGAGAACGGCCGCATCATGGTGGCCATCTGCTTCAACATGCACATCGGCGACGCCTGGGAACATGCCGACGATCCGCGATATCCGGAGCGCTTCTCGTCTTTTGCCTACCGCATGGGCATTAACTACATCATGTATTCGATGACGCACTAAGCCGGGAACACCGGAGACGACTCTAAAGGGATGTCGCTTGAGACGCGATCTGGTGCACCGTCGGGCTGAGAGCAGAAGTTGGTCAGCCGAGGTGGCGGTAACAGAAATTTCCGACCCTCGTTCGGAGGATTTGGGGAGACTTTCCGCTGCTGAGATAGCGGACGATCCGATAGGACGGCGTGATCTCGCGAGGCTGGGCCAACTCAGGCAAAGGCGGGGTCAGCGCGTCCGGCCGCAACACAAAATCTCCGAGGTTCTCCTCAACGGTTGACCACCTTCGTTTGTAAATCAGCAATCCCTGATTGCCGGCTGAAGTGCGGCCGAAGCTGAAAATCTTGGCTCCGGCGGCATGCGCGCGCTGGATGATCTCCCAACACAGAAGCTGATTGGCGCCCACTGAGGCGCCCCTGGTATTGCCCTGATGTTCCGAGATCCAAAGCCGCTCGTCGGCCAGGACCAGATGGCAGGCGACAGGCGTTCCGTTCTGCAGGGCGAAGAATATCTTCAACCGCTCGGGAAGGTGAACGGACATTGCTTCGAAGAAGGAAACGGGCATCGGAGGCAAGGAAAGCCGGAGCCTGGTCTCAGAGAGGATGGCATGGCTCAGCTTCACCGCCTGGCGGCCCTAAGCTTCCACTACCTGGATCCCTGCCTTGGCGGCCTTGCGCACCGTGTCGCGGATTGACGTCTTCGCAAAACTCCCAAAGAGTTCTTCCGGAGTGCGATTCAGAGGAAGGTAATGGTGTCTGTAACCGGACGGCACGAACGAAGGAGGACCGAGAAGGTGCGTCGTCTTCGTAGTCCGAATCTCCAGCCGCCGGGCGTCTTGTCGCAAGATCTCCCCGATTGGAAGTAGGAGCTGTTGTAATTCCGCAGCCGAGGAAACCAGGGGATCGCACAGGGACGCAAAAGGAACACTGACGACGCGATTCCCGAGCAGCCAGCTTTTCACGGCATAGACAGGCAGTCCGGCCACGATCCGGGCCGTTCCCGCCTCGCGAAGCGCGAGAAAGCGGCCCCGAATGTGGGGAAAGGCGCTTTCGAGAACTTTCTTCCAGGCGGTGAGATGATAGACCAGCCCAAGCGGATGCTGAGCCACAAAGGCGTCCCACTCCCGGGCTTCTTCAAGCTGCAGCCACTGCGTGAACGGTGGCGTGACCGCCCGGACCAGCGGTTCCACACTGCGGGCAACGGCTTGGCCGTAGCCGGTCATGTTCGGCTCCCACAGGGCAATTTGCAGATCGCGTGAGTGGGCTGGCGCGGGATGCACCGCCAGCCTGGGCGACTGTCATAACAATCGGAATGCTTGGGATTGACGTAAACTCGGATGTTGCGCGTGAACCTGGTGCGGGCCAGGCGGCAATGGCCGTCGATGACTGGGCTTCTCAATGAAGGACCGGGCGGTTCCAGTGAGATGAGTCCGGGATTTCCATTTTGACCTGCCGGACCGCCTGTAACCTACACCTAACCCTGTCGGCATGCAATGCCTGCCATGTTCTCGGCCCAGAGCCGTTTCCCGCGCGTTCTAGGCTTTGGCCGGGGCGCGCGGGCTGGTGCTATAATTTCCGCATTGTGAGAAGGCTCCTGCCGTTCTTCTGTTTTACCGTCCTGTCGATCTGCGCGGTATTGGTTCGGCCGGCTGTTTCCGCGCCGAACCTGAGTGGTTTGTGGGACGCGAAGATCGTGGCTGGCCAAATGGAGATACCGTTTCGTTTTGAGATCGCCCAAAGCGGCAATCAGGTGCAGGGCTTCTTCTTCGAGGGGGATCGCAAGCTGGGTTCGACTTCAGGCAGCTTTGCCGACGGCCACCTAAAATTTGGATACGATTATCTCGATACGACGCTGGAACTGTATGTGGAAGGCGACCAGCTTCATGGCCTCTACCGGCTGAATCGGCCAAACGCCCCGGCGATGGAAATCCGCGCGAGCCGTTTTGTGCCGGCGCCCGCGGAAGCCTCGGGGGGGCCGCAAGTTTCGGGAAGTTGGGAGATGCGGCGCGTTCCTCAAGAGGTGAGGACTGCCAGCGACACGCGGACCTGGAAATTGTTCTTGCGGCAATCGGGGGCCGAGGTTTCCGGCTCCATTCTGCGAGTCGACGGCGATACCGGGTACCTGATCGGGCGCTGGCAGAAGGGGCGTCTGGTCCTGAGCCACTTTTCCGGCGACGGGCCGTTACTCTTCGAGGCCAAACTGAACGCGGACGGAACCATGGCAATTGCCCTTAACCGGCAAGCGGATTATCTGGCGGTACGGACGAGCGAGGCGCGAGCGAAAGGCGTTCCCGATCCGCCCGACCCTTCGCGTTATACCAACGTGAAGGACCCCAGCGTTCCTTTCCAATTCAGCTTTCCGGGGCTGGATGGACGCACGGTGTCCAGCGGCGATCCGCGATTCAAAGGGAAGGTGGTCATTGTGGCCATCGGCGGGAGTTGGTGCTCGAACTGCATGGATGAAGCTCCGTTTTTGGTCCAACTCTACAAAGAGTTCCACGCACAGGGATTGGAGATTGTGGGACTGATGTTCGAGTTGGATGACGACGCGGCGCTGGCCCGCCCGCGGGTGGAGACTTTTATGAGACGTTTCGGAATTACGTATCCGATGCTTCTGGCCGGAACGCCGGACAACATCAACCAAAGGATGCCGCAACTGGTGAATTTCGGCGCTTATCCGACGACGATTTATTTGGGGCGCGACGGCCGCGTGAGGAGCGTGCATGCGGGATTTGCCAGCGTGGCCACTGGCGCGGAGCACGCGCGGCTGGAGGGCGAGATAAGAGAACTCATCCAGCATTTACTGGCGGGGAATGGGTAGGCAAGTGTTTTTCCGGCGGTTTTCCAGCGGTTCCGGCGGCTTATAGAATCCGTGGAAGGAAAATCAACATGAGAGTTTATTCCAGGCGTCTTTTATTCCCGGCAGCAACACTCCTTCTGGTATTGGCGGTGGCCAGAGGAGGGGCGGCGCAATCGTTCACGGCGAGCCACGCCAAGGTTAGCCTGGTGGCGGAGAACAATTCTCTGCAGGCTGGGCAGAACGCATGGGTGGGGGTGCTGTTCGATATCGAAAAGGGCTGGCACATCTATTGGGTGAACCCCGGAGATGCCGGCGAAGCTCCCCGGATACAGTGGCACCTTCCCGCGGGGTTTCAAGCGGGAGAGATTCGTTGGCCGGCACCGGAGCGGCTGCCAGCGAGCACCGTGATTGACTACGGCTATGAGGGAAAGGTGCTGCTACCCGTCTCCCTGCGCGTGCCGGCCGGCTATCGTCCCGCGAGTCCAGTGGCATTAACGGCCGATGTGCGTTACGTGATTTGCCGCGACGTGTGCATACCGGCTGCGGCGCTGGCCAAGCTGTCGATTCCGTCCGCGAACGCGGGCGGCGCGGCGGATCGCGAACTATTTCATGCCGCGTTCGATAACGCGCCGAAAGCCTGGCCCGCGGGGTGGAAGGCGCAAGCGAGCGAAAATGGGGGATCGTTCGTGCTTTCGTTAGAAACGGGCACGAGCGAGAGCAAGGCCGTTTTTTTTCCTCTCGAGCAGGACCAGATCGATAACGACGCAATGCAGGGTTTGACGCCAAATGCGCGAGGGGTGCAGATCAAGCTCAAGAAGTCCGATCAATTGAAGCAACCCATTGCCGCGTTGAAGGGCGTAGTGGTGCTGGGGCCAGGGCGAGTGTTTGAAGTTACGGCGCCACTGACCGCGAAGAAGTAAGCGGGGTTCCGTTGCGAGTGCTGGTGGTCGAGGACGAAAAACGGCTGGCGGAGAACGTGGCGCGCGCGCTGCGAGAAAGCGCGGGCTATGCGGTGGATATTGCCGGCGATGGCGAGGAGGGGTTGTACCTGGCCGAATCGACGGCCTACGACCTGATGGTGCTGGACCTCATGCTGCCCAAAATGGACGGCCCGACTCTGCTGACGCACTACCGGAAGAAGGGCCATGCGACGCCAGTATTGGTGTTGACGGCGCGAGACGAGAAGGACAACGTGGTGCGGCTGCTGAATGCCGGCGCCGACGATTACGTTTCCAAGCCCTTCGATCTGGGCGAATTTCTGGCGCGAGCGAAGGCGCTGGTACGGCGAGGAAAAGGACAACGATCGCCGGTGCTCTCTGTAGGCGATCTGCAATTGAATACGGTGGAGCGCACGGTGCGGCGAGGCCACAAAGAGATCGCGCTGGTTCCGATGGAATATCGGGTGCTGGAGTATCTGGCGCACCGGCCGCGCGCGGTGATTTCCAAGAGCGAGTTGCTGGAGCACTTGTACGACTACAACTGGGAGAAGTTCAGCAACGTCATTGAAGTGTATATCTCGGGACTGCGGCGCAAGATCGACAGCAATCATGCGGTGAAACTGATTCATACGGTACGCGGGCATGGCTATGTGCTGCGCCCGGAGCACAATTAGTCCGCGCAAGCGGTACCCTTGACAAAGGAATTTCAGGTGGCATCGGGAAGCTGGACACAAAGCGAGACGGCAGTAACGTCCGCGGAAAGCAATCGAGCGGTGCCGTGCCCGATCGAGCGGCTGGCACAAAGCGGTGCGAAAGGTTTGCGCAAACCGTTTTCGCTGGCGGGCCGCATCATCGCGCGAGTGATCATCTGCCAACTTGTGCTGACCGCGGCGTTGACGACGGTTGCGTTGGTTTATGCACGTCGCGAAGTGGCCCTCGGTTTCGACGCCGCGCTAAACGGCCGCGCCATCAACACGCTGGCGGCGGTGCGTTACACGGAAACAAGACCTCCCGATCTGCTTTTCGATCCCTCGCTGCTGCCCGTTCCTTCTTCTCGCATGCATCCGGATCTTTTCGAGATTCGCCGGAGCGACGGATCACTTCTGGCGCGATCGTCGACATCGCTCCCCGAGGAGTTCAAGGCGGACGGCGAGTTCAGCGATTTCCGGCTGAACCGAGCGCCGTATCGAGCCATCATCCTGCGGAATGTCCCGGTGCTCGACAATGAAGAGAGCGTCACGGTTCCCATGAGAGTGACCGTGATTTTCGCCGCTTCCGTCCTGCGCATGAGCGATCAGCTTTGGGACTTGGCAATTTCCGTGGGAGGCATCGGCCTGGTTTTGCTTCTTGCAGTCAGCGCCGTGGCTGCGTGGGGGGTGAGGCGCGGACTGGAACCGCTGCGAGAATTGGCGGCTCAGGCGGAGGGGATCTCCGTGCTTCACTGGGAGTTTCAGCCGCCGTCGGAAGCTTCGCTGGCGAAGGAACTGGCGCCACTCACACGCGCAATCGAAACGGTGCTGGAGCGGCTGCAGGAGTCGTTCCGGCAGCAGCGCGATTTCACGAGCGATGCCGCTCACGAACTGAAGACGTCGGTGGCAATCGTGAAATCGACATTGCAGTCTCTGCTGCACCGACCGCGGCCGGAGAGCGAATACCGGGCCGGTTTAGAGGGACTGTTGGAGGATTGCGGAAGACTGGAGGATTTGCTGGGCAGCCTACTGAGGTTGGCGCGGATCGAGCAAGGGCCGGAGAACGGCGTAACACGCGAACTTGGGGTGACCGAGATCACCTCAACCTGTGAAGCGGCGGTTTCCCGAATGCAATCGTTGGCCGAGGCGCGCGATATCCATATCGAGTTGGTCGCCCCTCAAGAGATTCACCTGCAAGGCGACCCTGAAGATTTGGAAGTGATCTGGGTGAATCTGCTGGAGAACGCGGTGCAATATAGCGCGGCGGGATCGAACGTGGTCATTCGCGTGGGACGCGAGAACGGCGGCGTGGCATGCGTTTCGGTGCACGATTCGGGGCCGGGCATTCCCGAGGAACAACTGCCGCACGTGTTTCAGCGATTCTACCGGGGCGATCCTTCGCGGTCCCGGTCAACCGGCGGATTCGGGCTGGGGTTGGCGATTTGCAAAGCGATTGTGACGGCGTACGGCGGCCAGATCGGAGCCATCAGCGGGCAGGGACAAGGCACCGAGATACGAGTGCACTTGCCGATTCGGCCTCCTGACGCGACGAGCTAAGCCTTTTGGGTTAAGCCCTATTTCATTTCCAGTTAAGCTCAACTTAATGTCAGGCCAGCCAGGATAGGCGCACTGAGACCCCGGTAAATGACGCCCTGCCCGGACCCTGTGCCGGGTGGGGCGTCTGCATAATGGGGCGAGTCGGGGGCGGGGTTGTTTCGGATGGGTCTTAAGCTTGGCTTCATTTTCAAAAGAATAATTTCTCTTATTATGGAGTAGGCAAGAGGCTGCTGCCGGGGGTTTGCGACGGGGAGAAACCGGAGAATATAGGATCGCTGGAAACGAAAACGTCCAGGGTTTCGTCTAGAATCCATAGAAATGCTAGTCGGACAGGCACTCCGTCGGATTTTGGCAAATCCATTCGGTAAGGTGTGGGGAGCCGTGTTGCACACGCGAGGTCCGTGTTTCGCGAGGAGCGGCCACGGAGATGGGGAGTGGCGCGTGCTGATTCGAGAAGGAGTGGAGAGAAATCCGCCCATGGGAGGAAGAGCGTGACTGCTGCGGTTACTGGGTCTTTGATCGGCGAAAGGAGTTGCGGCGCGAGAGTCCGCGCGGCAAAGCTGTTTGCGGCTCTTGGCTATGGCGTTGGACTGCTCACGATGTGCGCCGCGGCACCCGCGGCCCATTCGCAGAATCTCGCTCCCACACGCACGGTCGTGGCGCGCGGCGTACAACCCGGCGCTGCCGAGCCAATCGGTGCAACACCGGCACGTGCCGGCGATCCGGCGCAGGCGGCGCGTCAAGACGCTTCTCAGGGCGCTCCCGAGCCGGCGATACAACTGGTCTATCCGCCGAAGCCGGCGGAGCAAACCGGACCGCCGCTGACGCTAACCTTGGCCGACGCGCTGCAAAGAGCCCAGAAATACAGTGCGGAATACTTGTCGGCCGTGACGGACCAAAAGTCGGCGCAAGAAGATCGGTTACAGGCGCGGAATGCGCGGCTGCCGCAGGTCGGGATCAGAAGCGGATATCTCGGCACGCAGGGCAACGGAAAAACTGCGAATGGAAGATTTGTGACCCAGGACGGTGTCCACGTCTATCAAGAGTGGGTGACGCTGCATCAGGATATCTCCGCCAATTCGATCATGGGGACGGATTACAAGCGGGCGCAGGCGGCAGAGGCGATAGCCGCCGCCAAGGCGGAGATCGCTCGCCGGGGGCTGACAGTAACTGTTAACAAGACTTACTACGCGCTGGTGGTGGCGCAGCGGAAGTACGCAACCGCGCAGCAGGCGCTGGAACAAGCGCGACGTTTTCTGCAGATCGCGCAGCAGTTGGAAAAGGCGGGCCAGGCGGCGCATAGCGACGTGATCAAGGCGCAGATCCAAGAAGAGCAGCAGGAGGCAGCCTATTCGGACGCAAACTTGGCGATGGAGACAGCACGGCTGGATCTGGCTGTGCTGATTTTTCCGACGCTGGATGAGAATTTTACTGCCGTCGACGATCTCGACCAGCCCCAGCCCTTGCCCATGATCGGTGAGGTACAAAATTTGGCTTCGCGGATGAATCCGGACATAGGCGTCGCGATGCAAACGCTGCGGTCCGCAACGCAGGAGGTGACGGCTTCGAAGACCGCCTTCCTGCCGGCGATATCGTTTGATCCGGTGTGGGGTCTGGAAGCGAATTGCGTGGCGCTGAATTGCGTATACACGGCCATTCCCGAGGCCGGAGCGACGCCGACATTGGGCTACTTTATTACGGCTTCTTTGACCATGCCGGTGTGGGACTGGGGAACGCTACGGAGCAAGCTGCGGCAAGCGGAATTCAAGCAGCAACAAGCTCAGGTGGAGCTGAGCGCGGCCCAGCGACATGTGCTGGGAGAGCTCTATGGCGCTTACAATGAAGCTTTGGTGGCGCGGGACCAGGTAGACAAGCTGCGGCAGGCGGCGGATCTGGCGGCGGAGAGTTTGCGGCTGGTGACGCTGCGGTACCAGGCCGGGGAGTCGCCCGCACTGGAGTTGGTGGACGCGCAGACAACTCTGATCGCAGCGCGCAACGCTTACGACGACGCCGAAGTGCGCTATCGGACGGCGCTGGCGACCCTACAGACGTTTACGGGGAGTTTCTAAGACTTAAAAAAAGCAGCAGGATGAATGGGGACTAGAACGCGATGCAAATATCGAAGCTGGCAATAAATTCTCAGCGCGGGCCGGGGGGCCGATGGGCCTTCGGCGGTTTGCTGGGTGTGGCGCTGACGGCGAGCCTTCTTTCATGGGGATGCAACAAGAGCGACACGGCCGAGGCGGCGCCAACCGTAACCGTGCAAGTGGGCTCGGCGGAGAACCAGACCATCGAGCGCAAAGTGATGGCGGAGGCGACGCTGTATCCTCTGGAGCAGGCATCCATCGTTCCTAAGATCAGCGCGCCGATCAAGAAATTCAATGTGAATCGCGGGAGCCGGGTGCATGCGGGGGACGTGCTGGCGGAACTGGAGAACCAGGACCTGCTGGCGGCAAAGCAGGAGGACGCAGGGAACTACGCGCAGGCGGAAGCGAGTTATCAGCAAGCAACTGCAAAGGCCGAACAAGACTTGAAATTGGCCAAGCAGGAGTTGGATTCGGCACAGAAGCTTTATGACAACCGGCAGATGCTTTACAAGGAAGGCGCGGCGTCCGCCAAGGACGTGGACGACGCAGGTGTGGCGCTGACCCAGGCACGCAACGCCTACGAGCTGGCGCAAAAACAGCTGGATGTGAAGGTGGCGGAAGCGCAATTGGCGGCGGCGAAAGGGAAGAGCGCGGGAGCAGAAGCAGGCGTGAGCTATTCACAGATCGTAAGCCCCATCGACGGAGTGGTCACGGACCGGCCGGCGAACCCGGGAGAGATGGCGTCAAGTTCGGCTCCGATCGTCACGGTGATGAACGTGTCGCAAGTGATCGCCAAGACGCACATCGATCAGCAGGAGGCGGCGACGTTGAAAGTGGGCGACGCGGCCAGCATTACTGTTCCGGGCCAGCCGGGCTCCGTCAACGGCAAGGTGAGCCTGGTGAGCCCAGCGCTCGATCCCAACAGCACGACGGTGGAGGTTTGGGTGCAGGCGCCGAATCCGGGAGAGCGGCTGAAGCCGGGGAGCGACGTGCAGGTGCAGATGGTGGCGCAGTCCATTCCGCATGCCATCGCCATTCCAGTGGAGGCCCTGCTGGGTTCGACCGGCGACAATTCCGTGATCGTTCTGGATAACGACAATAAGCCACATAAGAAGAAAGTGAAGGCGGGCATTCGCGACGGGGATGAAGTGCAAATCACGGAAGGCTTGCAGGGGGGCGAGCGCGTGGTGACGGTGGGAGCGTTTGCGCTTTCGCAAGAAGACGATCCAATTCTGGCGAAGACGACGGTGCAGGTGCAGGCTCCGAAAATGCCGGACGAGGACGATGATGACGACGCTCAGTAGGCGCGAATGACGGGGGAGAGATCGCGAGCGTTTCAGTGGTCTAAGGGATCGCACGGGGTTTTACGTTAGATCATGGACAACAAGATGACCACAGCGACACATTCGATCGGTGCGCTAACACAAGCGCCGACCCAAGCGCCGCCACCTCCGCGACGGATCGCACCGGTTGACGATCCGAATCGCTACTGGTTTGCGCGCCACTCGAAATCGATCATCTTCATGATTCTCACGCTGGCCGTGGTGGGAATCTACGAGGCTTTTACCCTTCCTATCGCCGTGTTTCCCACGACGAACTTTCCGCGAATTATCGTAGGCGTGGACAACGGCGTCATGCCCATCAACCAGATGGAAGTGACCGTTACGCGGCCCATTGAGGAAGCGGTCAATAGCGTTCAGGGACTGCAAGAGGTGTACTCCATTACGAGCCGCGGTTCGGCGGAAATCGATCTGGACTTTGACTGGGGCGTAGACATGGTGCTTACGCTGCAGCAAGTGGAATCCGCGATCTCGCGTATCCAGAGCACGCTGCCTTCGACGGCTCAAATCGACGCGCATCGGCTTGATTTTTCGAGCTTTCCGATTCTGGGCTACAGCCTCACCTCGGACAAGGTTTCCCAGGGCCAGCTTTGGGAGTTAGCCACCTATGAGCTCAAGCCGCGGCTGAACCGGCTGAATGGGGTGGCCAGCGTTCTGGTGCAGGGAGGACAGCAGCCGGAGTTTCAGATCACGCCCGATCCGGCGCGAATGCTGCGAGCGCACGTGGGAGTGCAGGACATTCTGGACGCGGTGAACCACACGAACCTGATCGATTCTCCGGGCTTGCTGAGCCAAAACCATCAATTGTACCTCGGGCTGGTTACGGCGCAGGCGCAAAATCCCGATCAGCTCGGCGACATCGTGATCAAGACGAACGGCGATGTTCCCGTGAGGATTCGGGACATAGGCACTGTGTCGCCTTCGTCGGCGCCCGTCTATACGATCGTAACCGCGAATGGAAAGTCGGCTGTGCTGTTGAGCATCAACCGGCAGCCGAACAGCAATACGGTGGAAGTTGCCAACGAAGTTCACCAGGAGATTCAGGATCTTCTTCCGAGCCTTCCTTCCGGCGTGAAGCTCGAGGCGTTTTACGATCAGTCGAATATCGTGGCAGCGTCGATCGGCAGCGTGCGCGACGCGATCATCATCGGGCTTTTCCTGGCGGGCATCATTATCTGGCTTTTCCTGAGAGATTTTGGCACGGCCATCATGACCGGCCTGGTTGTGCCAGTAACGATCTTGGTGACCTTCATCGTGATGAAGATCATGGGACAGAGCTTCAACATGATGACGCTAGGGGGCCTCGCTGCAGCGGGCGGACTGGTGATTGACGATGCCATCGTGGTGGTGGAGAACATCGTTCTGCACCGAGACGGCGGCGAAGGTCCGTTGCGCGCGACAGCAAGCGCCCTGAAGGAACTTACCATTCCGCTGATCGGTTCCACGCTGACACCGATTGTCGTATTCCTGCCGCTGATTTCGATTACCGGCGTAACCGGAACTTTCTTCCGCGCTTTGGCCGTGGCGATGAGCGTTTCGCTATTGACTTCGCTGGTGCTGGCGCTTTCCTGGACGACGAATCTGGGAACATTTTTGATTCGCCGGGGCAAGCACGGCGCTGAAGCGGGGATTCCGGCAACGAACGGAGCAAGCGAAATCAACGGGGGAAACGGCGGGTCCAACGAATTAGGAGGCGAATTCGGACGCAGCGACAACGGACCCCAAGGCGCCACACCGGGCCAGGAAGACAGCGGCGAATCCGCCGAGATGGAGCAGATCCGGCGGATGATGGCGGCGGAAGAGGCATCGCTGAGAGGAGGGTGGTTCGAGCGCATCATCAATTTCTACGAACGCTGGTTGCGCCGGGCTTTCGCACATCCGTTGGTGCTGGGCGGGCTATGCGCCATTCTGATCGTGATTTCGTACTTCAGTTATAAAGCGCTGGGCACGGGTTTGCTTCCGGCGATGGATGAGGGCGGCTTCGTTCTGGATTATGTGACGCCGCCGGGCAGTTCGCTGCAAGAGACCAACCGCATGGTTTCGCACATGGAGCAAATTGCGCGGAGCATACCGGAAGTGGAACAGACTTCGCGGCGCACGGGCTTGCAACTCGGCCTGGCTGCGGTCACCGAAGCAAATACGGGAGATATTTTTATCAAGCTTAAGGACAAGCGCAGCCGCAGCGTCGAGGAAGTCATCGAGGACGTACGGGCGAAAGTCGCGGTTGCTGAGCCGGCTGTGGATGTCGATTTCCATCAAATGCTAGAGGATATGATCGGCGATTTGACCGGCGACCCGAAGCCGGTAATGATCCGGCTCTACTCCGACGATGTGGATGCCCTGACGCAATGGGCACCGCGCGTGGGGGATACCATCGGGGGGATCTATATCAATGGGAAGAAACCCATTGTGGATGTCGATGACGGCATAGACAGCACCATGAGCGGCCCGGCGGTGGTCTTCACGGTCGATCCGGTGCGCGCGGCGAAGGCGGGCTTTACGACCGATCAGCTCACTACAGTGGCGTCGGCAATCGTGGATGGCGAGCCGGCCACCACGCCGGTGGTGATTAATGACCGGCCGTACACCGTGCGCGTGCGTTATCCCAAGGGAGCGCGGGCGTCCGTGGAAGCGATGCGCAACACGGTGCTGGTGAACTCGAACGGCGGGACAACAACGCTCGGCGCTGTAGCCGACGTCGGGGAACTGCCGGGTCAGATCGAAGTCATTCGCGATAACCTGCAGCGAGCCGTGGTGGTGTCGGCACGGTTGGAAGCGATCGATCTGAAGACCGGCATTGACGCGGTGAAGAAAGCGGTAAACGACCTCAAGCTGCCGCCGTCGATCCGCGTGGAGTACGCAGGAACCTTTAAGGAGCAGCAGAAGTCGTTCCGCGAGTTGCTCACGGTGTTGCTGCTGGCCATGGTTCTTGTTTTTATCGTGCTGCTCCTGGAGTTCCGGGCCTTTTCCGCGCCGGTGGCGATTCTTTCTTCCGCGGTGCTCTCCACCTCTGGCGTGTTTTTCGCGTTGCTGATTACGCGAACCACGTTCGACGTGTCGTCGTTCATGGGATTGATCATGGTGATCGGAATCGTGGCGAAGAACGGGATCCTTTTGCTCGATGCAAACCAGAAGTTCCGGTCGGTGGGTTTTTCGCCGGCGGAGGCGCTGGTGCAGGCTGGACGGCGCCGGCTGCGCCCGATCGTGATGACGGCCATGGCCGCGGTAGCGGGCATGCTGCCGCTGTCTCTGGCTATTGGCGCGGGCTCGCAGATGCTTCAGCCGCTGGCGATCGCGGTCATCGGGGGAATCTTGATTTCGATGATCTTGTCTCTGGTGATTACACCAGCGATGCAATTCTTCATGACGCGGAAGAGCCAGGAAGCGAGCGGGGTATAGGCGGAATCGGTTTTGTGCTGGAGAGGGAAGATCGCAAAGATTACGGAATTTCATGCTCCGGGTCCGAATTGAAGGTACGAATTTAAAGATAGGGAGGAGAGCTATATGTCACGTGGGCGCACGCTAGGGTGGTGGGCTGGTTTTTTTGCTGCGTCGGTGCTTCTCATTTTCACGGGGACGGCATCCGCTCAGAATTACAAATTGATACGGAGAATTCCCGTGGGCGCCGAGGGAGGCTGGGATTACATAAAGGTCGACGCGGATGCGCAGCGGCTGTACGTAGCGCGAGGCGACCATATGATGATTGTCGATGAGGGTAGCGGAAAAGTTCTCGGCGACATACCGAACACCAAGGGCATTCACGGCACAGCCATAGCGAGTGCTCTGGGGAAGGGCTACACCAGCAACGGGCAGGCGGGCACGGTAACCGTTTTCGATCTGAAAACACTCAAGCCCATTACCGACATCAAAACGACCGGAGACAATCCGGACTCGATCATTTACGATCCAGCGACCAAGCGGATATTCACGATGAACGCCAGGAGCAACAATTCCACCGTAATCGACGCTACGACGGACAAGGTTGTGGGAACCGTGGATCTGGGCGGAAAACCGGAGGAGCCAGCCCTGGACGGTCGGGGCAACATGTTTGTGAACCTGACGGATTCGAGCATGATAATGGGTTTCGATACGAAAACGCTCGCGAAGAAAGGCCCTTGGTCTTTGGCACCTTGCGATGGGCCTTCCGCTCTCGCGGCAGATACTAAGAACCGGCGCCTCTTTGCGGCTTGCGACAAGATGATCGCCGTGATGAATATGGACACGGGCAAAGTGGTGGCGACGCCGGCGATCGGTGGTGATCCGGACGGCAACGGCTTCGATCCGGGTACAGGGTTGATTTTTGCGACGAGCCGCGAAGGTTTGCTGACGGTGATCCACGAGGACACGCCCGACAAGTACACGATCATCGGCAACGTCAATACGCAATTTGGCGCGCGCACGATGACGCTCGATCCCAAGACACATCACGTTTTCACGGAGACGGCGGACTTCAAACCCGCGGCGGCGCCTACTCCGGACAATCCGCGACCGCGACCACAGGCGATTCCAAACTCGTTCGTGATTTTGGAGTTCGGGCCGCAGTAGGCGCTCCTGAACAGAGTCGCGAAACACAATTAGAATAAAGACGATTCGATTCGGCTCCCGCAGGCCAGCCAAGCTAGAGCCTGCGGGAGCCGAACCGACATACCGTATCGTCATCCTGCATTTACCAACTTTGCTGTATCAGGCTAGAAATCAAGCACTTCCCAGCATGTCCGGGTGTATCCTCGGCATGTTCAGCTCCAGGTGAGATTCTGGCGGGCGGTTTTTGCGGCCCGCACGGATTCACCGAAAAGCAGCAACAGGAGGACACCATGGGGCACATACGGGGAGCGTTATTAATAATGGTGGGGGTGTTGCTAAGCCTTGCCCCGGGAGTTCGCGCCGACAGCCTGCAATTGAAAAATGGCAATTTCATTCAGGGCAAGTATATGGGCGGGACAGAGCGGGCCGTGCAGTTTGAGGTGAACGGCAAGATGCGGATGTACGACGTGGAACAGATTCTTTCCATCAGCTTCGCCGCGGCATCCGTTGACGGGGGCATGCCCTCGAACAGCGCCGAGGCAGGCCACGGCAGAAATGCGGAGGGCTGCGTGGCGGCAAAGAGTTCGGCGGCTGGCTCCGCCGCCAAGAGCCAGCTGAAATCCGCCAAAATGCAGAGCACGCAGAATGGCTCGCGGGTCGCGGGAAAACCTGGCACCAGCGGCGGGGGAATGGGATCAGGTGAACAGACCGCTGCGAACGACTTGGATGCGGGCGGCAGATTGCGAATCAATCTCAAATATCTCATTTGCGGGCGCGCGGTTCGCATGGCTTCCCAAACGAATCGACGTTTTGCCAGCTTAGGAATTCCTTTCGGCTCCTTATCGTTGGCTCGGAGTGCGACCTGTGCAGCCCAGACAGCCTTCTTTCCCATCAGCCTTTGACAGAGATTTGCGTTCCTTGAAATCGAACCTGGGGATTGCGAGTGTACTGATGCGCACGGGCCGGCAAAATTTTCTTGCGCGCCCATCCACGCGTGCGTAAGATACCGCAAATTTCATAAGGAAGAGAGAATGCCGAAGGAGAAGCCGAAAGTTAATATTGGCGAGGTGATCCGGAGCTACCGGGGGCAGCGAGGGCTGTCGCAAGGCGACATAGAGCGCCGCACCGGGCTTCTGCGATGCTATCTCTCACGCGTTGAAAACGGGCACACGGTGCCCTCGCTCGAAACCCTGGCGAAAATTGCCGAAGCGATGGATATCAGCCTGGCCGATTTTTTCCCCGGAACAGAGACGGCCCACGATCGAGACACGCAGAAGATGCTGGGCGAGCTCTCGGAAGACGAGATTCGATTCCTTTCAGAGATCAAGCGCTACAGCACGAGCCTATCGGACGGAGATAAGCGGCTTGTCCTGGCCATGATTCGGAAGATGGCCAGCCTGATTCCTCCCCCCACGCGCAAACCCGTCGCACGCCGTACCGCGTTTTAATCCCCACTCTTTTTCGCGAAGCGAAGAACGAGCAGGAATGCCATGCGTGTCTATTGGCATGGGTGAGGCCTTTGGCGGGACCGTCAGGCGTCTTCGGGACTGGGGCGCGCGCGGCCGGGCTTGGCAGGACGAAAGATGCTTTCGAGGAATTCGGCAACGCTATCGTCAAACTGGCGCCAGAGACGCCGCTTGAGAGAAGCGTAGCTCTGGGCGCCGCTGAAGAGCTCGCCCATGAGCGCGCGAAAAGTGGCGCTGCGGTCGATGAATTGAATCATGCGCGTGGTGACCGCGCCGCCCAGGAAGCGGCCGTGATAGAAGCGGCGGGCGATTCGGGCGGCAATTTGCAGATCGGCGGAAAAATCGTCGCGCACCCGGCAGGCGTAAGACTCGGGCTGGCCTGAAATCAGGGACTGCGGCCAGCAGTTCGCCGGAGCGCAAAGCATAATACAGGCCTTCGCCCGTGATGGGGTCCACCAAGCCGGCGGCATCGCCGATCAGCGCCCAATTGGGGCCGGCGATGCGGCGAGAGGCGAGAGTATGAGCGCGAGGCGAAGGGAGAACGTGGCTGTAGAAGCGCGCGTCGCGGAGAGAGATGCGCTCCTCGCGAAGGAACTCCGCCAGGTGAGCTTGCAATTCGCGGCTGGTGTGCTGCGACATGCCGCCGCAAATCCCCACGGAGAGATGGTCGGCACGGGGAAAAGACCAGATGTATCCCTGCAAGCCGCGCACAAATTTCACTTGAATGGAGTCCGCACAGCAGGGAACGAAGTAGCCCAGGGTGATTTCCAGGTCCTCGGGCGCAAAGGGGCGCGTGTTGGGGAAGAAAACGTTGCGCGCGCCCGCCGCCAAAATCAGGAAATCGGCCTCGTGCGCGGCGCCTTCGGCGGTGAGCGAAGGCGATTTTCCGCCGATATCCACCGAAGTGACATGAGAACGGACCACGCGACATCCCGCGCTTGCGGCACGGTCGAGCAGAAGGCCGTTGAGTACCGCGCGAGAGTAGATGACGATGGGGTTATCGAGCGGCAGCAGAGCGCGATCGCCATGGCTCGAAATCAGCTCGACGCGGTGAATCGATTTTTTGGGGTGAGGACCGTCGAGCAAGAAGGGATAGCCGCGCACGGCCTTATGGGTGAGGCCGCCGCCGCAGGGCTTCTCCCAGGCGAGATGCTCATCAAAAAGGGTGACCTCAAAGCCGGCCGAGGCGAGCCGCTCCGCGCAAAGAGCGCCGGAAGGACCGCCGCCCACGATGGCGATACGCTGCCCGGTCATGGATTCGGCCGCGATTCTTTTGGCCCGAAAGGCGTTGGACGAGCGATGAAATCGATGGAAATGAACACGATTTGGAACCGGCCTCCGAGCGATCCCCCTGTAAGCGAATCACGGATAAGGATGTGAGCGACTGCCACGAAGTATATCACCGGCGGGCGCGGGGGAACGAACGCGCGGAATACGATAAGCGGAGAGCGGTCCAGCGCGGAACAGATGCGCATGTTAATATTTTGTAACTGTTTCCGATTGCGTGGGAGGAGAATGGGCCGCATTGTTTCGCGAGAGGAACTGACTGCGTTGCTGGGCCGCGCGCAGCGCGGCACGCGGCGCGTGGTGTTCACAAATGGCTGCTTCGACCTGCTGCATCCCGGGCACATCCGAACGCTGGAAGAGGCGCGGTCGCTCGGCGACGTGCTGGTGGTGGGATTGAACCGCGATGCGAGCGTGCGCAAGGCCAAGGGCGACGCTCGTCCGGTGATTGGCGAAGAGGAGCGCGCGGAAGTGCTGGCGGCTTTGGAGGCTGTGGATTTTGTGGTTCTATTCAGCGAACCGACCCCGCGTGAACTGATCGCAGCGTCTGCTGCCCGACGTACTGGTCAAGGGCGCCGATTGGGGCTCGACCGAGATCGTTGGCCGCGAAGAGGTGGAGGCGGCCGGCGGACGCGTGGTCTCCATAGCGCTCGAACCGGGGCATTCCACGAGCGGAATTCTGGAAAAGATTCGCAAGCTCCCGCAGGAACTCCCTCACCCGGCGACGCACTAATGCTTTTCCCGGCAGTTACCGAGCTTCTTGGCCATCTGGCACGCCTTCCCGCGCTGGACGAAGCGTTCGAGGCCCTGCGGCAAGGCTCGCGCACGGAGGAAGTGGCGGGATTGACGCAACCAGCCAAGGCGCTGGTGGCGGCGCTGGCGGCGACAGAGTTGCGCACGCCGACTTTGGTTTTGGTGGAAGACGAGCGCAAAGCGGCGTCGTTGCTCGAGGCGCTCGACTTTTTCTATCGCACCGTGAACGGCCGTTCCGCCGCCCCTGCTCTGCTGCTCCCCGCGCTGGATACATTGCCGGGCTTGGGCGCGGGGCCACACCCGGAAATTCTCGAAGCGCGGGCCTGGACGCTTTCCCGTTTCGTCAGCGGGCAATGCTCGGTGGTTGTGGCGCCGATCGAAGCCACGCTGCTGCGCTTTGCGCCGCCGCAGTTCTACGAATCGTTGTCGCTGGCGCTCGAGCGCGACGGCGAGATTTCCCTGGAAGAGGTCGTTGGGCACCTCACGAAAACAGGATACATACGGACGGAATTAGTGGAGATGGAAGGGCAGTTCAGCGTGCGCGGCGGAATCCTCGACGTGTTTCCGGCGGAAGGGACCAAGCCTGTGCGCATCGAGCTGCTGGGCGACACGGTGGAGTCGCTGCGCGAATTCGATCCCGAGACGCAGCGCTCGACGGGGCCGGTAAGCCGGGTGATCCTGCCGCCGCTCACGGAGTTTCCATTCGCCGGCGGCGTGGATGGCGACGGCCATAACGGGCCGAGCTCGGCGGGAAGAGAAACGGCAACGGGAGTGCCTCTATTCGACCTGCGCGAGGACACCTTGGTCGTGCTCGATGAGCCGGAGGAGCTGGCGAAGAAAGCGGAGGCGTCGCGCGATCGACTGATGGCCGACTCCGAGGCACTGGGTGGAGAAGATGGCGCGAACCCTTTCGTCTTGCCGGAGGAACAGTGGAAAAGAGCTCTGGAACGGCGGCAGCGCTTGAACCTGGAGGAATTGGCGCTGCGCCGCGGCGACGAGGAGCCGCGCACGCTTAAAGTGCAGCCGACCTCTCGGTATCACGGACAGATTCAGGCATTTTTGACCGAGGTTAGGGGGCGGTTGAGCGCGCGCGAAGAGGTGCTGATCTCAGCGGCCAGTTCGGGCGAACTCGAGCGGCTGGCGGACCTTTGCCGCGAGTACGACGTTCCTTATCGGCTGGGGGAATTGGAGCAGAGCGTCACGGGCGCGCGCCTCATGGAGGAAGTCACGGCAGGGAGCGCGCCGGCGGCGGTTTTGCTGCGCGCTCCGGTGGCGCAAGGATTTGTAATTCCCGAGGCGAAGCTGGCGTTCTACGGCACGGGCGATCTTTTCGAGACCGCGCCGGCACACGAGCGTCCGCGCGCGCGTCCCAAGACCGCGGGATTTTTCAGCGACTTCAGCGAGCTCAAGGCCGGCGATTACGTGGTGCACGTGGACCACGGCATCGGGCAATTCGAGGGTTTGCAGACCATCGAGACCGACGGGCGGCGCGGCGAGTTCATGCGCCTGCAATACGCGGACGAGGCGCGGCTGTACGTTCCGCTCGAGCGCATGGACCTGGTGCAGAGCTATCGCTCGCTCGAAGACGCCAAGCCGCAGCTGGATCGGCTGGGCGGGACGGCCTGGGTGGCGCGCAAAACGAAGGTGCGGAAGTCGCTCACCGACATGGCGGACAAATTGTTGGAACTTTACGCCGAGCGTAAAACGACGCCGGGCCTGGCGTTTCCGCCCGACGCCCCGTGGCAGCACGAATTCGAGGATGCCTTTGAATTCTCGGAGACGCCCGACCAGGCGACGGCCATCGCGGACATCAAGCGCGACATGGAAGCGCCCACGCCGATGGACCGCTTGCTTTGCGGCGACGTGGGGTACGGGAAGACGGAGGTGGCCATGCGCGCCGCGTTCAAGGCCGTGGCCAACTCCAAGCAGGTGGCCGTACTCGCGCCCACGACGGTCCTGGTGTTCCAACATTACGAGACGTTCAAGCGGCGGATGGCCGCGTTTCCCATTCGGATCGAGATGCTGAGCCGGTTTCGCAGCGCGCGGGAGCAAGCGAAATCATTGGCGGCGCTTGGAAGAAGGGACGGTGGACATTCTCATCGGCACGCACCGGCTGCTTTCGCGCGACGTGCGCTTTCACGATCTGGGGCTGCTGATCGTGGATGAGGAGCAGCGCTTCGGCGTGACTCATAAAGAACGGCTGAAAGAGATGAGCCGGAACGTAGACGTCCTCACGATGACGGCGACTCCGATTCCGCGCACCTTGAACATGTCGCTGGTGGGGTTGCGGGATATGTCCGTAATCGAGACGCCGCCCAAGGACCGGCTGGCGATACAAACGGTGGTCGCGCCGTTTTCCGAGTCGATCATCCGGCGGGCCATCGTGGAGGAGATGGAGCGGGGAGGGCAGGTATTTTTTGTGCACAACCGCGTGGAGTCGATCTACTCGGTGGCGGCGCTGATTCAGAAGCTGGTGCCGAAGGCGCGGGTGGTGGTGGGACACGGGCAGATGGGCGAGCGCGAACTGGAAAAGGTGATGCTCAAGTTCGTTCGCGACGAGGCGGATGTGCTGGTCTCGACGACCATCATCGAAAACGGCCTGGATATACCCCGCGCCAACACGATCATCGTCAACCGCGCCGACCGCTTTGGCCTCTCGGAGCTCTATCAGCTTCGCGGGCGGGTGGGCCGCTCGAACCAGCGCGCCTATGCCTATCTCCTGGTACCCCCGGAGGTTACCTTGACCCCGCTGGCGCGGCGCAGGCTGGCGGCGCTGCGCGAATTCAGCGAGCTCGGGGCCGGTTTTCGCATCGCGGCTTTGGACCTGGAACTGCGCGGAGCGGGCAACCTGCTGGGGCGCGAGCAGCACGGCCACATCGTCGCGATCGGGTTCGATCTTTATACGCCAGATGCTGGAGCGCGCGGTGGCCGCGCAAGAAGGGCGAAGGGGAACAGCCGGAGCTGCGAGCCACGCTGAACCTGGGACATGGACATTCGCATTCCGTCGGAATACCTGCCCAGCGAGAGCTTGCGATTGCGCACTTATAAGCGAATCGCGGAGACGCGCGACGAGCAGGAGCGAGAAACGCTTCGGCGGGAACTCGAAGATCGTTTCGGCCCGCCACCGCCGCAGATCGATAATCTGCTCGATTACGCCGTCTTGAAATCGCTATGCGAGAGGCTGCAGATCGCTTCGGTGGAGCGGCGCGCGAGCGAAGTGGTCATCAAGTTCCACCCCACAACGCCGGTGCGTCCTGAGAGGCTGGTTACTCTGGTGCGAAAGCAAAAAGGCACGCAGCTGGACCCCAGCGGCGTCCTGACGGTGGCCCTGGAACGCAGCGACAAGACCATCGCCGAGGCGATCCGAAACGTATTGCTTCCGCTGGAAACGGGGAGCTAGAATGCCGAAGGAGCAAAGCGGGACCATGTTGAAGAAACTCTTCCTTGTGGCGGGCCTGATGGCTGCCGTGCCGGCGCTTTCCTGCCTGGCGCAGAGCAAGCCGGTGGTGATCGAAGAGGTGATCGCGCGCGTCAATAACGACGTGATCTCGCGCGGAGATCTGGAACATGCGCGCAGCCAGCTGCGGCAGGAAGCGGAGCAGGATTGCCCCAAGTGCACGCCGGATGAGATCAACGCCAAGGTGGCGGACGGAGACAAAAGACCTTCTGCGCGACCTGATCGACAATTCGTTGCTGGTGCAGGAAGGCAAGGACGAAGGCATAAGCGTAGATGCCGACGTCATCAAGCGGCTGGACGAGATCCGCATCCAAAACAACATCGCCACGATGGAAGAGCTCGAGAAGCAGATCGACAAGAGCGGCATCTCCTTCGAGGATTTCAAGAACAATATAAAGAACCAGCTCCTGCAGCAGGAAGTGATCCGGCACGAAGTGGGATCGAAGATCATCCTGTCTCACGAAGAGGTGCAGAAGTATTACGAGGATCATAAGGACGAGTTCGTGCGTCCCGAGCTGGTAACCCTGCGGGAGATTTTCGTGAGCACCGAGGGGAAGCCGGATTCGGATACTCCCGCGCTGCGCAAGAAGGCGGAGGATCTCCTGCAGCGGGTGAAGAACGGGGAGGATTTCGGGGAACTGGCGAAACATTTCTCCGACGGCAGCACGGCCAAGCAAGGCGGAGACCTGGGCCAATTCCAGCGCGGCCAGCTGGCAGCCAATATCGAGCAGTCGGTTTTTGGCTTGCAGCGGCTGCAAACGACAAGACGTGATGCCCACCAAGACCGGCTTCTTGATTCTGCAAGTGGGGGAGCATTACTCCGCGGGCCAGCAGCCGGAAGATAAGGTCGACAATGAAATCCAGGACCGCCTGTACAACGATAAGTTGCGGCCGGCGTTGCGCGACGTACCTGGAGATGCTGCGGGAAAACAGTTACGTGCAGGTGAAGCCCGGATACACGGACTCGGCAGCCGTGGCCTCCAGCACCATCGACGAGGTTGCCCCCACGCCCGACGACGACGCCAAAGGCAAGAAAAAGAAGAACCAGCAGCCAGCAACGACCCCTGGCAAGCGAAGAACGGTGAATGAAAGCAGCCTACGTCTCCGATCTGACGCCCGATACGACCATCACGTCTTTTTTCCTCGTTGCTGAAAAAGAGCTGCGCTCCACTCGCGAGGGGAAATCCTATCTGCGCATCGAGTTGAGCGATCGAAGCGGCTCGATCGAAGCGCGGGTGTGGGACAACGTGGAAGGCGTGGCGGCTGCGTTCGACCGCGACGACATCGTCAAGGTCCAGGCGCGAGTGGAAAGTTACAAGACCCGCATGCAGCTTTCGGTGGAAAAACTGCGCCGGGCGGAGCCCTCCGAAATGGATCTGGCGGACTATTTTCCGCACACGGCCGAGGACGTCGAGGACCTCTACAGCCGGCTTCGCGGATACGCGGCGGGAATCAAGAATCCCTGGCTCAACCGGCTGGCGTCCGGCGTGATCGAGGACCCGGCGATTGTGCCGCGGCTGAAGCGCGCTCCGGCGGCCAAGGCCATGCACCATGCTTTCGTGGGAGGTTTGCTGGAACATATCGTGAGCCTGTGCGATATGTGCCGCCTGGCCGCTCAACACTACGTCGAACTCGACGTGGACCTGCTGATCACCGGGGCGATTCTGCACGATATTGGAAAGCTCGATGAGCTGTGTTACGAGCGGGCCATTCATTACACCGACGACGGACAATTGCTCGGCCACATTATTATGGGGCTCGAACAGGTGACCGAGAGAATGAATGCGATCGAGGGATTCCCGCCGGGGTATAAGACCTTGATCAAGCACTTGCTGATCAGCCATCACGGCGAATATGAATTTGGTTCGCCCAAGCTGCCGATGTTTCGCGAAGCTTTGGTGCTGCACTATCTCGATAACCTGGACTCAAAAATGGGCGCCGCGCGCGCCGTTCTCGGGGCGGATGGAGGCGAGGCCGGCTGGACTGCATTCAGCCCCGCGCTGAATCGAAGACTGCTTCGCCTCGATCAGTTTCACACGGGGCCCGAAGCGGCCGCTGCGGCGCTTCCGGAGAAGGACCAGAAACCCAGCGCGGAAGCGGAAGTGAAAACGAAGCTCTTCAATTAAGGAAAGCGATGGGCACTTCGACACCGGCTGTTCGAGGGATTCGGCGCTCGATATTGGACCTGGCTCCGCTGGAGCTCGATTGCATGAATGTGTTATGGCGCGCTGGGCCAGGCGACGGTGCGAGACGTTCACGCGGCCATGGCGATCACGCGTCCTCGGGCATACACCACAATTATGACGATCCTCGATCGGCTGGCTCAGAAGGGAGTCGTCGGGCGGAAAAAGGCCGGCCGCGCGTGGCTTTATACCCCCAATCTCTCCGCCGAGCAGGCGCGGACTCATGCCGTGGCGCGGTTGGTGGAAGGATTCTTTCAAGGCTCGACGGATGCGTTGGCCTCGCATGTAATGAACCTAAGCCGCACTCGGGCGGAGATTTCGAGCCAGGCAAGCACAGGACCAAGGCCAAAAATGACGGATTGACGGGTAGTGGGCCGGTTTGATTTTGTCCTCTTCATGTCAGGACCAAGAAAATTCAAACTGACCCACTACTGATTGATGGCAGGGATTTGGAAATCGTCGTGAATAGGAACGCACTGCAAACTTTTCGGATTCGCGGCCTGGAGGTCGCGCCGGCGACCGTGCTGGCGCCCATGGCCGGAGTCACGGACACTATTTTCCGGCGCATGATCCGCAGCCTGGGCGGCTGCGGGCTGATCATGACGGAGTTCACCAGCGCCGAGGGCGTGACGCGCAACGCGGCGCGAACGCTGCATTATCTTTATTTTGAGCCGGACGAGCGCCCGATCACGGCGCAGCTCTTTGGCGCGAATGCACGAGTGATGGCCGACGCGGCGAAGCTTGTGGAGGACCTGGGATTCGACATCGTGGACATCAATTTAGGTTGCCCGGCGAAAAAGGTGGTGAAGTGCGGCGGCTCCGGTCTGTTGCGCGACCTTAAGGAGTTGAAGGAGCTGCTGCTCATGGTCCGGCGCGCGGTTCGGATTCCGCTGACGATCAAGACGCGCGCGGGCTGGGACGAAAAGAGCATCGTCGCGGTGGAGGTGGCCCGCATGGCGGAAGAGATCGGCGTGGAGGCCATTGCCGTACACCCGAGGACGCGGGCCCAGGCTTATGGCGGGCTGGCGGACTGGAACCTGATTCGCGCGGTCAAGGAGGCGGTGACCATCCCCGTCATCGGCAATGGCGATATCCGCACGCCCGGAGATGCCTTGCGAATGAAGGCGGAAACTGGGTGCGATGCGGTAATGATCGGACGCGGGGCCAGCACCAATCCTTGGATCTTTCGCCAGATCGAGGAGTTTGCCGCGACGGGGCGATACGCAGAGCCGACCGATAGCGACCGGTATCACCTGCTTTCCAAATATTTCCGCCATTTGAACGATGCGGGATGGCCCGATGCGATCGGAAAGATGAAGCAGTTCGCGTGCTGGTTTACGCACGGCGTTCGCAACGGCGCCGAACTTCGGCGGCAAGTGACCACGGCGCAGTCGCCTGCGGAAATCCTCCAGCGCGTGGACTCATTCTTCGCGGGCGAGCTCGCGGCTAGCGGGAATTGCTAACCCAGCGGGATCTCCCTTCAGCAAATCAACTGCAGATCCCTCGGCTCACACATCGAGCCTCGTGATGACAGCAGCTTCTATAAGATGCTGTGGTCAGGAACGGTTCAACAACTGCTTGTAAGCTTCGCGTTTGGTCAAGCCCCGCTCGCGTGCGGCCAGTTTTAGGGCTGCTTTGCGATCGATGGCGCGCTCCCGCATGATCTGCTCTACGCGCTCGCTCAGGGGCGCCGCGCGAAGTTCGCTGGGAGCTTCCTTTTCGCCGGAAGGGGGGCCAATGAGAATGGTGATCTCGCCGCGCAAAGGCTGCTGTTGCATGCGGACGAGCAATTCCGCCAGGTCGCCGCGCAGGAACTCCTCGTGAATCTTGGTGAGTTCGCGGGCGATGACGGCTTGGCGGCGACCGAAGTATTCGAGCGCGTCGGAGAGAGTGTTCAGGAGGCGGTGGGGCGCTTCATAAAGCGCGATGGTGCGGTTCTCCTTGGCCAGATTCTGAAGCGCCTTGCGACGGGCAACCGGACGAGAAGGGAGAAAGCCGACGAACAAGAACTCCTCCGTGGGAAGCCCGGAGGCCGCCAGGGCGGCGATTACGGCCGATGGGCCGGGAATGGGGACAACGGGGATCTGGTGTTCGAGGCACAGTGAGACCAGGCGATGCCCGGGATCGGAAATTACCGGTGTCCCGGCGTCGCTCACCAAGGCGATTTGACTGCCAGACCGCAGGCGTTCGAGCAGTTCGTTCGCTCGGGAGGCTTCGTTATGCTGGTGGTAGCTGACGGTAGGCTTGTGAATGCCATAGTGATTGAGGAGTTTGGCGGTATGGCGGGTGTCCTCGCAGGCGATCAGATCCGCCTGACCTAAGATCCGGAGCGCACGAACGGTAATATCTTCCAAATTACCAATGGGGGTGGCCAGCACGAAAAGGCGACCGGTCGGGCGGGTCAGACGTGTCGGCGGCTGGGGGACGGACTCTTCCATGAGCCCGCAAGTCTAGCATGCGGGCATGGCCTGTTTTGGGGGGCGGTCGAGCGGAGAGAGGTCGATGCCACCGCGGTTGCGACCTGCGGCCGGAGCGGTGCGCTGGGTCATGCTAGACTAAAGGTTTACGGAGACAGACGGACGTGCCCCTATACGAGTACGAATGCAAAAAGTGTGGCAAACACTTTGAAAAGATAGAGAAATACCAGGGGCCCTATCTGAAGAAATGCCCCAGCTGCGGCGGCGGAGTGGAACGCTTGATGTCGCCGCCGGCCATTCAATTTAAAGGCAGCGGCTGGTACGTGACCGATTACGCCCGCGGCGGGACCGGAGGGGGCGAAAAGCGGGACGGCGGCAGCGCGTCTGAGAAGAGCGAGAACAAGAGCGAAACCAAGACCGAATCGAAGGCGGAAACGAAGCCCGCGTCTGAAAACAAAGAAAAGAAGAGATCCGGAAAGGAAAAGTAAAGAGCCGCCTTACAGCTTCAGCCCGCGCAAGTAGCTGCGAAACTCCTCGCCGAAGTCGCCGTTTTGTAGCGCAATTTCCACCGTAGCTTTGAGGAAACCGAGTTTGTCGCCGGCATCGTAAGATTGGCCGACATACTCGAGCGCGTTGAGCCCGTGCTCCTGAGCCAGCAGCCGCAATGCGTCGGTGAGTTGAATCTCGCCTCCGCTTCCTGGAGGGGTGCGCTCCAGGCACTCGAATATTTCGGGCGGGAGAACATAGCGTCCGGTGACGGCCAGATTCGAGGGGGCGTTTGCGGGACGGGGTTTTTCCACCAGGTTGCGAATGCGGAGCAAGCGCTTGCCCCATTTGGATTCCTCAGCCGGCTGCGCGTCGATAATGCCATAAAGGTGAGTGCGTTCCATAGGAACCGGTTCGACGGCGATGGTGCCGATGCCGGTTTGCTCATAGACCTCCACGCACTGGTGAGTGGCGGGAGAGGGGCCGGGGATGATGACGTCACCGAGCAGGACGGCGAAAGGCTCGTCGCCCACCAGTTCTCGCGCGGTCAACACGGCGTGGCCGAGCCCCAAGGGTTCCTTTTGGCGCGTATAGCTGAAGTGAACCATGTCGCTGATGGAGCGCACCATTTCGAGTTGTTCGGTCTTGCCCTTGATTTCCAGAAATCGTTCCAGCTCGGGCGAATTATCAAAGTGATCTTCGATGGCGTTTTTGCCGCGGCCGGTAACGATGATGATGTTCTCGATGCCCGAGGCGAGGCACTCCTCGACGACGTATTGAATCAAGGGCTTGTCCACAACGGGAAGCATTTCCTTGGGCTGGGCTTTGGTGGCGGGGAGAAACCGAGTGCCTAGGCCAGCGGCTGGGAGGACGGCTTTGCGCACGCGTCGGCTCTTTTGTGTCATGTGGCGGTCCGCATTAACTCCTGTAAGAGAGATTCAAAAGCGTACTTGTTCGGCAGACCCGGGACGACCTCGCTTCTTCGATGAAGCGAAAACCCACTTAGGTCAGCGCCCGGCGCCAGCGGGTGGTCCGAAGCCGTATGCTACCATACGAAAGGGCGAAGCTCCGAAATCGCATGTCGACGCGTATCCTGGGTATCGAATCATCCTGCGACGAAACCGCGGCTGCGGTGGTGGCCGACGGATGCGAAATCCTGTCGAGCGTGGTTGCCTCCCAGGTGGACATCCACCGCAAATACGGGGGTGTAGTTCCTGAGTTAGCGTCGCGCGAGCATTTGCGAAGCATCGTCCCGGTGGTGCGAGAGGCGCTGGCGCGAGCAGGGCTGAAGCTGAGCGACATCGACGCCATTGGAGTGACGCAGGGGCCGGGGCTGGTGGGTTCTTTACTGGTGGGATTGACGTACGGCAAAGTGCTGGCAAGCGCTTTGGGCAAACCACTGGTAGGAGTCAATCACCTGGAAGGACACGTTCGAGCCGTTTTCCTAAAGGCATTCATGGCCGGCGAGAAGCCGGGTTTGCCGGCGGTTTGCCTGATCGTTTCGGGCGGGCACACGGTGTTGTACGAAGTCGCGCCGGCGGGCCCGGCGGAGCCATTTTCGGCCACGCTGCTGCGATATCGAAGAATAGGACAAACGCGCGACGACGCGGCAGGCGAGGCGTACGACAAAGTCGCGAAGCTTCTGGCTTTGGGGTATCCCGGAGGTCCCGTGATCGATGGTCTGGCGGCCCATAGCGCAGAAACGGGGGGGCATGCGGAACCTATCGATTTCGGGGCGACAAAGATAAAAGGCAATCCGTTTGACTTCAGCTTCAGCGGCATCAAGACGGCGGTGCTGTATTACATTCGCGCGCACCAGGAGTTGCAACCGGAGATTCAAGCACGCCGGCAAGCGCTCGATGAGGGCAAGCGCCGCGCGAAGGAATTGCTTCCGCTTTGCAGCCCGCAGACGTTAGAGCTGGTGGCCAGCTTTCAGAAACGAGTGGTGGCGGAATTAGTGAAGCGCACTTTGCGGGCGGCGGAGGAGACCAGGGCCCGAAGCATTCTCGTCTCCGGAGGCGTGGCGGCGAATAGCGAGTTGCGTCGTACGTTTGAAGAGGAAGGCGGGCGCGAGGGCTTCGAAGTATTCTTCCCCAGCCGCGAGCTCTCTACCGACAATGCGGCCATGATTGCTGCCGCGGCCTACCCCAAAGTGATGGCCGGCCAGCTTGCCGGCTGGGACCTGAATGCCGAGGCGGTCTTGCCGTTGGCTTAGGGCAGGGAAGTAGCTGAAATCGCTTCTAGACTGTTGTAATCCCACTAAAAATGACGAACGCGACCGCGGCAATGATGGAGCCGTGTGGGGAATGGATTGACTAACTTCTGTTGTATAACTTTGGCGCTAAATTCAGTCTGCGGCGCTGGCTTCGTCGCCTGTAGGAGGCATGCGCAAGCGTGCCTTGGCCAATGATTTGACGAGGGCGGTTTCCATGTTCTCAAGAGTGGAATTGCGTGCGGTGGCGAGCTCGGTTACCAGGAGGTATTTTGCACGTTCGAGCATTTTCTTTTCGCGGAAAGAGAGCGGCTTGGTGCGGCTCAGTGCGACCAGGCTCTTCAGAACCGCCGCGACTTCGATGAGCGATCCCGTTCGCATGCGCTCGGAATTTTCCTTGAAACGATGCTTCCAATCGTGATGGGAATTGAACTTGCCCTTTTCGAGGTAGCCGAGAACTTTGCAAGCGTCTCCGTTGCGAATGACCGGACGCAGTCCGACGGCCTCCGCGTTGGAGCGCGGAACCATAACTTTGAGGGAGTTGGAAGTGATGCGCAGCATGTAGTAGGTTTCGGTACGTCCCTCAAGCACTCCATAGCTGATCTGCTCAATGATGCCAACGCCGTGATTCGGATACACTACCTTGTCACCGATTTTAAATTCCATGGCAGGAGGTCCCCCTAAGGAGAAGCACGATGCACAGATATTAGGCAGTTTTGTAGGGAAAGTCAATATATTTCTCGTAGAATCAGGTGTTTATGGAGCAATTTCTTTTTGGGATGGAACTAAAATTGCTCGGGAACAGCCGCAAGCGGAACGCGCCTCTTGAGCTTGCGACGCTCGGTCGAGGCGTCTAGGAGCATGCTCATATTGTCCTTAGATACCAGTTCTCCTGCCGGAAGTTTTGCGCTGCTCCGAGACGCAAATGTTTTGTCGGAACGGGTGAGCACAGACCAGAAACTTTATTCCGCGAGCGTCCTGCGAGAGACCAAAGAATTGTTGGATGGAGCGCACATCTCGCTCGAACAGATTGACTTATTCGCAGTGGACGCAGGACCTGGTTCTTTCACTGGGCTTCGAGTGGGATTGGCGACAGTGAAAGGTTGGGCGGAGGTGTTCGGAAAGCCTGGTGTGGCCGTGAGCGGACTGGAGGCTTTGGCGGCGCAGGCTGGGCCGTCACTCGAGGCGGGCTCACTGGTCGCAGCGGTAATGGATGCGCGGCGTGGCCAGATCTACGGCAGTCTTTTCCTGGCAGGGAATGGCTGGGGGCTTCTCGAACGAATTGGCGAGGAGGTCGTGGCAACGGCGGACGAGTTTTTCGAGTTTGTGCATGGCAACTTGGCTGGCAGGGGGCTGGTTATCGCCTGCGCCTCGCCAGAGCTGATCGAGCTGGCAATCGGGCCAGCGATGGAGCGGAAGGGGCTCGAAGGCTGCGCCGTTGAGGTGGTCTCGAGTGCGTTGGCGCCGGCAATCGGCAAGCTTGGATACGCGAAGGCGCTGCGAGGTGAAGCTGTAGACGCGTTGCACCTGGATGCAAATTACATCCGTCGATCGGATGCGGAAATGAATTGGAGAACCGGCTGAAGCGGGCGAAGTGCTTTGCTTACGAAGAGGCCAGTGACGATCCGGGACCTGGAATCCGGCGATACGGAACGGATTCGAGAGTTGCTATCGGACACTCCTGAGGCGGCGCGGTGGAGCGTCGGGCAGGGGGGTGTATCGGGAAACGGACTCCTTTGCCGAGTGGCCGAATGCAATGGACGAATATCCGGCCTGATCGTTTTTCGAAGCATGGCGGACGAGGCGGAGATTCTCAATCTGGCGGTGGAGGCAAGCCAGCGGAGGCAGGGGATCGGCTGGCTACTGGTCCAGAAGGCCATAGCCGAGTGCAAAGCGGCAGGCGTGAAGACAATCTTTCTGGAAGTTCGAGAGTCGAACGAGGGGGCTCTAAAGCTTTATGCCAGAGCGGGATTCCAGGAAGGCGGACGGCGCGCCGAATATTATCGGGAGCCCACCGAAGACGCTCTGATCCTGCAACATACCATCGAATAGGTATGGAAAAGCTCTTGTGACGTGTCGGGCGCTATGTTAATTTCTGAACAAATGTAAGACTACGCACATTCAGGAGGCCGAACGATGTCCATGCTTCGGGAAGTTCGCGAACAACTGCTGGCAGGCGACGCCGAATTCAGACACCTCGCTGAAGAGCATTCCCGCTACGAATCTCAGCTCGAGCAGCTCACCGAAAGCCCCTACCTGAGTGCCGAAGATATCCTCCTGGAAGCTAAACTGAAGAAACAGAAGCTGCGCGTTAAGGACGAGATGGAGAGGCTGGTAGCGCAGCGAAGCAAGACCGTACACTCCCACTAATAGTTCACGGCGATAATCTGTCGTAGAATTGAGGAGTATTGTTGTGCGCGAATAGCGCACAAGCTTATGGCGAGGAATGGTCAAAGACGGTTACAGGTTTGTCCTTCCGCTTCTGTGCGCAGGGATTGGGGCGGCGGCGGTGGGCTGGAAAATCGCCGCTGTGATTCTGTTGGCGCTCTGCGCCGGAACAGCTTTCTTTTTTCGGGATCCCCAGCGAACTCCTCCCACTGACGCCGGAGTGGTGGTTTCGCCGGCGGATGGCCGGGTTATGGAGGTTACAGAGGAGACAGTGGAGGGCCGCGCCGGACGGCGGATCAGCATCTTCTTATCGATCTTGAATGTTCACGTAAACCGGTCGCCGATGGCCGGACGGGTCGAAAAAGTGGAATATCGGCGGGGGCGCTTTTACAATGCCATGCGGTCGCGTGCGTCGGTGGACAACGAGCAAAACGTCATACATCTGCAAACCGAGCGAGGTGAGATCGTGTTTAAACAGATTGCAGGGGCCATTGCGCGACGCGTGGTCTGCTGGAAGCGCCCAGGCGACGAAGTAAAACTGGGGGAACGGATTGGGCTGATTCGCTTCGGATCGCGCATGGATGTATGGCTTCCGCAGGATGCTGAGATCGTGGCGCGCCCCGGCCAGCATGTAGCGGGTGGAGTGAGCGTGCTGGCGCGATGGCGATGAGAGAGCCAGACCAGCAGGAGTTCGGATTCGTCGAGCCGCGCAACCACCGCTTGAGGCGCGGCGTTTATCTCCTTCCCAGCGCCTTTACCGTCGGCAATCTGCTGTGCGGGTTCTACGCCGTGCTGGCCACGGTGAAGGGCGAAATCGTAGACCTGGACTATGCGGCGCGGGCGATCGGATTTGCCATCGTGTTTGACGCATTCGATGGGTTTGTGGCGCGGGCCACGAGCACGAACACTGAGTTCGGCAAGCAACTCGATTCCCTGGCCGACATGGTGAGTTTTGGCATCGCGCCCGCGATTTTGGCCTACACCTGGGGAGTGCGCACGATCGCGCAGAGCGATATTCCGGAAGCGCGGCATATCTACGACCTGGCATGGCTGGTAAGTTTAGCTTTCGCCCTCTGTTGTGCCTGGCGGCTGGCGCGCTTCAACGTACAGGGCATGGCGCCAGGGCGGGCTGAAGTATTTTGTGGGAATGCCGTGCCCGGCGGCGGCCGGAATGATCGCGGCGGTGGTACACGCATGGAAGGTACCCATCGGGGATTGGCGCTGGTCGGCCGCATGGTTGATGCTGGTGCTGCTGCTCGCCGCGCTTATGGTGAGCACGATCCGCTTCTTCAGCTTCAAAGCGATTCCTTGGGGAAAGAGACAGCATTCACTGATCATCGTTGCCGTAGGCTTATTGGTGTGGTCGATTGTGGTGTACTCGGAGATCGTACTGTTGCTGATCGCCGCTAGTTACACAGTCGCCGGCCTAGCCATCTACCTGGTCAGGGTTGTGCGTCATCGGCTCGTCTCCCGCACTGCCTGATCGATGCCCTTTCCAGAGCATTCATTGCGCGTAGCTATCGCCGGAGCCACATCCCTGCGCGGCAAAGATCTAAAATATTGGCTGGAAGAGGGTGGCTTTCCCGCCGGTGAAATCAAACTGGTAGACGAAGAGCTGGCGGCAGGCACGCTCACCGAAGTGGGCGGAGAGCCGGCCGTCGTTCAAGCCATCGACGCGACTAGTTTTGAGGGATTGCGATTCGTTTTCTTTACGGGCTCCGCGGCTTTTGCGGCGAAATACGGTCCCGCCGCCGATCGCGCCGGCGCCTCGGTGATCGATATGACGGGAGGCTCCTGGGCCGGCGAGCGCGCACGACCTTGGATACCTGCTTTGGACGCGTTGATTTCGCCGCCGGCAGGCGTAAGCTTGCCAAACGATCATTATCACACCTGGGTGGCGCCCTCGACGCCGGCGATCACTGCCTGTTCGCTGGCTGCTGCTTTCGCCGAACTCTCGCCGGTTCGGCTGGCGATCACCTTCTTTCAGCCGGTCTCCGAGCGCGGCGAAGCGGGACTATCCGAACTCGAAGGGCAGACGGTGAAGCTGCTTTCGTTCCAACCGATGCCGCAGCAAGTGTTTGACACTCAGGTGGCGTTTAACCTTACCGCGCGGTGGGGCGCCAGACAGCGCTGAACGGCTGCCGGATGCGAGAATGGCGATCGCGCGCGAGGTACAACGCTATCTGGGAGGCCGCATCTCATTACCTGCGATGACGCTGGTGCAGGCGCCTGTTTTTTACGGACACGCATTTTCGGCCTGGGCTGAATTCAAGGACCGCCAAACGGAAGAGGCTACTGACGGACAGGCTGAGAAGTGCGGGATTCAAAGTGATAGAGGCGGATGAGCCGAGCCCGTCGAACCTGGCGGCCGCGGGAGAGACGCAGCCAACAATCAGCCGGCCTGAGCGTGACGACAATGTTCCAGGCGGATATTGGATGTGGGGCGCCGCGGACAATTTCCGGCTGGCCAACGTCAATGCCACGCGAATCGCGGAGAGACTTCTTGCGTCCTAAAGGAAGCTTTTCCTTGGCATCAATTGTAGCGGTTTGCGGTTTGGTTGCGGCCGGCTGCGGCTATCGCGTCGTTGGGCGCACCAATACTCTTCCCGCGGACGCGCAAACGATCGCCATCCCGGCATTTACCAACCAAACCACGACCTATCGAATCGAGCAGATACTGACGGAGTCGGTGGTGCATGAGTTTATCGCTCGCACGAAGTATCGAGTGGTTCCCGAGCCAGACGGCGCCGATCTCGTGCTGCACGGCCAGGTGACGGGTCTCGGCGCCGGCGGTGTGGGATTCGATCCCGTCTCGGGCGTCACCACGACCGTTCTGGTCACGGTAACGGCCAGGGTGCAATTGCAGGACCGTGCGGGAAAAACGCTGTACCAGAATAATAATCTCGTCTTTCGCGAGCCTTACCAGATATCCGAGAATCCCAACGAATTTTTCCAGGAAGAAGGTCCCGCCCTGGGGCGCATGTCGAAAGACTTTGCAGACCAGGTTGTGTCGGACGTTCTCGAGAATTTCTGATGCCCACGATCGCCGCCGAATCGCTGGCCTCCGAGTTAAGGAAACGCAAGGCGGGGCTGTGCCTGCTGATCCTGGGTAAGGACACCTATTTGCGCGACGCTTTTCGGAAACAGGTGATCGAAGCATCGATCGATCCGGCCACCCGGGACTGGGCGTTGTCTCGATATTCAGCGAACGACGGCGAATTCGGGAACGCGCTGGCGCAGGCTCGCACCGTTCCCATGCTGGCCCAGCGGCAAGTAGTGATCGTGAGCGAAGTCGAAGCCCTCGAAGAGATGCCCGATGACAAGCGAGACACGGAGACCAAGGACCTGGCGGAATACTTGGCGAACCCGGCCCCATTTACCGTGTTGGTTCTCGAAGCCGGGCATCTGGATCAACGGACAAAGTTCGCGAAGATGCTTTTGGAACACGCACTGGTTCTGGCGGCGGAGCTTCCGGAAGATCCCCGGGAGCGGTCACGAGTGTCCGCTGGGCTGGCCATCCGATGGCAGGCGAGCTGAACGCCTCGATGGATAACGATGCGGCGGAAGAGTTGGCGGAACTTTGCAATTGCGATCTCGGCGCCATGCGAAACGAAATCGATAAACTGGCCACGTATGCGGGCGCGGGCCGGCCCATCCAGAGGGCGGATATCGAGGCGTTAGTGGTTTCGGAGCGGAAGTACTCGGTCTGGGAACTTGCGGAAGTATTGGCGATGCGGCAGCGCTCGCGCGCGTTCCATTTCCTGACGAACGTGTTGGACCAAGGAGAAGCGGCGCCGGCGCTGATCGGGACGATGGCCTGGATGTTTCGAAAGCTGATCGAGGCGCAAGGCTTGAGCCCGCACACGCCGCCATACGAGGCCGCGGGACGGCTGGGAATGCGGGCGGCGACGGCCGGAATGGCGATGCAGCACGCCAGGAAAATACCGCGGCGGCAGCTGGTGCAAGGCTTGCGAACACTTTACGACGCGGACAGCTGGTTAAAAGGAGGCGCGACAGACGACCGGGCAGTGATGGAGTTCGTGGTCGCGCAACTTACAGCGCCTCAGGCAGCGGCACCCGGGGCCGAACCCAGCCAACAGCGAGAAGCTTCGAGACGGTGATCGACTGTTCGGAACTTCTAGGCGCGCGGTTGCACTTGCAGCGCGTTACAGGCCAGCGCGAGACGGGATTTATAGCGATTGGCGGTATTCTTGGCCAGGACACCTTTGCTAACCGCACGGTCAATCGAGGCAACGGTAGTCGAGAGCAGCTTGGTCGCTGCCGTGCCATCGCCGGTATTGAGGGCACCGCGCAGGGATTTAATCACGGAGCGAACGCGAGTGCGGTTCGAGCGGTTCACTGCCGAACGCGTAATCGACTGCGCGGCGCGCTTCAGAACCGACTTCTTGCGCTTCTTGATCTTTGTAGCTGTTCCCTGAGCCATCCACCGCTCCTTTTCGAGATGCGAAGCGTTTACGGTATCCGACCACCGAAGCTTTGTCAAACGCGGAAGATTGTTCTCGCTCCGCTGGCGCTTTCGGTTTTGGCGCTGCTTTTCCTTGGCGGCGCCGGCGTTCCGCCGATTGCCGCGGCCGCGGAAAAGGTCCAGCAGCTCTCACCGCAAGGCTACGTCAACGATTTCGCCCATGTAATTGATGCGGATTCGCAGCAGAAGATCACGGCTCTTGGCGAGGAGTTGGACCAAAAAGCAGACGCACAGCTGGCCATCGTAACCATCCACACGCTCGAAGGCGACAGCGTTGAGGATTTTGCCAACCAGCTGTTCCAAAAGTGGGGCGTGGGGCCGAAGGGCAAGGATCGCGGCGTGATGGTGCTGCTGGCGGTGGACGATCATCAATACTGGACCGAAGTCGGGTACGGGCTCGAAGCGATTCTGCCCGACGGAAAAGTCGGCGGCTTCGGGCGCGATATGCTGCCGCTTTTGCGCCAGAGCCAATACGGCGCGGCGCTCTTCCAGATCTCGTCACAAATTGCATCGACGATTGCCGCAGATCGCGGCGTCACGCTGAACCAGAGCGCCCCGGGGACATCGCAAGAGCCCGAGTCACCGGAACCTGATTTCCATGGCATTCCCCCGGCAGCGCTGAATTTGCTCATTCTGCTGCTGCTCTTTGGCGGGTGGAGGTTTTTGGCTTTCGTTCTGGCGTGGGCAGGATTAACCGGTCATCGAAGCGGAGGAGGATACCGGGGCGGCGGCTGGTGGATGGGGCCTACGGGAGGGTGGGGTGGGTACGGCGGAGGCGGTTCGGGAGGGGGCTTCGGAGGCTTCGGCGGAGGAGCCTCCGGAGGCGGCGGAGCGGGAGGGGGTTGGTAGCGCTAGAGCGATGGATAGAGAGAAAGAACTCAGCGAGTTCGTAAAGCGCCTGAAAGAAGCGGCGGGCGAGAACCTGCGCGCGGTGGTCTTGTACGGCTCCGGCGTGGACGATGACTTTCGGGAACATTCGGGCCTCAACATTTTGTGCCTTCTTCAGCGGCTGACCGGCGAGGCTCTCGAGAGTATTCGCCCTACGGCTTTGTGGTGGGGGCGCAAAGGTCATCCGGCGCCCCTGGTTTTTACGCTGGAGGAGTTGCGAAATTCAGCGGATGTATTCTCCATCGAGCTGCTGGATATGAAGGCGCGCCATAGGATGCTGGAAGGATCGGATTTTCTGGCCAGCCTGGAAGTGCCCACGGCTCTCCATAGATTGCAGGTGGAGCGGGAACTGCGCACCAACGTCATTCGCCTGCGGCAGTCGTTTTTGCGCTGCCCGGGCCAGCGTTCCGAGCTTGCCGATCTGATGATGGCGTCGGCTTCGTCTTTTGGTACGCTCTTTCGGCATGCGTTGATCGCCATGGGCCAGGACGCGCCGAAGTCCTATCGTGCCGCAGCCGATCAACTGGGGATGCTGCTGGCCCTGGACACGGCGGCATTCCATCGCGTCATGGATCTTCGCGAAGGAAAAAGCGCAGTCGGAGAGATGGCGCTGGAGAAAATCTTTGGGGCTTATCTGGATTTGGTCGTGAAGGCAGCGGAAGAGATCGACCGCCGCTGGGCCGGTTCGTGAGCGAATGGCCTGGCGGCCTTGTGATTTCGTGGCACTCGCATATCCTGAAGACGAAGTTTGCAAGGTAAGTTGGCTGGTTTGCATCGGAAGAGGCGTGCATGAAGAGAGCATGGACCGCGTTAGTTTTGCTGGGAGTTGTGGCGCTGGCTATCGGACTGATGTACGTAGGCCGGCGCAATCAGATGGTGGTGAAGAGCCAGGCTGTGTCGGCGGCGTGGTCGCAAGTGGACGTGGTGCTGCAGCGTCGCGCCGATTTGATCCCCAATCTGGTGGAGACGGTGAAGGGATACGCGGCGCAGGAACAGACTGTCTTCGGGGACATTGCCAAAGCGCGCTCCACGCTGCTCAGCGCGCAAACTCCGGCCGAGCGAATCGCCGCGAACGCGCAGCTGGAGGGCTCGCTGGGGCGCCTGCTGGCCATCGCCGAGAATTATCCGCAGCTCAAGTCGAATGAGAATTTTTTGCGTTTGCAGGACGAACTGGCGGGCAGCGAAAATCGGATCGCCGTGGAGCGGCGCCGGTATAACGAAACATTGCAGGACTACAATACGTACATCGGGCTGTTTCCGAACGACATTTTCGCCCGATGGGCCGGGTTCCAGCCGAACAATGCCTATTTCGTGGCCACCGAGGCGGGCCGGGAAGTGCCCAAAGTGGAGTTTCCGGGACCGGCAACGAAATAAGTGACGGTCTCGGCTCGCAGGGTGAATGTTGTAGATACATGACTTAGGCGAGAGCTTTCTCACCTCGCGCGCCCGTCTTGACCCTTCATAGCCGTTCAGCTAGGCTAAAAGGAGAAAGGGGCGCCTATCGACCCGGAGGAGAACTTAGAGCTGCGGAGCATCTGAAGTGTAGATGGCCGCAAAGAATATGCGACGCACAGTACAGATTGCCGGGCAAGTAGAGAACCTCTTTGGCACTCTGGACGAGAATCTGAAACTCCTTGAGTCGGCGCTCCACGTCACGACCTTCTTCCACAACGACCGTCTTACCGTAGAAGGCGACTCTGCGCACGTGGATCGCGCCGTTCATATCCTCGAACAATATAACGATTTAGTCCGCGAAGGCCGTCGCATGGATAACGGCGCGGTGAAAGCCCTGCTCCACGTGGCTGCGGAAGACCCCAAGACCAGCTTGCGCCATATTCTCGAGCCGGGCGAGCCGGCGCAGCCGCGGGTGTTCGGAAAAAAATCCATTACGCCCAAGAGCTCCAATCAGCGCCGGTACATGGAGGACATCGAGCATCACGACATGGTTTTCGCCGTGGGCCCGGGCGGCACGGGCAAGACCTACCTGGCCGTGGCCATGGCCGTTTCCGCTCTCCTGGCGAAGCAGGTGAATCGCATCATTCTGGCGCGGCCGGCGGTGGAAGCCGGCGAACGCCTGGGTTTTCTTCCCGGCACGCTGCAGCAGAAAATCGATCCCTACATGCGGCCGCTCTACGACGCGCTTTATGACCTGCTGGACACGGACAAGCTCGAACGGTTTCTGGACAAGGGAATCATCGAAGTCGCGCCTCTGGCCTTCATGCGCGGGCGGACGCTGAACGATTCGTTCGTCATTCTGGACGAGGCGCAGAACACCACCAGCGAACAGATGAAGATGTTTCTCACGCGCCTCGGGTTCAACTCCAAGGCCGTGATCACCGGCGACATCACGCAGATCGACTTGCCCTCCGGACGGCGCTCCGGGCTGGTCGAAGCCATCGACGTGGTGGGAAAGATCGAAGGCATCGCCTTCGTATATTTCAACGAACGCGACGTGGTGCGCCATAACCTGGTGCAGCAGATCATCAAGGCCTATGACGAATTCGCGGCCACGCCACAAGCGGCGCGCCAGGCAAGCGCCAACGGCCCGGCCAGCAATCCTAAGCCGGCGACTTCCGACGTACCCCGATAGCCCGGTTCGGCAGGAATGATTTTGAATCATCAGCGCCGCATGCGATTGGCCTTGCAGCCGTTGTCAAAATTCGCCGAGCGTGTGCGACGCGAATTGGGTTTCCCTGAACAGAGTGTCACGATCTGTTTCGTCAGCGATCCGGCCATGGCCCGCATGAATCGCAAATTCCGAGAAAAGACGGGCCCCACGGATGTGTTGTCGTTTCCCGTGCGGCGAAGACGCATTCGCCGGCCGCCCTCGCTCGGTAGCGTGAAACGACGCAGCGGGAACGGCTATATCGGCGATATTGTAATTTCACCGGAAACGGCCCGGCGATACGCCCGGAAACATTCCCGGCGGCTGGCGGCCGAACTGCGCGTGCTGATCCTGCACGGGATGATTCACCTGGCTGGTTATGACCACGAAGTCGATGACGGCGAAATGAAGCGTTTGGAGCGGCGGCTCCGGCGCCGCCTGGGCCTGCGCTGACATGCCTGTCCTTGGCTATACGCTGGGTGTATTCGGACTGTGCGTCATTCTTGCGATATTTTCATTCTTGACCGGATCTACCGGCAACTCGGACGCGTCTCCACAGGGACCCTGCGCGAGCACATCGAGATCTTTGAGTCCGAGGTTGAGCCGCGATTCCGATTGGATCGCGCGGCGGGCGAGCCTGGGTTTCGCGATCCTGAACAACCTGGCGCTGGTTGTCGTGGCCGTAGAAACCGCGCGTGGAGTGCTGTTGCTGGTTCCCACGGTGTGGCAGGCCGTGGTGCAGTTAATCGCCTATCTCGTGGTTGAAGTGCTGGTATGCGTGCATTTCATTCCGGAACTATTGATCGTGCGGACCAGCACGCGCTGGCTGAAGCCGCTGGTTCCCGCTCTGCAGGCGGCGTTGCTGATCATCTGGCCTTTGCGAGCCTCGCTGGAATTGGCGATTTCCGTGGCGCGCATTTCCGAGGAAGAGTTGCCGCCGGGAACGCAAGCGCAACAGGAAGGTCTCGAAGCGCTGGTAGAGGCGGCTCAGGAAGACGGCATACTTGGGGGAGATAAGGCGCAGCTGATCGAGCAGGTGGTGGAGTTCAGCGATAAGCGAGTTCTGGAAGTGATGACGCCGCGGCCGGACATCGTGGCGATTCCCGCCAACGCCACGATCGAACAGATGAGAAGGCTGCTGGTGGAGACGAAATTCTCGCGCCTCGTGGTTTACCAGCAGACGCTCGACGACGTGGTGGGCATCGCGCACGTGCAGGATCTGCTGCAGATTCCGGAGAGCGAAGCGAAGCATCGCACGGTGCGGGAATTGGCGCGCCCGGCGCTCTTTGTGCCCGAGACGAAGCTTGGTTCCGACCTGCTCCGAGAGATGCGCCGGCGCAATCAGCAGATGGCCATCGCCATCGATGAGCACGGGCTGGTGGCCGGCGTGGTGACGGTCGAGGATTTGGTGGAGGAGATCGTCGGGGAGATGGGCAACGAAGACACCCGCGTGGCGCCGGATATCGTGCGCGAGGGCGGACGGAAGCGTGGTGCTGCGGGGAAGCGTCTCGGTAGCGAAACTACAGGAGCTATTCGGGATCGAATTCGCGGACGAATCCGATCAAGCCGCCATCACTGTGGCGGGACTGCTCAATCACATCGCGGGCCACGTGCCGCGCGCCGGCGAGCAACTGGATTACGAAGGGCTGCGCTTCGAGGTGGTGGAAGCGAATCAGCGGAAGGTTTTGCGGTTGCGCGTGCGTCCGCGGATTTTGGCCGCGCCGCTGACCTAGATCGTTCAGCTCACCAGCCGAGCGAGTCCGAACGCGGCCGCGGCGGCAATTCCACCGGTCACTACGGTCTGAAATGCACCCTTCCAGGGCGAAATTCCCGTGAAGCTGCTCTTCACAAATCCAAAAACTCCCAGCGCAATTATGGTGATCACAACGGAGAACCTCAGAGCGGAGATCACGTCGGAGAGGGCCATATAAGGGGCCAGCGGTATCAAGCCGCCGACCACATAGGACGCGGCGATGGTCACCGCGCTGCGATTGGCGCGTCCTGGATCCGGAGCCTCGAGACCTAGTTCGAAGCGCATCATGAAGTCCACCCAATGGTTCTGGTTTCCGCAGATCGCTTGCACCACCGGAGCCATCTGGGTTTCGCTTAATCCGTATTCGCGAAAAACCTTCGCCACCTCTTCCGTTTCGACGTCCGGGAGTTCCACCGTTTCGCGGATTTCGCGCTCCCGTTCGGAGGCGTAGTGTTCGGAATCCGTCTTGGCCGCCAGGTAGCCGCCCAGTCCCATGGCAATCGACCCGGCCGCAATTTCCGCGAGTCCCGCGGTAACGACGAGACGTGTGGCGTTGGCGCTCGCGGCGAGGGCGCCCGAAATGCCGGCGGCCAGGGCAAAGGGAACGGTAAGGCCGTCGGCCATACCGATCACGACGTCGCGGACCGTGGCGCTCGCGGTGAAATGCGACTCCACATGCGGAGCTGCGGGCATGAATTCTCCTTTTACTTACATAAAAGCGCTGAGTTTATCACGCTCTGAGCGAGGTCGCCCGTGCAGCGGCGTGCGCAGCGGATGTCCGGCGAGGTAACATGTTCATCGAGGACTATTGTGCAAAAGGCATTTCGTTCCGGTTTTGTTGCGGTGGTCGGCAAGCCGAATGCGGGGAAATCAACGTTCGTAAACCGTCTCGTGGGGCAAAAGGTCGCGATCGTTACTTCGCGGCCGCAGACCACGCGAAATCGCATCCTGGGAATTGTGAACCGGCCCAAAGCGCAGGTGGTGTTGATCGACACGCCTGGGATCCATCGGGCCGACTACCGTGCTCGGCCGGCAGATGATGGCGGAGGTGAACCAGGCGCTCGAAGGCATCGACCTGCTGGCCGTGATCGTCGATGCCAGCGCTGGCTTGACGAGGGAGGACCGCCTGGCCTTTGAGCGCGCGCGACAATTTCGCAAGCCCGTGTTTCTCTTGCTGAACAAGATCGACCGGATCGCGAAACGGGCGCTGCTGCCGCTGATCGAGGCGTGCTCCAAGGAGCTGTCGTTTACCGAAATCATTCCTGTTTCCGCTCTCACGGGCGACGGAGTCGACCTAGCGCTGGAGAGGCTGATTGCTCATCTGCCCGAAGGCGAACCCTATTTTCCCAAGGATCAGGTCACCGATCAGCCGGAGCGGTTTCTGGCCGCCGAAATCGTTCGCGAAAAAGCGATGAGCTGCACCAAGCAAGAGGTTCCACACGCGGTAGCGGTGCGTATCGAGGCCTTCGAGGAAAGCCCAAAACTGGTGCGCATTCACGCGATTATTTCCGTGGAGCGAGAGGGGCAGAAGGGAATACTCATCGGCAGCGGCGGCGAAATGCTAAAGGCAATCGGCACGGCGGCGCGCCAGGAACTCGAAGAAATTCTCGGGGTAAAGGTTTTCCTGGAATTGCGTGTGAAGGTCGATCCGGACTGGCGCCAGGATGCGCGCAGAGTGCAGCAACTCGATTGGCGGCGCCAGCTCGAGCGGCTGGGAAGCGAATAGCTACTCCTCCGCGGAAATTCCGAGAGTTTTCATCTTGCGATAGAGATGGCTGCGCTCGAGGCCCAGGGCTGAGGCGGTTCTGGTCATATTCCACTGATTCTCGCTGAGCTTGCGCAAAATGAATTCACGTTCGTAGGCGCTGCGCGCCTCCTGTAGTGTCGCATTGGGCCGGGAGGAGATCGCCGGAAGATCGCGGAACAACTCCGGAGGAAGATGCAGCGGCTCGATGCGGGAATGAGGGCAGGTGATCATGAGCCGCTCGATCAGGTTGCGAAGCTCGCGGACGTTGCCCGGCCAGGTGTATCGGGCCAGCACCCCCAGAGCGGCGTCGCTGATATCTTTTGGTTTGCGGCCATAAGCCGCGGCGAAGTCGGCCAGAAAATGGCGCGCCAGGCTGGGAACGTCTTCGATGCGCTCGCGCAAGGCGGGCACCGTGAAGGGAATCACGTTGAGGCGATAGAAAAGATCCTCGCGGAACAGGCCTTTGGCGATTTGCTCCTCGAGCTTTTTATTGGTTGCGGCGATCACGCGGACATTGACCACGGTGGGGTGATTGGAGCCCACGCGTTCGAGGCGCTGCTCCTCGAGCACGCGAAGCACCTTGGCCTGGGTGCGCAAACTCATGTCGCCGATTTCATCCAGGAAAAGCGTGCCGTTATCGGCTTTTTGAAATTTGCCGATCTTGTCGTCGCTGGCGCCGGTGAAGCTGCCCTTGACGTGCCCAAATAACTCCGACTCGATCAGTTCCTCGGGAATGGCCGCGCAATTGACCTCCACAAAGGGTTCACGGCTACGAAGGCTGGCGGCATGCAGCGCGCGGGCGACCAGTTCCTTGCCCGTGCCGCTTTCGCCGTAAATAAGAACGCGGCCGTTGGTGGGAGCGGCGAGCGCAATCTGCTGGCGCAGAGCCTTCATCGGAACGCTTTCGCCAAGCACCTGATAACGATGGCCGAGTTCCTCGCGAAGCCGGCGATTTTCCGACTCCAAGCGGAGAAAGTCGAACGCCCTTTTTACGGACTGGGTGGTCTTTTCGAGCGAGAGCGGCTTTTCGACGAAGTCGAACGCGCCGAGTTTGGTGGCCCGAACCGCCGTCTCGATATTCCCGTGCCCCGAGATCATGACGACCATGGGAAAATGTCCCACCTGGCGCATGCGCTCCAGTGTTTCGAGCCCATCCATTTTTGGCAACCAGACGTCGAGGAGCACCAGGTCCATTTGCTGGCTGGCCAAGTGTTCCAGGCACTCCTCTCCGGAACTCACCGCGTCGACCAGGTACCCCTCTTCACGCAGGATAGAGGAGAGGGAGTCGCGTATTCCTTCTTCGTCGTCGACGATTAAAATGGACTGTGACATAGGTTGAGACAGGGCCGGCAGGCGGCAAAAACGGGCTGTTGAGACATTTGCCTAGGCGTCCGCGGCGAGGGTTACGGGCATGCCATCGACGGCGGGCAATTCGATTACGAATCGCGCCCCCGTAGGCACGTTGTCTTCGGCGCGAATAATCCCGTGGTGCTCGGCAATCACTCGGCTGGCGATCGCCAAACCCAGACCCGTGCCGCGGTCCTTGGTCGAAAAATGCGGCAGGAAAAGTTTGTCCTTGTCCTCCGGAGAGATTCCGCAACCGGTATCCGTGATCGTAATTTCGACGGAGTCATGCGCGGCCTGGAAGCCCGTAGTAAGAACCAGGTTGCGGACTGTCGAGCCTTCCATAGCCTCCGCCGCGTTGTCGATGAGATTCACGATCACCCGGCGCAGCATTTCCGAATCGGCTCTCACCAGAGGCACTCGCTCGCCAAGACTCGTGAGAATCTTCACATCTTCCAGCCTGCCGCGAAATACGTCCAGCGCGCCGAGCACGACCGCATTGGGGTCGGTCGGTACCAGGCGGGCGACGGGGAAGCGGACAAACCTCGAAAACTCGTTGACCAAGGCCTCCAGCGTTCCGACCTCCCGCCCGATCAGAGCGGCGCATTCGCCGACGAGACGGGCAAGCTCGGGCGCGCCACAATCGCCATGCCGATTGATGTAGCGGGAGAGGCGCTCGGCGGACAGCTGAATCGGCGTCAGAGGATTTTTGATCTCGTGGGCGATACGCTGAGCAACCTCCTGCCAAGCGGCCGCTTTTTGCGCCCTCAAGAGCTCCGTAAGGTCGTCGACCACAACCAGGTACCCTGCGCTGCTGCGCCGGCCGCCAAGCGGGCTCACGGTGACGGCCGCATGGACCACACGGCCTTTCCTGCGGAACTCCAGTTCCTTCGACGCCGCGCCCATGCGCAAGGAGCGGCGGATCAGCAGTTGCACGTCACGAGCCGCATCGTTTCCTGCCAGGGCGATCAAATGGGGCGCTTCGTGCGCATCCTCGCCAAAGATCTCCCGGGCGGCCCGATTCATACGGGTGATGTGGCCGTTTGGGTCGAGGGCCAGAACGCCGGTAGGAATGTTTTCGAGGACGGTTTCGATAAGGGTACGGCGGCTGTCGAGTTCCTGTACCGCTTGCTGGAGGTTTTGAGTGAATTCGTCGATGCGTCGATGGCTATCGGCCAACTGCGCAGACATCCGGTTGAAGGACCGAACCAGGGTTCCCAACTCGTCCTGAGCCCTCACATTTACCTGCGTCCCCAAGTGGCCGGCCGCGATCTCACCGGTGGCCTCGGCCAGGGCTTGGATAGGCACCGTGACTTGCTTGGCCAAATAGAGGGCCGCCCATGTGGCGGCGAAGAGCAGCAGAACGGTGAAAAGCGAAAGCGTTAGAAGGATTTGCCGTTTGAAGGTGCGAATGCGCTGATTTTCGATGGAGTAGGCGGCTGTTTGGGCCTGAACATTGTTGTATCTGCCGAGAAAGTCGGCGGGCAGGCGGCGTGCCACAAACAGATAGCCTGAACCGAGCGGCGCACGGGCGGCGAGGAAAGAACCGGAGCGCGAATTCCAGACTTCGCCACCGTCTGGCAGCACCATCTCGAACCGGAGCGCAGGATCAACAACGAACGGCAGGTTCAAGGGATCGCCGATCCGCAGCGGAACCCCAGAGGAATCGAGCGCCCAGATACCTTCCGCCCCCTGATTGGCGGCAAAACGAGCGGCTGGGTCCAGTGCCGATGAGAGGCTGGCTGCGTCTGCATCGGGAACCGAGGCGGCGGCACGGTTTGCCAGCGCCTGAAGACGCGAATATTCCAGGCGATTAACCTCCCCAAGCAGAGCAATCGCCTGTGAATTGGCGGTCTCCAGCTCTTGCGGGAACCAGCGGTTTAGGGTGCGATTCATGAGAGCGTAGCTGATGAAGAATAAGAAGACCAAGGGCAGTAGCGACACAGCCATGGCGGCTAAAACCATCTTCGTTTTGAAGCGGGAACCAAGTTCCTCGGCGCGACGCTCCGCCCAAAGCCGTACCAGCGTTCGGCCAAGGATGAGCCCGAAGACCAAGAGAGCTGCGACGATGAAGGTGTTTAAGGCATAAAGAGCAATGAGTTCATCCCATCCGTGGGGTTCGAACGGAACCCGCAGAGAACCCAGAGTGATAATCGCGGCCAGGAGAAGGGTAATGGCAACGCCGCTCAAGACCAGAAATAGCCGCGAATTTCGAGGGGATTCGGTCATCGGAACAGCCTATCGGACTCTTGGTGACGCTGCCGTTCCGGGAAACTTGGATCGGCCGCCCCCAGCAAGATATCTATCGCGGAGTAGGTAAGTCAAGCGGCGGCTGTGTCTAAATTGCCACAGTTGTCTCGGGCAGGCTTATCGCTATTAGCGCTTTCAATACGAAAAAGAAAACGCTCCCTGCTAGTCCCAGTACGTTCTGTTAATTTCAAATTTGCAACCTTTGGGGCCCTGAGGGTCGTGCTATGTCGTCCCGGCTTGGCGAAATCCTAGTCAAAGAAAACCTGATTACTGCCGATCAGCTGAAGCAGGCCATGGCTCATCAGCGGCAGAATGGGGGTCGGCTGGGGACTGCCCTGATGAAGCTGGGATTCGTCAGCGACGATGAAATAACGGAAGTCCTTTCCCGTCAATATGGTGTCCCCTCGATCAATTTGAAATACTACGAAGTCGATCCCGCCGTCATAAAGCTTATTCCCCAAGATACCGCCGTGCGATACCAGATCGTCCCGCTTTCACGCGTGGGATCAACGCTGACCATCGCGATGATCGATCCCACCAACGTCTTCGCGATGGACGATATCAAGTTCATGACCGGCTTTAACGTCGAGCCCGTGGTGGCGTCGGAAACCTCGGTCAACGAAGCGATTGTGAAGTTCTACGGTGAAGTGGAGAGCGGGGAAGAGCTCTCCAAGGTGATGAAGGACCTGGGCGCCGAGGATGGCGGCGACCTGGAATTGGCGGGGGAAGAACAGGAGATGGACCTGGCGGCGCTGGAAAAGGCTGCGGACGAAGCCCCCATCATCAAGCTCGTGAATTTGATCCTTACAGACGCCGTGAAGCGAGGCGCCAGCGATATTCACGTGGAACCTTACGAGCGCGAGCTGCGTGTGCGGTTTCGCGTCGACGGTCTTTTGCAAAGCGTGATGACGCCGCCGTTGAAATTGAAAGATGCCATCACCAGCCGCATCAAGATCATGTCCAAGCTGGACATCAGCGAAAAGCGGCTCCCTCAAGACGGCCGCATCATGATCAAGTATCGCCGGGAAGGCCGGATCAAGGAGCTCGATTTCCGCGTTTCCACCGTGCCCACCCTCTTTGGCGAAAAGATCGTCATGCGCTTGTTGGACAAAGAGAATCTGCGGTTGGACATGACCAAGCTGGGGTTCGAGCAGGAATCGCTGACCAAATTTGAGAAAGCGATCTTGCGTCCGTACGGAATGGTTCTGGTCACCGGCCCGACGGGATCGGGCAAAACCAACACCCTCTATTCGTCGGTGGCCCGGTTGAATACCCCTGACACGAACATCATGACCGCGGAAGACCCGGTCGAATTTCAATTGGCCGGCATCAACCAGGTGCAGATGAAGGACCAGATCGGGCTGAATTTCGCCTCCGCTTTAAGAGCTTTCTTGCGGCAAGACCCCAATATCATCCTGGTCGGCGAAATCCGAGACTTTGAAACCGCCGAAATTGGAGTCAAGGCGGCGCTCACGGGCCACTTGGTCCTCTCCACGCTGCATACCAACGACGCCCCCTCCACAATCAGCCGGCTAATGAATATGGGTATAGAGCCCTTCCTGGTAGCGACGTCCGTCAATTTGATCTGCGCCCAGCGATTGGTGCGCCGGATTTGCGCGGGCTGCAAGGAACCGCTGGAGATTCCGGAGCAAGCGCTCGTCGATGCCGGTTACAGGCCGGAAGAGATCAAAAGCACCACGGTCTACCATGGCAAGGGTTGCGCCACATGTAACAAGAATGGTTACAAGGGGCGCGTTGGTCTTTACGAAGTTATGGAAATTACTGACGAATTGCGAGAACTGATTCTGGTAGGCGCCTCTGCGCTGGAGTTGAGGAAAAAAGCGCTGGATCTCGGGATGATCACGTTGCGGAGGAGCGGCTTGATCAAAGCCGCTTCCGGCCAGACGACTTTGGAAGAGGTTCTGCGCGAAACCGTGCTTTGAGGAGAATGTTGATATGGCGGGTATCACCCTAAGCGAACTGTTCAAGAAGATGATCGAAATGGGCGGAAGCGATCTGCATATCTCCACCAATAGCCCGCCGCGAGTCCGCGTACACGGCAAACTGCGGCCTCTGGACATGCCGCCCCTGACCGCCGCGGACACCAAGGCCTTGGCCTACAGCGTTTTGACCGACGCGCAGAAGCATCGGTTCGAGGAAAACCTGGAACTGGATTTTTCCTTCGGACTGAAGAATCTGGCTCGTTTTCGAGGCAATCTTTTCAATCAGCGCGGCGCGGTAGGGGCCGTCTTTCGGACCATTCCTTGGGAACTCAAGGGTTTTGACGCGCTGGGCCTGCCTGCAGTGGTGAAGAGTCTCTGCGAAAAACCTCGCGGTTTGGTGCTGGTCACCGGTCCCACCGGCTCCGGTAAATCGACCACCTTGGCGGCCATGCTCGACAAGATCAATAACGAGCGCGAAGAGCACATGATCACGATCGAGGACCCCATCGAATTCCTGCACAACCACAAGAAATGCCTGGTGAATCAGCGCGAAGTGCATTCCGATACGCACTCCTTTGCCAATTCGCTGCGCGCCGCGTTGCGCGAAGATCCGGACGTCGTACTGATCGGCGAAATGCGCGACCTGGAAACCATCGAATCCGCCCTGCGAATAGCCGAAACCGGCCACTTGACCTTCGCAACACTCCACACCAACTCGGCAATCTCCACGATCACTCGTATTGTGGACGTTTTTCCAGCTCACCAGCAGCCCCAGATTCGCGCGCAATTATCGTTGGTTCTGGAAGGGGTGCTCTGCCAGGCGCTCTTGCCGCGTGCGGATGGGCGTGGCCGGGTCATGGTGATGGAGATCCTGATTCCCAACGCCGCGATTCGCAACCTCGTTCGCGAGGATAAGATCCATCAAATCTATTCGGCGATGCAAACCGGCACTGGCCAAACGGGCATGCAGACGTTCAATCAAAGCCTGTCCAGTGCCTATACGTCCAAGTTAATCACTCTGGAAACAGCGCTTTCTCGTTCGTCCAATCCGGATGAATTGCAAGATATGATCAATCGAGGCGTAGCCACCGCGGACGGTTCACGTGGAGCCGTACCGATGCGGCGCTGAGGTTCAGCGGATCCTGAAGGGAATTTCAATTAAGGGTTGACTGAGGAGGAAAGGCGATGCCGGTCTACGTTTATCGCGGAACAAACCGCACCGGGAGTGCCGTCAGCGGCGAGCAAGCGGCCAATAATAAGAATGAACTGCTCAATCTGCTCAAGCGGCAGCAGATCAAAGTAAGCAGGCTGTCGGAGAAGGGCAAGGAGTTCAACTTCCCAACCTTCAAGAAGGGCGTGACGCCCAAGGACTTGGCTGTGTTCACGCGCCAATTCTCCGTGATGATCGATGCCGGCTTGCCTCTCGTGCAATGTCTTGAAATTCTCGCGGGACAACAAGAGAACAAGACCTTTCGAATCCGTGCTGACGGCTACGCGGGCGTCGGTGGAGGGCGGCCAAACGCTTTCCGGCGCGATGCGGCACCACGAGAAGGTTTTTGACGCCCTATATGTCAACCTGGTGGAAGCGGGAGAAGCGGGCGGTATCCTGGACACCATTCTGCAGCGGCTGGCCAGTTACATTGAAAAGAACGTAAAGCTAAAGCGCGCTGTGAAATCGGCCTTGGTTTATCCGATTGCCGTCTTGGGCGTAGCCGCCGGCGTGATCACCCTCCTGCTGTGGAAGGTCGTGCCCATCTTCGGCACGTTGTTCCTTGGGTTGGGTGTGGATCTGCCTCTGCCCACCCGGATCGTCATCGGGCTGAGCAATTTTGTGGGCAGCATCTTCGGGTTGATGATTGTGGTCGCTTCTTGTCGGCGCAGGGTTTGCGATTAAAGTGTGGTACGGAACGGAAAAGGGCCGCTTCATACTTGACGGTATTTTGTTGAAGCTGCCCCTCGTCGGTATTCTTCTCCGCAAAATAGCCGTGGCCCGGTTCACGCGCACCTTGGGCACTTTGATCTCTTCGGGCGTGCCCATTTTGGAGGGCTTGGACATCACCGCGCGAACCGCCGGCAATGCGGTGATCGAGAAAGCCCTGAATCAGGTGCGAACCGCGCTGGAGCAAGGCAAAAACCTGGCCGATCCCTTGAAGGAAACGAACGTGTTTCCTGGAATGGTGACGCAGATGATCGGTGTCGGTGAACAGACCGGCGCGATGGACGCCATGCTGCAGAAGATCGCCGATTTCTATGAAGAGGAAGTGGACGCGGCGGTCAAGGATCTACTCGCGGCCTTGGAGCCGGCCATGATTGTTTTCCTGGGCGTCGTGGTGGGCGGCATCGTGATTTCGATGTACCTCCCGCTGTTCTCCTTGATTGGCAAGTTGAGCAGCTCTCATTAACACGCTTTCCCATTCCCTGATGGATTCCGCGCGGCGCCTCGGGCGAGCCGGGGCGAACGCCCAAAGAAGCGGGCGTGAGGCTCTTCCCGCGAGAGCTTTGCGCCCGAATCTCTGGTGCTGAGATGGAGTTGAATCAGAACTTAGGCGACTGGCTCCGCTGGCTCAACCGCATTCGATTTCTCGTCGATCACGTTGCTGCTGGGAATTGTTCTGGTCCTCGGGCAGTATACGGAATTTGCGGTTCCGCTCCGCTATTTCGTCCCGCTAATCATTCTGTGGTACACGCTGGGGCTGTTTTACCTGATCCTTCTGCACTGGGTGCCTGTGGGGCGCTGGCACGCCCCGCTGGAGATCGTCATGCGATCTGCTGCTGGTCACCGGCCTGGTTTACGTCACCGGCGGGCACGAGAGCTACTTCATCTCCCTCTACTTGCTTTTGATCATCGTCGCCAGCATTCTTTTTTCCCGCCGGACCGCGTTTCTGGTGGCCGGGTTTGAGTTTGTCCTTCTGGGCGGGATGGTCGAGCTGGTTTTCTACAATATCCTGCCGCGCACCGCCTCATCCATGCCCGCCGGCAAGACGCTGCAGACTTGGATCCTAAGCAATCTGTTTGCTTTTCTGGCAGTGGGCTATCTCTCGAGCCTGCTGACGCGAGCCTTCGCCGCCAGAGCGCCGAACTGGAGATGAAGCGCGGAGAACTGCAGGATCTCCAGGCGTTCAACGAGGACATCATTCACTCCATGCGCGGAGGCTTGATCACCACCGACCTGGACGGACGATTGAGGCTGCTCAACCGCACCGGCGAGGAGATTCTTGGGCTGCGATTCGATCAGGTGCGAGGGCACGCACTGGGCGAAATTGCTCCCGACGATCTGGCAAATGACCGACGGTTGCGAGGACGGAGCCTTGCCCCAAAGGCGCGAAATCGACTTTCGAACTCCCTCCGGACAGCAGCGCTATCTGGGCCTTTCGGTATCCGTTCTGCGGACCGGCGGAGCGCCAGGGAACCGGCTACGTCATTAATTTTCAGGACCTCACCGATCTGAAGCGGCTGGAGCAGGAGGTGGCCACGAAAGATCGCATGGCCGCTCTGGGACGGCTTTCCGCGGCAATCGCGCACGAGATTCGCCAGCCGCTGACGGCCATCGCCGGAGCCGTGAAGGAGTTGGGGCGCATGGTTCCGTTGCAGGAGGACGAAAAACATCTGGTGGGAATCGTGAGCCGCGAATCGGAGCGGCTGAACCGGATCATCAGCGACTTTTTGAATTACTCCCGCGAGAAGAGTTACGAATTCTCGGAGGCCGATCGTTTCCGAATTGCTGGAAGAGACCCTGACGCTGCTGGAGAAGCATCCCCAGTGGCAAGGCAAGTACCGCATCGAACGTGTCTTTACGTCGAGTCCGGTGCGGGTTCGAGTCGACTGCAACCGCATCAAGCAGGTGTTCTGGAACCTTTGCGACAATGCGCTTCGCGCCATGCCCGAAGGCGGCACCTTGACGGTGGGGTTGGAAACCGCGCCGTTTTGGGCGCGCATTCGCTTTCGGGATACGGGCATGGGCATCGATCCGGCGCAGCAGGCAAAAATTTTCGAGCCGCTGCAATCGGGCTTTGTGGGCGGAACGGGCTTAGGACTGGCCATCGTTTATCAGATCGTTCACGCGCACAGCGGACGCATCTCGGTGACCTCGGAAAAGGCGCGCGGCGCCGAATTTACCGTCGAACTGCCGCGGGTGGCCTGGAATCAGGATGGCCAACATACTTATCGTCGATGACGAGCGCTCCATCTGTGAGCTTCTGGAGATCACTTTTCGAAAGGATGGGCACCGGGTGGAGATCGCCACGGGCGGTCAAGCGGCGCGCCGGAGCCTGGAATCCAAGATCTTCGACATCATTATTTCCGACATCCGCATGCCGGATATGAGCGGCGTCGATCTGCTCCAATACGCCAAGGAAGTCTCGCCCTCAACTATTTTTCTTCTGATCACCGGCGTGCCCACGGTGGAAACGGCCATTGCGGCCGTAAACGCCGGAGCGGATCGCTATGTGATCAAAGACCACGAATTAGTGGACCAATTGCGCCGCGCGGTGAGCCAGGTGGATGAGAATCTCCGGCTCAAGAACGAAGCAGGTTATCTGCGCCGAGAGCTGCGGAGGCTTACCGGCCAGGACAATATTATTGGCCGCAGTCCCAAGATGCGCGCGATTTTCGACCTGATTTCGGCCGTAGCGCCGCAGGCCAGCCGCATCCTGATCACCGGGGAGAGCGGTACGGGCAAGGAACTGGTGGCGCGAGCGATGCACGAAAACAGCGCCCGCAGCAAGGCGCCCTTCATCACCGTGAACTGCGGCGCTTTCCCGGAAACCCTTCTCGAATCGGAATTATTCGGCTATTTGAAAGGGGCGTTTACCGGAGCAAACGAAAACCGGCAGGGGCTATTTCAGGCCGCCAGCGGCGGAACGCTCTTTCTGGATGAAATCGGGAACATGAGCCCGACCATGCAGGTGAAGCTCTATCGCGTGCTCCAGGAAGGGAAGATACGGCCGCTGGGCAGCACCGAGGAGACGGATATCGATGTTCGCGTGATCGCCGCAACCAATCGGGATTTGGAGAAAGCCATCGCAGCGGGCGAGTTTCGAGAGGATCTCTACTATCGATTGAGCGTCATCCCCATCCAACTGCCGTCACTGCGCGAACGCCGGGACGACATTCCGCTGCTGGCCCGCACGTTCTTCGAACGCTTCTGCAAGATCATGGAGAAGACGCTGGAGGGGATTGACCCCGCCGCCATGGCCCAGATGGAAGCCTACGATTGGCCCGGCAACGTTCGTGAACTGGAGAACACCATGGAGAGGTCGGTGGCGCTGGAGACTGGCCGCCTGATCTCATTGGCGGTGTTACCCGAGAAAATTCGCTATGGCGCTCAAGTCGCAGGCGCCGGCGGGGAAAGTCCCAAAAACGGGCGGCCGCTAATTCCAGACGGAGGGCTTGATCTGGAACAGTACATTCAGAATACCGAGCGCGCTTACCTCTTAGCCGCTTTAGAAGCGTCGGGCGGTGTGGGCACCCGCGCGGCCGAATTGCTGAAGATCACTTACCGCTCTTACCGGCATTACGCCAAGAAATATAACATCAGCTAGAAGCAACCACTTTCAAGGAGAATGCCCCTTCTCTAGCCCAGCCCGGGCGCCGATTGGGCTGCACGGTGCAGCGCGGACGCACGCTTGGTCAGATAGGCGAGGGCGTAGTCCACGGCAAACACCGCGAGCAAACACATGATGGGATCGATGGGTTGGCGGTAACGCTCGTCGGTGTGCGTGGCATAAAACAGCAAAGGAAAAACGAGCAAAGCGACAGTAAAAGGAAACGCGGCCTCATTCTTCACGCGGTTCACCAGAAGCGTTCCGGCCAAGGCCAGCAGCGAGAAGAGGCAATTCCAAACGAGCGCTAATTTATCGACAAGGTGCAAGTATTGCCACTCATCGGCAGGCGCGTCCCAGGATCCCATCCAGTTATCCTCGAAGCGGCGAAAGAAGAAGCGGCTGGTATCCAGCGGATGGGAACGCATGAAGGCCAATGCCTCGCTCTGTTTTTCCTCCATGTAAGGAATTTCGGTCATGCGTAAGTATTTAGCCGCTTCCGCGCGGTCGTTCGTCGGGTGCAGGAAGCCAGCCCAGGTATCGGGCACTTCAGGGCTATTGCCCAGCCACAATTCAAGGCCAAAATTCGATCGCAAGGGAACCAATTTGTGGAAGACAACATAATTGCGAACGGTCCAGGGCGTTATCCCGGCGAAAAAGATGACTGCCGAGGCCAAAGCAAGCTGGGCAGCCCGATGCCATTCCTTCCGCAAAGGCCAAAGCGCCCAAAGTGCCAGGAAGGGTAGCAGCGATAACACAGAGGGATTCACCATGGCGCTGAATGCCCACAGCGCGCCATATCCCAGCCACCATGACAATTTGCTTCGCCCGCGAATGTGCAGTGTAGCGGCGAAGAGCAGGGTCATACAGAGAGCCGCGAGCGCTGTATCCCACACCCAGATGACCGAGTAGTAGATTCCGGCCGGCAGCAGGGCCCAGAGCCATGCCGAGGCCGCGCCTACCGTGGTTCCGAAGACCTTCTTTCCGATGGCATAGACCGGCCAGCAGACGAATGCGGAAAAGGCCATGTCCAGGAAGCGAATCATCACGCTGGATTTGAAGGTGAAAATTCCAAAGAGCTTGAAAATCCCAGCGAGAAGGTAGGGATAAATCGGAACAAGCCACGCGGTTGGTCCCGACGCCAGGCCGAGCACGGGCGAACTGAATCCCCGGCCGGCGGCAATCGACGCCGCTATAGCGCCCGTTTCGGCTCCAAAAGGATGTTTATCCGGAATGGCGATCTCGCGAATTCCCAGGATGTACCAGCAATAGGCCACCCGGAAAACGAATGCGGCCACGACAATGAAGCCCGTGGAAAGCAAGATGCTCTTTAGTCTTTGAGCCAAAGCAAACCCGCCTTACAGAAGATTGCCTTAGCACCGCGACGTGCCGGCGCTGAACGCTAACTCAACAAGACTAGCCGAGACACGTGAGGTCCTGGGACGAGCCCTTGAGGCGGCTTGTTCAGTCAGTTATAGACGATCAAGACTCGGATCTGCGGCAGCGGATGCCTCACGCAACCCGTGTCAGCTGGCCCCTAGTTGGCTATAGCGCTGACAGTTAGACGTTTTGCGCCTCATTGCGATGACACTTTTTGGCGTTTTGACCTTCGATTTCCTGAGTTCCATCCGGGTTGAATACCATCGGGACATTTTTCGTCGGCTATAACCCGCCTTGATTTAGCAGGCTACGGACTTTGTGTCGCGTTGATAATCCTTGATGGCTCCTCATGGCCCCGGGCTTGCAATTATACGGGCGTGCCCCGGTGGAATCTTAGAAAACTAAGGAGACGTTATGCGCAACAAACAAAAGGGTTTCTCGCTAATTGAGCTTTTGATCGTCGTGGCGATTATTCTGATTATCGCCGCCATAGCCATCCCCAATCTGCTGAGAGCGAAGATGGCGGCCAACGAATCCTCCGCGGTAGGTTCTCTGCGGACGATCAATACGTCTTGCGTTGAATACTCGACCACCTACGGCGTCGGCTTTCCCGGATCCTTACCCGCTCTTGGCGGGACCGGCACTGCGACTTCGGCGTCGGCAGGTTTGATTGACTCGGTGTTGGCGGGCGGCGTCAAGAGCGGCTACACCTTCGTTTACGCGGCGGGTGCGGCTGACACAGCCGGCGCCATCGACACGTATACGATTACGGCTACGCCTGTCGTCGCGGGCACAACCGGTCAGCGCATGTTCTTCACTGACCAGTCGGGCGTGATCCGCGCAGACGCTTCCGGTTCAGGGGCGAGCGTGAATAGCACCCCGATCGGGTAAAGATCAGAGTTGGGGGAGGGACGAAGCTCCCTCCCCTGATTCCTTCCGTCCGCAAGTCTTAATGCGAACGGGGAAGGTTACGAGGACACAATGAAAGCCTCGAAAAGCAAATCCGAAGGTCGCCCCACGAATGGGAAAGTTGCTGGTTTCTCCTTGATCGAACTGCTGGTGGTTGTCGCCGTCATCCTGATTATTGCAGCCATCGCGATTCCCAATTACGTTCGCGCAAAAGAGCGAGCCAACGAATCTTCCGCCGTTGCCAACCTTCGCAACATTTGCACTGCGGAGGTTGTTTATAGCACCACGTACGGAATCAACTTTGCGTCTACACTCGACGCTCTGGGCGGCAATCCCGCCACTCCCAGTTCCACGTCAGCTGCCTTGATCGATTCCGTCTTGAGCACCGCTCCATATATCAAGAGTGGGTTCCAGTACACCTATGTCGTAACGGCTACCGACTCCAACGGTTATGCGCAGGCATATTCCATCAACGCCGATCCGACCATACCCGGTACCACTGGCGATAAGCATTTCTATACGGACCAGACCGCCGTGATTCGCTACAACACGACCGCAGCTGCCGGCCCGACGGATCCGCCGATTCAGTAAACTCTGAAGTCCAGCGACCCTGGGCTGAGGGGCTTTCCATAGCGACTTTGCTAGACTGTAGCGGTGAAGCTAGCAGCCCTTCTCTTCTTAGCTGGCGCGCTTGCGTTTATCGCTTCCGCATTGCCCGTCCAAGGTGACGTAAGTCCCCGCGCCACCGCCGCCGCGCACGCTCTCGAGGAGCACTATCACAATGCGCGCACCCTCCAAGCCATTTTTCTCGAGCGATACAGCGATAGCCATGAGGGCATGCAGGCCGAGTCGGGAACCGTGTATTTCAGCCGGCCTGGCCGAATGCGCTGGGAATATGAGGCGCCGGAACAAAAGCTCTTCGTCTCCGATGGTAAGACGGTCTGGTTTTACGTTCCCTCCGACCACACGGTAACTCGCGCCCCGATCAAGCAAAGCACGGACTGGCGTACGCCTCTTGCCTTGTTGACGGGCAAGGCCAAGCTTTCTCAACTTTGCCAGACCCTTGATGTCAGCTCGGAGCCTCCTGGCGTGAAGGGAAACGTCATTTTGCTTTGCCGTCCTCGGGGCGAAAAGGCCAAAGGCAAAAGCCCGGGCGGCGGCGACTCCGAGGGCTCTTTGGCCCCTCTGGACCAGCAATTCGACCAGGTCTTGCTGGAAGTCGACCCCGAGACCGGCGAATTGGCGGATGTCCGCATTCTCCAGCCCGGAGGGATCGAGCTGGAATACCGGTTTGGAAACTGGCAGGAGAACCTGCCCCTGCCGGACTCTCTGTTTCGATTCCAGGCCCCTCCCGGAGTAGCCATTGTGGACCAGCCTAAACAAACCGACTCCTCCGAGCAGTGAGGCTGCGGACCAGTGAGTCTGCGTTCCGCTATTTAACCCAAAGAACATCCGCCAAGGTCTCGGTTTCGGTCTCCCAAGGGATAAGGTAAACTGAGGGGCCATGGCGGAATTCGTATGCAAAGTGGCCGATCCGGCTGGGCGTGTGTTCTCGCACGTGGAAGCTGCGCAGTCGGTTTCCGAGGTTCGCCAGAAGCTGGGTGACCGAGGCTTATATGTCTACTCGGTGCAGCCGCGCGGCGGTTTGCTCGGCGGCACCGGTTCTCGCCGTAAAGATCGCGTTCTCAAGAGTTCCGACTTTTTGATCTTTAATCAGCAATTCAATACGCTCGTCAAAGCCGGCCTACCCATCCTGAAGGCGCTCGATTTGCTGGCCGAGCGCGCCGCTTCGCCGAGCTTACAGCCGTTGCTTAAGAACGTCCGCGACAAGGTACGCGAAGGTGCGGCGCTCTCGGAGGCTCTTGAGCAGGAAGGACCTTTCCCCAAGGTGTACGTAACCTCAATCCTGGCTGGGGAGAAGAGCGGAAACCTATCTGGCGTGTTGGACTATTACATTACTTATCAGAAGGTGGCCAGCAGCGTCAAAAAGAAGCTCATCGCCACGCTCATTTATCCGGCAATTTTGGTGACTCTAGCTACCGTCATCGTCACCTACCTGGTCACCTATGTCGTGCCTCAATTTGCAAAGCTTTATTCTGACATGAACGTTCAATTGCCCACCGTGACCCGCGTGCTCTTGGCTCTCACGGTAAGCTATCGGTTTTATGTGCTTGCCGGGGTCGCCGGTCTGATTTGCGCGGGCGTCGGCACGTTTTTGTGGTCGAGAACGGAAAACGGCGGCACGGCTCTTGACCGCGTCAAGCTCAAATTGCCCGTCGTGGGCCAAGTGTGGATCAAATTTCAGGTGGCCCAGTTCTGCCGTACGCTGTCGACCCTGCTAGCGGGGGGCACGCCCCTGGTGGGCGCGCTATCCACCTCGGCGGAGTCGGTGCGCAGCCGCCTGATTTCGTCGGCTATAGAGAATGCTTCGCATATGGTGCGCGACGGCCAATCGCTGCATAAAGCCTTGAGTAGCACGGGGTTGATGCCGGCGATGGGAATTGAAATGATCGAGGTTGGGGAAGCTAGCGGGGCCCTTTCGCCCATGCTTGCCAGTGTGGCCGAATTTTATGAGGACGAAACCAACCAACGCATTGGAACTCTCATCGCAATAGTGGAACCCGCCATTTTGGTCTTTATGGCGGTTGTGATAGCTTTCATATTGATTTCGCTTTACCTCCCTATCTTCTCCTTCTCGGTCGGCACTGGACCCGGCTAGCGCCGCGGATTGGGTCATGGAAGCCAGCGACTACAACGTAACCTCCTCCTCCGCGCTTCAGGACGTCCAAGCGGAAAAAGAGCGCAGCCGTACCACGGCGGAGCGCTACCGCTGCCCATTTGTGGATCTCAACGAAGTGCGCATCGATCCGGAACTGTTTCGAAGCATCCCCGCTGAGCTGATGTTCCGCTTCAATTTTGTTCCCATCGAGGCGCGGGAAAATCAGTTGGTCGTGGCCGTGGCCGATCCGAGCCACGTGTTATTGAGCGACGAATTGCCGTTGCTGCTGGGAAAGAAGCTGGTGTTGAGGGTCGCCACTAACACACAAATCAGCGATCTGCTCAAGCGCACGGAGCAATCCCAGCGGGTCCTGGAACAGGCCACTGAGGCTTTTACGCTGCAGGTCATTCAGGATGAAGAAGAGGGCGAAGAGGCGCTGTTTGCCGAACGGCTCACCCAGGATGGCGGCGTCAGCCCGGTCGTGCGGCTGGTGGATACCGTAATCTTCACGGCGCTCGAGCGGCGCGCCAGTGATGTCCATATCGAGGCGCGCGATATGGAGGTCGTGGTCAAGTACCGAATCGATGGCATTCTCGTCAACGCCATGCCCCCAATCTCCAAGGAATGGCATTCGACCATTCTCTCCCGGATCAAAGTCATGAGCGAACTGGACATTGCCGAACGCCGGGTGCCGCAGGACGGCCGCTTTCGAGTGCGTTATAAGGGGCGTTTCATCGATTTTCGCGTATCCATTATGCCCTCCATTCACGGCGAGGATGCTGTCCTCCGCGTGTTGGACAAAGAGACCCTTTCCGAGAAATTTCACGACCTCAGCCTCGAAGTGGTCGGCTTCTGCGGCGAAGAGTTGCAAAAATTTCGCCGCTACATCCGTGAGCCATACGGAATGGTTCTGGTTACCGGCCCTACCGGGTCGGGCAAGACCACCACTCTGTATGCCGCCATCAACGAGATCAAGACAGACGAAGATAAGATCATCACCATCGAAGATCCGGTGGAGTATCAGGTCCGGGGTATTACGCAGATTCCCGTCAACGAGAAAAAAGGCCTCACTTTTGCCCGCGGCTTGCGCTCCATCTTGCGGCACGATCCCGACAAAATCATGGTCGGCGAGATTCGCGACCAGGAGACCGCCCAGATCGCGATTCAATCGGCGCTCACCGGCCACCTCGTCTTTACTACCGTCCATGCCAATAACGTCACCGACGTGATCGGCCGGTTCATTAACATGGGCGTCGAGCCCTACAATTTTGTTTCCGCGCTGAACTGCATCATGGCCCAGCGGCTGGTCCGCGTGGTCTGCGAAAATTGCAAGAAGCCGGTGCGTTACGCGGACGAAGTTCTGGCCTCCGCGGGCCTCCCGCCGGAAGTTTGGCGTGCGGTCGCGTTCGCCGAGGGAGCCGGATGCCTGGAATGTTCAGGGACGGGGTATCACGGCCGAACGGCGATCACCGAACTGCTGGATTTGTCGGACCGCATCCGTGAAATGATCATTGACCGGCGCCCCACTTCGGAGATCAAGCGTGCCGCGCGAGAGGAAGGGATGACGTTCTTGCGCGACTCGGGGTTGGAGAAGGTGCGTGCCGGGGTCACCACGCTGAAAGAGATTAATAAAGTCACCTTCATTGAATGACGTCGTAGGCAAGCAGGCCGGGCATTCGTCGCTGGCGGAAGCTGAGAGATCAATCATCTGCAATGACGGCTACGGAACAAATTCGGCAGGGTTTTTACCGCAACGCAGCGGTTCGCCGCTTTGCGCAATGGCTGAATGTGGCGCCTCATCCCCTGATCGCTTGTGAAATTGCGGCGGGATACATTGCCGCGGCTCGCTGGAACCGCGCCGGCAACAGTATCGACGCCATGGCTCTAGAGCCTCTCCCCCCCGGGGCGATCAAGCCCAACGCCGTGGAAACGAATCTGGCCAATCCAGCGGAAGTGCGCTCCGCGATCGAGAAAGTGTTCGCGCGGCTGCAGGCCAAAACCCGCGACGTGGCCCTCTTTTTGCCCGATCCCGTGATTCGCGTCTTTGTCCTGCATTTCGATGCCTTTCCCCGGTCGGCCAGCGAGGCCTTGCCTTTATTGCGCTGGCGCCTGAAGAAGAGTGTTCCCTTCGAAACGGATGAAACGGTAGTCTCCTTCATGCGCCAGGCGCCCCGCGAGCAGGGCGTGGACGTAGTCACGGCGCTGGCCCGCTTGCGTATCGTCCGGGAATATGAACAGCTTCTGGAACCGATCGGCATGTCTCCGGGCGTGGTCATGAGCTCCACGCTGGCTGCCCTTCCCCTGCTCGGTGATCGCACGCCCGCGCTGCTGGCCAGGGTTTCCGGGAGAGCCATGACCGCGGCGATCGTTCGCGACGGAATTCTTTGCGGCTACCGCTGCGTGGATCTTCCTGCCGATGAATCGGAGATCACCGCGCAAGCGCTACTCGACGAAATTTATCCCCTCGCCGCCTATTATCAGGACTCCTGGCGCGAAGGTATTACCATGATTGGCCTGGCCGGCCTGACGGGACGCATCGAGGAATTTCGCGAGCCGCTGGAGCGAGAGTTGCATTGTCCCGTGGGCGGTCTATTGAGCGCTGCGGCAAGCGAAGGCCATGTCAGCAGTTCATTGCGTCCGCTGGTGGAAAGGGAACTCGATGCTTTGGTTGGTTGGAGCCTTTATCGCGGGTCATGAGCGATCGTAATTACAGACTTGACGACAGGAACACCGAGGAAAGGGCAAGGGCGCGGGTGATATGAAAGTGCGGCTCAATTTGGCTACCTCGCCGCTGGAGAGCAATCGGCGATTCGTCGTCTTTTCCAGCCTGATCGGCAGCGTCGGTTTGATCGCCATGGCCCTTCTCTCCTGGAATGTGTATAGCGTGCGGCGCTCCAATACCGCCATACGAGCGGAGGAGGCCCGGACAGAAAGCGATATGCAAGCGCTGCGGCGGCGGCGCACGGATCTGGAGACATTTTTCAATCGTCCGGAAACCATTCAGCGCCGCGAGCTTTCCGCCTTCCTGAATGGCTTGATCGCACAACGTGCCTTCCCCTGGTCACAAATCTTCATGGATCTGGAACGCAACTTGCCGGACGGCGTCAGGATTGTAAGTATTGAGCCGAGGCTTGCAAGCGATCACTTGGAACTGAAATTAACCATCGGAGCGAGAACGGACGAGGGCAAGTTGAGGTTCCTGAAGGCCCTGGAGGATTCTCGCGCCTTTTCCGACATCCAGGTTTTGGGCGAAGCGCGCACGGGGAGAGCAGGAGATACCGACCAGGTGGTCATGGCGCTCAATGCGCGTTATTCGAACTCATAGATTATGTCCAAGACGACAAAAACGATCATTCGCGCGATCCTCGGCATTGTCGTAGCCATGGATATTGCCTTGGCTGGAATCAGCTGGCAGATGGCCGATGCGAAACGCGCTCCGCAAGCGGAATTGTACACACTGAAGCGGCAGCATGCCTTGGTGGCCGCCGATATCGCGCGTGCGGAGACGATTCGCAAGCAGATGCCTCAAGTGGAGCAGCAGTGCGACAGCTTCTTCAAGCAGAATTTCAGGCCGATTGGGACTGGGTACTCCTCGGTCGTCTCCGATCTGGGCTCTCTTTCGCGCAACGCCGGAATCCAAACGGAAAACCTGAATTTTCACCAGCACGAGGCGGATAAAAGAGGAGTAACGGAGGTGGAGATCTCCGGGATCATCGACGGAGATTATTCCAGCGTGGTTCGATTCATCAACGATTTACAACACTCCGATACATTTTATGTTCTCGATGGGCTGTCGCTGGCATCCGGTTCGGGAGGGCAATTGAAGTTGAATCTCCAGCTGCGCACCTATTTCCGCGCCTGAATCATGTCCAACCGCCGCAAAATCGCGCTTCTGATTGGACTCGGAGTCGTGCTTTTGTTCGCCCTTTACAGGGGGAACCGAACGGCCGAGATCGCTCCGGTAGTATCGAGCGCCGACGATTTTCGCCCCATCGCAGTAGACAATCCGGCCTTGAGACTCGACCTGCTGGACCGCTTGAAGAAGCTGCAATACAGCGGGTCGCACAGGAATATCTTCACTTCTTCCGCTCCGCCGCCCGTGAACGTGGCGGTGGCGCCTCCCATAGCCGCTCCGATGCCCTCCACTCCAGCGGCTCCCGCTGGTCCCCCGCCTCTGGTGATACCGGCCACCTTTTACGGCTATGTCACGGATTCCCTGACCGGCATGCGCCGCGCGTTCTTTATGGAAGGCGAGAACGTAGATATTCTCGCGGTCGGCGAGGTTTTGCTGGGACGTTACCGGTTGGTGCAGATTGGCAATAGCAGCGCCGAGTTGGAAGAGATCAGTTCGGGACGCCGCGCGACCCTGACGATGGAGGAGCCCAACCCGTCGTGAGAACCAGGCGCTCAATCCTCGTCGGCAGCCGGGAAGCGGGCTACGCGCTGTTGCTCGCGATTTTTCTGGTCGCGTCTCTGCTGTTATTCGCGGCCGTCGCCGCCCCCAATGTGCTTACCGAGGGCCGCCGGTTGCGCGAGCAGGAGGCCATTTGGCGTGGCAATCAGTATGTTCGAGCCATTCGCCTTTACTACCAGAAGAACGGCAAGTACCCCTCCAGTCTCGAAGACCTCACTAAAGCCAATGCCGCAGGCATTCATTTCCTCCGCAAGGCCTATAAGGAGCCGATGAACAAGGCGGACGGCAGCTGGCGGCTCATCTATGTGACCGGCAGCGGACAGCTCGTCGGCAGCGTCCACTATCACACTTTGCAGGAGATGGCTGTCGCGGCCGCATTCGCGGGACAGTTGCCGGGAGGCGCGGCCGGATTCGCCAGCCAGCTTTTCGGGGGGATTAATCAAAATCAGGCGCCAGGCGCGCAGGCCGGCGCGACCGGCCAACCGGGCGCGGTGCCCGGCCAGCAAGGCGCTACGCAGCCGAACCAGGTCCCTGGCGCGCCGCAGGCGGGCGCTGGCCCCACTGGCCAGAACTCGCCCAATGGTCAAAACTCACAAGACTCCTTATTCAGCTCCACGCAACCCGCGCCGCTCGCGGCCGTGGATTCGCCCGTCTTTGGCGGGTCAGTCATCGGTGTGGCCAGCAAAGTCAAGCAGTCTTCGATCGCCGTCTATCAGGGCGGCAAGACATACTTCGAGTGGGAGTTTATCTGGAACCCGCTGATGAATACCAATGGCGGCGCGCCCGGACAGCAGCTTGCCATTCCGGGGCTGAATGCTCCGTCACAGCCAGGCGCAATACCGAATACCCCATTTCCCGGCGGTGCTAGCGGATTGGAGAACCTCCCTGGCGCATATATACCCAACGGACCTCAGAACACAAATCCGGCCATGCCTGGGGGCGAGCCTCAGACTCAGCCCATCCCCCCGCCTCAGAACTAAGTCACATTCGTCGAGCCTAGCGCGCCTGTGCCATCGCCACGCCCGCCGGTGCCTGTGTGCGCTGGGCGTTGAGTTGAGAAGTCTTTATCCAATCGACGTCGCTCACGCCAATCGCTCCGGCCGCTCCGCTGGCGAGCACATAATTGACCTGCTTGCCGTCGATCCGATAGTGCGCAACGGCATAAGTCTGGTCGGACTTGAGCGCGATGAAGGTGATCCGGGACGAGCCATCTGCCGGTTCCGGCGCCACATCGCTAACCGTTTGCGTACGCGCCGCTGCTGGCATAGGACGCTGCATCGGCTGATCCGCGGCGGGTTGCGGAATGGGGCTGGCATCTCTGGAAGAAGCAGGCGTTGCCTCCCTCGATGGTTGCAAGGCCGACGATTCGCCGAAATAGTGCCATCCGGGCTGGAGCATTGCCGATTTCGGGATAACGATATCCTCCATCACGCGAAGGGTGAGTTGCGATTCGCCCTTGAGTGCTGGCTGCGGACCCCGCAGAGGCAAAGTCAACACCTTCCACGGCCAGAGTGGGGGCAATAGCCATTCAGCCACATCGCGCCTGGCATGCCCTTTGCCGTCGATGGCGCCCTCTTTATCGATATGGTAGCTCCGCAACGCCACCACTTTGCTGGGTACCGGCACATCTGTGTTTGGCAGCCCGATTCGATCGAACTCTAGCTTCAAATATCCTTTACCCCAAAAATGGCCCGGCTCGCGGGCCGCTTCCAGGTGCCCTTCCAGATAGCTGCCGCGCGGAAATGCCACGCGGCCAAACTCCTGCACGCCGCTCAGGTGGCAGAGAATTGGATCGCCTATATCGGCGGTAGCGGGTGAGAAGTTCGGTTCGTCCACGGTGCAGCGGAGCAGGGTACCCGCCGGCACAAGGACCTCCTGGGCTCTGACGCTTTGTTCCAGCCCGAAAGACAGCAGTAGCGCGAACATTGTAACGACCCACATGCGACGCATGAGCTGACCTCCCCTAAGTAAGTAGGCAAATGGCAGCCGCAACTCCTTCCCCTGCAGGGCGGGAATTTGTTCCGTCTCCGTTTGCCTACGTGTGGACTACGGCCCAAAAAGGGCTGGTGCATTGGAACGTGAGAAGCCTCCAAAAGATGTATGGGGGTACGGCGGAAAACGCCTGAATTTACCGGTGGGGCTTGTCGGGAATGGCCAGGCTCAAAGCATCGGGAATAATCCGGAATTCGGCCGGCAGCCGCCCGGCCGCCTCGCCGTCCACCTGTACCCAGATCGGGTTCGCGTCCAGGGGTTCGCAGCGCATCGCCACCGACCTCAGAAATCGCACCTCACGTGCGCGCCTTAGCCGCCCCGTCAGGAGCAGCGGAACATACGTGAGATATTTCCAGCGGTTGCCGGCCGAACAGAGCATTAGCTCGAAGTCGTTCCCATAAAGATCGGCGCGCGTGGTGATTTGCAATGGGCCGCCATAATGCTTGGTCCGGCCAACAATCAGCAGCGTAACTTCCGAGCTTTCGTTTTCGAGAATCACGCGAAATCTCGGGAAGCGGTAAACCGCCAGCTGCCGGAATCCCTCCACCCAAAACGCGCCTGTCCCGGTATGAGTTTTCAGGGTTTGGCTTACGGCGCGCACGATGGCCCCGTCAGGACCGGCGCCGGCAAGCGAGAGAAAATAGCGGCCCGTCTCCGCTTCTGCCGCGGTTACGTGGCCCAAGGCGATTCGGCGAAGGTGGCTGGATCGAACGAGTGACGCCGCGCGCTCGATGTTCCAGGGCACGCCGATCTCTTTGGCAAAGACGTTCGCTGTTCCCGCCGGGAGCAAGGCCAAAGGAATCGTGCTTCCCGCGAGCCCATTCACCACTTCGTTCAGCGTGCCGTCGCCTCCGCAGACGATCACCATCTGCCTGCGTAACCGCACCGCCTGCAGCGCCAGTTCCTGGGCCGAGCCGGGACCATCGGTGGGCGCCAGGTCCGAATCGATGCTGTGCCGCGCCAGCACCCGGCGGGCGCGTTCCAGCGCCCCGTCTCGAATGCCCCGCGCCCGCCCCGCCGCCGGATTGAAAATCAGCAGCGCCTCGCGAATTTCATCGAGCATGCAAGCACCAGTTTGGCAGGGCGCGGGTGACGAGCGTGGGCATCCTAATTCTGGGAGCTCTCCAGAATTCGGCTGAGGATTTCAGGAATTTCGAACAAAGCGCGGTTGTGCATCTTCTTGGCATTGCAGCGAAACCGTTGGAAGGTTTCCCCCTCGAGCATTTCAGCGACGGCGCCCGCAACGGTGTCGAAATTGGACACCACCAGGCCCACCTCTTTTTCTCGTACCCACTCCGCATTGTAGCGTTCCTGGGGCAGGGTCCAGGCATTGCTTTCCACCATCACGGGCAAGCCCATGGTCAGCGCTTCGGATATGCTTCCCGGCCCCGGTTTGCCGATAAAGAAATCGGCGAGCTGCATATAATAGGGCACATTGGTGGTGAAGCCCTCGATGAATCTTGGCATCGCCCGCTGCCGCTCGCGCAACTCCCCGACGAGCCGCTCATTTTTTCCGCAGATCAAAATCAGTTGAATCGGGAGCCCGGATTGGCTCAGCAGCCGGTCGATTTCCAGCATCTTGCTGCGCGCCCCCTGGCCTCCGAAAAGAACCAGTCCGGTGATTCGCGATGCCGAGAGGCCCAGTTTAACTCTTTCCGCCGAGCGATCGATGGGAGCGCAGTTGTAAAAACGAGGATTCAAGATCATACCCGAGGTTTGAAATATCCGCTCCTCGGAGTGCCCCAATTGACGCGCCTGTTCCACGGCGCGTTCCGAGCCGCAAACCAGAAATTGCTTCTGCCTTTCGATCCAGAAATGCGGCGGGTAGTCCGCGATGTCCGTCAGAATGGTCACGAATGGCTTGGCCGGCGAGGCCTTGCGCAGGCTCTCGCAAAGAGCCCGATTGAAATGAGGCACGAGTGACGCAACCAGATCGGGCTGGGACTCTCGCCAATATTTCTCCAGCAGCTTCACCGTCTTTCCGTGATACATCCAAATGACCCCTTGCAGCACGCGCATCAATTGCGGGCTGCCCAAGGTCCAGCCATTCTGCAGCATGCGGTTATAGACGTCCTGGATGCGCAGTCCAGTGGCGCGCCGAACGATGTCGATGGGATCGAGTATCTCTTGCAGATTTACGAGTTCTACTTCCAGGGGCCGGTCCGACTGCTGGATTGCCGCTTGCAGGGCCATGGCGGCATTTCGATGCCCGCCTCCCGCATCGAAGTAAACCAACGCGATACGCTTCATCGGTTGCCGATTCTCCCACGCGAATCGAGCGAATGCGCCTATGAATCACTAGAAAGTACATACAAATAACTATTACCGGATAGGTTTATGTAACTGCACTTTATTGGGGCAGTATCATTTCTGTAACAATAGCGTTCCATGCTGGTATGCGATGAAATGCGACCTGCACGTCCACTCCATTCACTCGGGGATGTGCACTGTCCCCTTGCTGAACCGCATTTGCCGCGAATCCTACAACGATCCGCGTGAAGTCTACGCAATCCTCAAACAGAAGGGCATGGATCTGGTCACGCTCACCGACCATGACTCCATAGGGGCCGCCGAAGCTTTGCGCGGCCATCCGGATTTCTTCGTCAGCGAAGAAGTCACCTGCCGCATGCCCAGCGGTACCACCGTGCACATCGGCGTCTACGACGTCACCGAGCGCCAGCACGTCGAGATTCAGCGTCGCCGGGACGACTTTGTTCGCTTACTCGTCTATCTCACCGAGCGGCGCTTGCTCTTCAGCTTCAACCACATTTTTTCCAGCCTTACGGGACGCCGCAGCGCCGACGATTTCGCGTGGCTGGAAGCCCACGTTCCCGCGATGGAATCTCTCAGCGGCCAGATGCCCGCGTTCCATAACCGCCAGGCCGCGCATCTGGCGCGGCGCTTGGGCAAGTCCAGTTTGGCCGGAAGCGATTCTCACGTGTTGCCCTCTCTCGGCTCCGCTTACACCGAAGTCCCCGGAGCGCGTAACAAGGACGAATATCTCGCCGGACTGCGAGCCAAGGCGGCGCTCCTTCACGGCACCAGCGGCGGCTATTTCCGCTTGACCCGCGACGTCCTCTGCATCACTTCAAAGATGTTTCAGGAGCGGCCCTGGACCTTGGTGTTCAGTCCGCTCGCGCTGCTCGTGCCGCTGGCCACTCTGGCCACCTTGGTCGACGAAAGCTTGTTCGCTCGCCGCTGGAGCGCTCGAGTCGGCTCCTCGCGGCGCCGCGCAGAGTCCATGGAATCCCTGATGAGCCGTCCCACGGAGGTGTGCGCATGGCCGTAGCTAGGGTGCTCTGGGGCTTTATCGAACAGCGCGATCTGCGATTGATGCGCCGCCTGCAGCGCTGGCGGGCGCCGCGTCCCATAAGAATCCTTATGCTGATGATGACCCGCTTGGGCAATGGCTGGCTCTGGTATTCGCTGGGTATCTTTATACTGATCTGCGGCGGGCACGATCGTTACCGCGCATTCTTTGCCGGTGCTCTTTCCGCCCTGGTGGCCATTCTGATCTTTCAGCGCATAAAGCCGTTCAGCCGCCGCCGCCGCCCTTGCGAAATCGAACCGCATTGTTGGGCGGTGATCACGCCGCCGGACCGCTTTTCGTTTCCCTCCGGCCATGCCATGACTTCTTTCGCTATCGCCGTCGCTGTCGGCAGCTTTTATCCTCAGTGCCAGCCCTGCTTGTTAGCCGTTGCTGCTCTCATCGCCATCTCGCGCATTATTGTGGGGATGCACTTCCTCACCGACGTCATCGTCGGCGCGTTACTCGGCGCTATCCTCGGCTATCTGTCCGTATTGGTTTTCATTTAGATTTCGGATTTTCGGCGGGAAGCGTCCTGAAAATTCCTCGTTGGCCTGTGGAAAGCCAGCTGACGCGGGGTATGCTCAGAGCAAGTTGCTGATTTATAAGCATATAGCCATCCTGTGAGCGGCATCACTGCGCGCCCTGAGTGCCGCGCCTACCTTATAGACAGGATAGTGGAGAGGTTGTATTATCGCCTCCCCCTGGAGACCAATTCTCGTGTGGAGGGTCGCATGACCCAAAAGTCAAAAAATGAAAAAGGTCGCGCTGTCGTTTGCCTCTTCTGCGGGACCCGCACCTTCGTCCCGGCCTCTCCGTCTCGCGATATAGCCGAAGCCGAATCGGCCGCTGGTATCTCGCTTGTGCGCTGCCACGTCTGCCACAAAGAGGCGCCTTATGCCGCCAGCGAGATGCTTCCCGTTCAGGAAGCTACGTTCGCCAGCGGCAATGTTCGCAGCCGTGCTGCCGGCCTCTAGATTCTGCCTTGGCTCCGGCCGTGACGTTTAGTTAGTAGCCTAGCAGCCGTCCACGTCCAGGCTGCCGGCATTATTTCCAGGCTGAATAGATTGGCTTAGCCACCAGGAAGTCAGGGTTCGCTCCCGCTTTCGGGGCGAACTTCTGCACCCGCCCGTTATCGACCTCGGCCGTGTACAAGTTGCCGTCCTGGTCCACGCTGATCCCATGCACGCCCCAGAGGCCTCCCGGGAACATTCCCATGGCTCCCCAGGCGTACAGAAGGTGCCCTTGCAGGTCCCACTCGACCATCTTGTTGGTGGTGCGGTCGTACGTCCAAATCGTGTTGCCCGATCCGATGTACAGCAGATGCAGGCTGGATGGATCGGCGTCAACCTTCCATTGGTATTGGAACTTGCCGTTTTCGTCGAACACCTGGATGCGGTGATTGTTTCGGTCGTTCACGAATACGTGATGCGTCTTCGGATCGACGGCGATCCCATGCACGTTGCTGAAGTAGCCGGGGCGCTCATCCGGCGGAGTCTTGTCGCCGCCGCCGCGCGGTCCGCCTTTGATTCCCCAATCCATGAGGAACTTGCCGTTCTTATCGAACTTCGCCACGCGCGTGCCGGTGTAGCCATCGGAAACGAAGAAAGTGCCGTCGGGCAGCCAATCGAGGTATGTCGGCCGGTTGAAGTGGGTAGCGTCCGCGCCTTCGTGCTCCGGCGTTCCAATGGTCTGCAACAGTTGCTTGCCATCGTGAGTAAACCGATAGATGACCTGCATGTTGTCGTCGACCACCCACACGTTCTTGTCCGGATCATACGGGCTGATGTAGACCGAATGCGGCCGCCGGAAGAGCTTGTCCCACTGTTTCCAGGTTTCGATGATATTGCCGTCGCCATCCACCACCACCAGGCAGTTTTCCCATTTCGCGTCCACGCCGAGCTTGCGATACGGCGGACCCTTGATGCCCAGATCGGGAGCTTTGCCTTCCCAGGCAGTCAGCCATTCGGCCGTATTGTCGTCGGTCCCGCCCGTTCCGGGCAGAGAGGCCGTTGTGGCGTCTCGCCAGAAACCTGCGACAGGGAAGCTGAGGCTGGGCCCCACCTGCGGCAGCAAAACCGCTTTTGGCGGCGCCATCTTGGGCAATTCCCCCGGAAGAGCATATAAATGCGATTCGGGCTTTCCGCGAATACGCTCTCGCCCGCGCCGTAGGTCCAGCTTCCATTTCCGGGCAACGTGCTGATGTCTTTTGGCCAGCCCTTCACCACCTGATAAGGTCCGGTCAAGTCCTCTGAGCCCAGCGTCCCCGGAATCGCGGCGAATCCCGCTCCCGGTTTCGGTTCAGCTTCGGCGGGCGTCTTTCTGTTTGAGACCAGCAAACCGATGCCTACGCCCACCGCTAACAGCAAAATCATCAAGCCAAGTTTTCGCATATCCATCCTCCGAAAGCGTTGCAATCTGTCGCTACGAAGTCCCTATTTTGCGAAGCTCGTTTGGGCCGTTCTAGAAACTGAAATCGCCCGAAATCTACATCACCTTGCGCTCAGTGTCACTTCTTTCTCGCATCCAACTTCAAGGCCAAGAGCGCGAACCGAATGCGTCCTTTTTTTAATGACGTTATTGACGCACCTTGGGCGCAGCCCGCGAGTCATGCGTTACGTGAACTTCAGATAGGGAACTTCCCCGGCCGCGCCGCCGACGGACTGTCGGCGTATCGCCGACGCATCGCCGAATCGGCGCATCCTGCCACAATCCCTTTTTGTTCAGCCCCAAAATCTCTGCTAAAATGCGTCCTCCAATTCAGGAGAGCAGGAGTTCCTATGGCCCAAAAATGTGAGATTTGCGGGAAAGGCCCGCACTTTGGAAATGTGATCAGCCACGCCAACAATACGCGCCGCCGGCGTTGGAATCCCAATCTGCGGCGGGTCCGCGCTCTGGTGAATGGCGCCCGCAAGCAGATTCGCGTCTGCACTGTGTGCTTGAGATCCGGTCGCGTGAAGAAGGCCGCTTGATTCGTCCGGCCGTCCTGCGGCCTAGGGAGTGCGCGTGGTAAGAAAATCGCTAGTTGTGCTATTGCTTTTGGCCGCGGTGGCTGCGGGTTGTAAACACGATGCGCCGCCCGCTGCCGACGTTTGGGCTGTGGTCAATGGCCAGCAAATCCATCGCGACGAAGCGGTGAAGTATTACAAGAGCCGCCTGAATCCGCAGGCGCCCACTCCCTCTCAGGAAGAAGCCCTCTCGCTCACGCTCAACGTCCTCGATGAGCTGATCAATAACAATATTCTGATCCAGCGCGCGAAAAAGTTAGGCCTGGAAGCCACCGACGGCGAGGTCGAGGATAAGTTTACGGAAGTGAAAAGCCCTTACACCGAGGACGAATTCCAGCGCCAGCTCAAAGAGCGCGACGTCACCACCAACGATCTTAAGAACGATATCCGCCAACAGCTTTCGGTTCAAAAGTTGCTGAACCGGGAGGTGTTGTCGAAGATTTCCATCACCGATCAGGACATTTCCGACTTCTATAATCAGAATCGCGCTCAGTTCAACGTAGCCGAAACCCAATATCGCATCGCGCAAATTCTGGTCACTCCTCGCAAGGACCCGCAGCTTCACAATCGCAAGAATGACGACGCCACCACCGATGTCGAAGCTCGCCGCAAGGCCGCGGCCCTCCTGCAGCAGCTTGCCAACGGCGCCGACTTCACGCAGTTGGCCATGGATTATTCCGAAGATCCCGCCACGGCTTCATCCGGCGGCGACCTCGGTTTTGTTCCCGAATCGTCCCTCAATCAGAGCGATCCGGAATTGAAGCACGCCGTGGTGGTGCTCAAAGTCGGGGAAGTCAGCCCCGTCATTCAGCTTCACGACGGTTATCACATCCTGAAATTGATGGCCAAAGAGGCCCCGGGCCAGCGCGAGATTTCCGATCCCCAGGTTCAGCAATCGATCCGAGATACCTTGCGCAATCGCAAAGAGCAGCTTCTGCGAGCCGCCTATATGGCCGAGGCGCGCGAAGGTGCGAAGGTGACGAATTTCTTGGCTGAGCAGGTGATCGAGTCCAACGGCAAATTGCCGGAAATTCCCAAATTCGGCAGCACCGCGCTCGCGCCTCTCACTCCCCCGGTTCAGTCCCAACCCTGAATCGCGGAAAGCTTCCCGTCCCCCTTACTGCCCCAGTTTAATGAATGATGGCCAGCGGTTCGCCCGCGGCTACGGCTTGCCCTTCACGAACGAAGATGCGCTCCACCTTACCGCTGGTCGAGGCTCGGATTTCGTTCTGCATCTTCATCGCTTCCACCACCATAAGCCCCTGATCGGCTTCCACCGTCGCGCCTTCCGAGACGAGAATGCGGACCACCTTCCCCGGCATCGGAGCCGTCACTTTCTGCTGCCCTTCAGCTCCAAATACCGCCGCATGTCTTCGCCGCCAGGCCCGAGGATCCGAAATCGAGGCCGCAAATTCGCGTCCCCCGCAGCGGACCAGCACCCCCTCGGCGGCCGGGATCACCACGGCCTCGAATGCGTGCCCGTTGATGATCACCGAGTATGTCTGCGGAGCCACTTCCAAGGCATCGATCTGCTCGCCCTCATTACCGCGGATTCTGAATTTATCGGAGCCTGTCCGCTCGATTTCGATCGATCTCTCGAAGCCCAGGATGCGAACCTGCACTTTCATATCCTGTTTCATATCCTGGACCTCACCGCGAGCGCCCAGAACAAGAGAACCCAGGCCAACGGCTGTGCAAAAGAGAGTGCAGGGGCTGGCTCATCATTCGCGTTCGGGAGTTCGCGAGACTTGTTCGCGCCTGGCCTCGTCCCGCCATCGCGAGACGGGCTCTGCTTGAGGATTCGCGGGGCCCGATTGGCCCGATTGGCTGGACTGGCTGGTATGCCATAGCGCGGCGGCAATCATGGCAGCCTCTAATCTCCAGGTCGCCACCTGAAGTCTCTTGCGCGTGTGGAGCGAGAAGCGACGCCAGGCGCTCATCGAGCCACCGAGTGTGCATCGCGCCATTCCCAAAATCGTTTTCTGCGAGGATCTTTAGGAACAGCCCCGCATTCGTCCGAATTCCCGTCACCTGCAGTTCGTCGAGCGCCCTCTTGAGCCGCGCCAGCGTTTCCGCGCGATCGGCGCCGTACGCGATCAATTTTGCGAGCAGAGGATCGTAATCGCTCGGCACCGTCCATCCCGCATAGACTCCCTCATCCAGGCGTATGCCGGGCCCCTGCGGCGGGCGCCAGGTGACAATCTGTCCAGGGGAAGGGAAGAAATGATTGGCGGGATCTTCGGCGTAAATGCGGCATTCCATGGCGTGGCCGCGCCAGCGGACGTCCTCCTGCCGCAAAGGCAAAGCTTCGCCCGCGGCCACTTGCAGTTGGAGCTTGACGAGATCGAGCCCGGTCACCAGTTCGGTAACCGGATGCTCCACTTGGAGGCGGGTGTTTACCTCCAGGAAATAAAAATTCCGGCTGGCATCCACTAGAAACTCCACCGTCCCGGCATTGCTGTAGCCGGCCTCTCGCGCCAGCCGAACTGCTGCTTCGCCCATGCTCCGTCGCAATTCCGGAGTCATAAAAGGCGATGGCGCTTCCTCGATCACTTTCTGATGGCGCCGCTGTATGGAGCATTCCCGTTCGCCAAGGTAGATGACGTTTCCGTGGCCGTCGCCGAAGATCTGTATCTCGATGTGCCGGGGGCGGTCCAGATATTTCTCGATGTAAACGCGCTCGTCGCCGAAGGCATTGAGAGCTTCGGAAGCCTGCCTCGCGCCATGCCGCCGGCAGTTCATTCGCGCTCCCCACCACCCGCATTCCTTTTCCGCCGCCTCCCGCCACCGCTTTCAGCAATACGGGGTAGCCGATCTCTTCCGCGATGTGCGCTCGCCGCCGAAAGCTGCGGGATCGGTTCGCGAACTCCGGGAACCATCGGTACGCCGGCTCGGTGAGCGAGTTGGCGTGCAGCCGTTTTCGAGCCGAGCCGCTCCATCGCGTCGGCCGAAGGGCCCACAAAGGTGATTCCCGCTTCGGCGCAGGCCCGCGGCAGTTCGGGATTTTCCGCCAGGAAGCCGTAGCCGGGATGAAGCGCATCGCACCCCGCCCGCCGCGCGGTCTCCATCAGCTTATCGATCCGCAAGTAGCTCTCTCGCGCGGGCGCCGGCCCGATCGGATAGGCTTCGTCGGCCATGCGCACGTGCAGGCTGGCGCGATCCACTTCGCTATAAACGGCAACGCCGGTAATTTGCATTTCGCGGCAGGCCCGCAGAATGCGCACTGCAATCTCGCCGCGGTTGGCAATCAGTAGCTTCTTGAACATGGTTCGTTAGTGAGGGACGTGCATTCTAGCATTGAACCGTAGCGCCACGGCCTTTCACGGCAGCCGCCCCCGCAGCGCGATGACGCGCAAATTTGCGTGAATGACGCGAGCGGATCGCCTTGTCTCTGTAATATCTGCCTAAGGCTGTGTAAAACAGCAGCCATAATAAAATATTTTCACCGCATCTCTCTCGACATTGCCCTTGACATGGAACGACGCGAGTTGGAAACTGGCTTCACCGCTGTTTTTTGTAGTTCCCCAGCTTGTCCGGCCCGCCAAATCCTGAGGAGGTTCAGATATGCCCAACGCAGTGAGACCCATTCCCGAGCGGTACCATTCGCTTACTCCAAATCTCGTTTGCCGCAATGCGGTCGCGGCCATCGATTTTTACAAGAAAGTCTTCGGCGCCACCGAAGTGGAGCGTTTTTCCGGCCCCGACGGCAAAATCATGCACGCCGAATTGAAGATCGGCGATTCCATCGTTTTCGTGAATGACCTGGTGATGGGCCAGTTGGCTCCCGCAGCGCTTCCGGGAGCGACCAATCCCACCTACCTGCACCTCTATGTTCCCGATGCGGACGCGATTTTCAACCGCGCCGTAACCGCTGGTGCTCGCGTGGACGCGCCGATTCAAAACATGTTCTGGGGCGATCGTTACGGCAAGATCACCGATCCATTTGGTCAGCAGTGGGGCATCGCCACGCACGTGGAGGACGTCGCGCCGGAGGATTTGCCACGCCGCCAGCAGGAGTTCATGACCAAGGCAGCCGCCGCCGCCCGCCGCTGAGGCCCGCGAACATAAACGCCGTAAAATACCAAAGAGCGCCCCGCACTCGCGGGGCGCTCTTGATTTGGAACCCATTCGTCACCACTAGCTTGTAACTCAGCGGACGCCGGTGTTGCGTCCGAGACTTGAGGTTTTTCCTTCGCCGCTACGCGGGAGCCGCTCGCGTCACATCTCGCCGCTGCCTCGGCGCGTAATACGCCAAATGCAGAAGCAGCATCAGCAGGACCAGCCCTCCCCAAAATACCGCGCCGTAAATCTCAAATCCGCGCCCCAGGTCGAGCACCGCGCCCACGTTCAGCAGGCCCACGATCGCGAGGCCGGCATATCCCAATCGCCGGTGCAGCCCTTGTGCGCGCATCGCCGCAGCCAGCGCATATCCCGCCGGCAAAACGTAGAGTGAGAAGTAGTGGTCCTCCGCCACCGGCGAGACCAGCAGCATCCACACCACCACCGCGCCTAATATCAGCGGCTCGGTCTCCTCATCCGCTTTTCGCCCCAGCAGCCAGATTGGCAGCGCCAGTGCCAGCGCCACGGCCATCACCATCAGCCGCGTTTGATTGCCCTTGAACAGCCGTTGCATCACCGATCCCAAATCCTGGTTCCGCGGCCGTTCCATGCTCAGCAGTTGGTCGTAGAGCTCGGAATGCGTGCGCGTCGATTCCGATCCCAGCGCCGGCGCCGCCACTTCCCGCGTCCATTCGCCGATATAGTGCACGTTTCCGCGGAATCCAAACACCGCGCTCGGCAGCACCAGCCCGCCCAGAAAAATCGCCACCAGGCTCGCCGCCGCCATTTTTTGCCGCCCGCGCCACACGTAGTAACACAGCAGCGTCAGCGCAAATGCCTTGAGCAATACCGCGCCCCCCAGGCACGCCGCTGCCGCCCAGGTTTTTCCTTTGTGTTCCCAGAAAATCGCCGCGATCACCAGCCAGGTCATCAGCACCGAAGCCTGCCCGCGCGTCAGCCCCACCGTGAACCACACGGACACGATCAGCGCGGGAATGAACGTGATCGCCAGCCGCGCGCGCTCGCTGCTGAAACCGATTCCGGCCAGTTGCCCCGCCATACTCACCGCCGAAATCGTCAGCCCCGCGCACACCAAGTACCACGCCAGCACGCTCACCGGCAGCGGCAACAGCGCAAACGGAATCATCGCAATCGAATAGGGCGGCGGATAGACGTACGCCCATCCGCGCACATTGCGGATGACGTACGGGTCCTGCCCGTGCAACACCGCCGCCGCCGCGTCGCGATACACGGTGAAGTCGGTGCGGTGTGCCGGCGAACCCCACTGATGTCCTGGCGGGCCGTACGGTCCCGCGCGGAAGAGCGTGATCCACGCGAAGAGCGCGAAGAGCAGCACCGTGGTCCACGCGAGCCACAATTTAAGCGTTCGCGCGCTGTCCAGTTCGGCTGCCGGCTGTGTCTGTGTTACCAAGGTCTGCCAGTTTATAAAACTCGCGCCCCCGGCGCGAGCGAATGCTCGCACACTTGTGAACAGAGCGTCATTTCCTGCCGCGAAATTTTGTGCTTATAAAAGGTGCGCCCGCCGGCTAGGGAGGACCGGCGGGCCGCTGTTTCCAGAGGTGACCGCAAATGGAGTTGAACCGACTGTAAGGTCATGCGCGCTCCGCGGCAAGTTCATAATTTGGATGGCTTCCATCAATTTTTTTCGTCTCTGTTTATGAATTGTTTACGCAACGGAATCTCGCACACACCGCCATTAGCGCTCCGCCATCTCGGTATCGCCGTCGTCCGAAGTCCCCAGCGCGCCCCGCTGTTGCGTGTGTTGCGATGGCAGCCCGCTCGGCGTCGCCGCGTTTCTCAATTCGGGAAATTTCCACGCCCACAGCGCCGTCACCACCAAGGCCCCTAGCCCGCCCAGCACCACCGCGGGTACCGTTCCGAACCATTGCGCCGTAATTCCCGATTCGAATCCGCCCAATTCGTTTGAAGCGCCGATGAACATCATCTCCACCGCGTTCACGCGCCCGCGCATCTCGTCCGGCGTGCTCAGTTGCACCAGCGTGCCGCGCGTTACCACGCTCACCATGTCGCTCGCTCCCACCAGCAGCAGCGCCATCAGCGAAAGCGTAAAGCTCCGCGAGACCCCGAACACCACGGTGAACGCGCCAAATCCCGCCACGCACCACAGCATCGCCGCGCCCGCCCTGCGCCGCAGCGGCCGGTGCGCCAAAAGCACCGCCATCGCCGCCGCGCCCGCTCCCGGAGCGGCGCGCAGCAGGCCCAGTCCCCACGGCCCGGTCCGCAGAATATCGCTGGCGAAGACGGGCAGCAGCGCCACCGCTCCGCCCAGCAGCACCGCAAACAAGTCCAGCGAAACCGATCCCAGGATCACCTTCTGCCGCCAGATATAGCGCAGTCCCGTGAGCACGCTTCGCATATTCACGTCGCGCGAAGCCAGCGGCCCGCGCGCCTTGATCCCCGCGGCGAACGCAATCGCCACGATGGCCGTCGCCATCGCCGTCGCATACACCACGGCGGGCCCGCGAAAAAGCGCGTACAGCAGCCCTCCCGCTGCCGGCCCCATCACCGTTCCCGTTTGTACCAACGAAGCTTCCCACGCCACCGCGCTCGCAAACTGATCGGTGGGAACCAGCAGCGGCACCAGCGCCCGCGTTGCCGGTCCGCTGAACGCCCGCGCCACGCCCAGCGCCACCAGAATCGCGTAGATTGGCCGCACCGAATTGAGCTCGCCGCGCGAAACGTAGAGCAGCGATCCCGAACAGATCGCGAATGCTCCGAAGCAGGCCATCATCAGCTTGCGCCGCGCGATGCGGTCCGCCGCATGTCCGGAGACCAAAAACAGAAGTATGCCGGGAAGGAATTGCGCCAGGCCCGTCAGTCCCAGCGCCAGGGGGCTGTGCGTGATTTCATATACCTGCCAGCCCACCGCCACCGATTGCATCTGCAGCGCGACCACCGTAAGCGATCGCGCCCCTAGATAGCGTACAAAGCTCGGGTACCCGAATACCGCCCGTCCTGCGCCGCCATTGCCGCCGCTGGCATCGTTCGCATTCAGATTGGAGACGTTCTGGGCCCCGGCCATGCCCGCCTATTGTGCACGCAATTCCTCACCGTGCGAAGCGTAACGATCACGATGAGTTCGCTCCCCAGCGTTTTGTGGTGTATATGTTTGCTCGCGCGCCAACCCGCATTGCGACTTAAGTCCCGGCGCTTACAAATCGCGCACGAGGTGGAGGCGAAAATATGGGCCCCGTTCGAGAAGCAAGGAACTGGCGCCGGAGCGAGCCGCGCCCGCGCCGCTGTTTGAAGCAGTCGCTCCTCATTTGCGCACTCCTCGCCGCGGCTGCCGCGCTCGCGTTGCCGGCGCGCGCCCAAGACCGCGCTTGCGACGAATTGGTGCTGTACAACGGCAAGATCGTCACGCTCGACGCGCGCAACACCGTCGCCTCCTCCGTCGTCATCCAGGGCGGCCAAATTATCGCTGTCGGCGCGGCCCGCGGCATTCCCAAGCACGATGCTTGCGCCAGGCTTGTCGATCTGCGCGGCCACACCGCGATTCCCGGCCTCGTCGATAGCCACGAGCATTTTGTCACCCTCAGCCAGCGGCCCGGCTTCGACACGCGTCTCGATACCACCACCTCCGTCGCCGAGGTTCAGGAGGCCATTCGCCGCCGCGCGAAAACCGCCAAGCCCGGCGCCTGGATCACCGCCGTCGGCGGATGGAATCCGGTGCAGTTTGCCGAGAAGCGCTTGCCCACTTTGGCCGAACTGGATGCCGCCGCGCCGAATAATCCCGTTCTGCTGTTTCCCGGCCTCAATGGCCCCAGCGTGACGAACACTCCCGGCAAAGCCTTCCTCGAAGCCAAGGGCATCGCCGTTGCCGCCGACGGCCCATTGCGGAACGGCACCGGCGGCGCGTCCAATCCCAGCCTCGCCGCCCTCGACGCCATCCGCGCCCTCGAAACTCGCTGACGATTTGAAGCGCACCGCGCTCGAAGTCACGAGCTACGCCTTGAGCTTCGGCGTCACCACACACGACGATCAGGCCGGCGGCGCTCCTCCCTTCAACTACGCGCCCGGCCCGCAGTTCGGCTCGGCGCCCATCTGGCGCGGGCTGCTCGAGATCGCCGCCAACTCCAGCGCGCTGGACCCCTTCACCGGCTACGATCATCTCCTCGCGCTGCATCGCGAAGGCAAGCTCAACGCTCGCCTCAGGCTCTTTTTCTACTCCCGGGATTTGCAGCCCGACCTGCCTTTCCTCACCCAGCGGCTCAATAACCAATTCCTCGATTTCGGCGACGATGGCATGCGCGTCTCCGGCATGGGCGAATGGGTCTCCACCGGCGATTTGCGGAATCCGCCGCCCATCTACGAAAACGCGGTTCGTTTGATTGCCCAGCGCGGCTGGCGCTACAACCAGCACACCAACGGCCCCGAAGATCAGCGCGCCATCGTCGGCGTCTGGGAAAAGGTGAACGCGGCCACGCCCATCGCCGGGCTCCGCTGGGATATGGACCACGCCGTGCAAATCGACGCCGACACCTTGCGCCGCCTGAAGGCCCTGGGCGCCGGCGTATCCGCTTCCGGAGGCTACTTCGTTGAGGTTCCCGGACGCGTCGCGCCCCTGCGCGCCATCCTCGAGAGCGGAGTCCATTTTGGATACGGCAGCGATGGCGGCAGCGTCGCGCCTCTGGCGCCCTGGCTGCACATGCATTACATGGTTACGGGAAAAAATGCCGCCGGCGTCGTCGTCAATCCCGGGCAAACGCTCACGCGCTTGCAAGCTCTCCGCGCCTTCACCATCGACAATGCCTGGTTCACCGGCGACGAAGATAAGCTCGGCTCCATCGAAATCGGCAAGCTCGGCGATCTCGCCATCCTCAGCGGCGATTTCCTCGATCCCGCCCGCGTCCCCGACGATGCCATCAAGCATTTGTCCTCGGTGATGACCATCCTCGGCGGAAAAATCGTCTTCGATTCCGGCGCCCTCGTCCCTCACCTCGCCTCGAAGTAGGCCGCTCTGCACCGTCAAAAGCCGTTACAAAGTCTTGACCCTGTTTAGCGCTTCGGCGGTGATCGTATCGATTTCGGCGATCTCTTCGGCAGTGAGCGCGGCTTCGGCGGCCTTCACGTTTTGCTCCAACTGTTCGGGCTTGGTGGCGCCGGCGATGACGCTGGCCACGGTGGGGCGCGCCAAGAGCCAAGTGAAGGCCAGTTCGAGCAGCGTGTGGCCGCGCCTGGCGCAGAACTCTTCCAGACTCTGCACAATTTTCCAATTCGATTCGGTGAGGTAGCGGTCGGCAAGGCCCTTGAGCGCCTGGAAGCGCGTGTTTTCGGGAATGGGCCGATCGGGCGCGTATTTGCCGGTGAGCAGGCCGCTGGCGAGCGGAAAGTACGGCAGCATGCCGAGGCCAAAGGCTTGCATGGCCGGGAGGAGTTCGCGCTCCACGCCGCGGACGAGGAGACTGTACTCGTTCTGGCAGGAGACGAAACCGTGCAGGTTGAAATGGCGCGCGGTCCATTGCGCGTCGGCAACCTGCCAGGCGGCGAAATTCGAGCAGCCGATATAACGGACTTTGCCGGAGCGGACGAGGTCGTCGAGGGCGCGCAGGGTCTCCTCGATGGGCGTGGCGGGATCGGGAAAATGGATCTGGTAGAGATCGATCCAGTCCGTGCGGAGGCGCTTGAGGCTGGCTTCGGCGGCGGAGATAACGTAGCGGCGCCCGGCGCCCTTCATGGTTCCGGGTTCGTCCATGGCGCCGGCGAATTTGGTGGCCAGGACGATGCGCTTGCGGTTCTCGCCGAGCACCTGGCCGAGGATGGTTTCCGAACCGCCGCGCTGGCCGTAGATATCGGCGGTATCGAAAAGGGTGATGCCCAGGTCGATGGCCTTGTGAATGACTTTGCGGGACGCGTCCAGATCGATGCGCAGGCCGAAGTTATTGCAGCCAATGCCCACGACGGAGACGTCCGGTCCGGCGTTACCGAGTTTGCGCAGCTTCATGGCGAGATCCCCCAGTGCAGAGCAGATGCGAGGCTGGCAGGCTTTTCGCGGAGGATAGCGACAAGCATAGCCAATGCTATCATAAAAGTAAACATAAGTCAACGGCTAGTAACTGGGTGGAATATTCGAAAGTGCTGGGGGGTGCTCGCCGCACGGGCTCTCGGTGCTGGCCCGCGTGGGCTCAGGAAGAAGCGAGAGTCGGCAGCGTTCGCGATGGCGATCGCGCAGCGCGCGTGCCGGAACGTTAATGCGACTCCTCTGCTGACGACGGCGGAAGGTGTGGAGGCGCTGAAGCAGGCGGGCAAGGCCCTTTGCAGCGGAATTTGCACCACGACTTTGCTGAAAATGAACACTTAGTTGCACATCCGACATCCAGGTAGCCGTTTATTGCTTGGCTAATATGCTTATTTTCATAGGAACAAATACAGCTTTCCTCGAACCTTCGCGACTTGGTCACGAGATTGCTGACACCTTTTAATATCCCTAGATCGCAGATCGAAGGTGTTGGCCATACATGCGGCAGCCAAGCGCCGTCATTCCGCCTCATGGTTCGTTCTCAATAGCACCTTGGGCGCTGCCCTGCCTTCTCATGGTCTTGCTGTCCCTCTCATGGGCTGCAGGAGTGGCGCGGGCCCAATGCGGGAGTCTGGCCGCTCCTTCGACCACTTGGAATGATGGCAATGGTACCTGGAGTGCTGCCGCCAGCTGGACGAGCGGAACTCCCAATGCTTCGACAAACGCCTGCATCCTTGATGGCACAAGCGCGGTTACCTTAGACACGAACGGGAGCGCTGAAGGCCTGCAGCTGGCCAGCGGCAATGTTTTGAACATGAGCGCTGGCGCGAGCTTGAGTCTAGGCTCTGGCGCGAGCCTGAACTACGGCACGCTGGACTACAGCAGCGGCCCACTCTACAACTATGGAACGCTCGGTAACTATGGCGGGATGGAAACCTCCGGATCCTTTTCGGCCCCGGGTGGCTCACTCTCTAACTACGGCAGGTTCACCAACTACGGCACAGTAGAGAACACCTACGGCACGATCACCAATGATGGCACGATCGTCAACTATGGCAAGATGTACGACAACGGCTCTCTCATCAGCCTCTACAACTACGGCACACTTACAAATTACGGCGAGATGGTAACGAACTACGGCGGGGGGATTACCAACACTGGAACCCTCTCCAACTCCGGCACGATTCTCTTCACGTATGCAAGCAGCTATTATCTTAGCAACTCCGGCACCCTTAGCAACTCCGGAACGATTACCCTGCAGGATGGTGGCATCATCAACTCCGGTACGCTCATCAACTCCGGCACGATCAACGACGAACTTGACGCCACGATCAACAACAGCGGCACGATCAACAACTCCGCCACGATCAACATCGGGAGCGGTCTGGGCTTCACAAACTCCGGCACGATCAATAACAGCGGCACGATCACCACCGAGAAAGCTGGCTTCGGCTGGATCAGCAGCTCCGGCACGATCAATAACAGCGGCACGATCATCAACTCCAGCCTTGGGGAGGGCGGAGCCCCCGGTCTCCTGAACTCCGGCACGACCGAAAACTCCGGGGAGATCGACAACGTCAGGACGATGGCCAACAGCGGCACGATCAACAACTCCGGCACGATCACGAACGAGATTTACGCTCAAGTCGGCAACTACGGCACGATCAGCAACTCCGGCAAGATAGACAACTACACCACTACTAACGGCGATTTTTACGGTTATTGTCCCGGAATCGGATTCTGCAACACCGGGACAATCAACAGCTCGGGCGAGATCAACAACTTCGGCTGGATCAACAACGTGGGGACAATCAACAACTCCGGTACAGTTGCTAATTCCGGGATGATCGCGAATGCTGGAACCTTTACGAACTCCGGCGCGGTGACCATATCCAGTACGGGCGTTTTCACCACGAGCACCAATTACACGCAGTTGGCTGGCAGCACTCTTGTGGATGGCACCCTCACCGCAACAGGCAGCGCCATGGTGAACATTCTGGGGGGCACGCTTGGCGGCACCGGTACGATCAACGGCAATATGCTAATGGGAGGGACGATCACGGCGGGAGACCCGGGTACTCCGGGCATGCTCACTATCAACGGAAACTACGAACAAACCGACGATGCCATACTCGAGGAGCTGATTGGTCCTCTCTCGCAGTCGCTTCTGGAAATAAATGGGGATGCGACCCTCGATCACGGGGCCCTACTGGACATCGCGCTGCTCGATGGCTTTGATCCGCTCGGTCAAACTTTCGACATCATGGATTACAATTCCCTTACGGGCAGATTCATGGGTGGATCGAGCTTCTGGGATGACGGATATCGGTGGGACATAAACTACGGCCAAAACCAGATCGATCTCACTGCCGTGCAAGCTCCTGAGCCTGAGACACTTTCTCTGCTTGGAATGGGCCTGATCGGTTTGATGCTCTATTCGTGGCGGAATCGAAATCGTTCGGTCAGGCACAGTCCTCCTGCGTTGCAGTGAGCTGTAAAACAGCCGCCTCTTTCACGATGAATGCCCTCTTCCGAGGAGAATCCAATGCCCATTGAGAGCAGGGGGCTTCTTGCGGCTAAACTCGCTTGGATTCTGGCGGGGTTGTTGGTTGCCGTGCTCGCGGGCCTTCACATTTTTCTTGCGCTGCGCCCATCCTCGGTGCAGTTCACCACTCCTTACCAAGCCGTGCTTCTCACGAACGGCTCGGTTTATTTCGGCCATCTGCAGAATTACGGTGGCGCTGATCCTGTCCTGACCGACGTCTTCTACGTAGTGAGTCAAACGGACCCGGAGACCAAACAGGTCAAGAGCTCTCTTATAAAGAGAGGTAAAGAACTCCATGAGCCCGACCGTATGTATCTGAATCCCAATCAAATCCTATTCGTCGAACCAGTCGGGACGAATTCGAAAGTGGCTCAGCTCATCGCTCAGGGTCCCCACTAAGCCCTAAAAATCGAACGAAGGGTGCGGCACCCAAGAGGCGGAAGTTCGGTCCGGGTTCAGGACTCCCGGTGGAGTCCCCGGGACTCCTTAAACCGGAGCCGAAGCCGCGACCCACAAAGCAAAATGGGACAGCCGGAAAGGGCCTCAGGTCTCGCCTGCTAAAGGCGCAGGCGCGACCTGAGCTACAAAACGGCGCGCTTGGGCATCGGGCTCGGGGTTACTTCGGTTTCTTTCCTTCAGCGGTTTCGCCTACGGAGCGAAATTCTTTCGTATCCTGCTCGTTGGTGCAGTAAAACTCTTGCAAGCGCTCGTGGTAGCGGGAAAGAGACCAACGGTGAGGCGCCGAGTTCCAGGGTTTCGTTAACACTTTGGGATCCTCGATGGTGACCTGGTAGACGAGGTAATTCATGGAGGGGCGGCTGAGGTGCTCGATGACGTGCTCCTGGTCGCTATGAAAGAATTGCGCTCCTCGCATGGCGTGACTTCGCTCATCGAGGCCGATCACGTCAATGACCAGAGTGTCGCCTTCCCAATGCCCGACGGCATCCCCGGTGTAGGTGGGATCGGGATTTTTTTCATGGGGGCGTCCATCGAGTGGAATAACGCGAAAGTTATTGCGGAATTCATTCAGCTGGGCCAACTGTCCCGGCGTTTGAATTAACTGTATGGGGTAAGGGTGAGTGGACATTAGAAACATGCCGGGCACGCCCTCCGGATCGCAGTTAACGCCTTCATCCGCCAGCGAAGCTTCCGTGGGGCCCATGGACTTGAGTTTGGCGAGAGCCCAGGGCTGGAAGGAAGGCTTCTCCTCGGGAGTGACCTTGGGATCGAACTGCTGGCGAGCATCGCCGTCGACAGGATCGGCGGACATGATTCCGATGCCGGCGCTATTGGGAAACCAAACCCCCGATAGATCCGGATGGCCATCCGCTGTTCGGGGCGCGGGTCCGCCTGGAGGCAACTTATGCACATCTCCAAATCCGGAGTGGAGCTGTTCGGAAGAGTTTCCTTGCTGGGTGAATCCCGTGGTGCAGGCCGCGCACAAAGCCACCAGCGCGGCTCCGGCGCAGGCGAGATCGAAGCGAAGCCGTGGTTTCATTGTCATTGCGGCACTGAACCTTTATTCAAACCCAAGCCTTCGACATCCTGGCCGACGATGTGCAGCCGGCCATCGGACAGCTTGATCGTTTCCGCGGCGGCTCTGTACAGGGTGCCCCCAAGTTTGGTGGGACAACCTCTTACGACCACGGTTTTACCGACGTTATCGAGAAAATCCTGCCGCTGGATTCCGGCGGACCTTCGCATCGCGGGGATGGAGTTCACTTCAATGGTCCACGAGGTTAGCTTGCCATCGGCATTCTTCACGTCCATGGTGAAGTGCACGTGAGGATTCTCCCAGCTGACGCCGGTGAGCGTGCCGGTCATATCGGCGCACTTCTTGGGGTCGAATTCGACGGAAAACCCGTGATGCGCGGACGCGGGTATCGCGGCGATGAGCAGGCCGCAAACCGAAGTCGCGATGCGGCCTAGGCGAGGTGTCATCTAAATGTCTCCCGGGATGGAGATTAGAAAGTAGCTCGAGACTGGCTATCGTATACGCTGATGGTTCTTTCGATGTCAAGTGCAGGGATGCGGAGGGATTCTTCACTGCGCGGCGCGCATCCCCGAAAGCGGGATTGGGAAAAATCGGCGCGCCGCTCCGTTCAGAATGACAACTTTGTGTGCGCCGCGAAGCTCCTGATTTTGCTACCCGCGAAAAGCGCATCCCGTGGGTAGCCTTTTCGCGGCGGACGTTCGCGGCGGAGAAGCAGGTGACGCGAGGGACGGCAATTCGGTTCATTTCCTACCGGCGGAGACGACCCCGCGCAAGAAAAATCCGCACCCTTACGAACGAAGGGTGCGGCACCCGAGAGAAGCCGCACGACTGAAACGCCTCACCACGTGCCGATGAGGATGCCGGTGCCGAAAACGATTGCGCCTCCCAGCGCCACTTGCACCGCCGCCGAAAACGTGGGCGTTTCCATGAACCGATGCCGCACCCAGGTGATCACCCCCAGCTCCACGATCACCACGCCGACGGCGATCGCCACGGCCAGCGTGAAGCGGCTGGTGAGAAACGGCAGGGTGTGCCCGATGCCGCCCAGCGCCGTCATGCATCCGCAGACCACTCCGCGCAAGAGCGGATGCCCGCGCCCGGTCAGCGTGCCGTCGTCGGAAAGAGCTTCGGCAAAGCCCATGCTGATTCCGGCGCCCAGCGAGGCCGCCAAGCCCACCAGAAAAGCCGCATGCGTGGCGCGCGTGGCGAAAGCGGCGGCAAAAACGGGAGCGAGCGTGGACACCGATCCATCCATCAGCCCCGCCAATCCCGGTTGCACGATCTGGAGCAAAAAGAGCCTGTTCTGGGCCTCTTTTTCGCGCGAAGCGGCGCCCTGCTTGGCTGCCGCTTCGCTCAACTGTTCGGCGCGGTCCTGGTGCGAACGCTCTTCCTGCGCGAGGTCGTCCAGCAAGCGGCGAATGCTGGCGTCGCTGGTGCGCTGGGCGGCGGCTTCATAGAAGCGCCGCGTCTCTTGCTCCATGGAACTGGCTTCGCTGCGCGCCGTTTTCGGGCGCAGCGGACGCGCCAGCCACACAGGACGCCGCGCCACGAAGCCTTTTATGTCCTGGCGGCGGATCAGCGGAATGTGTTCGCCGAATTTTTGCTGGAACATCTCCTGGAGCCGCCGGCGGTGGCCGGACTCCTCCGCGCGCATCTCGTCGAACAGCGCGGCGGATTCGGGAAAATTCTGCCGCAAGCCTTGGGCGAAATCGGCGTAGATGCGCTCGTCTTCTTCTTCCAGCGCGATGGCCAAGGCGAGCAGTTCTTGTACGGACAGATCCTTGACGTTTCTCATGGCCCTCTCATTTGCTTGCGATCGGGGAGATCATGACGGCCGTTCGGAAGGCCTAGCGAAAACTCACGAAAGCAGGATCGGCAGGCAAAGCGGCGGCGCGACGTGGAAATCCAAAGCGCCGATCTCCTCGAGCGCGCTATCGAGCAAAGCACTGCTGCACGATTCCAGCGTCATGATGAAGGGCAGGGCGGAATGCGGATAGCCGGGCTTTTGCAGCAGCGCGTCTATGCTGATTCCGAACTTGGCGAACACCGTGGCCACTTCGGCCACGATTCCCGGCCGGTCTTTGACCACGAAACGAACGTAATGGGGAAGCACGAAATCGCCGCTCACGGAATCCGGGTCTTCGGCAATCTCGCCCGTGTCCACGGGAGCGGCATTGGACTGCCGCGCGATGACGTAAAGGTCGGAAACCACCGCGACGGCCGTGGGATCGCCGCCCGCGCCAAAGCCGGACAGCACGATGGGCCCGGCGAACTCTCCCGTGGCGATCACCAGGTTCTGGTTTCGTTGCACGTGCGCCGTGAGGGAAGCAAGCGGAACGAGCGTCGGGCGCACCGCGGCAAGCAGATGCAATCCCTTGGACGAATCTTTCTGCGCGATGGAAATTTGCCGGATGGTGCAGTTCAGTTCGCGTGCGTAGCCGAAATCGACGGCATCGACCGGCGAAATCGGCGCGCAAGGAATCTGTTCGCTGCGCACGTTCACGCGCAGCCCGGCCTGCGTCAGGATCACGAGCTTGGCGCGAGCGTCGTATCCTTCGACGTCGCTCGAGGGATCGGCTTCGGCGAAACCCAGCTCTTGCGCCTCCTTGAGCGCGGCCGCGAATCCCGCGCCGGTCGCCTCCATTTTCGTGAGGATATAGTTGCAGGTGCCGTTCAGAATTCCCGAGATGCGATAAAGCCGGTCGCCGGCCAGTCCTTCCTGAATGGCGATGATCGCGGGGATTCCTCCCGCGACCGAAGCGCCGAACTGAAGTTGCCGTCCCGTTTGCCGCGCCAGGCGCAGAAGTTCCGGCCCGCGGTCCGCGATCAGCAGTTTGTTCGCCGTGACCACGGATTTACCCGCGCGCAAGGCCTTGCTCACCCATTCGCCCGCGGGCTCGAGGCCGCCCACGACTTCGACCACGATATCCGTGTCCGAGGCCAGCACGTCGTTAATGTCTTCGGTCCAGCGCACGCTCCGTGGAATCCAGTCCACTTTTTTCCGCTGGATATTGCGGTTGCAGATCTGCGTTAGCACGAACGGGCTTTGCCGATCCTGGGTGAGCAGCTTGGCTACCGAGCGCCCCACGGTTCCGAAGCCCACCAGCGCAATCTTGAGCTTCCTGGGTGCGGGCGCGCCTTGCGCCGCAGCCATTTCGTCCTGGAGTTTTGAGTTCGAGCGTGGCGCCACCGGTTCCTCACGTTTGCCAAATTGCGCCCGTTGCCGGCTTCCAAATCGTTGCAAAGAGCGCTGCGCAGGACGTTAGCAAGGAATTTCCGGGAGAGCAAACCCGGCGCTTTCGTGCATGAAGCGATGTGCAAACAACGGCGGAATGGCCGGCCTTATTTTTGGTCCAGGCTGTCGAACACTTCCTTGGCGGCGCGAAAGGCATCGACGGCCGCGGGCACGCCGGCATAGACCCCGGCTTGAAGAAAGACTTCCGCGATCTCCTCGCGCGTGACGCCGTTATTCAGCGCGCCGCGGACGTGCAGCTTGATCTCATGCGGCCGGTTCAAGGCCGTAAGCATGGCCAGGTTGAGGAGGCTTCGCGTCTTGCGGGTGAGGCCGGGACGCGTCCAGACGGCGCCCCAGCACCATTCGGTGGCGAAATCGTAGAGCACGCGGGTGAACGGGTCGGCCGAAGCCGTGGTGCGATCCACGTAATCGGCGCCTAGGACTTCGCGGCGCACGGCCATGCCTTCGTCATAAGTTTTTTTGTTCAAGAGATTTTCTCCTCGGGCGCACGGAAAGGGCCAGCGGCTCCCGCGGCTCAATTTCAGCGCCGCACTCCAGCGACAGTCGCGAGCATTGTATAAGCTGCGGAGGTGGTTTCAAAAGCGCTGCAAGGTTGCGTGAGAGATTCGCGAGAGATTTACAGGAGATGCGGAAGCGGCGGGAGTCTTGGCACCCGATAAGCGGGGGAAAGTAAGCGGAAGATAAAAGGACGTTAAGCGGCGCGAACGCCGCGAGCCAATACGTGCACGGAAGCCGACTTGGCGGCCTGATCGTTTGCTTCCATCTTGGAGCGCACAAAACTCAGCACCGCCAGCGTGGCGATGGTCAGGATCATGGCAGCTACGATTAACAGGGTCTTCTTTCTCCGCATGCTCTCTCCTAGGTTCGGGCCGTTGGGCGCTTCCCTCACCACCGATTTGACTCTGTGGCAGAAAAAAGGGCCAGCCTCGCCGCGCCAAAACGTGTCTATTTCAGTACGAGGCCATAAATACAAGGATGGCAGGTACTTGGAAACCTGTACGCAGGGACAGAAAAAGGGCAACTGCACTGTGCAAATCAACCTCAGCCAAGGCCCGATCGCTCTGGCTCGCCGGCTTGGTTGCAAAGACCCAGCGAAGGCTGAAACGCCGGCTCGAAGTTGATATGCTACGGGAATTAACCGGGACGCGGAAACCACCTTCAGGAGGGCACCATGATCACGCGCAGAGAGGTCCTGCTGGGATCGATGGCGGCAGGGGCAGCCGCGCTGTTGCCGAAGTCCCTGTGGGCCAGCGCATCGCAGCCTTCGACTCCAGTCAATTTTGCCGTGCCCGCGGGAGCCTGCGATTGCCATACGCACATTTTCGGCGATCCACACCGGTTTCCGTTATGGTCTGGGCGCACTTATACGCCGGAGACCGCGTCTGTAGCGGAAATGCGCGCATTGCACCGCGCGCTGCATACCGAGCGCGTGGTGATCGTGAACCCGAGCATCTATGGGGCCGACAATTCTTGCACGCTGGATGCCGTCAGACAGCTTGGAGCGGACGCGCGGGCCATCGCTGTGATCGACGAGAAAACGTCCGACGCGCGGCTCGATGAGATGGCTCACGGCGGCGTGCGCGGCATTCGCCTGAATTTTGAAACTTTCGGAGAGGCCAATCCGGATGCGACGCGGAAAGCATTCAATCAGGCCGTGGAGCGCGTCGCCGGGCGAAAGTGGCACATTCAGATCTACACGCACCTGGCGGTAATCGCAGGTTTGCACAAGGAGATCATGGCGGCGCCGGTGGTCTCCGTTTTCGATCACTTCGGGGGAGCGCAGGCCGCGCAGGGAACCGCACAGCCCGGTTTTGACGAGATGATCGATCTGCTACGCGCCGGCAAAGCTTACGTGAAAATTTCCGGCGCTTATCGCATCTCCAGCAAGGCGCCCGATTATCCCGATGTGGCTCCGCTGGCCAAGGCGCTCATCGCCGCGAATGCGGAGCGCGTGATTTGGGGCAGCGACTGGCCGCATCCCAGCGGCGGGCCCTTGCCGGGACACACGGCAACGGATCTCGCTCCACTCTTGCAGATCGACGACGGGCGCCTGCTCGATCAGCTTCCCGTATGGGCGCCGGACGCGGCGGTGCGAAAGATGATCCTGGTGAATAATCCCGCGCGGCTCTACGGATTTTAGCGCCTCCATTTTGGGGCTATAATGCCGGCGTTCTCACCCGAATTTCGCCAACAGCGCAGGAGGTAAGCATGCGAACTCTTTTCGCCAGGTTCGTCATTGGGCTGATGGCGGCGCCGCTCTTCGTCTCCATGGCCATGGCTCAGGCGGGCGCCGCTGGAGAGAACAATATGTACAACAAGCTGAAGAATGGCGGCGCCGGCGGACCCGCTCCTAAACGCAGCGTGACCGGCGTGTGGACCGGAGCTCTGGAGGCGATAAGACCCGACGTGCCGCCGATGACGCCGCTGGGGCAGAAGCTATTCAGCGCCAGCAAGACCGAGGCGAATGCGGGCTGGGCCGATGCGAACGATCCCTGGAAGACGTGCGATCCCTTTGGCATGCCACGAAGCGCGGTGAATGAGATCCGAGGCATCTCGTTTGCGGAGATGCCCGACAAGATCATCGTTCTGCACCAGTACAACAGGATCTGGCGCGACGTGTGGATGGATGGACGGCAGCTCCCGAAAAACGTGGATCAAAAGGGAGGGCCGGATTCCACGTGGTACGGATATTCGGTGGGCCATTGGGACGGAGACTACACGCTGGTGATCGATACCACCGGATCGGACGGCTCGGAGTGGCTCGATCCGCGCGGCTATCCGCACAGCGCCCAAGGCGTGTTTGAGGAGCGCTACACGCGCGTGGACCACAATCATCTGGAGATGACGGTTACGGTGAACGATCCGGCGATCTATACCAAGCCTTTTGTACTGGGCACCAGCAAGTTCGCCTGGGTTCCCAATCAGCAATCGGAAGAGCAGATTTGCGTGCCATCGCAAAGCATCGCTTACGTGAATATCATCAGCGTTCCAGCGGTGCGCAAGGCGGAGCCGAGCAAGTAGAGGGGACCAGCCGAGGCGCCCTTCCTTGGCCTGAAACTGAGATCGGAGTTTTGGCGATGCGATTTTCAGAGTGCAACTCTTCGGAGGATGAAATGAAAGCCACGACGATGCGGTGGTGCTGTACGGTCTTGGCGTCGGTAGTCCTCGCAGCGGTCGGAGCGTTTGCGCAGGCTCAGCAGACCAATTACGCCGCCATGACGATGAAAGTCGATAAGCTAGCCGACAATTTCTATACGGTCACGGGGATAAACGGAACGGGACGCACAGGGGGAGCGATCGGAGTTTTGACGGGCCCGGATGGGATTTTCATGGTCGATGCGTCGTTCGCGCCTTTGACGGGCAAGATCACCGCGGCCATAAAGACGTTCTCGAACGAGCCGGTAAAGTATCTCGTCAATACGCACCCCCACGGCGACCACACGGGCGGCAATCCCAACCTGGCCAAAATGGGCGTGACGATTTTGGGACTCTCCCAGATGCGTGCGGATTTGATCGCGCAGAAGGGCTTCGATCCGGCGGGGCTTCCGACGGTTATTTTCAATGGGCCGATGACGCTCTACATGGACGGCGAGGAAGTGCAAGTAATCCCCGTGCCTCCTGCGCACACCGACGCCGACTCCATGGTCTATTTCCGCAAGGATGATGTGCTCATGATTGGCGATTTCTTCCGCGCCGGATATCCCAATATAGGCGGCACGGTCGATGGCATGGTTCGAGCGCTGGGGATGGCCATCGCTGTTTGCGGACCCAACACCAAGGTGGTCCCCGGCCATGGTCCTCTGATGAACCGAGCCGACATCATTGCGCACAAGGACATGCTCGAGGGTGTCCGCGACCGTGTATCGGAACTCATCAAGCAGGGCAAGAGCGAAGACGAAGCTGTCGCAGCGCACCCCACGGCAAGTTACGATCCCATCTTCCTCAACAATATCGAGCAGTTTTACGATGACGGCACGATCGTGCGATACCGCAATGGCGATGCCTTCATCAAGCAGCTCTACGAGCAGCTGAAGCCCAAGACCTAAGGCTCGGGGCGAGAGAGTCTGGCGGAGCCGCTACTCGCGTTTTTTTCTTATCAATATCTCTCGAGGGCGCGTACACTTTGGGCCATTGGAGGAATGCATTGAGAAGCAAACTCAAGGCGATTTCGTTGCTGGTTGTGTGCTTTACGGCCGTCTCATTACCTCTGTTAGCGCATCACGGAAACGCGGCGTACGATACGGCAAAAACGGTGACGGTCAAGGGAACAGTGACCGACTACATTTGGGCCAATCCCCACGTCTTTCTGAAAGTCGACGCCAAGGACGAGAGCGGCAACACCTTGCATTGGGTGATTGAAGGGCAGAATGCGGTTACCCAGGCGACCGCCGGCTGGACCAATGCCACGTTCAAAAGCGGCGATCAGGTGACTGTTGATGTGACGCCGGCAAAGAACGGGCGGCCGATCGGCCGGTTCAAAGGGCACATCGAGATCAATGGCCAGGTGTTCAAGCCCTGACTGGGCTGTATCGGGAATTGAATCCAAGCTGCGGAGGGAGTCTCGATTGCCTCAATGCCGGGACAGGACGAAAAGACGATTGATAGGGACGATCTCGCCGATGGCGCTGATTGCAGCTCTTGTGGTTCTGCCGGTTTTGGGCGCTCAGACTGCTCCGCCAAAATCGGTCGACGACATTAAGATCGACATTTGGAATAGCGCGCCCGTTCCCGGCAGCGCGTATGTGGGTGTGAAGTCGGCTCCCGCTCCGCGGCACGATCTCTCCGGAGTTTGGGATGCAACCGGGGATCCCATAGGCGGTCCGCCACCCGGAATCCAACCGACCGGTAACAACGAGCACCGCGCGGTGTTGCGTGGAAACAACAATCCGCCGGGGGGCGAACCTGACGAGCGAAATATCCCCAATCCGCTGCCGTACACGCCGCTCGGCGAAAAGACGCTCGAGGCCCACAAACCTACTGGACTCGGCGTGAGATCGGTCCCCGCGGTGCTTGGAAACGATCCGGTCGATATCTGCGACCCGCCAGGATTTCCGCGCATGGACCTTTCTGAATTCAGGACCATCGAAATCACCCAGACGGCCGACCAGGTGATCGTGATGAATCAATTTTTTCGGACTTGGCGCACCATATGGACCGATGGGCGAGAGCTTCCCACCAATCCCGAACCAAGGTTTACCGGCTACTCGGTGGGCCAATGGGTGGACGACTATACGCTTGTGGTTCAGACGGTGGGAATGAGTGAAAAGACCTGGATCGACAATGCGGGCCGCCCGCACAGCAGCGAATTGAAGGTGGAAGAACGGTTTCACCGGGTGGACCACGACCATCTGGAACTCACGGTGACGATCAACGATCCAAAGATGTATACGCAGCCGTGGCTGGCCCTGAACAAATTTCCTCTGCGGTTGCAACCGCGCGGCTTCGATATTCGGGAGATGTACTGCTCGCCGTCAGACATCGCGGAATACAACAAGGTGATCGGCGATGAGGTCGTGGCGCCCCCGGAGAAATAGAGAAATGCCCTCTTCGGTTGACAACACTGGGAGCGTTCAGTAGCCTTTTCCGTTTCTCCCAGGCGCCGGCAACTTCCTGAGTAACCCGCGCCCTCTGCCGGCGCGAGATTCGCGCCAGAAAGCGACCATGGCCGATCAGAAGCTCCCGACCCGCGCCGAAGATTTTTCCGAATGGTATAACCAGCTCGTTCTCCGCGCCGAATTAGCGGACTATGCGCCCGTGCGCGGATGCATGATTGTGCGGCCGTACGGCTGGGCGCTCTGGGAAAATATCCAGCAGGCGCTGGATCGCCGGTTCAAGGCCACGGGCCACGTCAACGCCGCGTTTCCGCTGTTGATTCCGCGCAGCTTCATCGAAAAAGAACAGTCGCACGTGGCGGGATTTTCGCCCGAATTGGCGGTGGTCACCATTGGCGGCGGAGAAAAGCTGGAAGAGCCGCTGGTGATCCGCCCGACTTCGGAAACGATCATCGGCCACGCCTACGCGAAATGGATTCAGTCTTACCGCGATCTGCCGGTGCTGATCAATCAATGGAACAGCGTGGTGCGCTGGGAACTGCGCACCAAACTCTTCCTGCGCACGCTGGAATTTTTCTGGCAGGAGGGGCACACCGCGCACGCCACGTTCGAGGAAGCGGAAGCGGAAACGCGGCAGATGCTGGAGATTTACACGGATTTCGCCATCAACGAAGCCGCGATTCCGGTGATTCCTGGGCGCAAATCTGCCTCCGAGCGCTTCGCTGGCGCGGACCAAACGTACTCCATCGAAGCGATGATGGGAGACGGCAAAGCGCTGCAGGCCGGGACCTCGCACAATCTGGGGCAAAATTTCGCGAAGGCTTTTCAGATACGCTATCTCGACCGCGAGGGCGTGCTGCAACATTGCTGGACGACGTCGTGGGGGCTTTCGACGCGCTTTATCGGCGCGATCATCATGGTGCATGGCGACGACCAGGGATTGATCCTGCCGCCGCGGCTGGCGCCCACGCAGGTGGTGATCGTGCCGATCTACAAGACCGACGAGGAGAAGGCCCAGGTATCCGGGGCGGCGCGCAACATTCGCGATGGTCTGGTGACCGCCGGAATCCGCGTGCGCATGGACGAACGGGAAGGCACTAGTCCGGGCTTCAAATTCAACGATTGGGAGATGCGCGGCGTGCCCTTGCGCATCGAGATCGGGCCGAAAGATGTGGCCAAAGGGAGCGTGGTTTTGGCGCGGCGCGACCGGCCCGGCAGGGAAGGGAAGTCCTTTCACCCGCAGGAGGGCTTGTCCGCGGTGGTGTCGAGCACGCTGGTGGAAATTCAGGCAGCGTTGCTGAACCGCGCCCGCGATTTTCGCGATGCGCGTACCAAAGAGGCCAAAACCTACGACGAGTTCAAGGCCGCGGTGGAAACAGGTTTTGCGTCGGCTTTCTGGTGCGGCCGCGAGGAATGCGAAGCCAAGATCAAGGAAGAGACCAAAGCCACGATGCGCTGCATACCTTTGGCGCAAAGCGACAGCGCGGGGACCTGCATCCTTTGCGGGGAGCGCTCGACGGAAAAGGGCATCTTTGGCCGCGCTTATTAGACGCGTTGGGAGACGGGTTTTCGGAGAAGGCAGCTATGCCTGAGCGGCCAAACCCGAAGTGGGCCTCTTAATTCGTTCAGGCGCTTTCGGTGTTGCGACCAGCGGCAAGGTCACCTTTACGGTCGTGCCGGTCCCCGGGTTTTGCAATTCGATTTTGCCTCCCAAGTCCTGCACGCGTTCCCTCATGCCGCCTAAACCGACTCCAACATCGGTGCCCGAGGTCATGAATTTTTGGATCTGGTCCCGGGACATGCCTTTGCCGTAATCCCTTACGGAAAGAACCACCTCTTGGCCGGCAACGTCGAGGCGAACCTCCGCTTTCTTGCTCCCGGAGTGGCGCAAAATGTTGGTCAGGCACTCTTGCAATACTCGGAACAGCGTCAAGTCCATTGATTCCGTGAATCGCGGCTGCTCCTCCGGCAATTCCACGTTGACTTCGATACCGCTGCGGCGAGCGAAGCCGGTTATATACCAACTGGCCGACGCGGCGAAGCCGAGCTCATCGAGCATAGGCGGATGCAGGAGGTGCGAGATCGTGCGCGTCTCGCGGATGGCCTCGTCGATCAGCGCGTTCACGTCATCCCAGCATTTGGAGATGGCAGGGCTGGGCTGAGCCGCTGCGGAGGTCATCTTGGATAGGGTGCTTATGGTCATTTTCAGAGCAGCCAGAGTCTGACCGATGCTGTCGTGCAACTCACGCGCGATTCGCCGCCGCTCTTCATCCTGAATGTTCAGCATGCGCGCGGAAATCCTGCGCCGGGCCTCTTCCGCCTCAGCGCGCACCTTGATCTCGGCCTGCAAGTTGGCTAAGGCCACCTGAAGTTCCCGGGTGCGCTCGTCGACTTTTTCTTCCAGCGTTTGGCGGGCGGCTTCCACTTGCAGCAGCGCCCGGCGGCTCCTTTCAGCCAACAAGATGATGATGCCCGACACGAGAAGGAATCCGGCGGAATAAGCGAGATCGGACCTTTCGAACTTCAACTGGCCCTGCAGCAAAAACCAGCGACTGCTGCCGAGGAGACCGATCAATGCCGTAAGAGTTGCAGGCCCGGCTCCGAGATAAACGGCGGCAAGAGTCACCGCGGCATAAACCAATAGGAAAGGGCCGAGGTCGCCAAGGACTGGGTTAATGAGCCAGCGGACCAGGAGCGCGACTGTGGTAAGCCCCAGCGCGAGGCCGTAGCGTGCGGCCCGCTGGTTCGCCAAGAAAAGCTCGGGCGCGAAAAGTGCCGTACTCCCGGACTGCGGCAATTCTGCAGCCATAAGTTCAATCCCTCCGGCAAGGGCTGTGCCGGAACGGTCCAAGCCTAGGTGACGGCTCGGCCTGTCCCCCTGAACTTCCTATCTTACGATGAGTATACAACCACCAGCGTTTCCTGAATGTGATGACTCGGGCGGATACGGTAAATCTTTTAAGCGTCTGGCAACTCCCTCCTTACAGATCGCTTAGGTCCTTCGGGCGTTACTTGGAGGAACGTCCAGGCGCCGTTTATATCGACACCCCTGGATGCGAATGTTAGCATCGGGCGTAACTTTACGAATCCACAGATCGGGCCACAGGCGGAGCCTGCGACGGCCGTTCTGCAGAGGGTTGACGCATGAATTGCTCCGGTCAATGCCGAAAGTTGGGGAGGGGGCCGAAGCCTGGCGGGCTCGAAACAGAGTGCGAAGAGCCGCGCAGCCTGCGGGCCCGGGTCCCATGGCCTTGAGAGATCGCCAGCGTGGCGCGGGAAGGCTGAAAGCCATCGTTGTGTTGGCCATCTTCGCCGGGATGATTTATGTCGGCGTGAAGGTAATTCCCATCCTCATAAGCAATTACGAGTTCCAGGATGCCCTGCAAAGCACCGCCCGGTTGGCGACTGTGAATCGGCAATCCGCCGAGGATATCCGCGCGGCCGTTCTCAAGGAAGCGCAGAGCGAAGAAATCCCCATCGTGGCGGAAGACATCCATGTAAAGGACGACGGAGGGCACGTGGAGATCACCGCCGACTATAGCGTCACCGTGGATTTGCGCGTGTATCAATGGACGCTCAACTTCCATCCCAACGCCATGAACAATCCTATCTAGCGCGGCCACGTTTAGGGGAAAGTTCAGGGAAAAATGGCTCGGATCTTTGCTTTGGAGGCTTTGAGGTCCGCTCTGAACTTTGCCGTGACATTGGCTTTGGACCACTCTCTGGTCTGTGCCGTTCCGTCGTGAATTTTGCTAAGCTGATTGGTGAGAGTTCAGCCAACGTTTCCTCCCAGCCGGGGAGAATAGGGCGGCTTCCCAGCGGCCATCCCGTCGCTCGCGTGTAAACTGTAGGAAGCAATGGTATCGAAGGGTTCGAAGAGACCATCGGGAGAAGGCATGCGCCTGCGAATTCACCGGGGTTTTTTGCTCTCGGGCTTAGGCCTGGGGCTGCTGGCCGCGTTCCTGGGCGTGTTTCTGATCGCCGCGGGAATTTTTACGTATTACTGGATCGTCTACGGCCGCATGATCGATCAGCGCATGGCTGGGCACATGTACCAGACCAGCGCTCGCGTCTTTAGCGCGCCCGACCGCGTTTTCGACGGGGAGACACTGTCGGCCGCCGAACTCGTCCGCCAATTGCAGCACGACGGCTACAACGAGACAAAAGTTGACGGAGCGCCGGGCTGGTACAGCATCGACGGCAACGTCGTGGAGATACATCCCCTTGCGGATTCGTACTTCCAGGGCAAGAACGCGCTGCACGTCAATTTCGCCGGGGGCGGCGTGAGCAGCATCAAGCTGCTGGATAGCGGCGACGTGGTGGAAAGCGCCGAAATCGAGCCGGAGTTGCTGACCAATCTCTTCGATACCTCCCGGGAAAAGCGGCGCAGGATTCGCTTCGACGACATTCCCAAAGTGCTTGTCAACGCGGTGCTCTCCGCGGAAGACAAGCGCTTTTTCGAGCACCCCGGCCTGGATTTTGTGCGCGTCTTCGGCGCGGCCTGGGCGGACGTTCGTCGCGAGGGGATCGCGCAGGGCGCCAGCACGCTGACGATGCAGCTTTCGCGGAGTTTTTTCTTTACCACCGAGCGCACCTGGCGGCGTAAAGTGGCGGAAACTATCGTCGCTCTGGAACTGGAGCATCGCTTCAACAAGCAGCAAATCTTCGAGCTCTACGCCAATGAGATCTACCTCGGCAATCGCGGCAGCTTCGCCATTCATGGATTCGCGGAAGGGTCGCTGGCCTATTTCAACAAGGATATCCGCGACATCTCGGTGAACGAAGCCGCTTTCCTCGCCGGCATTATTCGCGCGCCCAATCGCTATTCGAGCGCGGACCGCCGCCCGGAGCGCGCCGCGGAAGCACGGGACCGCGTGTTGACGCAGATGATGGAAAACGGGTTCATTACCGCGGACCAGGTGCAGCAAGCCAAGAAGGCGCCGCTCACCCTGGCCACCGAGGGGCAAAACAATAACGACGCGCCGTACTTCGTGGATATGGTCAAGGACCATCTGCTGGACCGCTTCTCCGAAGCGGAACTGCTGTCGCAAAGTTATCGCATCTACACGACTCTGGACCCGCAGCTGGAACGCGCCGCGGTGCAGGCGGTTTCGCTCGGAGTAGCCAATGTGGATCAGCTGCTGGCGCGGAAGTATGCGCTCTGGAAAAAGCAAAACAAGCCGGCCCAAGCGCAAGTGGCCCTGCTGGTGCTTGACCCGCACACGGGAAATATTCTGGCGACGGTGGGCGGACGCAATTACGGCGAGAGCCAGCTCAATCACGTCACCGCCAGAAGACAGCCCGGCTCGGTGTTCAAGCCTTTCGTTTATGCCGCGGCTTTCGACGATGTGGTGAAGGGACTTTCTCCCGTGGTGACTCCGGCGACAACTGTTGACGACGAGCCTACCACGTTCGATTTCGAGGGCAAGGAGTACACGCCCAATAATTACGGCGAGAGCTTCCACGGAACGGTAACGCTGCGAGAGGCCCTGACCGAGTCTCTGAACGTGGCTACGGTCAAAGTGGCGGAGATGATCGGTTATGGCCGGGTGGTGGATATGGCGCGCCAACTGGGCCTCAATGACGATATCCAGCCCACGCCCGCCGTGGCTTTGGGCGCTTACGACATGACGCCGCTCGAGGTCGCCGCCGGGTATACGGTCTTCGCCAATAACGGCACGCGAGCCGAGCCCGTGCTCATCGATCGGGTGATCGATTCGCAGGGCGGCGTGATCGAGCGCAGTCCCATTCAGACCAGGCAAGTGCTCGACCCGCGTGTGGCCTATCAGGTAACCACGGTGCTCGAGGACGTGATCGATCATGGAACCGGGGCATCGGTTCGCGCGCGCGGATTCATGGGGCCGGCGGCGGGGAAGACGGGAACCTCGCGCGACGGCTGGTTCGCTGGTTACACCTCCAATCTTCTGTGCGTGGTTTGGGTGGGATTTGACGACTATCGGGAGTTGGGGCTGCCGGGCGCGGTAGCGGCCGCTCCCATTTGGACCGAATTCATGAAGCGGGCCACGGCCATGCCTGCCTATCGGGAGTTGAACGATTTCGTGGCGCCTCCTGGTATTTCGGTGGTGGAGATCGATCCGACCTCGCTGCAGCTGGCGACCCCGGCGTGTCCGGTAACGCGGAAAGAGGTCTACATCGCCGGCACGGAGCCGACCGAATTCTGCGAATTGCACGGCGGGCGCATGTTGACGCAAACACCTCCGGCTTCCTGGCTGTCGCGCATTTTTGGCGACAAAAAGTCGGACGAAGCGCCGCCGCCGGGCAGCCCGGGAGGCACTGTCGTGCCCGGAACACTGCCTGCGATATCCACCGCCAGCCCCGCGCCACCGGGCGGGCCGCCCGCTGCCTCGGATGAAGACGATAAGAAATCCGGCCTGCTGCATAAGATTTTTGGTATCTTTGGGGGCAAGAAGCAGGACGACCAGAATCCGAAGGAGAATACTCCCGATTCACCGCACTAATTCCCCGGGGCCAGTCTCCGTGGGGGAAGTCATGAAGAGCTTCATCTTCATCCTGACCACCGTCGTTCTTAGCGCCATTTTTCTGCCGGCGCTTCATGGTCAGAGAGATCATTCCGCCCCTCAAAACACCGCGCTTCAAAACACCCCAAGCAGTCCGCGCGAGCAAGACGAACTTCAAGCGCGCATCTATATGGCCCGCAAGGAATACGCCCAGGCTGCCGACTTGTATACCAAGCTTTGGCGGGAATATCCGAAGGAGGCGTCCTATCCGAACTTCATAGGAATCGCACTCCTTCAGCAAGGCAAACTGAACGACGCGCGCAAATCGTTCGAGCAAGCCACCAAGGTCAATAGGCGCTTTCCCGACGCTTACAACAATCTCGGGGCGACTTATTACGCCGAGAAGAGTTATAAGAAGGCCATCGCGCAGTACCGGCGTTCGTTGGGACTGGAACCGAATAGCGCCAGCATCTATACCAACATCGGATACGCCTATTTCGCGGAGAAGCAGATTCCCAAGGCCATGGAAGCGTTTCATAAGGCCTTGGAGCTCGATCCCAAGGTTTTCGACGAGACCAGCCGCGTGGGGTCGATTATGAGTTTCCGCTCCGTGGTCGATCGCGGCCTTTTCAACTTCATATTGGCCAAGAACTATGCGGAGAGCGGCGATGCCGCGAATTGCGTTGTGTATCTGCGCCGTGCGGCGGATGAGGGTTATAAGGAGATCGGCAAGGTGCGCAGGGATCCGGCGTTCGCTAAAGTGATCGCGGATCCTGACGTCAAGGCGCTGCTGGATGAGGTCGCCCCCGAGCCGCCGCCTCCTCCCGCTCCGCACACCTGATAGCGTTTACGTTTGCGCGCGCGTGGCCCGAAGCGCGGCCTCGTTCCAAGCGGCTTTGATACAATGAACGCTAGAATGTTGCGGCGCAGCGTTCGGGCCGATGTGCTTGCGGTTCCGCGAGTTAGGCCAGGCTATTCTTTTTACATTGCGATTACGATGGGCGCTCGCTTACGGGTGCTTCCAGCCGATTCCGCGAATTTGCGCCTTGCATTCCCGGCCGTCGAGGGTTGTGGAGGACGCGATGCTCGGCGCTGAGTTTCGCTTCACCTCACGCTTGGCGAGCACAGGAGCGGCGCGCTACGTGGCCTGCGTTCTAACGCTGATTTTGTCGCTGTTCGGAGTTTCGGCCGGGCGCGCAAAAGCGCAAGCCAGCGCAGCCAATTCCGGCACGAGTTCGCGCGTGATCGAATTGCGGATCGGCGACGAAGTGGAACCGATCATGGCCGAATATATCGACGGCGGTATCGCCGAGGCAGCCAAGCAGCACGCCAATCTGGTCCTCATCACCATGGACACGCCGGGCGGCCTGGGCACGTCCATGGAAGACATGATCCAGCACATTCTGGCTTCGCCGGTGCCCGTGGCCGTCTACGTTTCTCCCACGGGCGCGCGGGGCGCCTCGGCGGGATTTTTCATCCTGATGTCCGCGGACGTGGCCGCCATGGCTCCCGGCACGCACGCCGGGGCGGCTTCGCCGCTGCTGGAAGTTGGCGGCTTTCCACTGAACGTGGACCAAACGCTGAAGAACAAAATTCTCAACGACGCCACGGCGTTTCTACGCAGCTATGTGGGGAAGCGAGGCCGCAACGTCCAAATCGCGGAGACGGCGGTCACCGACGGGAAGGCGTTCACCGATACCGAAGCGCTCAACGACAAGCTGATCGATCTGATCGCCAATTCTCCGGAGGATCTGCTGGCCAAGCTGAACGGCCAGAGCATCAAGCGGTTCGACGGATCGACCACTCAGCTCAATCTGGATCATCCGCAAATTGTGAGCGTGGAGATGTCCGCACGCGAGCGCTTTCTGGCGCGCATCGTGCAGCCCGACGCCTTTTTTATTTTGTTGATCGCCGGCGCGCTAGGTCTCTATATCGAATTCACGCATCCGGGCATGATCGCGCCGGGTGTGATCGGCGCAATCGCGCTGGTCTTGGCCCTATTCGCCATGCACATTCTTCCGGTAAACTTTGCGGGCCTGCTCTTAATCGTTGTGGCGCTGGGCTTGTTTGTTCTGGAGGCCAAGTACACGAGCCACGGCGTTCTAGCCGCCGGCGGGATCATCGCCATGATGCTGGGCGCTTTTATGCTGATCCGCTCGCCGATCACGGGCGCCGGCGTCAGCTTCGGCGTGGCGCTGGGCATGACGTTGCCCTGCGCGCTGGTCACCATCTTCCTGATGCGCCTGGTGCTGCGCTCGCGTTCCTGGAAGCAGTCCACTGGAACGCAGCAACTGCTTGGCGAGGAGGCTGAAGTGACCGACCCGATCACGGCCGCGGCAGCCCCGGGGGCGCCCGCGGCGTTTCAGGGCATGGTGCGCTTGCACGGAGAGTTGTGGCGCGCGGTAGCGCCGGTGGCCATTCCGGCGGGAGCGCAGGTTCGGGTGGTGAACGTCACGGGGCTGACCGTGCACGTCACCCCGGCGGAATCCGGGGCGCGCTGAGGGAAACGGGCAGGATGGGGAAGCATCGCTTTCGGTTTCGAGCCTGCGGAAGGAGACGACGATGGACTTCGGCTATACCGGCCCACTGATCGCCGTAATTATCGTCCTGATCTGGATTTGGAACTCGCTCTACGTCATCAAGGAATGGGAGCGCGGAGTGGTTTTGCGCTTGGGACGCATGCTGCCGGAGGCCAAACCGGCCGGCGTGCGGCTGGTCTTCTGGCCCATCGAGACCCTCTATCGTATCTCTTTGCGCATCGAGACACTGGACGTGCCCTCGCAAGACATCATCACGCGCGATAACGTATCGGTGAAGGTAAACGCGGTGTGCTACTTCCGCGTGGTGGATGCGAACCTGGCGGTCTCGCAGGTGCAGAATTATTTGTATGCCACTTCGCAGAAGGCGCAAACGACCTTGCGCAGCATTGTCGGGCAGTTCGAGCTGGATGAGATCCTGGCCGAACGCGAAAAAGTTAACGCCAAGCTGCAAACAATTCTTGACCAGGATACCGAGCCCTGGGGTATTAAAGTGACCAAGGTGGAAGTGAAACAGGTCGACATCCCCGAGCAGATGCAGCGGGCCATCGCGCGGCAGGCGGAAGCCGAGCGCGAGCGGCGCGCCAAAGTGATTCACGCCGACGGCGAATTCCAAGCCTCGGCCAAGCTCGCTGAAGCTGCCGGCATACTCGAAACGCAGCCCGCCGCTATCCAGCTCCGTTACCTGCAGACACTGACGGAGATCGGGGCGGAGAAGAACACCACGATTATCTTTCCCCTGCCCATTGACATCATCAATTCCTGGGTGAAGAAGTCGCTAGAGCCGGGGCGCTGATGGCGGCAGGCAAAGGCAAAGGGCGCGGCGGCGATTGGGTGCTCGGAGGGCGGCAGCTCTTCGGGGTATTCGTTTTGCTCGTCGTGATCTTTGGCATGGTTTTTACGCTGGGATATCTCCTGGGACGCAACCAGTACGAATCGCTGCGTGCCGACGCCAGCAGCCTGCCGGTGAAGCCGGAGGGCGTCAGCAATAAACCAGGGAAGCCTGGCCGCGAATCGGCGGACAAGACAACGAGTACCACTCCGTCGTCGCCGCTTACGGACTGGGATTTCTTTCGGTCCGCGGAACCAGCCAAGCCCGCCGAGCCTGCGCCCGAAGTGGCGAAATCGCCGAAGTCGCCGAAATCGTTAGTATCCAGCCGCACGAACGTCCCCGGGCCGGTGAACGCCAGTCCGAGTCCCAGCATCGATACAATGCGATCGAATTTGAAATCCGTGGGCCCGCCCCCGATTCCGCAGGGCTCCACCGTCCTGCAAATCGCGGCCATGGCGCGCCCCTCGGACGCCGTGGCGTTGGCGCAGGCCTTGCAGCAGAAGAGATTCCCCGCCTTCGTGCTGCCGCCAGGCTCCGACCGCTATTACCGCGTCCAAGTGGGCCCCTACTCAGACGCAAAATCCGCCAATCTCGCCCGGCAGAAGCTTGAAAGCCAAGGCTTCAAAGCCATCGCCCGTCGTTAAGGCGCGCCGCGCTGCGGGGGTAGCGGAGTTCAGCGCTCGCATCCAAGAAGACAGCCTGGCCGGCGAAATCATGTCGCGCCGGTGGCGCATCTTGCTGTCAGTAGCCTCCGGAGTGCTGCTCGCGCTCGCCTTTCCCAATTTCAATCTGCCGCTTCTAGCTTGGGTGGCGATTGCTCCGCTCATCGTTGCGTCCCTCGATGGCGGCCTGGGCGAAGCGGCGCTTCGCGGCCTGCTTTTCGGCGCCGCGTTTTTCCTTTTCTCCACGCCCTGGATCTACACCGTGATGCACCAGTATGGACCGATGCCGTCATGGGAAGCGGCCGGAGTGATGGCGCTGATGATCCTGGCCGCATCGCCCTACTTCGTGGCATTCACGCTGCTGATGGCCTGGATCGCGCGGCGCGGCAAGGGCCTGGCCGTCTTCGCCTCGCCGTTTCTATGGGTGGCGCTCGAACTCGGGCGCGCGCGCATGCCCGATATTGCCTTTCCCTGGAACCTCGCCGGCTACGCGGCCTCGGGCAATCTGGCGCTCGTGCAGCTCACTTCCATTACGGGAATTTACGGCTTGTCGCTCATCGTGGCCGCATATAACGCGATTGTGGTTTGGCTCGTCGGGTGCGCGATGGGTTGGCTGAAGCGGCCCAGAGGCCCAGCGCTTTCGCATGCGCCCGGCGCCGTGCTAGTCGCCTTCACGGCGCTCATTTTGGGTGTGGCGCTGATCGGGCCGCGATTCGTCCCCGAGGCGCAGGCTTCGCAGGTCGCGCATCTGGTGCAACCGGATCTGCCGCAATCGATGGAGTACCCGGCCAATTGGGGCGTAATCCACGCGGGGGATATGGCCGAACTCGACGGCCTCAGCATTGCGGCGGGGCAGAAAGATCACGGCCTGGTGGTCTGGCCGGAGGTTCCGGCGCCGTTTTCGCTGACGGATGCCGAATTTGCCCGGCGTGCGCAAGCGATCGCGCGCGATTCGGGAAGCGATTTCCTGCTGGGCGTGATCGGCTGGGGGCCCGGCGAAAGCGGCCGTCTCGCCCCATACAACAGCGCGGCGATGCTCGATCCCGCGGGGCGGGTGGAATTTCAGTATGATAAAATCCATCTCGTCCCTTTCAGCGAATACGTTCCCTGGCGCGACTTCTTTTGGTTCGCCAAGAATCTAACGGGCTTGGCGGGCGATTTTCGCAGCGGCACGCGCTATGCGGTGGGGGAGTTGCCCGGGGGCCGGTTCAGCACCTTCATCTGCTACGAAGCGGTTTTTCCGGGTGAAGTGCGGCAGTTTGTCCTGAACGGCGCCGGTCTGCTGATCAATCTGTCGAACGACGGCTGGTTCGGCCGTTCCGCCGCCGCCGCGCAGCATCTCCAGATGGCGCGGGTGCGGGCCGTGGAAGAGCGCCGCTGGCTGCTGCGCGATACGAACAACGGCTACACGGTTTCCGTCGATCCTTACGGGCGCATCGTCGCGCGGATGGGCGTGGACGTGAGGGGAGAGCTCGATGCGCCGTATGCATTTCGCAGCGACAAATCGATTTACGCCAGCTGGGGCGATTGGCTGCCGGAGTTATGCGCGGCAATCGGCTTGATCTTGCTGCTCATGGCGGCGCTGCGCCGCACGCCGTTCGGGGCAATAGCAGACTGGATTAAGGCCTGTGGCATCAAGGGTGGGCGGGCCAAGGCGAGCCAGATCAAGGCCAGCCAGATCAAGGTAAGATAAAAAAGGGGAAGTCAATGGTCATCGAAGATCTCGAACATCGCTTTGAGCAGCTCGGGCAACGAATCGAACTCGTGCGGAGCTATCTTTGACGTTCCTCGCAACCGCGGCATTCTAGCCGATCTCGAAAAGCAAACTTCGCAGCCCAATTTTTGGCAGGATCAGGAGAAGGCCCAGCAGGTCTTGCAGCAGCGCAAGAGTGCCGAAAGCCGCGTGGGCGCCGAGGAAAAGCTCTTGCGCATCTCCAGCGACATCGAGACCTATCTCCACCTGGCCAAAGAGGAGCACGACGTCGCGCAACGCGACTCGATTCTGCGCGACATCGATCGCGAGCTCAACCAGGCCGATGAATACGTGTCGAAACTCGAGACGGAGACGCTGCTTTCCGGCGAGAGCGATCGCCTCAATGCCATTCTCACCATAAAGCCAGGCGCGGGCGGGAGGGAATCGCAGGACTGGGCGGAGATGCTGTTGCGCACCTACCTGCGCTGGGCTGAGCGCAAGGGCTATAGCACCACGGTGATCGATTCGCAGCCCGGCGAAGGCGGGGGGATCAAATCGACCACCGTGCGCGTGGAAGGCGAAAACGCCTACGGATTGCTTTCCACCGAATCCGGCGTGCATCGGCTGATCCGTATTTCGCCTTTCGATCAGGCCGCCCGTCGCCACACATCGTTTGCCTCGATCTTTGTGATTCCCGAAGTGGATGACCGCATCGAAATCGACATTCGCCCCGAGGATCTTAGGGTCGACACGTTTCGGGCCGGCGGGCACGGCGGGCAAAACGTCAATAAAGTGGAGACCGCAGTGCGCTTTACACACTTGCCCACGGGAATCGTGGTGGCGTGCCAGGCGGAGCGCAGCCAGCATAAAAATCGCGAAATCGCCATGAAGCTGCTTCGCTCCCGGCTTTACGAACTGGAGATCGAGAAGCGCCAGCAGGCCACGCGAAAGCTGGACGATACCAAGCTGGAGATCAGTTTCGGAAGCCAGATCCGCACCTACACGCTGCAGCCCTACCAGTTGGTGAAAGACCATCGCACCAAATTCGAGATGGGCGACGTGGAGCGGGTGTTGGACGGCGATCTCGATCCATTCATTCGAGCCTTTCTCCTAGCGCGCACCGGCAGGGCCGTCGCGGTAAAGGCGGGGGCGGATGGCGACGAGCGCGAACAGGAATAAGGCTATTTGTGGGGAAGCTTTTGCGGGGAAAAGGATGGCTGGAATCGCCATTCAAACCGGCAGTTGTTCCTTTCGCAGAGGTCCAATTCCATTTGGGCCCGTTGCGTTGACTGTCTCGTGCCCCTATGTTAGCTTCGTTTCTTCACAAATTACGTCCCCGTGCCGCCGAAGTTTGCGTTAGGCGCTAACATGCTGAAGGAGCAATGGTTTGAGCCAGAACAAGCGCAGTTTTCTGTTCACTTCCGAGTCTGTTACCGAAGGCCATCCCGATAAAATCGCCGACCAGATCTCAGACGCGGTCCTGGACGCGGTGCTTTCCCAGGACGCCATGGGCAGAGTCGCTTGCGAAACGCTGGTGACCACTGGCCTTGCGATGGTCGCTGGAGAGATCACCACCTCTGCGATTCTCGATTACAGCGAGATCGTGCGTGGGGTGATTCGCGATGTCGGCTATACCCGCGCGAAATATGGGTTCGACGCCGACACTTGTGCCGTGATTTCGTCACTCAAGCGCCAGTCGCCCGATATCGCCATGGGCGTGGATACCGGCGGCGCGGGGGATCAGGGCCTGATGTTCGGCTTTGCCTGCGACGAAACCGACGAACTGATGCCTTTGCCGATTGTGTTGGCGCATAAGCTGGTGCGGCGGCTATCCGAGGTGCGCAAGGCGGGACATTTGCCCTTCCTTCGGCCCGACGGCAAATCGCAGGTGACGGTCGAATATATCAACGGCCGGCCGGCGCGCGTGGATTGCGTGGTGATTTCAACGCAGCACAGCGACTCGGTCTCCAATCGCGAGATCCACGACGGCATCCTCAAGGAAGTGATCCAGCACGTGGTGCCTCCCAGCCTGCTGGATTCGCGCACCAAGTTCCACATCAACCCGACGGGGCGGTTCGTCGTGGGCGGCCCGATGGGCGACGCCGGGCTTACGGGCAGAAAAATCATCGTGGACACCTACGGCGGATACAGCCGGCATGGCGGCGGCGCGCTTTCGGGCAAGGATCCGACCAAGGTAGACCGCTCGGCCTGCTACATGGCCCGCTACGTGGCGAAGAACCTGGTGGCCGCGGGGCTGGCGCACAAGGTGGAAGTCCAGCTTGCCTATGCCATCGGCGTAGCGGAGCCGGTGTCGGTGATGGTCGATAGCTTTGAGACGGGTTCGATTCCGGACGAGCAGATGACGGATCTGGTTCGCGCCGTCTTTTCGCTCACGCCGCGCGGGATTATCGAGAGCCTGGACCTGCGGCGCCCCATCTACCGTCCCACGGCGGCATACGGACATTTTGGGCGCAGCGAACCGACGTTTACCTGGGAGCGTTCCGACAAGGTGGATGCTCTCCGCAAGGCGGCTGCCGGCCGCGGCGCGGAAGTCGGCGCTCGTTAAAATCGTCCATCGTTATCTACGAACGCGTAACAGCGCATAAGCGCTGTCGCAAAGGCACGGGACATTTCGCTTTTTTCGCGCGGCAAGGATGAACCGGAGCGAGCCTCCGGAAAGCTTCGCCGCGCGGCAGACTTCAAAACTCTTTCGGGGGAAACCGTGGCAACCACGCAAACGCTCGGCGGCGACGTCAAAGACCTGGCTTTAGCCGAGAATGGCAAACGCAAGATCGAATGGGCCAATCAGCAGATGCCCGTTCTGCAGTCGATCCGCAAACGATTCATCAAGGAGCAGCCGCTCAAAGGGGTGCGGGTGTCCGCTTGCCTGCACGTGACTAGCGAGACGGCCAATCTGGCGATCACGCTTCGCGATGGCGGCGCGGAAATCGCTCTGTGCGCTTCGAATCCGCTATCGACGCAGGACGAAGTGGCCGCCTGCCTGGTGAAGGACTACGGCATTCCCACCTTTGCCATCAAGGGCGAAAACAACGAGACCTACTACTCGCATCTCGCCGCCACTCTGGAGCACAAGCCGCAAATCACCATGGACGACGGCGCCGACCTGGTGACCATGCTGGTCACCAAGCGGCTCGATCTGGTGCCCAACGTTATCGGCGGCACCGAGGAGACCACCACCGGGGTCATCCGCCTGCGCGCCATGGCCAAGGACGGCACGCTCAAGTATCCCGTCATCGCCGTGAACGACGCGCTCACCAAGCATCTATTCGACAATCGCTACGGCACCGGCCAATCGACCATCGACGGAATTTTGCGGGCGACCAATCTGCTGCTGGCCGGCTTGAAGCTGGTGGTGGCGGGTTATGGCTGGTGCGGCCGGGGCATAGCCATGCGCGCCAAGGGGCTGGGCGCCGACGTGATCGTCACGGAAGTGAATCCGGTGCGCGCCCTCGAGGCGGTCATGGATGGATTCCGCGTCATGTCCATGCCCGAGGCGGCCAAGCTCGGAGACATCTTTGTCACCGTGACCGGAAATAAATCCGTCCTGGGCGCCGAGCATTTCGAAAAAATGAAGGACGGCGCGGTGCTTTGCAATTCAGGGCATTTCAACGTGGAGATCGATATTCCCGCGCTCGAACGCCTGGCCATCAGCAAGAAACCTGCCCGACCTTTCGTGGAGGAATATTCGATGAAAGATGGGCGGCACATCTATCTGCTGGGCGAAGGCCGGCTCATCAATCTCACTTCGGCCGAAGGACATCCCGCCGCGGTGATGGATATGAGCTTTGCCAATCAGGCGCTGGCCGCGGAATATCTGGTGAAGCATGGCTCCGAGCTGAAGCGGCAGGTCTATTCTGTCCCGGAGCCGATCGACCGCCAGATCGCCAAGCTCAAGCTGGAATCGATGGGCATTCTGGTCGATAAGCTCTCTCCGGAACAGGAGCACTATCTGGCCTCCTGGTCCGAAGGCACCTGATCGCGCGCGGGCATTCTGTGCCTCGCTCGGCTAACTCCAAGAAAGTCGTTCCTCCCCCGATTGTCTCCGGCGTCGTCGGCGATATGCAGGAGTGGACCGCGCTGGCGCTCGATACGGCCAAAGCGCGCGGCGCGTCCTTTGCCGATGCTCGCGTGGTGGACCTGCGCCTGCGCGATCTCAGCACCAAAAACGGCGAAGTCGGCACCTTGGCGGAAAACGAATCGCTGGGGCTGGGCATACGCGCTCTCGCGAATGGCTGCTGGGGCTTTGCCTCGAGCGATGTGCTCACGCGCGAAGGCGTGCAGGCCTGCGCCGCGCAAGCCGTAGCCATCGCGCGGGCTTCGGCCATGGCCAAGCGCGCTGACGCGGAGATGGTTCCGGAGAAGGCTTACGTCGATACCTGGCAGAATCCCTACGTCAAGGATCCATTTCAGATTCCGTTGGAGCGCCAGCTAGACTTGCTTCTCGCCGCCGACGGCGAGATGCGCCGCGTGAAGGGGCTGACGCTGGCGGAAACTTCCATGCAGTTCCGCAGGCTGGAACAGTGGTATGCGTCCACCCTGGGCTCGCGAATTCATCAGCTCAAGATGCAATCGGGCGCGGGCATCGTGGCCACGAGTTTCGCCAATGATGAAATCCAGAAGCGCTCCTATCCCAATAGCTTTGGCGGCCAGCATCAGCTGGCCGGCTATGAACTGGTGGAATCGCTCGATCTGATCGGCAACGCTCAGCGCGTGGCGGAAGAGGCTATCGCTCTGCACAAAGCGGCCCAGTGTCCCGAAGGCGAGCGCACCATTCTTCTGGAAAGCTCGCAACTCGGCCTGCAGATTCACGAATCCATCGGCCATCCCATCGAGCTCGACCGTGTGCTGGGCATGGAAGCGAATTTCGCCGGCCTGAGTTTTCTCACCCTCGATAAGCTGGGCAAGCTGCGCTACGCTTCCGATATCGTCAACGTGGTGGCCGACGCGCGGCTCGAACATGGCCCGGGCCTGGGCACCTTCGGCTACGACGACGAAGGCGTGCCCGGCAAGCGCACCGACATCATCAAGGAAGGACTCTTCACCGGCTATCTTTCCAATCGCGAGACGGCTGTGACCATCGGCCTCAATGAGTCCGGCGGCACCATGCGCGCGGAAAACTGGAACCGCTTGCCCATCATTCGCATGACCAATATCAGCCTGCTGCCCGGCACGTGGCGTTACCAAGATCTTATCGCCGATACCGACGACGCCATTCTCATGGAGACGAATCGCTCCTGGTCCATCGACGACCGCCGCTATCACTTCCAGTTCTCCACCGAGATCGGCTGGGAGATCAAGGGCGGCAAGAAAACGCGCATGCTCAAGAATCCCAGCTACAGCGGCATCACCACGGAGTTCTGGAATAGCTGCGACGCCATCTGCTCCCGCGATTACTGGACGCTTTGGGGCACGCCCAATTGCGGCAAAGGGCAGCCCATGCAGACCATGGGCACGGGCCACGGCGCCGCACCCGCGCGCTTTCGCAAAATTCGCGTGGGCATGGCGTTTGCAAAATAATGAGCCCCGCGCGAACGTCCGACAAAAAGCGTCCCGCGCGCGCCGCGCGCCGTCCCGCCGCTGGCCCCGCGGTTGCGGAAGCGCATCTGCCTTCGGATGGTGAACTGCGGCGGCTGGCCGAACGCGTTCTGCGGCTCTCCGATGCCGACGAAACCGAAGTGCATATCGACTTCGAGGCGGACGCGCTCACGCGCTTCGCCAACAACACCATCCACCAAAATGTCGCCGAGCGGGCCATGAGCGTTTCCGTGCGCACCGTCTTCGACGGGCGCACCGCGCGCGCCACCACGAACAAGACCGATGACGATTCGCTGCGCCGCGTGGTGGCCGCGTCTGCTGCGCTGGCGCGCAGCCAGCCGAAAAATCCGGACTTGCTGCCGATGCCCGGCCCGCAGAAATATGCCAAAGTCGAGCGCTATTTCCCCGGGACCGCCGGCGCGACGCCGCAGGATCGTGCGGTAGCGGTCGCGCGAGTCACCGAACTCGCGGAGCAAAATCGGCAGACCGCCGCCGGCATCTTTTCCACCGGCGCTTCGGTGACAGCCATGGTGAATTCCAAAGGCCTCTTCGCCAGCTATCGCCAGTCGCGAGCCGAATTTTCCGTCACCATTCTGGAGCAGGACTCCTCGGGTTGGGCCAAGGCCAGCGCATCCGACGGCTCCCAAATCGATACGGAAGCGCTGGCCGAGCGCGCCAGCCAAAAGGCCGCAGCCTCGCGCCATCCGAAGGAAGTCGAGCCCGGCCGCTGGACGGTCATTCTCGAACCCGCCGCGGTCCTCGATCTGGTTGGCTTTCTCTTTTACGACTTCGCGGGAACCGCTGTTCGCGATCAGCGCTCTTGCTTCAATAACCGCATGGGCAAGCAAGTGATGGGCGAGAACGTGACCATCCACGACGACGTCACGCATCCGCTGCAATTAGGGCCGGCGTTCGATGGCGAGGGCCTGCCGCGGCAGAAGGTTTTGCTGGTGGATCGCGGTGTGCCGCGCAATCTGGTTTACGCCCGCTCCACCGCGAAGAAGATGAAAGCCAAGCCCACCGGCCACGGCCTCCCCTTGCCCACGCAGGATGGCGAAGCGCCCTTCAATCTGGTCTTCGCCGGAGGCAATACGCCGCTGGATACAATGATCGCCACCACGGATCGCGGCGTCCTGCTCACCCGCCTCTGGTACATCCGCGAAGTCGATCCCTACGAGAAGGTTCTCACCGGCATGACCCGCGACGGCAGCTTCCTGGTTGAAAACGGAAAAATCTCCACCGGCATCCGCAATTTCCGCTTCAACCAGAATATTCTGCAGATGCTGTCCAACGTGGGCCAGATGAGTCCCGCGGTGCGCGCCGCCGGTGAGGAGTCCTTCGATATGGTCGTTCCGGCCATGAAGGTCCGCGATTTTCACTTCACCGAAGTCACCAAATTCTAATCCCCCGATTGTCACCTATCTCGCGCAGCTAAGAGCGTCGAGCGTGCCCTAATCGATGCCCTTTGATGTGCGCCTCTTAACGTCCCCTCCAGTCGCAAGATTCGCGTCCGAACGAGTCAACTCCCCAATCGGCGGCGAACGGGTGTATAAGGGTGGCTATTCCGGGCGGTCACAAATGGAAATTTCGTTGATAGCCCAGTTTAATTGCCGCAGTTTGATTGCGAAGAGGAGGTCCGATGAACAGAATTCGGGGCGCGCGCGCATCTGCCCTATGGCTTGGTTTGGCGGTATCGGTCTTGTGTGTCGCTTTGGGCGCGCAGACGCCGGCCGCGCCGAAGTATAAGTTCGATCCGGACTGGCCCAAGCCTCTGCCGAACAAGTGGAAGATGGGAGGCGTCACGGGGCTGGCCGTGGATAAGGACGACAACGTGTGGGTGCTCGATCGTCCCAACGACTTGCGCGAAATTGAGCTGAATGCGGAAGTGAAGCTGGCCGACTGCTGCGCGCGGCCTCCCTCGATGATCCACATCGACAAAGAGGGCAACGTGATCGGCTACTTCGATCCGCCCCAGGGGCACGGCATGGCCGTGGATAGCAAAGGATTCGTCTACATCGGAAACGTTGTGGACGGCAAGGGCAACGTTCGCAAATACGATCCGAAGACCGGCAAGATGCTGGCCGAATTGCCTCGCGCGCCGGAAATGCCTCCGGGCGGCGGTGCAGAAGGCGGAGCAGGGCCGCGAGATCGTGCGCCGGGCCAAGGAAGCAACGGTCCCGGCGGAACATTTCCGTCGAAGCCGCCCAAGCCGCCCGATCCGGCGGCCGTGGCGGCTTTCCGCGCCAAGTATCCTCCGACGACGCCGATGATCGTCGGCGGCATCGAAGAGGTTCGGCTGGACGAGCCCGCCCACGAGCTTTACACCGCCGACAATTACTTGGGCGGACGCGTGATGGTGTTTGACCTGGACACGTTTGCATTCAAGCGCGGCTGGGGCGCTTACGGACACAAACTTTCGGAAATCACCACCGACGACAAAGATCGCGATTACGTCCCCAACGGTCCCGAGCCGAAGGAGTTCCGGAACCACCTCACGCTGAACATCTCCAAAGATGGGTTCGTCTACGCAGCAGACCGGGGAGCAAACCGCATCGACGTCACCACGAAGGAGGGCAAGTTCGTGAAGGAGTTCATCCTGGCCCCATCGACGGGCGTGCCTCCGCCGCCGAGCCACCCGCTCCCCAATACCGGCAAGGAAGGTTCCCCGGGGGCGTGGGCTTCTCCGTCGATCCGCAGCAGCGGTTCCTGTATATCTCCGATCTCTCGAACAACACCGTCTGGTTCCTCAACCGCGACGATGGCAAAGTTGTCGGCAGGCTCGGCAGCATGGGTCAAAACGGCGGACAGTTCTTCGGCCTGCACATGATTGCCGTCGATTCCAAGGGTGTCATCTATACGGGCGAGGTCTTCAACGGCGAGCGGGTGCAGAGGTTCAATCCGGTCAAGTAGGAACTCAATCGACCGGCTGTTGCGGGATCAGGGGACTATACCGGGCAGGCTTCGCATTCCAGTTCTCCGATGTTGAGTCGAAGCGATCGCAGCGCGTCCCGGCGCACCCAATACACCGGGTCACGCTGGGTTGCGTGGACGAGAGCTTCCCTCACCGCCTTCTCGTTCCTGGAGGCCAGGAGCATCGCCGACCAGGCTCGATAGATCCAATGCTCTCCTTGATCGAGCAGAACGGCGATGAGTTCGTCGTCGGCGACACTGCCGCATTCACCTGTTGCCATCCATCGCTCTACGCTCGTCACAGTATCGCACCCCGCGGCGTCTGACAGTCTTGCCGGCCATTTCACTACACAACGCTGCTCTTTCTCTTCACATAGCCTGACAGCCGCTTACGCAAAGGGCCATAGTACGTCCGCGCTATCTCTCTAGGACCTCTGGCGCGGGACGATCGACAGCATTGCCGCCCGACTCCTGGAAACGGCTTTCTCGGAAGACGGCCCTTCGGAGCTAAAAAGCCGGATTCCGAGAACGACTCTCCACGAGTTAGCCGGAAGAAACGACGAAATCGGCCCAACGACTATGCGCCTGTGGCATTCTGCATAGCCGCCATCGAGTCCTTCGCAAAGCGCTTCTGAAGCGCCCGCGAAAACGGATAACCGATGCCCGCCGCAAGACCCGGGCGGGAGAATGCGTAAAGGTCATACCAGACACTTTGATCGGCCGGGTTGTACTCGACGGTAAATCGTTCTTCCCCGAATTCCGCGTGTCCCTCCAAAGTGCCGTAGGCAAATCCATATTTTTGCGCCACATCTTGCTCCTCGATGACGTAGACGATCCTAACATGCGCAAAGAGACCAGAATCCGAGATGAGACGCAAGCACGGCTACCGTGGCATCGGCCTCGATCGGTCTATCTGGCCAGCACAATTCAACCCAGGACATTTCGAACATCTTCCAGTGTTCGATCGCGCCCCTGGCACGATCAAACCTATCGCTGCCCTCGCCGAGCTTTACGCGGTTGTGGTCGACGGTATACCCACGCGGCGGGCTGCCCCGGGTGCCTCCCACTTCCGCATAGGAGAACGGTCGTGCCCTTTGAGAGCGGATGAATGCGTTGATTGACTCCCGATCAGGCTTCGATAAGCGGAACATCGCCTCAGTTTACTCGCCAACACATGCGCTTTTCGCGCACCAAGAAGCTACACTTGGTCGGAAGCCGAGATGCCGCCGCGCCCCCGTGGCACAGCCACTCCTGGCTGTGCATGACTTTACGGAGGCGAATGCCCAATGGACACAAAAGCCACCAAAAAGCTTAACCCGCTCGCCGCCGCGTTAATCGCCGTGGGCATCTGCACCGCGCTCGCTCTGCCGTCCCTCGCCGCGTCACCCCGCCGTCAGGCCCCCCAAGCCCGTCAGAACGACGACGCGCAGGGTGAGTGTCTTTCCGTGCCCAGCCGCATTCTGGGGCGTTCGGTTCCTTACTGCGTGATCCTGCCGCCGGGCTATCGGCAAAACTCCGCCCGCCGCTACCCGGTGCTCTATTACCTTCACGGCCTTGGCGATAACGAGCAAATGTTCCTACATTCGGGAGGTTTCGATCTCATCCAGGACCTTTGGGACCGCCACGAAATTGGAGACTTCGTCCTGGTCACCCCGGCCGGTTACGCCAGCTTCTTCATGAACTCGCATGACGGCCGCTTTCGCTACGACGATTTTTTCCTGCAGGAGTTCATGCCCTGGATGGAGAGGCATTACCGCATTGCCGCCGGTCGCGACTCGCGCGGCATCGGCGGAATCTCCATGGGCGGCTATGGCGCACTGCGCATGGCCTTTCTTCATCCGCAAATGTTCGCATCGGTAAGCGCCCAAAGCGCCGCGCTTATGGAACGCCTTCCCGCCGTCTCCGTGAGCGATCCTCTCGAATTGGGACGCCTGCGGCTGCTGGGAGACGTTTTCGGCTCGCCCCCCGATCGCCTGTTTTGGGACCGCAATAACCCGCTGACCATCGCGCGAACCGCGAATCTCGCGGGAATGAAAATTTACTTCGACTGCGGCTCCCAGGACGACTACGGCTTCAACGCCGGCGCTCAAGCCCTTCACAATATTCTCGATTCCCGGCGCATTCCACACGAGTTTCACCTCTATCCCGGCGGCCACAATTGGTCCTATTTCGCTGCGCACCTTCCCGATTCGCTGCGCTTCCAATCCGGGGCCTTTCGCTTGCGCGATCCTCGCCCGGCCGGCGGCGCGCCGGTTCCCAGATGAAATTTATTCCCAAGCTGGACGAGAACTGTACGTTCTGCAAGATCATCCGCGGCAGCATTCCTAGCCACAAAGTTTTTGAAGACGATATCTCGCTCGCATTTCTGGATCATCGGCCGCTTTTCGCCGGCCATTGCCTCTTCATCATAAAGAGCCACCTCGAGACGCTTTCGGACCTGCCCGCTGAGCTGGTGGGCCCACTCTTTCTGAATGTCCGGCTTCTTTCCCGCGCCGTCACGCAAGGCATGAACGCCGAGGGCTCCTTCGTGGCCGTCAACAACCGGGTCAGCCAGAGTGTCCCGCATTTCCATGTGCACATCGTTCCGCGCCGCAAGGGCGACGGCCTGAAAGGATTCTTCTGGCCCCGCCGCGCCTATAAGGACGCGGACGAAATCGATCGCACCCTGCGAGCGCTTCACTCCGCGATTGCCTCGCTGCGGAGCGCCTAGCCCGTGCCAACGTAGGCCGTATCCGTTTGGGTATTTATGGATGACTTTCTGGAAGGGATGGCCGAAGCTCTACGCTAGAGATGAATTGGGGGGTAGAACCGAAAGCTTTAGAAACAAAACTCGACTAAACCGAAGCCCGGTTTTGCCGCTGTGGCCGCAAGTGGCGCCAGCGCCGGACTATTCCAGCCACTTCTTCGGATCGCCAATCGCTTCGGTCAAATCGTTCAGAAATAGAGCGGCGCGCGCTCCGTCTGCCACGCGATGGTCGGTGGAAAGCGTAAGCGTGATCATCGGCCGCACAACCGCGTTTCCGTTTACGGCCACCACGCGATCTGCCACGCGGCCCACCGCGAGAATCGCCGCTTGCGGAGGCACGATGATCGCTGTGAAGGCATCCACGCCGTACATGCCCAGATTGCTGATCGTGAACGTGCCGCCGGCGATGTCCGCCGGCTGCAAGCGCCCGGCTTTGGCGCGTTCGGCCAACTCCCGCCGCTTGGAGGCAAGCTCGGCGATGCCGCTGCGATCCGCCCCGTGCAATACGGGCGCGACCACGCCCTCTTCCACCGCGACGGCGAGGGCCACGTTGATCTCAGGATTATGGCGAATGCTTTCCTCGACCCAGCTGGCATTCATCCGCGGATGCTTGGCCAGCGCGCGAGCGACCAACGCGACGAGCAAGTCGGTGAGCGTCACTTTGATGCCGCGCGACTTTTCCGTCTCCGCGGCGATTCGCTTGTGCGCTTCGACCAGGCCGCTGGCATCCACCTCGCGCGTCACGAAAAAGTGCGGCACCGAAGTCCAGCTTTGAGTCGTCCGCGCGGCCATCAGCCGCCCGATCGTTCCCAGCGGCTCGCTCTTTCCGCTCGGCTGCGGTTTCGCGGCTGTCGAACCAACCGCCGCCGGCACGCCGCCAGCGGCGCCCGCGCCCTGCGCGGCCTTCAAGATGTCTTCCGCCAGCACCTCGCCGCCGGGGCCCGAGCCGCGCAGGCGCGTCACGTCCACGCCATGTTCGCGCGCCAGCCGCCGCGCCTTCGGCGACATCCTAACTTCCCCTGACGCCGGCGCACTCGATGTGCTTGCGGCCGTGCTCGCCGCGGACGGTCCCGCAGCGACGCTATCGGTTCGCCGGCCGGTCTGCGTCGGCGCCGTGACCACGGGCGCCGCCTCGCCGGGAGCGAGCAGCCACGCAATCGTCTGTCCCACGGGAATTACGGCGCCTTCGCGCGCCGATATTGCGGAGAGGATTCCGTCGCCCGGCGACTCCACCTCGACGACGGCTTTGTCGGTTTCCACTTCCAGCAGCGGCTCGCCTTTGGCTACTTTCTCGCCCTCGCGCTTGCGCCAGGAGATGACTTTACCGCTCTCCTGCGCCATTTCGAGCGCAGGCATTACGACGCTGACGGCCATAGGATGGGTTCGCGGAGCGCTCTAGCGCACTCCTACTCCTTCCGTTTTCGCTCCCGCTTCCACCATCTCGATCACGCGCTGGCTCGGAGTCGCTTCGGTTTCGCGCGTCGTGGGCAGCGGGCCGTTCACGGTGAAGTAGTGCGCGCCCGCCACCATGAGTTGCTCGGCAGGGAAGCGCGTGATCACTTCGTGGCCGGTTTCGGTGACCACGATCTCTTCCTCGATTCGCGCCGCGCTCCAGCCGTCCGTGGAAGGCCAGAAAGTCTCCAGCGCGAACACCATGCCGGGCTTCAGTTCGTGCTCGTGTTCCAGCGAGACCAGCCGGCTGATCACCGGCTTTTCCCAAATCGCCAGTCCGATGCCGTGCCCGAACTGCAGCGCGAAGGCCGCTTCTTCGTCGGGGAAGCCAAACTCCTGCGCCTTGGGCCAAACGGAAGCCACTTGCGCCGTCGTTCGCCCGGGGCGAATCAGTTCGATGGCCGCGTCCAGGTATTCGCGGCAGCGCTTGTAGGCGTCCACCATGGCGTGCGGCGCGTATCCGATGCTGAAGCAGCGGTAGTAACAGGTGCGATAGCCCATGTAGGAGTGCAGAATGTCGTAGTAGACCGGGTCGCCGGGGCGAAGGATGCGGTCGGAAAAAACGTGCGGGTGCGGATTGCAGCGCTCGCCGGAAATCGCGTTCACCGCCTCCACGTACTCCGAGCCCATGTCGTAAAGCATTTGCTGACCAGGCCCACCGCCTGGTTCTCGCTCAATGCCCGGCTTCATGGCGCGGTACAGCTCGTCGTAAGCGGCGTCCACCATGATCGCGGACATGATTCAGCAGCGAGATCTCGTCCTGCGTCTTGATCACGCGCGCGTCGGACATGATCTGCTGGCCGTCGACGACCTTGATCCCTTCCTTCTGCAGCGCGAAGAGAATGGGCGGCTCGATGATGTCCACGCCCAGCGGCTCATTTTGCAGCCCGCGCTTTTCCAGTTCGACCTTGATCTTCTTGGCCACGTTTTCGGCGCGCCCCATCTCCGGCGACATGGCCCCGCGCAGCAGCGGAATTCCCGCGCGCGAACGTTCGCCGAGCCAGGGGCAGTTGAGCTGGTGGTGCTTGGCGGCCGAGCCGAAGTCCCACAGGATCGGCTCGTCGTTCTGCGGCAGCAGCGTGAAGCGGCTGTTCTTGTCCTGCGCCCAGGTGCCGATATGCGTGGCCGTGATGTAGCGCACGTTGTTCATGTCGAAGCAGAGCAGCGCGCCCATCTCCGATTTCTGCAGCAGCGCCTTGGCCCGCGCCAGCCGCTCGCGCCGCAGCCGGTCGAAGTCGATGCGATTTTCCCAATCCACCGCCATCGTTCCGTAAGTCTTCAGTGCCATGGCACGCCTCCGAATTTATTATTGCGCAAGAATTTTAAGGGCACTTCAACTTCAATGACAGCGCCGCTCGCGGCGCCCAATCATTTTCCGCAGAGTTCCCGCGCGGCCTCGAACACCTGCTGCTCGCTGGGAATGGTGGCGTCCTCGAGCGGAGGCGAGAAGGGAATGGGCACGTGCATGGCGCCGATCCGCTTCACCGGCCCATCCAGATTGTAAAACGCGCCCTCGGCGATCACCGAGGCGATTTCCGCCGTCACGCCATAGCGGTAGTAGCCTTCGTCGATGACGATCACGCGCGAGGTCTTCTTGGCGGATTCGATCAGCGTTTTTTCGTCCAGCGGCCACATGGTCCGCGGATCGATCACTTCCGCGCTGATGCCGCTCTCCTCGAGCATCTTCGCCGCGCCCAGCGCCACTTGCACCATGCTGCTGGTGGCCACCAGCGTGATATCGGTTCCCTCGCGCTTGATGTCCGCGAGCCCGAGCGGAATCGTATACTCCTCCGTCCGGCACCGGCCCTTTCAGCCGGTACATCATCTTGTCTTCGAAGAAGACCACCGGATTATCGTCGCGAATGGCCGATTTCAGCAGGCCCTTGGCGTCGTAAGGAGTCGAAGGCAGCACCACTTTCAGCCCCGGAATGTGGCTCGGCCAGGCATGCAGCGATTGCGAATGCTGCGCCGCGGAACGCCGCGACGCGCCCATCGTCGTGCGCAGGACCATGGGCACCTTCCACTTTCCGCCCGGACATGTAGTGAATCTTGGCGGCCTGGTTGACGATCTGGTCCATGATCAGGGTGAGGAAATCGCCGAACATGATGTCCACCACCGGCCGCAGCCCGGTCATGGCCGCGCCCACCCCGATCCCGGTAAAGCCCGGCTCGGAGATCGGCGTATCCATCACCCGCTGCTTGCCAAACTCCTCCACCAGCCCGGAGAGCACCTTGAACGGCGTCCCCGCCTCGGCCACGTCCTCGCCCAGGATGCACACGCGCGAGTCGCGGCGCATCTCCTCGGCCAAGGCCTCGCGGATGGCCTCCGCGAAGGTCAGTTCTCGCACGTCTGTCTGTGTCGCTGTGTTAGGCATAAACGTCCTGGTCCACCTGCTTGATTGGCGGATACGGCGCGGCGATGGCGAACTCCACGGCCGCCTTCATCTCCGCATTCACCTCGGACTGAATTCGCTCCAGCTCCGGCGTAGCCGCAAGTTTTTGCTGGATCAGCCAATCCGCGAGCAGCTTGATGGGATCGCGCTCCGTCGACCAGCGCTGCTCTTCCTGCTTGGCGCGGTAGTATTCGCGATTGATGTCGCCCACGTGGTGCCCGCGATAGCGGTAGGTGTTGCACAGCAAAAACGATGGCCCTTCGCCCGCCCGCGCCCGGGCAACCATCCGCGTCGCCACGGCATACACGGCGCGCACGTCCTGCCCGTCCACGCTTTCCCCGGGTATGCCGAAGGCCGCCGGCCGCGCCAGGATCTCGCCCGCCGTGGTCTCCGAGTAGTGCGTGTACTCGTTGTACATATTGTTCTCGCAGACATAGATCACCGGCAGCTTCCACAGTTGCGCCATGTTCATCACTTCGTAGAGCACGCCCTGGCCCAGCGCGCCTTCGCCAAAGAAGCAGACGCAAACGCGTCCATTGCCAAGCTGCTTTGCCGAAAACGCCGCTCCCGTGGCGATCCCCGCGCTGCCGCCCACGATGGCGTTGGCGCCCAGGTTCCCGGTGGCCGGATCGGCGATGTGCATCGAGCCGCCCTTGCCCCGGCAGTAGCCCGCTTCTTTGCCCAGCAGTTCCGCGAACATGCGGTCCGGCTTCGCGCCTTTGGCCAGGCAATGCCCGTGCCCGCGATGCGTGCTGGTGATGTAGTCGTCGGGCCGCAGCGCCTCGCAGATGCCCACCGCGACGGCCTCCTCGCCTTTGTACAGGTGGGTGAGGCCGGGCATGAGCGCGCGCATATAGAGGTCGTTGGCGTGCTCCTCGAACTGGCGAATGGAATACATCCGCCGGTACATGCCCAGCAACTGGTCTTTGCTTAGCTGAGGGCTTGGTTGTGAGCCGGTCGCCGCTTTGGCTTCGGGCCGTTTGGTAGCAGTGCTCATCGCTTTACTCCAGACATTTTGGCCAGCGCGTCAAACATCACCGCAAAATCCTCGTGCACCAGCCCAATGGCTCGCGCGCTGGTCAGCATCTCGTTCGCCGCCGCCGCCGAGGGCAGAGGGACATCCACCTGCCTCCCTAATTCTAAAGCGAGCAGCATGTCTTTTTGCATCATGTTTACGTCGAACCAGGCCGTCTCCGGAAGCTTCAAAACGAAGGGCCCGCGGTACTGCACCATGGGCGAGGCAATGGCGCTATGGGTCAGCACGTCCACGGCGGTCTGGCGCGCGATCCCGCTCTTTTCCGCCAGCAGAACCGCTTCGGAAAACGCCAGCATCTGCACCGCCAGGTTGGAGTTGGTGGCAATCTTCATCACCAGCGCCAGCCCATTCTCGCCCACGTAGGTGACCTTGTGCCCTTGGCCCGTGACCGGATGATCGGAGAAATCCTCGAACAGCGGTTTGAGCCGCTCGAAGGTCTCCTTCTTGCCCGCCACCATCAGCGAGAGCTTCCCCTGCATCAGCGTAGCCACGGTTCCCGACACCGGCGAATCCATCATGTCCGCGCCTTTTTCCCGGACCTTGGCGGCGATGCCGCGGCTGGTGGATACGCTCACCGTGCTCATATCCACATAAGTCTTGCCCTTGCTCAATCCCGCCAAAATCCCGTCGGGGCCCTCGGTAATGGCCAGCAGCGCGGCCGAATTGGCCACCGAAGAGAACGTCACCTCGGAGGCCGCCGCCACCGCGCGCGGCGAATCCGCCCACTTCATGCCTTTGTCGATCAGGAACTGAGCTTTCGCTCGCGTGCGGTTATAACCGGTAAGGCTATGTCCCTTTTGGATCAATCTCTCGGCCATCCTGCTGCCCATCACGCCGAGCCCTACAAATCCCAGATTGGCCACCTGATCGAGCCTCCTCGTTAGTGAAATACGCCTGAGATCAAACCCCTAAGATTAAACTATCAAGGTCAAACTGCGAAGGTATAACTCTACCGCACCAGGCGTTAATTCTCTCAGGAATCGGCGGCCAGCGGAAGCGCGGGCTTGGCCCGGGGCGGAGCAGGAGCATCGCCGCCATTGGGCTTATCGCGTGCCCCACGGGGAGATTCTATCGCGAGGATTTTGGATCAGGCCACTTTCGGGAAGCAATCAGGCACTGGAAACGTTTGCGACTTAGAACTCCAACCCTTCACCGATGTCGGCTAGCAACCGAGACGCGCAATCTAGGAGATACGAACAAGATGGGCTGGGGGCTGAATAATCCACGGCGTACTCCAACTAATTCACGTGAATGCACAAAATCGGGTTTCTGCCATGCCTCACCATGTACGGCCACCTGGGAAAGAAGATTCAAGCTCAACAACGTGATCGCGATCGCCGAGGGGCATCAGTATTGTTTCGCTATGTCGTCGTCGAAAGGGTTCCACCCGATACGGGTAGCGGTCGCTAGTTCCACAGGATTTGACGTAACAAACAATTGATACCACACGGGACTCGTCCCCCAAGCAATCGACGAGTCTCGGGAGTTTTCGGTTTTCATGTTCCTTGATTGCACTGTCTAGCTTGTCGCGCTGTGCCGTCTTGTTAATCCAGCACATAGAACTCAGGTGACGGATATTCAAAGCCAGCTTGCAATGCGGAATACAACAGTTGTTTTCCAGACGGAGTTTGCATGAAAGAGAACGCTTCTTCCTCCCTCTTCTTGGACCGTTGCACCGGGCCTAGGCCGAACCCCGTTATGTGCGAATCAATTAAGAGCCGCACGACTCGGCCGACGCAAGTCCTAGAGGGTTCCGCATTCGGCGTCTGTCGGCAGTATCTCGCCTTATTTGGAAGAGATGCAATTTCGCATTTTTCGTTTCGCCGAGTGAATATCGCCGTCGAATGCTCCAACCGTAAAAGCCTTTTCCCTGGTGCCTGGAATACAGTCGAGCGAAAGAGGGCCAGCGGGGATCGCACGAATCGAGCCTGATTAGCCTTAAGGAGTCGTTGGTGGGGCAACCTTCGTTCGCGTCGAAAACAGACCGCGCATATTCCTCAGAGATCCGGTACTCAATCTCTGTTTCAAGCCGCCTCTATGGTTCGATAATTCTATCTATCATCGGCGGTCGGCGGATTCGTAACATGCCAAAAGACGTGGAAGACTGCCGAGATAGGCTTGAAAAAGGTCGAACGGACCCGCATTGAATTTATCCGGGGTTTACCGGAAACTGGGAATCGCCACATTCCGCCAGCAGATGGCGTGGCAAGAGGGCAAAAGCTTCCCGACGGGCTTAGGAGAGGCGCGAAAACGAATCTTCACGTCGTCAGCTCGCGTGCCGCCTCTCGCCGGTAGCTGCGAGAGGCGCCGATTTGGCGGGACCTGCACGCCGAGGTGATGGAACGGGTGAGGACTAGATGGTTACTGAATCCAGACCGTCTTGACGTCTGTGAATTCGCGAATGCCGAAGGTGCCCAACTCGCGGCCATACCCCGACCATTTCACGCCGCCAAACGGCAGACGAGGATCGGAGGCCACCATGCGGTTGATGAACACCATGCCGGACTCGATCTCGTTGATCAGGCGCTCGCGCTCCTTCTCGTTATTCGTCCAGGCGCTCGCGCCCAGCCCAAAGCGGCTGTCGTTGGCGATGCGGATGGCGTCGTCCAGATCTTTGGCGCGAAACACGCTGGCCACGGGGCCAAAAAGCTCTTCGCAATGCGCCGGGGAGCCCTTGGGGATCTTGCTCAGTACCGTCGGGGCGTAGAAATTGCCGGGGCCGTCGAGGCGCTTTCCTCCGGTCAAAAGTTCCGCGCCCGATTTGACGCTGGTTTGCACCGATTGATCGAGGTCTTCCACGCCGCTGCGCGTGGCCAGCGGGCCGAGTTCGGTCTTCTCATCGAACGGATCGCCCACCTTGAGCGCCGCCATGGCCGCGACGAATTTGCGCTGAAACTCCTCCGCGATCGGCTCCGCGATGATAAAGCGCTTGGCGGCGATGCAGGATTGCCCGTTGTTCGAGATTCGCGCCTTTACCGCGGTAGCTACGGCCTCCTCCAGGTTCGCGCTGGGCATCACGATAAAGGGATCGCTGCCGCCCAGTTCGAGTACCAGCTTCTTTACTTTCTTCGAAGCAGACTGGGCCACCTGCACGCCGGCGCCTTCGCTGCCCGTGAGCGTGGCGGCGACCACCCGATCGTCGGCCAGGACGGCTTCCACTTTGTTCGACGCCGATCAGCAGCGTTTGGAAGACGCCCTCGGGGAATCCGGCTTCGCGGAAGAGCTCTTCGATCATCAGGGCGCACTGAGGGACGTTGGAAGCGTGCTTGAGCAGCATCACGTTTCCGCCGGTCAAGATCGGCGCCGCCGCCCGAATCACCTGCCAGAAGGGATAGTTCCAGGGCATTACGGCGAGCACGGCGCCGAGCGGCTGATAGCGGACGTAACTGCGGGTGGCGGGCGTGTTCACCACTTCGTCGGCCAGGAAGGCCTCGCCATTTTCGGCATAGAAGCGGCAGACCCAGGCGCATTTCACGGCTTCGTCGACCGCCGACCGGAAGGTCTTGCCCATCTCCGTGGTCATCATGCGCCCAAAGGTCTCTTTTTTGGCCTCCAGGATCTCCGCGGCGCGCTGCATGAGTTTGGCCCGCTCCGCGAAGGAACTCCTGCGGTACTTCGAAAATGCCTCTGCCGCGATCCCCAGCTTGCGGTCGATTTGGGCGTCCGAGAGAGCTTCAAATGTCTTGAGAGTCTGGCCTGTGGCCGGATTGATCGTCGCTATGGGCATGCCTGGCCTCGAATCCCCTAAGTAGTTTTGTCACCCTATATATCTAGTCAACATACCATGCTGGTCAGATGCGCTCAAATGGGCCGGCGATTCAAGGTGAACTCAGTGGGTCAGTTTGAATTTTCTTGATCGTGACACAAAGAAGGCAAAATTCAAACTGACCCACCACCAACGTGAAAACCGGTTTTGTCTCCCGCCGTGCCTTGTTGTAAGGTGAGGTGCATGGCGCCCGAACCATTTCATATCCTGGGAGTAAACGGCAGCCTTCGCGAAAAGTCGCGCACCGCGCTGGCCCTGCGCCGGTTGCTCGATTTTGCGGCCGAGCACGGCGCGGAGACCCGCATTCTCGACTTGCGCGAACTCGAATTGCCCCTATATCGGCCGGACCGCTCCGGCAACTCGGCGGCCGAGCTGAGGATGGGCGGCGATATGACCTGGGCGTCCGCGGTGGTGCTGGCTTCGCCCGATTACCACGGCTCCATGTCCGGCTCGATGAAGAACTTCCTCGATTACAACTGGGAGGAGTGCGCCGGAAAGGTCTTCGGCTATCTTTGTTCCTCTCACGAAAAGGGCCTCACCGTGATGGATCAGCTGCGCACCGTCGTGCGCCAGTGTTACGGCTGGAGCATGCCCTACGGCGTCTCCTTCAACGGCAAAGAGGACTTCGATTCCGACGGCACTCTGAAGAACGCCAAGGTGGAAGCCCGCCTGCGCATGATGGCCCGCGATCTGGTGGTCTACGGAAGCCTCATCCACAGGCAATTTCTGACCGACGTAGCGGGCGCCGACGCCGCCACCTTCGCCGCAAACTACCGCTAACGCCCCGGCAGCCGCAAGCTCCCAGAGCACACCGACGGATGGGGGAAGTAGACTCAGCTGTGCGACGGCTCTTGCCGCTCAGCAAAGCGCCCTTCTTCGCTCGCCGCTTCTCCCAGCGCCTTCCCCGGCGCCAGATAGTTCTGCACGTAGTCGCGCACAGCTTCGCCGAGCGGCGTAATCGGCTGGGTGTAGCCCGCGGCGCGCAGCTTCGCGATGTTGGCCTGCGTGAAATATTGGTACTTGTCGCGAATCGCTTCGGGCATTTCGATGTACTCGATGCGCGGCTCGCGGCCCAGCGCGCTAAAAATCGCGCCGGCCAATTCGTTCCAGCTGTGCGCTTCGCCCGAGCCGACGTTAAAGATTCCCGCGGCCCGGGGATTGGCGGCCAGGTGCAGGGTGATTCGCGCGGCGTCTTTGACGTAGAGGAAATCGCGGCGCTGCTCGCCATCGGCGTACTCCGGCCGGTAGCTCTTGAAGAGGTGAATCACGCCCGTCTGCATCACTTCCGCGAAGCTCTTGTTCACCACGCTGCGCATGTCGCCCTTGTGCTCTTCGTTGGGGCCGAAAACGTTGAAGTATTTCAGCGCCACAATCTGATCGAGCCAGCCCTGCCGCCAGGCGTGCAAATCCATCAACTGCTTGGACTCGCCGTAGAGATTTAGCGGCTTCAGCCGCTCCAGAGCCTCGGGACTCGAGTCGTCCATGCCCGCGCTGCCGTCCCCGTAGGTCGCCGCCGACGAGGCGTATACAAATCGCGTGCCCGTTGAGAGCGCCCAGGCCGCCAGATCGCGCGAAAATTCGAAGTTATTGCGGTAGAGATAGTCGCGGTTTGTCTCGGTAGTGGAAGAACACGCGCCCAGATGAAAAACGCAATCGAATCTCCCCAGCTTGCCCGCTTGCAGCCAGGCGAGCGTCTGCTCCGGTCCGATGTAGTCAGCGAAGCTCAGATGCCGCAGATAACGCCTTCGCTCCGCCTCCGGCGCTGAATCCGCGATCACCACGTCCCTGCACCCGCGGCCGTTCAGTTCCCACACCAGCGCGCTGCCAATGAACCCGCCGCCGCCGGTCACCAGCACCCTGCGTCCTTGCCAATCGTTTTGTTTTTCGACATCCGCCATATTCTTGAGCTTTCCGAGGTCCTACTATACAGTACCGGACTTTTGCGGAGGATCTCTTGAAGGCGGAACGCGAAGACGAGCATCTGCGCATTCTGATTCGGCGCGCGTCCATCGAGCGGCGCGTGCGCCAGATCGCCCGGAAGATCACCAGCGATTTTCGCGGCGAGCGGGTGCACCTGATCGGCGTGCTCAAGGGCGCCTCGATCTTTCTTGCCGATTTGATCCGCGAGATCGGCCTGGAAGTCTCGCTCGATTTCATCGCCGTCTCCAGCTATGGCCAGTCCACTCGCAGCACCGGCCAGGTTCGTTTGACCAAGGATCTGGACACCACCATCGAGGGCCTGCACACCATTTTGGTGGAAGACGTCCTGGACACCGGACTCACCCTCGACTATCTGCAGCGCGTGCTCTCCCAACGCAAGCCGCGCACGCTGCGCCTGGCCGCCTTCCTCGTTAAGGCCGCGCCGCGCGTCAAGCAGATCCGGCCGGACTACGTCGGCTTCGAAATTCCGGACGAGTTCGTGGTCGGCTACGGCCTGGATTACGCCGAACGCTACCGCAATCTGCGCGATATCTGCGTGCTCGAATTGCCCGGAGGCCGCGATCCCCGTCCTCCAGCCCCGCCTTCCTTGCCGCGCTGAAGGCCCGCCGGGCGCCCGAGACGCGCCGAACACGGCGGTTTTTCGCCCGCGAGGCGGCTTTTTGGCGCCACAAATAGTTATACTGTTGTGGCCGGCGAAATTACCCCATGTCCAACGTCGAAACCAAGGTTACCCAAGAGCTGCCGGAAAGTATTCTCGCCACGCTCGCCGAGATCGGCGAGGAGATCAACGCTTCGCTGAATCTCGACCGCGTGCTGTCCAAGACGGCCACGCTCATCAAGCGCCTGATCGACTATGAGATTTTTTCGGTGATGCTGCTCGACGAGCGCACGCAGACGCTCTCCTATCGCTTCGCCATGGGCTACAGCCAGGAGATTCTGAACGACTGGCGCATGCCCGTGGGGCAGGGAATCTCCGGATCGGCCGCGGCCAGCCGCGAGCCCGTTCTCGTGGCCGACGTGCGCAACGATCCGCGCTACATCAATGCCATCGATAGCGTGCGCTCCGAGCTTGCCGTGCCGCTGCTCTTCAAGAACCAGGTCATCGGCGTCCTCGATATTCAGAGCACCAAGGTCGATTACTTCACCCACGAGCAGCAGGAAATTCTGGTCCTGCTGGCCAGCCGCCTGGCCATGGCCATCGAAAACGCGCGCCTGTTCGAGCGCGCCCGCAGCCAGGCCGAAACGCTCCTGCTGCTGAATGAGGTCGGTCGCGAGGCCAGCTCCATCCTGGACGTGGAGGTGCTGCTGCGCCGCGCCGCGCGAGCTGGTCAAGCGCGTGATCGACTACCAGATCATGAGCATCATGCTCTACGACCCGGCCACCGAATTCTTTCTGCAGCGTCTGGCGGTGAAGTACGGCCAGAGCGTGCAGGGCAAGCTGCGCGTCGGGTCTGGCGAAGGCATCATCGGCGCGGCGGCCTCCAGCGCATTGCCGGTGCGCGTTCCGGACGTCACGCAGGAGCCGCGCTACGTCATGGTGAATCCGGAGACGCGCTCGGAACTGGCGATTCCCATGATCCACAAGGGCGCGTGGTCGGCGTGCTCGATCTGGAAAGCCCGCAGCTGAACTATTTCACCGAGGACCACGTGCAGGCGCTCTCCATCCTCGCGGCGCAACTGGCCGTCGCCTGGAAAACGCGCGCCTCTACGAGAAGGTGGCGCGCGACGAAGCCCGCATGGAGCGCGAATTGCACGCCGCGCAGCGCATGCAGGGCGCGCTGCTGCGGCCCGTTCCCGCCGACGATTTCGGCGTGGATCTGGCCGCGCGAATTCTTTCCGCGCGCGAAGTCTGCGGCGATCTTTACGATTTCCTGCGCTACGGCCCCACGCGCCTGGGCTTTGGCCTGGGCGACGTCAGCGGCAAAGGTTCCGCCGCCGCGCTGTATGGCGCCGTGGCCATCGGCATTCTGCGCAGCCTGGCGCCGCAGAAGCTGTTGCCCGCGGAATTGCTGCGCCAGCTGAACCAGTTGATCTGCGAGCGCCGCATCGAAGGCCGTTTCATGACCTTCTGCTTCGCCACCTGGCGCAAGCCCACGCGCAAGCTGCGCGTCGCCAACGCCGGGCAAACGCAGCCGCTGTTGCTCAGGGGCGGCCGTTGCGAGCAGCTCAAGCTCGTGGGCTTTCCGCTTGGGAATTTACGACGACGTGACTTACGAGGAGTGGTCGCTGATTCTCGATCCCGGCAACATCCTGGTGTTCCATTCCGACGGCCTTTCCGAAGCGACCGATCCCGGACGGCAATTTCTTCGGCATTCCCCGCCTGGCGTCGCTCGTCGAGCAGAACGCCGCGCTTTCGGCGGGAGAAATTGCCGACCGCTTGCTGGCCGAAGTGCAAGAGTTCACGCGCGGCGGGGCCGATCACGGACGACCGCACGCTCGTGGTGATGAAAGTCCGGTGAGCGCGCCTCGCACGTTCGCCGCGCCTCCGCGCTGGCCGTCGATCGGATCCCGCTCGCTACACGCCGCATTTTCCTGGCGCGGCGGCGAGCTTTATTGCGAAGGCGTGGCCCTCGAGAGATCGCCGAGCGCGTCGGAACTCCCGCGTACGTTTACAGCGCCGCGGGCATCACCGGCGCCTATCGCGCGCTCGACCACGCGCTTCGGCGGCCTGCCGCACACGATCTGCTACTCGGTCAAGGCCAACTCCAATCTTTCCATCCTGCGCTTGCTGGCCGGCTGGGCAGCGGATTCGACATCGTTTCCGGCGGCGAACTGTATCGCCTGCAGCGCGCGGGCGTCGCGGCTGAAGCCGCGTCGTTTTTTCCGGCGTGGGCAAATCGCGCGAGGAAATTCGCGAAGCGCTGCGCGCAGGCATTCGGCCTCTTCAACGTGGAGTCCGAGGCGGAGCTGGAGCTGCTCGCGAGCGAAGCCTCTCGCGCCTGGCGGCGCCGCGCCCGCCGCGATTCGCGTGAATCCCGACGTCGTGGCCGGCGGGCACCCGCACATCTCCACCGGCCATCACGCCCACAAATTCGGCATGGATTGGGACCGACGCGCGGCGGCTGTATCTGGCAATACCGCGATTCGCGCTGGATCGAGTGGCAGGGAATCAGCGCGCACATCGGCTCGCAGATTCTGACGCTGGCGCCGTTCCGCCGCGCGCTGGCGCGCCTGGCGCGCTATGTTCGCCAGACTCGCGCGATGCCGGCATCTCGCTGCGCTATCTGGATTTCGGCGGCGGCCTGGGCGTGCGCTACTCGGACGAGACAGCCCTTCTCCGCGTGCCGATTACGCCAAGGCGGTCGCCGGCATGCTCCGCCCGCTCGGCTGCCATCTGCTTGCTCGAGCCGGGCCGGTCCATCGTCGCGCCCGCCGGCGTGCTGCTGACGCGCGTGCTCTACACCAAGCGCAATCGCGGCAAGACGTTTGTGGTGGTGGATGCGGCCATGAACGATTTCATTCGCCCCGCGCTCTACGATGCCGTGCATCCCATCACGCGCGGCGCAGCGCCTGAATGGCGCTCGCCCGGCGAAAATCCGCGCCGATATCGTCGGTCCGGTCTGCGAAACCGGCGACTGCTTTCCTGCAGGATTGGCCGCTGGGCGAAGTAGTCGCGGGCGATCTGCTGGTGCCTGTGGGGGCCGGGCGCCTACGGTTTCGTCGGAGGCGTCCAACTACAATTCGCGCCCGCGTCCCGCCGAAGTGCTGGTCGAGCGGCAACGCTTCCGCGTCATCCGCCGCCGCGAATCGCGCAGCCGACCTGGTCCGCGGCGAATAGCGGTGGCGACACCCTAGAGCGCTGGCGCTTAGCCTTACCGCTCGCCCCACTTCAATTTGTCGCGCAGCACGCTGAAATAGGTTTTCTGCTGCGGCCGCACCAGGCGCAGCCGTTCTGCGCCGCGGCGCCAGCGCTGACCACGTCCTCCGGCGCGCAGCTCGACGCCCACCTGGCCGTCGAGCGTCAGGTAGATCGGCGCATCGCCGCCCGCGAATCCAATTTCGATTTGCGCGCTGTCCGGAATCACCAGCGGCCGGTTGGTCAGCGTGTGCGGACAGATCGGCGTAATCACGAACGCCGAAACGATGGGATAGACGATCGGCCCGCCCGCCGCCAGCGAATAAGCCGTCGAGCCCGTCGGCGTAGAAACGATCAAGCCGTCCGCTTTGTAGTTGCACACGAATTCGCCGTTCACGCGCAGTTGCAGATCGATGATTCGCGCCAGCGCGGCTTTGTTCAGCACCGCGTCGTTCGAGCGCCCGGGCGCGATGGAAGGGCTTGCCTTGCCGCATCACCCGCGATTCCAGCATCACGCGTTCGCTATAGCGCGCCTGCCCCGTGATCGCCTGCTCCAGCACGGGATACATATCGTCGAGCGTCACGCTGGTCAGAAATCCCAGCCCGCCCAGATTCACGGGCAGGATGGGAACGTTGCCGCTCGCCCATCAGGCGCGCGGCGGCCAGCAGCGTGCCGTCGCCGCCGAGCACGATCAGCAGATCGGAAACGCGCCGGGCAGCTCTTCGCGCGGCTGTACGCTTGCACGGAAGCGGGGATGCAGTCCGCCGTCTCGCTGATCGCAGAAAGCGTTGACGCCGCGCTCCTGGCAGCCACTTCAGCAGCCGCGGGCACGACCTTGGCGATATCCGTTCGCCGCGGGCGCGAAATGATTCCCACGGACCGAACCCGAGCGGAAGTTTGCGGTATGGCTGCGTTGTCCATGTGGTTTATTGGCCGACTCGCGAAGCGCGCTCATTCGTGTGAAACCGCATTCTACCTTACCCGGTTCCCGCCGGGCGAATCGTGGCATTGTCTTTCGCGGCATCGCCTTTCGCGCCGTGCAGAAAAAACTCCTGATTGCCCTCGGCGCCCGGCACGCGGCTGGGCTGCACGCCCAGCACTCCAGCCCGCGGCGCTCCGCCGCCGCGCGCACGCGCTCGATCGCGCGCTCGTGCAGCGCCGGATCGCGCACGATGCCGCCCGCGGCCGACCTCTCCGCGCTCCAGCTCAAATTGCGGCTTCACCAGAATCAGGAATTCGGCGCCTGCGGCGCCGCCGCCGCAGCCAGCGCCGGCAGCACCTTGGCCACGGAGATAAACGACAAATCGACGGTCACCAGCGCGGGCCGCTCGGGCAGGTCCTCCGGCTCGAGATAGCGCACGTTCATCTCGATCGGCGTCACGCGCGCGTCGCTGCTGCAGCTTCCAGGCCAGTTGGCTGGTGGTGACGTCCACGGCATAGACGCGCGCCGCGCCGTGCTGCAGCAGGCAATCCGTGAATCCGCCCGTCGAGCTGCCTGCGTCGAGGCAAATCTTGCCCGCCGGGTTCACGCCGAAATCCTCAAGCGCGCCTTCGAGCTTCGTCCCCGCGCGGCTGGCGTAGCGCGTGCGCTCGCCGGCAATCTCGATTCGCGCGTCGGCGGCAATCAGCGCGCCGGCCTTATCCGCGCGCTGGCCATCGACGCGAACCTCGCCCGGCCAGGATCAGCGCCTGCGCTTTCTGGCGCGATTCCGCCAGGCCGCGCTCGACCAGCAGCACATCGAGCCGCTTTTCTGGTTTTGGGGCTGTCTTCACGGCAGTGACATTCGCGGCGGGCACGCGCACTGCCGTCAGGCGCGGCGCAGAACCAGAAATTCGCCGAGCTCGCGCAGATGCGCCGCGCGCGCGCCGAAAGGTCTCCAGTTCCGCCATGGCGCGCGTGGCCAACTCCCGCGCGAATTCGTGCGACTTCTCCAGGCCAAAGAGCGCCGGATAAGTGGCCTTCTGCTGCGCCTGATCTTTTCCCGCGGTCTTGCCCAGCGCCGCGGAAGATTCCTCGACGTCCAGAATGTCGTCGGTCACCTGAAACGCCCAGCCGATCTGGTCGCCAAACGCGCGCAGCCGCGCCACGATCTTCCTCGCGAAGCCCCTCCGGCAATCGCGCCGGAAACAATCGACGCGCGAATCAGCGCCGCCGTTTTCGACCGGTGAATGTATTCGAGCATTTCCGGCGTGACCGGCTTGCGTTCGGCTTCCAGGTCGGCCACCTGCCCGCCGACCATGCCGTCGCGCGTGCCCGCCGCGGCGGCAATCTCCTGCGATCAGCGCCACGCGCTGCGCCGGCGGCACCGGCGCGTTCGCCAGAGCCTCGAAAGCCAGGGTCAGCAGCGCGTCGCCCGCCAGGATGGCCATGGCTTCGCCGAATTTCTTGTGGCAGGTGGGCTGGCCGCGGCGCAGATCGTCGTTGTCGAGCGCCGGCAGATCGTCGTGAATCAGCGAATAGGTGTGGATGAATTCCAGCGCGCAGGCCACCGGCAGCACCGGCGCCACGTCCGCGCGAAAAGATGCGCGCCGCCTCGAGGCACAGAATCGGCCGCACGCGCTTGCCGCCCGCGAACACGCTGTAGCGCATGGCCTGGTGGATCGACCGAGGGCCGCGCGTCCTCCGGCGGCAGCAGGCGTTCCAGCGCGGCGTCGACGGCCTGGCGGTCTTCTTCGAAAAATGCGGGGAGTTTCATTCGGCGGAAGGCGGCTCAGGCTCTCCTCCTCGCCTTCGGGCTCGAAGGGCTCGGCGACCATTTCGCCGCCGGCCTTCTTCAGCAGGATTTCCACGCGCGCCTCGGCTTGCTCCAGCTGCTTCTGGCAATCGCGCGAAAGCTGCATGCCTTCCTCGAAGAGCTTCATGGCTTCGTCGAGCGGCAGGTTGGCGCTCTCCAGCTTGCGCACGATCTCTTCCAGGCGCGCCAGCGACTGCTCGAACTCCGGCTTCTTTGTCCCGTCAGGCTTCGGTTCAGGCTTCTTGCCCGGAGTCGAATTCACGCCCTGCCCCTGTGCGCACCCGCGGCATTCTAATGCACGCCGCCCGGCGCCACAATGCCTAACGGCTCGGCTATACGAACGGGGAGAGCGCTCCATCCATGGGTGCTTCTCGGTCCGGGCCAGTTGGCGATAATCCGGGTGGTATGTCGAGGCCCGATGCACACTGGCCTGGAGTCTATCCGCCGGAGGTTGAAACCTAACGTTTTTCGTGGCCGTTGAATGAGCCGCAAAGCAATCACGTCCAGGTACGGTGCGAGTAGCAGGCCAGATCAGCCTTCTTCTCGGCAGTATTGACACGTAAGAACTCCATTCGAATTTTCGTTCGAGCCGCGCTGCAAGGCGACCTCGAGGATCGCTGAAGTAGACCAGCGCGTCGACAGCCATCGTAAGCTCTTGAGTTGGGCTATTTCCAGTGGACGATGCCAAGACAGCGAGAGCAGCAACGTCTTCGGAAGGTCGAGCAGTGTTGGCTCAGAGCGGTCACCACGTTAGCCGTATCCTTGGCGGGCCTCTTCACCAGCATGCCGAAACGCGAATGACGCTCGAACAGCGTGGCTACCTGGATATTGAACGCCCCGCGCAACAGATCGCCTATCCAGTGTCCGGGAATGGCACGATCTTAGCTTCCGCAGGTCGTTCCCGGATGGAGATGGCATCGACGATTCGGCCTCCTGGAGGTGTCCGGGAACGCTGGAGCGCCGCGAGCGGAGTCCGAGAAATGCCGACGCTGAAATCGCCACGAAGCTGAACCAACTCCCGTTGGTAGGCTTCGCCCGCATGCAGTGAACAGTTCCGAAGTGCGGTGTCAGATGGCAAATCGTGCAGGACGACGCGCAGGCCGTCAAAGGAATCGTGGCGTGCCAGATACACAACGAAGGCTGGCTAGTCCAGCCGATCAATTCACCCGCCGAAATCGGCATCTCGTGCTCGACTCAAGTTATGCGATGCGAGTTCTGCGGTCGATCATATCATCGCTAAAACGGACACGTGATGCTCGGTGGCACCGTGAATAACTTGCAGGCAGGACGTCGCGCGATACGGCAACGGCCGACTGATCCAGAGTGGACGTCACCTGCAAGTCCTGAGCGGTCCTAAGGAAGAAGTCAGTGGCTAGATAGGAAATGCGGCACGCTCCGCTGAAGGCGGCCGCCACTTCCGCTTGGTCTCCGTGTCTGGAGCATCCCGCCAGGCGCGGAAACCCGTGTCGCAGACGATGACCGAAACTGAGCCACTGGAAGCGATTCTGTCGGAGAGGTTGGCCGTCCAAGTTCGGCCACACGTCAGCGCGTGCAAGTCGGCGCGCGTCTACCGGACCGACGATCGGCGTGGACTCAGGTCGTCGATCACACCGAGACGATCGCCGACGCAATGCACAAGTCGAATCGTCTGGTACGGCGATTCCGATCGGCTCCAATGAGCGTTTGCATCAAGGACTTGGAACCCGACGCGTATTTGGCCGCATCCGCTCCAAAGATCGCCGCTTCCTGCTGAGCGGCGCCGCAGCTTCCATTCTCGCTTTGCGTGATGTAGGACCAACGTACAGGGAAGTAGCGTTCTCGTCATGTGGCTTTTCGCCCCCGCTCCGGCTGGCCCAGTTGGCGATAACGCCGGTGATCTCAAGACTTGGCCTGAAATATCTTCACCTTGTCAACGAAGGATGTAAGATTCAGTGGTCGCGAACGGCTTGCACGCAAATCGATTTTCTACTCCCCATGAGGAGAGGCAAATGACGCGAAAGCTTTGGTTTCTTGCGGTTCTTTTTGTTGCGCTCATTACACTGGGCGCCAGAACGACGTCCGCGCAGGCTGTGGATGCCCGGAAGGCCTTAGAGGCTGCTGCCAAGGCCATGGGCACCACGAACCTGAAGTCGATTCAATTTACCGCCGACGGATTTTTATCCAAAGTGGGCGAGCAGTACGACCTGACGACGGACTGGCCGCATTTTGAGGTTACCGAGTACACGCGCACGATCGACTTCGACGCCAAGTATATGCGCCTGGACTATAACCAAAAGCAGGGAAGCTACCCTACGAACGGCTATCCGCCAGTGCCGGAGGACCACGTCACAAACATCCTGAGCGGCAATTTCGCATGGGACATGAAGGGCGATACGCCCGTGCCTCTTCACGCGCCTGTATCTCGATGGCATGCCCTACGCCGATCTGCGGCAACTCGAGATGGTGCTCACTCCACACGGATTCATAAAGGCGGCGTTGGCCGCCACCGATGCGATCGCCATCACGCAACCCATCGTGGGTCCCTCGGACTTCGGTCTCTCGCAGTTTGGCCAGTGGGTGACGATCGTCTCCTTCCACTATGGAAAGTACAGAGTCAACGGCACGATCAACGATCAGAATCTCGTCGAATTCACCGGCACCTGGATTGCCAACCCTGTCTATGGCGACATGCCCTATGAAATGCGCTACACGCAATACAAGGATTACAACGGCGTGATGTTTCCCGGGTTAATCCATGTCCATCAGGGCGATCCCAGGATCAACACCGCGGAAAATTATTTTCAGGTCTACACAAAGGATGTTCAGCCCAATGTGGTTGTGAACAAGATTCCGGTTCCTGAAGTGGTGCGGACGGCAAAACTCGATCCGGTCAAGGTGGACACGCAGAAGCTTGCGGACCATGTCTGGCTGCTGGGCGGCGGGCCCATGAACAGCGTGCTCGTCGAGTTCAAGGACTTCGTTGCCGTCGTCGAAGCGCCGCAGAACGAGGCGCGGTCGCTGGCGGTCATCGACGAAGTTCATAAACTCGTTCCGGGCAAAATGATTCGGTACGTGGTCAATACAAATCACCACATGGCGTTATGCCGGTGGTCTCCGCACGTATTTCTCGCAGGGAACCACGGTCGTAACCCACCAGTCGAACAGAGACTATTATGTCGGACATCCTGTTCAGTCCGTTTCCGAGAACGGTGGACCCGGATCGGATGACAATTTTTAACCCGATGTACATGATCAGCCGCCGGCCTCCTCCGATTGAGACGGTGGGCGGCACGACGATCGATGGGAAAGTACGTCATCAGCGATGACGAGCGCCAGTTGCAGGTCTGGCATGTGCAGGACATGGCGTACGAAGTGGGAGAGAGTTACCTCAAGATCCCCGGTCCATCGTTGGCCAGAGGGAATCACTCTGCTGACATGTTGATGGCCTATCTCCCGAAAGAGAAGATCCTGATCAACGCGGATCTCTATGTGCCGCCGGAACCGGGTGCAAAACCAACTCCTCCAACTGCCGGCATGCGAACGTTGTATCTAAATATGAAGAAGCTGGACCTCGATGTTGCACAGCATGTCTCGATCGTGGGGCAGCGGGTCGGGTCAAACGACGAGTTCGTCAAGCTCGTCGGCACTCCTGTGCCCGCTGCTCTGCCGAGATAAGAATTCCACGGTTCGGACGTGGCGGGAGAGCAGCGGCGTCAAAAACGAAATTCGTAGCGCTCCTGGTGCCGCTTCTCATCCCGGTGATCCCTGGCAAGCCACTGTTCCAATTGTTCTTTCAACTGCTGCATGGGTCTTATCGCAGCGATAGCGTTTTGGATGCCAAAGTGTTCGCCACATTCCTTACACGAAACGATTTCCGTATTCGGGCGTTGGGCTACTTCGCTCTGGCTTAGCTTCACAGCCACTGGCCACAGATTCTCGCCGGGATTGAACGTCTTCTTGTATTCGAGCGGCATTTCTTCAATCACTCTCGCCGGGGTTAAGTGCTACTGGTCGCATCTGCTGCTTCGTAAAATCCCAAACGCATACCCCACATTCTAACAACTTCACTAAACAAAACGGCGGAGAAGCCATGCTTCTCCGCCGCCCGAAGTCGAACGAGAACTACTTCTTGGTTGCCTTCTCCGCCGTTATTCCCCTCCGCGGCGTCTCGGAGGCGCCGGCGCCAAAATGTCCTTGGGAGGCACGACGGTCATCACCGGTGAGGTTGCGATCGTGTTGTGATAGCTCTCTTCCATCTTCCAGAAGCCATTGTGATTGCCGAAAATGCGGCTGGACCAGTAGGCCTTCCCGCCGTAAGTCGGCTGCAGCATGATGGCCACTACCGCGTCGCCAAAATCCCAGGTGCGCGCCCAGAGCGCAGGCGCTACGCCCTCGGTAAACGTTCCAGGCTGGCGCGGTGGCACGGGCGTCGGCCCAGCAGCGGTTGGGGAATTGCGCGGCGTTGTGGTGGCCTGGCTGATCACGATGGTGTTGTCACCCATGTGCATATCGTGAGGCCGGTCCGTTGCCGCCTTCCTGATCCAGCCAGGCCGCTATCGCTGCCTTTTCGTTGGCCGTGACGGCCCTATACGGAAAGCCCTTGCAAGGGTTATCGCAGGGGATGTCGTAAGGCGCGCGCCAGGCGCCGCCCGGAGCTGCGGTGCCAGTTTCGATCTCATTTGCGTTCAGCAGACGCCATCCCTGTGGACGTTCCACCCAGATGTGCGCGGCATATTTTTTGCCCAGGTTATCCGTGACCCACGCGACTTTATTGTTGCCATACATGTGGGCCCAGACCTTTGTATCGGCGGTCATGGGAACGAGCGGCTGCAGTCCTTCTCGCAGCACGTCCGGACGCTCCGTCATGATTCCTTCCGTATCGATCAAGCTGAAATCGGAATCCAGCATCTTTTCCATCGTGGCTTTGTCGCCCTTGGTCCAAGCCATCCCCAGTGCCTTGTCTGCTTTCACGACCGCGTCTTCAGCTGCCGAGGGCTTGGTCTGCGCAAGCACCAAACCTGCCGACGCGGTGCACAAAACGAAAAGTACGGCTAAATAGCGCTTCATATTGAATTCACCTCCGGGTGGTTTCCCTAGGCCGGAATTGTACACCTGCAACACTTTGGAAAGGGAGAGGTCACCGCTTACCAGGGCCGCCAGCGGGGTTTGACCGAATCTTGCGGACTTAATTTGCTACAAAATTGACTGTAACTGTTCTCGCCACCGACAGCCGTCCCTTGTGTCCGCGCGATATACTTGCCTCATGCTGTTCGATTCGTCGAATGAGCGCCGCGCCCGGGAGCGCGAGATGCGCGCCGCGGGCCGTTTGCCGCCCGGCCAGTCCCTGACGCTCAAGTGGCCCGTGCTGCAGGCCGGCTCGGTCCCGTCGTTCGATCCGCGCACCTGGGATTTCCGCATTTTCGGCTTGGTGGATGCGCCGCTGCGATTTTCCTGGGAGGAGTTCTCCCGCCTGCCTCAAAGCGAAGTGCTGGCGGACATGCACTGCGTCACGCGTTGGAGCCGCTTCGACAATCGCTGGGGAGGCGTGCTGGCGACGGACCTGATGGCTAAAGCGAAGCTGCGGCCCGAGGCCAAGCACGTCATGGTTCATGCCGAGCAGGGCTACACGGCGAACCTGCCGCTGGCGGATTTCCTGAGTCCCAACGACAATTTTTGCCTTGCGCCACGATGGCGAGCCGCTCGCAGCCGACCACGGCTACCCGCTGCGCCTGGTGGTGCCCCATCTCTACGCCTGGAAAAGCGTGAAGTGGGTGCGCGGTATCGAATTCCTGGAACGCGAGCTCCCCGGCTTCTGGGAAAAGAACGGCTACCACATCTACGGCGATCCGTTCAAAGAACAGCGCTATTCGGCCTGAATACCACCATTAGCCTGGCGCTCGCTGCTAGAATCGTAATCCATGATCGGTCTTCGTCTGCTGGCCGTGCTTCTGCTGGTAGGCGTCAACGGCTTCTTCGCCACCGCGGAGTTCTCTCTGGTCGCGGTGCGCGCCTCGCGCGTGCGGCAGCTCCTCGAGCGCGGCGACGCTCGCGCCCGCATCGTGCAGCAACTCCTCGGCCAGCTCGACCGCGTCGTCTCCGGAGTGCAGGTGGGCATCACGCTCACCAGCCTGGCCATCGGCGCCTTGGGCGAGCCGGTGCTCGCCGAGATCCTTCGTCCCACGCTGGATTGGCTGCCCGGCAGCCGCGCCGTGCTGGTGGCCCACGGCATTGCCGTGGTCCTGGCCTTCGCGTTCCTCACCGTCCTGCACGTCGTTTTCGGCGAACTCGTCCCCAAGACCATCTCCCTCGAATACGCCGGCCGCGCCGCGCTCCTGATCGCCCGCCCGTTTTACTGGTATCTCACCACCTTTCGCTGGGCCGTGGTTTTGCTCGAGGGATTCAGCCGCAAAATCGTGCGCGCGCTGGGCGTCACCGGGCTGGTCGCCGGCCACACCGTTCCGCACTCCGCCGAGGAGTTGCAAGTGCAAATTCGCCAGGCCGCCGAACACGGCTTGCTCGCCCCTGGCGAAGAGCGCGTCATCCTCGGCGCGCTCGAACTGCGCCAGGTTCACGTGCGCGAAATCATGGTGCCCCGGCCCGATGTGCACGCGCTGGCGATCGAGTCCGGTTTCGAGGAGACTCTGGCCGCTTTCGCCAAATCCCAGCGTTCGCGCTTGCCGGTGTACGAATCGAGCCTCGACCATCTCCTCGGATTAGTGCACGTCCGGGATATGATCGCCGTCGTTTTAGAGCGCGAGCGGCGCTCCGAAAAAAACGCGGATCAGCAGCCTTCTTCCCAAAGCTCGGCCAGGACTTCGACCTGCGCCGCCTGCTCCGCGAGTTGCTGATCGTTCCCGAAAATAAGCTCGCCGGCGAACTGCTTCTGGAGATGCGCGCGCGCCGCATGACCCTGGCCATGGTGGTGGACGAATTCGGCAGCATCCTCGGCCTGGTCACGCTGGAGGACGTGCTCGAGCAGATGGTGGGCGAAATTCACGACGAGTTCGACGTGGTGCAGGCGCCGCAAATCGTCGGCACCGGCTCGGACATGGCCATGATCTTCGACGGAGCCATCGGCTTGCGCGATCTCGAGACGCAATACGAGATCCATCTTCCCGACGATCCCGCCTACGCCACGCTCGGCGGCTTTGTCCTGGCGCGTCTTGGATTCATTCCCAAGGGCGGCGAAAGCTTCGATTTCGCCGGCTATCGCCTAACGGTCTTGAAGATGGAACGCCACCGCGTGGCGCGAATCAAACTGCAGCGCCTGGTCCCTGTCAAGCCGACGCCTCGCGTCGAGCATCAACCCGCCGAGCCGAAGAGCGCCTCGATGCGACGACGGTAATCATCCGGGAAGAACGGAGCACGCGGTGGACAGAACAATCGCGGAAATTCTCGACGTTGCCGAAGCGATGCTCTCGGAACGTCTCGATTTGGTCACCGGCTGTCGCAGGCTCAACAAGCTTTTGCGCAAGATGGGTGTTCCAAATCCAGCTTTCGGCGCAATCGCCGGATTCGACTCGGAGACGGATTACTATCCGCAGGGCGAGGCGAGACGGCACTATAGCCAAGAGTATTTAGAGCGCGTCGATAAGGAAGTAGCCGAATAAGCAGAGCGAGCCAAGGCCAGCGTTCTTGCCGTTTGCAGCGACATTCTAGCCAAGATAAGACACGGTGAACGCCTTTAAGAGGAAACCCAACAGCAAAGAAATCGGGTCTAGCCGATCTCCAGCACCACTTCCGCGCCGCGGTTCACGCCCAGCACCCGCGCCGCTTGCCCCTTATTCACCGCAATCTCCAGGAATCCGCTGGAGCCGATAATCGCCACCGGTTCTCCGGACGCGCCATTCGCAAACGTCTGCGCCAGCTTCTCCACGCGCTTGCCGCCCACCTGCAGGTTGAGCTTGCCGTCGGTGCCGGTGGCCGCCGGCAAATCTTCGGCGGTAAAGTTGGTCATGAGATTCCCAAACGCGTCCACGCGCAGCACCAAGCCCTTCAGCGCCGAACCCGTCGCCTTCGGGCGCGGAAGCGCGAACCGCACATGATCGCTGATCTCGTCGCCCATCGCCTCGGTCTGGCTGGTCTTCGCCACCCACGCCGCCACCGGAGCGAACACATCGCGGCCATGAAACGTATTGCTCACCGGGCTGAGAAAATAATGCTCGGCGGTGATGTGCCGCACGGTCACCGCGGATTCCCGCTCGTAAATCAGCGAAAGCACGCCATTATCCGGCGCCACGAAATAGAATTGGTCCGCCGTCACCAGGATCGGCCGCCGCTGCGTGCCCACCCCGGGATCGACCACCACCAGGTGCACCGTGCGAGGAGGGAAGTAGCGATACGCCGTCCCAATGGTCAGGGCCGCGTCGAGCAGGTCGAAGGGAGCCACGTGATGATTGATGTCCACGATGGTCGCGTTCGGCGCGATCCGCAGGATCACGCCCTTGAGCACGCCCACCAGGTGGTCGTTCGTGCCGTAGTCGGTTGTCAGTGTAATGACGGGATTCGTCAACGCTAAGGCTCAGTCGGAGCTGAAGTTAATTCGATCACAAAGGCATCTGGAAACTAACGGAGCCTCCCCGCGTTGTCAAGACGCCGTGTCCGGCCCACAAACATCTCGCCACCCCAAAACTCGCCCCTGTAAGTCTCCGCCCGTTTTAGCCTATACTGTAGCTTCCGCCCCAAGAATAACCTCAAGCACAGGATCGAATCCGCATGAGCCAAGCACTCCGAATCGCAATCCTAGGCGACTTTGACCGCCAGAAGCATTCTCACTGGGCCACCGAGGCCGCCCTGTTCCATGCCGCCTCCTGGATGGGCTTCCAGATCGAGCCCCGCTGGTTTCCCACCGACGCGCTCGAAATCCGCGACGCCCAGGACCGTCTCGCTCACGTCGACGGCGTGTGGGGCGCTCCCGGCAGTCCTTTTCGCAGCGTGGCCGGCATGCTGCGCGGAATCGAGTTCGCCCGCACCCACGATTTTCCTTACCTGGGAACGTGCGCCGGCTTCCAATACGCCTTGATCGAATTCACCCGCAACGTGCTGGGTCTCCGCGACGCCGACACCGCCGAGAACGGCTCGAGTTCAGCCCACGTCGTTATCACTCCCGTGGCTTGCCCGCTTCCCGCGCCCTCGGCCGCATCGCCTAAAATGCACGGCCGGGACGCGGTCCATCCAGTAAAAGGCACGCTGCTCCACGAGTGTTGCAAGTCCAATGATCTGCAGGGCGAATACTTTTGTAATTTTGAAACCAATCCCGAATATCTGCCGCGATGGGAAGAGGCCGGATTGCGCGTTGCCGCCCGCGGCCCGCGCAACGAGATGCGCGCCTTCGATCTGCCCGGCAAGCGCTTTTTTCTGGCCACGCTGTTTCAGCCCCAGCTCTCTTCCACCGGCGAACAGCCGCATCCCCTCGTTCTCGGCTACCTCCGTGCGTGCGCCGAGTTCCGGGCCACCAGGAAAGCGGCCATGGCCCGCAGCGTTTAACGGCTACACCCGATTTCGCGCGGCCGGGTCTTTGAGCGTTTTCCTGCGATCAATCCCTAGCCGCTCCCTTTGAGAAGTGCTCCGGTATATACTGCCCGCTATCAAGACCAACGCTGGCTCGCGGGCCGAGCAATTACAACTGAGTTGCCGAGCTGAATTGAGGGATCGCACATGAAATCGAAAACAATCGCCACCATCGCTTCGTGTTTTCTCGGATCGACTCTCGCTCTGAGCGCCATCGCCGTTGCGCAACAGCGCGGCGGAGGCGGCGGGGAGCAGGCCTTCCCGCAGCCCGCTCCCGCCAAGGACGTGACCATCGCCGAAATTCCCGGCGTCATCGCCGCGGGAGCCAAGTGGAAGTTGGTCTGGCAAGGGCCGGATAACGCCGACGGCCTGGTGGCCGCCCCGGATGGCGGCATCTATTTCGCGCAGGAGCAGCCCAGCACCGTGGGCCGGCTCGATGCCCACGACAATTTCACTATCTTCGTCCGCGACACGCATGGCACCGGCGCGCTCGGGATTGATCACAAGAAGCGCCTCATCGGCGTCGAGAGAACTTGCTCCGATCCCGGCGGCCATCCCGACCAATGCCACGAAACGGCGGACTTGGTCGTCCTCTCGCCGAAGTGGCAGGTCCTGGCCCACGAGTTCGATGGCAAGACCTTCTGGCGCATGGGCGAACTCGTCTGCGATTCCAAGGGTGGCGTCTATTTCTCCGACGACAACGGGACCTACTTCGTGAACGCCAAGGGCAAGGTCAGCCTCGTTGCCGGCAAGGAGGTTCGCACCAACGGCATGATGCTCAGCCGCGACGGGAAGACGCTCTACGTCACCAACGGCAAGACTCTGGTCGCCTGGGACGTCCAGCCCGATGGCACGGTGACGAATCAGCGGAACTTCGCCACGCTCGAAGCCGGCGGAAACGGCGACGGCATGGCCATCGACTCCGAGGGGCGTCTTTACGTCACCTCGGGCGCGCCCGGCATTCAGGTGTTCAGCGCGGAAGGGAAGTACCTCGGCGTCATTCCGCTGCCCAGGGCCTCCTCGAGCATCGCGTTTGCCGGACCCGGCAAGAAAGATTCTCTACGCCAAGGGCAATGGCATGACCAATCCGGACGGCACCGAATACCGCACTCCGCCCGGAGTGCGCAACAACGCCAAAGCCATCTATAAAGTCGAAATGATCGCCGAAGGTTTTAAGGGCCGCGTGAAATAAAGCCTAAGAGCGCAGGGACGGAAGCTCGGCCAGCCAGGCATTCAGGATTTCAAACTGGTCTTTCGCCGCATCCACGAATGCCACGCCCATTCCCATCTGCTCCTGGACGTGAATGACATTGGCCTTGGCCACAAACGTCTGTTGATCGCGGAAAATAATCACCTTCAGCGTTGTCCCCACCGGAAGCGTCTTCGGGCTATCGACGTAGCATCCGCTGCGGCTGATCTGCGTGATCGTCCCAGACAGCAGCTTGCCGTTTTCGGAATCGGTAAGATCCGCGATGGCCACCACACTATACCGAGGAGCCTGTCGCCGGTCGGGTGCCGGCGTCACCGAGCCAGCCGTCGAATCGGAAGCGGTTCTTAGCATCATGGATTAAAGATCACACAAGGCGCTCGATACTTCCACTGTCGCGGAATCCCCCTGCCGCAAAAAGATAAACGTAACTTCGCGTGTACCGCGTGTTACGCTGTATACCTTTGGGGTTGTTTTTCGGCCGGAGGGGCTTTTCAGCCGGAAGATTGGGAACCGGCCCTCTATTTGCCGGCGGCGGGATTCCTCATAAAGTCGTTGTAGTGCCCCTCCTCCGAAGGCACGCAGTACTCCTCTTCCAGTTCCTGTGTCGGATTCCACTTGAACGTCTTTTTTCCGCTCACCCAGGGTTTTTCGTACGTCTTCGGGTCGTAAACGGTCAGCACCAGCTCAAAGCTGTCGTGGTCCACCCGGTGGTAGCGTTCCTCCACGCGCATCTCCTCGCTGTGCGGATACCCGAAATGATCGAGCCAGGTTTTCTCATTGAGCCCCACGGTGTTTACGACGAACGTATCTCCGTCCCACTTGCCCACCGAATATCCGTACCAATTCGGATCCGGATCCTTAGGGAGCGCCCTCCCATCTGTCCAGATGGTCCGGCGCACCGAATGGTATTGAAAGATTTGCACCAGTTGGTTCGGCAACTGGATGAATTGCACCGGCCGGGATGGCGAAAACATGTTCCGAGGGAACCCCGTCGGGTCGCAATTGCCGATGACGTCATTTCCTAAGGCCGGCGGCACCGCCCGAGGTCCGAAGCTGGGCTTGTTGGCGTCGAACTGGGCCTGCCCCCACGCCGTCAATGGCGGAGCTTGATTGCTGATGCCGGGATACGGCGTGCGCAAGACCCAAACTCCGGACAGGTCATGAGGATCAAAAGGCTGTGGCTTGGCTTGCGGCTCGGCCCCGGATGGCTTGGTAGTTTGCGCGTGCGAGAAGGCCGCCAAGATGAATAGAGCCGATACGATGATGGCCAAACCTGCGAAGATATTCCGCATTCGCAAACTCCTCCGCATTCGCAAAGTCCCAGTTCTAAGACCGCAAATGTCTCTCGTCGTCATTCCGGGGCGCGCATGTTGGCTTCGTAAATCACCTTGTCATGGAACACCACCTTGGACATCAGTCCCCGAGGCGTGCCTGCCTTGGAAGGAAAAACGGTCGCGATGATTTCGTCCCCCGGCTTCAGCGTATCTTTCGCCCAGCCTCGAAGACCCAGTTGATGCGGAGTCTCGGCCATCTCCGCGCCCCAATTCGTCACCTTGCCGCTGTCGTCCTTCACGTCGTAGCTCAAAAAGACATGCGGATTTTGCCAGGAGATCGACGTGATCGTGGCCGTCATCGTCACCGGCTTATTCAAATCGTAGGATGCCCGGGATCCATGGTGTGCGAACACAGGCGTGCAAACCATCGCCAGACCCACAGCCAGCCCGGCAACCAAGGCGCACCGCGCCGTCAGTCCCATTTTCATAGGCCACCTCCTGGAAATCACTTCTATACTCATTCGTCAGGAATGTCCATCATCGCGACGAGCTGCCGATGCGGTAGAGCACCGCAGTCGCAGGTTTGTTGCGGCGACGGTCAAACTTTCCGCGCACTGGCGGGCGTAATCCGTTGGCTTTCTTTACTCGTGCGGTAGAATAGAAGCACGCTCGAATTTCGTTCAGGGCTATGCTGTGCGAGACGAGTCGCAGGGACGAACCCTGGCGCGGCAGCCTCGTCGGGAGTGTCATCCTGGGCAGTCCGCCGTGGCGGACGAGTCGGAGCGCGCATTCTGCCCTCCGGATGTCTTTGCGGAGGATGTCTCAGTGTTATGTGCAACTTGGTCGGGTACAAAGATAAGTGCCAAAGAATGATACTCTTGTGCGACGATTAATTAACTCGTTTAGAATGATACTCTTGTGTAATGGACGATTTAACTGCCATAGAATGATACTCTTGATAAAAAAACAGGGGGGTGGGGGGGTAGTATCTCTCAACTTCTACTTTAGATATTAGGCTAGAGAAGGGTAGTTAAGTAACACCAAGTGCAAACTTATGCAGCGCATCTATCTCGACCATAACGCCACCACGCCCGTGCATCCCGCGGTGCTCGAGGCCATGCTCCCTTACTTCGGGGCTGAATTCGGCAATCCGAGTTCCGTGCATCAGTTTGGCCAACGAGCGGGCCACGCCATCGAGCAGGCTCGCGAATCCGTAGCCGCGCTGATTGGCGCTCGTTCTTCGGAGATCGTGTTCACCAGCGGCGGCACCGAAGCCGACAATGCCGCCATTTTCGGCGTCATCGGCCACGCGCTGCGCGCGGAAAAGCGCTCCGCCGCGGCGCCTCCTCATCTGATCACCACCCTCATCGAGCACGACGCCGTCTTGAACTCCTGCCGCGCTCTCGAAGGCCGCGGCATCTCCGTAACCTACGTTCCCGTGGACGCAGGCGGAATCGTCAGCCCGGAGGCCATTCGCGCGCGCCATCCGGCCCGAGACCGCGCTGATCTCCGTGATGTATGCCAACAACGAGATCGGCGCCCTCCAGCCCATCGAGGACGATTTCCAAGATCGCCGCGGAGGCGCGAATTCCCCTGCACACCGACGCCGTGCAAGCCGCCGGCAAGATTGCCATCGACGTGAACCGCCTCGGCGTGCAGCTTCTCTCTCTTTCGGCGCATAAGTTTTGTGGACCCAAGGGCGCCGGCGCGCTCTTCGTGCGCAAGGGCCTGGAGATCGATCCTCTGCTTTATGGAGGGCCCAACGAGCGCAGGCGCCGCGCCGGCACCGAAAACGTTGCCGGAATCGTCGGCCTCGGCAAGGCCGCCGAACTTGCGCGCCGCGATCTGGCCGAAACGTCGGCGCGCATGGCCGAGCTGCGCGATCGCCTGGAAAAGGGCCTGCTCGCGGCCATTCCCGGAGCTCGCGTCAATGGCGATCCCGCGCGCCGCATCCCCAATACCTGCAACCTGCTTTTGCCCGGCGCGGAAAGCGAGTCCCTGCTCATCGCGCTGGATTTGGCCGGCTTGGCCTGCTCGGCGGGCGCGGCGTGCTCCTCCGGAGCGGTGGATCCCTCGCACGTGCTCACCGCCATCGGCCTCACTCCTGCCGAAGCGCGCGCCAGCGTGCGCCTCAGCGTCGGGCGCGGGACCACGCCCGGACGAGATCGATCGGGCGCTGGAATTGATCCCCGCGGCCGTGGCACGCCAGCGCGGCGTCTCCAAACCCGGCGAGATGGCGGCGGCGCAATGAGCGCGCCAATGAACGTGCCAATGAGCACGCCAATGAAAATGCAAGACCAGCCGCGTGAATTGACGGTCGTGGCCATGAGCGGCGGCGTGGATAGCTCCGCCGTCGCAGCCATGCTGCACGAATCGGGAACGCCGGTCGTCGGCTTGACCATGCAGCTTTGGGACCAGCGCCGCTTGCCGCAACTCGCGCCGGGCGAGGTCGCGCCCCAGCGCTGCTGCTCCGTGGAGGATGTCTACGACGCGCGTCGCGTCGCCGAGCACATCGGCATTCCGCATTACGTCGTCAATTTCGAGAAGCGTTTCGAGGATACGGTCGTCCGTCCGTTCGTCGAGGATTATTTGGCGGGCCGCACGCCCATTCCCTGCGCGCTCTGCAACAACCATGTGAAGTTCGATCAGTTGCTGGTTACCGCGCGGCAGATCGGCGCCTCGCGCATCGCCACGGGCCATTACGCGCGCGTCCGTGCATGATCCTGACACCGGCCGCTACCGTCTTTTCCGCGCCGTGGATCTTTCCAAGGATCAGTCCTATTTCCTTTTCGGATTGACGCAGGAGCAGTTGGCGCACGCCTCATTCCCATTGGGTGAGCTCTCCAAGCAAACCGTTCGCGAAATGGCCCGCCGCGCGAATTTGCCCGTGGCCGAAAAAGCCGAAAGCCAGGAGATCTGCTTCGTCCCTTCGGGAAACTACACCAACTTCATCGAGGCTTATCGCCAAAACGAGAAGAGCCGTGCGCCTAAAGCGGAGGAAAGCGAGCGAACTGCCTCGCCGGGTGAAGCAAGCGAAGCTGGCGAGCTGGTGAGCGCTGCGGGCGAAGTCCTGGGCACGCACGCCGGCGTGCAGCACTTCACCGTAGGACAGCGCCGCGGCTTGGGCATCGCCGCGCCGCGTCCGCTCTACGTCTTGCAAATCGATCCCGCCTCCCGGCGAGTCACCGTGGGCGAAGAGGAGCGCTTATTGTCGGACGGCTTCGAGGCTCGCGACATCAATTGGATCGCCTGGAGCCGCTTGGAGAAGCCGATCGAGGCGACGGTGAAGATCCGCTATCGCCACGAGCCCGCTCCCGCGCGCATCGAGCCCATTGGTCCGGCGGAGGCGCGGGTTCGTTTTGAAGCGCCGCAACGCGCCATCACGCCCGGCCAAGCCGCTGTCTTCTATCGTGGCGATGAAGTTTTGGGCGGAGGCTGGATCCGCTGAGTATCTGAGAATTTAGAGCGCTGAATCGCTTGGCACAGCCACTCTTGGCTGTGCGTTTTTCCGTGGCTGCCTTGCTGTCCCTTTCGATTTGACGTGAAGTCCGCGACAGCCGCGGCCAGATGAAAAAAAGGTTTAGATGGAAAGGGTCAGATAAAGAAGCTTAGATGAAGAGGCCTTCGTCCTGCTGTTCGTTCGGGGCCGTTTGCCTGGCGCCGCCGTCCGCGATAAAACTCCAGGCCGGTTTGAATGCCGCGCACCAGCGCGCTGACCGACTGTACCGGGCGCCAGACGCTGCTGCGGAGGCGGGTCCCAGTCTCTTCCACGGCTTCCATCGCGCCGGTGAGGATTTGATCGGCGTGCACCAGTTGCATGCGCAGCCGGTCCACGGCTTCGGTGACCATGCGGTCCACGCGCTGCACCTGGCTGCGCGCCACGTGGGTCATCTCGGCGGCGTCGGAAATCATGCTGGAAATCCGCGGCTGGGCCTCTTCCACCAGCAGTTGCAGCCGCGAAATCACCGGGTTGATGCGCCGCTGCATGTCGTCGGCGATCTCCTCGATGCGCCTGCTGACGCGGCGGAAGGTGAAAAACATCGCCGCGAAGATCACCATCTGCAGAAAGAGAGACACTGCAGCGACGATTACGAAGGTGGGCATGACCCAGCTAGCCATGGGAATCTATATTTCCTTGGATTTCTCGCGTTGATAAGCGTCGCGGCCCGCGTCCACCGCCGCGGAGATGGACTCTTTCTGCTTGGACGCGACTTGTTTGCCGCGTTCCACCAGGTCCTCGGCGCGCTCGCGCAATTCGCGAGCCTTGCGCTGGGCGTATTCCTTGCCTTCTTCGGCGCGTGCGCTCAAGTAATCGCGCGTTTCCTCGCCAGACTTGGGGGCGAAGAGAATGCCCACCAGGGCGCCGATTCCGAGACCCACCATGAAATAGCTGACTTTCGATCCCGTGCCATCCGCCATGTGCCTACCCCCGTGCTCGCTCACGCTAGCATACCCCGCCATTCGATGCAACAAAACGCGCCGATGGACACGCTGGAGGAAGCACTACGCGGGACCGGCTTTCGGCTCGGCGCCGGCGACGGGGCTGCCATGAAGATGCTCCGCGATGCGCGCCGCAAGGGGCCGCGGCACCACGCGCGAAAGGTCCTCGGCGCTGGCCAGGCGCACGCGCGCGACGCTGCCGAATTCGCGCAGGAGTTTTCGCACCGTTTGGGAACCCACGCCGGGGATTTCGTCCAGTTCGGTGCTGAGCGTCCGGCGCGAGCGCCGCTGGCGGTGAAAACCCACCGCAAAGCGATGCGTTTCATCGCGAATCTGCTGAATCAGGTGCAGCAAAGGCGAATGCTTTTCCAGGCGAATGGGCTCGTCCTCCTGGCCGAGCACGAACAGAATCTCCTCCTGCTTGGCGATGGCCGCCACGGGCTGGTTGATGATTTCCAGCTTCTCCAGGGCTTGCGCCGCGGCGTGAAGTTGCCCGAGCCCGCCGTCGATCAGGATCAGGTCGGGCATTTGTTTTTGCTCGCTTTGCACGCGGCGGTAGCGGCGCTCCACGGTTTCGCGCATGCTGGCAAAATCGTCGTTGCCCCACTCTCCGCGAATGATGAACTTGCGGTAGTCGGACTTGCGCATGCGCCCGTTTTCCCAGACCACCATGGAGGCCACCGTGTCCGTGCCCTGAAGGTGCGAAATATCGAAACTCTCGATGCGCTTGGGCGGAGCGGGAAGGTTCAGCGTCGATTCGAGCGCTTCGGCAATGGCCTTGGAGTTCGGTTTGAGCACGCGGAAGCGCTGCTCGAAGGAGTGGCGCGCGTTCTTTTCCACCAGGTCCAGGAACGCGTGCTTGGGGCCGCGCTGGGGCACGGAGATCTCCACGCGGCGGTAGGGAAGGTCGAGAGTCGCGGCGCGCTCGGAGAGAATCTCTTCGAGCAGTTGGCGGTCCTCGAAATCGCGCAGGACGTGGATGGCGCGGGGCAGATAAGCGGCTTCCAGATACAGCTGCTTGAGCACGGAGGGAAGAAACTCGTCGGGATCGAAATTCTCGAGGTCCTCCCAATAGAAATCGCGGCGATCCACCACCCGGCCGCCGCGAATGTGAAAGAGGTTCACGGCGACCTGGGGAGGCTCGGCATACCAGGCCAGGACGTCGGTATCGTCGCCGGCCGCCGCGGCGATCTTCTGCCGCTCCTCGATCTCCTCGAGGGTGCGCAGGAGGTCGCGGTATCCGGCGGCCTGCTCGTAACGCTGGGCCTCGGAAGCCTGATTCATGCGCGCGCCGAGGCTGGCGAGCAGGTCGTGGCGGCGTCCTTCGAGAAAGGTGCGCGCGTCGTGCGCGGCTTCCGCATACTTGTCGTCGGAGACCAGGCCCGGCACGCAAGGGCCCCAGCAGCGGCGAATGTAGTACTGCAGGCAGGGGCGCGGATGCTGCCGCTCGAGATCGACGGTGCAGGAAGGGACGCGGAAAGTTTTGTGAATGAAGTGCACGATGCGATAGGCGAGGCTATGGGGAAAGAACGGGCCGAAATAGAGCGAACCGTCCTTGCGCAGCCGGCGCGTGACGTACACGCGCGGATATTTTTCAAAGGCGGTGAAGCGAATATAGGGATAGGTCTTATCGTCCCGCAGCAGGACATTGAATTTCGGCTGGTAGCGCTTGATGAGATTATTTTCAAGCGCCAGGGCCTCGCGTTCGTTATCGACCACGATGTAATCGAGGTCGGCGATCTCGCGCACCAGGGAGCCGGTTTTGGCGTCCACCCATCTCGCTTCGAGAAAGTAGGAACGCACCCGCGAGCGCAGGGAGCGGGCCTTACCGACGTACAGAATGGTGCCGAGGGCATCCTTGAACAGGTAGACACCGGCATCCAAGGGAAGTTGAGCGGCTTTTTCCCGGAGTTCCATTTGCGGAGTTACAATTGTCAGCAGGTTCCCGATGGCCGGAAACTCGTGCCGCAGGCAACACTAATGATAACAAAGCGAATCTTACCCGCGCATATGCGGCAGGGCCGTTTGGCGAAGCTGTTTTTCGTGCTTTTCGCGGCGTGCCTGGTTTCGCTGCTTGTTCCCAGGATGGCCTCGGCGCAGGCATCGTCGTTGGAGATTCCGCCCACGCCACCCCCCGCGGAACCGCCGCCACCGCCCGAGCCGCCCAAGCCTGTCTTTGACCCGCTGCGCGCGAACAAGAGCATCGAGGTCGGCAGCTTCTACATGAAGCGTGGAAATTACGACGCGGCTATCGACCGCTTCACGGACGCCACCCAGTTCGAGCCGGGCCTGGCGCGGTCGTACTCCCTATTGGGAGAGGCTTACGAACACAAGGGCGACGTGGATAATGCCTTGGTCGCCTACCGAAAGTACTTTCAGCTTCTTCACAACGGTCCCGACCGCGACAAAATTCAGAAGCATATTGAGAAGCTGGAAGGCCAGTCGCATGGCCAATCTGGGCATGCTCAGGAACAAACGAAACAGAAGTCAGGGTAAGCGGTCGAGGAATCTTCTGGCCCGGTCGTAATTCGCGTAGCGCTTTTCTTCCATCCGAAATTGCAAGGAGTGGGCTTCGATGCCGCAGCGTGCGGCGCGCAGCGGATGCTTGACGTGCAGCATTTCGTGGAAGAGCACATATTCCACGGCATATTGCGGGACGCAGGCGCGGTCCAGCCAGCGATTCATCACGATCTGATCGAGCGCCGGGTCGAAGCAGCCGAATTGCGCCCGCCAGGTGCGTCCGCTCCAGCCCAGGCGCGGGCGGTGCAGCCGTCCGCCGAAATACTTGCGGTTGAGCCGCGTGAACATGGGTGCGAGATCGTAGATCGCGCCGCGCGGGCCGGTCTTGACCAGGCGTCCCCGGCCGCGGCGAAGCCGGGCGACTTTGCGGCGGGTGCGCGGCGAAACCGTGAAGCTCCGATAGGCGCTGAGAATTTCGCGGGGCGCCCGCCGGCGATAGACGCGGGACAAGAGGATGGCCGCGGCGGCCTCCAGAACCGCCAGAGGCGCGCCAGACAGGGCATCCGAGAGGCGCACGTAGGCGGTCTCTTCGCGCAGGCGGATGGTGTGCATCAGATTGGCGTAGGGATAAAACTCCACTTCAAAGTGCGGCGGACGGCCTTGGCAGCCCAAGCGGGTGTAGAGGCGCTGAAAGATGACGGCGCCGCCGGGAACGGGAGCTACGAGACGTGGATGAGCGCTTCATTGCGGTTTGCGGCGCACGGGCGGCGGAGCGTTTTCCTTGATGGCGTCGTCGGCGTCGTTGATGGCTTCTTTGGTGGCGTCGATGGCGTCGTCCAGATTGTCCTTGTAGGCCTCGACGGCCTGGCCCTTTGCGGAAAGGGTCTTCAGATAAGCGAGAAATTCGGGCGCGCGGGTTTGCATCTCCTTAATGGCGCCGCGAACGTCCTGCTGCTTTTCAACGCCGAGCTGGATGGCGTCCGAAGCGTCGTCGATGCAGCCGGCATAGGCGTTGATGAGAGTGTTAATGCGGTCGTCACGATGCAATTCGGCGGGATGGGCGAATTCGTATTGCAGCTTCTTGATGCGATCGGCCGCGAAGGAGATAAACAGCTTGATGCGATCGTTGGGCGTCTCCGAATCGCGAATTTGATCCGCTTCGTTGTCGCTGAGGTAGTCCTTTTTGAACCCTGGGCGAACGCAGGAGAGCGCGTTGCGGCAATACCCATGGCGAGAAGAGAGGCGAGAGCGAGGGGCAATGCGCGGGATGCCAGTTTCCTCATGGGGCTGCTCTCTTGGGTCCTTTATTGCCGCCGTCGGGAAAGAGCTGGTCCATCAGCGTCGCCTGGGATTTGGCCAGATCCGATCTTACCGCCTGAAACCAAGGCCTCTTATCGTAAGGGAGCGAATCGATCACATCGTCCACGCGCCGCAACGTTTGCCGCAGGCTGATTTGCAGCTCCTTGAAACCGCCGGGATGTTTTTCCGCGTTCAGGCCGGTGGTGGCGAGGGCCTTGACGGAGAGTTCCACTTCGTCCCGATAGTGCTCGAGATCGGAGAGAGCCCGCTCTTCATTGTCGGTCTTCAGGTCCGCGCGAACCTGGTCGAGTTCCAAGCGGCCGTCTTTGGCAAGGATCTTGGCCTTGGCCACGGGATCACGTTCCAGTTCATACTGGGCCTCAAACTTGGCGAGGGAGTCCTGGGCCGCGAGTTCGCGGCTGAGGCCAGAGCAGATCGAGAAGCAAGCCATGAAAATTAAAAGCCGATGCACGAATCGAAAGTCATCACTGGAACGCCGACCCACTTTATTTTCCGGAGCTCCGGCTCAACTCGCGAAGCAGAAGCGTCAGTCGCGCTTGCGCCTGAAACTCCTGATCGGGGCGCTCGCCTCGGTCCAATTCGAGAAATTTCCGATAGGCGGCGGCTGCTTCGGGTTTCCGTCCTAGTTTATCGCACGAGAGGGCGCGAAAAAACCAATTGATGGCGGTGGGAGTTTCTCGCTGAGCAAGGAGATCGAGAGTGGAGAGCACGGCTTCGTACTGCGCGGACAGGTAATAGACGCTGGAGAGCTCGCCCAAGGCTTCCGGATTGGCGGGAGCCAGTTGCAGCGAGCGCTGCAATTCGGTTTCGGCGGCGGGGTAATCGTGCAATTCCATTTTGGTGTGGCCGAGCCAGAGGTGAAGTTGCGCGTCGTCGGGGGATGCGGCCAGCGCTTTGGTGAATGCGGCGTCGGCATCGGTCCACTTCTTCTGCTGCATATAAATGCTGCCGCGCAGCTTGCCGGCTTCGGCGCTGGGCGCCGCGCCGGCATCGAGCCGGTCCAATTCGGCGAGAGAGTCGTCCAAGCGATTCAGAGTTTGCAGCGCGACGGCGCGCTCGAAGCGGGCTTGGCGGTCATCGGGAGCGTTCTGCAAATAGTCCTTGAGAATATCGACGGCCTCGGCGTTCTTCTGCTGGCGGAGCAAGGATTCGGCCAGGCCGAGCTGTGCGGGCGCGGCATCGGGTTTCAGGGCGAGAGCTTGGCGATAAGTTGACTCGGCCGCCGGGAATTGCCCGTCGGCAAGCTGCACGCGAGCGAGCGCGACAAGGATGGCGTCGTCCTTCGGGGCGAGCGCGACTGCGGCGCGATATTGCGCGAGGGCTTCGGCGCGTTTTCCGGTGCGCTCGAGCGCCTCCCCTGCGAGATAAACGGGCCGGACCTGGCCAGGCATGAGCTGGGCGGCGCGTTCGAAAGGATGCGGCTGCGGCGGCGGGATCGGAATCGAGCAGCAGCAGGCCTAGATTCAAATGAGCCGGGGGGTAATTCGGGTCGAGCGAAATGGCCTGACGAAATTCAGCGATGGCTTCAGGATTTCTCTTCAGCTCGGAGTAGGCGACGCCGAGGTCGAAGTGGGGCAGGGCGTCGGTGGGTTTTGCGGCGATAACCTTTTCGAGCAGAGGAGCAGCGGCGGCGTAATCCTTGCGATCGAGCGCGTCTTGAGCCTGGGCCAGGAGCGGAGCCGCGGATCGATGCTGCAGTGTTTTGCTGCGCAGCGGATGCACGCGGCGCCACAACGAGAATGAACAACAACGAGTGCGAGCGAAATTGCTGCGGGCTCGAATCATTGAGCACATTGTATGAAAAATCGATGCGAGATTCTTCGACTTTGCGTCACGCCGGCGCGAAGACCTCAGGTCTGCCAGCGACTTCTTTTATTACGTGCGCTGACGCGCCGGGCGCAGGCGCGACCTGAGCAACAGGAGCTTCGCTCAGAGGACATATGCTCATGAGCAGATTCAGCTTTTCGCGGGGCATGGTTTTCTTCGAGATTCGGGCGTCGCCGTGGCCATTATTATGATTCTTTAGCGCGGCCTTGAGATATTTTCCGGTGTAGGAGTTGGGGTTTCGCGCAACCTGCTCGGGAGTTCCGGTAGCCACAATCGCGCCGCCCTGCGCGCCGCCTTCGGGTCCCAGATCGATCACCCAATCGGCCGATTTGATCACGTCCAGATTGTGCTCGATGACGATGAGCGACGCGCCGCCGTCGAGGAGCTTGCGAAAGGCGGTGAGCAGCTTCTGGATATCGTCGAAATGCAAGCCGGTGGTGGGTTCATCGAGAATGTAAAGGACGCCGGGATTGGCGGTGTGAATCAGGTGCGAGGCGAGTTTCAGCCGCTGGGCTTCGCCGCCGGAAAGCGTGGTGGCGGATTGCCCCAGGCGCAAATAGCCGAGGCCCACTTCGTCGAGAATCTTGAGCTTGGAAGTGACTCGGGGGACGCCGGCGAAAAAGTGCAAGGCCTCATGCACGGTGAGGCCGAGGACTTCGTGAACGTTCTTGTCGCGATAGCGCACTTCGAGGACGGTGCTCTTGAAGCGGGTGCCGCGGCACTCTTCGCAGATCAATTCGACGTCGGCGAGGAACTGCATCTCCACGGTGACGGTGCCATCGCCCTCGCAAGCTTCGCAGCGGCCGCCGGGGATGTTGAAGGAGAAATGGCCGGCGCCGAAACCGCGCCGCTTGGCGTCCGGAGTGGCGGCGAAGAGTTCGCGGATGGCGTCGAAGGCCTTTAAGTAAGTGGCGGGATTGGAGCGCGGGGTGCGGCCGATGGGGGATTGGTCCACCAGAACGACCTGCTCGATGAGCCCATCGCCTTCGATGCGGTCGCAAAGCTCCTTGAAAGCGACGCCGGCGCGCTTGGCCTCCAGAGCTTTGTACAGGACGTCGTAAATCAGCGTGGACTTGCCGGAGCCGGAGACGCCGGTGACGGCGACCATGGCGCCCAGCGGGAACATGACGTCGATATTGCGCAGATTGTGGGCGTGCGCGCCGAAGACGCGCAGAAAACGGCGCGAAGGCTTGTGGCGCAGCGAGGGCACGGGAATCCGCAGTTCGCCATTGAGATAGCGGGCGGTGAGGGATTCGGCGGACTTCAGCAGATCCTGGCGCGGGCCGCAGAAGAGCAGCTTGCCGCCGGCTTCGCCGGCGCCGGGTCCGAGATCGAGGACGTAATCGGAGGCGGCGATGGTTTCGGCGTCATGCTCGACGACGAGGATGGTGTTGCCGAGATCGCGCAGGCTCTTGAGGATGTCGATGAGCCGGTGGGTATCGCGGGGATGCAGGCCGATGGAGGGCTCGTCGAGAACGTAGAGCGCGCCGACCAACTGCGAGCCCAGCGAAGTGGCTAGCTGGATGCGCTGCGCTTCGCCGCCGGAGAGCGTGGAGGTGAGGCGATCGAGGGTGAGGTATTCGAGCCCGACCTGATCGAGAAAGTGAAGGCGCTGCTGAATCTCCTGCGAGGATTCTTTCGGCGATGGCCGCGGCTTCGGGCGCGAGTTCGAGAGAATCGAAGAACTGGCGGGCCTCGGTGACGGTGAGCGCGCAGACTTCGGTGATCGATTTTCCGTTGATGCGCACGGCGCGGGCTTCGGGGCGAAGGCGCGTGCCGCCACAATCGGGGCAAGTGGCGTAGCCGCGATAGCGGCTGAGAAAGACGCGCACGTGCAGCTTGTATTTCTTGCGCTCGAGCCAGGCGAAGAAGCCGTTGACGCCGGGAAAGTCGGCGTCCTCGTCGCCTTCAATGATGGCGTCGCGCTGCTCGGCGGTGAGCTGGCGAAAAGGGACGTCCACGGGAATGCCGCGGGAGCGGGCGAAGCGCTTCAGGTCCTGCCAAAGCTGGCGATAACGGGGCTTGGTCCAGGGCTGGACGACGCCTTCGTTGATGGATTTGCCGCGATCGGGGATGACCAGGTCGATATCGAAGTCGATGGTATTGCCGAAGCCCTGGCAGCGCGGGCAGGCGCCGTAAGGATTATTGAAGGAGAACAGGCGCGGCTCGGGCTCCTGATAGGCGAGGCCGCACTTCTTGCACTCGAAGCGATCGCTGAAGACGATGCGCTCGGTTTCGGGATGCGTCTCCGAGGGAGGAAATTCGAGGATGGCTTCGCCCTTGCCTTCGCGATAGCAGATCTCCACGGAGTCGGCCAGGCGCGAGCGGATGTCGGGCGAGATGACCAGGCGATCGACCATCACGTAGACGGGCTGGGCGAAATCGACGTCGAGCAAGGTTTCCGGGGAAGAGAATTCGTGCATCTGGCCGGACTGGTAGAGGCGATTGAATCCGCGCTTCTGGAGATCGAGCAGGGCTTGCTGGACGCTGGAACGCGCGGGCGGCTGCGCGGGCGCGGGCGTCTGCGGCCGGCGATTTTCGCGCCGGCTTCTTGGCCGGTTCCGCGACGGCCAGACGATAGAGCACGTAAAAGCGGCGGCCGGGCTCGAGCGCGAGGACGCGGGAGGTGATGGAGTCGATGGTGTCGCGACGAATTTCGGCGCCGCAACGGGTGCAGAAAGTGCGGCCGGCGCGGGCGTACAGCAGACGCAGGTAATCGTAAATTTCGGTGGCGGTGGCCACGGTGGAGCGCGGGTTGCGCGTGGCGTTTTTCTGCTTGATGGCGATGGCCGGGGCGATGCCGGAGATTTCGTCGACGTCGGGCTTTTCGATGCGCTCGAGGAACTGGCGCGCGTAGGCGGAAAGCGATTCGATGTAGCGCCGCTGGCCTTCGGCGTAGATGGTGTCGAAAGCGAGGCTGGATTTGCCGGAGCCGGAGACGCCGGTGACGACGGTGATGGCGTTGTGGGGGATCTCGAAGCTGATGTTTTTGAGGTTGTGCACGCGCGCGCCGGAGACGGCGATGAAGGTGGCTCGTCGATGACCGCAGCTGCCGCTGCGGTGTGGCGGCGATTTCGGGCTTATCGGGTTTGTCTCTCAAAGGCGTTTTCAAAGGATTTCACAGGCGCTTGCGGCGCGACAGTTCTGCACAGCCGGGATTTTGGAGTCAACCTAAACAAAAAAGTATACGTCGCGGGGAGAGGGTCGGCAAATGGGGCGGCGCGAGCCGCGGGCTCCGCTGCATGCGGAAATAGGTGGAAGTAAGATAGCCTCAGGTCTCGCCTGCGACTTCTTTGATTACGTGGGCTGTCGCGCCGGGCGCAGGCGCGACCTGAGCTGCAAAACTTCGCTCAAAATGACCCCAACGTGCAGAGGCGGAGAGATGGCGTTTAAGCGAATTGTGTGGGTGGTGCTGGATAGCGTGGGGATCGGCGCGCTGCCGGACGCGGATGAATATGGCGACACGGGGCGAAGCACGCTCGGGCACATCGCCGAATCGCGCGCTGCTGGCGATTCCGAACCTGGTGTGGCTGGGGCTTGCGAATATCGAGCCGCTGGCGCACTTGACGCCGGCCAAGGCGCCGCTTGCGTGCTTTGGCAAAGGCGCCACGCGTTCACCGGGGAAAGACACGACGACGGGACATTGGGAGATGGCCGGAATCTGGCTGCCGCAAGCGTTTCCCGGTGTATCCGCAGGGCTTTCCGCCGGAAGTGATGGAGGCCTTCGAGCGGGCCATCGGACGCAAGGACGCTGGGGAACAAGCCGGCGAGCGGCACGGAAATTCTGAAAGAACTCGGCGCGGAGCACATGCGCACGGGCTACCCCATCGTGTATACCTCGGGCGACAGCGTTTTCCAGATTGCCGCGCACGAAGAGGTGATTCCCGTGGCGGAGCTTTATCGATATTGCCAGATCGCGCGAAAGATTCTGGACGGACCGCATCGCGTGGGGCGCGTGATCGCGCGGCCTTTTACCGGCACGCCGGGAAATTTCCGGCGCACGGAACGGCGGCACGATTATGCCGTCGAGCCGCCCAAGCCGATGCTGCTGGACGTGCTGGCGGAGCGCGGCGTGAACGTGCTGGGGATCGGGAAGATCCACGACATCTATAACGGGCGGGGCGTGGGGAACTACGTCACGACAAAAAGCAATGCGGACGGAATGGAGAAGCTGCGCGAGGCGATGGAACGGCAGCGCGATGGGCTGATCTTCGCGAACCTGGTGGATTTCGACATGCTGTACGGGCATCGCAAGGACGTGGAGGGCTTCGCGCGATCGCTGGAAGAGTTCGATGCGCTGCTGGGGCCGCTGCTGGCGAGGCTGGCGCAGACCGATCTGCTCCTGATTACGGCGGACCACGGGTGCGATCCCGATCCTCGCTGGCCTACGACGGATCACTCGCGGGAGTACGTGCCGATATTGGCGCACAGCCCGGGAGGGCAGCACGGCAGGAATTTAGGCGTGCGCGCGACGCTGGCCGACATGGGGCAGACCGTGGCGGAGAATTTTGGCGGAACGATTCCGCACGGCGAGAGTTTCCTGGGGGAGTTGCTGAGCCGCGAAGTGAAGAGCGCGTATCTGGACTAAGTCTTCGAGGTGCGCGGTAGCCGCGGCAAGAGAAACGCAGATTCCTCGCTCGCTTCGCTCACTCGGAATGACCATCAAGAAGAGGGGGCGGCGCTCTGCGGCAACGGAGCTCGCTCCGTTTGGAATGATGTCGGGAGAGGTCGCCGCACTACGGCAACCGGATGAGAAGCCTGGCCGAATTCGGCCGGGCTTCAGTTGCCCGAAGGGGACGAAACGGGGCCGCGGGCGTAGTAGCCGGTGCGCGTGCGCACCTGGAGCTTGCGCCGTGCTGCGGCTGTTGCGACATGCTGACCTGCACGGCGCGGAAAGAGCCGTCGCGGGCCGGATTGGTCGGAGTAATAGGCGAGCGTGTATTGGTTGCGAATATCGCGGGCGATCTGGTCGCAGATGGTTTCCGTATCGTCGACATTTTCCGGGAAAAAGGCGATGCCGCCGGTGGAGGTGGCCAATTCGGTAAGGGCGCGGCGGGCCTTTTTCATGTCGCCGCGATTGTGCTTGATGTCGTCGTCGCTGAAAATTCCGATGCAGTAGATCAGGGCATCGGAGCGCTGCGCTTCCTGCACGGCATTGGCGAGGGAGCGGCGGCTGGCGTTATCGACGCCATCGGTGACGACCAGCAGGACCTTCTTATCCTTGGCGCCCTTCTTCAAGTGGTCGAGGGAGCCAATCACCGCGTCGTAGAGGGCGGTGCTGCCGCGGGCGTCGATGCGCTCGAGGGCGTCCTTCATTTCGTTGATGTCGTTGGTGAAATCGTGAACGGTATCGAGATAGAAGTCGTCGTTGAAATTGACGACAAAGGCTTCGTCCTGGGGATTGCTGGTCTTTACCAGGGTCAAAGCGGCGGCGTTGACCTGGGGCGCTTGTCGCGCATGCTGCCGCTATTGTCGATCACCAGGCCCATGCTGACCGGCACGTCTTCCTGGCGGAAGACCGAAATTTTTTGTTCGACCTTGTCTTCCAAAACGTGGAACTCGTTTTCCTTCAGTCCAGGGACGAACTGTCCGCGATCGTTGACCACGGAAGCGTGCAGGACGACGAGGTTGACGTCCTTGCGAATGGCGTAGTCGGGCGACTGACTCGGCAGGCGCCTGGGGCGCTGGCGGGCTGCGCCGGACGCTGCGCGCGCAGCGGGCGAAGCAAGCGCAAGGGCCAGCGTGCGCAGCCGTGAAAATCAACGCGAGCGCGGAGAACTTATTGTCCGGGCGCGTAGTATCCCGTCTTGGCGTAGACATTGAGAGGCGGCAGTCCCTTCGGGGCAAGCAGCTTGACTTTGATTTTTCGCCAGGTGCCATTGTGGCGCGGATTGCTTGGTTTATATCCGAGGACATATTGGTTACGCAGCTCCATTCCAATCTTTGAGGCAATATCGGGCAGATCGCCCAGGCTCGATACCGGGAAGACGCGGCCACCGGTCATTTCCGCGAGCTCCGAAAGCAGGCTGGGACCGTAGCGCTCTTCGGTGGTTCGCCCCATGTCGCTGACATCGAAAATTCCCATGGCGTAGAGCTGGCAATCCGCCTCTTTCACGAAGTTCCGGATGTCGGCTTCGTTGTAACGACTATGATTATCGCCCCCATCGGAGATGATGAGCAAGGCGCGCTTGCCGTTGCGTGCACCCCTCATCTGGCTGAGGCCGAGATAGATGCCATCGAGCAGGGCGGTGCGGCCCTTGGCCACGGTAAACATCATGCGGCTTTGCAAGTTCTTCGATGCTGGAGGTGAAGCGGCTGCTGACCTCGGCGCGGTCGTTGAAGCTGACCAGGAAAAATTCGTCCTGGGGATTGGCGGTGCGCAAGAACTGCACGGCGGCCTGGCGAGCCTTGTCGACCTTGTCGGCCATGCTGCCGCTCATATCGAAGATCAAGCCGATGGAGATGGGAACGTCTTCGCTGGAGAAGGTGGAGATTTCCTGTTCGACGCCGTCCTCATAGACCTTGAAGTTTTCCTTATCCAAACCCGTGACCAAGCGGCTATAAGGATCGGTGACGGTCACGTTGACCAGGGCCATCTCCACATCCATCTTGATGCCGCTGGACTTTTTGGTTTCCGGTTGAGTGGGGGTTTCGGGGCCTGTGACCTGCGCGAGGAGGGGGGCGATGAACAGGGCGAGCACACCAGATGCGACCAGAGCCAAATACGGCAGCCGATGCCCCTTACCTCTTGCCATCCGTAACTCCCTCCCGGCTTAGCCGGGCGGCTGCGGGAAACGCGCAGCCAGTCTAGCACCACTCCATGCGCGAGCAAAGCGCTGGTTGCTGTAGCCCGGCTCGTCGAAAGCTGTAGAGCCGAGCTCCAGCGGACGTCCGCCAGCCAGCGGGAGAATGCTGGGCTCGGCGGTATGCTAGCATCGTTGCCAGCGCCATCATTCCGTGAGATGAATTAAGTACAAAACGGAGACAAGATCGAGACAATCGGAGTCCAGGACAGGTTGCCCACGATGAACACAGTAGCCGTGATTCCCGCACGCTATGGCTCGACTCGCTTGCCAGGAAAGCCGCTGATTTCCATCGGCGGAAAGACCATGATCGAAAGGGTGTGGGAGCGGGCGCGGCAAGCCAAATTGGTTTCCAAGGTGATCGTCGCTACCGACGACGAACGAATCGCCAGCGCGGTGCGCTCGTTTGGCGGGGAAGTGGCGCTGACGCGCGCCGACCATCGTTCCGGCACGGAACGAGTGGCCGAGGTGGCGGCGGCCCATGCGGAGGCCGAGATTCTGGTGAATGTGCAAGGGGACATGCCGCTGATCGATCCGGCGGCGATCGATGCGGCGATCGAAGCGTTGCGCGAAGACGAGAGCGTGAACATGGCTACGCTGGCCGTGCCGATCAGCAACGCCGCGGAGATCATGGATCCAAACGTGGTGAAGACGGTGGTGGATTTCGACGGTAATGCGCTCTACTTTTCCCGGGCTCCTATCCCCTGGGTGAGAGACCGGGGCGGCCCGGTGCACGCGAAACATTTAAAGCATCTGGGGTTATATGTGTTCCGGCGGGAGGCGCTGCTGGAATTTGCGACCTTTCCGCAAGGGGATCTGGAGCGCATCGAGCAGCTGGAGCAGTTGCGCTGGCTGGAGAACGGCAATCGCATTCGGGTGGCGGAAATCGAGCAGGAATCGGTGGAAGTGGATACGCCGGAAGACGTGAAGAGAGTGGAGAAGATGCTGGCCAGCCGCGCGGGGGCGTGAGGAGTTTTGACCTTTTGTGTTTCGATTTAGGACAGGCAAACCGGCCCAGTACCGACCGGAGTGATGGGGCACACTTGAGACCGAATCTGTGATATGATGAGTTTGCGTTTGTTGCTCTTGTACAAACCTTTGGATTCGTTTAAAGGGGCTGCGAGCCGACACAACTCGCGCCCTTTTTTGTTTTCGGCTGAGGGCGCTCGAGAGACACCAAATAGCCCAAGAAAAGAGAAAAAATCAGTGAAAGAACAAGGAACTGTGAAGTGGTTTAATGCCAGCAAGGGTTTCGGATTCATTCAGCGCCAGAGCGGCGAGGATGTGTTCGTGCATCACTCGGCCATTCAGGCGGAAGGATACCGGAGCCTGAACGAGGGCCAAGCTGTGGAATTCGAGGTTCGCAAGGGCCCCAAGGGCTTGCAGGCAGAAAACGTCGTCGGCCTCTAGTAGGAGAAAAGGGCGGGCCGAGCTTCCGGCCCGCCTTCCTTTTGCGGGTTGTAGTGAATCCGAGCCCCAGGAGATGGGCGGCTGATGGCCGATCCGTTTATCGTGCAGTATGTTGGATTTACGGCAGGCACTCTGGTTCGCGAATACAGCTTCGTGGTTCGTGACGAAGCCAGGCAATCCCGCGAATACACCGTGACCATTGCCAACGAAGCCTTCGTATCCCATCGAGTGCAGTATCAGGACGGGCCCAATGTTTGTTCCCTCAGGCTCCATCGAGAACTGTCCGCCGGCACCGATCATCTGCCAACGGCACAGTTTTGCGTGACCGACTCAGAATTAGCCGACTATCAAAACGACCATAAGGCCAAAGCGGTGAAAAGATTTCAACCGCGGAAGCCTGAAGATTAATCTAAGTCCATAAAGCGCTCATTCGGATCGGAGAATTCTTGTCACCGGGAAAAGAAGACACGTTCGACCACGTCGATCAGCTCATCATGCTGGGCAAAGAGCGGGGATACCTGCTTTTTGAAGAGGTGAATGACATGATGCCGCCGGACATCACCTCGCCCGAAGAGATCAACGACCTGCTTTCCACGTTCGAGCGGTACGGCATCAAGATGTACGAAGACGTGTCCGCCGCAAAAGCCGCGGCCTCGGCGCTGGAAGCCGGCGAAACGCTGGAAACGGAAGCAAAGGAGGAGGACGCTCCCGCCCAGGAGGCGGAGCTCGATCTGACTCCGGACCTGATCAACAAGACGAACGATCCCGTACGCATCTATTTGCGGGAGATGGGCACCGTTCCCTTGCTGACACGCGAGGGCGAGGTGGCGCTGGCCAAGCGCATCGAGCGCGGCAGGCTGCTGGTGCTGAAAACCATCACGCGCTCTCCCATCGTAATCAAAGAGCTGCTGGAAGTCCGGAAGGATCTGATCGAAGGCCGCCGCTCGGTGAAAGAAGTCGTGGTCTTCGATGAAGAAGAGTTCAAGGAAGAGAATATTGAAAAGAAGACGCGGCAAATTCAGAAGACTCTGGATAAGATTGCCGCTCTTTACGACACCGCTTTGAAACAGGCCGCCCGGCTGGCGCGTACTCCGAAATCGAAGAAGCGGCCCTATCTGCAGGCGCGTTACGCGCTCTCCCGGACGCGTATCCAGATGTCCCTGGTGGCGCGGTCACTGGAGTTGAACGAGCGGGAGCGCAACCGGCTGATCGCCAAGCTCCGGCAGACGGTGGAGCGCCTGCATTCGCTGGAACGGGAGATGGGCAAAATCGAACGCCGCGGGGACGCATCCAAGCGCGACGCGGCGACCCGGCGCGAACTAGGGATGCGCCGCGCGGACCGGGCGGAAATGTCCGACTCCGGCGAGGTTGGCCTGACCGAACTGAAGCGAGCTTTGCAACGGATCGTGCGCGGAGAGGCCGTAACGCAGCAGGCAAAAAAGGAGCTGACGCAAGCGAACCTGCGCCTGGTGGTATCTATCGCCAAGAAATATACCTATCACGGGCTGCAGTTCCTGGATTTGATCCAGGAAGGGAATATCGGCCTGATGAGGGGCGCGGAAAAGTTCGAGTGGCGCCGCGGTTACAAGTTTTCAACGTATGCAACCTGGTGGATTCGCCAGGCGATTACGCGGGCCATCGCCGACCAGGCGCGCACCATACGCGTGCCGGTGCACATGATCGAGCACATCAACAAAATGATACGCGCCAGCCGGGAGATGGTGCAGGAGCTGGGCCGCGAGCCTACGCTCGAGGAACTGGCCGAGCGTTTGGAGATTTCCGTCGACCGGCTGCGCAAAGTAAAGAAGATCGCGCAGCAGCCGCTCTCCCTGGAAACGCCGATCGGCGAAGAGGAGAGTTCGCACCTGGGCGACTTCATCGAGGACAAGGCGGTGGCCTCGCCTTCCGACGCGGCCATCCGGCTCAATCTGAAAGAGGAGACCGCGTCGTTGTTGAAGACGCTGACTCCGCGCGAGGAGCGCATCATCAAGATGCGCTTTGGCATGGAAGATGGGTCCGAGCACACGCTGGAAGAGGTGGGGAATTCGTTCGCGGTGACGCGCGAGCGCATCCGGCAGATCGAGGCCAAAGCGCTGCGGAAACTGCGCCATCCGTCGCGATCGGACAAGCTTCGGGCTTTTCTCGAAAGCTGAGCGGGCAGCGGTACAATCAAGGAGCGGCAATGAAGAACATTTTCGTAGGCAACATGAGTTTTCAAACCACGGAAAGCGACTTGCGAGCGTTGTTCGAACCCTACGGGCAAGTCACGCGCATCCACATCGTCAACGACCGGGAGACCGGCCAGCCGCGTGGATTCGCTTTCGTGGAAATGGAGAAGGATGCGGACGCGGCCAAGGCCATGGCCGAACTGAATGGCAAGGAAGTCTCCGGCCGCGCTCTGCGGGTGAATGAAGCCACTCCCAAAACGGGAGGCGGCGGTCCTCGAAGCGGCGGTTTCGGTCCGGGCGGAGGTGGCGACAAGCGAGGGGGCGGCGGGGGTCGCGGTCGAGGCGGTTTTTCCACCGAGGATTACCGCGGGTCGGCCCGCCAGCCGAAAGAGCCTCGCTGGTAGTCTGTCCCTAGTTAACTCCAAGTCACCGGAGCCGGGCGGTCCCGGTTCGAGTGTGCGTTCATAGGAGAACGAATGAGCAGAATCACATTTCAGAAGCGCCAAAAAGAGATGAAGCGCCAGGAAAAGCAGCGAGCCAAGGCTGAGCGGCGCGCCCAAAAGAAGCTGGCAAAGCAATCCGGTGTGTCAGATGACGGCATGGTGGACGTAGAGGTAATCGGCGAGGACGTGACAGCTGAAACTGGTGCGATCGAGGTTCCGCCCGAAGGGAATGGTTCGGAGCCGATCAGTTAGAAATGCTCTTTCGTTTAAGCGACCGCCGGAGGATTTAGAGAAAGGGGTTGATTTTCCGGCCACCCATATGTAGGATTTTTCGTGCCCATCGAGCCGACCTTCCAGAAATTCCCAGCCTGGCAAGTAATCGTCCTTACAACCAACTCAGGGCCCCTACATCGGTTTTTATCGGTGTATACCTTTGACCTTTCGAGGATTTGCAAAAACCCTTGAAAAACCCCTTGATAAACGAAGACAAGCTGCATGGCGGCGAAGTTGTGAAGAAGAGCGAGCCGAAATACATCTTCGTAACGGGCGGCGTGGTCTCCTCGCTCGGGAAAGGCGTGGCTGCGTCTTCGATCGGCTGTCTGCTGGAAAGCCGGGGCTTGCGCGTCACGCTGCAGAAATGCGATCCGTACCTGAACGTCGATCCCGGGACGATGAGCCCCTACCAGCACGGCGAAGTATACGTCACCGACGATGGCGCCGAGACGGATCTGGACCTGGGCCATTACGAGCGGTTTACGTCGGCCCATCTCACGCGCGACAACAATTGGACGACGGGCCGAATCTACGAATCGATTCTCTCCAAGGAGCGCCGCGGCGACTTTCTGGGCAAGACGGTGCAGGTGATTCCGCACGTCACCGACGAGATCAAGGCGGCGTTCCGCAAAATCGCGCATGACGTGGACGTGGTGATTATCGAGATCGGCGGCACGGTGGGAGACATCGAGTCGCTGCCGTTTCTCGAGGCCATCCGGCAAATGCGGCTGGAGCTGGGGCCCGAGAATACGCTTTTCGTGCACGTGACGCTGGTGCCCTTCATCCCCACGGCGGGCGAACTCAAAACCAAGCCGACGCAGCACAGCGTAAAGGAGATGCTGAGCATCGGCATCCAGCCCGATCTGCTGCTCTGCCGCAGCGACCGGCCCTTGCCGCACGAGATGAAGGCCAAGATCGCGCTGTTCTGCAACATTCCGGAGCGGTGCGTGGTGACGGCGCGGGACGTGAATACGATTTACGCTGTTCCAGTGAATCTTGCCGGAGAGGGCCTGGACGAGCAGATTCTGCGGCTTCTGAAATTGAATGCCGCCCCGCGGGACATGAGCCGCTGGCTGGAGCTGCTGGACAACATGGAGCATCCGCGCGGCGAAGTGCGTATCGGCGTGGTGGGGAAGTACGTGGCGCTGGAGGATGCCTACAAGAGCTTGCGCGAAGCTTTGATGCACGGCGGATTGCCGCATCATATGCGCACCGTAATTGAATGGATCGAGGCCGAAGAGATCGACTCGCCGGAAACGGCGGCGCGGCGGCTGGCGCACGTGGACGGCGTTCTGGTGCCGGGCGGATTCGGGAAACGCGGCATTCAGGGAATGATCTACGCCATTCAATACGCGCGAGAGCGCAAGGTGCCGTACTTCGGCATCTGCCTGGGGATGCAGTGCGCGACCATCGAATACGCGCGCAACGTGGCGGGACTGGCCGACGCGAACAGCACGGAATTCGATTCGCAGACGCCGCATCGCGTGATTTACAAATTGCGCGAACTTCTGGGCGTGGACGAGATGGGCGGCACGATGCGGCTGGGGGCCTGGCCTTGCCGGATCGAGCCGGGTTCGTTCGCCAACCGGGCGTATGGCGCGACGGAGATCAGCGAACGGCACCGGCACCGTTATGAGTTCAACCGCGATTATGAGGAACGGCTGACGGCCGCGGGCCTGCGCATCACCGGCCGCACGCCGGACGGGTCGTACGTGGAGATCGTGGAAGTGGCCGACCACCCCTGGTTCGTGGGCTGCCAGTTTCATCCCGAGTTCAAATCGAAACCGCTGGCGCCGCATCCTTTATTTGCCGCGTTTGTGGGGGCCGCGAGCCAGCGCGAAGCAGGCGCGGTCGAGGCGCGGGTCTCGACGGCGGTGCAAGGCGCGAAACGAAGCTGAACTTCTTTTAATCGCAATACGTCTTGGTCGCAACACGTCTTGATTGCGCACAGCGTCTTGATTGCAACACTCGCGCACGCGCAGATTGCAAATCCCTAACGTCCCGCATAGGCTTACATCCCTTATGAACGCAGCTCCAGAAGCGGCGCCCGCTGAGTTAGCTTCGATGAAGCGGCGCAAGTTGGAAGTCTGAGGAGATCGGGAGCTCACTTGCCGCCTATTCGAACTATCCCCATCGGAGGATTCCGCATTGGCGGCGGCGAGCCGCTGGTGCTGATCGCCGGCCCCTGCGTGATCGAAAGCGAACGCCACGCCATGAGGATGGCGGAGCGCCTGGTGAAAATCGCAGCCAAGGCGAAAATGCCGCTGATTTTCAAGGCGTCCTACGACAAGGCCAATCGCTCTTCACTAGGCTCGTTCCGGGGGCCCGGCCCGAAGGAGGGGCTGGAGATTCTGCGCAAGATCGAGGCTCGGTTTCGAGTGCCGCTGCTGACGGACATTCACGAGCCGGCGCAAGCGGCAGCGGCGGCGGAGGTTTGCGACGTGCTGCAGGTGCCGGCGTTCCTTTCGCGGCAGACGGATTTGCTGATTGCCGCGGGGGAAACGGGGCGCGTGGTGAATTTGAAGAAGGGGCAGTTTCTATCGCCTTGGGAGATGGCCAACGCGGTGGAGAAAGTGAAGAGCACGGGAAACAAGAAGATCGTCATTACCGAGCGCGGCGTCTCGTTTGGGTACAACAATCTGGTGGTGGATATGCGGTCGTTTCCGATCCTGGCGAAGACGGGATGCCCGGTGATCTTTGACGTGACCCATTCGGTGCAGTTGCCGGGAGGGCAGGGCAAGGCGAGCGGCGGGCAGCCGGAGTTTATCGAGCCGCTGGCGCGGGCGGGAACTGCCGTGGGGGTGGATGGAATTTTCCTCGAGGTGCACGACCACCCGGAACGCGCTCTCTCGGATGGTACGAACGCATTGCGTTTGGATCGGCTGCCGTCGTTGCTGGCGAAAGTGATGGCCATCTCCGAACTGGTGCGCTCGTGGAGCGCTTCATGAGCCTGGAGACGGCCAGGCGCGTTCTGCGCATCGAGGCGGAGGCGATCAAGGACTTGCAGGAGCGCCTGGATGCGGGATTCGAGCGCGCGGTGGATGCGCTGTTTGCGTGCAAGGGGCGCGTGGTGGTGACGGGCATGGGGAAGTCGGGGCTGATCGGGCAGAAGATTGCGGCGACGCTTTCGTCCACGGGAACTCCGTCGGTGTTTCTGCATCCTGCGGAGGCGCTGCATGGCGACTTGGGAATGTTGCAGGCGGGCGACACGGTGCTGGCGATTTCTTACGGCGGCGAAACCGAAGAGATCGTGGCGCTATTGGCTACCATGAAGAGGCTGGGGCTGCCGCTGGTAACGTTCACGGGCAACACGCGATCGACGCTGGCGCAGGCCAGCGACGTGGCGCTGGATACCAGCGTGCGCGAGGAGGCTTGCTCGCTGAACCTGGCGCCGACGGCGTCGACGACGGCGGCCATGGCGATGGGCGATGCGCTGGCTGTTTCGCTGCTGGAGCGGCGGGGCTTCGGCCACGACGATTTCGCGGCGCTGCATCCGGGCGGACGACTGGGTAAGAAATTGCTACGCGTTCGCGAGTTGATGCACGCCGGCGAGGCGCTGCCGAAGGTGGCGCCGGGTGCGAAAATGCCGGACGTCATCTATGAGATGAGCCGCAAAGGCCTGGGCATGACCACGGTGATCGATGCGCGCGGCGCGCTGGCGGGGATTATCACCGACGGCGATTTGCGGCGGCTGATGCAGCAGCGGCGGGGCGCGGTATTAGAGCTCACCGCCGGTGAGTGCGTTTCGGCGAATCCGGTGACCATCTCCGGGGACGAATTCGCCAGCGCCGCCCTGCGACTGATGGAACAGCGGAAGATCACGTCGGTGGTCGTGCTCGATAGCGAGCGGCGCGTGGCCGGCGTGGTGCACTTGCACGATCTATGGACGCTGGAGCTTTTTTAGTTTGCCGATCCGAAATCGCCTCCGCGCCTAATCACGCACCCAAGGAGAAGGGAATTGGCTGGCACAACTCGCGGCGTCGAAGGGATTTCCTGCGGCTGTGGCGGCGCGGGCGCGCAAGATTCGCCTCTTGCTGATGGACGTGGATGGCGTGCTCACGGGGGGGCACATCTATCTGCTGCCGATGCCGGATGGCACCGCCGTGGAGATGAAGGCCTTTCATTCGCAGGATGGCGCGGGGCTAAAGATGGCTGTTGACGCGGGACTGCGCACGGGACTGATCACCGGGAGGCAGTCGCCGGCGACGACGCGGCGCGCGCAAGAGGTGGGAATGGAGTTTGTGATTCAGGGCCGCGGCGAGAAGCTCCCGGCTTACGAAGAGATTCTGCGCGTGGCGGGCCTGCGCGACGCCGAAGTGGCTTACATCGGCGACGATTTGCCGGACTTGCCCATCCTGCAGCGCGCCGGCCTGGCGATCGCTGTGGCCAACGCGGTGGACGAAGTCCGTCGCGCGGCGCACTACGTTACGCGGCGCGGCGGAGGGGACGCCGGCGTGCGTGAAGCGATCGAAGGCATTCTTAAGGCGCAAGGGAAGTGGCTTTACGCCGCGAAACGAGCGCGCGCCTAGCGACTCATGCCTCGGACGGTTCCTCCCATTATGCCAATCATTCGGACGTAAGCATTACCTGCCGAACGCCGTTTCCGACCATGCCAATTGCCTGCTGCGCCGCGACCAGTTTGCCACTAATTGGTTCGCGGGAGTTGGGCCGGTTCCACGCGAATGGTTCCCATCATTCCGCCGTCTTCATGGTCAAGCAGATGGCAGTGATAGACGAAAGTGCCTACGGAATTCCGATCGCGGAAATCCATGCGCAGCTTGACGCTCGGATAAGCGGCGCTGGTCCCGTCCCAGTAGGGGAGAGTGATGGTATCGCGAAGGAATGTGTCGTTGATTGGGACTCCGTTCCACCCGACCAGAAGGAAATGGATTTGGTGGATGTGGAAGGCGTGCAGTTCGCGCGAGCGGTTCTCGATGGTCCAATCTTCGATATCCCCTTGGTGGACGACGATATCCGGCGATGAATGCGGGTCGTAAACCTTGGGCTGCTGGCCGTCCACGGTGATGAAGAAGAGTGTGGGACTATTGGGATTGTTGGGATCGGAGGGCCGCTCGGAGAAATAAAGCTTACGCTCGCGAACCGGCTTGACGTCGCCGAGCCAAGTGGATTGCGCCGGAGCGAGTGGAGCGGATACCGCCGGCAGCGCCGAAGGCGGCGCGGCGGCATCGGCGCGAGAGACGATTGTCGTTAGGGGGCGTATGGGATCGTTTTCTCCCGCCGGGCCGGTGTCCACCGCGCCGGTGATCAAGCTGGCCTGCATTCCCGCCGGGGGCGTTCGATAGACGAATTCGACTCGACTCCCGGGCGGAACGAGCATGTGCCCTTGCCACATCACGCGATTGGGTATGGCGCCATTCTTGGTGATGGGCACGCCATCCAGCGAGACGAGACCCATAGCCTGCGGCATTCCGCCCTGCAGGATTTGCAGATCGATATAGGTGACCGCGGCAGCGTTGACGACACGCCAGAGCTCGCTTTGAGCGGGTCTCACAGTAATGGTCGCGGGGAGATAACCCGGAAACGGCACCGGAACGAAATTGATGGACAGATCTCGGGAGGGTTTGCCCCCGCCGGTACCTGTGTTGAGGATGTCGCCTTCGGGATCGCGGAGGATCAGCGGCTGCAGAGCGGGATCTGTGGGCGGAGCGTCGGGATTGAGCAGAGGCTGGTCGCGGATGACGAGCACACGCTCGGGCATTCCGGCGAGGTTCTCATTGGACCGCTCGATGCCTTCGACGATCAGCGCGCCGGACGCGCCGCCCTCGACTTGGGCATCGCTGAAGCCGTGTACGTGCGGGTGATACCAGTAGAGGCCCGAAGGTTCGTCGGGCGGAATCTGTAAGCGGTATTCGAAGCGTGCTCCGGGCGAGATGAGGGTGTCAATGACGTCGTCTTCGTGACAGACGGGCGGCACGGTCAGGCCGTGAAAGTGGAGGTTGGTCGCCCATCCGTCCATCGTGCCACCGCCGCACGACGCAGTGGGCATAGGCATGGGATGCGTATGCGTTGCGCCGGTTGGGGCATTCGACAGAGGGTGCAGATCGTTACGCAGTCGCAGGATCAGCCAATCGCCGGGATGCACGCGGAGGGTGGGAGCTTGGCTGCCGTCCTTAGAGAAATAGCAGTAGCGGACTTGGCCGTGGTCCAGAAAATTGCGATAGACAAAATCTACTTCCAGCCTGCCGTTTTGACTGCGAAGATCTTCAGGCTCGGGCACTTCGGAGCCGGCGGGCGGACGAGGGCGAACCGCGGTATCCGAGAGTTGATGCGGGGGAACCGCCAGCGCATGCGACTCGGAAGCCGCGTTCGGGCGGGGCGCGCCGCCGGCGTAAGGCGCGCCCCGCAGTTGTTTGCCTTCTGCGGGAACGAGATGCTCGGCGCTACTTCGCGACGGCGCGACCTCCATGCCGTAGGCGCAAGCGAGCGCCAGCAGCACGGTCAGAGACGAACGCGCGAATCGTTCAAGCCGAGCGGCAATAGACGCCACCAACCAATCGCTCCGGTCTCTCTCGGCAAGTTCAGAAATGCCAAAAGTTGAATATGTCGGGGCGAAGCACCTCGCCGGTTGAAGGGTCGAGAATCAACATCCGATTATCTGCAATCGGCGGAATCTCGGAGTCGAAGTCGAACATGCCCAGGATGGAACCGCTCGCGAGCACGTCGAACGACTGCAGATCATTTGGGTTTCCAAGAGTGCCGAGGGTTCCAAGGCCCCAGTTGTACTCGATGAACCGCATGATCGATGTTGTGTCGTTCAGGCTGTGATCCACGTAGTTGTGCTTGGCATAAGGCGAGATGACCAGGAACGGAAGCCGGACGCCGAATCCGCAGCGGTCATTGTCCGCGCCCGCGGCAAGCGCGCCGCACGCTCCATTCGTCCCGGCGGTCCCTTGAATCGCGTCGTTCTTGGCATCGGTCGAGTGGTTGACGAGCGGCCCGGCAACGTGATCGTACCAGCCATCAGAATCGTCGTAGGCTATGACGATGGCGGTGTCGTTCCAGAAGCGGCTCTGCATGAGCTGATTGATGGTGTTGACGAGAAAGGTCTGCTCCTCTTGCGGCGTGGAGTCCATGGGATGGCCCGTATTGGATTTGGACGCTTTGATGAAGGTCACCGCCGGCAGATTGCCGGCCTTGATGGCCGCCCAGAGGTCAGCGTAATCGTAATTGTGGTTGGCTGCGTCCGCACTGGTTCCGATCAGCGCCGCCGAACTGTATGGCGTGTGATGTGGATTCGAGGTCGACGGCCAGTACTCGAACGGCGCGTAATGAGCGTTGTAGTTCGAGACGCAGTTTGCCAGTCCCCCGGATAATCCGGTGCGCGCGAAACCGTCGTAAAACCAGCCCCAACTCACGCCGGTCTTGTTCAACAAGTTGCCGATGTTGTTGCCGGTCATGGAGATGGCAGTACTGGCGGTTGGGGCCGCGCAATCATCCATGACAGGGTTAATGTTGTTGATGACCGTGCCCGTCGGAGTAATCACGGTTGAGCTTAGCCCCGACGCGCTGTATGCCGCGCTCCACCACGCGGCAGTATTCGCTACGCCTCCGATCGTCTCCAAGCCATTGGTTTGCCCGGAGAGCAGGTTTAAATGACCCTCGACGGTGCCGCCGAACTCTGTATCGAAAAAGTTGTCGCTCATGGCGAAGTGCTGAGCGTAGTTCCAGAGCGCCGTGACTGTATTCCCGTCGTAGTAATACATGGAGAGATTGGGTGCGAAGAAGAAGCCGGCTCCGCACGCCGCGGCAACGCTCGTGATGTTGAACTTATCCAGCAGCCCGGCGTCGAAGGCCTGTTGTTCGGGTGTGTACTTGTTGATGTTGTCGCAGGTCGCGCCTTGGGAGGGGCTGAGACGGGTCGGATTGGCCGTGGCCGCCGCAGGATTGCTCGGATTATAGACATTGGGATTTTTCGTCAGAAGTGTCGGGGTGAGCCCATTGACGGCGGGAGTATCCGGGGCGGCATGGAAAGGGATCTCTCCGGGATTATTTTGGGCCACGGGGTAGGTGCCGAAGTAGTGATCGAAGGAGTTATTTTCATCGAAGATGACCACGAGATGCTTGATCGGCGTTGCCGTCTTGACGGCCGCGCTTCGATCATCATCGTGCCGATTCTCGTCGGCGGCGCGGGCGGCTGCCGGATCGTTCAGATTCCAGGACAGTAAGGCTAAAACCACGAAGGCGGTGATACTGCGGCTCATCTAGATCCTCCCAGGCCCTTCGAATTTGCGGAATGCCGCATCACGTGTAGAGGCAACAGATTGCAGGAACATTACAACTCGGTGAATTCTTTGGGGAAGCGGCGGTCTGGGCTTGGCTTCGTGCTCAAAAGGCGCGCCGCGGGGGACGGCGAAGATGTCTGATGCCGTCTCGACTTCCGATGCCACCACGCGACTAACAAAAAGCTTAGATTCCTATAATGAAATCTTAATGGTATAAGTACTTGCGGGGTTTTCACGGGTGGGACGGGTTGCGTGTATTCAGTCCTCCCGCACGGTCTCACGCAAAAATGCATAGAAGTTATGGCTGTATCTATTCGGGCATTCTAAGCGCAACGATGAACTCCGCGCAGTTACCCCCTGCCTCTTCATGAAGCGCGAATCGATCCCTTCACCTCAGGAGAAGCAAGCGGCCGGCGCGCCGCGCGTGCTGGTGGCCACGACGGCCATGCTGGCCTTCATTTCGTTCTGGCGCGCCGCGGCGATCGTGCTGAACGACATGGGCTCGTCCGCGTTTTATGCGGGCGCGATCGCGGAGCACTTCGTAGGCAAAGCGGGGCCCTGGTTCATTCTGGGCATCATGTGCCTGGCCTATGCGGTGCGGTCGGTTTACATCGAAAGCTGCAGCATGTTCGTGCGGGGCGGCGTCTACCGGGTGGTCAAGGAGGCCATGGGATCGACGCTGGCCAAATTCTCCGTTTCGGCGCTGATGTTCGACTACATTCTGACCGGGCCCATCAGCGGCGTCTCCGCCGGGCTGTACCTGGTGGGGCTTTTGAACGAACTGCTGCATTACGCGCATTACCAATACGTGCTGCCGGTAAACGCCACGGCGGCGGCCTTCGCCGTTCTGGTCACGGTCTATTTCTGGTGGGAGAACGTCAAGGGGATTCCGGAATCGAGCGAAAAAGCGCTGCGGATCATGTACGTGACCACCGTGATGGTGGTGATCATGGTGGTATGGTGCATCTATACGCTGGCGACTAAAGGCGCGCACCTGCCGCCTTTGCCCACGCTGAAAACCCTGACATTTTCAACCGACGCGCTGGGCTGGCTGCGGCACACGCGCCTGCCCTATACCATCGGCCTGGTGGGTATCCTGATCGGCTTGGGCCATTCGGTGCTGGCCATGAGCGGCGAAGAGACGATGGCGCAAGTGTATCGGGAGATCGAGCACCCGAAACTGCGCAATCTGGAGAAGGCCGGCTTCATCATTTTCGTATACAGCCTGATCTTTACGGCGGGCGTGGCATTCTTCGCGGTAATGATTATTCCCGACAACGTCCGCGGGAACTTTTTCGATAACCCCATCGGCGGGCTGGCCATGTACCTGACGGGCCCGCTGCTTCTGCGGCTGGCGTTCCGCGCGTTCGTGGTGATCGTGGGCGTCCTGATGCTGGCGGGCGCGGTGAATACCGCGATCGTGGGATCGAACGGCGTGCTCAACCGCGTCTCGGAGGACGGCATTCTGCCGGACTGGTTCCGGCGGCCGCACAAGCGCTTCGGGACTTCGTACCGCATCCTGAACCTGGTGGTCGGCCTGCAACTGCTTACCATCGTCTTGAGCGGCGGAAACATATTTATCCTGGGCGAGGCTTACGCTTTTGGGGTGATGTGGAGCTTCGCCATGAAGGGCCTGGCGGTGCTGGTTCTGCGCTACAAGCAGCCGGGCCAGCGGGAATTCCGTGTGCCGCTGAATCTCAAGATCGGGAAGCCTGGAAATCCCGGTGGGGCTGGGGCTGATCACGCTGGTGCTGGTGGCGCTGTGCGTGGTCAATCTGTTCACCAAGCAGGTGGCCACGATCTCGGGCGTGGCGTTCACCATCGCTGTTTTTACGGTATTCGAGATTTCCGAAAAGATCACGAAGAAGCGCGGCGCGGCGCACGCGGAACTGGACCAGTTCAACCTGGAAGCAGGAGCGGAACTGGCGCCGGAAGCCGTGGGCGTGCGGCCCGGCAACGTGCTGGTGATGGTGCGCAATTACAACACCCTTTATCACCTGGATTCGATTCTGCGGAGAACGAACACGCAGAAGCAGGACATAACGGTGCTGCATCTGCGCCTGCTTGGGACGAGCCGCTTCGGGCGAACACGAACTGGAAGCCGAGCAGCTTTTTAGCCACGAAGAGCAGGAGCTATTTACGCGTTCGCTGAATCTGGCCGAGAAGAGCGGCAAGACGATTCACCTGGCGGTCGCTCCAGCGACGGAAAAATGGGATGGCATTCTGCGGGCGGCGCAGAACTTGAAATCATCGGCCGTGGTGCTGGGACTCTCGCCCCGGCGGTCCATTCCCGAGGAGGCCCGCATCGCGGGACTGGCGTGGGAGGCTTTGCCGGAGCCCAAGCCGCAATTGACGCTGGAGATTCATTCTCCGGGCGGACAAGAGCACATATTTTATCTGGGGCCGCATTCGCCGCACCTCACGCCCAAAGAGATCGATCTGCTGCACAAGCTCTGGCTGGAATTCAGCAACGACGTGGCGCCGGAGGAGTTGCACCATCGCGACGTGGTGCATTTTGCGTTAAACGAATTGGTGCGGGAGACCCGCAATGGGTCGCGGGAAGAAGTGCTCGAGCGGCTGCGCGAGCACCTGCGCGAAATACGAGCTCACCGCCCGACGGTTTCCCAGAACTAAACCAAGCGCTTCATCCCAGGCGCTTCAGGCCAGGTCCGCAGAATCGCTTTTCCCCGGTAGTACATCCCCAGCGACGCACACCGCAGATTAGCCGGCGTAATGCAAAAGCTGCATGAATCCGAAAGATGTGCGGCTCCATGTTATGTCACAAAGTACGGGACACTAACCGACACGTTCAGTTTCTCTGGACTGAAACCTCCTGCGCTCACAGCCAATAAGGCCAAAAAGCAAGCAGCATCACAGTGCGTCGCAAATGCCGCCAGCCGGTACTCTCGATTCATTCTTCTCTAGTTCTGTAGTACTCGATTCCGCGGTACGAATGGCCCTTGGAAAGACTCGAAATCGGATTGTACATTTTCACTCGAAAGGAGAGACTCGAATGGCTCACAAACCCCTGAGTTTGGACGAACAGTATGCCAACTGGTATGAATGGCTGAAGGCATCGGGTGCACTGAAGAACCGCTCCCTCGAAGAAATGCGGGCCTCGTTCGTCCCCGTCGAGTTGTTTTCCGACCACTTCACCGTCTATTCCGTCGAAATCGGGAGTACCTACCCGGTGGGCTTCACGGAGTAATAGGTCGCCTCTGGGCAGCCCTGCAGGGCACGTCTTATCTCGAATGCTCGCTCACTATTCACCTGTGCGACTGGACCCCAAACGGAAGGTCCTCGATACGCTGGCGACGGAAGTGGTAAACGCCAAAGAGGGAGAATCAGACCGGGATTACGTCACACGAAACGAAACAATTCGCATTCTAGTCTGTGCCATCCTCTCAACTTGCTGAAAAGAATGGCGGGGACGACGGGACTCGAACCCGCGACCTCTGCCGTGACAGGGCAGCGTTCTAACCAACTGAACTACGTCCCCACAACAACTTACAGGACCGCCAAAACTCGCTGTGTCGGTTTTGTATCGGTTTCCGATACCGGTACCTGGGTCTGCGGGCCAGCCTCGATCCAGCTTGGAAGCCTGCTCGAGATCGCGCTCGTCGCGTTCTTGCGCTTGGCCGGCTAGAACTTCCCCAGGCCGGATGTCACGCAGAGAGTGTACCAATCGTGGCGCGGATCGACAACATGCTGTCCGTAGCTACCATGAGCTTGACGGAGTTAGGGCGAAATATTCCCAGCGCGACGGGTTTGCCTCGGCTTTGCCTGGGCCAGAGGAGACAACCTCAGCTAATCTGATGTGCGTCTGACTGAGAGCCGCGACAGCTTGCGGTTGCACTGTCGACTTTTCCGAGACGCCGAATTCTTGTCCGATAAGCGTGAGAATGACCAAGGTTCCCCGCGATCGTACGAAACTCATCCCTGGCACTTATTGTCCTGGTTGCGGGCTCGGCAATTTTTCTGGCGCTGCCTGCCCCCAATCCTGCGCAGGATCGAAGCACGCAGAACAATTCCTTTTCGATAAAAAGTGCGGCAGAAAGCGCACCTGAAAGTACTCCTGAAAGCGTAACTCCGGGCGGCACTCCGACGTTCTACAAGGACGTCCTTCCGATTTTGCAAAGGCACTGCCAGAACTGTCACCGTCCCGGCGAAATCGGGCCCATGCCGCTCGTGACCTATGAACAAGCGCGCAGGTGGTCGAGAGCGATCGAGCAGGCTGTTGAAACCAGGAAGATGCCTCCGTGGTTTGCCGATCCAGGGTTTGGCCGCTTTGCGAACGATCCCTCACTTTCGGCTGAAGAGATCGAAACGCTGGCGCGGTGGACAGAGGAGAACGCTCCGGCCGGCAACGCCGGCGACGCTCCGCCCGCGCGCCAGTGGACGACCGGATGGAACATTCCCACGCCCGATGCGGTGGTTCGCATGCCCAAACCGGCGCTTCTCCCCGCCCGGGGCGACGTCGAATATACCTATGAAATCGTGCCCACGAATTTCACCGAGGACAAGTGGGTGCAAAGTTCGGAGATCCGGCCGCTGCGCCGTGAAAATGTGCACCACGCGGTGGTCTACGTTCGACCGCCTGACTCGCAGTGGTTGCGGCACGCCCCGGTCGGCGTGCCTTTTACAGCCTCGACTCTCGAGGACGAACAAGACCGGCGCGATGCGGGATTCACCACCAGCGACGTTCTGCTCGTCTACGCGCCGGGGAGTTCACCCGATCAGTGGCCGCAGGGAATGGCGAAATTTGTTCCCCGAGGCTCGGATCTGGTGTTCCAGATGCACTACGTAACCCGGGGCCATGAGGTTGCCGATCAAACCAGCATCGGACTGATTTTTGCCAAGCAAGCCCCGAAACAGCGGGTGCTGACCCTACAACTAACCAACAGCCGCTTCGTCATTCCGCCCGGCGTGGACGATTATCGCGTGGAGGTGCACGGGACCCTGCCGAACGATGCATTGCTACTCAGCTTTTTCCCCCACCTGCACCTGCGTGGAAAGCGCTTCGAGTACAACATCGTCAATTCCGATCGGGGCACAGAGACGTTACTGCGGGTCAATTACGATTTCTATTGGCAATTGAGCTACCGGCTGGCCTCGCCGCGTTTCCTTAAGGCAGGTACGGAACTCCAAGCTGTGGCTATCTATGACAATTCGCGCAAGAATCCGCACAATCCCGATCCGGACGCTGCAGTTCATTGGGGCGATCAGACCTACGACGAAATGATGGTGGGCTTTTTTGATATCGCCGTGCCGGCAGGCTTGGACAAATCCGACTACTTCATTCGCCAGCCTCAACCTGACTGGTCAGACGGCAACTCCAGCCGATAAATCCGCTTACGCCGTGACGCAAGGGACGGGAAGGGCAGCTTTAATGATGGCCCCGGGAGTGGTGGCGACAGCGACGATTTCGACATGGCCCCACCCTCAAGTGCCAGCACAACTGGAGCCAAGCAACGTGCGCCTGGAAGAAAATTTGGTTGACTCGGAAGGGGTTCGGGTGTCACCTTGCACAGGGTCATTTCACACTAAGCATTCGCCTAGGGCACTCAGGAGGCTTTCGTTATGAAGTATTGGGCATTTGCATTCTGCACTATTTTGCTGGCGACTGCTGTCGCCAAGGACGCCGCGGGTCAATCGTCAGTGGCCCAGACCCATGTGGCGGCGGCCAAGGAGGCCGTATCCCCCAAGACCGCGGATGCGAAGCCTTGGGATAGTTTCAATGGTTTATTCAAGCTGGTTTGCACTCAACCGAGAGCAAATGCAAAACCTCCGGCTGTTGGTCCTGGCGAGCCTGATGAGAAGGGAAAATTGGTTGCCACGGCGCACGATAAATGGTACGTCCCGCCCGCCAAGGTGTTCGATAACCTCTATTACATTGGCACGCAGACGGAATCCACCTGGGCGCTGACCACCTCCAAGGGGATCATCCTGCTCAATACAAACTTCCCCTGGGTGACCCCCGATCTCGTGAACGAATTGAAGACCTTTGGCCTCGACCCGGCGAACATCAAGTACGCCATCATCGTGCGCTCCCACTCCGACCAATCTTGGGGAATCAATCCGCTCAAGAAGATGGTGCCTTCCGCGCGAATCGTCATGTCTCAAGTCGATTATGATCTGCTGGCGAAGGACAATACCCCCGCCGAGCTGAAGCCCATGAAGGATATCGTGGCCAAAGACGGGATGAAGGTGACGCTCGGGGACACCACCGTCACGATCTACTCCACGCCGACATCCACGCCGGGAAATGTTTCGCTCATTTTCCCCGTAAAGGATGGGAACCAAAAGCATATGGCCGGGATGTGGGGCGGGGACTACGTGAGAATCGTGCAGGAAGGCGTTCAGATGTGGCCGGATACGCAGACCATGATGAAGGGCTACGTGGCCTCATCCAAGCGCTTCAAGGAGATCGAGGATAAGGCTGGCGTGGACACGCTCGTTCACCCCCACGCCGAGTACGACAATACCTTCGAGAAGATTGAGGCTCTGAAATCACGAAAGCCGGGCGATCCCCATCCATTTGTGGTTGGCAAAGACGAAGTCGACCGCTTTGCCACAGTTCACATCGAGTGCGGGGAAGCTCAACTCGCGTGGGCCAAAGGCGACTAAGCCCGCGCGCCACAGCGCTCGAACAACCTGAATAGCCAGCCACACCAAGCCATACGGCTTGGTGTGCGTTTCGCTTGACACTCAGGGAAATCCATGGCATTAATTCGTCCACGTTTTGGGGTATGTGTTCGTCTGGTCGATGCGTAGAAGTATAGAATTGAAAGGGGCGTTCTGTGAGTGATCTGAAATCGCGTCGTTATATCTCTGCAAAAATATCTGGGCATTGGCAATGGCTCGCACTGGGCTTGGCTATTCTTTTCCTTACTCTTCCTCTTTTGTCGCAAAGCAGTCAGGGAACCATCCAGGGAGGCGTTTTTGACCAGACTGGAGGCGCCGTCGCCGGCGCCATGGTCACTGTGACCGACGTGGCTCGCGGCATTACGCGGACTTTAACCGCGGATGGCGCCGGACAATACGTTGCCAACGATCTCACTCCGGGCACCTACACGGTCCGCGCGGAAGCCAAAGGCTTCCAGACGGTGGAGCATCCCGGCGTGCTGGTGGAGGTAGGGCAGAACATCCGCGTCGATTTGTGGTTGCAACCCGGCGAGCAGACCCAGACAATCACGGTCACCGGAGAACTTCCCGCGATTGACACTACCGATGCCACGTTGGGTGGAACGGTCAGCAACGAGTCGATCAACGCGCTGCCCTTGAATGGCCGTAATTTCGATCGTTTGCTGCAATTGCGTCCGGGAGTGGTGACCAACGTGGGCGGAGGTAGCGCCGACGGCCCGCAAACCAACGGCCGCCGCAACACCGATGACCAGTTGCGCGTGGACGGTATCGCCGGAATGGCGCAGGCCCAGGGCTCCGATATTTTGAATGCCACCTACCGCATCGGAGACGCGGACTCCCTGATGCCCATCGATGCGATCCAGGAGTTCAATACCGAGCAGAATCCAAGGCGGAGTATGGTTTTCGTGACGGCGCGATTGTCAACGTTGGCGTGAAGTCGGGCACCAACAGCATTCACGGCACGGCCTACGCGTTTGGTCGCGACGCCGCCGCCACCGATTCGGCGAACTACTTCACCGGCGCAGTCAACCCGCCACCTTGGAGCAGTTCGGCGCGACCGCAGGCGGACGAATCATCAAGGACAAGCTCTTCTGGTTCGCAGGCTACGAGGGGCTGCGGCTTTCGACGGGTGACCGTCGCAGGTCGGCGATTCCGGTGGACGTTGGGCACGGGTGCCGTCTGAACGTGGACCGCCGCTGCCAAGAGCACCAACATGGTTGACCTCTGCAATTTCCTCAAGTTGCCCGCGAACGGTGGAGTAAGCCCCCTGAGCGCGCAATTGGCGGGCCTGGGCAAATTCGCGACCGGCAGTGCCGGCGAGTTGCACGGTGACGCCGGCTTCGTCGTCGTTCGAGAACGTGTTTCCCGTTCTCCACGACTGGAACTGCTGAACCCTCCGCTGGTCACTGCGGCGCCGCTCAACAACGGACTTTTCAAAGGCGATTACATCATCAATTCCCACCATCATGTGAGCGGCTTGTATTTTGTGTCCAAGTCAACCGCCCAGGCGAATTCCCAAACACAGCAAATCGAGCCTCAGTGGGAAACGAACGCTGTCAATGGACGTGCAGCAATATGACGGGAGCTGGACCTGGACTCCGAATTCCACTTTGGTGAACGACTTCCGAGCTGGGCTACGTCTACATGAATAACCAAACTGCCTATGCGGACCAGAACATGCCCGCGGGTGCGCCTTGGCCATCTGGGTACGGCATCAATACGGGCGTGACCAATCCGCTCTATGGCGGGTTCCCCTTGGTCAAATTCAGCAATCTCAGCACGATGGAATTAGGGGCCGGGCCGCGGTCGTCTATCCGCGGGCCGGAAGGCGATGCCGATTTCGTGGAAAGCGTCTCGTATTTGCGCGGCAAGCACGCCTTCAAATTTGGCTTCGAGTATGTAGATGTAGTTTTGGATGGGGACACGTACAGCGGAGCGCAAGGCGCCATAACTTTCCAATCCTTGGAAAGCTTTGTCCAAGGTCGCCGCTTACTGGCTCGATCTTGACCGGCGATCCCACAGAGCAGGCGCGGAGCCACTGGTTCGGCGCTTACGTTCAGGACGACTGGCGGATCGCTCCCAAAGTAACCTTGAACCTGGGTTTGCGCTGGGAGTATTTCGGCGCGCCAGTCATACGCGGCAACTACTACGGGAATTTCAACCCCAACGTGAATCCGCCACCACTCCGGCCATCGAGCAGTTTGGCTCCGGGTGAGCCGCTGTGCGTCTGAATACAACGCCGAACACCGGGATTTTTCGCCGCGTCTTGGCGTAGCTTGGGATGTCCAGGGCAATGGCAAGACGGTGGTGCGCGCCGGAGCGCGGCGTATTCAGAAACGGCGCCCTCGTCAAATCATTCATCAGCAGCTCTCCCTTCGGCGCGACCTTCTTCGGAGGTACTGCGGCGAGTCCGGTACTGATCGGGCCCAACAACAGCGGCACGCCAGCCAGCGCTCATACTTCCGTCATAGTGCCGCTCAGTTGTCCAGCACAATGCGGTACCGCCCCTGGCGAATTGAATTGGACGCTTGCTGGTCCCGTGTTCCCCACGGTTGGCTCGCAAACGATCGGCGGGGCTGCCTACACTGGTCAGGTATGCGCGCCGACCGGGCGTTGCAAGCGGCCCGTGTCCTACATCTGCGGTGGACCCAAACTTCCTCGATCCGTATTCCATCCAGTGGAATTTGGATATCCAGCGCGCCATCACGAGTAAGTTGACCATCGACGTGGCATATGTCGGCAACCATGGCGCGAATGAGCAATCGCAGATCGATTTGAACCAGCCGGCGCTCGGCACCGGCTGGAACACGGCGTGCAGTGCGGCAACTGGGGGACTGACGCCAGCCGGCTTACTGTCTGGCAAGCGTGCGGCCGTCTATAACAACTGCGGCGGAAATAAAACAGTGACTGGCGCGGTATCCGCGAATGCGACCGCCGCCGGGGCTTACCGCAACAAGTTCCCGTATCTTCAATATATCGCCTATGCGACGAACGGGGATATTTCCAATTACGACGCCTTGCAGATGACGCTGCAGGGGCGGAACTACCATGGGTTGTCGTTCCTTGCCGGCTACACGTACTCGCATGCGCTCTCAGAGAACCGATTCAGATATCGAAGGCGGCACGACCGTTGTGACGCGACAAGAATAACCTGCGCCTGAACTACGGAAACAGCGCCTCCGACCTGCGGCACCGCTTTACCTTTTCGCCGACTTATAACATTCCCGGCATGAAGTCGCCGGGGCAGATGCTGCAAGGCTGGTCGCTCAGCGGCATCCTGACGCTGCAGACCGGTCTCTCCTGGAGCCCGAACGATAGTTCCGTGGACTATCTCGGCACGGGCGAACTGGGCCCGGGGACCACGCAAGATTGGAATTACAGTGGGCCTCCCTCGGCTTTCAGCGTCACCGCGACTCCTATTCCTTGTATTGGCATCGCTAAGGGCTGCACACCCTTCAGTTCGGCGTCGGCGTCCATGCTGACGGCTTGCCAGAACGCTGCGACGGCTCCCTACGGCGGTCCCGGCACAACACTGGGGCAGTTGGCTCTCGCAGCGCTCGCTAATAGCAGTTGCTACGCGCAAAATGGCGGCGTTCTCACCCCTCCTGCTTACGGAACATTCGGTGACGCTTACAATGGCATCTTCCACGGGTACCCCTATTACAACGTGGATATGTCCGTATCAAAGATATGGAATTTCAAGGAACGATACAGCGCCCAGTTCCGCGTGGAGTTCTTCAACCTTTTCAATAGGGCTGATTTCGCAGCTGCCGGCGGCGGAGGCGGAACGCAGCCTGCGGGTACCAATCCGTCTTCCGGAAATGCGAATTTCGGCGTGGCCACTTCCACGCCGGATGCCTCCAATCCGGTATCGGGATCGGGCGGGCCGCGGCATATTCAGTTCGGCTTGAAGCTCACGTTCTAGCGCCGCGCATCACGTAACGGCAGCGCGCCGCGTTCCGTCTACATAGAGGCGCGGCGTACTGGTCTGTTTTGTCGTGCACGACGGCATGGTCCAAGCGCCGCGCGCTTGACTCGTCGAGGAAGTTGTCGTAGTTTTTGTGCAAGTTCGCTTATGGTTTCTCGGACGTTTACGATGGAGGAGGTTACCTGTGAAACGCAGGTTCTTATTGGTTCTAATGGTAGCTGTCGGAATCTCTTTCTCGCTGCCGCTATTCGCGCATCATGGGAATGCCGCTCTCGACATGCAGAAGAAGCTGGTGTTGAAGGGCGTGGTTACGGACTGGCGCTGGCAGAATCCCCATTCGATCCTGAAGTTTGACGTCAAGGACGACAGCGGCAACGTCGTGAATTGGTCGGCGGAGATCAATAATCCGGCCGACATGGTGGAACGAGGGTGGACCGCGCACTCGATCAAGATCGGGGACCAGATCACCATCACGGTGAATCCGGTGAAGAGTGGCAAGCCGGTCGGGCGCATCGTGCAAGTGGTGTTTCCGGACGGAAGGACTCTGAACACGCAGTACGTCACTCAGCAGCAGTAGATCGTTCTGTCGTCGGAAGGGGGACGCCGCATGCGGTATCGTTTTGTCCTGATCGGATTACTGGTATTCGTGGCTCTCGGACTGACTCGCGTGGCATTTTCGCAGCAGGCCGAGGGCCGAGGGGCCGAGCAACAGGGGCAGCAGGAGGGAGGGCGCGGGCGCGGCGCTCGTGCGCCCGACGGGCAGGGCCTGAAGCCTTCCGGTCCTCCCGCTCCGAAGCATGATCTCTCCGGAATCTGGGCGCCGGCCCGAGGGCCGGGAGCGGGAATTCAAGCGGGCGGCGTGGCGTCCGGCGGACCTCTCTATTCACAGCCTTACACTCCGCTAGGCCTGAAGACGATGGAGGCGCACAAGCCGCTTTATGGACAAAGAGCGGTTTTCCCCACCACGGCCAGCGACGATCCGAGGAATTCTTGCGATCCGCTGGGCTTTCCTCGCGCCGACTTTTATCAGATTCGCTACGAGCAGTTCATACAGAACGATCGCGAAATCGTGCTCTTGTACGAATACGAGAAGAGATGGCGCTCGATCTGGCTGGACCAGGAACTGCCGAAGCCTGACGAGATTCCGGGACCGCGTTGGTATGGATATTCGGTGGGCAAATGGATTGACGACGATACGCTGGACGTTCAAACGGTCGGCATCATGGGAGAACCAAAGGCGTGGCTGGATGAGACCGGACGGCCGATCAGCGACCAGGCAAAAATCGAAGAGCAGTTTCACCGCGTGGACTTAAACGACATGGAGTGGACCGTCACCATCGACGACCCGGTGATGTATACCAAGCCATGGATCGCGATGAATAAATTTCCGATGAAGCTGCAGCCCAAGAGCCTTGATATCTGGAATAAGTATCAAGAGGAGATGATCTGTTCGCCCTCCGAATTCAAGGCGTATAACGACTCCATCGGCAGCAACGAAGAGAGCGGCACCGACGGCAAGTAACCGGCTTTTTTTGCGGAGAGGCGCGACAGCGGAGGATCAACCTCGCGGCGCTTTCGCGCTTTGCGCCACAAGCCGAATGGCGTCGGGCAGTTCTTTCAGCGAGACGATTCCCCCGCTTGGCGCATATAACGCCAGGCGCCTGCCCTGCTCGTAATCATTGATCATAAGGATGGAGTTGGCGCCGAGGTCGCGCGCCACTGCCAATCCTTCCATGGTGTCGGCCAGAGCGATGACGTGCTGCGGCTGAAGCGACGCAGTTTGCATGGCTTTGGCCAGCGGTACGGCTTTGACGCCGCCGGCGCTTCCGCGATCCCAAATCGCCGAGAAAAATTCCCGCACGGGAAATCTCTCCAAAAACCGGCTCACCGCTGCTGCCGGAAAGGGAAGACGCCAGGAACATCTGGATGTTCATGCCCTTCAATTCAGAAAGCGCGGGCACCACATCCTCGTAGATCTCGACTTGATCTACCGCCCGGACCTCTAACTCTTCGGCCAGCTTTTGCTGGGAGGGATCGAGAGATTGGCCGGAGGTTTCCAGCAGATTGAGTACCCGCCAAAAGGCCTCGCTGCCCGAGGAATGGACGGACGTTTCGTGGAATAGACGAGCGGCGATCTCGTCGAATTCCCGGGCGGGAAATTCGGCCAGGCATCCGACCGGTTCGAGCAAAACGGCATGGATGATCTGCATGGGGTCGAGGGATTCTACCGCCGCAGGAGTTTTCTGCAAGCGCTCATTCTAAAGCCACTTTAAGTCCAATGACCGGAGCTATGGCGGGCTTCGGCGAAGAATGAGCAGCGTATGGGCCAACGCTTAGAGAGAAAACGCACCCTTAGAAACGAAGGGTGCGGCACCCACGGACAAAAATTACTCGGCGGGTTGGTGGTCGGGGCCGACGCGCTCGCTGGGCGTGGCGACGTTGGCGCGATACTGTTTGTGGCAGGTGGTGCAGGCGGCGTTGAGCGGCTGCGCGACGGCGAGGAAAGCATTGGTATCTTTGGCGCCCGCCGCTTTGTAGGCCGCTGCGCCCGCATCCACGAGCATCCTGGCATCTTGCGCCCAGTTACCTTGTCCGTCGGCAGGGCCGCGCGCGAGGAGGACGGTTCCGGATTCGGCCAGCAGCACGGCATTGCGCTTAGCGGCCGTCCAATCTTTATCGTCCTGCGGTCCGCCGCGATAGATCGAAAGCAAGAGATTGTTGGCCGCGGGATAGACCATGCTGACCATGACGTCGCTCATCGTACCTACGGGCTGAACGTTTGCGGCAGCGCCGGAACCCTGGGCGCGCGCGCTGGAGCGTCCGAAACTCAGAAGCGCCACCAGCAGCAATCCCGCAAAACTCAGCGTGCCGTAAAAATAATGTCTCATAAGATCCTCCCTACAACAGCCCTGACTCGCGCACCCACTCCTTTGCATTCGAGCAGGTCTTCATTCATTCCGGCATGGATGTCAGCTATCGAGGTCAGAGTGCAAAGATAGCCGCCATGTAGGGGCGTCACCGATGCAGTGCAGGCGCCGGTCAGCGATAAATTGTACGAGCATCGATCCGCAAGGTAGACGACACGATCCTTATACCCGCCGCGGCCAACTCGGGTCAAGGCCCAATCGGCGCCCGCTCTTCTGGCCGCGCGCTTCCGGCCAGCACCCCGCGTTTAGTTAAGAAGAGAAAACTGTGGACGAATTTTTCGAAAGGGCGCGAGTGGTGCGGCGCGCCCTGGACACAATCGGCTTGACCTGGCGAAGAGCGAAGTGTATAAGCCGTAACATAAGTCGTTTAGGGCTCAGGAGATTTCTGGCCTTTGAAGGATGGCTTTTTGGCATCTTTCTATGTCATCGCGCAGGACCACTGCAGCTCACTATCCCGGAGAACTTTCATGGCAAATCATGCGATTTGCATCCCGAGTTCCTGGCGGGCCTCTCATTGGTTTGCGTACAGCGGGTTTGAATATCGCGCAGGGGTTTGAGGAGGTTTCACGATGGAATATTCGCGCAGAAATTTCATGAAGGCTGCGGGAGTGGGCGCGGTGGCGGTGACGACCACCGTCAGCGCGGTGGTGGCGGCGAGCGAACCGGTCGCGGCGCGCCGAAGCCGTCTCCTCTGGCGATTCCCATCGCCATGACCAAGGAGACGAGCTCGTTCAACATGAACGGGAAGGACTATCAGGCGGAATACGAGGCGCGCACGACGCTGTGGGAAGTGATCGCGGTGAAGCTGGGGATGACGGGGACGAACCGGAGCTGCAACCGCGCGAGTTGCGGGGCGTGCAGCGTGCTGATGGATGGGACGCCGTTCTACTCCTGCCACACTCTGGCGATGGAGGCGGTGGGGAAGAAGATTTTCACGGTGGAAGGGTTGGGGGATGAGAAGAACCTGCATCCGCTGCAGAAGGTGGCGAACTTGTACGCGGCGGCGGAGTGCGGATTCTGCACGCCGGGGTGGGAAGTGACGGCGAAGGGGCTGCTGGATAAGAACCCGAATCCGACGGCGGAGCAGGTAAAGGCGGGATTGGCGGGGCACATCTGCCGTTGCGCGGCTTACGCGTCGATCATCCGGACGGTGGTGGATACGGGGAAGGTACTGCGAGGGGAGGCGGAGATCGCATGAGCGACAAGCCGACAGAACCAAAACAGCAGATCTAGGCCGAGCCGGAGCGATGCATCATCATTGATCAGCCGATGGTGCGGAATTTCTCGACCGGCGGCGGACATGGCCCGGAAGACACGCTGGTCGAAGGCGACCAGAAGATCGTCACGCAGGAAGTGGCAGGGCTACCCGCCGGAAAGATTGAATATGATCGGGAAGCCGCATCCGGCCATGCCGGAAGTGGTGATCCCGCGGCTTACGGGCAAGGCGAGTACGCCACGCGCGTCAATTTGCCCGAACATGCTTTGGGTGCAAGATGCTGGCCAGCCCGCATCCGCGGGCGCGGGTGAAGGCGATCGACGTTTCCAAGGCGGAGAAGATGCCCGGCGTGGCCTACATCTTGACGGCCGGGAATGCGCCGAAGACATATCCGATTCCGACAGAACTCTTCTTTCAGGGCGAGGTCGTGGCCATCGTCGCGGCGGAGACCGAGGATCAGGCCGAGGATGCGGTCGAGGCGATCGAGGTGGAGTACGAAGTTCTTCCTTTCGCGTCGAGCCTGCAGCAGGCCATGGCGCCGAACCCGCCGGACCTGAGCACTCACGATTAACGGCAGGGAACGACCTGGTGTCGTCAAGACGCTGTTTGAATGGGGCGAAGTGGAGAAGGCGTTCGCGCAGGCGGACATCGTCAAGGAGTTCACCTACTCTTTTTCGGGTGCGATCCCGGTTCCGATGCAGCCGATGGGCTGCGTGGCCAAGTGGGATGGCGACAAGCTGACGATCTGGGGCATGGGCCAGGTCGATTGTATCAACTCGCGAAACAACGCTCGCCAAGAAGTTGGGCATCCCGCCGGAGAATGTTCGCTACATCAACAAATGGAATGGCGGGAACGTTTGGCGGGGCGCATGCCAGCCGGCGCCAAGTTCTATCCTTGGATCGCCTACATCTCGAAACAGACCGGCCGGCCGGTGAAGATTAATGCTTCCCAAGGATCAGGAGCTGGCGCTTCCTGCAGATCAAGCCGCAGACGCTCAGCAAGTTCAAGGTGGGAGCGACCAAGGACGGAAAAATCACTGGCTTGCCAGCGCGAGTTCCACGTCAACACGGGCGCGAATCCAGGGACGGAGTTGGCGACGAGGGAGGAGGCGGCCGGTCCGAGCTGTACCTCCACGTGGTTCCCAATTGGAGAGAGGACGGCTTCCTCTATCGAACCAATTCGATGCGTCACGGGTCCGTCGCGGAGCAATTTCCAGCAGGAGTTCAAGTGGGCCTGGGAACAGATGATGGACGAAATGGCGGAAGCGTGGGCGATGGACCCGGTGAAGTTCCGGCTGCTGAACGTGCAAAAGCCGGGAACGAAGGTGGCGCTCGGGCAGGGTGGTCCGACGATCACCAGATGCCCGAGACGGAGAACGGATTCCTCACTACGACTGCCTATGCTTCGGTGGAAGTGCTGGAAGAGGGAGCGAAGGCCATCGGATGGGACAAGCGGAATCCCGTGCCCGGCGGAAACCCGGGAAGGTTCAAGCGCGGGTTCGGAGTGGCGATGTCCCAGCACCATGCCGGCCGCGTGGGCTATCAGGAAGGCGAGCCTGGCTACGATTGGGTGCGTGGCGAAAAATGAGAGGCAGGGCAACGTCAATCCGGGCGGCGAGGGCAGACATTTTCAACGCGGAATTGGAATTGAACCCCGAGGGCCAGATCGTCATGCACTTTGCCCAGCCGGACAGCGGCACCAACCACGGCACCTCGATGTCCATGCAGGTGGCGAAATTCTGGGGTACACGTACTCTGGATCACATCCGCTTGATCTGGGGAGACTCGGAACAAGCACCCTCGGCGTCTCCGGGCTGGCACAGCGGCCTGACCACACAGCTGCAAGGCGGGGCGCTTTGCAACGCCGCGGACAAGATGCGCAAGGACCTGCTCAAGCGCGCGCCGGCAACGTCTGAAGGTGGATGCGGCGAAGCTGCAGGTTCGAGACGGAGTGATCTCCTCGACGGAAGATCCGAAGAAGAAGATAACCTTCGCGGAACTGGCCAAGGCCAACAAGGGACGCATCCAGCATGGCCGGCCGGTGCCTGCATCCCGGGGCCATCGGCAGGGCGATGAACCGCGGCATCGGGACGCTGCTTTGCCGAGGTCGAAGTGGACACCTGGACGGGCGATTGGCGTTACGTTCGAGGCGGCGTACGCGCAAGACGCCGGGCAACGTAATGAACCCGCTACTGGCCAACGCCGATCATGCACGGATCATTGATCCAGAGCACTCAGATGGCTACCGACGCCATTCCGTGGGACCGGGAATTTCCGGGAACGCGGCACTACAGCGTGGGCTATCTGTCCTACCGGCTGCCGACGATCATGGAGCCGCCGGACAGACCAACGTATTCATCAATAGCTTGGAGCCGCGCTGGTTCTTCGGCTCCAAAGGGCTTCGCGGAGACGTGCGATTGGAGCGCCTCCAGGCGCGTTGGCCAATGCCATCTACAACGCTTGCGGCGTGCGCATCCGGGAGCATCCGATCACGAAGGATGAAATCATGGCGGGCCTGAGAGCCAACGGGAAGGGAGGTGATCGCATGAAGCCGATATCGGTGTATCGACCGACGAGCGTAGAGGAAGCGATCCAGATTCTGTCGCTGCACGGGACGGAAGCCGGAGTGTATGCCGGCGGGACCGACCTGCTGATTCAGTTGAAGAACCGCATCCCGGCGGCGCCGACATTATCTCGTGGACATCAAGAAGATCGACGGGCTGCGCTACATCAAGGAAGACGGGCAGGGCGGCTTGCAGATCGGCGCGCTGACCAAGCTGGCGGAAGTGCACGAATCGCCGATCTGGTGGCGAAGATGTATCCGATGCTGACGGAAGCGGTGCGGAAGATCTCCTCGCCGGAGTTGCGGAACGCCTCGACGGTGGGCGGAGACATGCTGCAACAGGTGTGGTGCCAGTATCTGCGCGGGCGGCTACTCCTGCTATCGCAATGGCGGCTACATCTGCTACGGAGCGATCGGGGACAACAGCTACTACCACTCGGTGATGGGCGGGCGGCTGTGCTACGCCGTCTATCCGGGCGACATCGCGACGGCGTTGATCCGCACGATGCGAAGGCCAAGCTGGCGACACCGTTCGGCATGAAGGAGATGACGGTGGAGCAGCTGGTGCCCGGGGACATGATGGTGGACGGGAGGCTGCAATCGCACGTGGTGCGGTTCAACGAGATCCTGACGGAGGTGACCATGCCGGCGCCGAAGCCCGGGTTCAAGGCCTCATTCGAGAAGCTGCGGCCGCGCGGCGTATGGGACTTTGCCATGGCCTCGCTGGCGCTGGCTTGCGAGATGCAGGGCAAGCAGATCGAGGATGCGCGGGTGGTGTTCGGCGGGATCGCGGGCAAGCCCTGGCGGGAGACAGGCGGTGGAGGACTTATCTGAAGGGCAAGACGCTGAGCACGGAGCTGATCGACAGGCGATGGCGCAAGCGCTGGCGAATGCGGCGCCGCTGAAATACAACGCCACGAAGATCGACATGGCCAAGGGGCTGTTGGCTTCCGGCATCGCCAAGCTGGCCAGCGCCTAAATTTTCGCGCGAGCGCCGGCGGCGAACCCGTTCACCATGCGTCAACTCGTTTGGAGCGAAGAGTCAGGCCTGCTGGGTTGTTCCGATTGTAATTGGGTCTTCCGGCCGCCGCGTCCTCCAGTAGACCAAAGTCCGGAAGATATGGCGCGGGAGTTTCTTCTGCGACGCGATGAAGCCTTCACCCGGCATGTGTGCGTCGACCATCCTCAGCGGCAAAAAGCAAATTCCCCGAAGTCCACAAGCTGAACGTTCACTCGTACTCGACGATGAGCGGGTTGTGACGCTCTTCTCGCCCGGCGGGACCTCAGCGAAGCGGTTGTGGGCGCAGAGGCGGCGCGGCGTTAGTGCGCGGCCTGCGGCTTTGCGGCGGTGGGAGCGGCTTTCGCGGCGGGCGTGCTGAACTGCACGGTATCCGCGACGAGCTTGCCTTCCGTTGGTTCCTTGGCGTGGATGACGACGCGATCGCCAACGTTCAGATCCGATAATTTAGCGGCACTTTTATTCTTAGTGAACGTGGTCTGAGGCACAACGGCTACGGTCACCAGCCCATTGGCGCCCGTCTTCACGGTGATGGAGTCCTTGGCCACGCTGGCCACCGTGCCCATCACGTGTTCCTCGTCTCCGTGAGCCAGAAGGGCGGCGGGGATCACCGCAATACAGAAAACCAGAAGCAAAAGTTGGGCTTTCATCTCTTTGGTCCTCTGATCGATTCTAAGCTTTGGAGAGCCGGATGTCATTTCCAGGGGAATTGGGCGTTGTGCCTAGGGACGACGCCGTCAGGAACGCGCGCGTTGCCAGCGGCCTAGTGGTTGGGAATCTCCACGGCCGCGGTAATCACGGAGAGCCACAGGAGGATTTCCGTGAGAGCCGCGAGCTTGGCGATTCCCGGAGCGTCAATCGTTTGTCCCCAAACGCGCGCTTTGCGCTGCACGAAAATGTGCCAGAGGAGCGCTAAGGGAACGAACATGCCCAGCTTCCACTGAAAGGCGATGTTTTCGATAAACGCGGTGGCGATTCCCGAGAAGAGCATGAACCCGCCCGTGAGCACGATGGCGAAGCCGATCCAGTTCCATACGAAGAGATCTTGCGCCACTTGCGCCGGGGTAGCTTTGCGATTGCCAATTCCGAGCAGGCGCAAATCCAGGGCGAAGTTAGTTCCGAGCCAAAGCGAGAGTCCCGTGAAATGGGTGAGCTGAACCACCGGATATGCCCAGATGGATTCGCGCGTCATCACGCCCCACGGAGTAGCCTCGCACCATTTCGCGAATGCAACGACGATATCATGCATAGACTCGATCCTCCGCGCGTCTCAGGTGCGCAATTATCCGAGCCCTTCCAGCGCCGGAATTTCCGAGGCTGAAAGGATGGTGATAATCCACAACACAAGGGAGATCAGCGCAATGATCTTGGCCGCCTTGGGAATTTCGGGAGACTGCGACCATTTGGGAACTTCCCGCTGAACGATCAAGGCGAACACCACCGACGTCGCGATCAGTGCCAACTTGACATGGAAGACTCGCGACGGCGCCCAATCGCCGGCGTCGGTTGCAAACATCAGGAAGCCGGAAATTATGGCCAGCGTGAATGCGATCCACGCCCAGGGGAAAAGCTGCTTAGCGAGCTCCCCAGCGTTCCGCTTCTTTGCGGCAAGGCCCATGACCCGCAAATCCACCAGGGCCACCGAGCCGACGCACCAGAAGATGCCGAGATAATGCGCTACAGAAACGGTTACATACATCCAGCCCGTGCTGCCGAGCGTTTTGATCCAACCTACCTGCTCCAGCGCCTCCCACATATTGGGCTCCCTTCCACTGACACTCTCTGATTTCTGCCGGTTGATACTGCGCCGCGAGCGCTCCCTTTTGCGTTATGCGTGCGGCAAATAAGCTAATTCTGCCCTAACTAGGCAGGGATCATATATAGCTTGCATAGCTCGGAGTGTTAAATCGGTGCAAAAAAGTTCAGGAGAAAAGCAGGCTAATGGTGATGCCCCGTCGGCGATGGCGGCGGCTCACTGCCGTTCAGGAATTGCTCTTCCTGCTCTTCCTCGGCGCGATCCTCGTCGGTTCTAGGATTGAGGTTTTTCATTTCGTCCAGCTCTTCCGAAGTGATCTGCGGAAGATGGCGGATGAAGAGGACAAGCTTCCAACTCTCGGCGTCGTTGGTGCCGAGATCCTTGTCCTGCGCGGGTCCCGTCGGGCCAAAGGCAGGCATGCCGCTCAAGCGCACTCCATTTTCGATGGTGTAATAAAGTTCGCCATCGCTCTTGTGCTGTGTTTCGGAGGTGCGCATATCGGGAGGCTTGGGATAAAGACCGCGTCCGAAAAGAGTATCTCCGCTGCCGTCATTGCCATGGCAACTCGCGCAGTGGTCGGCGAAATGCGCTTCACCTTCGTGAAGATTCTCGGACGTGGCGGGATAGGGATTCTTCATCGCGTAGATTGCCGGGACGGCAAGTCTCCTGGCGATTCGTGCCGCAAAGGCTTCGGCCCAGGAAGGATTCTCACGGGCGCTGAAGCCGCCCCGAATCAATATGGCCATGTAGACGCCGCCGGCTACGACGAGGACGATCAGAACTGCGAGGGCGGCTTTCCACGGCTTCATGCTGTCTCCTAGCGGAACTCCGCCGCTGCTCCCGAGAACTTAACAAGCGAGATAACGGCGCGGCCTAAACGCCAGAGCGTCAACGGCAACCGCCTAAGCGTACCGCTGAGAAAGATAATTTCAAGCGCTTGGCGCACGAATGCCAACGGCAATGAGCTAAGCGAGAGTGGAGATTATGCCGTAACGCGGGTCATTAAGCCGTACAGCGCCAGGCCTAAGCCGCCGAGAAACATGATCGGCGTGAGATAGAGAGTGATCGGTGGAACGGCAAACGGAAGATTCAAAGTCCCGCTGTGCTCGAGAACGTAATGAACCACAACGGCCAGCAGCATATACAGAAGTCCGCGGAGGATTTGGCTACGCTCATTTCCGCGCGATACGACTACCGCGGGAGCGACGCGCACCTGCGGAAGAACCTCGCGGCAATGAGGGCAGTGCGTCGTATTCTTTAAGACAGGCTTGCCGCAATAGGCGCATTGTCGCGACGCTTTTCGAAGATTGCTCATACTCGTCTGCCCGAGCGGATTCCCACTCTGCGTGAATAGAGCTTGACGATTTGCCCTGGTTTCGTCAATGCGGCGGGGGTACTTAGGCGCCGGTTGCCTGCCGTAGAAGTAACGGTCCGCAAGCCCTCTTTTGGCCCTCCTCTGATTCGTGCCGCGCCTTTTCTGGCATGCCTTCGCTTAGCGATCCTCTCGGCGGTTTGACGGCGGATGTGTAGCCGTCGTTTACACCAGACAGGGTTTGGACAGCGGGGTAATTTCTACACATGGTTAGTTGCATCTATCTATTGTATTTACAGTGAGATAGCTGGCATTCGATTGGTCCCGGCCCTGCTTTATCTATAGCCGAGGACAATGACAATGATCATCGAATGCATCCTGATCAGCTCTTCGCTCTGCAACGCGGTGGCGGCCAAGCCGAAGCACACCGATGTCCTCCCGAAGAGGCAGAATGCCATCGTCGCGATGCTGAAAGATAAGCCGGTGATGACCCTGGCGGCGTTGGACCTCACGGCCAAAACGATGGACTACCGCCAGACCGAACAGGATTTCCGGATGGGTGGATTTCAGGAGCAGAACGCGGTGCTCCGCCCGATGCTGGGCCACCCCGTAGCGATGGCGGCTTATGGAACGGCCTACGCGATGGGCGCGGCCTTCCTGGGACACAAGATGCGCACGTCACGCTACAGCGTGGTGCGCAAGCTCTGGTGGTTGCCGCAGGTCTACAGCATCGAGCAGAACGTTTATGGATACACCTATACGCGCGCGCACTACCGGCGCTAAGAGGCGGCGCGAGAGAAATGCGCGCCGGCCTGCGGGTCAAATTCAGCGAAAGGACGTAAACGATGATGGGACAAATTCCTGAGGGACAGCAAAGTGAGGCCCTGAAGATCCCGCTGGACGCCGGCGAGGAAAAATTCGAGAACGGCACGGCATTGGCGACCATCTGCGTTTACGGGTATGGTCCGACCAAGAGCCCGTTTTACGAAGAAGCGCAAACGGTGAGAGCGAATTCCGAGGGGGGGCTGCTGATTCTGGGCGCTCCCGTGAGCTGTGGACAAAAGCTGCTGCTCATTAACGGCAGGGGATCAAATCCCGTGGAGGCCCAGATCGTGAATACACGCACTCTGGGCGCGCAGATGTGCGAAGTGGAGGTCGCCTTTCCTTTTCCGCAACCGGAGTTTTGGCGGCCCCTGCGCGGAGGCGCGAAGAAGAAGGATGTGGAGAAGCGGCGCTTTCCGCGAGTGACTCTGCCGCAGGGGGATGAGCATTGCCTGGAAAGGGAAAGAGCGTCACAACATTGCGCGCGTCAAGTCGATCAGTCTGGGCGGACTTTTCATCGAGGAGGCGGAGCCGGCTCGGGTCGGCGATACGATTCAAGTGCAATTCGACATTCCCGGCGGCGCCGTTCACGCGAAGGCCGTGGTCCGGCGCTCGATCAAGGGCCAAGGAATGGGAGTTGAGTTCACGGAACTGCCGGCGGGAGCTCGGGCGGCCCTGCACAAGCTTCTGCAGAAGTTGCTCGGAGACGTGCGCACGAAACGATAGGAGCGGTTCTACTTTTTCTGGCGGAAGATCAGGCGGCGGATATCCGGCCAGAACTCCTTCGCCAGGTTGTTCAGCGCCGCGGATTCGATCTGCGCTCCCCAATTGATCGCCGTCTGGCGCGCTCCGCGTTCCTGAGCGGGGTAGTAGGCATTAGACAACCCCGCTTCCAGCGCGTTTCCTCCAATTTCGGACCAGTTAAAGCTTGTGCCGCCGGAATCGGTCTTGGTGAGCACCACGCGAGATAAAGCATAAAATATCCGGAGTGGGACGTTTCCGCGTTCCAATCGTGTAATAGCGGGGATCCTCTCGACTTACCCAGGGCACAATGGCTTCCGTGAAATACGTTCCCGAGACCCCATCGACGAAATTATGCCAATAGTAACGTCCGTATCCGGCCATACCTTGGCCGAACTCAGGATAATCCTTCAAGCCGAACTCTTGCCCGGCAATAATTCCGGTCCAAACGAACGCGGAGTAATCAAAGCTGTCCTCTGTCGCAAGCCAAAACTTGCTCTTGGCTGAAAGACTCGGCAACTTTGTATTGGCGCTCACAGCGCGCAAAGTTGGGGACGATCCACAGCATTCGGCTTGTCTGCTTGCCTTTGGATTCATCTTCGGATTGCGGAGCGCAAGGATCCTTCGGAGTTCCGTCTGCCTTCTTGTCCGCGGTTCCTTTGTCCGGCTGTGATTCTTGTGAGGGTGAAGAGCTTTCCGCCTGTTTGCAGGTTCCGTCAGTGGCGTGACCGCCGGCTGCGCCGGGCCCTTGTGCCCGGAGGGAACTAGCCGAGAGGGACGCGGCCCAGAACAGCGCCGTGGCGATTATGGCCGCACTCTTCATATTGCCTCTCTGAGCGTTCGATGCGGGCTGGCGGTGCTGCAGACGGTTCGAGCCACACCCATCATACCCTTCACACTCGGACTCGGGAACCATAGAGCCTCCCTATCAATACACGCGGGCTCTCAAACATGTTGATTGAAAAATCCTCCCTCGGTCTGCATAACGTGATTTGCGCGGCCGAATAGAGCGTTCGGTTCCACCCGGCAAGAGAGCGGCGCCGCGGCTCCGGACGTGGAGTCACGCCATCGGATGGTAAGTGCTGCTATGCTGCTCAGCTGTCGTTGAAGCACATCGTTCCCATCGGCGGAGAAATTTTTCGGAGTTCGCGTGGTCACGAATTTATTCAGCTTGAGTGGATATTCCTTTAAGGAAATTGCCGGCCGCACCTGGGAGGAAGTTCGCAAGGACGACGTCTTCGCTCGCGCCGCGCAGCTGGCTTATTACTTCTTTCTGGCTCTCTTTCCGTTCTTGATCTGTGTCATCGCCAGCCTCAGCGTTTTCGGGCTTGCCGACCGGGGCCGCGAGCTGCTGTTTCAATTTTTCGCCGGGGCATTGCCGCCATCGGCATTCCAACTGCTCAACGCAACGTTCACTGACATCATTCGCGCGGGCGGTCCGCTGAAGATGTCCTTTGGCCTTGTCGTATCGCTGTGGTCGGCGTCCATGGGAATGATCGCCGTCATGGACACGTTAAATGCGGCTTATGAAGTGAAGGAGAGCCGCTCGTTGCTGAAGCAGTATGCGCTGGCGGTTGGACTGACTCTTGGAATTGCGCTGCTCCTGGTGATCTCCGTAGTGATCGTGCTTTTCGGAGACACCATTGTGGACGCGCTGTCGCATGGAGGCGTGATCGCGGACGTTTGGAGAATCGCAAAATGGCCGCTGGTCCTGGCGCTGATCCTTTTCGCTTTTGCGGTTACCTATTACTCCGCTCCAGATCTTCCGAACAGGAAGTGGCATTGGATTACGCCCGGCGCGATCCTGGGCCTGGTTTTATGGATGGCCGTTTCCGTGGCGCTGCGGATCTACCTTCATTTTTTCGGGAGTTATAGCGCGACCTATGGCTCCTTGGGCGCCGTGATTGTCATGCTTCTGTGGTTTGACTTGAGCGGAGTCGCAGTGCTTTCCGGCGCGGCGCTTAACGGCGTTCTGGAAAAGCTTGCCGCTAGTGCCAGTGTCCCGCGAAAGAGCGAGCCCATCTCCTTCGAGCAAACGATGAGGCCGTCGGCGTAGGAGACGGGCCGCTGCTTTATCCCGAACCAATTCAAATCGAGTGGGAAGTATCGAATTGCCAAGCCGAAGAGAGTAAGATTGATCCACGCATTTTCCGGAGGTTGGGATGAAGCGCTACATTTTTGTGGTGGTACTCGCGTTGGTTGGTTTCGCGCCTCTTCTGGCGCAGGTGCCCAAGGGTTGGATGCTGCGAACCGATCGCAGCACAAGCGCCGCGGACCCGGACGCCCCGGGCGCCATTAAGCTTGTTCCTACGGCGGCAGGTTTCCATGCCATCACTCCGCAGGCTGCCGTCTTCTGGAATCCGGCCGATACCGCCAGCGGCAATTACGCGCTCAAAGCGACATTCACGCTCAACAAATCGACGGGTTACCTGGAGTATTACGGCCTGATTTTCGGAGGGAGCAATCTGGAGGGCGCGGGGCAGGATTATCTCTATTTCGTGATCACCGACGATGGGACCTGGCTGATCAAGCGCAGAAACGGTTCAGGTACCGACGAACTTTCGCCGAAGAGTCCCAGTCCCGCTGTGAAGAAGCCGGACGCCAGCGGGATGTGTACAAACACGCTGGAAGTGCGCGTGATGAGCAACAAGATCGACTTCGTGATCAACGGAACCGTGGTACACAGCCTGCCGAAGACGGGGTCCGCGGCAAAAACAGACGGAATCTACGGCTTGCGGATCAACCACCATCTCGATGTGCAGGTGGATGGATTCGCCGTCTCGAAACTGTAGGCTGAGGCGCCTAGAAAAGCCAGGTTCGGGGAAAGCGGCGCTTGAGCAGGCCGTCCAGGCCAAGAGAGCGTCCTGCCGAGGCTGAGACAAAGATCAAGTGGAGCAGAATCAGCACGCGATTGTAGTTGACCGTACCTCCGCCGGCGGCGTAGGCAACTGAAAAGAGAATATTGAAGTTGTAGAAGGCGCCGAAGAGCGACGAAATCCTCACGAGCAAGCCGATTACCAGAGAGATTCCGATCGAGAGTTCGCCTGCGATCACCAGGTAGGTAAAAAAATGCCCGTGCGGGATTACGAAGCCCTCGACGAAGGCGCGATGCCACCCTAACGGGTCCTTCTGTACGCCGTTGAGCAATTGCTGAGGCAGGGCTTGGCCGTTCACGAAGCGTCCCGAGACCTTTGGCCAGGCGACCAACAGAAATAAACAGCCCACGAGGATACGCAGGAGCGCCAGATAACCGAGATAAGTGCTCTGCTTGAAATTGGCTGCCAGGGACATTTTTGTGAAGACGTTCCGCGAGCCGGATAGCGTTTTCTCGCTCTTACCTCACCAAGCGAGAACGCAGCACCGGAACGAGCGGCGCGATGATAGCAGGGAATTCCGAACGCGCCTACAGAGTTGGCGCTTGACAGAAAAATAGCTGGGCACAGAGAATGCAGTCGCGCCACAGCCGGTGGAATACTCGCGCTTAGGCTAATCTCGCGGCATTCGGAGGAAAAATCGTGCTGCCTACCGAGCGGATTGCATATTCACCCATTCCGGAGCGGCCGCGGCTGGCATTGCCGGGCGGCGCAAGACTTGCGGTCTGGGTCATCGTGAATATCGAGGAGTGGAATCCGCGCGAGGCGATGCCGCGCACGGTGCTCACGCCACCGGCGGGCGGTTCGCCGATGCCGGACATTCCCAACTGGGCTTGGCACGAATACGGAAATCGCGTGGGCTTCTGGCGCATGCTCGAAGTTTTGGACCGGCTGAAGATTCGGGCGGCCGTAGCCATCAACGGCGCAGCGATCCATGCTTATGAGCCGATCTCTCGCGCGGCCCTGGAACGCGGATGGGAGTTCATCGGCCACGGCTTCGGCCAGAAGAACATGCAGAAAGTCGAGGACGAACGGGCCGACATCGCCAAGACAACAGCCGTGATCCGCGAATTTACCGGACGCCGGCCGCGGGGATGGCTTGGGCCGGGCCTCACGGAGACCTGGGATACTCCGGACATTTTGGCCGAGGAAGGTTACGAGTACGTTTGCGATTGGGTGCTGGACGATCAGCCCGTCTTGCTCAAAACCCGGACCGGCAGCATCGTCAGCGTGCCGTACACACAAGAGTGCAACGACGTGGCCATGATGCTGATTCAGCACCATACGGCAGCGGAGTATAAGAGCCGGGCCATCGATCAATTCGAGCAGTTGTACGCGGATGCGCAGCAGTCGGCACGAATTATGGCGCTAGTCATCCATCCTTATATTATGGGCGCGCCACACCGGCTGCGATATTTCCGGGAGGCGCTCGAGCACATCCACTCCCGCCCCAACGTGTTGTTTTGGACCGGCGAGCAGATTTTGGAGTGGTTCACTGGTACCTCGAGATCGGCCGAGGAAAAACAAGCCGCCGGATCCAGATAAGAGGCGAAGAACGGATTCATCTCCGACGACTGCGCAGCGGGCCGACCCCGCGCAACAGGCCGCGGGTTCGCGCAGGCTCGGGCTGGCCATGTGCGGCGTGGCGTTTGGCTCTTACGTAATCAACGCCATGGACCGGCAACTGTTTCCGTTGCTGGCTCCCGATGTGCGAAGGGAATATGGCTTCTCTCTCGCCGGCATCGGTCTTCTTTCCACAATTTTTACCCTGGGGATGGCCCTGGCGGGATTGCCGACCGGATTGCTCCTGGCGCGCTTCTCCCGTAAGGCCGTTCTGCAGGCGGGAATCGCCATTTTTTCGGCTGGAACGGCGCTTACCGTCATCTCCTCGGGATTTTTTGACATGCTCATTTACCGCGCGGCGACGGGCATCGGTGAGGCCATGCAGCTCACCGTGCTGGTGGCTATTGCCGCGAACTACTTTGCGCAAAACCGCGCCGCCGCCCTCGGTGCGCTGAACATTGCGTACGCCATAGGCGCGGCGCTCGGTCCGGTTCTGGGCGGAGCTCTCCTGGGCAGATTCGGGACCTGGCGTGTGCCTATGATCGTCTTCGCTTCTTTCGGCGTGTTGGCCATCGGACTGATCCGAGTTGTGATGCGTCCGTGGTTCAGCGAAGGCTCTTCTCGATCGAAGGAAGCGGCCGAATCCGGCGGCGCAGTATCGCTCTGGAATAGGAACACGGTTTTGCTGACGCTGATGAGCGTTGCAGGCGGGCTGGTGATTTACGGCTATCTGGGAATGTATCCGACGTTTCTCCGCGAAGGGCTGCGATATTCGCCCGCGGCGGCAGGAGCGGTGATGGGCGGATTTGGGCTGGGGGCGCTGGCCTCGTTAGCGGGCGGATGGATCGGCGACCGCGTCTCGCCGCGCATCGTGCTTGGCGCAGCTTTTTTTTGCGCCGCGGGTGTAGGCTATCTGCTTTTCCGTGGCCCGCCGGCAATGTGGAGCCAATTAGTGCTGTCGTTTGCTTGGGGCAGCATTACCAGCGGCACGATTTTCGTGAACCTGGCTGGCTATCACGTTAAGGCGGTGCAGAGAGCGCTGTTCGATCGGGCTGCCGGAATTTTTGTGACCAGCCTTTACGGCTCTGCCGTTGGCGCCGGCTACCTGATGGGCTGGATTGCCTCGCATAGCAGTTGGGCAATCGCGGGGGAGATGCAGCTAAGCGTACTTTCGATCATCGCCGGAGGTCTTGCGCTGGCGCTGCAGCCTGACAAAATGGCGCTCTAGCGAGACAGAGAGGCGGCGCAAATAGGAGCTGCGCGTTCCTTTCGCGCGCATGGTAGAATTCCGGCAGCTTAGCCATCGTAGGTTCCCGTGGAATGAAAACGCGTTGACGGCTTTCAGCGACCAAGAGCCGTCTGAGAAACGAAAGGACTTTGGAATGCGAAAAGGTTATATCGCTGCAATCGTCGCGCTTGCCGCGGCCGCGGCATTTTCACCGTATGCGCGAACTCAAAACGCCCCGGCAAATGGCTACGGGCAAGGAAACAGACGTCCTCCTCGCCCGGCCTCACGCTTCTCGATGGGTGGGGCCGGCCGGTGACGGATGTGCTGAAGCCCGGAGAGAAGCCGGGCCCCGCTCCGCGGCACGACATTTCGGGCACTTGGGAACCGGCGCGCGGGCCGGGCGACGGAATTCAGGCCAATGGCCCGCGGGACATGCCCTATGACGGCAAGCCCGAACACGACCCGCCCTATACGCCGCTGGGGCTGCAAACATTGCACGCTCATAAGGCGCTTTTCGGGTATGCCGCCGTTCTCGAGTCGCTGAGCAATGACCCGAGAAATATGTGCGATCCGCTAGGCTTCCCGCGCGCCGATTTTTACCAGGTTCGCCACACGCAGATCATGCAGGACGATCGCAAGGTGGTGATCTTGTATGAATTCGAAAAAAGATGGCGCGTGATCTGGACCGACGGCCGCGAGCTGCCCAAAGAAATTCCGCAGCCCCGCTACTATGGATATTCGGTAGGGAAGTGGGTGGACGACAACACTCTTGTGGTGAACACGATTGGAACCGAGGGAGATGAGAAGATCTGGCTGGATGAAACCGGCCGGCCGGCCAGCGATGCCATGCACGTCGAGGAACGCTTTCAGCGTGTAAACAAGGACCGGCTGGAGCTGACCGTCACCGTCGACGATCCTAAGATGTATACCAAACCCTGGGTGGCGCTGAACAAATTCCCCATGCGGCTGCAATCGCCCGATTACGACGTGACCGAAATGATGTGCATACCTTCGGAAGAGTCGCAGTACTACAAGGATTATGGCGATCAGGCCAGCGGCGTGGAGAGTAAGCAGAGCAAATAGCCGGCTGCGGCTGGCGGCGTTTCCGCAAAGTGTTGACTGCGGTTAGAATTAGGGGTAGTTTTTGCCAAAGCAATAGATAGGGAGGCCGAGCGTGAAAGCCAGAATCGCCATCGTTTTTGCGTTAACCATTGCTGCGTTGATCGTTTCGCCCGCGTTGTTTGCCCATCATGGGAATGCTGCCTACGATACCGGCAAGAGAGTCACCTTGAAGGGCACGGTCACGGATTGGGTGTGGGCCAACCCGCATTGCTGGCTGAAGTTTGACGTAAAGGACGATAAAGGCAACGTGGCGCATTGGGTGGCGGAGACGAACAATGCCCCCGATATGATGGAAAAGGGCTGGACCATGCACTCGTTCAAGCCCGGCGATGAAGTTTCCGTTACCGTTGAGCCGGTGAAGAATGGCAATCCCGTAGGGCGCGTCATTCAGGTCGTGCTTCCAAACGGCCAGACGCTGGGGATGGCCTACCTGCGCACGGGCCAGGATCACTAGTCTCGAAAACGGCGGCTCCCTCAAGGCAGGGATCCCCTTTTTAACTTTCTATCGACAAAAGTCCTGCTGATTGCGGCTCGTCCGCGTCGTTGCAAATCACTTCTGCGTTTTGCGCGGCACCGTTGGGGTGGTGTGCGCGAATGCCTCGATAGTGTGAGTCCCGCAAAAACCTAAGCCACTGCTTCTCTGTGTTTTTGTCCTTGACACATAAAGAGCTTCTGGACTATACGCCTACACACTTGCAAGCGAACAGCCTTGTTCGGTTGTCGCTGGTGTTTCTAGGGGAGGATGCAATGACCTTTGGAGTTAAGGGGTGTTTTTTTATACGCCGTGGTCGCGCAATAGCGACCCTCTCTCTTGGCATCGTCATTTTGTTGTTTAGCCTGCCGTCGTTTTCGCAAACCAACCTGGGCCGCATTTTCGGGACCGTCACCGACCAATCGGGCGGCGTCATTGTGGGCGCCAAAGTAACAGTCATCGACACGGCCAGAGGCATAAATCGCGCCCTCACGACCGACGATGCCGGACAATACAACGCTCCCAACCTCATTCCCGGCAACTACACAATTCGCGTTGAAGCGCCAGGCTTTCAGGCTTTCGAGCGCCAGAACGTGGGAGTGGAAGTCGGACAGGAGTTGCACGTAGACGCGACCCTTCAGCCGGGCGCGCAGACGCAAACGGTGACCGTCACGGAATCGGTGCCGCTCGTGACTACGACCAGCGCCGTGGTTACGTCAACGATCGAGAACCGAGATATCAATCAGCTGCCGCTGAATGGCCGCAATTTCCAGTCAATGACCGATTTTCGTCCGGGGGTACAGACGAAGCCGGGCGGCGGGACCGACGACCGCTTCTCCAACGGCCAGCAATCGGAAGAAAATATTTGGCTGCTGGACGGATTATTCAATAAAGGCACTTACGGCGGTAACAGCGTCATCGGCGGCGGGAACCTTGCCGGCGAGGGAGCCACGCTCGTGCCCCTGGATACGATCCAGGAAGTTACCTTCATCGAAAATCCCAAGGCGGAATATGGCTGGGGGACGGGCGCAATCGTCAACCTCGGTTTTAAGTCCGGAACCAACGACTTTCATGGCAGCGCCTACGCGTATGGCCGCGACGACTCCTTTGACGCACGAAACCCATTCGCGACGCAAAAACCGGGCACCGATCTCGAGCAGTTCGGCATGAGCCTCGGCGGGCCAATCAAGAAGAACAAGATTTTCTTTTTCGGGGGCTATGGGGCAAGCGTGTGACGTCATCGACCACTCAGTTGATTAACGAGCCGACGACGGAATCACTTGGCGGAAGCCCCAGCAATAGTTTTCCTGATGCCATTGCCGCTCCTGGAGACTCATGGCTACTGTAATCCCGCCGCCGGAGCAGCATGTGCCAAACCGATAAGCCGCTCAGTTTGAATTTGGCGGGTTGCACTCTGCCTGGTGGTTTGACCGGAGCAGCCGCTTGTAACGCCGCCAACGGCGTGTTCAACAACGGATCGGCTCTTACGAGCAACATCCCGGTTCAAATCCCGAATTTCCAGCACACGGACAATATGCTGGAGAAGATCGACTATCACATCAGCGATCGCAACGCTTGAACGGCGAGTATTTCCTCGGCACCGGCAATACCTATTCCAGCGTGGGCTCGCCGTTCAGCCGTATGGGGATCGACCACTCCTGTGCGCGGCCAGGGGTTCACCGTGGTTGATGTCTGGACGCCGAATTCGACTTGGGTGAATGAAGCCCGCGGCGGCTACACCGATATGACCAGATCATCGGTATCGGCGAATGCGCGGGTATTGGCGCACCTCCGCAGGCCGGCAAATCGGATTATGTCGGATACACAGACGGCTCCCCCGACTATCCCACAACGTTCGGCCTGGACACGGGAACTCCTGATGCTTGCGCTCTGCCCTTTACGACGGTCGGCACCACCTTTACTGCGTTGGGAAACGAAGCGCGCGGCTATGAGCCCAGGCTCGAGAATGCCTACAAATTCGAAGACGCAGTCTCTTACACGCGCGGCCCTCACATCTTCAAATTTGGCGTGGAGTATCGTGACAGCAGGCTCGCTGGCGGGGCTGAGGGCTACGCGCAGGGCGCGATTAATTTCGGTACGGGTGGTGTGAACGCGTTTTACCGGCGCTAATGCTTTAGAGGATTTCCTGGTGGGGTTTCCGAGCCAAGGTCAACTCCTCGTAGGGAGCGCCTCGACGAATACCGTGCAATCTTTTGTTGCGGCCTTTTGCGCAGGACGACTGGCGCGCCACGCGCAACTTGACTCGTTAATTCGGGCTCCGATGGGAATACACCTCGCCCTTGGGAGAAGCCCACAACAATTTCGGCGATTTCTACCCGGGAGTTACGCCTTCCGGCCTCATTCAAATTGGCAATTCCGGCGTGAACTCACTCTGGCATGGCGATCACAAGGTATTCATGCCCAGGATCGGGCTTGCCTGGGACATCTTCGGATCGGGCAAAACTGTTTTTCGCGCGGGGGCCGGCACGATGTATGCCTATAACGCCACCAGCGGCATGCTGGGCAACAGATCGACCCCAATACCACTCCCACCGGAGTTCCGTACTATGCGCCGAATGGCACGGTAGTACCTAATCCTCCGGGAGGGACGATCACCACCAGCCAAGTGATCTTGTGACGAATTCGAATCTGAATACCGCATCGCCCCTTAACGACTGGGCCGTCAACCAACCGGTCTTCGCCGGCGGCGCTCTGGCTTGCGGGGAAGGAAACGGCGCGCCGAACGTCACCGTGCCGACGGGCGTTGCCAGAGAGCCCGCCCAGTGCGTTGTGGGGGGATTCGATCCCAATCTGACCATGCCGGTTATCTATTACTGGAATGCCGACATCCAGCATTCCTTTGGCAACAACATTTCTGTGGATATCGCGTATGTGGGGAATCACTCCTCCGGGCTGCTCCAGTTGACGAATATCAACCAGCCCTTGCCCGGCATCGCGAATGGCACCTCGGGTGCGGCCGCGTTTAACGAGCAGACGCGCGAACCTTACTACAACACTTACCCGTGGTTCGGCCAGATTCACTGGGACTCGAATCGCGACGACGCCAACTACGACTCCCTCCAGGCCACTCTGAGAAAACGAGTGAGCCACGGCCTTGATTTCACCGCGACGTACGTCTATTCGCATGCACTGGACATCGAAGATGGCGAGTTCGGCACGACGGTCATGGAGAGCAACTACAATACTCGCTTGGATTATGGCAATGCCGCCTATAACCCATTCAACCGCGTAACGCTTACCGGCACCTGGGCTCTTCCGAGCCACAAAGCGCCGGCTCAACTGTTATCGGGATGGACGTTGAATACCGTCGTCGAGATTCTGACCGGCGTTCCCTACAACGCATCCGATACCAAAGACGACATCAGTGGAACGGGTGAAAATCAGGACCGTTGGACGCTCGTCGGGAACTCAAAGGATTTCAACTGGGGCAGCACTCCCAATCCCGGCGGGTTCCCATGTTACGGCATCGCCGGCAGCACCTTCGCTAGTGCCACTAACTGTCAGATGGTGACACCCGCGAATCTGCCCGCTCAATGTGTCAGCGCGGCGAGTAGCGAACCAACCAATCCCAACGTACCGGCGACCGCAGCGACGGGCCTTCCGGCCGGAGCGACATCGACGACAACAAACACGGGCCTTTACAGCCTCTACAAGTATGGCTGCTACATGAATAATAGCTCTGTGATCGTTCCGCCGGCCCAAGGAACCTACGGAAACATGGCGCGCGATGAACTCATCGGCCCTGGCATGAGCGAGTGGGATATGTCGCTGACCAAGAATTGGACCATCAAGGAACGGTATACAGCGCAGTTCCGGGTGGAAGGTTTTAATGTGACCAACACGACCCAATTTGCCGTTCCCCAGGCCAACCTGTCTAGTCCGAGCACCTTCGGCAGATCAACCGCGACCATCAACGCAGGCGGCATTGCCATTTCTTCGGGAGCGCCGCGGCAAATACAACTGGGATTGAGATTGACGTTCTGATCCCGGCGGGTGGGCAGTTCGCAATCCTTGTGCGGGACTGCCCGCTCGCTCCATGACGAATCCGTTTGAGTTTCCCTCCCGCGTCGTGGCGCAGCCTTGCGCAAGTGCGGTGCAAAATCGTGAAGATCTCTTTCCCCAATGCCTATCGATGCAGCTTGGGCGGAGCTTCGGCATAAAAATGTGAGCTTTCTAGTTGATCTTTTGGTTGAAAGAGTGTAATTGACGGGCCACGCCTTAGGGGGCTTCCTTACAACCGGCTTGTAACGAAAGGATGTGGCTCATGAGTTCCTCATTTGTGAGTTGCCGCGCGTCTCTGCGGAAACAGCTGAAAAAAGCTGCGCAGGGGCTGGGATTCGCGATCGCATTTTGCCTGGCGTGCCTGCCTCTCTCTTCGCAAACGAGCCAGGGCACCATCCAGGGCGGAGTTTTCGATCAGAGCGGAGGCGCCGTCGCCGGCGCCACAGTGAGCGTCATCGATGTGGCCAGAGGCGTCACCCGCGCCCTGACCGCGGATGGCGCCGGACAGTACGTGGCAGTGGGCTTAACGCCTGGGACCTATACGGTCCGCGCTGAAGCCAAAGGTTTTCGCAATGTGGAGCATAGCGGTGTGCTGCTGGAAGTCGGGCAGACGGTTCGTGTGGATTTGGTGGTGCAGCCCGGCGAGCAGACTCAGACGATCACGGTGACGGGAGAGATACCCGCGGTAGATACCACCGACGCCACACTGGGCGGCACAGTTACGAACCGGTCGATCATGGAATTGCCGCTGAACGGGCGTAACTTCGAGCGCTTGCTCGACCTGCGCCCAGGAACCGTGAGTACGCCGGGCGCCGGTACGGGCAGCGCGAACTCCAACGGCCGGCGCATCCAGAACAACACCTTTCGGGTGGAAGGGATCATTCAGATCGTCAACACCACCGGCTCAACGATCATGAATCAATTCTACCGAGGCGGAGACTCGGGAAGTCTGTTACCTATCGACGCCATACAGGAATTCAGCGCTTCCTATAACTCCAAAGCGGAAGCCGGATTCCGGGACGGCTCGGTGGTGAACGTGGGGATCAAGTCCGGCACCAACAGCATTCACGGCACGGCTTACGCTTTTGGCCGCGATGCCAGCGCCACGGATGCGTCCAACTTCTTCACCGGGCAGGTCACTCCCGCAAACCTGGAGCAGTTTGGGGCGACTGCGGGCGGGCCAATCATTAAAGACAAGCTCTTTTGGTTTGCGAATTTCGAATTAGTGCGTGACACGACAGGAAACACGGGAACCACGCAAGCGCCCACGTCGGTCGCGGGCGCCGGAGTGGGCAGCAGTTTCGTGGACACCTGCCGCTCTTTGGGGCCGGCAGGCATTAACCCTCTCAGCGCGCAATTGGCGGGCCTGAACCCCAACACCTGCGTAGTAAGTCCGGCGTCGCCGACGGTCGAAAATATTTTTCCATTTTTTAACAGCACCAGCACCACGTTTTTCCAGCCGGCTCCCAGCGATCTGCCGGTCAACAACGGCCTTGCCAAGGGAGACTACGTCATCAACGCCCATCATCACGTGAGCGGCTTCCTTTATATATCCAAGTCGTTCTCTCAGACGCTGAGCGCCAATCAGCTGCTGCCGGAATACTACACGGGCGGCATAAACAACGTGCAGCAGTACTCGGGAGATTGGACCTGGACTCCGAATTCGATCCTGGTGAATGACTTCAGGCTGGGCTACGTTTTCAACAGGAATCAGACCGTTGCGGGCGACGTGAATCTGAGTCAGGTCGCTCCCTGGCCGAACGGCTACGGCATGCCCACGGGCGTAACCAACCCGCTGTACGGCGGGTTGCCAACGATCACGTTTAGCAACTTATCGGGAATCGTTGGGGCCGGCGCCGTGGGGACTGGCTTTCGGTCCAGCTCCGGCGGCCCTTCCGGAGACGTCGATCTCGTGGACGCCGTTTCGTACTTGCGCGGCAAGCACGCATTCAAGTACGGCTTCGAGTACGTAGACCAGATTCACGACGCAGACAACTTCACGAACGCCCAGGGACTGCTGCTTTTCTCGAACGTAACTACTTTTCTGCAGGGCTCTCCAACCAACGGATCGATCTCCATAGGCAACCCGAAGATTGTGACGCGAGCTCACTTGTTTGCAGGATTTGTGCAGGACGATTGGCGCATCAAACCCAGACTAACCTTGAATCTTGGCCTGCGGTATGAGTTCTTCACGCCCCCGGTAGAACGCTACAACGATCTCGGCAACTTCAATCCCAACGTGAGCCCGCTAACGACTCCCGCTGTGCAACAGGTAGGCCCCGGCGCACCGATTCCCCAGGAATACAAACCGGGCATCGGATATCTGTTGCCGCGCCTGGGCGTGGCCTGGGACGTCAAGGGCGACGGAAAGACCGTAGTCCGCGCGGGAGCGGGCCTGTTTACAAACAGCGAGCCCATGGAAGGTATTGTCACCAGCACCCCCTTCGGAGCGAATTTCCCCAGCATCGGCGTCAACAACAGCGGCAAGGCCGTCAACGCCAACACATTCACGAGAGAAAGTTTGTCTACCGCCCAATTGGCTCCCAACTGGAATCTTGCGGCTAATCTGCCTGCAGGGGTTACGATATTCCCCACAACCACCCAGCCGGTGCTCATTAACGGCACTACTTACACAGGTGTTACGTGCACATATGCCGGTGAACCTGGGCTCCCGCCCGCCGCCTTATTTACCCCCGTGCCTTGCCAGACGGGCGCGACGGACGCCAATTACACGCAAGCTAAGTCCGCCCAGTGGAATGTGGACATCCAGCGGGTGATCGCAGCAAACTTGACGGTTGACGTGGCTTATGTGGGCACTCACGGCTATCAGGAGCAATCCATACAGGACCTCAACCAGCCGCTGATCGGCACGGGTTGGGATACCAGCGCCGTCGGCACTTGCCTGGGAAGCAGCGCAACCTTCTACAACAAATGCTCGCCGGATACGAAGGCGGAAGTTGCGGCCGAGCCCTACGTGGGCAAATTCCCGTACCTGAGCCAAATAGACGACGTGACCAACGGTTCGTACTCCAACTACGACGCACTGCAGGTGACGTTGCAAGGCCGGAACTACCACGGGCTGAGCTTCCTTGCCGGCTATACCTATTCCCATACTCTGGCCATCGTGGACGGCCAGCCAACTCTGGTCACCAACGTCTTGCCATCCGATAGCTATAATCTGCGCTCGGATTATGGCAACGCCACCTACGATCTCCGGCACCGCTTCCTTTTCTCGCCGACTTACGTTTTGCCCGGAAAAAAATCGCCGGCACAAATGCTCGAGGGCTGGTCGGTAAACGCGATCCTGACTTTGCAGCCAGGGCTGCACTTCAGTGTGGCGGATTTGACCAAGACCGACTGGCTGGGAGACGGTGAGACGCTAAACTCCGGAGACGGCAATGGCTCCTACCAGTTTTGGAACTATGTGGGACCTAACAACGCCTTCTCGAAGAATGCCGCTCCGCCAACAAAGTTGACCGGCGTCGGCGCCTTGAACAATGCCACCTGCGCGGCTGACGCACAGGCGCCATACTCCGGCAATGCGCAACTCCAGACTCTGGCCCTGGCTGCCATGGCCAACGGCGGCTGCTTCCTTTCCGGCTCCGGCGTTCTCACTCCGCCCGCTTACGGAACTCTCGGCGATGCCGGCCACGGTTTCTTCGTCGGACCAAGCTACAAGAACGTGGATTTCTCGGTCGCCAAACTCTGGAAGCTCAAGGAACGCTACAGCGCGCAGTTTCGCGTGGAGTTCTTTAACGTTCTCAACCACACCAATTTCGGAGCGCCCGGCACCGATCCTTCAAAATCCACGTTCGGTTACTCCACCGCGACGCCCGATTCGGGGAATGCAGTGCTGGGTTCGGGCGGTCCCCGGCACATTCAATTCGGATTGAAACTGACCTACTAGGAAGGGAACTACCCGCTTGCAGAAATAAAGAGCGCCCCGGAACGACCGGGGCGCTCTCGTTTTACCTCGGCATCTGCCTGGCCGATTTAGGAACAGCCGAGCCGATATTCCCGACTCTACTTTGCCTTCGCTTTGGCTGCCTGTGCCGCCACACTCTGTGCGTCCGTTAAATCCGACTCATTGGTGCAGTATTGCTCTTCCCAGTCGTCATTGGGGCCCGCCAGCGACCAGCGCCGCGGCGCTGAATTCCAAGGCTTGGCCAGCACCACGGGATCCTCGACGGTCACTTGGTAAGTGATGAAGTTCATGGAAGGCCGGTTGATGCGTTCGATCAGATGCTCCTGGTCGCTGGGCGCCCACCCTTGGCCTCCGCCGGCCAATCCGTCCGGTCCCGCCAGTCCGGTTATGCCCATGCCCGGGTCCAGAGCGATCGTATCGATGACCAGCGTATCTCCGTCCCAATGTGCGACGGAATCGCCGTTAAAAGTAGGATCCGGATCCTTGTGATGAGCACGCCCGTCGGTATGTATGACGCGAATGTCCCTGGGGAATTCGATCAGCTGTACCAGCTGTCCGGGGGTCAGGATCAACTGCATGGGCCAGTTTTGAGTGATCTGCATTAAGATCGCGCTGGGAACGCCCGCCCAGTTGCAGAGATCTGCGAAACCGACTAACTTGCCCTTACCCCGGTATTTTGCTTCCATCCCAGGCTTGAAGACGGGCGGTTCCTCCTGGACTACCTTGGGGTCGAATTGCCTGCGAACATCTTTGCCAAAAAAGGTCATGTAGGTCCGCTGGAGCATTCTTCCGGCGCCGTTTGGATACCAGCGTCCAGTCAGGTCGGGATGTCCGTCCGCTGTGCGCGGCGCGGGTCCGCCCGGCCGCAACTCTTTCACCTGTTCGAGGCCTCCGGCGATCGGCTTGGGGGCGCCTCCTTGCTGAGCGAGAGCGGGCATGGACGCTAGACACAAAACCGCCAACAGGGCTCCGGCAGCGTGACCGCTAAGCCATTTTTTCTTTTCCAGAGGTTTCATTGCTCGACTCCCCTTTTTCAAGCTCGCTGGCCACGGCCAACCGCCCTGAAATTTCCGAAATGCGTTTGCTTCTGGTGGGAAATGCCGACGGGCAGAGCGCCGTCAGTCGCTCGTCATTTTTGCGTCATGTCAGGCAAATGTTGGCGCACTTGATCGGCATTAAGATTTTCGACGTTCTGTCCCAGAACGCGCGGCACGCCGTCGGTCATCTCCAGGAGTTCCACTTCTCCTTTGTACTTCGGTCCTCCAGCCTTACTGGGGCATGCCCGGAAGGCCACGGGCTTTCCCAGACCGGCAAGGAAGTCCTCTTTCGTGCTGCCGGCGCGTTTCAAGCTATTGGGGGAGATGGTTTCAAAACTCCACGACGCTACCTTCCCGCTGGCTTCTTTGACGTCGATATGCACGTACGCGTGCGGATTCTGCCAATCGATGGCCGTCAGGGTGCCTTGCATATCGAAGCACCTCGTCGGGTCGAACTCCACGGTGAATCCGTGATGCGCAAAGGCGGGAGTCACCAAAATAAGCGATGCCAGGATCGCCGTCAGAAAGGCGGAGCGCTTGGCTCTCATGGATGCGATTTCTCCTTGGGAAACAGCTTCAGCCCCAGTCCTAAATTACCGCTGCTTATAATGCCCCAGCGCTCCCGTGTCAAGGCCGATTCCTCTGTCGCCGTAAAACCATCGTTGGCGTCGGTTTGAGTCCACCTTAGGAGTGGGAATGATCTGCACGCAGTATAGTGAGAATGTTTTCCAAGCGAATTCGTACTGTTTGCTGGAGCTTACGACGGACGCACTCTCTGCCACGAGGGTGCAGAGAAGGCCATCGGGTGGCCCATCCTCAAAAGCCGTCTTCCCCAAAACCCGCAAACGTCCCGTCGCCACCAAAGGGTATTAGGCCGCTCTCCCAATCGTACATCCCTGGGGGCGGAACGTTGTATGCCGCCAAACTCGCCTGCCGATCCCTCATTTGGACCCACCGATCCCAGTCGTCCAGCTGAATGTTGCCTGTCACCTGGAAATCGGCGCGCACGCTGTAATCGCAAGCCAGAACCTGGTTCCTTCGCAATGGTTGGGATTGACTGGAATCCGCCGCCTGAACACGACCCTTAAAGACCTCGACACGCAGGTGGCCGTGGCTCAAATCCGCTCGGAATTCAGACTTGCCATGGGGCACCAGGCTGGCGCGCAATGCGGCGAGAACATACTCATCGTGCCGTTGGGGGATGATGTTAACCGTGGTGATGCCCACGGCAAGTTTCAGATGGTTGATATATCCGCCGTCCGGACCGATGCCCATTTGCACGAAATCAACGCGAGAAAGCTCGGCGAGGCGGAGCGTGGACCCGTTTTCAAACTGCACCTCGACGACACTGTTCCTGGCCGTGGCAATGGAAACCCCCTGCTCGATGGGCATGTTCAAAGCGGCCCGGGCCCACTTCCGGGATCCGGGCGTTCGCGCGATGACCGTGCCCTCAACGAAACTCAGGCGCACGGCGCGGGCCTGTGAACGTGCATTCGCTAAAGCGGAGGAGGCAAAGGAAAGCGTCACAAGCAACAAGATGGCAAGAGAGACTGAAGTTCGATTGCGCATATACATATCCCTCGCGGCGCTCATTCATCCGGGCTCCGAATTTGGCCTCTCCTGGCATCGTATACCTGTTTTGGCCGTCCGCTATAAAGTTGCCGCATGCCTGTTCGATGTGCTATCGCTCCGCTGGGCTCGTTGCCCAGGCGAGCTGAGCTTCCGCACATTCGATATGCACGGTCATAAAGCGGTCGACGTCGTCTTTGCTGACAAAAGGATTCGGTTCGCCCGGCTTTCGGGACCTCACGGCGTCGAGCTTTAAAAGCGAATTATCGTCCTCGGAGTGGATGTGAATAATCGCGTCGACCCCGGCCTTATCTTCGATCTCCTTGAAGCGTTTGACCGCGGGGATGTAGGCTTTGGCCTCGGTCTGCATATCGGGGTACAACTGCACGCCTTCCTGCACCAGTCTCATGAGGTCCCCGCCCAGCATGCCCGCAACGTGGCGTTGGTTTCCCTCCTTTAATGGGAAGATGAGGGAAATGCTGCCAGGGCGTGGACGTGGGCGTGGAGTAAATCGCGACGGTGGTATCCCCCAGCGTGATCTTCTCGCCATCTTTCGCCACCATATCCCTCACGGGCTTGAGCTCGGCGGGCGTATTGTCCTTCGCAAGAAGATCCCAGTCCTTCTCGGACATGATCACTCGCGCGGACGGCACCATCTTCTTGAGGGCATTGATTCCCCAAGATTGGTCGGAGTGCGAGCGCACGATGATGGCGTATTTGATGTTGGCCGGATCCAAACCAAATGTCTTCAGTTCGTTCAGCAGATCCGGGGTAACCCAGGGAAAGTTTGTATTCAGCAGAATGATCCCCGCCGACGTCGTCAGCGCCCAGGTGGATTCCGATTGCGTGCCGATGAAGTAGAGATTGTCGAATACCTTCACCGGCGGCACGTACCACTTATCGCGCGGCGTGGGAACTAATTTCCCCTTCTCGTCGGGTTCGCCGGGCCCAATCTTGGCAGGCCGTGCATCTTTTCTCGGCGGAGTGCACACCGTCCGGAACAAAGAATTGAAGGTCTGCCAAGGCTTGGGGTTCTCAGTATTGGGCGATAACACGGCCTTGGCCGCTGCGACATGGGCCTCGGCCCCTTGCGCCTGGGCGCGCGCTTCCATGGTTATCCAACCCAGCATCGAGACAGCGCAGAATACGGCCGGCCAATAGCGTTTCATAGTGGGGCCCTCCTTGCAGCGGAATTCGTTTTGGCCCGCAAACGCGAGACATCGTTCGGGCTACGTAGCGTAACCGAAACTCGCACCGGCGAGATGTGGAACTTTTTCAAATGTTGCTTGTGGCTTCGACGGTTCTCCAGGAGGGTAGTAGTACTTCATTCTCCTCGTTCGCCTTTCAGCCGGAGCGCTGGGCCGCTCTGAGCGCGCCCCTTCTCGAAGCGAACGAGCATGCCTAAATTATGATAATCATTAGGTTTTCACGAGCCATCGGGGAGAACCCGCACGAAAACGCTTTGAACCCGCATAATTTTGTGATTTGCTTTGGGAGTGTGGCCGGTAACCTATAGAATCTAAAGACAACGGGCGGTTAGCTCAGCGGTTAGAGCATCCGGTTTACACCCGGAAGGTCCAGCGTTCAAATCGCTGACCGCCCACCAAACATCCCTACACGCCTCGCCATCAGAAGGAGCGATGGATGTTCCGACCCGATCACGTCCGGATCTTTTCACGCTGGCGGAACCTCAAGGCCGAGTCGCCGAGGCGGGTCGGGTCTTTTGTTCGACATGTTATATTCTTCTGCTAAATTGCTAAATTGAGCCATCCGGCTACTCGGGGGGCAATCATGCGACTTCGGGTCGCTTCGTTCCTGTTATTTTGCTGCTGCGTGTTCTCCGCCGCGAAACCGCTCCGGGCGCAGAACGGACAAGTCCTCTACACGAAGTGGTGCGCCGTTTGTCACGAAAACAGCGCCGAATCACAGGCACCAGGCCGAGACGTCCTGGCAAAAATGACGCCGGAGCAGATTCTCGTTGCGCTCGAGAAAGGCCCCATGAAAGCACAAACGCTAGACGACATGATTAGTCGCGCCGAGCGGCAGGCGCTTGCTGAGTACTTGTCCGGAAAGGCTTTAGGAAGCGCCCCTGTTAATCCAATCCCTAAGTCGGCGTTCTGCAGCCCTTCGGAGGATTCGTTCCAGAACTCTCTAGCGGGACCGCTTTGGAATGGCTGGGGCGTCACCGTAACCAACACGCGGTTCCAACCGGCCACCGAGGCGGGACTGACGGCAGACGACGTTCCGCGACTCAAGCTGAAATGGGCTTTTGGCTTTCCCGGAGCGACTTCGGCAAGCTCCCAACCCGTAGTGCTGGAAGGTCGTGTCTTCGTTGGGAGTTGGGAAGGAGATTTCTATTCGCTCGATGCCAAGACGGGCTGCATTGAGTGGGCGTTTGCGGCAGAGTCCGGTATCAGGAGTGCCGCTAGCATAGACAAACGCGATGGCCGTCTCACGGTCTACTTCGGGGATCTGGCAGCTAATGTCTACGCGCTCGACGCAGCTACCGGAAGGCAATTGTGGAAGGTGAAGGTAGATGACTACCCCGCGGCTCGCATTACCGGATCGCCGACACTTCACAACGGACGGTTGTACGTTCCAGTCTCCTCTCGAGAAGAGTCGCGGGTGGAGGCAGAGAACTTTTCATGCTGCGGGTTTCGAGGAAGCGTGGTGGCCCTGAACGCCCAAGACGGCAAACAGCTATGGAAGACGTATACGGTCGCGCAAAAGCCACAACCCAGCCAGAAGAATCGAGCAGGAACGCAACTATACGGCCCTTCCGGCGTGGCAGTCTGGGATTCGCCGACGGTTGACGTGAAGCGCAGCACCCTCTACGTAGGAACCGGCAACGACTACTCCATCCCAGCGAGTAGCATGTCAGATTCCATCATCGCCTTGGATATGAAGTCCGGAAAGATCAGGTGGTCGCGCCAGTTCCAGCCAAATGACATCTGGAATCGCAACTGCGGCGCGAAGGACCGCGACCCGGCCTTTTGCCCCGATCAGAGCGCCCCGGACGTGGATTTCTCGGCATCGCCGATCCTGGTGCAACTGAAGGACGGAAGGCAAATACTTGCGGTACAGGGCAAGTCAGCCATCGTTTACGCTTTGGATCCCGATCAACAAGGAAGGACCATCTGGCAGCTACCGGTTGGGAAAGGCGGCGGTGCTGTGTGGGGACCAGCGGTGGAAAACGAAGACCTCTACGCCGCGGCCGAACCTACCGGGCTTGTGGCCGTCGATCTTCGCAGCGGAGAGAAGCTGTGGTCCGTTGCCTCGCCTCCGTGCGGAGAGGACAAGTCTTGCAGCCCGGTGCAAAACGCCGCTATTACGGCGATTCCGGGAGTGGTTTTTGTGGGATCCATGGGCGGTCATCTGCGGGCTTATTCGACCCAAGACGGCAGGATTCTATGGGATCAGCTTACCGTGGGTGACTATAAGACGGTGAACGGAGTGCCGGCGAACGGAGGGTCGATCAGCAACGGAGGCGCGGCCGTCGTGGGGGGAATGGTATTCATCAATTCGGGCTACTCCCACCACGGCGCTAAGATGCCCGGGAACGTTCTACTGGCATTTTCCCCGGAGGGCGCTTCCTGAGGTTGTGGAGAGCGGCGCTGGCAGAGCGCATCCCGAAAAGCTGAGTTTCGCGACAAGCGCAAGGAGGAGCGGCGATGGCAGGGGGTTTGCGCAGAAGCGGATTCGTAATCGTTGCTTTGTCGATCGGCATCTTCTTGCTGCCTCAGCCGGGCCGATCTCAGGAGAGCCCCCAAGGCGCGTTGTTGGTTTTGAAGGGGGCGACAGCGATCGACGGATTGGGCCACCCGCCCATACGCAACGCTGTGATTGTGATTGAAGGAGACAAGATCAAGGCCTTCGGCGGGCCGCAAACATCGTACCCGGCTGGTGCCAACGTTGTGGATCTTTCCGGCAAGTACATCATTCCCGGGCTCGTCGATGATCATGTGCACTATCAGCCGTTCCTCGGGGAGTTATTTCTGAATGAGGGTATAACCTCCATATGCGTGCCCGGAGGCAATTACGAAGCGGGCGAACGGGAGGCTTCGAATCGAAGCGATACAAGATCCCCACGGATATTTGCGAGCCAGGGCAGGCCGGCATTTAAGCCCGGCATGACTCGTGAGCAGGTGGAACAGGCAGTTCAGGACTGGCTCAAGCGAAAACCAGATTATGCGAACTTTGATGTCTATAACGAACGCAACAAGCAACAATACCAATGGGCTGCGGAGATGGCTCATCAGGCCGGATTGATGGTATTCGGCCACACGGAGAACGCACCGGCCTCCATAGATGCGGGAGAAGATATCGTCGAACACCTCTGGGGTTTCGCGGAAGCCTTGATGATGCCAGAGGAGTTGGAGGGCTTCCGGGAGGGCAAATATTTGCATTGGGGCCTTTTCCTGAAAGAGTCGCCCCGAAGAGATCAACTGATCGCGGATGCAGTGAAGCGCGGAATTATTCTGAATCCGACGCTCGTGTACGAGCTTGGCTCACAGAGTCCTTCGGCGCACAAACATGAGATGGAGGTATACGACCTATTCCGGGATCGCAATCTGATGACCTATTTTCCCGAGGATCGCGCCGACGGCGCGCTATACAAATGGAGGTCGGTGAGGAACTTCTCCACGAAATACGAAAGTCCGGTGGCGTTTTCAAACCTCAGCACGAAGGACTTTGCGGACTTCCAGGAAGCTTACCGGCTCGTCGGGGAATTCGTGAAGAAATGGGTGCAAGACGGCGGAAGGATTATGGGAGGAACCGATGACCCGTCGTCAGGCATGGCCGGACTCACCTTGCATATCGAGATGGAGATGTTGACGGAAATAGGGTTGACCCCCATGCAGGCTTTGCAGGCACAAGAGTCCTGGGGAACCGCGATCCTGGCCGGGAGGAGCAAAACTCCGACGCAGCCGCCGGTGGGGATCATTGCGCCGGGCGCTTTCGCCGATTTTGATGTTCTGGCGGCGAATCCGCTGGAAGACATCACGAATACGCGAATGATCGAGCGGGTCATGAAGGGCGGACAATTTATTAAGTTGGGGTATACACCTTACTACGCGCAGCCTCGGCCTCAACCGTCAACGATTCCGCACAATCCAGAGCCAGAGATCAGTGCAATCACGCCCCACGTCGTGGTCGAGGGCAGTCCCGACGTGGAGATAACGGTCGAAGGCGTTGGGTTTACCGGAAACTCCCAGATCAGAATCGATGGTGTTCCGGCTCCTACAACGTTTGTCGATATACGAACGCTAAAGGCAAAGATCCCGGCGGCAGTCGTGGCAGCGGCTCTGCCAAATCGGTTCATAGAACCGGGACCTGAACAGCTCACAGGGGTCTATGGAGATCGCACGGTAAAGATTTCCGTCTTCAATCCTCCGCCTGACGGCGGGTTATCGGGCAGCATATCCGTGCGAGTCACGGCTAAAGGTGCGAAAAGGTAGCAGCAGTTTGAGTGGCACGTCTCGCCGACGGGCTCCGCATCTGCGCTACCCACGTCTGCGGCTTGGGCTTGGTGTCAGGTTTCGGTTCGTTCAGCACCGCAGCAGTCGGAACGGTAAACACCTGAAACGGTGTTGGTCATTCCGGTTTTTGGCATAAGTTTTTACCTCCGCATCGTGCGGATTGTAGGTCAAAAAGTGAATCGATATATCGTTGACAGAGTCGGCTGCTGATGTGAGACGCAAGCGTGTGCTCCTGCTCAGAAGCCAACTCCCGATAAGTCGTGCCTTCTCGGAAGGTGGGCTAGTACGAACAGCGTGCTGCTAGGCTGCGGCCCGAGCTGCGTCACGTGGAAGACAGGTCGTGTAGCTGTGTGGTAGTGTCGGGCCGCCGGAGTTGCCAGTGAGCCCGATCAGTGCCAAAGAGTACCTTGAGGGTCACGTTAAGGGAGCCGCTGAGTTTCTGGCGGCTTTCAAACGCGAGAATCCCACCGCAATTGCGACGGTGGACTTGATTCTTGGCTTAGTGCTTGTTGAGGGACGGACAGCGCCGGACTGGGTTCCGCCTTGGCAGTCTTATTCGTGCAGGTCTGATTCGGAGGCGACTAGGAAGCGGCCTCTGGAGCTAATTATGCACGGCCATCGAGTTGTCGAATACGTCTGTGTCTTCAAGTCCGAGCCGAATGCCAAAGTGCAGCGCCGTTATCACGAAATTCAGCAGACAGAGAGTCCAGCGGTTGTTCAGATGGCAAACCGAATCATTGCCGATGTGCGTCGTCACTACGACGAGTCCGCTCTCGCGTCGGCCAAGTCCTCATAAGTGATTTTTGAAACTGGCCTAGCGCGTTGCTAAGTCCAATTCCCACCTATGGTAGACTCCCGGCAACAAAAACACTGTAACCAAGAGGACGAAGCTGGGCCATTTCGATGAACCGAGCGATGGTCTGGACAAAGACGCAGAGCGGAAGAGTGGTCACTTGCTCAGACTGCTCCTGGTGGGCTCCTGTGTACGATGAGGACATCGATTGGGTCGGGGAAGAGTTTGACTTTCATGCCTGCGGTGATTACCCGCCGCTGAGGTTCGCAGCCGAAGATTTGGACAAGACCGGCTGATTCCCGCGCCTTAACTCCGAAAGATGCCAAAAGAGGCCCTTCCCTAACGTCGTTTTGCGCCCTGATCTTGCTGACGTATGCTGCATCGCCTGGAGAGGCTTTAAGTACAACAACTGGATCGGAGTACTCTCGGTTACCGAGCACGTAGATTCGCTTTAGTCGATCGGACTATAGTATCCGGTCCTGGCGTACACGTTGAGCGGCCGCGGGTGCGTGGTCGGAACAACGTTGACCCTAATTCTTCGCCAACTGCCATCGTAGCGAGCATCATTTGGTCTATACCCGAGGATATATCGATTACGTAGCTCCATTCCGATCTTGGCTGCGATGTTGGGTAAGTCGTCCAACCTCGACACCGGGAACATACGGCCGCCCGTAATTTCCGCGAGTTCCGAAAGCAGCGTGGGTCCGTGGTGCTCCTCGTACGTTCGCCACATATCCTCGAAATTAAAAATTCCTATGGCATATAGCGAGCAGTCGGCTTCCTTCAAGGCGTTGCGGATTTGAGTCTCGTTGTATCGGCTGTGATTATCTCCACCGTCGGAGATGACGAGTAAAGCGTGTTTACTGTTGCGGGCGCTCTTCATCTGGTCCAGACCCAGGTAAATCGCATCCAGCAGGGCAGTGCCTCCCTTCGGCTTCACGGACATCATGCGCTCTTGCAATACGTTGATATCGAAAGCGAAGGGACTAGTCACTTCGGCTCGATCATTAAAGGTCACTAGAAAGAATTCGTCGCGCGGATTGGCAGTCTTTATGAACTCCAGCGCGGCCTGTTCCGACTCTTCCAACTTGTCAGACATGCTCCCACTCATATCAAGAATGACTCCAATGGAGATCGGCACGTCTTCGCTTGAGAAACTTAAGATTTCCTGTTCTATACCGTCTTCGAATACACGGAAGCTCCCCTTTTTTAAACCCGTAACCGAGCTACCATCCGCGTCGGTGACAGTCACGTCGACCAATACCATTTCCACGTCTACTTGAATGGCGCGTCGAGATTCTTGCGATTGCTGTCCGGGAGATTTGTGTGGGACGGAAGGGCCGGTGACTTGTGCGATTCCCGGAAGCGAAAGAAAAGTGAGCGAGAGCAGGACGAAAGTGCCTGCAATCAACCGGCGATAGCGTTCCACATTCATGGTCTTATGAATGTTCCGCTCAATATGTTGGATAGCCTGTGATATGGATCACGAATGTGTGTTCGGAGGGCCCGGAGAAGTCTTTCGAAGAAACGGCGGAGTACGCATGAAACCGCACTGCAATAGGAGCTGGCTATATATGCGGCGCGATCACTGAAATCACGCCGCTTTTGAGGGACTGGCTACTTCAGGGCTGGGTCCAGCACCTTTCAGGTAAACAGCCCACAAAGCACACTTGGCGACCTCGGCCGCTCTTGGCAACTCGTGCAAGGCATCCAGGACGTCAAACGCCCCCTCTTCCAGCGCACCGGCCCAGTGGTTTGCGTCGAAGGTGCTAGGAGCGCGTCTGAGATTTGGCATTTGAAGGGCTCTGGCCCGGCTCATTCCTCAACACGTGGCAAAAGGGGGAACTTTTCTGACCGGCAGCTACTTCCGTGGACTGCTGAGTGCTTCAATCCTCTTCTTGAGCCGCTCCAATGACCGATGGCGCCAGAAACTGCCGTTCTATCCAGAACAGATCTTGTGAAACTTCAGAATATTGTGAGTCATGCAGACCAGGGCCCACTCGCCTCGTACTTTTTCAATCCCCCGTAAGAGGAACTGCCGGAATCCGCGAGCCTGTTTGATCTGTCCGAAGACGGGCTCCACAATGAATTTCCGGGTGGCATACACCGCCGCCCCCACCTTGGTTTCCAACTTCCGTTCCATGCGCTCGACCCGGCTGGCGGCTCTGGGCAAAGGCCCTCGCTTGCACGCTTCCCTCCGCTCGCCGTGCTTCTGCTTTCCCGTCGCTACGAATCCTTCCATCCTTCTCCTGGCCAGGTACTTCAGGTTTTCATCCGAGCAATACCCGCTGTCGGCCACCACTTCTTCCGGTTTCTGTCCGCACTGTTCTTCGATCGCCTCGATCAGCGGCACCATCTGTTGTTTGTCGTTCGCCGCTTGCGTCACCGTTTGCCCCACAATCAACTGGAAGACGGGCTCGACCGCGATCTGCGTGTTGTAGCCCTGCACGAATCCCTCCGCCCCCTTCAGAATCCGGGACTCGGGATCGGTAAAGTTGTATTGCGCCTTCTCGGTCGGCTGGGCCTCCTCCGCATGCTTCCCCTCGCTCTGGGCCTGCTCCCGTGCGCGCTCCTCCAGCGCACGCTTGGCTTCTCGGATCCGGGCGATCCGCGTCTCCCGCCGCTGCAACTCTTCCGGCAACTCGTCGCCCCGGCGATCCCGACCGTAGCGGCTATCCTCTTCTTCATCCGCCGCCTCGGCTTGGCTCAACAACCTCCGCACTTCCTCCCGCAACCGCTTCTCGGTTTCCTTCATCCGCCCATAACTCATGGCTTTGTGCTTGCTCGCATTGGCCTTCACCTTGCTCCCATCCAGTGCTACCCGCCCCAACTTCATCGCCCCGGTCTCTAACGTCAGCCGTAACATCTGCTGGAACAACTCTTCCAGCGCCTTCAAATGAAGCTTTCGAAAATCCGAAATGGTGCGGAAGTCCGGATGATTTCCCGCCGCCAATACTCGAAACGCCACGTCCTCCACCAAGCGCTTCTGGATCTTGCGCGACGAAAATACTCCCACGCAATAGCCATAGACCAGGATCTTGGTCATCATCCGCGGATGGTAAGGAGGCTGGCCCCGATCCTCCTCTTCATACACAGACTCGATTGCCGAAAGGTCCAACTGGTCCACCACGTCAGATACGAAATAGCACAGGTGATCATCCGGCAACCAATCACGGAGACTCGGCGGCAACAACAAATTTTGTTCCGGAAGGTAGGTGCGGAATGGTTTGGTCATGATTCCGAAACGTGCCACACACTTTGATTCCACTTCAAGCAAATTCCGCAGAACAAACCGAAATTCTCGGACACGCTCCTAGCCACAAGAACGACCTCAAAGCCAAGATCGTAGTGACCCCCAATTTCGACCAGGCGCCTCCACGACCCGTCACCCAAGACAGGTGTCGTAAAGACCACCTGAAACCGACCGGATCTTGCGCATGCACAACCCGCTGTCATGCTCCGCGGCACACTCTGAGGTAAAGCCCACTTCCCGGAAGGCAATGCTCAGCCGTAGTTCTTGGGCAATATGAAGAACTTCCTGATACTCCTGGCTATGCGAACGAACGCCGCAAAGCTCAATCTCTACTGGAGAAACGCTCGATGCGGTGGCAGTCCAGCTATGTTGGTCGCGAGCAATTGGAGGCGCCTTCTCCAGTATTCTTTAAGCATTCACATTGAGGAGATCGGCGCGATCACTGATCATGCGGCCATCGGGTGACTGGCCACTTCAGGGCAGGGCCCTGCACCCTTTAGGTAAGCAGCCCAAAAGGCGCATCTGGCGGCTTCGGTAGCTTTTGGCAGCTCATGCAGCAGATCGAGGACGTCAAAGGCCCCTTCGTCGAGCGCTTTGGCGCATTGGTTGAAGTCAAAGTTGCTGGCTACGAGAACGATCACAAAGCTTGGATCATACTGACTCGCAATGTCGGCCAGGCGTCGCCACGATCCGTCGCGTAAAACGGGAATTGTAAAAATCACCTGAAACTGACCTGACGTTGCAGATGCACAACCTGCGGTCATACTCGTGGTGCACTTCGATACGAAACCCGCTTCCCGGAGGGCAAGGTTCAGCCGTTCCGTAATAGACTTATCGTCACACACAATCAGAATACGAGCCTGGTCAGAGGCTTTTGATTCCAAACTGGAACGGGCGCTGATCTTGCTATTTGCTTGTTGGCGTTGCGCTCTCAGCCGCATGGCGTGTCCCCTTTCCTTTGTCCGACAATTGACTGTATAAGCGCGCAGTACTACTCAACTCCGTCTGGCCATGTGATGCCCGTCACCTGGCTGTCATACTTGTGCACAACCCGATAGCCCGAGCCTCGTGATTACGGTCCGCTGCTGGTCATTTTTGTTGCAGCGATTCGAGATAATCAACGACGCGGCCGATTGCAACGGTGACGCGGCCTTTGCCGTTTAACTCTGCGAAGAGAGGTCCCCATATGGGCATTTCGGGGGTTCCGTGGGCCGATTTAGGCCCGTTCACCAAGACGCGAGTGACATAATCGGCCGGGAATTTCCCTTCGTTGCGCTTGGCCAGAGTAGTTAAGTCGGGCGGCGGAACTTTGAGATCAGAGGCGGCTGGGCCATTTCCTCTGGCATTCTTTCCGTGCAGGCTGCGCAATACCACTTGAAAATATCGGCGCCAGACATTGGAGGTCCCGGCTTGATCGACGCCTGGTCACCTTTTTGTCGTGATTGTCGTGCAGGGCTAGCTCCGATGTCCGCGCTTGGGACAAGCAGAACGATCAGCAAAACAAAAATTGAGACGATCGACATTTCACCAAAGCCGGATCATCGAACTCGCACGGGACTGCCTTCGGGCGAGGCGCGTAGGCCGCTGATCTTCTCAATGTGAACGCAATAGAAGACCGGAGAAGGCGCCTCCGATTGGCCGCGGATGTTGGAAGCTACATAGCTGGTCTGCCACCACATCGAGCGCTTCTCCAAAAGAGACTGAGCCTTACCGCGTTCGCTGGCATAATCAGGAGTGTCAGGAAGTTCTTCGTATCGCCCAAGGACTACAACGCTGACCCAATTGTCATTGCTGAGCACTTCGTCCGTCTGAACACATACCCGCGGATTTGAACGCATCCAGTCAATTTTCTGGCCGAAAGTGGCAAATCCGTAGAGACCATCTGATTCGTACGCGAAATAGACCGGCACAATGTATGGCAGATTGTCGTGGGCGCAACCAAGCCTTCCAAAAGCCAGGCGTCGCAGAGTCTCTCGGCAGTCGGGATCTTGCAGCTCGCTGATTCGCATTCACACACTTCTAAATTGTCTGATGAACGAACTCTCAAATAGGCGCTCGCTCCGTTGCGTCACATTGCAAACCCCTCGATAAATGCAACACCTGTGATTCGGGTCACTGCAGCCGTTCCCGTTTTAAGCCACGTTTGTGCTGTGGAGAGCGTCAGAGTCGAAGACGCGAAAAGGAGGATCGGGTCAATGAACAAGTACACACAGGCCGTGCGACCCGGCTTCATATTTTTTGCAGTCGCATTGCTGTCTTTGGCACCAACAGTGGCATCGGCACGGGTGGTCAGGGATTCACCAGAATTCTCCGCATTACTGGCGCAAGCTAAGTCAGAAGCGGTACAGCTCCAGCAGACCGCCGAAGAGATGAATACGTTCAAGTTCCCACAGATCGGCTGGCAAACTCAAGCTGACAAACTCGAAGAACTGAAGACACACGTCAACAACCTGGGAGAGTTCGTCGTCAGGATGCAGAACGTGGAGGTGCCTTCACCCTCGCAGGAACAGGCGATTCGCGATATTACCCCGATGGTGGAGCAACTGGCCGCGAACACAACGATGGCGATTTATCATCTCGATGCGAGCCGAGATAGCTATGTATTCAGCTCCTTCCCGGAATACGTTGATGCGAACGCCGAATTGGCAACCAATGTGGCGCAGATGATCTCAGACTACGTCGCATTCGATGAAGCCAGGCAGAAGGCAAAAGAGTTTTCAGATGAACTTCAACGGGCGAGGTGGGCACGGGGAGATTTCGAAGACTAGCTCTCAGGCAGTCCACTTGCCTTGACTTCCATTTGCATTGAAGAGATGGGGCGGCTCGCATAGCGCCCCATTAACATGACCGCGAGGTTGCGGGCGCGATGGCCGCCGCCGCGACTCATGCACGGGCATTTATAACGGCTGGGTTGTTGGCCGGATTGTCGCGTAAATGTACACGGGGCCGTGTATCAGGCCGCCGATGTTAATCAATGCTGTGGCCTGCCGAAACATCGACACAACAGCATCATGCATCTGCGCATCTAATAGACATGACAACAAATTACATGACAACGGGAAATAAGTGCAAAGTGAAAGACGACCTTGTGAATCAACTCGTCGCTTTGAACAACAAGTTGAATACTCTGAGTCCTGCTCTATTACGCAGTGAACAGGCGCGAGCGGAGGTACAATAACAACGAGAGAAGCTTTACGTCGAAATCAAGCACCATAGGGCGAAAGGACATGACGGCAAATCTTGTCCCGCCATCCAGCGCGAACGGACCCCGTATCCTGCTTTCGCTTTTGAGTGATGGGGTCGTCCTGGTTCTCGCAAAGTAGCTTTTTGCCGGGACAAATTATCTTCTGCTCGCCAGAATCCGTAACGAAAAGATAATCGCCGCAGCAATTTCAATCGTCTGGTGCGGCTTGTGAGCAACCACAGCGTATAAGCGCGATTCCGGCGAGCGTTGTGGGAGCTATAGCTGCTAGATGTCCTTCGCCCTTATTACGTGAACTCCCTCAGGTGCTGCTTTTCCCTCGACCAGCATCCGCATCGCTAAAGTGTCGGTGTCCGTAATCAGGCCTTTTCGAGTTCGAGTCGGAAGGAGATGCGCCAGCCGAACGATTGTCTTCGCGGCGATCCTCTCCGCTAAACGCAATTCGTGGCGCGGGCCAACCAGAAGAGCAGGTTCGAAGATGATCAGGCATCGAAGTCCCAGAGCTTTGAGATCATCCTCAGTGCGGCCCTTAACTCGATTGTAAAAGAACATCGATGTCGCGTTTGCGCCCATGGCGGAAACGAGCGCGAATGATTTCGCATTGTGCGCCTTCGCTATTTTCGCAAAAGCTCACAATCGCGTCGTGATCCACTTTTTCGAAGTTCTGCTTGCTGCCCGCTGCCTTGATCGTCGTGCCGAGACAACAGAAATAGAGTTCCCCGCGAGCCCTCGATTCAATCGAGGGCAAGTCTGACAGGTCGGCGATCAAGACTTCCGTCAGTTTTGCATTCGAAATGTTCAAAGGCCTTCGGGAAATGGAGATCACTTTCGTGATCCCGAAGCTGACGTTGGTAATGCTGACCTTACTGATGAGCGGATGCGCGCTGCGCGTCGCATCGGAAATCCTTGCCTACCAGGATTACGCGAAATGGGCTTGGAATATTCTGCCGATTTCGGCGCTTATCGAACTCACGGCAGTGGCGCTGTTCGCGATCAATCTGATAGTGACCTTCGCGCGTTCACCCGTCGTTGTTCCATCTCCCCTGACAATGACAACCGAATAGGGATTGCGGAGATACTGCGTCGAAGAGAGGTGAATCAGTCTGCCGTTCAATGTTTCGTTCTGCGCTCTCTCGCTGATCTTTTTCCCTTCCTCTTGGGCCGCGACCTCAAGAGTCGAAGTGCTGAGCCTTTGTGAATCGCGATATGATCGGTCTTGTCGCTCTTGATGAAATACTGCGGTTCTTTCTTCGTGGCGTGGTGTACGTAGCCCTTAAACCGAACGTCGGAGACAACTTTTTTTGATGATGAGCCGCGAACTCTTCCTGCTTCCGAGTTCCATTCGACGTGATCGCCACGTTTGAACGTCTTGGACATCTTTCAGTCGCTACCGGACAGAAGATGTATCCCGCCAAGCAATGGTCAGAAGAAAAGCGCTGTCAACGAGGCCTTCAACATCATGAGGAATATCGTGTTCTAGCGTTAGCATCTGCCCCGTCGCAAGCTCTACCGATCGCTCGGCCGTGGTGAACCGGATTCGTCCATCGAGAGTGTGAACGGAGATTCGCCCCTCGGTTCGATGTTTCTCTAAGTGCCCGCCAGCTTTCATAACTATCAGCACGACACGGAAATCGGAATACTTCGCGAGCGTCTTTGCTGTATGTCCAGACTGCCAGCGCCCTTCGGATCGTAGCTGCTCGATCTCGCGATTAAGGTCCAGCGTCAAGAGCGGCGCGGTTAAAGTTCCCACCTCGTGTTCTCGTCCTGTTTGTGGCTTGCTCTCTGCCGTCATGATTTCGCCTCCCCTGCGGGTGATTTTATCAGCCGTTGAGCCATTCAATTGTAGCCAGGGAGTCCGGTTCCACTAAACATAATCAGTTTGTAGGTAAATCAGTTGGTGCTTACGCGGTATGCTCGCGAGATGAAACGAACAACATTGGCATCGGTTGCAACTTTCAGGTCAATCTCATACGCATGATCCTCACCTGGCGACCCGGGATCGTTATACATTCCATCGACCCAGCCACCCGGAGGCATCTCAACCCAACTGACCTTGCTTCCGACACTCGGTGGAGCCGAAGTAGATGTGAGCTCCTTGGGCCACGAAAGCAACACCCATTCAGACCCCGCCGCGGTTCGGTAGACCAGACGGCCTATAGGCCGATTTGTGCCCGGATATACTGGATAGAAGACGGATTGGTTTCCTCGATTCGTGAGTCGGAAGCGAATGACGTAGGTTGTCCCTTCGGTTGGAGCAGCTCCAGTCGGCTCTGGCTTACGGCCTACGGACAGATCTAAGCCGACGTTCGAGAGCGCGTTGGGCTGGCTCCCGTCCGCCTGCGGTTGCTTTGCAAATTGATTGGCGAGAAAGAGAAGAAGCCCAACCACCAGATAGAAAATGCCGAACCTCAAATTCCGCGTGCGCTCCTGCTGCTTTTCGAGATCACGATCCACCGCATTCTTCCGTCCCGTACCATTGCCGGACGTGAGATGCGCGCCAAACTTGTCATTCCTCATCGAGTGACTCCGACGAACGTTGCACCCAATACCCAACTTCGAGCGCGACCAATGAAATCGGCCCGTTAGGTCCACGCGTCAGCGCGTGGCAGTGATTGGTAGTTTCCCAGGCTGCCCGTACAACCTTTCCAACAGCGTTAAGATCAGCTCCGGTGCGGATGGCCTGCTGCACTAGTTCAGCCTCAGACGAACGCTGAATTACGACCGCGTTTGGGAACAAACCTCCGAAGACGACGAACAAAACACCGGCAGCAAGAATCCAGCGCTCGCGTGGCAACGCATCCGCCATGACGGTAAACCCGGTTCGACGCTTGCCCAAGAAAAGGCGCGTGAACAAACGAAAGAAGCTGACGGCGTTCATCGCGGTGGCAATAGGCAGCAGCAATCCGATGAGACGGTGCGATGTGAGCGCTCCGTGAATCAAAAGGTCTTGAGAACAAAAACCTAGGGTACCCGGCAGACCAACTAAGGCGAGCCCGAATATTACAAACGATACGGCGAGGCGGGGCGCGTGCTCGGCCAAACCCAGGTGCTTACTCGCAGTTAGGTTCTCGCCGAAACGGACTTCGAGCAATCGCAGGATTCCGAAAAGAGCGACAGTGCAGATCGCCACCACGAACCAATGCACGATCGCGCCGGCAATTCCTTCAGCAGTTCGACTTTCCAGCCCGCTCAAGATACAGGCCGACTGGCTGAGCGCCAGATAGGCGAGCAGGCGGCGGGGAGAATTCTCCGCAAGCGCGCGGATCGCGACATAAAGCGCCGTCAAAATGGCGAGATAGGAAAGTACGGGAAACAAACTGTCAATGAGCGGAAACAACGGCACGATCAATTTGGCAACCAGCAGTGCTCCGAAATGCCCGTTAAGCAGAAGCGCCGTCGGAAGTGCGGGACCGGTCTCAGCCGCGTCTGCAACCCAAGAGTGTGCGGGGCAAATTCCCTTGCGAAAGACCACAGCTATCAGGAGGAGCGCGAACGCTGCCACTCCACCCGGGCTTTGACCCTTCAGTTTATCGATGGAAATGACGCCTGTGCTGGAAGCAATCAGTCCGACGGCCAGCGCAAGGGCGAAACTTGATAACAGAAGACCAGCCAGCGGACGCCATGCGCGGGCACGGAACCACCCCGCCCACAAGAAAGGAACGATGGACAAAATCCATGCTGCAAGCAGCACGAGTAAATTTCCAGTCGAGTACGCCAAGAGCGTCGAACCGAGTAGGAACAGGATTCCACTGATCGTCCCTGTTGTGCAATCACGGCGCGGAAGCAGCAAAGTCGCACCGAAAGTGAGACAGGAAAATAGCAGCATCAATGCTTGGTACAAGGACTCGCTGTTCGGCGCGTCCGCTAGAAGCACCGCGCTTCCAATGATCGACGCAAATGCTGCTACACAACCGACGATGCGCGCGTGTCGGCGATAACCCGTTAGAAGGACAGCCGCGAACCACGGCACGCCAATGGAGACGCTAGTGAGAAACGGCTCATGGGAAACCCATCCTGGCACGGACACTAGTCGTTCCCCTGTTTCGCCGGACCGTGCAAGGAAATCGGCACCGCATTGTCGGACCGGATCGTAGTCCAACGCATTCCGACACGATCGTGTTTTGCAAGATAGGAGGAGACCTGTAGCAGGGGATCAATCACCCAACGGTCCAGTATTGTATCGAGATGGCCGCGATCGAAAGCCCAGCGATAGAGCCATAACTGGATTCGCTTGGGGAGCAGTTCCTCGATTTGCTTGCCAGTCGGCGAGATCTCGCCTCCAATCGCCGAGTGCATTTGGTGGTAATCGTGAAGCATCGATGGCGCGCGCAGAAACTGCATCGTACGAACGGTAGCGTTTCCCAAAATATGTGCCACCGCGAGCCATTTCAATCCGAGTCCAATCTCAATAAACACCACGCCGACTTGCGTCAAAGTGGCATAGGCAAGCGAAGTCTTGGCATCCGCGCTGGCACGTCCAACGATGGTGCCGTGGATTGCCGTAGCCAGACCAATCAGTATCACCAGAGCGGAAGCCAGGATCGACCTTGCAAGCAGCGGTTGCGCTCGCAGCAGAAGGTACGCACCCGCATGGATGGAGATCGCTCCGTAGAAAATTGCGCTCGATGGCGTCGGCCCTTCCATAGCCCGCGGCAGCCATCCCGAAAAAGGAATCTGCGCGGCCTTTCCGGCCGCGGCCAGCAGCAGAAGGAGACACACGATCACCGCTTGTGTGCCCATCAGAGCTGGGAAACCGCTTTCAAACGACGCCGTTCCGGCCCAATGGTGCATGGCGAACACGCCCACGAACAACCCAATGTCACAGGCGCGATATATGCCGAACACGCGAAGCCCATTTTCCACGGGAGCTGGCCTGAGTTGAAAAAAACCAATCAGCAAGACCGAAGTGATCCCGACCACTTCCCATCCCGCGGCAAGCAGATCAAACGAACCCGCGGCGAACGCAAGTAAGGATCCGAACGCGAACAGGTGCAACAAGAGAAAAAATCTCAAGAATCCCGGCTCGCGATGAAGGTAGGTCGCCGAGAACTGCGCGATGAGTCCCGATAGCACGACCGCCAGCGCCAGGAACGGCAACGAAAGCCGATCCGCCATCAGCACCAGCGGAAAATGGTAGTCTCCGACGGCAAACCAGTTGCCGAATGTGACCGTGACGGTTGACCCAGACGCGATGGTCCAGACCAGTGCCGCAACTCCAAACACGCAAACAGTGAAAGTCAAGCCGGTAATCCAGGAAAGGAAGCGTTCATTCGGGGTCCAACCAAGCAGCCACAGCAATGCAAATACCGCAAACACCACACCAGGAGCCAGTACCACAAAAATCAAAATGGCTTGCGAAAGATTCACGTCGCTTAATCTCCTGCCGCCGTGTGGGGCGTTTGAATCCAAGCCATCGGAAGATGCTGAAGCTTGCCGGCGTACCATTCATGTGACGAGAGCGCTACCGGCAGGCGCTCCAAAGCCTCATGGAACTCCTCAAATCCGCTATCCCTCAGCACGTGGACGCGTCCCGAGACCGGATCGATCGTCGCGAGTCGAATCCAACGATTCTCGACGAGTTGCTTCAGTGGAGCGCTCGCATTGATCAGCTTCTCGACCCTGTCACGCGCCGTCTCGATTACAAAAAGAATTCGCACCGGCTCGTGGATTTCAACCATCTGCCATGGCAACCCAGTGCGTAGATCACTTGCGTGGCCGTCCATTACCCCCACCAAGCCGGTCACGTTGTGCGGAAGTTTTGTCCCGCATCCGTATCTGTCGTTGTCAACGAACGAAAAATAGTATTCAAGACTAATCCCCGCACAAACCGGCACGGCTGCGGCCAGCAGCGCTGAGAGGCTCTGATCGTCGGGATCCTGGCTGGCATCGTAGGAGACAAGAAAGGCCCGGCGATCGAGAAATAGGCCGCGCGTCAAGCTGCGTCGTCCTATGATGCAGACCGAATTCGTGCAATGCCCATACTCGGGCCGCGGTTGTGCGAGATGTTCGCTTCGCTCCTCCACGTGGCGAAGTGACTGGCCTGCATCCGCATCCGGGTGGGACGATTCGAATCGTCGGACACGTTCACGTGCGTTTTGTGCTCTGGCTTGATCCAAGGAATTGCGAATCGAGTCCAAGTCGGGCTGATGGGTAGCCGGAACCGCATCAAGATCAAAGAGTTCCACGTCGTCACTACAAGTATCGTGGTAGCCGCCGATGAACCAAGTATCCGCAGGAATGTCGATGCCTTCAGCTCGCAAGCGCTCGCGAACCTCCGGCCGGTTGGCCATTGCGGCAAAGAGTCGTGCGTTAGGTCCGCCGCGACGCCCGCCGCAGGCCCCACAATCGTGTGCGGACTCGTGCGGATTATTGAGGCTCGTCGATCCATGGCCCAGGATCACCACTAGGCGAGCAAATCCGCGCGCGAGGCCAGCCGGGCGCAACACACTGGCGACGCGTTCAGTCTTTTCTTGCGGAGCGAACCCCGTCAATAAACCTGCCACCGCGCTTTGGGATTGCTTCGTGTTTTGCATCAAGGTGAGCTCGGTCCTCGGCTCTGGGAGAAACTCCCTGTTTAGCCAGTCACGAAGGAGGGCATAGCGTCGAGGCGCCAGCAAGTGACCAATCAGAGGAACTGCCGACAGCAAGCCGAGAGCTGAAGTGGAAAGCCAGCCCCGCAGCAATGTCTTTGAAGAAACAAAAGAATTCCGCATCAGCAATCCAAGAATTCGCCTACGCCAACGACGGCTCGCTAGCAGCGCAGTGTCCTCGGGTTTCGGCCGTTCCACGACGGCGTGCTCGGGCTTGATCACCACGGGACACAGCGCCGCGGGGTGGGGATCGTCGATTCCCTTGTAATCGACGGCCACGCCGAAGTAGCCGGCGGCGCTGTAAGTCTCAACGCGAGGATCAGCTTCTTCGAGAGCGCGCCGCATCGATTCCTCCCGCTCGTCGAGGCAGAAGAAGACTTGCGCAGGGGGTCTCCCCTGCTGATCGAATAGGCCGCGGTATTTTCTGTGGCTCGCCAGCCCACGCAGAATCTCGCGTTCGTGCCACCGTTCATAGGCGAGATGTAGAATCCGCCTGCGTTCCAAACCATTGAACGCTTTGACTTCATTGACAAACGCCGACCACTCGGACTCCGACAGGCGATTGATTTCTCCAGCGGAAAGTCTCAACACGCGAGCAGCGTCATAGATACGCGCCGACCGGCTCAGACGTCTCTTTTCTTGCGTCTTGAGTGGACTCTCTTGTGGAACGGCCTCCGCTGCTCCCCTGCGCTGTGCTACCCGGGACATCGTCAGCCTTACACCGAGAAAGTCCATCAAGGAACAGGGAAGGGTTTTGTGCGGCGCCAGAGCGGGATCTTTCTCAAGCCTGTGCATCAAGCCCGCCCAACCCGGTAGCGCCAGAAGTTCTGCTTGAACAATTTCGGGCCATTCGGCTTCTCGGAAAGACTGACTGTCCAGATAATCCAGGACCGCGTCCGATGCGGAATAGGACAGACGCTCCTGATTTCGAAATTCCCCGTCTAGTCCAACAAGATACTTAGGAAACATTCCACCCCGGCATGAAAACAGTGTCCGGACGCATTCATAAAAACCTTTGTCGCGGTTTGGCATTGGCCAATAGGCTGTGCCTTGATCCAAGAACACAGAGCAGAGCCGGATCAGCCA